>NZ_SNYL01000007.1 GCF_004363315.1 Tepidicella xavieri
CAAAGCCCGTATACATCGGCGCCTCCAGACTCATCTGCTTCATGTCGCTATTGTCCCATCCCGGCAGTCTGGCAGGAAGGTTTTGCAGACCTTCCGTAGCATCCAAGGCGTGTGTTGACTTCGACGCCTGTCATGCGACTGTCCCGCCGTCTCGCTCAAGGAGGGCTCGCGCTCATGCTGGTCACGCTGTTGACCGGATGCAGTCTGGTCTCCGTGACTTACAACCGCCTGCCGACCTGGATGCTCTGGCGGCTCGATGCGATGCTGGGCCTCACCGACACCCAGTCCGCCGTGGTGCGGCCCGCCCTGGCCGACTGGCACGACTGGCACCGCCAAGCGCACCTGCCGCGCTATGCCGCCGCGCTGCGCCAATGGCAAACCCTGGCCCGGGACGATCTCACCGCGGATCAGGTGTGCCAGGCCTTCGAGCAGGTGCGCGAGTGGGGGTTGCAAGCCGCCGAGCGCCTCCTGCCCGTGATGGCTGCATTGGCGCCCAGCCTCAGCGACGCCCAGATCGACCGCTGGAACCGCCACCAGCGCCGGCAAGACGCCCGCTTCGCCCAAGACTTCATCGATCCACCTGGGCAGGTCTCGCCCCAGCGCCTGAAGCGGGCCATCGATCGCGCCGAGATGTTGTACGGGCGGCTCGATGATGACCAGCGTGCCTGGCTGGCCCAGCGCCTGGCCGACAACCCTTTCGACGGCGAACACGCCCTGGCCCAGCGCCAGCGCCGCCATGCCGAAACCGTGGCCACCGTGGAGCGCATCCGCGCCGGCGCCGACCCCGTTCGCGAGGTGCAAGCCGGCTGGAACCGTGTCTTGGTGCCGCCCACCGAAGCCGAACGCCGTGCCAGCGAGCAACAAACGCTGGCCGCGTGTGTCCAACTGGCCGAGTTGCACAACCGCACCACGGCGGCCCAACGCGAGCGCGCCGTGCAACGCCTCCAGGGCTTCGAGCGCGAATTCCTGGCGTTGAGCAACGGCCGTTGAACCCATAAAAAAACCGCCGGGCGGTGAACCCGGCGGTCGTTGGCCTGCGATGCAGGCTCAGCGCGTCTAGCGCTTGGGCATTACATGTCCATGCCCATGCCACCCATGCCGCCAGCGGCCGGGGCGGGGGTTTCTTCCTTCGGCGCCTCGGCCACCATGCACTCGGTGGTCAGCATCAGCGACGCGACGGAAGCGGCGTTCTGCAGCGCCGTGCGGGTCACCTTGGTCGGGTCCAGGATGCCCATCTCGATCATGTCGCCATAGGTGTCGTTGGCGGCGTTGAAGCCGAAGTTGCCCTTGCCTTCGAGCACCTTGTTGATCACGACCGAGGGCTCGCCACCGGCGTTGGCCACGATCTCGCGCAGCGGGGCCTCGATGGCCTTCATCACCAGCTTGATGCCGGCGTCCTGGTCGGCGTTGTCACCCTTGATCTCACCGACGGCCTGACGGGCACGCAGCAGCGCCACGCCACCGCCGGCCACGATGCCTTCTTCCACGGCAGCGCGGGTGGCGTGCAGCGCGTCTTCCACGCGGGCCTTCTTCTCTTTCATTTCCACTTCGGTGGCGGCCCCCACCTTGATCACGGCCACGCCGCCGGCCAGCTTGGCCACGCGCTCTTGCAGCTTCTCACGGTCGTAGTCGCTGGTGGCTTCCTCGATCTGCACGCGGATTTGCTTGACGCGGGCTTCGATGTCCTCGGCCTTGCCAGCACCGTCGATGATGGTGGTGTTTTCCTTGGCCACTTCCACGCGCTTGGCCTGGCCCAGATCGGCCAGCGTCACTTTTTCCAGTGTCAGGCCCACTTCCTCGGCGATCACCTTGCCACCGGTCAGGATGGCGATGTCCTCCAGCATGGCCTTGCGGCGGTCGCCAAAGCCCGGGGCCTTGACGGCGCAGACCTTCAGAATGCCGCGGATGGTGTTGACCACCAGCGTGGCCAGGGCTTCGCCTTCCACGTCCTCGGCGATGATCAGCAGCGGGCGGCCAGCCTTGGCCACTTGCTCCAGGGTGGGCAGCAGGTCGCGGATGTTGCTGATCTTCTTGTCAAACAGCAGGACGAAGGGGTTCTCCAGGATGGCGGCCTGCTTGTCGGGGTTGTTGATGAAGTAGGGGCTCAGGTAGCCGCGGTCGAACTGCATGCCTTCCACGACATCCAGCTCGTTTTGCAGGCTCTTGCCGTCTTCGACGGTGATCACGCCTTCCTTGCCCACCTTGTCCATGGCGTCGGCGATGATCTGGCCGATGGAAGCGTCGCTGTTGGCGGAGATGGAGCCCACCTGAGCGATTTCCTTGCTGGTGGTGGTGGGCTTGGAAGCCTTCTTCAGCTCGGCGATCAGGGCGTCCACGGCCTTGTCGATGCCGCGCTTCAGGTCCATCGGGTTCATGCCAGCGGCCACGTACTTCATGCCTTCGCGCACGATGGCCTGGGCCAGCACGGTGGCGGTGGTGGTGCCGTCGCCAGCGTTGTCAGAGGTCTTGGAAGCGACTTCCTTGACCATCTGGGCGCCCATGTTCATGAGCTTGTCTTTGAGCTCGATTTCCTTGGCCACGGACACACCGTCCTTGGTCACGGTGGGGGCGCCAAAGGAGCGCTCCAGCACCACGTTGCGGCCTTTGGGGCCCAAGGTCACTTTGACGGCGTTGGCCAGGATGTTGACACCTTCGACCATGCGGGCGCGGGCTTCGCCGCCGAACACTACGTCTTTTGCTGCCATTTCAAATCTCCAAATTCGGTTTCAAGGGTTTGGTGCGCGACCCACTTTTGTCTTCGGCCGGGCCGGTGGCCCTGAACGTGGCTGCGCCAAGTTGGCCTGCGACGAAAGTGATCGCGTTGCGATCACTTTTCAACGACGGCGAACAGGTCGTCTTCTTTCATGACGAGCAGTTCCTCGCCATCGACCTTGACGGTCTGGCCGCTGTACTTGCCAAACAGCACGCGGTCGCCCACTTTCACGCTCAGGGGCTTGACTTCGCCTTTGTCATTGGCTTTGCCGGGGCCCACGGCCAGCACTTCACCCTGGTCAGGCTTCTCGGCGGCGTTGTCGGGAATCACGATGCCCGAAGCGGTTTTGGTTTCGTTTTCCAGACGCTTGACGATCACGCGATCGGCGAGAGGACGAAGTTTCATGAGTTCTCCTGTGTAGAACACAACGTTGGTTGGACAGAACGTGACGGCGGGGCATTGTTAGCACTCGCCGTCAACGAGTGCTAATCATAAGGGTGGCTCGGGCGGATTTCAAGGCCGCGCCGATAAAAAAACCGCCAACGCCCGAGGGCGTTGGCGGCCACAAGCGCGGGTCGGGCCCGCGCGCTTTCCCGAACCGTGATGGGTGGGTCTCAGGTGCCGATGACCCCGCCGTCTTCCTTGGTGATGACCAAGGTGGCCGAGCGCGGGTAGCGGCCCTGGTTGGGCCAGGTGCCAGTGAGCTTGCCGGCGGCGAAGTCGTCGGCGCTGGTGGTGGCCCCCGGATGCTGGACGTTGACGAACATCGTCTTGCCGTCCGGGGTGGTGACCACGCCGGTGATCTCCTGACCCAGCGGGCCGACGAGGAAGCGCCGCAGCGTCTGGGTGCGCGGGTCGGCGCACAGCATCTGGTTGTTGCCGAACTGGGCATAGTCGCCCTTGTTCATGGCGCTTTCGCTGATGTCGGTCTGGATCCAGAGGCGGCCGTCCTTGTCGAACCACAAGCCGTCGGGGCTGTTGTGGATCTGGTCTGCGTTGAGCGGCTTGCCGGCGAACTGGGAGTCGTTTTCCGGGCCGGAGAGCAGGAAGATGTCCCACTGGAATTTGGTGGCGGTGGGGTCGTTGCCGGCTTCGCTCCAGCGGATGATGTGGCCCCAGCGGTTCTTCTCGCGCGGGTTGGCCTTGTCGGCGCGGGTGCGGTCGCTGTTGTTGGTCAGCGTGAAGTACACCTGTCCGGTCTTGGGGTCGATGGCGCCCCATTCCGGGCGGTCCATCTTGGTGGCGCCCACGGTGTCGGCGGCCAGACGGGTGTTGACCAGCACGTCGGCCTGGCTGTTGAAGCGGAAGGGCGTCAGCGGGCCCTGGCCGAAGACCAGCGGCAGCCACTCGCCGGTGCCGTCGTCGTTGAACTTGGCCACGTAGAGGGTGCCTTCGTCGAGCAGGGCGCTGTTGGCCTTGCCCGCGGCCTTGCGGTACACGCCTTTGGAGACGAATTTGTAGATGTACTCGTCGCGCGCGTCGTCACCCGAATAGCACACCACCGGCTTGCCTTCGACGGCGGGCTGGAAGATGATGCCTTCGTGCGCGAAGCGGCCCAGGGCGGTGCGCTTGACCGGGGTGCTGTTGGGGTCGAACGGGTCGAATTCCACCATCCAGCCAAAGCCGTTGGCCTCGTTGCGGTAGTCCTGGGTGGGATTGGCGCCCTTGGCCGAGACGTCGAAGCGGGCGTATTCCTCGGCCCCGCTGTCGGCCAGTTCCCAGCCGTAGCGGGAGGTGGGCGGGCGGCTGTCGTTGTGGCGCACGCCATAGCGCGACTGCTCGCGGGTGCGGCCGTTGGCGCCGACCTTGTTGATGAAATAGCCGGCCCAGTTTTCCTCGGCCATCATGTAGGTATTCCACGGCGTGACGCCATGGGCGCAGTTGTTGAGCGTGCCGCGGGTGCGGGTGCCGTCGGGGCTGTATTTCGTCTTGACGAAATCGGTGCCGCGCACGGGGCCGCTGATCTCCATCGGCGTCAGGCCGGTGATGCGGCGGTTGTAGCGGCTGGGTGCCACCACGCCCCACTGGCCGTTGGCCTCGCGGCGGATGTGGATGACCGAAACGCCGTGGGCGTTGAGCTCTTTGAGGCACTCGTCGGCGGGGCGCTTGCCATTGACGAGGGCGGGCACGGCATCGCTGTTGAGTTTTTGCCCCACGGCCGATGCATGCAGAAAGCGCGGCTCCACGTATTCGTGGTTCATCACCAGCAGGCCCTCGGTGGAGCTGCCCTGGTACGGGTCCTTGCCTTCGATGGGGAAGAAGTGCATGCCGTCGTGGTGCATGCCCACCTGCTGGGCTTGATCGGCGCCGGTGTTTTTCAGCGGATCGAAGGCCGGCATGTTGCCGGTGATCGGCGTGCCCCAGGGCACGAAGGTCTGCACCTTGTAGCCCGGCGGCACCAGCACCGTGTCGGCATTGCTCACGGGCACGGCCTTGAAGCCGATCAGCGGCCCCTGGCCGCCAGCGCCCGTGCCAGGGGTGGCGCAGCCGGCCAGGCCCACGCCGCCAAACAGCGCGGCAATGGAAGCGCCCAGCGTGCCCTTGAGGGCGTTGCGCCGGCTCAGGTGGGCCTGAAGCACGTCGTCGAAGTGGCGGTTCGGGCTGTGGTTGCCCAAAGGCTCGTCGCCGGCGCCGTTGTCGATCACGAGTTGAGAGGGGATGGGGTTCATCGAAGGTTCCTCGGTTGCACAAGTCGAAGTCTTGCGCCGGCAACGATAGGGGGGCTGTGTGAAAAATCCGTGAAACCTTGCGCGTGGCCGGCTTTGGCATAACATTGGCATCACCACAGGCCGCTAGGGGCCTGCGAACCGAAAGGAGTGCCGTATGAAGCCAAATGTGGGTGGATGGGATCGCATCGCGCGGGTGGTGGTGGGGCTGCTGCTGATTGGGCTGGCGGCCACCGGCACGGTGGGGGCTTGGGGTTACATCGGCATCGTGCCGATCGTCACGGCCGCCATTGGCTGGTGCCCGGCTTATCTGCCGTTTGGTATCAGCACCTGCAAGACCAAGGATTGAAGCGGCGGCTGGCCCTGACTATCATGGCTCCATGACGGAGACGGTGGGGCTGATACTGAGCGGAGGCGGTGCGCGGGCAGCGTACCAGGTGGGCGTGCTCGATGCCATTGCCCAAATTCGCCGCGAATGTCGCGTCGATGAAGGCAATCCGTTTCCGGTGATATGCGGCACCTCGGCCGGCGCCATCAATGCCGCCGCGCTGGCCTGCGGCGCCCATGCGTTTGACGACACCGTGCGGCGCCTCGTGGCCGTGTGGGAGAACTTCCATGCGCAGCAGGTGTACCGGGCCGACTGGACCGACATGTTGCGATCCGGGGCGCGATGGCTGTCGCTGCTGGGGCTGGGCTGGCTGTTCATGAACCGCCGGCTGCGCCCACGCTCGCTGCTCGACAACGAACCGCTGCGCCGCCTGCTGGCCGAGCAGATGGAGTGGGAGCGCCTGCCGCGCAATCTGGAGGAGGGCCACCTGCGCGCCCTGGCCGTGACGGCCTCCAACTACGCCAGCGGCGAGCACGTCACCTTCTACCAGAGCGGCCACGAGGCCGAACCCTGGGTGCGCAACCAGCGGCTGGCCATGCATGGCGACATCACCATCGACCACCTGCTGGCCAGCGCCGCCATTCCCTTCCTCTTTCCGGCGGTGGCCTTGCAAGGGCCGCACGGGCTGGCCTATTTCGGCGACGGCTCCATGCGGCAGACCGCGCCCATCTCACCGGCCATACATCTGGGGGCCAGCCGCATCCTGGTCATCGGGGCCGGGCGCATGGCCGAACCCCCGCCGCCCCGGCAAGACCATCCCGAATACCCCTCGCTGGCCCAGATCGCGGGCCATGCCCTGTCCAGCATCTTTCTGGATACCCTGGCGGTGGACGTGGAGCGGCTGCGCCGCATCAACCACACGCTCAGCCTGATGCCGCCCGAATTGCAATGCCAAACCCGGCTGCGCCCCATCGAGCTGCTGCTGATTGCGCCGTCGCAGCGGCTCGACGAGATCGCCGCCCGCCACGCCGACGCCCTGCCGGCCACGGTCAGGCAACTGCTGCAAGTGCTGGGCCCCAGAAGCCGGGGCGAGCCCCGGCAAGACAGTGCCCTGCTGAGCTACCTCCTGTTCGAGGCTGCTTACACCCGCGAGCTCACGGCGCTGGGCCGTGAAGATGCGTGGAGGCAGCGGGAGGAGATCGAGCGGTTTTTTGGGTGGTAGGTAGGGAACAGGTCAGTTGGTAAACCTTGGTTTCTTTGTGCAGAAACTCGTCTGCGGAAACTTCTACTTTCCGCACGGCCGACTTATTCGGGGAAGTTACCGTTGATGTTCCGTAAATCCTGGTCGGGGTGAGAGGATTCGAACCTCCGGCCTCTACGTCCCGAACGTAGCGCTCTACCAGGCTAAGCTACACCCCGTTGTGATGGCTTTTCAGGAGCGGCGCTCCAAAAGCACAGCCGCTAATTGTAGCAAACCTTCGGACCACTCGTTGCGGGGCAGGGCGCGTGCTGCGTCGATGGCGCGTTGTGCTTCGGCCTGGGCGGCGCGTTTGGCGTCTTGCAGGCCGCCGCTGTGGCGCACGATGTCCAGGATGTCTGAGGCTTGGTCGGTGTTGCCGGTCTCGATGGCTTGGCGGATCAGGCGGGCTTGCGCCTCGGTGCAGCGGCGCAGCGTGCAGATCAGGGGCAGGGTGACTTTGCCTTCGCGCAGGTCATCGCCGAGGTTTTTGCCCAGTTCGGCCGCGTCGCCTTCGTAGTCCAGCACATCGTCCACCACCTGAAAGGCCGCGCCCAGGGCTTGGCCGTATTCGGCGCAGCGGGTTTCGAGGGCGGGGTCGGCCTGGGCCAGAATGGCCGCCAGCCGGGCGCTGGCTTCAAAGAGTTTGGCCGTTTTGGCGCGGATGACACGCAGATACGCCGCTTCATCCAGGCTGGCGTCGTGCATGTTCATCAGTTGCAGCACTTCGCCTTCGGCAATCACATTGGTGGCGTCGGCCAGCACCTCCATGATGCGCATTTCCCCGGCCTGCACCATCATCTGAAAGGCGCGGGAGTAGAGGAAATCGCCAACCAACACGCTGGCGGCGTTGCCAAATACCTGGTTGGCCGTGTGACGGCCCCGGCGCAGGGTGGATTCGTCCACCACGTCGTCATGCAGCAAGGTGGCGGTGTGGATGAATTCCACCACCGCCGCCAGGCTGTGCCGGCGCGGGTCTTGGCAACCCAAGGCGCCGCAGACCATGAGCAAGAGTGCAGGCCGCACACGCTTGCCGCCTGCGCCTATGATGTACTGCGCCACCTGGCCAACCAGCGGCACTTCGCTGTCGAGGCTGCGTTGAATCACCTCGTCCACCAAGCGCATGTCGGCGGCCACGAGGGAGAGGGCAGAAGGGGCGGAAGCGGTGGCGTTCAAGATGGGGCGGCAAAACAAGCAAGACGGGGCGGCAGCAAGCCACGGAGCGACAGACGATTATAGGAAGTCCCCCAAAGGTCTCTGGCGTTTCCTATAATGGCGAGGCTGCCGAGGAGCGTTGCAGCCCTGGTCGTTGGCCTCATCGTGTGCGATGGTGCGCAGCGGCTGCGCAGGGCGAGGCTCGGCAGCAGATGGCCCCACCGTTGGTGGGTGGCATCCTTGCCGCAACGACGCTCGCCCACGGGTCGTGTGGTGAGCTGTGCTTCCGCAGACCCGGGTTCTTCCCTTTCGCTGCTGGAGCCACCATGAATGCACCATTGAAACACCCTTTGATCGCCGATGCCGTCATTGCCGACATCGGTCTGGCCGACTGGGGCCGTAAAGAAATCCAGATCGCCGAGACGGAAATGCCTGGTCTGATGGCCATTCGGGAGGAGTTCGCCGCCAAGCAGCCGCTCAAGGGCGCGCGCATTGCCGGCAGCCTCCACATGACCATCCAGACCGCCGTGCTCATCGAGACGCTGCAAGCCCTCGGGGCCCAGGTGCGTTGGGCGTCTTGCAACATTTTTTCTACCCAGGACCATGCCGCTGCGGCCATCGCTGCCAAGGGAACGCCGGTCTTCGCCATCAAAGGCGAGACGCTGGAGCAATACTGGGACTACACCCACCGCATTTTCGAGTTCGGCCCAGCGGGCAGCCCGGACGAGGGCCCCAACATGATTCTGGACGACGGCGGCGATGCCACCCTCCTGATGCACTTGGGCAAAGAGGCCGAGCGCCGTCCGGAAGTGTTGGACAAGCCCGGCAGCGAGGAAGAGCGCATCCTGTTTGCCGCCATTCGCGCCAAGTTGGCCCAGGATCCGACCTGGTATAGCCGCAAGGCGGCGCAGATCATCGGCGTGACCGAAGAAACCACCACCGGCGTGCACCGTCTCAAAGAAATGTCGGCCAAGGGCACGTTGATGTTCCGTGCCATCAATGTGAACGACTCGGTGACCAAGAGCAAATTCGACAACCTGTATGGTTGCCGCGAGTCGCTGGTCGATGGCATCAAGCGCGCCACCGATGTGATGATCGCCGGCAAAATCGCCGTGGTCTGCGGCTATGGCGACGTGGGCAAGGGCAGCGCCCAGGCGCTGCGGGCGCTGTCGGCCCAAGTGTGGGTGACCGAAATCGACCCCATCTGCGCCCTGCAAGCCGCCATGGAAGGCTACCGCGTGGTCACCATGGACGAGGCGTGCAGCCAGGCCGACATCTTCGTGACGGCCACCGGCAACAAGAGCGTCATCACCTACGAGCACATGGCCCGGATGAAAGACCAGGCCATCGTGTGCAACATCGGCCACTTCGACAACGAAATCGACGTGGCCGCGCTGGAAGCCCGCTGCCGCTGGGAAGAAATCAAGCCCCAAGTGGACCATGTCATCTTCCCCGATGGCAAGCGCATCATCCTGCTGGCCAAGGGGCGGCTGGTCAACCTGGGCTGCGCCACCGGCCACCCCAGCTACGTCATGAGCAGTTCCTTTGCCAACCAGACGATCGCGCAGATCGAACTGTTCACCCACCCAGATGGCTACGACGTGGGCAAGGTGTACGTGTTGCCCAAGCATCTCGACGAGAAAGTGGCCCGGTTGCAGCTCAAGAAACTTGGCGCCAAGCTGACCGAGCTGACCGATGAGCAAGCCGCCTACATCGGCGTGCCCAAGCACGGCCCTTTCAAGCCCGACACCTACCGTTACTGACCGTGCCGACCTCGCGTGCCGACCAACTGCTGGTGCAGCGGGGCTTGGCCACGTCGCGCTCGCAAGCCCAGCGGCTGATTGCTTCGGGCGTGCGCTGGCGCCGCCCCAGCGTGGAGGCCGCTTGGCAGCCGGTGGCCAAAAACGGCGAGGAACTGCCCGCAGACGCCGAGCTGTGGCTGGCCGATGAGGCGCAACTGCAGTACGTCTCGCGCGGCGGGCTCAAGCTCGAAGGTGCTTTGCGCCGCACGGGGCTGGCCGTGGCGGGCAAAGTCTGCCTGGACGTGGGGCAGAGCACGGGGGGCTTCACCGATTGCCTGCTGCAGCACGGAGCGGCGCGGGTCGTGGGGGTGGATGTCGGGCAAGGGCAATTGCACCCACGCCTTCGGTCCGATCCTCGGGTCATCGCCATCGAAAAATGCAATGCCCGCGAACTGTCAGCGCAGCGCTTGCACGCCGGCGCGGGGCCATCGGCTGGCGGGCCTTTCGATCTGGTGGTGGGCGATTTGTCCTTCATCTCGCAAACCCTGGTGTGGCCCGCGCTGCTGCCCCTGCTCCAGCCGGATGGCGATCTGCTGATGCTGGTCAAGCCCCAGTTCGAGCTGCAGCCCCAGTTCATCGGCAAAGGCGGCCTGGTTCGGGACGAAGCGTGCTACCCCCTGGTGGCGCAACGCATTCACCAAGCCTGCGCCGATCACGGGTTGACCTTGCGCGATTATTTTGAAAGCCCCATCACCGGCGGTGATGGGAACCGGGAGTTTTTCGTATGGGCTTGCCCCTGAGCTTCGAATTCTTTCCACCCAAGACGGCAGAAGGCGCGCAGAAGTTGCGCCACGTGCGGCAACAGCTGTACGCCAAGCGCCCACAGTTTTGCTCCGTCACCTACGGCGCGGGCGGCTCCACCCAAGAGGGCACCTTTGCCACCGTGGCCGATATCCTGGCCGAGGGGGTGGCGGCGGCGTCCCACTTTTCCTGTATCGGCGCCACCCGAGACCGGGTGCGCGAGCAGCTGCAGCAGCTGCAAGCCATGGGGGTGCGCCGCCTGGTGGCCTTGCGGGGCGACTTGCCCAGTGGCTATGGCCTGGGGGGCGAATTTCAGTACGCCAGCGATCTGGTGGCCTTCATCCGCGCTGAAATGGGGGATGCTTTTCACATCGAGGTGGCCGCTTACCCCGAGGTGCACCCGCAGGCTCGCTCGCCCCAGGCCGACCTGCAAGCCTTCGCCACCAAGGTCAAAGCCGGGGCCGACTCTGCCATCACCCAGTATTTCTTCAACAGCGACGCCTATTTCCGCTTTGTGGACGACGCCCACAAACTCGGGGTGGACGTGCCCATCGTGCCGGGCATCATGCCCATCACCAATGCGTCGCAGTTGCTGCGCTTCTCAGACGCCTGTGGCGCCGAAGTGCCGCGGTGGATCCGCCTGCGCCTACAGTCCTTCGGCGACGACACCGCCAGCATCCAAGCCTTTGGCCTGGATGTGGTGACCGACCTGTGCGATCAACTGCGCTGCGCTGGCGTGCCCGGCCTGCATTTCTACACCATGAACCAAAGCGGCCCAACCCTGGCGCTGTGCGAGCGGCTGGGGTTGTGAGGCTCAGGTCAGCGCCACCGGTCCATACCATGCTTGCGTGGGGTGGCCGGTGTTGTTGGAATTGGTGAAAGCACCGATGCCCAGCAGTGCGCCGGGCGATTCGCCAAACGCGGCTTCAAAATCCGAATACAGATCCCGTTCGTGGTACTGCCATTGCTGAAGACCCTCTGTGCCGCTCTGCACCACCAGATGGCGTATGCGTTCGGTGTGAGGGTGGGGCAGTATCGAGCCTACCGGGTGGACAGGGTCCCACACATACATCAGCGTGGCATGCGGTAAGGGTTCGCCGGTCATGAGCAAGGCCAGCTCGGAAAGCATGTGATCGCGGCGGCTGAACGCGGCACGGTCGCCGTCGAAAGTGAGTGTCCAGCGCAGTGTGACGTCATTGCGTGAAGGGTCGGTGATGTCGGTCTGTGGGTTCAGCGACGACGCCCACCAACTGAAGGCCCAATGGGTCCGGGGGCTTATGGGGTGGCGCAAAGGCAGATGGACCAGGCTGTTGGCGCGTTGCGCCGTTGCTCTGAGGGCGGGCCGTCCGTGCCAGTCGGCCACCGGTTCGTAGCGCACAGGTTGGCGGTTCGGGAAGGTGC
The DNA here is from genome assembly GCF_004363315.1 of Tepidicella xavieri. Taxonomy (GTDB): domain Bacteria; phylum Pseudomonadota; class Gammaproteobacteria; order Burkholderiales; family Burkholderiaceae_C; genus Tepidicella; species Tepidicella xavieri. The sequence goes on from NZ_SNYL01000007.1 coordinate 12,044, forward strand.
GGTGCTGCCAGCGGCTTGAAATGCCTGGGAGGCGATGGGCCCGTGCCCAGGCAGAATCATTGAGGTCTGCGCCCGGATGCGCGGACGCCTCGTCTGTCGGCATGTGGGCGGGGCTGATGCAGGCTGGCAGCAGGGGCAATGCCGCCGCCCAGGCGAGCCACTGGCGCCGGACGATGTCAGTAGGGGGCTGGCGTTGAGGAGTCATGACGGAAGCATGCCGTAGGCGCATGGCCAACTCGTGACAGCGCCTAGCCCTCCTGGGTCACGACGCGCCACGTCGCGCCGCGAGGCTCGCGCAGCACGTCCATGACCCAAGGCAGGGCATCGCGCAGTTGCGTGGCCAGGGTGTAGGGGGGGTTGAGCACGAACATGCCGCTGGCGCGCAGGCTGCCGTGAGTACGGCCCTGAGCCACCCGGGCCGCGGTGCTGCTGTCGGGTTGCAGGCCCACATTCAGTTCGGCTTGCAGCCAGGCCCGTTGCAGCCGTGTCCCTAGGGCTTTGAGTTTGCGCGCCAGTGCGTGTGCTTCCGGGCGACCAATGACCGGGTACCACACGGCGTAGTTGCCTGTTGGGAAGCGTCGGATGGCGTCTTCAAGGCAATCCAGCACTGCGGCATAGTCGGTTTTGATTTCGTAGCTCGGATCGATGAGGACGGCGGCACGTCGGCTTGGCGGTGGCAGCAGAGCACGCAAGCCGTCGAATCCGCTACGGCGCAGCACCTCGATTTGCCGAGCTTTGTCGAGTTCTTCCACTTGACGCTGCAACACCCTTGCGTCTGTAGGGTGCACCTCGAACAGTTTGAGTCTGTCCTGCGGCCGCAACAGAGCCTGGCTGATCCATGGAGACCCCGGGTAGAAGCGGCAGATCCCTTCGGGGTTGAAGCCATTGACCAAGTTCAGATAATCGCTGACGGCTTCAGGGACGGGTTGCCCCGATGGGTGTGCCTGCTGTGCGGCGGCATAGAGTTTGAGGATGCCCGCGTCCGATTCGGCCGAGGTGCGGGCGTGCTCATGGTCCAGCCGGTACAGTCCGGCACCCGCATGAGTGTCCACGATCCAGAGCGCGGTGTCTTTTTGCATCAGGTAGCGCAGCATGGCCACCCAGGTCAGGTGTTTGAGCACGTCGGCATGGTTGCCGGCGTGGAAGGCGTGTCGGTAGCTGAACATGATGGGCGCATGGTAGCCGATGCACGGCGGATTTGCCTTCGGGTGCTCGGGCTGGTTATAATGAAAGGCTTCGCGGCGATTTTGGGTTCCGCAGCGGAGCTTTGCCCCCACCTAAGAGGCCGCCGACAGAGTGGCACCGACCGTGGAAAAGAACCCGTCAAACCAACTCTGTGAGCAAACTCATGACCAAAACCTTCAGCGCAAAGCCCGCTGAGGTGGTGCACGAGTGGTTTGTGATTGACGCCACCGACAAGGTGCTCGGACGTGTCGCCAGCGAAGTGGCACGCCGTCTGCGCGGCAAGCACAAGGCCATTTACACCCCTCATGTGGATACCGGTGACTACATCGTCGTGGTCAACGCCTCCAAACTCAAAGTCACGGGCAACAAGGCCTTGGACAAGGTGTACTACCGTCACTCCGGCTTCCCTGGTGGCATCTACGGCACCACGTTCCGTGACATGCAGGCCAAGCATCCCGGCCGCGCCCTGGAAAAGGCCGTCAAGGGCATGCTGCCCAAGGGTCCCCTGGGCTACGCCATGATCAAGAAGCTCAAGGTGTATGCCGGTGCCGAGCACCCGCACACCGCCCAGCAGCCCAAAGTGTTGGACATCTAAGGAGCTCACATGATTGGTGATTGGAACAATGGCACCGGTCGTCGCAAATCCAGCGTCGCCCGCGTGTTTCTGAAAAAGGGCTCCGGCAAGATCACGGTCAACGGCAAGGACATCCAAGCCTATTTTGGGCGTGAGACGTCCATCATGATCGCCAAGCAGCCGCTGGTGCTGACCGACAACCTGGAAACGTTCGACATCCAGGTCAACGTCCACGGTGGTGGCGAATCCGGCCAGGCCGGCGCCGTGCGTCATGGCATCACCCGTGCCCTGATCGATTACGACGCATCGCTCAAGCCGGCACTCAGCGCGGCGGGCTACGTGACCCGTGATGCCCGCGAGGTCGAGCGTAAAAAGGTCGGTCTGCGCTCTGCTCGCCGTCGCAAGCAGTTCTCCAAGCGCTGATCGGTTGCCTTGCAGCCTGCCTACAAACCGCCACGGCGCATGCCGCCGCTGGCGGTTTTTCACGTCTGCAGGGCTTGGCGGGCGGCAATAACCCCGATGCGCCAGGCGTCAATCCCCAGACGTTCGCCAATCCTGAGCGTTTTGCTTTAGTATTCCATTTCTGCGTTCTGTCCCAAAGGTTTTCACCATGACTGCAGTTGCCGAACACGTCGATATCGAGATGCCTGCGCCGCTGATTTTCACGGACGCGGCGGCGGCCAAAGTGGCCGACCTGATTGCCGAAGAGGGCAACCCCGACCTCAAACTGCGCGTGTTCGTGCAGGGTGGCGGGTGCTCCGGTTTTCAGTATGGCTTCACCTTCGACGAAGTAGTCAATGAGGATGACACCCAGATGACCAAGAACGGGGTGACGCTGCTGATCGATGCCATGAGCTACCAATACCTGGTGGGGGCCGAGATCGACTACAAAGAAGATTTGCAAGGCGCTCAGTTCGTGATCAAGAACCCGAACGCGACAACCACGTGTGGTTGTGGATCCAGTTTCAGCGTGTGACGATCTGCTTTGAGGACATGAAGCCACCAAGGCCCTGCGAGGGCCTTGGTTTTTTGGGGGGCAGTTGGCGTATTCAGGCGGGGTAGATAGCCCCGAGAATGCGAGGGCCTAGGGCGCCGGTGACGCTGGGCAGGTTGCCGGGGCGTCCCAGCAAGGCTTGTCGGGCCAGCCAGGCGAAGGCCGCGGCTTCCACCCAGTGAGCCGGCCATCCGGCTTCGTCGGTGGCGCGCAAGGGCACTGGGTCGATCGTCTCGGCCAGCATCCGCATCAGGGTGGCATTGCGGCTGCCGCCTCCGCACACCCAGACGTGTTGCAGCGGGTGTGCCCCCCAGTCCCAAGCCCGCAGGGTGTGGCCGATGGTGTGGGCGGTCAATTGTGTGAGGGTGGCCTGCACATCGGCGGGGGGCAGGTGCGCAAAAGCCTGCAATTGTGTGTCCAGCCAGGCGGCGTGAAACAAATCGCGTCCAGTGCTTTTCACCCCAGTCTGCTGGAAGTAAGGCGTGCGCAACAAATGTTCGAGCAAGGCTTCGTGCACCTGACCGCTGCCGGCCCAGCGGCCGTCTTCGTCGAACCAGGCGCCGGTATGGCGGTGGCACCAGAGGTCCATCAGCACGTTGCCGGGGCCGGTGTCGAGGCCGCGCACAGGGCCTTGGGCCGGCAGGGCGGTGATGTTGGCAATGCCCCCGACGTTGACCACGGCGACCGATTGGCCGGGGATGGCGAACAGGTGTTGGTGAAAAGCGGGCACCAGGGGGGCGCCTTGTCCGCCGGCGGCCAGATCGCGGCTGCGGAAATCGGCCACCACGGTGATGCGGGTGCGCTCTGCCAGCAGGGCGGGGTGGTTGAGCTGGCAGGTGTAAGGGGCGGAGGCGGCGCTGCCGGGCGGCTGATGGCGCACGGTCTGGCCATGTGCCCCGATGGCGCTGATTGCCAGCGCGGGCAAACCGGTTTGCTGTAGCAAATCCTCGACGATGCGCACATAAAGGTCTACCAGCGCATGGGCGGCCTGGGCCGAGCGGTGCAGTTCGTCGTGTCCGGCTTGGTTGAGCTCCAGGAAGGCCAGGCGCAGTTCGGGCGGAAACGGCACCGACGCTGCGGCCAGGACTTCGGGCGCGTCCTCGGTCCAGCGAACCAGAACGCCATCGACGCCGTCCAGCGAGGTGCCGGACATGAGGCCGATGGTGCAATCCGTCATGCAGCGCGACAGGGGGAGTCAGTCGGCGCTCGCCTGGACGATGGTGGAGGCTGAGGCGAGTTTCAGCCGCATGGCTTGTGCGGCTGCATCGAAGGCCGGCCGGGCCTTGGCCGAGACCGGTTCGCCGCCACCGCCTTCGCGGGCGATGATGAGCGGATCGCGGTGCTCGCCACGGACGCGGTATTCAAAGTGCAGGTGCGGGCCGGTGCACACGCCCGTGCAACCGACCTGGCCAATCAACTGACCCTGCTCCACCCGCTGCCCTTTGCGCACATCGATGCGATGCAGGTGGGCATAGACGGTGACTTTGTCTTGCCGGTGCTGGATGTAAACGACATTGCCGTAGCCGCGTTGCCAGCCGGCAAACTGCACCACGCCGTCACCCACGGTTCGAACGGGGGTGCCGGTCGGCGCGGCATAGTCCACGCCCAAGTGGGGGCGTTGGCCGCCGTGAACCGGATGGAAGCGCATGCCATAGCCGCTGCTGATGCGAGAGAACGCCAGCGGCGAGGCGAGGAAGGCGCGGCGGGTGCTTTCGCCTTCAAAGGTGTAGTAGGCGCCTTTCTTGCCGGGCTCTTCGAACCACAGCACTTGATGGGCTTTGCCTTTGTTGACGAATTCGGCGCTCAGCAGCCGGCCGTAGCGCAGCAATTCGCCATCGGCCTCCAGCGCTTCGTAGACGACGCTGAAGGTGTCGCCAGCGCGCAAGTCGCGGCGGAAGTCGATTTCGGCGGAGAACAGGTCGGCCAACTGCGAAGCGATGCTGTCGGGCAGGCGCGCGGCATCGGTGGCGGCAAACAGCGAGGTGCGGATGGTGCCGCTGCTCAGCCGGACCGAACTGGTGAACTCGCCCTTTTCCAGGCGTGCCTCGAAGCCTTCCCCTTGGCGCTCGATGACCAGACGCTGGTAGTGGTCGGCATTGTCATTGGCGATCCAGCGCGCGGTCAGGCGCACGAGTTGCTGATCGTCGTTGGTTTCGGCCCGCACCAGCTTGCCGGCCCGCCCGCGCAGCAGTTCGGCGGCGGTGGTGTCGCGGCGCAGGAATTGCTGGGCTTGCGCGTCATTGACGCCCAGGCGTTGCAGCAGGCTTTGGACGGTGTCGTCGCGGCGGGTGACGTCGCTGCGGAAAAGGATGAAAGGAACCGGGGCTTCGAGGGATGACTGGGCAGACCAGGCGGTGAGCTGTACTGGCTCGATGAGCTGGCGCACGGGCATCTGGTCGATGTCCGCGTCCAGCGGCGCGATGCCGAAAGCCGTCACGCCCGTGCCGAGGAGGACGGCGCCCAGGCCCGCCATGACCCGCTTGGGGTGCTTGTTCAGCGTTGATCGGATCTGTCGGGCCAGTTCGTTCATGCGGTTTCTGCGTCAAAAGCCACCCTGTGTACCGAAGCGGTGCACAATGCGGGGCTGTGGTGCTGATGGGGTAGAGGACGAGCTTCGGTGCGCTGCCTTTTGGGTTGCTAGTGTGAGCAGCAAGAAGCGAGCCAACTAAAATCCCTCGCCAATCCAACCCCCGAGTATAAACCCGAGCGGCCCGGCCGACATCTGTAGAAACCCTCATGACCGAACGTTCCTCGCCCGAGAATCCGCCCGTCACCGTGAGTGATGCCGTCCAACACGCCCTGGCCGTGACCCGCCGAGGCTGCGAGGAACTCATTCCTGAGGCGGATTGGTTGAAAAAGTTGCAAAAAAGTGAGGCCACGGGCCAGCCGCTGCGCATCAAGCTGGGCCTGGACCCGACCGCGCCGGACATCCACCTGGGCCACACCGTGGTGTTGAACAAAATGCGCCAGTTGCAAGATCTGGGGCACACGGTGATCTTCCTGATTGGTGACTTCACCAGCCTGATCGGCGATCCGTCGGGCCGCAATAGCACGCGCCCGCCGCTGACGCCGGAGCAGATCAAGGCCAACGCCGAAACCTACTACAAGCAAGCCAGTTTGGTGCTGGACCCGGCCAAGACCGAGATTCGCTACAACAGTGAGTGGTCACTTCCGCTGGGCAGCATGGGTATGATCCAGCTGGCGGCCAAGTACACCGTGGCGCGCATGATGGAGCGCAACGACTTCCACCAGCGCTTCACGGCGGGCACGCCCATCAGCGTGCACGAATTTCTGTACCCCCTGATGCAGGGCTATGACTCGGTGGCGCTGAAGGCCGATCTGGAACTGGGCGGCACCGACCAGAAGTTCAACCTGCTCATGGGCCGCCACCTGCAGGCCGAGTACGGGCAGGAGCCGCAGTGCATCCTGACCATGCCGTTGCTGGAGGGGCTCGATGGCGTGGAGAAGATGTCCAAGTCCAAGGGCAACTACATCGGCATTACCGAGGATGCCAACACCATGTTCGCCAAGGTGCTGTCGATCAGCGACGAGCTGATGTGGCGCTGGTACACGCTGCTGTCCTTCAAGTCCGAGGCCGAGATCGACGCGCTGCGGCGCGAAGTGGCGCAGGGGCGCAACCCCAAAGAGGCCAAGGTGATGCTGGCCAAGGAGATCACGGCCCGTTTCCACAGCCCGGCGGCGGCCGAGGCGGCCGAGCAGGATTTCATCCACCGCAGCAAGGGGGGCGTGCCGGATGAGATTCCGGAAGTCCGTCTTTCGCTGGGCGAAGGCGGCGCCCCGCTGGGCATCGGCGCGGTGCTCAAGCAGGCCGGGCTGGCGCCGTCCAGCAGCGAGGCCAACCGCCTGATCGACGGCGCTGGCGTGCGGGTGGATGGCGGCGTGGTCAGCGACAAAGGCCTCAAGCTCGGGGCCGGTACCTATGTGGTGCAGGTGGGCAAGCGCAAGTTTGCCCGCGTGACGCTGGGCGGATGACGGGGGCCTGCCAGCCCAACGCCCATGAACGCCCGCCTGATGGAGCGCCTGACGCCGCGCCGCCTGCTCACGGTCTCCGTGGTGGTGGCGGTGCTGACCATCATCCTGAAGATGGGGGCCTGGTGGATCACGGGCTCGATCAGTCTGCTGTCTGACGCGCTGGAATCGCTCGTCAACCTGGCGGGCGCGACGTTTGGCTTGCTGATGGTGACCGTGGCCGAGCGGCCCGCCGATGACGACCACCCCTACGGACACCACAAGGCCGAGTATTTTTCCTCGGGCTTCGAGGGGGTGCTGATCATTGTGGCGGCGCTGGCCATTTTGTGGGCTGCCGTGGGGCGGCTGCTGGTGCCGCAGCCGTTGGAGCAGTTGGGCTGGGGCCTGGGGCTGTCGCTGCTCAGCGCGGTGCTCAACGGTGCCTTGGCCTGGGTGATGTTGCAGGCGGCCCGGGTTCATCGGTCCATGGCGCTCGAAGGCGATGCGCGGCACCTGTTCACCGATGTGTGGACATCGGCCGGGGTGCTGGCCGGGCTGGTGTTGGTGGCGTGGACGGGCTGGCTCTGGTTGGATGCTCTCGTGGCCATCGGCGTGGCGCTCAACATCTTGCGCGAGGGGGGGCGGCTGGTGTGGAAATCGGCCCAGGGGTTGATGGACCAGGCGGTGGATGCCGAGGTGCAGGCCACCATCCGGGACACGCTGGCCCAGTTCGAGCACCGGCGCGGCGAGGCGACCATCGTGCGGTTTGACCACTTGCACACCCGCCGCGCAGGCCACCGGTGCTTCGTCGATGTGCACATGCACCTGCCGGCCAACTGGTCGCTGGGCCGGGCCGCTGCTTTGCGGGCCAGCGTGGAGCAAGCCCTCATGAGCGCGGTGCCGGGCCTGCGGGCCACGATCCAACTGTTGCCGCATCAAGTCGAAGCCCATTTCCAGGACGAGGACGATCTCATATGAAGGCTTTGCTGCAGCGGGTGCGCCAAGCACGGGTGGAAGTGGCCGCAACGGTTGTGGGAGAGATTGGCCCCGGGCTGCTGGTGCTGTTGTGCGCCGAACGTGGAGACACCGAGGCCGTGGCCGACAAGCTGCTGACCAAGGTGCTGAAGCTGCGCATCTTCGCTGACGAAGCCGGCAAGATGAACCGCAGCGTGCAGGACGTGGGTGGCGGGCTGCTGCTGGTGAGTCAGTTCACGCTGGCCGCCGATACCTCTGGCGGCAACCGGCCCAGCTTCAGCCAAGCCGCCGCGCCCGAAGACGGCCGGCGTCTGTACGAGTACTTCGTGGCCCAAGCCCGGGCCGCGCATCCCGTGGTGCAGACGGGGCAATTTGCCGCCGACATGCAGGTCCATCTGGTCAACGACGGGCCGGTGACGATCCCCATCGAGCTGCGCCCATGAGCGCCGTGTTCGGGCCACTTGCCGAGCAAGGCCTGTCGTTGCAGGCCGTGTGGGACATCGACACCCTGCCCGCGGACGTGCTGCAGGGGCTGTGCCTGAGTGCCGCCGAGCGGGCGAGTTGGCGCCAGCTTGTGCTCATCGGTCACCATAGCCGGGCGTTCTGGGAGGCGTTGCAGCGTCGGGGCATGCACGGCAGCGATCCGGTGGACACGTTCGTGGCCGAATGCGTCAGGCGCTGGATGGCGGCGTCATTGCCGGGCCATCGCTGGTGGCTGGTGTTTCCTGGCGAGCGGCCCGTGGGGCTGCAGCGCCTGGGGGAACTCGCCGGCTGGCACCAACCCTCGCCTTTTCGGGTGGGGGTGGATGCCGAATGGGGGAGCTGGTTTGCCTACCGTGCCGTGCTCCTGACCGATACCGCTTTGCCCGTGACGCCGCGCCGCCAGCAGTCCTCGCCCTGCCTGTCGTGCAGCGCCCAGCCTTGTGTGGCGGCCTGCCCAGCGGGCGCGCTGGTGGCTGGCCGGCCAGAGGTGGCTGCTGCAGGTTTTGGGTTGAGGGCCTGCATCGATCACCGCTTGCGGCCCGCATCGCCGTGCCAGGATCGCTGCCTGGCGCGTCTGGCCTGCCCGGTGGGCGAGCAGGCGCGCTACAGCGAGGCCCAGATCGCTTATCACTATCTCCAGTCCCTGCCGGCGATCCGGCGCTGGCGCGAGGCCTTGGACCCTCAGGTGGCGTAAGGGTTGGGAAAACCCAGCCGGGTGAGGATGTCGATTTCGCGGGCTTCCATGGCCTCGGCGTCGGCATCGCTGGTTTCATGGTCCCAGCCTTGGGCGTGCAGTGCGCCATGCACCAACAGGTGGGCGTAGTGCTGGCGCAGGGTTTTGCCCTGCTCGGCGGCTTCGCGGGCCACCACGGGGGCGCACAGCACCAGATCGGCCATCACCACGGGTTCGGTGGCGTAGTCGAAAGTGAGCACGTTGGTGGCGTAGTCTTTGCCGCGGTAGTCGCGGTTGAGGGCCTGGCCTTCATCGGCATCGACGATGCGCACCGTGAGCTCGGCGTCGGCATCCAGGGCATGACGCAGCCAGCGCGTCACCTGGCTTCGCGGCAGGGCCGCGCGGTGCAGGGCCACGTCGTGGAAGCGGGCGAATTGCAGAGACAGGGTCAAGGCGGGCAGGGGCATGGTGAAAGGGTTGCAGTCAGGGGCGCGGCATGCGGCCGGTGCGCAGGGCATGGGCCCAGTCGGGGCAGCCACGTTGCTCGGCCAGCCGGGCCATGGGTTCGGCATCGTAGGGCACCGAACGGCAGGCCAGGGTCCAGGGCTGGCGCGGGGCTGCTTGGGTGGCCAGGGCGTAGCGCGCGTCGGGGCTGCCGTTTTCCACCCGGTGGTAGCGGGAGGCGGGGTAGGGTGTGTCGTCGTCGTAGGCGGGCAGGCCCACGCTGCCCGGGTTGAGCAACTGCAGCGCCGTGGCGCCGGCGCGTGGCAGGGTGAGCGAGCGTGGCAGATGGGAATGGCCGCAAGCCAGCAGCGTGATGGACGAGGGAATCCGCCCGGCCAGCCGTTCGTCGAGTTCACTGACACTGGCAGGTCGAATCAGTTCGCCCTCGGGGGTGTCGAGCAGGTATTCGACGTCGCTGCGTGGGCTGCCGTGGCACAGGCCCACTTCCGGGCCGAGCAGGTCGGCGCGCCAGGAGCCCGTCAGCAGGTCGGGCCGGGTGGGGGCGGGCAGGTGGCGTATCCATGCGAGCAGGGCGTCGTCCATCTGCTGGGCGGCCAAGTGATCGCTGTCGGTGGGGTTGCTGTCCGCAGGGTCGGTGAGGGCTGGCGATGCCCGCCGATCGGCCACGGCCAGCAGTTGCCGCTCATGGTTGCCGGCGATGTGCAGCCAGGGCGTGGCGGTGGCCTGCTGGGCGTCATGGATGAGCCAGCGGGCGGTTTCGGCGGCCAATAGGGGGCCGCTGAAGGCATCGCCCAGGTTCACCACCACTTGGGCGCCTTGCCGCGCGATGTCTGCGGCCACGGCCTGCAACGCAGGCAGGTTGCCGTGGATGTCGGAGACGAAGGCAATGGTGCGCATGGTGGGTATGGCGGGCATGGGGCGGGGTCAGTCTGCCTGGCCCCCGCGTGCTTCGTAGGCGTCCACGATGCGGGCCACCAGCGGGTGGCGCACCACGTCGGCGCTGGTCAGACGCGTGAAGGCGATGCCTTGGATGCGTTTGAGCACGCGCTCGGCATCGATGAGGCCGCTGAGCTGGCTGCGCGGCAGGTCGATCTGACTCACGTCCCCCGTGACCACGGCCTTGGAGCCGAAGCCGATGCGGGTGAGGAACATCTTCATCTGCTCGGGTGTGGTGTTCTGCGCTTCGTCCAGAATGACGAAGGCGTGGTTGAGCGTGCGCCCGCGCATGAAGGCCAGTGGCGCGATTTCGATCTGCTGGCGCTCGAACGCTTTTTGCACCTTGTCAAAGCCCATCAGGTCGTACAGGGCATCGTACAGCGGGCGCAGGTAGGGGTCCACCTTCTGGGCCAGGTCGCCCGGCAGAAAGCCCAGGCGCTCGCCGGCTTCCACGGCGGGCCGCGTCAGCACGATGCGCTGCACCGCGTTGCGCTCCAGCGCGTCCACGGCGCAGGCCACGGCCAGATAGGTTTTGCCCGTGCCTGCCGGGCCGATGCCGAAGGTGATGTCGTGGGTGGCCATGTTGGCCAGATAGCGCTTCTGGTTGGCGGTGCGGCCCTGCACTTCGCCGCGCTTGGTTTGCACCACCACGGCTTCTACGCCGTCGTCGGGCTGGGCGGTGTCGCCGCTGAGCATGAGCTGCACCTGCTCGGCCGGAATCGGGGTGCGCGCCATTTCGTACAGCGCCTGGATCACCTCCAGCGCCTGCTCGGCTTGGCGCTTGGGGCCTTCGATGCGGAATTGCTCGAAGCGGTGGGCAATTTTGACTTGCAGCGCCGCCTCGATGGTGCGGATGTGCGCGTCCATGGGGCCGCACAGGTGCGACATGCGCAGATTGTCGGGCGGGGTGAAGGTGTGGCGAAGAATCAAACCGATAATCCAGGAAAAGGAAGATGCTGCAATGATAGGCAAGTTGACCGGCACCCTGCTGGAGAAAACCCCCCCGCAAATCCTGCTCGACTGCCATGGCGTGGGCTACGAGGTGGATGTGCCCATGAGCACGTTCTACCACCTGCCGGGCTGTGGGCAGCAGGTGTCGCTGCTGACGCACTTCGTGGTGCGCGAGGACGCGCAGATCCTCTATGGCTTTGCGTCGGCGGCCGAGCGGGAGGCGTTTCGCCAGCTGATCAAGATCACAGGGGTTGGGCCACGCACGGCGCTGGCCATTTTGTCGGGCATGAGTGTGCAGGAGCTGGCCCAGGCCGTCACGGCGCAGGAGGCGGGCCGTCTGGTGAAGGTGCCCGGCATCGGCAAAAAAACGGCCGAGCGCCTGTTGCTCGAACTCAAAGGGAAGATGGGCCTTGACCTGGGGCCGGTGGGCGCAGTGGCCCACAGCGACGAGTTGGCCGACATCCAGCAGGCCCTGCTGGCACTGGGCTACAACGACAAAGAGGCGGCCGCCGCGCTCAAGGCGCTGCCGGCGGGCGTGGGGGTGAGCGAGGGCATCAAGCTGGCGCTCAAGGCGCTGGCCAAGTGAGGGCGCGGGCATGAGCATCCAGACCGACGAGTTCACCCCCGCGCCGCGGCGCATGGTGTCGGCCGCGCCCGAAAACAGCCGCGAGGAGGCGCTGGAGCGGGCCTTGCGGCCCAAGGGCCTGACCGAATACGTCGGTCAGGCCAAGGTGCGCGAGCAATTGGAAATCTTCATCGGCGCGGCCAAGAAACGCGGCGAGGCGCTGGACCACGTGCTGCTGTTCGGCCCGCCGGGGCTGGGCAAGACGACGCTGTCGCACATCATCGCGCACGAGTTGGGCGTCAACCTGCGGCAGACCAGTGGGCCCGTGCTGGAAAAGCCCAAGGATCTCGCCGCGCTGCTGACCAACCTGGAACCGAATGACGTGCTGTTCATCGACGAGATCCACCGCCTGTCGCCGGTGGTGGAGGAAATCCTCTACCCGGCGTTGGAGGATTACCAGATCGACATCATGATCGGCGAGGGGCCCGCGGCGCGCTCGATCAAGCTCGACCTGCAGCCCTTCACGCTGGTGGGGGCCACCACGCGCGCGGGCATGCTGACCAACCCGCTGCGCGACCGCTTCGGCATCGTGGGGCGGCTGGAGTTCTACACCCCCGAGGAACTGGCCCGCATCGTGACGCGCTCGGCCGGTTTGCTGGGCGCGCCGATCGAGCCGGCCGGGGCGTTCGAGATCGCGCGCCGCTCGCGCGGCACGCCGCGGATTGCCAACCGGCTGCTGCGCCGCGTGCGCGACTATGCCGAAGTCAAGGGCAGCGGCACCATCACCTTGGCCATGGCCAATCAGGCGCTGGCCATGCTGGATGTGGACCCCCTCGGCTTCGACCTCATGGACCGCAAGCTCCTGGAAGCGGTGATCCACAAGTTCGATGGCGGCCCGGTGGGGTTGGACAACATCGCCGCCAGCATCGGGGAGGAGCCAGGCACGATCGAGGACGTGATCGAGCCCTACCTGATCCAGCAGGGCTACCTGCAACGCACGCCGCGCGGGCGGGTGGCCACGCTGGCGGCGTTCAGGCACCTGGGGCTGCAGCCGCCTTCGGCGGGCGGGGCGGATCTGTTCCAGGCATGACGTGGCAAGCATCGCGCGGCTGCCTGATCAGGCCAGCCGCTCGTCCAGGCTCTGCGCCGATTCGGGGGCCTGCAGATGGCTCACGTCGCCCCAGCCCACCAGGCTGGGCCCTTCGGGCGACCACAGCACGCGGTTGATGCTGGCGTTGGCCAGGGCCCACGTGCGCGGGGCTTGCAAGTCCATGCGGGTGGCTGCGCGATAGAGGATGTCGAGCACCCCGCCGTGGGCCACGACCACGATCTGTTCGCCCAGGTGCCGGGCGGCGAGTTCGGCAAAGGTTTGCTCCACGCGCTCGCGCAGCGTCAGCAAGGATTCCCCTCCTTCGGGGGCGAAATCGGGCACCCGGCGCCGCCAGGCCAGCGCCACATCGGGGTGCGAAGCTTCGAGCTCAGCCCAGGTCCGTCCCTGGAAAATGCCGAAACAGCGCTCCCGCAGCCCAGCATGGATTTGCACCGGCTGACCCAGGGCTTGGCCGATGGCGCTGGCCGTCTGGTGGGCGCGGCTGAGGTCGCTCGCGTAAATGGCGGTCACGTCTTCGCCGCGCAGCGCTTCGGCGGTGCGCCGGGCCTGCCAGTGGCCCGTGTTGTTGAGCGGAATGTCGATTTGGCCTTGGATGCGGGTGTCGCGGTTCCAGGCCGTTTCCCCGTGGCGAATCGCCACAATGCGGGTGCAATGCACGCCTCGTCCTCCATGGTGGATGAGATTTGATGAATCTCGCCCTAGAATGGTAGCGAGGCAGGCACGTTGCCGCAGCCGGACAGGAGTCACCATGAGCGCTTCCTCCATCCAGAAAGACATCGACGAACGCACCAATCTCACCGGGTCCAACAAGTTCGAGATGCTGTTGTTCCGTCTGGGGGAGGCCCCGGGCAGCGAGCGCTCGGAGCTGTTTGGCATCAACGTGTTCAAGATCCGAGAGATCGTGGCCATGCCCGAAGTCACTGCCATGGCCGGCGCCCCGCAGCATGTGCTGGGTGTGGTGAACCTGCGCGGCCAGGTGATTCCGGTCATCGACCTGCCGGCCGTGGTGGGCTGCGTGCCCAAGACGGGCCTCAACATCATGCTGGTGACCGAGTACGCCCGTACCACCCAGGCGTTCGCCGCCGAGTCGGTCGAAGACATTGTGCGGTTGGACTGGAGCCAGATCTTGTCGGCCGAGGATTCGATGGCGCGCGGCTACGTGACCAGCATCGCGCGGCTCGACGGCGACCAAAACACCACCCGGCTGGCCCAGATTCTGGATGTCGAGTCCATCTTGCAGCGCATCTTGCCCAGCCAGGAGGTGGAGGTGAAGGCCAATGCCGTGGGCCCGGTGGTCAAGATCCGGCCTGGCTCGGTCGTGATCGCGGCGGACGATTCCTTCGTGGCCCGCAGCATGATCGAACAGGAGCTCAAAGCTTTGGGGCTGCCTTACGAAATGTACAAGACCGGGCAGGAGGCGTGGAACCGCTTGCAAGCGATCGCGGCCGAATGCCAGAAGGCCGGCATGCCTTTCCATGACCGCGTGGCCGTCGTGCTGACCGACCTGGAAATGCCCGAAATGGATGGCTTCACCCTGACGCGCAATGTGAAGAAGGACGTGACCATGCGCGGGGTGCCGGTGGTCATCCACTCTTCCCTGACGGGAGACACCAACGAGAACCACGTGCGCAGCGCGGGCGCGGACGCCTACGTGGCCAAATTCGCGGCCAAGGAACTGGCCGACAGCTTGCGGCAGGTGCTGGCGCGCTACGAGGCGGTCGCGGCTTGAACGGCTCCGGTTGAGCGGCCCTGGTCCGGGCGGGCCCTCTGTCTCAACGCGGCACTTCGGTCACGACCCGCCGTCCTCCGCTGGGGGGCTCGGGGAAACCGTTCAGAGCCGCTTCGACCAAGGCGGCCCAGAACGCTGGCCGGTCGGGCCAGGGGCCGTCGTGTGCGGCCCGGCTTTCGTAAACGACCGCGCCGGTGCGCCGGTCGCGCAACACGATCGAGAGTTCGCGCTGGTGATAGGGCGTGGGCATGCGCACGAACAGTGGCATCCACACCACTTGGCCGCTGCCGGTGACCACATAATCCCGCCCAGCCAGCCCCGGGCCCGGCCACGGGTCGAAGGGGCTTTCCCAAGGTGCATGCGGCAGCCGCTGAGCGCGGGCGCTGACTTCCACCGACCACTTGGCGCTTTCCGTTCCCTGCGGCTCAGGCACCAGCCCCCAGGCGCCAAGCCGCTCAGCCACCAGGGATTCGAGCCGGCCTTGGGCCTGCGCGTGGGTCTGTTGGGATGGCAGGCGCTCGAACCGAAAGCGGTCGCCCGCCGCAGGCCGCTCGGCCGCGGGCCATTGGGCATAGCTGCGCACGTCATGGTCCAGCCGGATCACGCTGGCGCACCCCCCGAGCAGCGATGCCAGCGCCAGGCCCAGCCCGGCCAGGGCCAAGCGCCAGGTGGGTGGATGGGCCAGAGAAGGCATGGTTCAGGGCGTCGGGGTCAAGGCGATGACCTGCTCGGTGGGTAGAGTAGGGGGCGCGGGCAAGGGTTCCTCGTCGAACGCGGTGTCGCCGCCCTCGTCGGCCACGCCAGTGGTTTGCAGAGTCTCGAACGGAAACAGCTGGCGGTCCATCAGATGGCTGGGCACCACGTGCTGCAGGGCCTTGAGCATGTTGTCGAGGCGGCCGGGGAATTTCTTGTCCCATTCGCGCAGCATGTTGCCCACCTGCACGCGCTGCAGGTTGTCCTGGCTGCCGCACAGCGTGCAGGGGATGATGGGGAATTGCCGCACTTGCGCCCAGCGGATGATGTCCTTCTCGGCCACGTAGGCCAGCGGGCGGATCACCATGAATTCGCCGTTGTCGCTGACGAGCTTGGCCGGCATGCCCTTGAGCTTGGCGCCGAAGAACATGTTGAGGAACAGCGTCTGCAGAATGTCATCGCGGTGGTGGCCCAGGGCAATCTTGTTGCAGCCCAACTCGCGCGCCACCTTGTACAGAATGCCGCGACGCAGCCGGCTGCACAGGCTGCACATGGTCTTGCCCTCGGGGATCACCTTCTTGACGACGCTGTAAGTGTCCTGCGTCTCGATGTGGAAGGGAATGCCGAGCCGACTCAGGTATTCGGGGAGCACGTGGGCCGGAAATCCCGGCTGTTTCTGGTCCAGGTTGACGGCCACCAGCTCGAAGTCGATCGGCGCGCGCTGGCGCAGCTTCATCAGGATGTCGAGCAGGGTGTAGCTGTCCTTGCCGCCCGAGAGACACACCATCACCCGGTCGCCCGCGCCGATCATCTGGTAGTCGGTGATGGCTTCGCCCACCAGGCGGCACAGCCGCTTTTCCAGCTTGTGGTCTTCGCGCTCGATTTTGAGGGCCTTTTTCGCATCCACGGCTTCTGGCGTGGGGGTGTCGGTCGTCATGTCGTTGTCCTTGGAGGGGTCACCACTGCCCGCTTTCCATGCGGATGGCCACTTCGCAGTCGTCAAAAATTTCCAGCTTCGCGATTCTCACCCGCACCCCGATGACGCCGGGCAACTGCATCAGCCGGTGGGTGAGCTTGCCGATCAGGCTCTCCAGCAGGTTGACGTGTTCGGCGGTGCACTCGTCGATGATGATCTGGCGCACCTTGCGGTAGTCCAGCACATGGGAAATGTCGTCGTCGTGCGGCATCAGGGGCTGGGTGCCCTGGTTGAGCTCGGCATCGACCTGGATGGGCTGGGGGCCGTGCTTTTCATGCTGCAATATGCCCAGGTTGGCATTGAAGCGCAGGCCGGTCAAGGTCAGGATCTGCTGCCCATGCCGTGGGGCTCGATCGTGGTTCACGTGCGGGTCCTTGTATGCAGTCGAAACACCTCCACGCCGACGGTTTCGCAGTCGGGATAAACGTCGGGTTTAGAGGTGGACAGTCGCACCGCCAGTACTTGCGGATGTTTGAGAAGTTCGGTGGCCAGCGCGTCGGCCAGCGTTTCCTGCAGGGTGATGTGTCGTCCCGCGATCAGCCGGGCGACCGCTTCGCGCACATAATCGTAATCCACCACTTCATGCAGTGCGTCATGGCTCGGGGTGGATGACTCGTACGGAACATAGAGATCGACATCGATCCAAACCCGCTGCGGCCCGTGCTTCTCGAAGGCGTGGGCGCCCATGTTCACCATCACTTCGTGACGGCGAAGAAACAGTTTGCGGCAGTGCAGCAGCCAGTGGAGATCCGGGGGGATGGAAGGTGTATTCATGGGGTGTCTGAGGTGGTGTTGCCAAGCAGCTCCTCGACGACAAACATTACGTCACGCTCCAGCGGAACAAGGTGCTGGCCGTTGTCCACGGCAATGGTGACGCCCGTGATAGAAGGGGTTCGGGCCAAGAACAGGGCTGTCTGGGCCACATCGGCAGGTGAAGTGGGCCGTCGAAGCAGGTTGACGCGGCTGGCTTTGAGCCAGTTTGCCGTGCTTTGCGGGCCGCTCTCGTACAGCAGGCCAGGGGCCACCCCGCAGACTCGTGCGTGGGGAGCCAGTGCCTGAGCCTGCAAGGCCACCGCGCGTTCCAAGGCCAGTTTGGAGATGGTGTAGCTGAAATAGTCGGGGTTGAGGTTGAGCACCTTTTGATCCAGCACATGAATCACAAAACGCGATGGAGTCTCGGTCGCTGGCTCGGTTGCTTGTTTGGCCAGCAAACTGGCCAAACTCAGTGGTGCCAGCAGATTGACCTCGAGTTGACGCCGCGCCTGTTCGGATTCCCACTCCAGGCCCGTGTCGGGCTCAAATAGCGAAGCATTGTTGATCAGCCCATCCACGGGTCCAAATCGGTCCAGGATGTGTTCGAACAACTGCGCCCTTTGCTCTCCATTGGCCAGATCGGCCTGCACCACGTCGATGTGCATGCCCGCCGCGCGGAGTCGCTGTTGCAGTGCTTCGGCTTCGGTTCTGGAGCGATTACAGTGGCACAGCACGTGCCAGCCAGTCGCTCCAAATGCCAAGCAGAACTCTGCGCCCAGTCGCAACGCACCGCCGGTTATAAGTACCCGTTGTTCAGCCACGGTGAGCCTCGATCATTCCACGTATGAAAAACGCCAAATCCTGCGCGAAGTACAGTCGCCGGGCCGGATCGAGCAGGAAATCCTCGTGGAGTGTACGCGTGAGCACAAGCCCCGTCATGCCGCTGCGGTGTTCGGGAGTGTCGCTGAGCGCATAGCCCTCGCGTTGTGCGCCTTCCAGGCAAGACTGCAAAGATGACGAACGTTTGAAATAGGCCGTTGCGTACTCCAGATCGGGGGCGTGAGGCAGCAAGAGGACAAGATTGACTTTGTTGACGTTGAGTTCGACGATGAAATGCAGAATGGCTGTTTTTGTTTCGGCACCGGGAGGCAGGACGTGGTAGTCGGCGCAGCAGCCGTTGGTTCGGGTGTGCAGTCGAGGTATCCAGCCCGCAGGTTCGAAAGGGCGGGCGTTAAAATTCTCATGCAGGGCGGTGGGGATGTCCTCATTTAGAACGCTGTGTGTCAGGCTCTTGAGTCGGCGTAGTCCGCCGTCACCAAATACCAAAGCCACCACCATCAGGCCCACGGGCAGTCCTACCGTCATCATGGTGATGCCGGCAGCAATGGCATCCTTGTCTCGTGACAGCATGCCATTGACCAGCAGTCCGAGCGCATTGGCCAGGGTGAACAGCATGATGATGGCCAGAGCCACTTTGGCCCAGCGGGGTAGGGCCAGCAATTTGAGCCAGCGGATCAGGTCGTTCGACAGCCGCGCATTGTCTTGGAGCATATTGGAGATGTCGTGGGTGTCTGATGCAGACGATCTGGAGAAAGCGATCCGGCATGCAGCGGCCAGATCGGGCGGGTGGTTAGGCTTTGAGCGATTTATGCAGATTGCCCTGTATCACCCGCAAGGGGGGTATTATGCGGGCGACACTCCCATCTTTGGGACTGGCCTGGGTGATGGCAGCGACTTCATCACCGCCCCGGAGCTGTCGCCTCGTTTTGGCGAGACGCTGGGTCGGCAGGTGGCGCAGGCGTTGGCCGCCACCGGGGTCCATGAGGTCTGGGAGTTTGGGGCGGGTTCGGGGGCTTTGGCCGATCAGGTTTTGAGCCGCTTGCAGGCCGAAAGCGTGCCGCTGCGCAGCTACACCATTGTGGAGGTGTCGGCCAGCTTGCGCCAGCGTCAGCAGGCGCGGCTGACGCGCTGGGGGGGGCGGGTGCGCTGGGTGTCAGCGTTGCCGCAGACGCTGGAAGCGGTGCTGCTGGGCAACGAGGTGCTCGACGCCATGCCCGTGCGCCTGCTCGTGCGCCAGGCGGGCACTTGGCACGAGCGGGGGGTGGCGGTTCGCGAGGCCCCGGATGGTGCTGTGCGATTGAGCTGGGCCGATTGCCCCACCGCGCTGCGTCCCCCGGTGGAGGTGCCTGGGGCGCATGACTATCTCACCGAGATCCATCCCCAGGCCGAGGCATTCGTGCGCACGGTGGGTGAGCGTCTGCGGCGTGGGGCGGCCTTTTTCATCGACTATGGCTTTCCCGAAGCCGAGTACTACCACGCGCAACGCCACATGGGCACCTTGATGTGCCATCGCTTGCACCGCAGCGACAGCGACCCGCTGAGCGACGTGGGCCGCAAAGACATCACCGCCCATGTGAATTTCACGGGCATTGCCCTGGCTGCCCAGGAGGCCGGGCTGGACGTGCTGGGCTACACCAGCCAGGGCCGTTTTCTGCTCAACGCGGGCTTGCTCGATGGGCTGGACAGCCTGCCTTTGGCCCAGCGGGCGCCTGTGCTGAAGCTCGTCCACGAGCATGAGATGGGCGAACTGTTCAAGGTGATCGGCTTCGCGCCGCCGGCCAGCAGCCGCGGCTGGACGCCGGTGGGTTTTGCCCAGGGCGACCGCACGCATACGCTATGAGGGGCTGGTCATGATCCGCTGGGTGATCGTCATTTTCCTGGCGTTGCTGCTCATCAGCTGGTTCACGCCGCTGCTGCAGAAGCTGGGCTTCGGTCGCCTGCCGGGTGACTTGCGTTTTCGGGCCTTTGGCCGTGAGTGGTTTCTGCCGGTGACGACCACCTTGCTGTTGAGCATGGCGGCGAGCCTCATCGCCAAGCTGGTTTGATACCTGGGTGGGTATCTATTGAAATCCGCTCCATGGGCCGCATTTGGGGAGCAGATTCGATTCGAGAGGTCCCCCCCATGACGGAATCCACCCTGCACGTTGTTTGCCCCCACTGCCACACCACCAACCGCTTGCCGCTGGCGCATTGGTCATCGGCGCCGGATTGCGGCCGCTGTCACCGGCCGCTGTTTGCGGGCCAGCCGGTGGCGTTGGACGAGTCGTCGTTCGAGCGGCACCTGCTGCGCAGCGATGTGCCGCTGCTGGTGGATTTCTGGGCGCCCTGGTGCGGGCCGTGCCGGATGATGGCGCCGGCTTTCGAGGCGGCTGCCCGCCAGCTCGAACCGCAGGTGCGGCTGGCCAAGGTCAATACCGAGGAGGCGCCGGGGTTGGCGGCTCGTTACCAGATTCGCAGCATCCCGACCTTGGTGCTGTTCAGCGGTGGGCGCGAAGTGGCCCGGCAGGCCGGGGCCATGGGGCAGGGGGACATCGTGCGTTGGACCCGTGCCCATCTGGCGGGATGAGGGGGTGGCGTCAGGGCGCTGGCGCTGCCTGCAGCGTGTGGGCGATGGCGTGCCGCCGCGCCTGCTCGATCGCGCGGGCGATGGCCGGCCCCAACTGCGCGGGGCCGAGCCCTTGTTGCTGCAGGGCTGCGGCCAGCGGCGCGGTGTCCACGGCCAGGGCGGCTTGTAGGGCATCGGCCAGGCGGCGCGCCTGGGGGTAGGCGTCTTCCTCGTGGCCGAGCCGTCCGCGGGCGTCGGCTTCGCAGGCCAGCAACACGTCGTGAAAGCGCGCGGGCCGGCGCAGCGCGTCGCAGCGTTGCAGCAGCCGCAGCACGGCATCGGCGCCCAAGCCCAGGCTTTGATGGATGTGGCCATGTTCCCGGGCCACCACTTCGGCCAGTTCGCGGCAGTCGCGTGGCACGCGCCAGCGATCGCCCACTTGGCGAGCGAGATGGACGCTGCGCGCCTCGTGGCCCAGATGGCGCGGCCATAGATGGGCGGGCGTCGTGCCTTTCCCCAGGTCGTGGCACAGGCAGGCGTAGCGCACCGTCAGCGGGGCTTGAAGCCGCGCGGCCATGTCCAGCACCATGCCCAAATGCACGCCGGTATCGACCTCGGGGTGGTATTCGGCCCGCTGAGGCACGCCCCAGAGCCGGTCTACTTCGGGCAGCAGCACCCGCAGGGCCCCGCAGGCGCGCAGCACATCGAGCATGCGCGATGGGCGCACTTCCATCAGGCCGCGCGCGAGTTCCTGCCAGACGCGTTCCGGCACCAGGTGATCGACCTCTCCATGCTCGACCATCTGCCGCATCAGCGCCAGCGTCTCCGGGGCCACCGTGAAATCGGGCCAGCGGGCCGCGAAGCGGGCCATGCGCAGAATGCGCACCGGGTCTTCGACAAACGCTGTCGTCACGTGCCGCAGCACTTTGTCGGCCAGGTCGCGCCGGCCTCCATACGGGTCCACCAGAGCCGGGCTGGCGGGGTCGAAGCGGCCTTCGGTGTCCAGGGCGTTGGCCGGCAGCGCCATGGCGTTGATGGTCAGATCGCGCCGGGCCAGGTCGTCTTCCAGGCTGACGCTGGGGTCGGCGTTGAAGTGAAAGCCGTGGTAGCCACGCGCCGTCTTTCGCTCGGTGCGGGCCAGCGCGTATTCTTCCCGCGTCACGGGGTGGAGAAAAACGGGGAAGTCGCGTCCGACGGGCAGGAAGCCCTGGGCCAGCATGGCCTCGGGCGTGGCCCCGACGACCACCCAGTCCCGGTCGGCGTGCACGGCGCCATTGGGCAGGCGGTGCGCCGTGTGAAAGTGCCCGAGCAGGCCATCGCGCACGGCACCACCGACCAGATAGATGTCCATCACGCTTGAAGCGGTGTGACTGGCGTGGCCAGCCGGGGGCCGTTGCCGCGCATCAGGCGTATTTTTCCAGGATCCGGGTGGAGCGCTCCACGTCGGCTTCGGCATCGCTGCCGCTGACGGCTTCCAGCACGGTACAGGCCATCATGCGGTAGAAGGCTTTGTCCATGGCTTTGCGTGCGGCCGACATTTGCTGGGCCACGTCCTCACACGGGCGCCCGCTTTCGACCATCTCCACCAGGGCGCGTACCTGCCCTTCGATGCGGCGCAGCCGGTTCACGATGTCACGCTGGTGTTCGGAACGATAAGCGTTTACGACACGGGGCGTGGCCTGGGAGGGGGCGGGTTTGGCAGTGGTCATGGCTGCGACTTTCGATCAGGCTGAAAGGCACAAGTGTGCCAAAAAAACGGGCGATGCGCCGTGGCCTTGCGGGTTTACCAGAGGTCAGCGGCGCGAGGCTTGCTCGCGCAGCGCCAGCAACGGATCGGCGCGGCCTGCCATGTCCAGGTAACTGGCGGCGACCGGCTCCAGCGCTTGCGCTGTGATGCCGATCGCCTCGAGCCCAGGCAGGGTGCCGGAGGCCACGTTGTCCACTTCCATGGAGCGCAGGTTGTCCGTGCTCATGAGGGGCTCGCCCGGCAGCCATTCCAGCAGCAGGGCCTGGAAATAGCCCAGCGCCACCGGCAGTGGCCATATGGGGCGCTGTCGGCCACTGAGCCGGCCAGCCAGCCGAACCAGTTCTGCCAAGGTATAGATCGACGGGCCGACGCATTCGTAGGTGTGCCCGATGGTTTGGGGCTGCCGCAGGCAATGCACCACGGCCTGCGCCACATCACCGACCCACACGGGTTGGAACCGGGTGCGGCTGCCCGCCAGGGGCAGTACGGGGAAGGCGCGTTGCAGGCGGGCAAAGGTGTTGAGGAAGCGGTCTTCGGCGCCAAAGATCACGCTGGGGCGCAGGATGGTCAGCGCCAGGCCAGCGCTTTGCAGCACCGCTTCACCCCGGGCTTTGGAAGACTGGTACAGGGAGGGCCCCTCGACGTTGGCCCCCAACGCGCTGATGTGCACGAGCCGCTGCACGCCCGTGGATTGCATGGCCTGGGCCAGCTTTTGCGGCAAGGCCACGTGCACCTGTTCGAAGCGGGCCCGGTTGCCGTGCAGCACGGCCACCAGGTTGATCACCGCATCGTGCCCAGGCAGCAGGCGCTGCAAGGTGGCGGGGTCGTGCACATCGGCTTCGATCACGTCCACCAGCGGCAACATCTGGATGCTGCGGCCATGGATCATGCGCCGCGTGGGCACGGTGGCGCGGATGCCGAAGCGGTTGAGTTGTTCGCACACATGGCGGCCCACGAAACCGGTGCCGCCGAGAACCAGGACTTTTTTCATGTCGGGCGCGTAGAGGCTGGTATGTCAGGGAAGATCGGTATTGGGGGCGCGGGCGGTGGCTGGCCGGGGACCCACGGTGCCAAGCCGGCTGCTGAGCCGCTGCGGCTGCCCGGTGATCAGCGCCGCGTAATTGGTGGTGTTGGCCAGCACCCGTTTGACGTAGTCCCGCGTTTCCTCGAACGGTATGTTTTCGATCCAGACCGCTGCCTCCAGGATCGGGCCGTTGCGCCATTGGCGCGGACGTCCCGGTCCGGCATTGTAGGCCGCGGCGGCCAGGGGCATGGAGCCTTCGAAGTCGTCCAGCGCGAGTTTGAGGTAAGCGGTGCCGATGGTGATGTTGATGTCGCGGTCGGTGATCTGCTCGGGCCGGAAGTTGCGCAGGCCGATCTGGCGGGCCGTCCACGTGGCCGTGGCCGGCATGACCTGCATCAGGCCCGAAGCCCCCACGTGCGAGCGCGCGTCCATGATGAAACGGCTTTCCTGGCGGATCAGTCCATACACGTAAGCCGGATCCAGCCCGATTTCCTGGGAGCGACGCACCACGGCGTCGCGAAACGGCATGGGGAAGCGTTGGCGGTGGTCGATTTCGGTCGTGGTGCGTTTGCTGGTGTTGATGCAGCGGTCCCAGACTTCGCGGCTGCAGGCGAAATCGGCCGCGGCCAGCAGTTCCCGGTCGCTCATGCCGCCTGGGGTGTGCAACGCTACGGTGTAATGCCATTCGCGCACACCTTCAGTGCGCAGGCCGATTTGAATGGCCAGCAGGGCCCGTTGCAGACCGGGGTGCGTGCGCGCGGCAGCCACTTCTGCCAGCGTCAGCGGGGCGGGCGCGGCAGGCACGGTCACCGGGCGTCCGAGCGCTTCCAGAGCCAACTGCTCGTAGAAGCCTTGCGGGCCGGCGATGCGGTCAAACAAGGCGTGCGCTTGGGCGCGGGCGGCCGGGTGGCCTTGCGCCAACAGGGCGCGGGCGAGCCAGTAGGTCCATACGGGTTCGTCGCGCTGCGCCGGGCTCATGGCCATGATGGTGTCGTGCACATCGCTCCAAGCGCCTGCGCGCAGCGCGGCGCGCACCCGCCAGGCCAGGTGTTCGTCGCTCAGGTGTTCGTGGCGGGCCTTGGCAAAGGCTTCCATCGCATCGGGGCTCAAGCGCTGGGCCAGGCGCCGGCCGATCACGCCCCACACCCAGCTTTGTTCTTCCTGGGTCAGTTGCGCCTTCCAGCGCAGCTTGGACGCTTCGGCGGCAGCTGCCTCGGGGTCTCGCACCGCCAGCCGGATCAGCGCCAGCGTGACGAGCTCTTTGGTGCGGGTGCGAATGGCGGTGACTTTTTCGTCCAGGTAGCGTTCCGGGTCGCTGTGCACCGTCTGGACCAGCGGCACCCACGACGGGTCGAGCAAGGCCACGGCTTGGGTGGCGATGGCCGGCTGATTGCGCTCCATCGCCAGCCGTGCGCGGCGCCAGACCACATCGGCGGGCAACGCGCCTGTGGCCAGCAGCCGCTCGGCCGCCAGGGCGCAGCCGTCGTCGGCGCGGCGTTGCGCCAGCCACAGGGCAGGCAGTTCGGCCGCGCGCTCGGCCGCCGGGCGTTCGGTGTCGGCCACCAGGGCGTAGCAGGCCACTTCGCGGTCATCGTTCATGCGAAAGAGGGGCAGTTCCTCTCTGAACGTGGCCCAGTCGCGGGCCTTGCCGAGTTCGAGCAGCCAGTCGTTGCGCAGCCGGTCTTCGTAGTAGGTGCCGGCCCAGCGGCGCATGAAGGCGCGGATCTCCTGCGGGGCCGCGTTGGGCAGGCGGGCGGTCAACTCCCAGTAGCCGGCCAGCGGCTCCAAGGGGTGGCCAGTCACCTGGGGCAGCAGCGCCGTCAGGCGCTGGGTGTTGCGTGCCTGAAACGCTTGCCGCATGTCGAGCAGGGCGCGCTCGGCGGCCGAAGGCGTCTGGGCCGCGACGGGCGTCCAGAGGGCCGTCACAGGCAGTAAGATGGCGGCGACCATGCACAACAGGTGGCGCTTGGGCGTGGGAAAACATCGCATAAGGGAATTATGGACAACAAACCCCCTGCTGACCAGAAAGCGCTCAAGGCGCAGTGGCGCCAACAGTTGCTCCAGGCCCGGCTGCGTCTGGAGGATCGCCTGGCCCGCAACGACGCCCTGCAACGCGTCATGCGCGTCTGGCTGGTGGAGCGGCCCGACGAAGTCATCGGCGCCTACTGGCCCATCAAGGGCGAGTTCGACCCCTTGCCGGCGCTGTTTCGGTGGCAGGAGGCCGGCATGGAAGCCGATGCGCTGGCCGCCAGCCGCCGCCGCAAGATCGGGTTGCCGGTCATCAACAAGGCTACGCGCACCTTGACCTTCCACCGCTGGTACCCGGGCTGCCCGATGGAGGAAGACGCCTACGGCATTCCCAAGCCCAAAGACACCGAGATCGTCGAGCCCACCCTGCTGTTCGTGCCTTGCCTGGGCTATGGGCCGGGGGGCTATCGTCTGGGCTATGGCGGGGGGTTCTATGACCGCACGCTCAATGAACTCAAGCCCCGTCCGTTCACCGTGGGCTTGAGCTACAGCATCGGCTTCCTGCCCGATCTGGAACCGGAACCGCACGACATCCCCCTGGACGCCGTGCTCAATGACCACGGCGTGGCGTGGCCGCTGGAGCCGGGTGGGGCTCAGGGGTGATCGGCGCTGGTGTGCACCGCAGCCTGTCGGTGCACCCGTTCGTGGCGCAGCAGGTACAGCCCGGCCAGGATGATGATGCTGGCGCCCGTGAGGGTGAAGCCGTCGGGCAGCACCGCCCACAGCAGATAATCCAGGCCAATGCCCCAAGCCAGTGCCGTGTATTCGAACGGCGCCACGGCCGAAGCCTGGCCGTGACGGAATGCCTCGGTGATGGCCAATTGACCGCCAAAGCCTGTCAGCGACAGTGCCGCCAGCAGCCCCCAGTGATCGGCTGCCACCGGTACCCACCCCGGGGCGGCCAGCAGGCCACCCATGATCGACAGCATCATCATCGACCACAGCACCAGACTTTCGGGTGGGTCGGTGCGGCACAGCAGCCGGCCGGCCACTGCCGAAGCCGCGTAGCAGGCGGCCGCGCCCAGCACGGCCAGGCCCGCCCAGCCGAGGAAGGCGTCAGGGCTGGGGCGCAGCGCCACCAGCACGCCCGCCAGCCCAATCGCCACCGCCCACCAGTGGGCCTTGGGCACCCGCTCGCCCAGAAACGGCACCGCCAGCACCGTGATGAGCAAAGGCGCCACGAAGAACAGCGTGTAGGCGTTGGCCAGCGGCAGCCCGCGCACCCCATAGGTGAACAGCCCCAGCATGCCCACGGCCAGCACGCCACGCAGCAGGTGCAGCGACCAGCGCAGCCGCCACACCTTGCCCCAGGCTTGGCGCCAGCTCAGGTAGGCGAACACCAGCGGCAGCGCCACCATGCCGCGCATCGCCGCGACTTGCAGGGCGGGGTAGTGCCCGGCAAGCACTTTGAGCACGGTGTCCATGAGTGAAAAACAGCCCACCGCCGCGATCATGGCGGTGATGCTGCGCAAATTGCCGGAGGGTTGGGGGTGGGCCTGAGTCACCGACCGAATATAGCCGCTGCGCCGGAGGCCCCAGGGGCCACTGGGGCACTCACATGTTGCGCCGGTACTGGCCGCCCACCTCGAACAGCGTCTGCGTGATTTGCCCCAGCGAGCAGCAGCGCACGGCGTCCATCAGCACCTCGAAGACGTTGCGGTTCTCGATGACGGCGTCCTTCAGGCGCTGCAGCATCGCCGGTGCCTCGTGCGCGTGGCGGGCGTGGAAGTCGCGCAGGCGCTGCAGTTGCGACTGCTTTTCCTCCTCGGTGGAGCGGGCCAGCTCCAGCGACTCGGGGATCGGGTCGCCATGCGGGTTGCGGAAGGTGTTGACGCCGATGATGGGCAGCTCACCGGTGTGCTTGAGCATCTCGTAGTGCATGCTCTCGTCCTGGATGCGGCCGCGCTGGTAGCCGGTCTCCATCGCGCCGAGTACCCCGCCGCGCTCGGCGATGCGCTCGAACTCGGCCAGCACCGCTTCCTCGACCAGTTCGGTCAGCTCCTCGATGATGAAAGCGCCCTGGTTGGGGTTTTCGTTCTTCGCCAGCCCCCACTCGCGGTTGATGATGAGCTGGATCGCCATCGCGCGGCGCACCGATTCCTCGGTGGGCGTGGTGATGGCCTCGTCGTAGGCGTTGGTGTGCAGGCTGTTGCAGTTGTCGTAGATGGCAATGAGCGCCTGCAGCGTGGTGCGGATGTCGTTGAAGGCGATCTCCTGTGCGTGCAGGCTGCGGCCGCTGGTCTGGATGTGGTACTTGAGCTTTTGGCTGCGCTCGTTGGCACCGTACTTGTCGCGCATGGTCACGGCCCAGATGCGGCGCGCCACGCGGCCCAGTACGGTGTACTCCGGGTCCATACCGTTGCTGAAGAAGAAGCTCAGGTTGGGCGCGAAGTCGTCGATATGCATGCCGCGCGCCAGATACGCCTCGACGAAGGTGAAGCCATTGGCCAGGGTGAACGCCAGTTGGCTGATGGGGTTGGCGCCGGCCTCGGCGATGTGGTAGCCGCTGATGCTCACCGAGTAGAAGTTGCGCACATTGTGGTGGACGAAATACTCCTGGATGTCGCCCATCACCTTGAGGCTGAACTCGGTGGAAAAGATGCAGGTGTTCTGTCCCTGGTCCTCCTTCAGGATGTCGGCCTGCACCGTGCCGCGCACGTTGGCCAGCACCCATTCCTTGATCTTGGCCGCTTCGGTGTCGGTCGGCTCGCGGCCGTTGTCGGCGCGGAACTTGTCCATCTGCTGGTCGATGGCGGTGTTCATGAACATGGCCAGGATGGTGGGCGCCGGGCCATTGATGGTCATGGACACGCTGGTGCTGGGGTTGCACAGGTCGAAGCCGCTGTAGAGCACCTTCATGTCGTCCAGCGTGGCGATGGACACGCCGGAGTTGCCGACCTTGCCGTAGATGTCCGGCCGCGGGTCCGGGTCGGCGCCGTACAGGGTTACCGAGTCGAAAGCGGTGGACAGCCGCTTGGCGGGCATGCCCTCCGACAGCAGCTTGAAGCGCCGGTTGGTGCGGAACGGGTCGCCCTCGCCGGCGAACATGCGCGTCGGGTCCTCGCCCTCGCGCTTGAAGGCAAACACCCCCGCGGTGTAGGGGAAGCTGCCGGGGACGTTTTCCAGCATCAGCCACTTGAGCAGCTCGCCGTGGTCCTCGTACTTCGGCAGCACGACCTTGCGGATCTTGTTGCCGCTGAGCGTCGTGTGGGTGAGCTGGGTGCGGATTTCCTTGTCGCGGATCTTGACGACATACTCGTCGCCCGCGTAGGCCTGCTGCATGGCGGGCCACTGCGCCAGCAGCTTGCGGGCGGCGGGGTCCTGCCGCTCTTCGCGCTGCTGGGCCAAGTCGAGCACGGCTTCGGCGGCCTTGGGGCGGCCGGATTTGTGCACGGTAAGCATGCTCGCGGTGGCGCGCAATTGCTGGATTTCCCGCGCCAGTCGGGCCTGCTCGTGCACTTTGCGCTTGTAGCCGCGCACGGTATCGGCGATTTCGGCCAGATAGCGGGTGCGTGCCGGCGGCACGATGGGGGTCTGGTTGCTGCTGTGGCGCACATGCACCAGGGGCAAACGCCCTTCCTGCAGGCCCAGCCCCAGCTCGGCCAGCCGGGCCTTGAGCGCCTGATAGAGCGCGGTCACGCCGTCGTCGTTGAAGCGCGCGGCCATGGTGCCAAACACCGGCATCTCCTCCGGCCGCTTGCCCCAGGCCTCCTTGTTGCGCTGCACCTGCTTGGCCACGTCGCGCAGGGCGTCCAGCGCGCCTTTGCGGTCGAATTTGTTGATGGCGACGAACTCCGCAAAGTCCAGCATGTCGATTTTTTCGAGCTGGCTGGCCGCGCCAAATTCGGGCGTCATCACATACAACGGTACATCCACATGCGGCACGATGGCGGCGTCGCCCTGGCCGATGCCGGAGGTCTCGACGATCACGAGGTCGAAGCCGGCCACCTTGCAGGCGGCGATCACGTCCGGCAGCGCGGCCGAGATTTCGCTGCCGAAGTCGCGCGTGGCCAGGCTGCGCATGTACACGCGCGGGCCTTGCTGCCACGGGCCGATGGCGTTCATGCGGATGCGGTCGCCCAAAAGCGCCCCGCCGCTCTTGCGCCGGCTCGGGTCGATGCTGATGACGGCCACCCGCAAGCGGTCCTCCTGGTCCAGCCGCAGGCGGCGGATGAGTTCGTCGGTCAGGCTGCTCTTGCCCGCGCCGCCCGTGCCGGTGATGCCCAGCACCGGCACCCGCGTGCCGGCCGCTGCCGCGCGCAGGCTCTCCAGCAAGGCCGGGTCGGCCTGGCCATTCTCGACCACCGTGATCAGTTGCGCCAGCGCCCGCCAGGCGGCGTCGCTATGGCCCTGGATGGCCGCGATGTCGCGCGGCGCATAGGGCGAGAGGTCACGGTCGCAGCGCATGACCATCTCACCGATCATGCCTTGCAGGCCCATGCGCTGGCCGTCTTCGGGGCTGTAGATGCGGCCCACGCCGTAGTCCATCAGCTCGCGGATTTCGCTGGGCACGATCACGCCGCCGCCACCACCAAACACCTGGATGTGCTCGCCGCCGCGTTGGCGCAGCAGATCCACCATGTACTTGAAGTACTCCACATGCCCGCCCTGGTAGGAGCTGACCGCGATGCCCTGCACGTCCTCCTGCAAGGCGGCTGTGACCACCTCGTCGACGCTGCGGTTGTGGCCCAGGTGGATCACCTCCGCCCCCATGCTTTGCAGGATGCGGCGCATGATGTTGATGGCCGCGTCGTGCCCGTCGAACAGGCTGGCGGCGGTGACGAAGCGCACCTTGTGCGTGGGGCGGTATTCCGCCAGGGCCTGGAATTCGGCGGACAGGTTGGTCATCGGTTGTCTCCGTGATGGCGATGCCCGGGTGGGCGGTGGTTGGCAGATTTTTAATTGACGTTTACGTAAACGTCAATATTACCGTCAATTGATCGGCTTGAGAATCTTTGGGAGGGTTGTCGGCGCGGCCCTCAGTGACTAGAATACCCCATATAGTATTAAGCCAGGAGGTGGTCATGCTTGCCGTCAGCGACCCGGAACGCAAGAAAGCCCTGTTGCTGCGACTGCGCCGCATCGAAGGGCAGTTGCGTGGCATCCAGCGCCTGATCGAGGCCGACACCGACTGCGAGCGGGTGGCGCAGCAACTCGCGGCCGCGCGCAAGGCGCTGGACAAGTCTTTCTTTATCATGGTGGGCTGCCTGATCGCGCAGGGCGACACGCCCCCCGACGACGTGGCCGACATGCTGGCCCGTTTTTCCTGAACCGCCTACCCGTGCCATCCGACCATGCGACCGATCCAACTTTTCGACCCCGACTCCAGCACCTACACCTACGTCCTGTTCGACGTGGACACCCGCGACGCCCTGATCATCGACCCCGTGGACCAACAACTCGACCGCGATTTGGCCGTGCTCAAGGAATACGGTTTGCGGCTGGTCTGGACGGTGGAGACGCATGCCCACGCCGATCACATCACCAGCGCCGGCAAGCTGGCCGAGCACGCGGGCGCACGCACGGCCGCGCCAGCGGCCTGCGGCATCACCACCGCGTCGCGCCAGCTGCACGACGGTGACGAGCTCGTCTTTGGCGGGCAGAAGATTCGCGCCCTGGCCACGCCGGGGCATACCGCCGGCAGCATGTGCTTCACCTGGGAGGCCGATGGCCAGCGCCACGTGTTCACGGGCGACACCCTGCTCATCAACGGCTGTGGCCGCACCGATTTCCAGTCCGGCAGCCCCGAAGCCATGTACCACAGCCTCACCCAGGTGTTGTTCAAGCTGCCCGATGACACCATCGTCTGGCCCGGCCACGACTATCAGGGGCGCACGCACAGCACCATTGGCCACGAGAAACAGCACAACGCCCGTGTGGCGGGCAAGACGCTGGAGGAATTCGTGGCGCTGATGAACAGCCTCAACCTGCCCAAGCCCAAGCGCATCGACGAGGCCGTGCCGGCCAACCTCACTTCCGGTCTGCGGCACGACGCCGATGGGGCGCTGCTGCAACATCCCCGGCCCGCCAGCGGCTATGCGGGCGACGTGTCGCCGCAACTGGCTTGGCAGTGGGTGCAGGCCGGCGAAGCGGTGCTGGTGGACGTGCGCACCGATGCCGAGCGGGAATGGGTGGGCTTCGTGCCCGGTGCCGTGCCGTTGGCCTGGAAGCAGTGGCCCGGCATGGTGCCCAATCCTGATTTCGACGCCGGCATCCAGGCCCTCGCCGCGCAGGGCCGCAAGCTGGTGATGCTGTGCCGCAGTGGCGCCCGTTCGATCGCCGCCGCCAAGCGGGCCACCGAGCTGGGCCTGGAGGCTTACAACATCCTCGAAGGCTTTGAAGGCGACCCCGACGGCCAAGCCCACCGGGGCAACAAGGGCGGCTGGCGTTTCCACGGTCTGCCCTGGCGCCAGAACTGACCGTCCAGCCCGGCAACGCCGACCCGGCGCGTGCAACGCTATCATCCCCGCATGACACTGCTAGCACTGGATGTGGGGAACACGCGCCTGAAGTGGGCGCTGTACGAGGAGCCCGGTGTGGGAGCGCGCATGCTGGCGCACGGCGTGCAGTTCCTGGAAAACATCGAGAAGCTCGCCGAAGGCGACTGGGCCCAGTTGCGTGCGCCTGCGCATGTGCTGGGATGCATCGTGGCCGGGGACGCGGTCAAGCGCCGGGTGGAAGAACAGCTGGAGCTGTGGGACGTCGCGCCGCAATGGGTGGTGTCCAGCAGCGAGGAAGCGGGCTTGAAGAACGGCTACGACCATCCTGCCCGCCTCGGTTCGGACCGCTGGGTCGCGATGATCGGCGCACGGCAGCGGCTGGTGGCACGTGCCCAGCGCAAGCCCTGTGTGCTGGTCATGGTCGGCACCGCGGTGACGGTGGAGGCCATCGACGCCGATGGCCGCTTTCTGGGGGGCATCATCCTGCCGGGGCACGGCATCATGCTGCGGGCGCTGGAGTCCGGGACCGCCGGCCTGCACGTGCCCACCGGCGAGGTGCGCAACTTCCCCACCAACACCAGCGATGCGCTGACCAGTGGCGGCACCTTCGCCATCGCTGGCGCGGTGCAGCGCATGGTGGACAATCTGCGCCGCCACACGGGCGAGGAGCCCATGTGCATCATGACCGGGGGCGCCGCCTGGAAGATGGCCCCCAGCATGACGGTGCCGTTCGAACTGGTGGAAAGCCTGATCTTCGATGGGCTGCTGGCGATCGCCGATCAGCGCTTTGGCCCGGCCAGCCAACGCGTGGCCAACTCCACCCAGTAAGTCCCGCCCAGTGGGATGAGGTCGTCGTTGAAGTCGTAGCGCGGGTTGTGCAGCGTGCAGGGCCCGGCGTCGTGTCCGCCGCCCTCATAGCGGCCCCGGTGCGAGCCGTCGCCATTGCCAATGAAGCAATAGGCCCCGGGTTTGGCCTGGAGCATGAAGGCGAAGTCTTCCGCGCCCATGGTGGGTTCCTGCACACGCACCTGCTCGTCGCCCACGATGGCGCGCATCACCTCGCGGGCAAACTCGGTTTCCGCGGGGGTGTTGACGGTGGGCGGGTAATTGCGCCGGAATTCGAATTCGCATTCGGCCCCGAAGGCCGCGCAGGTGTGTTGGGCGATTTCGCGCATGCGCTGCTCGATCAGGTCCAACACCTCCAGCGTGAAGGTGCGCACCGTGCCTTGCAGCACGCAGTGGTCGGGCACGACGTTGGTGGCTTCGCCGGCGTGGATCATGGTCACCGAAATCACGCCCGCATCCACCGGCTTTTTGTTGCGGGTGATGATGGTCTGGAAGGCTTGCACCATCTGGCAGGCGATGGGCACCGGGTCGATGCCGTTGTGGGGCAGGGCGGCGTGGCTGCCCTTGCCGCGGATGGTGATCTTGAATTCGTTGCTGGAGGCCATGACCGGCCCAGGGCTGACGGCAAAGGTGCCGACCGGATAGCCGGGCCAGTTGTGCATGCCAAACACCGCTTCCACAGGGAAACGCTCGAACAGGCCGTCCTGGATCATCGCGCGCGCGCCGCCACCGCCTTCTTCCGCCGGCTGGAAGATCAGGATCACGGTGCCGTCGAAGTCGCGGTGTTGGGCCAGGTATTGCGCGGCGGCCAGCAGCATGGCGGTGTGACCGTCGTGGCCACAGGCGTGCATCTTGCCCGGGTGCTGGCTGGCGTGGGCAAAGGTGTTGAGCTCGGTCATGGGCAGCGCATCCATGTCGGCCCGCAGTCCCACGGCCCGGCCACAAGCGCCGCCGTCGCGCCCATGCACCACCCCCACCACGCCCGTCACCCCCAGGCCGCGGTGCACCTCGATGCCCCATTCGGTGAGTTGGGCCGCGACGATGTCGGCCGTGCGCACTTCTTCGTAGCACAGCTCGGGGTGGGCATGCAGGTCGCGTCGGATCTGTGTCAGGCGCGCAGCCTGGGCCAGGATGGTGTCGTTGAGTTTCATCGCCGTTGCCTCGTCGGTTCCAAAAGGGCATCGTACCCAAAAAGCCGGGTCGTGGTGGTCTTTGTCGGATCGCTCTGGTGGGCTTTGATGGCCTGTCGCACAATCGGCCCATGTCTGCTTCTACCCAAGTGATTCGGGGCGCCTGCCCCCATGACTGCCCGGATACCTGCGCGCTGCTGACCACCGTCACCGACGGCGTGGCCGTCAAGGTGCAGGGCAATCCGGCCCACCCGCAAACCGGCGGCGTGTTGTGCACCAAGGTGTCGCGCTACACCGAGCGCACCTACCACCCCGAGCGCGTGCTGACCCCGCTGCGCCGCACCGGCCCCAAGGGCAGCGGCCGGTTCGAGCCTGTGGGCTGGGCCGAGGCGCTGGACGACATCGCTGCGCGGCTGCAGGCCATCGCCATCCGCGATCCGCAAGCCATCCTGCCCTATAGCTACGCCGGCACCATGGGGCTGGTGCAGGGCGAGAGCATCGCCGCGCGGTTTTTCCACCGCCTCGGCGCTTCCCGGCTCGACCGCACCATCTGTGCCTCGGCCGGCGCGGCCGGCCTGGAGTACACGCTGGGCGGCAAGCTGGGCATGCGGGTGGAGTTTTTCGCGGAGTCGCGGCTCATCCTGATCTGGGGCAGCAACTCCATCGGCAGCAACTTGCACTTCTGGCGCTACGCCCAGGAGGCCAAGCGCCAGGGGGCCAAACTGGTCTGCATCGACCCGCGTCGCAGCGAGACAGCCGACAAATGCCACGAACACCTGGCCATCCTGCCCGGCACGGATGCCGCCCTGGCCTATGCCTTGATGCACGAGTGCATCGTCCACGGCTGGCTCGATCATGGCTATATCGCCCGGCACACCTTGGGATGGCCACAGCTGCGTGACCGGGCGCTGGAATGGCCGCCCGAGCGCGCCGCGGCGGTCTGTGGCATCGCGGCCGAGCAGATCGTGAAGCTGGCGCAGGACATCGGGCGCTGCTTCGAGCGGCAGGAGCCGATTGCCATCCGCCTCAACTACGGCATGCAGCGCACCCGCGGCGGCGGCAATGCCGTGCGTGCCGTGGCCTGTCTGCCCGCCGTGCTGGGGGCCTGGCGCCATCGCGCCGGGGGCCTGCTGCTCAGCAATTCTGGCGCCTTTCCCCTGCAGCGCGATGTGTTGCAGCGGCCCGATCTGCTGCAGCGCTCGGGCGTGCCCGCGCCGCGCTTCATCAACATGAGCACCATCGGCGACGATCTGCTGCGCCCCGCCTCACCCGAATTCGGCCCGCGCATCGAGGCGCTGGTGGTCTACAACAGCAACCCGGTGGCCGTGGCCCCGGAGTCGGGCAAGGTGGCCGCCGGCTTTGCGCGCGACGACCTGTTCACCGTGGTGCTGGAGCACTTCCTCACCGACACCGCCGACCACGCCGACTACGTCCTGCCCGCCACCACCCAACTGGAGCACTGGGACATCCACGCCAGCTACGGGCACACCGACGTGCTGCTCAACCGCCCGGCCATCGCTCCACTGGGGCAGGCGTGGCCCAACACCCAAATCTTTCGTGAGCTGGCCCGGCGCATGGGCTTTGACGAGCCGTGTTTCAACGATGACGACGAAACCCTGTGCCGTCAGGCCTTCGGCGCGGCGGTCGATTTCGACACCTTGCTGCAACAAGGCTTTGCCAGCCTGCCACTGCCCGACGCGCCGTTTGCCGCGGGCGGCTTTCCCACCCCCTCTGGCAAGTGCGAATTTTTCAGCGAGCGCCTGCAGGCCCAAGGGATGGACGGCCTGCCACAAGTGCTGCCCAACCACGAAGCCGTGGGCAGCGACCCACGCTACCCGCTGGCGATGATTTCACCGCCGGCGCGGCACTTCCTCAACTCCACCTTTGTCAACGTGCAATCGCTGCGCGACGTGGAGGGCGAGCCGGTGCTCGAAATGCACCCCGACGATGCCACCCCCCGCGGGGTGGCCGATGGCGACCGCGTCATCGTCTTCAACGACCGTGGCCGCTACGAATGCGTGGCGCGGGTGGGGCAGCGGGCACGCCCCGGCGTGGTCAATGGGCTGGGCATCTGGTGGCGCAAGCTGGGCTTGAATGGCACCAACGTCAACGAGCTCACCCACCAGCGCCTGACCGACCTGGGGCGCGCGCCCACCTTCTACGATTGCCTGGTGGAGGTGCGCCGCGCATGAAGCGCGCGCTCCCCTGGATCGGTTGGTGGGCGGGGCTGGCGCTGCTGGCCGGTTGCGCCGGCACGCCATCGGGCGACG
Source organism: Tepidicella xavieri (assembly GCF_004363315.1). GTDB lineage: Bacteria > Pseudomonadota > Gammaproteobacteria > Burkholderiales > Burkholderiaceae_C > Tepidicella > Tepidicella xavieri. The sequence goes on from NZ_SNYL01000007.1 coordinate 47,946, forward strand.
GCGTGGCCCGTTACGATGAACCCACCCGCCAGTGGGTGACCGATCCGGCGTATTACCTGCAGTCGGTCAGCGGGCACCTGGCCGTGATGCGTGCGGCACGCCCGGTGACCGATTGGCTGGCCGACCCCGATACCCCCGAGCGTCTGCGCCAGCGGCTGGTCTTGGCGCAGTCCATCCGCGCCTTTGCCGCCGATGTGCTGCACCTGCCCCGCAATGCCAGCTACACCCGCTACGCCGATCTGCAACGCCGCGCCGTGGTCTGGAATGTGGTGGCCGCGCCGCCCCATGCGCTGGCCTTGCACGCCTGGTGCTTCCCGGTGGCCGGCTGCATGGGGTACAAGGGGTTTTACGACGAAGCCGCCGCGCGGGCCTTTGCGGCCGGCTTGCCCGACCGTTGGGACGTGGGCGTGTACCCGGTGCCGGCCTATTCCACCCTGGGCTGGACCAACTGGCTGGGCGGCGATCCTTTGCTCAACACCTTCATCCACCTGCCGGACGGGGAACTGGCCCGGCTCATCTTCCATGAGCTGGCCCACCAACTGGTGTATGTGGCCGGCGACACGGCCTTCAACGAATCCTTTGCCACGGCGGTGGAGCGCATCGGCGGCACCCTGTGGCTGGCACAGGCAGCGAGTGAAGAGGCCCGGGCCGCTTACCGGGTTTTCGACGAGCGCCGCCAGGCTTTTCGCGCCTTGACCCGTCAGACGCGCGACGCCTTGCAGGCGCTGTACACCCAGGCGGCCCAGGAGGGTTGGCCCGCCGGGCGCACCGATGCGGAAAAAGCCCGGATCATCGAGGCATTTGGCCAACGCTACGAAACACTCAAGGCCGCATGGGACGGCTTTGCCGGCTACGACGAATGGGTGAAGCAAGCCAACAACGCCTTGTTTGCCATTCAGGCCGCCTATGACGAGTGGGTGCCGGCATTCGAGGCGCTGTTCCATGAGCAGGGGCGGGACTTTGCCGCCTTTTACCGGGCCGTGCGTGAATTGGCCCGCCTGCCACGACCCCAGCGCGAAGCCCGGTTGCAGGGATTGGTCTCAGCCGCGGCGCTTCACTCCAGCGTGCCCACCAGATCGATGTAGCGTTGCATCGCTTCTTCGGCGCTGAGCCCCTTGAGGGCGGCCCAGGCGTCCCACTTGGCGCGGCCCACCAGATCGCTGAAGCCGGGTTTGGTGGTGGCGTTGTCGCCCTCGGTGGCCTGCTTGTACAGCGCGTACAGCTTCAGCAGCGTGGCGTTGTCGGGCCGTTGGGTCAGGTCCTTGGTGGACGCCACGGCGGCTTCAAATGCGGCTTTCAGATCGGTGTCGGTCACCATGCGGGCTCCTCTGAGTGAATGCATCCATCGGTTGAGGCGGCGGCCCGTTGGCCACCGGCGTACAGTCCCATTGTGCCCCCGAATGCTCGCCTCGGGCCGGCGCAGGGCGGGGCAGCTGTCAACTGGCCGATAATTGCAGCCTCTTTTCGCTCAGACGCCTTTTCTGCATTCATGATCCTCGTCACTGGCGGCGCCGGCTTCATCGGCAGCAACTTCGTGCTCGACTGGCTTGCGCAGTCCAGCGAGCCCGTCCTCAACCTCGACAAGCTCACCTACGCCGGCAATCTGGAAAACCTCGCCAGCCTGCAGGGCGATGCGCGCCACGTGTTCGTGCAAGGCGACATGGGCGACCGGGCTTTGGTGGAGCGGCTGCTCGCCGAGCACCAGCCCCGCGCGGTGCTCAACTTCGCCGCCGAAAGCCATGTGGACCGCTCCATCCATGGCCCGGAAGACTTCATCCAGACCAACATCGTCGGCACCTTCCGCCTGCTCGAAGCCGTGCGGGCCTATTGGTCGGCCTTGCCCGAAGCGAATAAAACCGCCTTCCGCTTCCTGCACGTCAGCACCGACGAGGTCTATGGCACCCTGGGGCCCAACGATCCCCCGTTTGCCGAGACGAACCGCTACGAGCCCAACAGCCCCTACAGCGCCAGCAAGGCTGCGTCCGACCACCTGGTGCGCGCCTGGCACCACACCTACGGGCTGCCGGTGCTCACCACCAACTGCTCCAACAACTACGGGCCGTATCACTTTCCGGAAAAACTCATCCCGCTGATGATCGTCAACGCCCTGGCCGGCAAACCGTTGCCCGTGTACGGCGACGGGCAGCAGGTGCGCGACTGGCTGTATGTGCGCGACCACTGCAGCGCCATCCGCCGCGTGCTGGAGGCCGGCCAGCCGGGGCAGACCTACAACATCGGCGGCTGGAACGAAAAGCCCAACCTGGAGATCGTGCGCACCATCTGCACGTTGCTCGATGAGCTGCGCCCCCGGGCCGACGGTCGCTCCTACCGCGAGCAGATCACCCATGTGGCCGACCGCCCCGGCCACGACCGGCGCTACGCCATCGACGCCCGCAAGATCGAGCGCGAGCTGGGCTGGAAGCCCGCCGAAACCTTCGAGACCGGCATCCGCAAAACCGTGCAGTGGTACCTCGACCACCCCGACTGGGTGCAGCGCGTGCAAAGCGGGGCGTATCGGGAGTGGGTGCAGAAGCAGTACGGCCGTTGAGTTTGGCTGCTTTGACTGCGTCGCAGCCATTGATTACATTGAATGCAATGCAGTCGTCATGCCCCCCTCGGAGGTCTTCAACTCATGGCCACACTCACCATACGCAATCTGGACGAGCACCTCAAACGCAGCTTGCGGTTGCGCGCGGCCGTACATGGGCGCTCGATGGAGCAAGAAGCGCGCCTCATCCTGGCCGAAGCCCTGACCTCGGGTGAACTCACCCCGGATGGCGCCGCGTGGCTACAGCGGGTTCGCCAGCGTTTCCATGGGTTGGAGAGCGACGATTGGCGTGCGCCCCCGCGCCGTGAAAACGAGCGCGAATTGCCCCGTTTCGATGCATGACCGAGCGCTACCTCCTTCATACCAATGTGGTGTCGGAATGGATGCGGCCTCAACCCCATCCAGCGGTGCTGGAGTGGGTGGCGCGGCAGACGCCAGACTGCCTTTACACCAGCGCCATCACCGTGGCCGACATCGAGGCTGGCCTGGCCCTGATGCCAGCCGGACAACGGCAACGTGCCCTGCAGGCCGCCACCAGGACCATGTTCGCTCAAGACTTCGCCGGCCGCCTGTGGGCCTTCGATGTCGCCGCTGCACACATGTACCCCGTGGTCAAGGCTCAGCGCAGCCGCGCCGGGCAGCCGATTGGACATGCCGATGCCCAAATCGCTGCCCTGGCACTTTTGCATCAGGCCACGCTCGTGACTCGCAACGTCGCCGATTTCACGGGCATCGAAGGGCTCGATGTTCTCAACCCTTGGCTGCCCAATCCCGTATGAAAATCCTGCTTTTCGGAAAAAACGGCCAAGTCGGCTGGGAGCTGCAACGCAGCCTGGCGCCACTGGGCCACCTCATCGCGCTGGACCGCGATGGCCTGACGCCTCAACAAGCCGCCCAGCTACCCGCCTGGCAGGGGCTGCCCCCGCTGGAACACCCTTTGTGCGGCGACCTGACCGATTTGGTCGGCCTGGCGCGCACCGTTCATGCCGTGCGCCCGCACGTCGTCGTCAATGCCGCGGCCTACACCGCCGTAGACCGGGCCGAAACCGAACCCGAACTGGCCCGGCGCATCAATGCCGAAGCCCCCGGCGTGCTCGCGCAGGCCGCGCACGAGGTCGGCGCCTGGCTGGTGCATTACAGCACCGACTACGTCTTCAACGGCAGTGGCCACACACCTTGGCAGGAGGGCGATGCCACCGGCCCGCTCAACGTCTATGGCCTGACCAAACTCGAAGGCGAGCAACGCATTTTGCAAGCCGGCCGCCAGCACCTCATTTTCCGCACCAGCTGGGTCTATGGCGTGCGTGGCGGCAATTTTGCCAAGACCATGCTGCGGCTGGCCCGGGAGCGCGAGCGCCTGAGCGTGGTGGACGACCAGTTCGGCGCCCCCACCGGGGCCGATCTGATTGCCGACGTCACCGCCCATGCCGTGCGTCAAGTGCTGCGGACCGGCCAAGGGCAGGGCACTTACCACCTCGCCGCTGGCGGAGAGACCTCCTGGCACGGCTACGCCCAGTTCGCCATCGAACGGGCGCGCCAGCTTCACCCCCAGGCCGGATGGCGCGTCCAGGCCATCGACCCCGTGCCCAGCAACGCCTTTCCCACGCCCGCCTGCCGCCCGCACAATTCCCGGCTCGACACCGCCTTGCTGCAAGCCACGTTCGGTCTGCACCTGCCCGCCTGGCAGCAGGGGGTGGAGCGGTTGTTGGCGGCGATGCCGGACTGAGGGCCAGCGGATAGGGGCCAGGGTGCGCAGATGCCTCATCCCTTTGGCCTCTCAGCCCCTTGACCGCTTCACTGCAAACCCGCCAGGTCGCGCAGCACCTGCACCTTGTCCGTCCGTTCCCAGGTGAATTCGGGCTCGTCGCGGCCGAAGTGGCCGTAGGCGGCGGTCTTGCTGTAGATCGGGCGCAGCAGGTCCAGCATTTGGATGATGCCCTTGGGTCGCAGGTCGAACACCTCACCCACGATCTTGGCGATTTTCTCGTCTGGGATGACGCCGGTGCCTTCGGTGTAGACGGTGACGTTGATCGGCCGCGCCACGCCGATGGCGTAGCTCACCTGGATTTGGCACTGCCGCGCCAGGCCGGCAGCGACGATGTTTTTGGCGACGTAGCGCGCGGCGTAGGCGGCGGAGCGGTCGACCTTGGTCGGGTCCTTGCCGCTGAAGGCGCCGCCGCCGTGCGGGCAGGCGCCGCCGTAGGTGTCCACGATGATCTTGCGCCCGGTCAGGCCGCAGTCGCCCTGCGGGCCGCCGATGACGAAGCGCCCGGTCGGGTTGATCAAGTAGCGCGTCTCATGCAGCCATTCCTTGGGCAGCACTGGCTTGATGATTTCCTCGATGCAGGCCTCGATGAATTCGGGCTTCATGTGCTTGCCGTCGCTCATCTCGGGGCTGTGCTGGCTGGACAGCACCACGGTGTCGATGCTGTGCGGGCGGCCATCGACGTAGCGCATCGTGATCTGGCTCTTGGCGTCGGGGCGCAGGAACGGCAGGCGGCCGTCCTTGCGCAGTTGCGCCTGGCGCTCGACGATGCGGTGCGCGTAGTAGATGGGGGCGGGCATCAGCTCGGGCGTCTCGTCGCAGGCGTAGCCAAACATCAAACCTTGGTCGCCGGCTCCGGTGTTGAGGTAGTCGTCGCTGGCGTGATCCACGCCCTGCGCGATGTCGTTGCTCTGCTTGTCGTAGGCCACCAGCACCGCGCAGCCCTTGTAGTCGATGCCGTACTCGGTGTTGTCGTAGCCGATGCGCTTGATGGTGTCGCGCGCGACCTGGATGTAGTCCACGTGCGCGTTGGTGGTGATTTCGCCCGCCAGCACCACCAGGCCGGTGTTGCACAGCGTCTCAGCGGCCACGCGGCTGCGCGGGTCCTGATCGAAGATGGCGTCGAGGATGGCATCGGAAATCTGGTCGGCCACTTTGTCCGGGTGGCCTTCGGACACCGATTCGCTGGTGAAGAGGAAATCGTTCGCCATTTGAATACACTCCTTGAAAATGTGCCTGGCGGTCGCCGGGCATGAAGTGCTATGGCGAACGCTTTAGCTGAATTTGTGAATCGCCCGCAAGTTGTTCAGTAACTCGGCGATGCATTCATTGTAATCTGTCGTTCGCATGCTGTTGCTGTTCAGGGTTTTGGGGCGCTTTCCGCTGCCGATGTTGCACGCGCTGGGCTGGGCGCTGGGTTGGCTGGTGTGGCTGCTGGTGCCGGCGTACCGGCGGCGCTGGCGCGAGCACACGGCGCTGGCCGGGCTCTCCGCCAGGCAGTGTCGGCAGTCGGTGGGCGAGGCGGGCAAGCAGGTGCTGGAACTGCCGCGCCTGTGGTTCGGCCCGCCGGTGCGGGTGGGCTGGGAAGGGGCCGCGCACATCGAAGCGGCCCTGGCCCGCGGTCAGGGGATGCTCTTTCTGACCCCTCACATGGGCTGCTTCGAAGTGACGGCGCAGGCTTATGCGCAGCGCTTCGGGCACCTCAAGCCCATGACGGTGCTGTTTCGGCCGCCGCGCAAGCGGGCACTGGCGCCGGTCTTGGAAGCGGCGCGCAACCGGCCCGGCATGGCCTCGGCGCCGGCCACGCTGCGTGGCGTGCGGCAGCTCATCGGGGCACTGCGGCGTGGGGAGGCGGTGGGGCTGCTGCCCGATCAGGTGCCGCCCGATGGCATGGGGGTGTGGGCGCCGTTTTGGGGCCGTCCTGCCTATACCATGACGCTGTCCGGACGGTTTGCCCAGGTCGAGGGCACGCAAGTGTTGCTGGCCTGGGGCGAGCGCTTGCCTGGTGGGCGTGGCTTCGTGGTGCATGTGCAGCCTTGGGCGGCGGTGATGGATGAGCCTTTGGCCGAGCGCAGCGACGACATCGCCGCGCAAATGAATCGGGCGATGGAAGCCTTGATCCGGCAATGCCCGCAGCAGTACCTCTGGGGCTATGCCCGTTTCAAAGGCCCCCGCTCGGGCGATTCCCCAGCCGCTTGAGACGCTGGCGCGGCTCAGGAGGCCGGTCTAGTGGGCAATTGGGCGGCGATGTATTCGCGCACCGCCTGTGGCGCTTCATGCAGCAGCCAGTGCGAGGCGCCGGACAGCCGCTCGATGCGCAGATCGGGCACGTAGGCATCGAGTCCCTCCAGCAGCCCGGGCAGCAGCGCTGGGTCATTCATGCCCCAGAGCACGCGCGTGGGCACCGGCACGTGGAGCAAGGCTGGGGGCAGCGTCGCGGGCAACAGCGAGCCTTCGGGGCCGGGTGGGCGCAGGGGCGAGGCCCGGTAGTAGTTGAGCGGCCCCTCCAGCCCCTGGCCCCACACGGCCCGATAACGGGCGCGCACGGCATCCGTGAGCCAGCCGGGCGCGCCTTGGTGCCCCGGCGGCGTGAAAAATGCCCACAAGCGGCGGTAGTCGTCCGCGGCCAGCAGGGTGGCCGCATCCGGCCGGATCAGGAAATTCATGTAGGCGCTGGCGGCCTGCTGCGCAGGAGACTGGCGCAACTCGCGCAGCAAGGTGCCGGGATGCGGGGCATTGAGGATGATGAGTCGCTCCATGAGCGACGGGTGCGTGGCGGCCAGGTTCCAGGCCAGGGCGCCGCCCCAGTCGTGGGCCACGAGGGCGGCCAGACGGCCGGGGTGAGAGGCATTTGCCGTTTCCAGCGCGATGAGGGCTCGCAGGTCTTCGACGAGCGCTTGGGCGCGGTAGGCCGACGGATCGTTCGGCGCGCTGGAGCCGCCATAGCCGCGAAGGTGAGGCGCGATGCAGCGATAGCCGCCATGCGCGGGGTCGGCGAAATGCTCCAGCAATGCATCCCACACGAATGCCCCTTCCGGGAAGCCGTGCAAAAACATCAGCACCGGACGCCCAGGTTCGCCGCACACGCGGCAGTTGAGATGGATGCGGTGGGGCAGGGCGACGGTGCGGGTCTGGATCATCGGCGGGCTCAGGCAGGCGGTGGGTCGGCGGGCGGGGCGGTGGGGTGCGCCCAGGTCCACAAGGTCAGGGCCACTTCGTCCACGCCCTGCTTTTTCAGGGCCGAGAACAGTTTCGCTTCCCCACCGCTGGTTTGCAGTCGCGCAATCGACAGGGCCTTGGCCGCTTCGCTGCGGCTGAGCTTGTCCGCCTTGGTGAGCAGCACCAGAAAGTCCAGCCCTTGCTCCACCCGGGGGCGGATGATTTCCAACAGGGCTTCGTCGAGTTCCGTCAGGCCCAGGCGGGGGTCGCACAACAGCACGACGCCACGCAGATTGGGGCGGCTGACCAGGTAATTGGCCATGACTTGTTGCCAGCGCCGCTTGGCCTCCTGGGGCACGGCGGCGTAGCCGTAGCCGGGCAGATCGGCCAGCACGGCATCGGTCTGGCCGTGGCGGCCCAGGGCAAACAGGTTGATGCTCTGGGTGCGCCCCGGGGTCTTGGAGGCGAAGGCCAGCCGTTTTTGTTGCGTCAGCGTGTTGATGCAGGTGGATTTGCCGGCATTCGATCGCCCGACGAAGGCAATCTCCGGCACGTCCAGCGCCGGCAGGTGGTGCAACTGCGGCGCTTCGGTGAGGAAGCGGGCGGTGTGCAGCCAGGCATGGGCCGTTTTGATGAGGGAGGCGGCCGTCTCGGCCGGGGTATTCGGAATCATGTGGCGGGGTGGGGTGATCCGGCATTGTAAAATCCTGCTCGCCGTACCTGGATCCCGCGCGATTGCAGGTGCCCTTCGTTGTCCCCCGTCGACCACTGCACACGAAATGAAATCCATCGCCACGCTCATCGGTGCTGCCGCACTCGCCACGCTGTCCTTGTCTGTGCATGCGCAGTCTGCCCAACCCGATCTGAGGCGCGGCGCCCAACTGTATGGCCAGGTGTGCGTGGCCTGTCACGCCGCAGACGGCAACTCCTCCATCGCCGCCAACCCCAAGCTGGCCCAGCAGCACCCCGAATACCTGATCAAGCAGTTGCAGGACTACAAGTCCGGCAAGCGCCAGAACGCCATCATGGCCGGCTTTGCCGCCCCGCTGTCCGACGCCGACAAGCGCGACATTGCCTTCTGGCTGGCCTCCCAGCCCGCCACGCCGGGCTTTGCCCGCGACAAGGACAAGGTGGCGCTGGGCGAGCGCATTTATCGCGGCGGCATTGCCGATCGCCGCATCGCGGCTTGCGCCGGCTGCCACTCGCCCAACGGCGCGGGCATTCCGGCCCAGTATCCGCGCCTGGCGGGTCAGCACGCCGAGTACACCGTGGACCAGATGAAGCAATTCCGCTCTGGCGCCCGCGGCAACAGCCCGGTGATGACGCAGATCGCCCAGTACATGACGGATCGGGAAATCGAGGCCGTGGCCGACTTCATTGCCGGCCTGCGCTGAGCCGCTGACCGACCAGGCCCCTCCGTGTCGAGGGGCTTTGTCTTTGTATATCAGCGCCCAGTGATGTTTATGTAAAAATCTGTGGCTTCGAGGAACCTTGAGCCTGGAGTCACTTCCAATGTCGGCGCAGGTCCATGTGGCCTGCCTTTTTCACAAGTGCGTTTCCCCCATGAGCGTTTCCACCGGCGGCTTTGAACTTCAGCGCGGCACCCAGACCCTGCGCGCAGCGGTGGAGTTGCTCTCCTCGATGCGCTTTGCCATCGCGCTGCTGACGGTGATCTGCATCGCCTCGGTGGTGGGCACGGTGCTCCTGCAAAACGAGCCGATCAACAACTACATCAACCAGTTCGGCCCCTTCTGGTACGAGGTGTTCGCCGCCTTGGACCTGTACTCCGTCTACAGCGCTTGGTGGTTTTTGCTGATCCTGGCCTTCTTGGTCGTCAGCACCACGCTGTGCATTCTGCGCAGCACCCCCAAAATCCTGCACGACCTCAAGCTGTTCAAGGAAAACATCCGCGAGCAAAGCCTCAAGGCGTTTCCCCACAAGGCCCAGGCCGAACTCGCCGAGGCGCCGGAGGCCGCCGCGCAGCGCATCGGCCGCACGCTCGTGGCCTCGGGCTGGAAGGTGCGGCTGCAGCGGCGCGAGACGCCCCAAGGCGCGGGCTGGATGGTCGCTGCCAAGGCGGGGGCGGCGAACAAGCTGGGCTACATCGCGGCGCACAGCGCCATCGTCATGATCTGCATCGGCGGTCTGCTCGATGGCGACATGATGGTGCGCGCCCAGATGTGGTTCAACGGCAAGACGGCGTTCACCGGCGGGGGGCTGATTGCCGATGTGCCCGAGCAGCACCGCTTGAGCGATCGCAATCCCACCTTCCGTGGCAATCTGCTCGTGACCGAAGGCACGCGGGCCGGCACGGCCATCCTGCCGCAGCCGCAGGGCGTGATTTTGCAAGAGCTGCCCTTCGATATCGAGCTCAAGCGCTTCATCGTGGAGTATTACGACAACGGCATGCCGCGGCTGTTTGCCAGCGACATCGTGATCCACGACCGCTACACCGGCGAGGCCAAGGAAGCCCGGGTGGAGGTCAATCACCCGGCCAGCCATCGTGGCATCCAGATTTACCAGTCCAGTTTCGACGACGGCGGCTCGCTGGTGCGCTTGAAAGCCGTGCCCATGGGCTCGGCGGTGCATCCGTTCACCGTCGAAGGCCGCATTGGCGAGACCACGGCGCTGACCAACGGCGAGGAGCGCCTGCAACTCGAATTCACCGGGCTGCGGGTGATCAACGTGGAGAACTTCGTCAACCGCAACGACAGTGGCGCGGATGTGCGCCGCGTCGATCTGCGGCAGGCCATTGAAAGCCGACTCGGGTCCGCCCATAAGACCGTGACCGAGCGCGAATTGCGCAACGTCGGCCCCAGCGTCACCTACAAGCTGCGTGACGCGGCCGGCCAGGCGCGCGAGTACCACAACTACATGCTGCCCATCGACCTGGACGGCTCGCGCGTGTACGTGCTGGGCGTGCGCGACACGCCGACCGAAGAATTCCGCTATCTGCGCGTGCCGGTGGATGAGAACGATGCCATCGATGGATTCATCCGTCTGCGTGCCGCGCTGGCCGATCCGGCGATGCGCCGCGAGGCGGTGCGCCGCTACGTCCAACTGGCCGCGGGCGGGCAGCGTGAGGATTTGCAGCAAGCCTTGACCGTCTCCACCCAGCGCGCGATCGACTTGTTCGCCGGGCAGGACCCGGACATCGATACCCTGCCGCGCCGCAACATGCCGGTGTTGGGCGGCTTGCAGGCGGTCTCGGCGTTCATGGAGGTGAACGTGCCCGAAGCCGAGCGCGAGCGTGCCGGTGAAGTGCTGTTGCGCATTCTCAATGGGGCCCTGTTCGAGCTGTATCAGCTCAGCCGCGAAGACGCCGGGCTGCCTCCGGCAGAGCGAGGCGAAGCCACCGCGGCCTTCATGACGCAGGCCGTGCTGAGCTTGAGCGATGCCTTTTTCTATCCCGCGCCACTGACTTTCCAACTCACCGATTTCGAGCACGTGCAGGCCAGTGTGTTCCAGGTGGCCCGTGCCCCAGGCAAGACCATCGTCTATCTGGGCTGCCTGCTGTTGATCATTGGCGTGTTTGCGATGCTTTACGTGCGCGAGCGCCGTCTGTGGGTATGGCTGTCGCCGCGTGAAGCGGGGCAGGGCTTGCAGGCCACCATGGCTTTGTCGTCCAATCGCAAGTTGCTGGACAACGATCGGGAATTCGATCGTCTCAAGGAGCGCTTGCTGCATCCATCTGCTGAGGTGAACCGATGAACGCTGGCACACACACCGTCGATCTCAAAAAGAGCGACGCCGCCGAGGCGCTGCGCCCCGGCTATTTCGCGCGCCGCAACGCCTGGGACTGGGTGTTCGCGCTGCTGGTGGTGGCCGGAGGCGCTTACGCCTACTATCTGTTCGCCGAGTTCATGGATGTGTACGAAAAAAGCATCCTCATCGGCACCGTCCCTAGCCTGATCGCGCTGGCCTGGTTCTGGCGCCCGTTGCGCCAGCTCACGGTGGTGGTGGCGGTGTTGTCGCTGACGGCCATCTGGCTGTACCAAGTCGATGGGGTGGGGGTGCCGGAGCGGGCCGATGAAGCTTTCCTGCTCAAGTATTTCATCTCCAGCCAGTCGGCCATCCTCTGGATGAGCGTGATCTTCTTCATGAGCACGGCGTTCTACTGGTTCGGCATCTTCTCCCGCCGCAACGCGGATGCGTTCGAATCGATCGGCTCCAAGCTGACCTGGGTCGCCATCACGCTGGGGCTGGTGGGCTCTTTCGTGCGCTGGTACGAAAGCTATCTGCTCGGCCCCAACATGGGCTACATCCCGGTGAGCAACCTGTACGAGGTGTTCGTGCTGTTTGCTTGGTTGACTGCGGCCTATTACCTCTATTACGAAGACCGCTACCAGACCCGGCGCATGGGCGCTTTCGCCATGCTGATCGTCAGCGCGGCGGTGGGCTTCCTGCTGTGGTACACCCTGGTGCGTGAGGCGCATCAGATTCAGCCGTTGGTGCCGGCCCTGCAAAGCTGGTGGATGAAGCTGCATGTGCCGACCAACTTCGTGGGCTATGGCACCTTCGCCATCGCCGCCATGCTGGCTTTTGCCTATCTCATCAAGCAAAGCGCCGCGGAAACCCGCTGGTGGAAGCTGGCGCCGCTGTGGCTGCTGGGGGTGATTCTGTGCTTCGAGCCGTTGATCTTCCGCCGCGGGGTGGCCGATGCCGGCATCTCTTACTGGTTCATGTACTTCGGCATTTCCGCCTTCATCGTGGGAGGCATCATGATGGCGCGCCGCCGCATCGCCGAGCGCCTGCCCTCGCTGGAGGTGATGGACGACGTGATGTACAAGGCCATTGCGGTAGGCTTTGCCTTCTTCACCATCGCCACGGTGCTGGGTGCCTTGTGGGCCGCCGAGGCCTGGGGCGGCTACTGGAGCTGGGACCCGAAGGAAACTTGGGCCCTGATCGTCTGGCTGAACTACGCCGCCTGGTTGCACATGCGCCTCATGAAAGGGCTGCGTGGCACGGTGGCGGCCTGGTGGGCGCTGGTGGGGCTGGTGATCACCACGTTTGCCTTCCTGGGGGTAAACATTTTCCTCAGCGGCTTGCACAGCTACGGCGAACTCTGAGCGCCGCCTGAAACCCCCTTGCACCCGGCGTCGCCTGCGTTGCGCGCCGGGTTTTTGCTTTTCTGGGACACTCTTGGCTGTGCATGGGTACAGAAAGGCAGGCCACGATGTGGGACCGTTTTCGTCACCAGGGATTCGAGCATCCACGCGCCAGCGACATTACGCCGCGTGCGGTGTATCTCCAGCGCCGCCAATGGTTGCAGCGCATGGCGCTGGGATCGGCCGGCGTGGCGCTGGCCGGCTGGGCGGCGCGGCAGGCCTGGCCGGCGAGCCCTGCCGCCAGCCCTCACCGGCCGGGAGTGCTCACGGCGCTCGATGCGGTGCGGACCGCCGAGCCGGGTGCCTGGACGGATGAGGCGGTGACCCCGTATCGGCACGCCAGCACATACAACAATTTCTACGAATTCGGCACCGACAAAGCCGATCCCCACCGGCTGGCTGGCCGCATGCGGACCCGCCCTTGGTCTGTGGTGGTGGATGGGTTGGTTCACAAACCCCGCACGTTCGACCTGGATGACCTGCTCCGGTTGGCTCCCCTGGAAGAGCGCATCTACCGTTTGCGGTGTGTGGAAGGATGGTCCATGGTCATTCCCTGGGTGGGGTATGCCTTTCGGCATTTGATCGAGCGTGTCGAGCCGTTGGGCAGCGCCCGTTATGTGGAGTTTCACACCCTGGCCGATCGGGAAACCATGCCCGGTCTGCGCTCCAGCGTGCTGTTGTGGCCTTATGTGGAAGGTCTGCGGCTCGATGAGGCGCGGCACCCGTTGACGCTGCTGACGCTGGGGATGTACGGCGAAGTGCTGCCGAATCAAAATGGCGCGCCCGTGCGCGTGATGGTGCCCTGGAAGTACGGTTTCAAGAGCGGCAAGTCTATCGTGCGTATTCGCTTCGTGGAGCGGCAGCCCGCCACGGCCTGGAACGTCGCGGCACCGCAGGAGTACGGCTTCTATGCCAACGTCAACCCGCAGGTGGCGCACCCCCGCTGGAGCCAGGCCACCGAGCGCCGCATTGGCGAAGGCGGGCTGAGCCCGCGCCGCTTGCCCACCCAATTGTTCAACGGCTACGAAGCCCAGGTGGGACAACTGTACGCAGGCATGGATCTGCGGCATTTCTACTGATGAAGTACGGGCGGCATCCGCACAGGCTGTGGGCTTGGGGGTGGTGGGGGCTGTGCGCGGCACCGGCGGCGTGGCTCTGGACGGCTGGCTTCACCGATCAGCTGGGGGCCAATCCGGCGGAGGCGCTCATCCGTGGGCTGGGCGAATGGACGTTGCGCCTGCTGTGCCTGACGTTGGCCGTCACCCCTGTGCGGCAACTGACGGGCTGGGCAGGGTTGGCGCGCTATCGCCGGGGGCTGGGCTTGTGGACTTGGGCCTATGCCATCCAGCACTTTGGGGCTTATGTCTGGCTGGACATGGAAGCATCTTGGGCGCTGGTCATGGTGGATGTCGCGCAGCGGCCGTTCATACTGGTGGGGACGCTGGCGCTGGTGTTGCTGTCGGTGCTGGCGGCCACCTCTTGGGCTGGGGCCGTGCGCCGTCTGGGGGCGGTGCGTTGGCGCCGTTTGCATCTGTCGGTGCATGGGGTGGCCATCTTGGCCCTGCTGCATTTTTATTGGATGCGAGCGGGCAAGAACGATTTTGCCGATGTGTGGCTGTACGCCGTGGTGCTTGTGGTGCTGTGGGGCTGGCGCGTGGGCCGTGCCTGGCGCCGGGCAGGGGCTTGACGTGGCGCCGCCGAAGGGGCAAGAGCAGTCAGGTGCGGGGCCGCAGGGCTGGCGCCAAGCCATGCTCCAGACGCAACTGGTCGTCCACGGTTTCGCGCTCGCGAATCACCTGCGTCTGGTTGCCGGCCACCAGCACTTCCGCTGCGCGGCCTCGGGTGTTGTAGTTGCTGGCCATGCTCATGCAGTAGGCACCGGTCGAGCACACCGCCAGCAGGTCGCCGCTGGCCACCGCCAGGCGACGATCGCGGCCGAGCCAGTCGCCGCTTTCGCACACCGGGCCGACCACGTCGTACACATGGCTGGGCCGATCCAGCAACTCGACCGGCACGATGGCGTGATAGGCCTCGTACATCGCGGGCCGTGGCAGATCGTTCATCGCCGCATCGACGATGAGGAAGTGCTTGTGCGCTCCATGCTTGACGTAGAGCGATTCGGTCACGCAGATGCCGGCATTGCCCACCAGGGAGCGGCCCGGCTCGATCAATAGGGCCTTGTCACCAAAGCCGCGCTGGTCCAGCCGCTGCAACAAACGGGCCCACAGGGCGTCGGCTGCCGGGGGGGTCTCGCCCTGGTAATCGATGCCCAGACCGCCCCCGAAGTCGATGTGCCGCAGAGCGATGCCGTCAGCCTCGACCGCGGCCACCAGGTCCAGCACCCGGTCCATCGCGTCGAGGTAGGGCGCCTCCTCGGTGATCTGCGAGCCGATGTGGCAGTCGATGCCCACCACCTCCAGCCCCGGCAGCGAGGCGGCGTGGCGGTAGGCATCGAGGGCCTGATCGTGGGCGATGCCGAATTTGTTGTCTTTCAGCCCGGTGGAGATGTAGGGGTGGGTGCGGGCATCCACGTCCGGGTTGACGCGCAAGCTCACGGGCGCGCGGCGGCCTAGCAGACTCGTCACTTCGTTGAGCACATCCAGTTCGGGCAGGCTTTCCACGTTGAAGCAGCCGATGCCCAACTCAAGCGCCAGCCGCATATCCGCACGGCTCTTGCCAACGCCAGAGAAAATGATGCGGCGCGGATCGGCGCCCGCGCGCACGGCCCGTATCAACTCCCCGCCAGAGACGATATCCAACCCACAGCCTGCCTGCACAAACGTTTGCAGCACCGCCAGGGAGGAATTGGCCTTGACGGCGTAGCAGATCAGCGCCTCGCGGCCGGCCAGCCCGCGCCGGTAGGCATCGAGCGCCGAGAGCATGGCGCCTTGGGAATAGATGAACAACGGTGTGCCGTGGGCGCGTGCCAGGGCCGAGACGCTGACGTCCTCCACCCAGAGCTGCGCGTCGCGATAATGAAAAAAAGGCTGCCCGGGCAGGCGCGGTGCAGAGGCTTCGGTGGGCGTGGTCATGCAGGAGGGGCGGCGTGCTCAGCGCCGAGAGGTATCGGGTGGCGTGGAGGGCTGCTCTGGCGATGGCAGGTACAGCGGCCCTTTTTGGCCGCAGGCCGTCAGCGCCAGCCCTGCGCACAAGGCGGCCGTGCCCACGACGAAAGCGCGGGCAAGCCGATGGACGGAGGCGCGGCGCCGGCGCGTGCCTACAATCTTGAACCCATGGAACATGCTGGAATTGTAATGACCGATCAGGAATACATGGACCGGGCCGAAGCACTGCTCAAAGCGGTGGAGCAGGCCTGCGACCGCATCAACGAAACGACCGACGCCGACATCGACAACCAGCGCGTCGGCGGCATGGTCACGCTCGTGTTTCGCAACGGCAGCCAGATCGTGATCAATCTGCAAAAGCCTTTGCACGAGGTCTGGATGGCCTCCCGCAGCGGCGGTTATCACTACCGCTTCGACGGCAGCGCCTGGATGGACACCAAAGGCGCTGGCGAGTTTTTTGCCCATTTGTCGCGCGAAGCCTCTGCCCAGGCCGGCATGGCGCTGGATTTCAGTTCATGAAGAGGTTGAGGATGTTGCGCCGTTCGCGCGGCTCCATGGGCGTGCCCACCTCCGCGTCGTAGCGGTTGGCCTCGGCGTCGGCCATGCCCAAGGCGGCCACGCCTTCACCGGGCCCAAATTCCTCGTAATACCACTCGCCGGCCACTTGGATCACGCCGGGTGGAGGCGCTGGAGGCTGCTCTGGCACTTGGGCCAGCGCTTGGCCCATGAAGTTGATCCAAATCGGCAGGGCGAGCGCGCCACCGGTGGCCTGTCGGCCCAGGTTGCGGGGTGTGTCATAGCCCATCCACACGGCTGCCGACAGGGTGGGGTGGTAGCCCACGAACCAGGCATCGACCGCGTCGTTGGTGGTGCCGGTTTTGCCGTAGATGTCGGCGCGGCGCAGCGTCGACTGGGCGCGGGCCGCGGTGCCGCTGCGCGTGATTTCGCCCAGCAGCTGCGTCATGACGAACGCATTGCGCGCCGAGATCACGCGCTGGCTTTCATCGGGCAGGCGAGGGGGCTGTTCCAACAGTACCCGGCCCCGGTGGTCGGTGATCTTGGTGATGAGCACCGGGGGCACGTAATAGCCGCCATTGGCGAAGACGCCATAGGCGCTGGCCATTTGCAGCGGCGTGACGGCGCCGGCCCCGAGTGCCATGGTCAGATACGGCGGGTGCTTCTCGGCCTCGAAACCAAAGCGCGTGACCCATTGCTGCGCGCTGCTGGGACCCACGGCCTTGAGAATGTTGATCGACACCATGTTCTTGGACCGGGCCAGCGCGGTGCGCACCGTCATCGGGCCATCGAACTTGCCATCGTAGTTTTTCGGCTCCCAAGGCTTGCCCCCGGTCACGGCAGCACTGAAGAACAGCGGCGCGTCGTTGACCAGGGTGGCGGGGGTGATGCCTTTTTCCAGAGCGGCGGAATAAATGAACGGTTTGAAGCTGGAGCCGGGTTGGCGCTGAGACTGGGTGACGCGGTTGAACTTGTTGCGGTTGAAGTCGAAGCCGCCCACCAGGGCCTTGATTTCGCCCGTGCGCGGGTCCAGGGCCACGAAGGCCGCTTCCACCACCGGCATCTGCGTGAGGTACCAGCGGTTGGCGCCGTCGCTGGCGATGCGAACCACGGCACCCGGCCGCAGCTTCAGGTGCGGGGGCGCGTTGTCGGCCAGCCCTGATCGGACCGGGTCCAGCCCGGTACCGGTGATCTCGATCGGGTCGCCCTCCCCGCGCGAGACGACCACCCGCCGATTGCTGGCCTCCAGCACCACGGCGCTGAGCAAGCCGTTGTTGTCGGGCGCGGCGGCCAGCGCTTCGTCGATCGCCTGCTCTCGGGCGGCGGGGTCGGCTGGCAGGTCGATGAAGCGTTCCGGGCCGCGATAGAACTGCCGCCGCTCGAAGTCCATGACCCCTTGTCGCACAGCGCGGAAGGCCAGCCGCTGGGCCCGGGCATCGATCGTGGTGTGGACCTGCAGGCCACGGGTGTAGGCTTCTTCGCCATAGCGCTCGAACACCGCCTGGCGCACCATCTCCGTGACGTAATCGGCGCGGATGAACTCTTCAGGGTTGAGGCGGCGTAGCCGCAGCGGCTCCTCCTTGGCGGCGCGGGCTTCTTCGGCGGTGATGAAGCCGTTTTCCAGCATCCGGTCAATGATATGGAGCTGTCGTGCCCGGGCGCGGCGGGGGTTGCTGATCGGGTTGTAGGCCGAAGGGGCTTTGGGCAGGCCCGCCAGCATGGCGGCTTCGGCAATGGTGATGTCCTTCAGTGGCTTGCCGAAATAGGTCTGTGCCGCGGCCGCAAACCCATATGCCCGGTGACCCAGGAAGATCTGATTCATGTAGATCTCCAGGATCTGCTCCTTGGTCAACAGGTGCTCCAGCTTGAAGGTCAGCAAGATTTCATAAATCTTGCGCAGATAGCTCTTTTCGCTCGACAGATAGACATTGCGCGCCACCTGCATGGTGATCGTCGAGCCCCCCTGGCTCTTGGCTTCCCCCAGGTTGGCCAGCGCAGCCCGCAACAGGCCGCGGTAATCGACGCCACTGTGCTCGAAAAACCGGGAGTCTTCGATGGCCAGCACCGCATTGACCATCACGGGCGGAATGTCCTCGAACGGCGTGAGATTGCGCCGCTCCTCGCCGAACTCACCGATCAATTCCCCGCCCGCGGCATACACCCGCAACGGCAGCTTGGGCCGGTAGTCGGCCAGATCGGTGACGTCTGGCAGGTTGGGGTAGGCCATCGCCAACCCAATGGCCAGCAGCATGGCGCCAGCGGCCATCAAAGCGCCTGCACCGCCCGCCACCCACAGCAAGATCCGCAACCAGCGGGGGCGGGGTCGGCGGGACGCATCCCCGGAGTCGTCTGTGCGGGAGCCTTGGATCATGGAGGGATGGGGAGGTGTGGGCAGCGAGCGAGCTTTTGCTCGAATCAGCCATTATAAAAAATGGGGCTTTTCCCCATGTGTCGCCAAAGAAGGATTCGTGAAATTTTGGGGGTAAATTTCCCGGGAAATGGCGCATACTGCACGACCAGCGAAGTGTCTGTTTTTGGCAACGGAGGCACAGCGGCAAGGCGGGGCCGGCCTGTCGAATGCGCTGGCTTGCTGATAGGATTGATAGAAGGGCTGCTCGCAAGTTGCGGAGCAGCGGCAGTGGCACACGGTGAGCTTGCTGATAGGATTGATAGAAGGGCTGCTCGCAAGACGGTCTGCGCAACACATATTGGGGGTGGATTTGGTCTCACTCGGATCACTGTTCAGTCGGGAGCCTGCGCCGCTGCTCGGCATCGACATCAGCTCAACGTCGCTGAAGCTGGTGGAATTGGGGCGCAGCCGGTCTGGCGAATGGGTTCTGGAGCGTTGTGCCATGGAGCCCTTGGAGCGGGGGTGGGTCAATGAAGGCCATGTCGAAAAGTTTGACGAGGTGGCCGAGGCCTTGCGCCGTCTGGTCAAGAAGTCCGGCAGTCGAACCAAAAATGTGGCGATGGCCTTGCCCGGCTTTGCGGTCATTACCAAAAAAATCAATCTGCCGGCTGACCTGACGGATGACGAATTGGAGGTCCAGGTCGAGTCCGAGGCGGCACAGTACATTCCTTTCCCCTTGGCCGAGGTCAGTTTAGATTTCTGCGTCATCGGCCCCTCGCCCAACCTGCCGGACTATGTCGAGGTGCTGCTGGCGGCTTCCCGCAAGGAAAAGGTCTCTGACCGACAGGGGCTGGCCGAGGCGGCCGGGCTCAATCCCGTGGTGGTCGATGTGGAATCTTTCGCGGCCCGACTGGCGGCATCGCGGGCCATCGAGCGTTTGCCCAACCGCGGACGCGACATGTTGATCGCGCTGTTTGAGATTGGCGCGCAGACATCGCGCTTACAGGTCATTCGCAATGACGAGATGATCTATGAGCGGGATCAAAATTTTGGCGGTGCCCAGCTGACGAATCAGATCGCCCGCCATTACGGCATCCCGTTCGAGGAGGCCGAGACCAAGAAGCGTCAGGGGGCTTTGCCGCCAGACTTTCCCGAAGCGGTGCTCGCGCCCTTCATGGAAGAGATGGGCCAGGACATCGGACGGGCCTTGCAGTTTTTCTTCACCAGCACGCCACACAACAAGGTGGACCATGTGCTGATCTCGGGCGGCTCTGCGGCCTTGCCGGGGTTGGATGTGGCCATCATGAATCAGACCGCCTTTCCTTGCAAGGTGGTCAATCCTTTCGAGGGGATGGTGCTGTCAGCCGCTGCGCAAGCCAGTGTGGGTAGGGGTGGCGTTGATGGAACGGCTTACTTGGTGGCGACGGGCTTGGCCATGCGGAGATTTGCGTCATGATTGCCATCAACCTTTTGCCCCACCGTGAAGCCGCTCGCAAAAAACGTCGCGAGCAGTTTTTCATCCATTTGGGTTTGGCAGTGGTTGCAGGCCTGGCTATTGCTGTGGCGATCTACGGCTTTTATGAAACCCAGATCGATGCGCAACAGCGTCGCAATCAGTTCCTCCAAAGCGAAATCAGCAAGCTGGATGCGCAGATCAAGGACATCAGCAGCTTGCAGCAGGAGCTCAATGCGTTGAAGGCGCGGCAAGAGGCGGTCGAAAGCCTGCAGGCCGACCGCAACTTGCCGGTCCATCTGCTGGATGAAATGGTGGCCCAATTGCCCGAAGGGGTGTATCTCCGCAGCCTGCGCCAGGAAGGGGCCGGCATCACCATCACCGGTGTGGCCCAGTCTCAGGAGCGGGTGTCGGAGTTGTTGCGCAATCTGAGTACCCGCAGCGATTGGTTGACCCGGCCGCAACTCGTTGAAATCACGGCCGGCACGGTGACGCTGGGCCAGCGCGATCAACGCCGGATTTTCAACTTCTCGGTCCGTTTGACCCTGACCAAGGGGCCGGCGTCGGCGGCACCCGACGGCAAGGTGTGAGGAGCGCGCTCGCGCAAATGACCATGCCCAAGAAAACGCCCAAACCCTCTTTCGATTTCGCCCAATGGCAGGCGAAAGTGCAGTCCCAGTTCCGTGGACTGGACCCGAATGATCCGTCGCGCTGGCCCGACATCCCCCGCAATCTGTTGTTGATCGTGGTGGTTCTGGTGGTGGTGGCGGTGCTTTGGTACGCTTGGCTCAGCGATCTCGGCAGCCGCCTGGAGTCCGAGCGCAACCGGGAAAACCAGTTACGTGCCGAATACACACGCAAGCTGGGGCAGGCGGTCAATCTGGACACCCTGCGCTCACAGCTCGAACAGGTTCGGCAGTACGTGGTGCAGTTGGAAAAGCAGTTGCCTGGCAAGGCCGAAATGGATGCCTTGCTCTCTGACATCAACCAGGCAGGCTTGGGGCGCAGCCTGCAATTCGAACTCTTTCGACCTGGCCAAGAGGTGGTCAAAGACTATTATGTTGAACTGCCCATCACGGTGCGTGTGACAGGCAGCTATCACGACATTGGGCTGTTTGTTTCTGACATTTCACACTTGTCCCGAATCGTGACGCTGAACAACATCTCTTTGGCGCCGGTTCAGGACCGCCCGGGTGTTCTGTCTATGGATGCCCTCGTCAAAACTTTCCGCTACCTGGATCCTGATGAGTTGGCCCAACAGCAGCGCACTCAGCAGCCTCAGCGTGCAGGAGGGCCCCGCTCATGATTGCCCGGATGGTTGCGATGTGGATGATCGGGGTCAGCGCCTTGCTGCTGACCGGCTGCTGGGGTGGCGGGCAGGATGATCTGGCCGAATGGATGGCGCAGCAGCGTGCGACCGTGCGGCCCCGAGTGGAGCCGGTGGCTGAGCCCAAAGCCTATGTGCCGCAGGATTACCGAGGGGTGGGAGCCATCTCGCCTTTCAGCGACGAAAAGCTCACGGTGCTGTTGCGTGCCGAAGTGTCGGCAGCGCCTCTGCTGTCGAGTTTGATCGCTGCCGAAATGCGCCGGCGCAAGGAACCGTTGGAGGCCGTTCCTCTGGACACCATCGCGATGGTGGGCGTGCTCCACCGGGGCAATGAGATCGTGGGTTTGGTTCGGTCTGACAATCTCCTGTACCAAGTTCGCACTGGCCAATACATGGGGCAAAACTACGGTCGCATTACCGGCATCACCGAGACCCAGATCACCTTGAGAGAAATCGTGCAGGACGCTGCTGGCGAGTGGATCGAGCGGCCAGCGGTGCTGCATTTGCAAGAGGCCACCGGCAAATGAAAACCCAATACACCACCGGACGACACCATCAGGGGCGCATCATGTCACGCATCGGCAAGCTCTCTTTTCTGGCCTCGGCGCTGTTTCTGGCTGGCGTGGCACAGGCCCAACTCGCCATCCAGTCGGTCACGGCCGCCACGCAGGGGGGGAGTGAAGTCATTCGCATCCAGACCAGCGAACCGTTGCGTCAGTTGCCTGCAGGCTTCACCATCCAGGCGCCAGCACGCATCGCGCTCGACTTCGCTGGGGCGCGCAATGCCACGGGCCAGAATCTGGTCGAGCTCAATCAAGGCAATCTGCGCTCGGCCAATGTGGTCGAGGCGGGGGACCGCACCCGAGTGGTGCTCAACCTGAACCAGCCCGTCACGTACGAAACCCGTATCGATGGCAATGCCTTGCTGGTGCTCCTGAAACCGCCGGCTGTGGCCAGCCCGGTGACCGGCGGTGCGGTGGGTGCCAACTTTGCGGAGGCAGTGGCGACTCGGGTGCAGCCCCTGACCGATATCGATTTCCGTCGTGGATC
Organism: Tepidicella xavieri; assembly: GCF_004363315.1. Lineage (GTDB taxonomy): Bacteria > Pseudomonadota > Gammaproteobacteria > Burkholderiales > Burkholderiaceae_C > Tepidicella > Tepidicella xavieri. The sequence goes on from NZ_SNYL01000007.1 coordinate 70,287, forward strand.
TGACAATGCCGGTCGCATCATCGTCGATCTGGCGAGTAACCAGACGGGCGTGGACATTCGGCAGCAGGGCCGCAACCTGGTGGTGGAATTCACCCAAACCTCCCTGCCTGAAGGGCTGCGCCGGCGCATGGACGTGTCGGATTTCGGCACGCCCGTGCGGACAGTCACGGCAACGCAGGTGGGGGATCGCGTCCGCCTGGTGGTGGAGCCCGCCGGCAACTGGGAGCACAGCGCCTACCAGAGCGACAACCAGTTCGTGCTGGAGGTCCGAGAGGTGCGCACCGATCCGAACCGCTTGGTGCAGGGCCCGCGCTACACCGGGGAGAAACTCTCGCTGAACTTCCAGAACATCGAAATCCGCTCCCTGTTACAAGTCATCGCCGATTTCACGAACTTCAACATCATTACTTCTGATAGCGTGACAGGCAACGTGACGCTGCGTCTGAGGGATGTGCCTTGGGACCAGGCACTGGACATCATTTTGCAGTCTAAAGGGTTGGGGATGCGCACCACCGGCAATGTGATCTGGGTGGCGCCGCAGTCCGAGATTCTGGCCAAGGAGCGCGAGGAGCTCGAAGCCAAGCAAGTGATTCGTGGCTTGGAGCCTGTCCGCACCCAGAGCTTCCGCCTCAATTTCGCCAAGGCCGAGGATGTGGCCAATCAACTGACCACAGCGGTGGGGACGGGCGACAACGCCGTGCGGATCTTGAGCCGCCAGGGCTCGGTGTTTGCGGAGCCCCGAACCAACCAATTGTTCGTGACGGACATTGCCTCCAAGCTGGAGGAAATCCAAGAATTGATCAAGAAGCTGGATGTGCCCGTTCGTCAGGTCCTGATCGAAGCCCGTATCGTGGAAGCCGAAGACAACTTTGGCCGTTCTCTGGGGGTGCGGTTTGGTGGGCGTGTGAGTGAGCCGGTGACGATTGGCTCGCTCAACGGCAATCGGGTCAACAGCACGCTGGGCTTTGGTTCCATGGGGCCGACGAACAATACGAATGTGACCAATATCCCGGTGCCGACCAGCGGCGCGGGGACGTTTGCCTTGTCGCTTTTCAGCCCGAGTGCCAGTCGCTTGCTCAATCTGGAAATCGATGCCAACGAGTCGGATCGCAAGCTCAAGACCATTTCCAGCCCTCGCATCGTGACGGCTGACCAGAAACAAGCCACCATCGAGGATGGCCGCAAATTTCCCTTCCTGCGCCGGGATGCCGACGGCAACACCACCATCGAATTCATCGATGCGTCGCTCAAGCTCGTCGTGACCCCTCAGATCACGCCAGATGGCGACGTCATCATGGACCTGGAGGTCAAAAACGATTCACCCATTGTTTTCAATGGCGAAACGGCGATTCAAACCAAGGCCGTGCAGACCCAGGTCTTGGTGGAGAACGGGGGCACGGTCGTGATCGGGGGCATCTATGTGCAGGAAGATCTAAGCAACACCGAAAAGGTGCCGGTGTTGGGCGATGTGCCCGTGTTGGGCAACCTGTTCCGTACCCGCTCCAATTCATCGCGCAAGTCCGAGTTGCTGGTGTTCATCACGCCGCGCGTCTTGCAAGGGGTCAATGCCTCTCCCTTCAGGTGATCGCTTGATCGTTCTGGTTGGCCTGCCCGGTTCGGGCAAGACCACGGTCGGCAAGCAGCTGGCGCGACGGCTCCAGCTGCCCTTCGTGGATTCGGATCATGAAATCGAGCAGCGGCTGGGCTGTTCGATTCGCGAGTTTTTCGAGCGCGAGGGGGAGGCCCGTTTTCGGGACATCGAAGCCGAGGTCATCGATGCGTTGACACGCAGCGGCCCGATGGTCCTTTCCACGGGCGGTGGGGCCGTGCTGCGGCCCGACAACCGGCAGCGCCTCAAGAGCCGTGGCAAGGTGTTTTATCTGCGCTCGACGCCGGAAGATGTGTTTCGCCGCGTCCGCCATGACCGCAACCGGCCGCTGTTGCAGGTGGCCGACCCCCTGCAGAAACTGCGTGAGCTACACGCAGCGCGCGACCCGCTGTACCGGGAAGTGGCGCATTACGTGATCGAGACCGGGCGCCCCTCCGTGGCCACCTTGGTCAACATGATCGTGATGCAGTTGGAACTCAATGGCAGCCCGGGCGTGCCAGCCGGCTGATCGCCCCAGGCATGCGGCTACACTTCGTTCATGCCTGCCTCGAACTCTTTGCCTTCTGCGGTGGCGCACCAGGTCCACATCGATCTGGGTGAGCGCAGTTATCCCATCCTGATCGGTAGTGGTCTGCTGGATGACCCAGACACCTGGCGCGGGCTGCCGAGGGCGGCTCAAGCGGTGATTGTGACGAATGACACGGTGGGGCCGCTGTATGGGCCTCGGCTCGCCGCGGCTTTGTCGGCCCAGTATGCGCAAGTGCATACCGTTGCCTTGCCCGATGGCGAGCAGCACAAGACCTGGGAGTCGCTAAACGCCATTTTCGATGCCTTGCTCGCCCGGGGCTGCGACCGCAAGACGGTGTTGTTCGCGCTGGGCGGAGGTGTCGTCGGCGACATGACGGGCTTTGCCGCTGCCTGCTACATGCGCGGGGTGCCTTTCGTGCAGGTGCCTACGACCTTGCTGGCGCAGGTCGATTCCTCGGTCGGTGGCAAGACGGCGATCAACCATCCGCTGGGCAAGAACATGATCGGTGCGTTCTACCAGCCTCGGCGCGTGGTCTGCGACCTGGCGGTGCTCAAGACGCTGCCCGCGCGTGAGCTCAGCGCCGGGTTGGCCGAGGTCATCAAGTACGGCCCGATTCACGACTTGGCTTTCCTGGACTGGTTGGAGCGGCATATCGACGAATTGCGCCGCTGTGACGAATCCGCCTTGGCCCATGCCGTGCGGCGCAGTTGCGAGATCAAGGCCGCCGTGGTGGGGCAGGACGAGCGTGAGTCTGGATTGCGTGCCATCCTGAATTTTGGGCATACCTTCGGCCATGCCATCGAAGCCGGGCTGGGTTATGGTCAGTGGCTGCATGGCGAAGCGGTGGGCTGCGGCATGGTCATGGCAGCCACGTTGTCGCAGCGCCTGGGTCTGCTCTCGGCCGATCGCCGGGAGCGGCTGCGGGCGTTGATCGAACGCGCTGGCTTGCCGACCCGAGGGCCGCGGCTGGCTGCGGACAATGCCGCCCGTTATCTGGCGCTGATGCGGGTGGACAAAAAGGCCGAGGCGGGCGAGATGCGCTTTGTGCTGGTGGACGATCACGGTCAAGCCCATGTGCGCCCCGCGCCCGACGCTTTGGTGGCCGAGGTGATCGAGGCCTGCTGCGATTGAGGCAGTCCGTGATCGGTTTGGCGCCCTACGCCTGTGACCCTGCCTTCAGCCGTGGCCGGCGCCATGCCGAGCCACCGGCGCCGACGCGCAACGACTTCCAGCGGGACCGCGACCGCGTCATCCACTCCACGGCCTTTCGCCGCCTGGTCTACAAGACGCAGGTGTTCCTCAATCATGAAGGCGACCTGTTTCGCACCCGCCTGACGCACTCGCTGGAGGTGGCGCAACTGGGGCGCAGCATGGCGCGCAGCCTCGGGCTGCATGAGGACCTGGTCGAAGCCATCTCACTGGCCCACGACCTGGGGCACACCCCGTTTGGTCACGCCGGGCAAGATGCCCTCAATGCCTGCATGCATGAAGACAGTGATCGCGCCGCGCCTGTTTCGCCGCATGAGCCGGTGGGCGGCTTCGAACACAACATGCAAAGCTTGCGCGTGGTCGATGAGTTGGAGGAGCGCTATCCGGCCTTCAACGGCCTCAACCTGTGCTTTGAAACCCGAGAAGGCATACTCAAGCACTGCTCCCGGGCCAATGCCCAGTGGCTGGAAGGCCGCGAGCCGCAAGGCGTAGGCCAGCGTTTTTTGTTGGGGCATTCCCCCTCGCTGGAGGCGCAACTGGCGAATCTGGCCGACGAAATCGCCTACAACGCGCATGACATCGACGACGGCGTGCGCTCTGGCTTGCTGACGCTGGAGCAGCTGGAAGCGGTGGACCTGTTCGACCGGCACCGGCGCGCAGTGTTGCGTGAACACCCGTCGATCAAAGGGCGGCGCGTGTTGTTCGAGGCGATCCGGCGCATGCTCAGTGAGCAGGTGTATGACGTGATCGACGCCACCGCGGCCGCCATCCGGCAGGCAGGGGTGGGCCATGTGGACGAGGTGCGCTTGGCGCCACCACTGGTGCGATTTTCCCCGCCGATGCGGGAGGCCTCGTCGGCTCTGAAGCGGTTTCTGATGCTCAACCTCTACCGGCATCCCCAGGTCATGGCCACGACCCAGCGGGCGCGCCAAGTCGTCGCCGATCTGTATCGGGTTTACCATGAAGCGCCCGAAGAGATGCCGCCGCCCAGCGCTGCCGATCCGGGCTACAGCCTCAAACGCCGGGTGGCCGACTACATTGCCGGGATGACCGACCGCTTCGCCATTCGTGAGCACACCCGGTTGACGGGCATGCGTCTGTTCGACTGATCCGTTCTCATGTCTGCGCCCCTGTCTGCCGCCGCTCCCGACTCCCCAGCCGATGATTCGGCTCGCGTGGCGGCGCTCATCATCGCGGTGGGGGTGGCCAGCGCCTTGCACATCGGCAAGCTGCCGCCGGCCATTCCCATTTTGAGCACGGGTTTGGGCCTGACGCTGGTGCAGGCGGGGTTTTTGCTGTCCATTATCCAGTTGGCAGGGATGACCTTGGGGGCTGCCTCTGGCCTGTTGGCCGATCGCTTGGGCGCTCGGCGGGTGATGCTGGGCGGATTGTGCTTGTTGTCCGTGGGCAGTGTGCTGGGCGCGCTGGCGCCGGGAGCGGCCTGGTTGCTGGCCAGCCGCGCGCTGGAGGGCATGGGTTTTTTGCTGGCCGTTTTGCCTGCCCCGGTGTTGCTGCGTCGGCAAGTGCGTTCGGCAGGGCGGCTGCAGCAGGCGCTGGGCTTTTGGGGGGCCTACATGCCCACGGGCACGGCGCTGGCCCTGCTGCTGACGCCCCTGGCTTATGCATGGGCAGGGTGGCGACTGACGTGGGGCTTGCTGGCTTTGCTGGTGCTGCTGTGCGCTTACGGGGTGTGGCGCCTGGTTCCACCCGACCCGATTGCCGCTGAACCCGTGTCCCGCTTTTGGGCTTCCATGGGCGAACGCCTGCGGCTAACGCTCTCGTCTGCAGGCCCCTGGTGGGTGGCGTTGGCTTTCCTCATGTACTCGGGGCAATGGCTGGCTGTGGTCGGGTTTTTGCCGACGGTGTACACACAGGCTGGTTGGCCGGTGGTCTGGATCGGCCCGCTGACGGCACTGGCCGCGGGGGTCAACCTGATCGGCAACATTGGGGCGGGGCGGTGGTTGGCGCACGGGGTGCAGCCCTTCACGCTGCTCGGGCTGGGATTTGTGGCCATGGGGGCGGGGGCTTTCCTGGTGTTCAGCGGCGTGGCGCCGGTGGGGGTGCAGTATGCGGCGGTGCTGCTCTTTTCCGCCGTTGGTGGGTTGATACCGGGCACCTTGTTCACCTTGGCGGTGCAATTCGCGCCCAGCAGCCACACGGTGTCTACCACCGTGGGCTGGGTGCAGCAGCTGTCGTCACTGGGGCAGTTTGCGTCGCCCCCGGTGGTGGCCTGGATCGCGGCCATCAGCGGCGGCTGGTCGGCGACGTGGCTGTTCAACCTCACCTGCTGCGTGCTGGGGTTGGGGTTGGCTGCGTGCTTGCAGGTCCATTGGCGGCGCATGGGCCGGCGCGCGGGGGGCTAGGCCGTGGCTCGCCTGCCGCGTTTGTCGTTGCCCGGCTGGCCGCACCATGTGGTCTGGCGGGGGCACCATGGGGCGGCCGTTTTCCTGGACGCGCAAGACCGCCTAGTTTTTCTGACGCTGCTGATGGAACACGCCCGGCAGCACGGCGTCAAGCTGCACGCCTACACCTTGCTCGATAGCGCTGTCCACCTGCTGCTGACGCCGGGTGACGATCGGGCGCTGTCGCTGACCATGCAAGCCGTCGGGCGTGCTTACGGCCGGCGGTTCAATGTGCGACATGGCCGCAGCGGCACCTTGTGGGAAGGGCGCTTTCGCTGCACGGTGGTCGAGCCGGCCGAGGCTTTGCTCAACTGCATGGTTTTTGTCGATACCGAGGCGGTGGTGCAGGGTGTGGCTGCCACGCCACAAGCCCATGCCTGGTCCAGCCATGCCCATTATGTTGGGCAACGCACCGATGCGGCGCTGGTGGCGCCGGCCCCGTATTGGGAGCTGGGCAACACCCCCTTTGCGCGTGAAGCGGCCTATGCCGAGCGCGTGGCGGCCGGGCTGGATGCCGCAGAGCGCCGTCGCTTGCTGGATGCCGCTTTGAAAGGCTGGGCTTACGGCAGCCCGGCTTTCGTGCAGTCTCTACAGACGCTGACCCCGCGCCGCCTGGAGCGCGGGCGTGTCGGACGGCCGCGGAAATCCGTTGGGTGACTTGATGTGTCCCTAATTGTTTGGCGATTTGTGTCTGCTGAAAAATAATTAGGATCTGACCCCATTTATTTTTCTTGGCGCACTTGCTGCATTGCACTATGCTCTAGGCCATTGTTTTGTGTCTCAGGAGTTTGGCGTGACCCAGTCCAACGAAATCGTGCAGTTGCAGCAGCATGGTCTGTATGACGCGGCCCAGGAGCATGACGCGTGTGGCGTCGGCTTCGTGGCCCACATCAAAGGGCACAAGAGTCACGCCATCGTGACGCAGGCGCTCAAGATCCTGGAAAATCTCGACCACCGCGGCGCCGTCGGGGCCGATCCGCTCATGGGCGACGGCGCCGGCATCCTGATCCAGATCCCGGACCAGCTCTACCGCGAGGAGATGGCCAAGCAAGGCGTGACGCTGCCGCCGCCGGGGGAATATGGCGTGGGCATGATCTTCCTGCCCAAGGAGCACGCCAGCCGCTTGGCCTGCGAGCAGGAAATGGAGCGCGCCATCAAGGCCGAGGGGCAGGTGCTGTTGGGCTGGCGCGACGTGCCGGTGAACAAGGACATGCCCATGTCCCCCACGGTGCGCAAGACCGAGCCCATCATTCGCCAGGTGTTCATCGGCCGCGGGACGGATGTGATCGTGCAGGATGCGCTGGAGCGCAAGCTGTATGTGATCCGCAAGACGGCCAGCGCGGCCATTCAGCGCCTGAAGCTGACGCACAGCAAAGAGTACTACGTGCCCAGCATGAGCAGCCGCACGGTGGTGTACAAAGGGCTGTTGCTGGCCAATCAGGTGGGCGAGTATTTCCTCGACTTGCAAGACGCTCGCTGCGTGTCGGCGTTGGGGCTGGTGCATCAGCGCTTCTCCACCAACACTTTCCCCGAGTGGCCGCTGGCCCACCCCTATCGCTATGTGGCCCACAACGGCGAAATCAACACCGTCAAGGGCAACTACAACTGGATGAAGGCGCGCGAGGGGGTGATGTCTTCGCCGGTGCTGGGCGAGGACCTGAAGAAGCTCTATCCGATCAGCTTCGCGGGCCAGTCCGACACCGCGACCTTCGACAACTGCCTCGAACTGCTGACCATGGCGGGCTACCCCATCAGCCAGGCGGTGATGATGATGATCCCCGAACCGTGGGAGCAGCACACGCTGATGGACGAGCGGCGCAAGGCCTTTTACGAGTACCATGCCGCGATGCTGGAGCCGTGGGACGGCCCGGCCTCCATCGTGTTCACCGACGGGCGGCAGATCGGCGCCACGCTGGACCGCAACGGCCTGCGGCCTTCGCGCTATTGCGTGACCGACGATGACTTCGTCATCATGGGCTCCGAGTCGGGCGTGCTGCCTGTGCCCGAGAGCAAAATCGTGCGCAAGTGGCGCCTGCAACCGGGCAAGATGTTCCTCATCGACCTGGAACAGGGCCGCATGATCGACGACGAGGAACTCAAGGCCAACATCGCCAATTCCAAGCCCTACAAGCAATGGATCGAGGGCCTGCGCATCCGGCTGGACGACGTGACCCAACCGGTGGCCGGCGAGGCCGATGGCAAACAGGTGCTGACCGAAGAGTCCACCCATGCCGCCATGGAGCATGTGGATGGCTCGTTGCTGGATTTGCAGCAGGCCTTTGGCATGACGCAGGAAGACATCAAGTTCCTCATGGCGCCGATGGCCCAGCACGGCGAGGAGGGGGTGGGCTCCATGGGCAACGACAGCCCGTTGGCCGTGCTGTCCGACAAAAACAAGCCGCTGTACAACTATTTCAAGCAGTTGTTCGCCCAGGTGACCAACCCGCCGATCGACCCGATCCGCGAGGCTATTGTGATGTCGTTGGTGTCCTTCATCGGGCCAAAGCCCAACCTGCTCGACATCAACCAGGTGAACCCGCCCATGCGGCTGGAAGTGAGCCAGCCGGTGCTCAACCACGCCGACATGGCCAAGCTGCGCGAGATCGAAAAGCACACGCACGGCAAATTCAAGAGCGTGACGTTGGACATCACCTATCCGGTCCACTGGGGCAAGGAAGGGGTGGAGGCGCAGCTGGCCTCGTTGTGCGCCGAAGCGGTCGATGCCATCAAGAGCGGTTGCAACATCCTCATCCTGAGCGACCGCGGCGTCAATGCCGAGCGCGTGGCCATCCCGGCTTTGCTGGCCTTGTCGGCCTTGCACCAGTTCCTGGTGCGGGAGGGGCTGCGCACCACGGCCGGGCTGGTGGTGGAGACGGGGTCGGCCCGTGAGGTGCATCACTTCGCGGTGCTCGCCGGCTATGGGGCCGAGGCCGTTCACCCCTGGCTGGCGCTGGATACGCTGCGAGCCATCCACAAGGACTTGCCCGGCGACTTGAGCGCCGACAAAGCCATCTACAACTACATCAAGGCCATAGGCAAGGGGCTGTCCAAGATCATGTCCAAGATGGGCGTGAGCACCTACATGTCGTACTGCGGCGCCCAGCTGTTCGAGGCCATCGGCCTCAACAGCGAGGTGGTGGAAAAGTACTTCACCGGCACGCCCAGCCGGGTCGAGGGCATCGGCGTGTTCGAGATCGCCGAGGAAGCCATCCGCATGCACAAGGCCGCCTTTGGCAACGACCCGGTGCTGGCCCACATGCTCGACGTGGGCGGCGAATACGCCTGGCGCGCCCGCGGCGAAGAACACATGTGGACGCCCGATGCGATTGCCAAGCTGCAACACTCCACCCGCGCCAACAGCTTCAACACCTACAAGGAATACGCCCAGATCATCAACGACCAGACGCGCCGCCACATGACGCTGCGTGGCCTGTTCGAGTTCAAGGTGGACCCGGCCAAGGCCATTCCCGTGGAGGAGGTGGAGCCGGCCAGCGAGATCGTCAAGCGCTTTGCCACCGGCGCCATGTCGCTGGGCTCGATCAGCACCGAGGCGCACGCCACGCTGGCCGTGGCGATGAACCGCATCGGCGGCAAGAGCAACACCGGCGAAGGCGGCGAGGACCCGGCGCGCTACCGCAACGAGCTCAAGGGCATTCCCATCCAGCAGGGCGAATCGCTGGCCTCCATCCTTGGCCCAGACAAGGTCGAGGCCGACATTCCGCTGCAGGCGGGCGACAGCCTGCGCTCGCGCATCAAGCAGGTGGCCTCGGGCCGCTTTGGGGTGACGGCCGAGTACCTGGTCAGTGCCGACCAGATCCAGATCAAGATGGCCCAGGGCGCCAAGCCCGGCGAAGGCGGCCAGTTGCCCGGCGGCAAGGTGTCCGAATACATCGGCTTCCTGCGCTACTCGGTGCCGGGCGTGGGGCTGATTTCCCCGCCGCCGCACCACGACATCTACTCCATCGAGGACTTGGCGCAACTGATCCACGACCTGAAGAACGTCAACCCGCGTGCCGACATTTCGGTCAAGCTGGTGTCTGAAGTGGGCGTGGGCACGATTGCGGCCGGCGTGGCCAAGGCCAAGGCCGACCATGTCGTCATCGCCGGCCATGATGGCGGCACGGGCGCCTCGCCCTGGTCGTCGATCAAGCACGCCGGCAGCCCGTGGGAAATCGGCCTGGCCGAGACGCAGCAGACGCTGGTGCTCAACCGCCTGCGTGGGCGCATCCGTGTGCAGGCCGACGGCCAGATGAAGACCGGCCGCGACGTCGTCATCGGCGCCTTGCTGGGCGCCGATGAGTTCGGCTTTGCCACCGCGCCGCTGGTGGTCGAGGGCTGCATCATGATGCGCAAGTGCCACCTCAACACCTGCCCGGTGGGCGTGGCCACGCAGGACCCGGTGCTGCGCAAGAAGTTTGCCGGCAAGCCCGAGCACGTGGTCAACTACTTCTTCTTCGTGGCCGAAGAGGTGCGTCAGATCATGGCGCAGCTGGGTATCCGCAAGTTCGATGACCTGATTGGCCGCACCGACCTGCTGGACATGCGCAAGGGCATCGCCCACTGGAAGGCCAAGGGGCTGGACTTCAGCCGCCTGTTCTACCAGCCCGAAGTGCCGGCCGATGTGCCGCGCCGGCATGTGGAGGCGCAGGACCACGGTTTGTCCAAGGCGCTGGATGTCAAGCTCATCGAGAAGTCGCGCCCCGCCATCGACAAGGGCGAGAAGGTCAGCTTCATGGAGGCAGCCCGCAACGTCAACCGCACCGTCGGGGCCATGTTGTCGGGTGAGGTCACGCGCCATCATCCCGAGGGGCTGCCCGACGACACCATTCGCATCCAGCTCGAAGGCACGGGCGGCCAATCCTTCGGGGCCTTCCTGTGCCAGGGCATCACCCTGTATCTGATCGGGGACGCCAACGACTACACCGGCAAGGGCCTGTCGGGTGGCCGGGTGGTGGTGCGTCCGAGCATCGAGTTCCGTGGCGATGCGGCCAAGAACATCATCGTGGGCAACACCGTGCTGTACGGCGCCACCCGGGGCGAAGCCTTCTTCCGGGGCGTGGCGGGCGAGCGCTTCGCGGTGCGCCTGTCGGGGGCGACCGCGGTGGTGGAAGGCACGGGCGACCACGGCTGTGAATACATGACCGGCGGCACCGTGGTGGTGCTGGGGCCGACGGGGCGCAACTTCGCCGCGGGCATGAGCGGCGGCATCGCCTACGTGTACGACGAAGACGGGCAGTTTGCCAAGCGCTGCAACACGGCGATGGTGAGCCTGGAGCGCGTCATGAGCAGCGCCGAGCAGGAGGCCACGGTCGATCGCGCCATCTGGCACCGCGGCCAGACCGACGAAGCCCAACTGCGCAAGCTGCTGGAGGATCACAACCGCTGGACCGGCTCGGCCAAGGCCCGTGAGATTCTGGACAACTGGGCGCAGACGCGCGGCCGCTTCGTCAAGGTGTTCCCGACCGAATACAAGCGCGCGCTGGCCGAACTGCACGCCAAGTCCACGGCAGCCGCCCAGCAGGTCGCCGCCACGGTCTGACAACCCTCATCACGCACAAGGACAGCAATCATGGGCAAGATCACTGGCTTCATGGAATACGAGCGCCTCGAAGAGGGCTACCGCCCGGTCGAAGAGCGCGTCAAGCATTACAAAGAATTCGTGGTGGGCCTGACCGACGAGCAGGCCAAGATCCAGGGCGCGCGCTGCATGGATTGCGGCACGCCGTTCTGCAACAACGGCTGCCCCATCAACAACATCATCCCCGACTTCAACGACCTGGTTTATCGTCAGGATTGGGAAAGCGCCATCGCGGTGCTGCACAGCACCAACAATTTCCCGGAGTTCACCGGGCGCATTTGCCCTGCGCCTTGCGAGGCGGCCTGCACCCTCAATGTCAATGACGACCCGGTGGGCATCAAGTCCATCGAGCATGCCATCATCGACAAAGCCTGGGCCGAAGGCTGGGTGCGGCCGCAACCGGCCCGCATCAAGACGGGCAAGCGGGTGGCCATCGTCGGCTCTGGGCCGGCGGGGTTGGCGGCGGCCCAGCAGCTGGCCCGCGCCGGCCACGACGTGACGGTGTTCGAGAAGAACAACCGCATCGGCGGCCTGTTGCGCTACGGCATCCCTGATTTCAAAATGGAGAAGTGGCTGATCGACCGCCGCGTCGAGCAGATGCAGGCCGAAGGCGTCACGTTCCGCACCGGGGTGATGGTGGGCGCGCTGCCCAGCGAAGGGCCGGCCGCCAAGGTGACGAACGATGCCAAAGAGACGGTCAGCCCCGAGCAATTGCTCGCCGAGTTCGACGCCGTGTTGCTCGCCGGTGGCGCCGAACAAAGCCGCGACCTGCCCGTGCCTGGCCGCGAGCTCGACGGCATCCACTTCGCGATGGAATTCCTGCCGCAGCAAAACAAGGTCAACGCCGGCGACAAGATCAAGAAGCAGATCCGTGCCGATGGCAAGCACGTCATCGTCATCGGCGGTGGCGATACCGGCAGCGACTGCGTGGGCACGTCCAACCGGCACGGTGCGGCCAGCGTCACCCAGTTCGAGGTGATGCCCATGCCCCCGGCGCAGGAAAACAAGGCCCTGACCTGGCCCTACTGGCCCATCAAGCTGCGCACCTCCTCCAGCCACGAGGAAGGCTGCCAACGGGAGTTCGCCATCTCCACCAAGGCATTCATCGGCCACAAAGGCAAAGTCACGGGCCTCAAGACGGTCCAGGTCGAGTTCAAAGACGGCAAGCTGGTGGAAATCCCCGGCACCGAAAAAGAGTGGAAAGCCGACCTGGTGTTGCTGGCCATGGGCTTTACCAACCCGGTGCCCACCGTGCTGGAAGCCTTCGGCGTGGAGAAAGACGCCCGCGGCAATGCCAAGGCCACGACGGACTTCATCGGCGGTTACGCCACCAACGTGCCCAAGGTGTTTGCCGCTGGCGACATGCGCCGCGGCCAATCGCTGGTGGTGTGGGCCATCCGCGAAGGTCGTCAAGCCGCGCGTGCCGTCGATGAGTTCCTGATGGGCTTTTCCGACCTGCCGCGTTGATCCGGGGTTATCCCTTATCATTCGCAAGGCCGTTTCAGTGGCCTTTGCTTTTTCTGATACTGCATGGCTTTGGACCCTCTCGTCGAACTGCGTGACGTCACCTTTGGCTACGGCGACCGGCCCATTCTGGATGGCCTGTCGCTGGCCGTGCCGCGCGGCAAGGTCACGGCCCTCATGGGGGCTTCTGGGGGCGGGAAGACCACGGTGCTGCGCCTGATCGGGGGGCAACAGCGGGCGCAAGCCGGCGAGGTGCTGTTCGATGGCCAGGACGTGGGCCGCATGAGCCCCCAGGCCCTGTACGCGATGCGCCGGCGCATGGGCATGTTGTTCCAATTCGGCGCCCTGTTCACCGATCTGAACGTGTTCGACAACGTGGCTTTTCCGTTGCGCGAGCACACGCGCCTGAGCGAAGCGTTGATCCGCGACATCGTGCTCATGAAGCTCGACGCCGTGGGACTGCGCGGGGCCCGCGATCTGATGCCCTCTGAAATTTCCGGCGGCATGAGCCGGCGCGTGGCGCTGGCCCGAGCCATCGCCCTGGACCCGGAACTGGTGATGTATGACGAGCCGTTTGCCGGCCTGGACCCGATTTCGCTGGGCACCGCGGCGCGGTTGATCCGCCGCCTCAATGACGCCATGGGCTTGACCAGCCTGGTCGTCTCGCACGATCTGGACGAAACCTTTGCCATCGCCGACCATGTGGTCGTGCTGGCCAATGGCCGCATCGCCGCCCAGGGCACGCCCGAAGCGGTGCGCCACAGCACCGATCCGCTGGTGCACCAGTTCGTCCACGCCGAGCCCGAAGGGCCGGTGCATTTCCATTACCCGGCCGCCAGCGCGGCCGACGACTATGGCCTCGGAGGACGCCCATGAGCCGTGCCGGACTGTCGGAAATCGGCTTTGCCGTGCGGGTGTGGCTGGCCAATATCGGCTATGGCGCCCGGTTGTTCGTGCGCCTGTTCTGGCTGCTGGGGGCGGCGCTGCGCCGATTTGCCCTCGTGCGCGAGCAAATCCATTTTCTGGGCAATTATTCGCTGGCCATCATCGGGGTGTCCGGCCTGTTCGTGGGGTTTGTGCTGGCCCTGCAGGGGTATTACACCTTACAGCGTTTTGGCTCCACCGAGGCCCTAGGGCTGCTGGTGGCGCTGAGCCTGGTGCGTGAGTTGGGGCCGGTGATTGGCGCGCTCCTCTTCGCGGGCCGGGCCGGCACATCGCTGACGGCCGAAATCGGCCTCATGAAGGCGGGCGAACAGCTCAGCGCCATGGAGATGATGGCCGTGGACCCGGTCGAGCGCATCCTGGCGCCACGCTTCTGGGCCGGCGTGATCGTGTTGCCCGTGCTCACGGCCGTCTTCAGCGCCGTGGGCATCATCGGCGGCTGGATCGTCAGCGTGCCTTTGCTTGGCGTCGATGGCGGCGCTTTCTGGAGCCAGATGCAAGCCGGCGTGGATGTGTGGAGCGACATTGGCAACAGCGTCGTCAAGAGTCTGGTGTTTGGCGTGACCGTGACCTTCGTGGCCTTGCTGCAGGGCTATGTGGCCACGCCCACGCCCGAAGGGGTGTCGCGTGCCACCACCCGCACGGTGGTGATGGCGTCGCTGTCGGTGCTGGGCTTGGACTTCGTCCTGACGGCGCTGATGTTCGGTATTTGAGCAGGAGAGTGAGCATGCAACGCTCGGTCAAGGATGTGTGGGTCGGCCTTTTCGTGCTGCTGGGCGCGCTGGCGCTGCTGTTTCTGTCGTTGCAGGCGGCCAATCTGCTGAACCTGAGTTTTCAGAAGACCTATCAGGTCACGGCCCGCTTCGACAACATTGGCGGACTCAAGCCGCGCGCCGCCGTGCGCAGCGCTGGCGTGCTGGTGGGCCGGGTCGAGTCCATCCGCTTCAACGACCAGACCTTTCAGGCCGACGTGGTGCTGGCGCTGGAATCGCGCTATGCTTTCCCGAAAGACAGTTCGTTCAAGATTCTGACCAGCGGGTTGCTGGGTGAGCAGTACATCGGCATCGAGCCTGGCGGGTCGGATGAAAACCTGGCCCCCGGGGATGTGATCACGCTCACCCAGTCGGCCGTGGTGTTGGAGAACCTGATTGGCCAGTTTCTGTTCAACCGGGCGGCCGATGCCGCCGGGGGAGCGGCACAGGAATGAAGCGTCAACCATCGACAGGGAGTGAAGGGAATACACCATGAAGGCAAGAACCCGTCTGGGCGCAGGCTTGCTGGCGTTGCTGCTGTTGGGCGGCTGCGCCACCGGGCCCCATGCCCATCCACAAGACCCGCTGGAGCCGCTCAACCGCCGCGTGATGCGTTTCAACGACGGGCTGGATCAGGCCGTGGTTCGTCCGGTGGCCGTCGCTTACCGCGACACCGTGCCGTCGCCCATCCGCACCGGGGTGAACAACTTCTTTGGCAACCTGCGGGACTTCTGGTCCTTCGTCAACGCGGTGCTGCAGGCCCGTCCTCAGCAGGCGGCCGAGAACTTCATGCGCTTCAACGTCAACACCTTCTTCGGCTTGGGCGGCGTGCTGGACATCGCCACCGAGATGGGCATCGAACGCACCCCGCTCGACATGGGGCAGACGCTGGGGCGCTGGGGCGTGCCCTCGGGGCCTTATCTGGTGCTGCCGTTTTTCGGGCCCTCATCGGTGCGCGATGGGGTGGGGCTGGTGCTCGACCGCCAGGGTGACCTCATCGCCCAAGGGGTGGACCACGTGCCTACCCGCAACTCACTGTATGCCCTGCGTATCACCGATACCCGCGTGGTGCTGTTGCCGGCGACCGACATGCTCGACCGCGTCGCGCTGGACCGCTACACCTTCACCCGCGACGCCTACCTGCAGCGCCGCGCGGCGCAAATCAGCGGCCAGCCGCCCGAGGAGCGCTACGACCTGGACGAATGAGCCGGTGACAAACGTGACCGGAGGTAACGCGAGGAAACTCGGCGGGCCCCATCCGTTCACAATGAACAGCACATGAATGCAAGGAAATTCGCGATGAATCCCATTGTTGTTGGACGCATGACACGCCGCCAGGGGCTTGCCTGGCTGGGTTGGGGGGCCTTGGCCGCTGCCGTGCCCCAAGCGGGGTGGGCGCAGCCCATCGAAGCGCCTGACGCCCTGATCGAGCGGGTGGCCGGGCAGGTCATCGATCTGGTCAAGGCCGATGCCGCTTTGCGCGGCGGTGACATGGGGCGCATCATGGAGCTGGTCGATACCAAGCTCATGCCGCACGTCAATTTCACCCGCATGACCGCTTCGGCCGTGGGCCGGTTTTGGCGTCAGGCCACGCCCGAGCAGCGCCAGCGTCTGCAAGAGGAGTTCAAAACCCTGCTGGTGCGCACGTATGCCGGCGCCCTCGGGCAGCTGACCGATCAGACGCTGGCCGTGCGGCCCCTGCGCGCCCAGCCGAGCGACACCGAAGTGGTGGTACGCTCCGAGCTGCGCGGGCGCGGCGATCCGGTCCAGATCGACTACCGCATGGAAAAGACCGCCAACGGCTGGAAGGTGTTCGACATCAATGTGTTGGGCATCTGGCTGGTGGAAACCTATCGCGGGCAGTTCACCCAAGAGATCAACGCGCGCGGCATCGACGGCCTGATCGCGGCCTTGGCCGAGCGCAACCGCGGCACGGGCCGCTCCTGATGGCGCTGACATGAGCACGGCCGCGCTGCCCCCTTTGCCTTCCCGCCTCACCCACGAGGAGGCGGACGCCTACGTGCGTCAATGCCGGGCGGCACTGGCTGTGGGGTCGGCGCTGCGCGGCCAGCCGGTCTGGCCGGTGGACGCGAGCGCCTTGCAGCGCTTCGACTCGGCCGCGCTGGCCGCTTTGCTGGCGGTGGGGCGGATGGCGCATCAGGAGGGTGCGCGCCTGCAGGTGCAGGGCATGCCGGATCGCCTCAAAGAGCTGGCCGCCCTGTACGGTGTGGGTGAACTGTTGCCCGCGTAAAATGTCGGGCTCATGTCCGCCGTCTCCTTCCAAAACGTTTCCAAAACCTACATCACGCCCCGCGGCGAATTTCAGGCCCTCAAGGGCGTGACCTTCGACATCGAGCCGGGCGAGTTCTTCGGGCTGCTGGGTCCCAACGGGGCGGGCAAGACGACGCTCATCAGCATCCTGGCCGGCTTGGTGCGCGCCAGTGGCGGGCGTGTGTCGGTGCATGGCGCCGATGTGCAGGCCGATTACGCCCAGGCCCGGCGGCGCCTGGGCGTGGTGCCCCAGGAACTGGTGTTCGACCCGTTCTTCACCGTGCGGGAGGCCCTGCGTTTCCAGTCAGGTTACTTCGGCATTCGCGACAACGGCGACTGGATCGACGAATTGCTCGACGGGTTGGGGCTGGCCGACAAGGCCGGCGCGAACATGCGCCAGCTCTCGGGCGGGATGAAACGGCGCGTGCTGGTGGCGCAGGCGCTGGTGCACCGGCCACCGGTGATCGTGCTGGACGAGCCGACCGCCGGCGTGGACGTGGAACTGCGCCAGACGCTGTGGCAGTTCGTCTCCAAGCTCAACAAGCAGGGCAGCACGGTGCTGCTGACCACCCACTATCTGGAAGAAGCCGAAGCCCTGTGCGGGCGCATTGCGATGCTCAAGCAAGGGCAGGTCATTGCCTTGGAAAAAACCTCCGAGCTTCTCAGGCGCGCCTCGGCCAAGGTGCTGCGCTTCAAGACCGACAACCCCTTGCCCGAGGCGCTGGCCGCCCAGGCGCGGGTGACGGGCCGCTTCGTGCAGTTGCCGGTGCACGACGCCGCCGAGGTCGAGCGGCTGCTGGCGGCGGTGCGTGAAGCCGGGCTGGTGGTAGAGGACATCGAGGTGAGCAAGGCCGATCTGGAAGATGTGTTCCTGGATCTGATGACCGGACAGGGCGCCACGCCGCCCGCCCAGGAGGCGCTGGCATGAGCGGCTGGCAAACCCTGTTTTACAAAGAGGTGCTGCGCTTTTGGAAGGTGGGCTTCCAGACCGTGGCGGCACCGGTGATGACGGCCATTCTGTATCTGCTGATCTTCGGCCACGTGCTGGACGAGCATGTGCAGGTGTACGAAGGCGTGAGCTACACCGCCTTCCTGCTGCCCGGGCTGGTGATGATGAGCGTGCTGCAAAATGCCTTCGCCAACAGTTCTTCCAGCCTCATCCAGAGCAAGGTCATGGGCAACCTGGTGTTCATCCTGCTCACGCCGCTGTCGCACCGGGCCTGGTTCGTGGCCTATGTGGGCTCTTCCATCGTGCGGGGGCTGGTCGTGGGCTTGGGTGTGCTGCTGGTCACCGTCTGGTTCACCGATTTGAGCTTCGTGGCGCCGTGGTGGATCGTGGTGTTTGCCGTGCTGGGTGCTGGCCTGCTGGGTGCCTTGGGTGTGATTGCCGGCCTGTGGGCCGAGAAGTTCGACCAGATGGCGGCGTTTCAGAATTTCATCATCATGCCCGCCACCTTTCTGAGTGGCGTGTTCTACTCCATTCACTCCTTGCCTGGCTTCTGGCAGCAGGTCAGTCACCTCAACCCGTTTTTCTACATGATCGACGGTTTTCGCTACGGCTTTTTCGGGCAGGGCGACGTCTCTCCCTGGCTGAGCCTGGGCATCGTCGGCGCCGCTTTTGCGGCGGTGGGCGGGTTGGCCTTGCACCTGCTCAAGACGGGCTACAAAATCCGGCATTGATCCCCCACTCCCATGACGGCTGAAGAACTCCAATCCCTCATTGCCGCGGGCCTGCCCTGTGAGCACATCGAAGTCTCGGGCGATGGGCGCCACTGGTCGGCGCTGATCGTCTCGCCTGCCTTCGAAGGGCGGCGCGCCATCCAGCGCCATCAGATGGTGTATGCCACGCTGGGGCAACGCATCCACACCGACGAAGTGCACGCCTTGTCGATGAAAACCCTCACGCCCGCCGAATGGGCGGCCCAACGCTGAACGCGCCATGGACCAACTGCGTATCCGCGGCGGAAGCCGCCTCCACGGTGAGATCACCGTCTCTGGCGCCAAGAACGCCGCCTTGCCCGAGCTGTGCGCCGCGCTGCTGACCGACCAGCCGGTGATGCTGCGCAACGTGCCACGCCTGCGTGACGTGGCCACCATGCGCAAGCTGCTCGAAAACATGGGCGTGCAAACCCAGGCCCACGGCGAGCGTGGTGGCTTGACCCTGCACGCCGCCGGGCCCATCGAGCCATTGGCACCCTACGACCTGGTCAAGACCATGCGCGCTTCGGTGCTGGTGCTCGGGCCGCTGTTGGCCCGTTTCGGGCAGGCCAAGGTGTCGCTGCCCGGTGGCTGCGCGATCGGTTCGCGCCCGGTGGACCAGCACATCAAGGGCTTGCAGGCCATGGGGGCCGACATCGTGGTCGAGCACGGCTACATGGTGGCTCGGTTGCCGCAGGGGCAGCGGCGGCTCAAAGGCGCGCGCATCACCACCGACATGATCACCGTCACCGGCACCGAAAACCTGCTGATGGCGGCCACCTTGGCCGAGGGCGAAACCATTCTGGAAAACGCCGCCCAAGAGCCGGAGGTGACCGATCTGGCGGAAATGCTCATCAAGATGGGCGCGAACATCGAAGGCCACGGCAGCAGCCGCATTCGCATCCAAGGGGTGGAGCGGCTCGATGGCTGCGACCATGCCGTGGTGTCCGATCGGATCGAGGCCGGCACCTTCCTGTGCGCCGTCGCGGCCACGGGCGGCGAGGCCGTGTTGCGCCACGCCCGTGGCGATCACCTGGATGCGGTCATCGACAAGCTGCGTGACGCTGGCGTGGCGGTCGAGGTCCGGGGCGATGCGGTCCGTGTGGCCTCGCCTGGGGCGGCCCAGCTCAAGGCGCAGAGTTTTCGCACCACCGAATACCCGGGCTTCCCGACCGACATGCAGGCGCAGTTCATGGCCTTGAACTGCGTGGCGCAAGGGGCCAGCAGCGTGACCGAGACCATCTTCGAAAACCGCTTCATGCACGTGCAAGAGTTGCAGCGGCTGGGGGCCAAAATCCACATCGATGGCCGAGTGGCGCTGGTCGAAGGGGTGCCGCGGCTGTCGGGGGCGACCGTCATGGCCACCGATCTCCGGGCTTCGGCCAGCTTGGTGATTGCCGGCCTGGTGGCTGAGGGCGAGACCGTGGTGGACCGGATCTACCACCTCGACCGTGGTTACGACCAGATGGAAGTGAAGCTGCGCGCCCTGGGCGCGGACATTGAAAGGCTGTCATGAGCGCCAGCCCTCAGCCCCAGGCCCTGACCCTGGCCTTGTCCAAAGGCCGCATCTTCGAGGAAACCCTGCCCCTGCTGGCGGCCGCTGGCATCGAGGTGCTGGAAGATCCGGAAAAATCCCGCAAGCTCATTCTGCCCACCAACCGGCCCGACGTGCGCGTGGTGCTGGTGCGCGCCTCCGACGTGCCCACCTACGTGCAGTACGGCGGCGCCGATCTGGGCGTGTGCGGCAAAGACACCCTGCTGGAGCACGAAGCCGAGTGGGGCGGGGCCGGCAACGTCGGGCTGTACCAGCCGCTGGACTTGGGTATCGCCAAATGCCGCATGAGCGTGGCCGTGCGTGCCGACTTCGACTACGCCCACGCCGTGCGTCAGGGCGCGCGCCTGAAAGTGGCCACCAAGTACGTGGCCATTGCGCGGGAGTTTTTTGCCAGCAAAGGCGTGCATGTGGACCTGATCAAGCTCTACGGCAGCATGGAGTTGGCCCCGCTCACCGGCTTGGCCGATGCCATCGTGGACCTGGTGTCCACCGGCAACACCCTCAAGGCCAACCACCTGGTCGAAGTCGAGCGCATCATGGACATTTCGTCTCGCCTGGTCGTCAACCAGAGCGCCCTCAAAGTCAAGCGCGAGGCCCTGCGCCCCATTTTGGATGCCTTTGCCCGCGCCAGCCAGCCACAAGGAGCCAGCGCATGAGCCTTTCCGTTGCGTCCGCGCGGCCGCTGCGCTTGAGCACGGCCGAGGCCGACTTCGAAACCCGCTTTGCCCAGCGCCTGCATTGGTCGGCCGAGACGGATGCCGCCATCGAGCAGCGGGTGGCCGACATCCTGGCCGATGTGAAAGCCCGCGGCGATGCGGCCGTGCTGGCGTACACCCAACGCTTCGATGGCCTGAGCGCCGCCAGCCTGACCGAACTGGAGCTGACCCAGGCCGAACTGAAAGCCGCGTTCGACGGCCTGCCTCCCGCGCAGCGCGATGCTTTGCAACAGGCGGCCGACCGGATACGCCGCTACCACGAGGCACAAAAAAAGGCCAGCGGCGAAAGCTGGACCTACCGCGACGAGGACGGCACCCTGCTGGGCCAGAAAGTCACCCCGCTGGACCGCGTGGGCATCTACGTGCCCGGTGGCAAGGCGGCCTACCCCAGCAGCGTGCTGATGAACGCCATCCCGGCCCACGTGGCCGGGGTCGGTGAGATCGTCATGGTCGTGCCCACCCCGCGCGGCGAGAAAAACCCCCTGGTGCTGGCCGCTGCCTACGTCGCTGGCGTCAGCCGTGCCTTCACCATTGGCGGGGCGCAGGCCGTGGCGGCGCTGGCCTACGGCACCCAGACCGTGCCCAAGGTGGATAAGATCACCGGCCCCGGCAACGCCTATGTCGCCAGCGCCAAGCGGCGGGTTTTCGGGCAGGTGGGCATCGACATGATTGCCGGCCCCAGTGAAATCCTGGTGCTGGCCGACGGCTCCACCCCGCCCGACTGGGTGGCCATGGACCTGTTTTCCCAAGCCGAGCACGACGAGCTGGCGCAGAGCATCCTGCTGTGCCCGGAGGCGGCCTACCTCGACGAGGTGCAGGCCGCCATCGACCGCTTGTTGCCCACCATGCCGCGCGCCGAGATCATTGCCAAGAGCTTGAACGGCCGGGGAGCGCTCATCCTCACCCGCAGCATGGAAGAAGCCTGCGACATCAGCAATCGTATCGCGCCCGAGCACCTGGAGGTGTCCAGCCGCGAGCCGCACCGTTGGGAGCCGCTGCTCAAGCACGCGGGCGCCATTTTCCTGGGGGCCTACACCAGCGAAAGTCTGGGTGACTACTGCGCCGGCCCCAACCATGTGCTGCCCACCAGCGGCACCGCCCGGTTTTCCAGCCCCCTGGGGGTGTACGACTTCCAAAAGCGCAGCAGCCTGATCGAAGTCAGTCCCGCGGGGGCACGGCGGCTGGGGCAAATCGCCTCGGTGCTGGCCCACGGGGAGGGCTTGCAGGCCCATGCCCGGGCCGCTGAAATGAGGGGCGACGCATGACCGGCTGGATGACTCCTGCTCTGGCCGATGTGCTGGCCCACCGCATCCGCCACGACGTCCAGGGCATGCACGCCTACGCGGTGCAGGATGCCGCCGGCATGATCAAGCTCGACGCGATGGAAAACCCTTACACCCTGCCCCCGGGCTTGCAGGTCGCCTTGGGTGAGCGGCTGGGCAGGGTGGCCATCAACCGCTACCCCGGCCCTCGGGTGGACGACTTGCGCCAGGCCCTGGCCCACCACGTCGATTTGCCGCCCGGCTGCGCCCTGATGCTGGGCAACGGCTCCGACGAGCTCATTTCGCTGTTGGCCATGGCTTGCGACGTGCCCGGCGCGTCCATCCTGGCGCCAGTGCCCGGCTTCGTGATGTATGCCATGAGCGCCCAGTTGCAGGGGCTGGCGTTTCACGGCGTGCCGTTGACGGCCGATTTCCAGTTGGACGAGCCGGCCATGCTCGCCGCGCTCCAGCTCCACCGCCCGGCCATCACCTACCTGGCCTACCCCAACAACCCGACCGCGAATTTGTGGGACGCCGCCGTCGTGCGCCGCCTGATCGCGGCGGCCGCCGAGGTGGGGGGGCTGGTGGTCATCGACGAAGCCTATCAACCGTTTGCCAGCCGCACGTGGCTCGACGAGATGCGTGCCGAGCCCCAGGCCCATGCCCACGTCCTGCTCATGCGCACCCTTTCCAAATTCGGCTTGGCCGGGGTGCGAATCGGCTACCTGATCGGTGCCCAGGCGCTGGTGCATGAGATCGACAAGGTGCGGCCACCCTACAACGTCAGCGCCCTCAACGCCGAATGCGCCCTGTTCGCGCTGGAGCATGCCGATGTGTTCGCCGCGCAGGCGGCCGACATCCGGGCCGAGCGCGACCGGCTCATCGCCGCGCTCGCCGAGTTGCCCGGGGTGCAGCCTTTTCCCAGCGAGGCCAACATGGTGCTGGTACGCGTGCCCGATGCCGACCGCCTCTTTGCCGCCCTGAAAGCGGCTGGCGTGCTGGTCAAGAATGTTTCTAAAATGCACCCATTGCTGGCGCGCTGTTTGCGCCTGACGGTGGGTACGCCCGCCGAAAACGCGCAGATGCTGCACGCCCTGCGCCAAGCCCTGTAACGCCGTGACTTCATCATTGCCCGCCACCTTGCCGCATGCCGCGCCGCGCCGCGCCGACGTGCAGCGCCGCACCGCCGAGACACAGATCCGCGTGGCCCTCAACCTCGACGGCACCGGCCAATCGCGTCTGCACACCGGCATCGGTTTCCTCGACCACATGCTCGACCAGATCGCTCGGCATGGGCTCATCGACCTGGAGGTGCACTGCGATGGCGACCTGCACATCGACGGTCACCACACCGTGGAGGACATCGGCATCACCCTCGGCCAGGCGTTGGCGCAGGCCGTGGGCGACAAGCGCGGCATCCGTCGCTACGGCCACGCGTATGTGCCCCTGGACGAGGCGCTCAGCCGCGTGGTGGTGGATTTTTCCGGACGTCCGGGCCTGCACATGGAGGTGCGCTTCACCGCCGCCATGATCGGGCAACTCGACACCCAGCTGGTCTACGAGTTCTTCCAGGGCCTCGTCAACCATGCCGGGGTGACGCTGCACATCGACAACCTCAAGGGCGTCAACGCACACCACCAGTGCGAGACGATCTTCAAGGCCTTTGCCCGCGCCCTGCGCTCCGCGCTCGAATGCGATCCGCGCCTGGGTGATGTGGTCCCTTCCACCAAAGGTTCCCTGTGATGCCTTTCGCCGTGTTCATGCGCCTGAACCGCTTCCAACGATGAACCGACAGACCGTGGCCGTGGTCGATTACGGCATGGGCAATTTGCGCTCCGTGGCGCAGGCCGTCATCCACGCGGCGACCGCCGTGGATCATGTGGACGTGGTCGTCACGTCCAGTCCACAAGTGGTGCGCGATGCCCACCGGGTGGTCTTGCCCGGGCAAGGGGCCATGCCAGACTGCATGGCCGAGCTGGCCCGCAGCGGCCTGCAAGAGGCCGTGCTCGATGCCGCGGCCCGCAAACCGCTGTTCGGGGTGTGCGTGGGCATGCAGATGCTACTGGAGCACAGCGAGGAGGGCGACACCCCCGGGCTGGGGCTGATTCCGGGCGAAGTGGTGCGCTTTCGCCTGGAGGGGCGGACCCAACCCGACGGCAGCCGCTACAAAGTGCCCCAGATGGGTTGGAACCGGGTCTTCCACGATCTGGGCCGCGGCCCCGCCCATCCCATGTGGCAGGGCATTGCCGATGGCAGCTATTTCTATTTCGTCCACAGTTTCTACGCCCGCCCGGCCCAGGCGGCGCACAGCGTGGGCGAGACGGAATACGGCATCCGCTTTGCGTGCGCCGTGGCCCGCGACAACCTGTTTGCCACCCAGTTCCATCCCGAAAAAAGCGCCGACCAGGGGTTGGCGCTGTATCGCAACTTCCTGCACTGGAACCCCTGACCTTTTGTTTCTTCGCCCAAGACGACGACCGCCATGCTGCTGATTCCCGCCATCGACCTCAAAGACGGCCAATGCGTGCGCCTCAAACAAGGCGACATGGACCAATCCACCGTGTTCGGCGATGACCCGGCCGCCATGGCGCGCAACTGGGTCAGCAAAGGCGCGCGGCGTGTCCATCTGGTGGATCTCAACGGGGCGTTTGCCGGCAAGCCCAAAAACGAATCGGCCATCCGCGCCATCCTCAAAGAAGTCGGCGACGAAGTGGACGTGCAGCTGGGCGGCGGCATCCGCGACCTCGATACCATCGAGCGCTACCTGGACGCGGGCTTGCGCTACGTCATCATCGGCACCGCCGCGGTGAAGAATCCGGGTTTTTTGCAGGATGCCTGTACCGCGTTTCCGGGACACATCATCGTGGGGCTGGATGCCAAGGACGGCAAGGTGGCCACCGACGGCTGGAGCAAGCTCACGGGCCATGAAGTGGTGGACCTGGGCAAGAAGTTCGAGGACTACGGCGTGGAATCCATCGTCTACACCGACATTGGCCGTGACGGCATGCTCAGCGGCATCAACATCGAAGCCACCGTCAAATTGGCCCAGGCGTTGACCATCCCTGTCATTGCCTCCGGTGGATTGTCCAACCTGGAAGACATCCGCCAGCTCTGCGCGGTGGAGGACGAAGGCGTCGAAGGCGTCATCTGCGGTCGTGCCATCTACAGCGGCGAACTCGACTTCGAGGCCGCGCAGCGCCTGGCCGACGAACTCAACGGATAACCTCCCGTCGCTTGCCCATGCTGGCCAAACGCATCATCCCCTGCCTGGACGTGACCGGTGGCCGTGTGGTCAAAGGGGTCAATTTCGTCGAACTGCGCGACGCCGGCGACCCGGTCGAGATCGCGGCACGCTACAACGAGCAAGGTGCCGACGAGCTGACCTTCCTCGACATCACCGCCACCAGCGATGGGCGAGACCTGATCCTGCCGATCATCGAAGCCGTGGCCAGCCAGGTGTTCATTCCCCTGACCGTGGGGGGTGGCGTGCGCACGGTCGAGGACGTGCGCCGGCTGCTCAACGCCGGTGCCGACAAGGTCAGCTTCAACTCCGCGGCCATCGCCAACCCGCAGGTCATCCGCGATGCCTCGGCCAAGTACGGCTCGCAATGCATCGTGGTGGCCATCGACGCCAAGCGCCGCGCGCCCGAGGACGAGCAACGTCCGGCGGCCGACGGGCGCCCCGTGGGGCCGGGCTGGGACGTGTACAGCCATGGCGGGCGCAAAAATGTCGGGCTCGACGCCGTGGCCTGGGCCCGGCAGATGGCCGAGCATGGGGCGGGAGAAATCCTGCTGACCAGCATGGACCGAGACGGCACCAAAAGCGGCTTCGACCTGGCGCTGACCCGCGCGGTGAGTGAGGCCATCGACATCCCGGTGATTGCTTCTGGCGGCGTGGGGAGTCTGGACCACCTGGCCGATGGGGTGCAGCAGGGCGGCGCCGATGCGGTGCTGGCGGCAAGTATCTTCCACTATGGCGAATACACCATTGCCCAGGCCAAGCGACGCATGGCCGAGCGTGGCATCGCGGTCCGGCTTTGAAGGAGGGCGACGCATGGATTGGCTGGATCAGGTGAAATGGGACCCGCAGGGGTTGGTGCCTGTGATCGCGCAAGAGCAGGCCACGGGTGACGTGTTGATGTTCGCCTGGATGAACCGCGAGGCATTGCAACAAACCGCCGAGCAGGGGCGGGCGGTGTATTACAGCCGTTCGCGTGGCAAACTCTGGTACAAAGGCGAGGAATCCGGCCATGTCCAGGTGGTGCACGAGATCCGGCTCGACTGTGACCAGGACGTGGTCCTGCTCAAAGTCACCCAACTTGGGCACCAGCCGGGCATTGCCTGCCACACCGGGCGGCACAGCTGCTTTTTCCAGCGGTATGTGCCAGACGGGGGTGGGCGCTGGGAGACGGTCGAGCCCGTGATCAAGGCCCCGGAGGCCATTTACCGCAAGGAGGGGTGAGGTGATGAAACGCTGGATCTGTCTGCTGGGCGTCGCCCTGGCGTTGTCGGCCCATGCCCAGGACCCCAAAGCCGCGGTCAATGTGTACGCCCAGTGCGAGAACGATTCCGTGGGTACCCGGATTGCCTACTTCGTCAAGGAGTCCATACGCAAATCCTCTGCCTACCGGATCGAGGAGGAATACCCCAAAGCCGGCTACCAAATCAGTATTGTCTGTCTCAGACCCGGGGCCAACGATGCGGGCGTGCTCTCCATCTTCTCTTACAGCTACGTGGCGCTGAATTTCCGTCCCAAGGGGTACTATGACTACCACATCACCCATGGTGTCTACCGCTGTGGTTCAAACCGGGTGGAAGGCTGCGCGCAGGACATCGTGGCCAGCTTCGACAAGGACGTCGGTGAGATGAGGGCCCGCATCTCGCGGGGCGAATTCGACCCATTTTGAACCACCATGACCACGGATGTATTGGGCCGACTGGCCGAAGTGATCGAAACGCGCAAGCCCGACCGGGGCGGCGACCCCGAAACCAGCTACGTGGCGCGCTTGCTGCACAAAGGGCCCGACGCTTTTCTCAAAAAGATCACCGAGGAGGCGGGCGAGGTCGTCATGGCGGCCAAGGATTTGCAGCACGGCAGCGGCACCGCCCAGGCGCTGGTGGGCGAAGTGGCCGATCTGTGGTTTCACAGCATGATCGCGCTGTCCCACTTCGGGCTGCGCCCGGCGGATGTCGTGGCCGAACTCGCCCGCCGTGAAGGCATCGGCGGGCTGGAAGAAAAAGCCTTGCGCAAGGCGCGAGAGCGTGAGGCGCAGGAGGCCGCACGTGCCGCAACCACCCGCTAAAACCGTACAAGGACTGACATGAACGACTACCGCACGTACGACGTGGTGGCCAAGACGCCGGAACAACTCGCCAGCCTGCGCCGCATTACCCTGGTGGTGTACATCCTGTACGCCTTGTCCTGGCTGATCGGTATCAGCGCCATCGTGGCCATCGTCATCAATTACGTCAAGCGTGAGGATGCGGCCGGCACCCTGTACGAGAGTCATTTCACCTGGCAGATCCGCACCTTCTGGTGGGCATTGCTGTGGTGTGTGGTGGGGGTGTTGTCCCTGGTCGTTCTGGTGGGCGCGGTGATTCTCTTTGCGACTGCCGTCTGGTCGATTTACCGCATTGTCAAGGGCTGGTTGTACTGGAACGACCACAAGCCCATGCCGGTCTGACCGGTGCCACTGTCCTGTTTGCCATGAGCCAAGACCCAAACTGCATTTTTTGCAAAATCATTGCCGGTCAGATTCCGAGCCGCAAGGTGTATGAAGATGACGAGATTCTGGCCTTTCACGACATCCACCCCTGGGCACCGGTGCATTTTCTGATGGTGCCTAAACTGCATATTCCCTCGATGGCGCAACTGACGCCGGCGCACGAGCAGCTGATGGGGCGAATCATGCTGTTGGCACCCCGGCTGGCGCTGGAGCAGGGTTGCCGCCCTTACCCGGAAGGGGGCTTTCGCATCGTGGCCAACACCGGTGCCGAGGGCGGCCAGGAGGTGCATCACCTGCATGTGCACGTCATGGGCGGGCCACGGCCCTGGGCCAAGGGCTGATCCCCGGCTTCGGGTCTGCCCCAGGGGGCGGAATCCATCAGTCTTCACGCATATCTGGGACAATACCGTTGAAGACGCCCGGATGAACCTCTGGCGCGACTTAGAATCCTTTCATCATGGGGTCCCAAGCCCCGACTCTGGAGTGTAGACATGGGTACGTTTTCCATTTGGCACTGGTTGGTGGTGCTGCTGATCGTGGTGCTGGTGTTTGGCACCAAGAAGCTCAAGAACATCGGCTCCGATCTGGGCAGCGCGGTCAAGGGGTTCAAGGACGGCATGAAAGACGGCGGGACCCCCGAGTCCGCCTCCACCACCACGACCACGGCACAGGTGGGGCAGGACAAGCCGGCAGCCGAGAAAACCACCATCGACGTCGAGGCCAAGACCAAAAGCTGAGGGCGTTGCCCCATCGCTGCCGCCACCTTGCAGGGTGGCGTGGAACACTCGTTGTGAAGGCGCTGCATGATTGACTTGGGCATTTCCAAGCTGGCCCTGATCGGGGTGGTGGCTCTGGTGGTGATCGGACCGGAGAAGCTGCCGCGGGTGGCTCGCACGGTCGGTACGCTGCTGGGCAAGGCGCAGCGCTATGTGGCCGAAGTCAAGGCCGAGGTCAACCGCACGATGGAGCTCGAAGAGCTCAAGAAGATGAAGGAGTCGGTGGAAAGCGCTGCCCGCGATGTCGAGTCCTCCATCCACCAGACGGCCAACGATTTCGAGAAGGAATGGTCCGAGGTGACGGCGGGGCTGGAAAATGCTTCATCGACCACCTTCAACCCCTCTGACGCCTACTCCATCGGCTCGCCGGTGTACCCCGAGTACAAGCATCCGAAGAAAAACTTCCGCCTCAAGCAAAAGGCGGTGCCCCAGTGGTTCAAGGCCCGCACCGGCATTCGCACCCGGGCGTTGTCGGGTGCCGCTCGTGTGGCGCGCTTTCGGCCCAAGTCCCGTTCGTTCTGATCGTTTCGCACACCCCACTCATGCCCGACCCGAAAGACAAGACGGACGAACTCGCCGGCACCGAGCAGCCCTTCGTGCAGCACCTCATCGAACTGCGCGACCGCATCATCTACTCGATTGCGGGGGTCGTGGTCTGCATGGCGCTGCTGGCGATCTGGCCCGGACCCAGTGGCCTGATCGACTTCATCGCCGTGCCCATCCGCAATCACATGCCGCCCGACATGAAACTGATTGCGGTGGGGGTGTTCACGCCCTTTTTCGTGCCGCTGAAGGTGCTGATGATGGCCGGGCTGCTCATGGCGCTGCCTTGGGTCATGTACCAGCTATGGGCGTTCATCGCGCCGGGGCTGTACAGCCACGAGAAGCGTTTTGCCATTCCGCTGATCGTCATTGGCAGCATCCTGGCCTATCTGGGTATCGCCTTCGTGCAGTTTTTCGTGCTGGACAAGATGTTCGGCTTTATCCAGGGCTTCACCCCGGACAGCGTCAACGCCACGCCGGACATTGCCTCCTACGTCGAGGCCATCCTGTCGCTGTATCTGGCCTTTGGGTTGGCGTTCCAGGTGCCCATCGTGGTGATGTTGCTGGTGCGCTTTGGCATCGTCACGGTCGATAAGCTCAAGAGCTTCCGCGGTTACTTCATCGTGGTGGCGTTCATCATCGCGGCCATCGTCACGCCGCCGGATGTGATCTCGCAAATCGCCTTGGCAGTGCCGATGTGCCTGCTCTATGAACTGGGCATCATCGGTTCGCGCTGGTTTGCCAAGGCCACGCAGGCCCCCGAAGAGGCCTCTGACCAGGGCTGATCAGCGCGATCGGCCGTTGGGGTTGCGTCGCCCGGGGACGACACGCAGCGTCTGCCGTCCATCGCGGCGCTCCACTTCGATGTCGGCGGGCTGCCCCGGAGTGAGGGCTGCCACGGTGGCCAGCAGGCCGGCCACGTCGCGCACCGGCTGCCCGTTGATCTGGGTGATGACGTCCCCGGGGCGAATGCCGGCGGCCGCCGCAGGGCCGTTTTGCAACACCCCGGTGATGATCACGCCATGGGTGCGCCGGGTGCCGAAGTGTTGGGCGAGTTCGGCGTTGAGCTGACGCGGCTCTACCCCCAGCCAGCCGCGCGTCACCGAGCCGTCTCGCACGATGGCTTCCAGCACGTAGCGGGCCGTGGAGGTGGGGATGGCAAAGCCAATCCCCATCGAGCCGCCAGAGCGCGAATAGATGGCGGTGTTGATGCCCATCAGGTGGCCATTGACATCGACCAGGGCACCGCCCGAATTGCCCGGGTTGATGGCGGCATCCGTCTGGATGAAGTTTTCAAACGTGTTGATGCCCAACTGGTTGCGGCCCAGCGCGCTGACGATGCCGCTGGTCACGGTCTGCCCCACGCCAAAAGGGTTGCCAATGGCCAGCACCACATCGCCCACTTCCAGCGCGTCGGAGTCGCCCAGCAGGATGACAGGGAGTTCATCGAGATCGATCTTGAGGACGGCCAGATCGGTTTCGGGGTCGGTGCCGATGATGCGGGCCAGGGCCTGGCGCCCGTCGCTGAGCTGCACCTCGATTTCGTCGGCTTCCTCGACCACGTGGTTGTTGGTCAGGATATAGCCCTGCGGGCTGACGATCACGCCCGAGCCGAGGCCGGTCTGCGGTTGGCGGTTGAACTGGTCGCCAAAGAAAAAGCGGAACCACGGGTCATCGGCATGGGGCGAGCGGCTGGGCATCTTGCTGGTGCTGATGCTGACGACCGCTGGCGAGGCCAGCTTGGCCGCCTGACTCAGGCTGGTGGTGCGTACCGCCTCGCTGCGGTCCAGGCCGCTGGCGTCGAACACCGGCACGATGCTGGCCAGGGTAGGGCGCCGGTGCAGCCACTGCGGCTTGAGCGTGGCCACGATGAACCAGACGGCCAGCAGCACGGTCACCGTCTGGGCGAACAAGAGCCAATAACGTTTCATTTCGATCGATCCCTCATGCAACGCCGGCTTGATCTGCATCAACACATGGGCCGGTCTGCTCGTTTCACAATGGCCGTGTTCTGAGCTGTCCACACATCACGATTCCAAGAACGGAGAGGCCATGAAAGCGATTGTCGATCTTTTTTCGACGGATTACGGGTTGTTCAGCATTGCCGTGATAGCGATCGTCATCGGGATGGCTGTCTGGTTCTACCGGTTCTTCGCGAAGAAAATCGAGGAGTCGGAGCGGCAGGCCAAGCGCATCGAGCCCTGACGGCCTGTGGGCAGGATGCGACAATCGGCGCATTCTGGTCGATTCGAGAGTTTTGCCGATGTCGTCTGCCCATGACTGGGCAGCAGACCCGCCGCCGGTGCATCGCGACGCCTTGCGCGCCCGGCTCGACGAGTTGCTGCAGCCCGAGCGTTTCCGCGATTACGGCCCCAACGGCCTGCAGGTCGAGGGGCGTGCCGAGGTCCGCCGCCTGGTCACCGGCGTGACGGCCAGCCGCGCGCTGATCGAGCAGGCGATCGACGCCGGCGCCGATGCCATTCTGGTGCATCACGGCTTGTTCTGGCGCGGCCAATCCGGTTGCGTGACCGGTTGGATGAAGCAGCGCCTGGGCCTGCTGCTGAAGCACGACGTCAGTCTGCTGGCCTATCACCTGCCGCTCGATGCCCACGCCACGCTGGGCAACAACGCGCAACTCGGCGAGGTGTTGGGCTTTGCCCCCGGGCCAGAGGGTTGGGCGCATTTCGGCGAGCAGGCGCTCGGATTCATCGGCGCCGCCGATTTTCTCGATGCCTGCGCCCTGGCGGCGCACGTGCAGGCCCGGCTCGGGCGGCCCGTGACGTGCATCGACGCGCCCGGGCGGCCGATCCGCCGAGTGGGCTGGTGCACTGGCGGGGCGCAGGGGTATTTCGAGGCCGCCATCGAGGCGGGTGTCGATGCGTTTATTACTGGGGAGCTCTCGGAGCCGCAGACCCACTACGCGCGCGAATGCGGGGTGGCGTTTCTGGCCTGTGGCCACCACGCCACCGAGCGCTACGGCGCGCCAGCCGTGGGGGCTTGGGTCGCGCAGCAACTGGGCATCGAGCACCGGTTCATCGAAGTGGACAACCCGGCATGAACGCTGCGCCGCGGCCAGTGGCCATCACCATGGGCGACCCGGCCGGGGTGGGGCCGGAGATCATTGCGAAATTGTTTCGGCGCCGGCCGCAGTGGGCCAGCCGCTGCGTGGTGGTGGGAGACGTGGAGGTGATGCGCCGGGCGGCCCACGTCACGGGAGGGCGCCTGCCGTTGGCCGTGATCGAGCGCTGGGCCGATGCCGCCCAGGTGCCGCCGGGCAGTTTGCCGGTGCTGCCGGTGGCTGGGCTGTCGGCCCCGGTGGCCTGGGGGCGGGTCAGCCCCATGGCGGGGGCGGCGGCCATCGCTGCCATCGAGTGCGCCGTGCAGGCGGCCTTGCAGGGTGATGTGGCTGCCGTGGTGACGGCCCCCGTGCACAAAGAGGCGCTGCATCAGGCCGGTCTGCCTTATCCCGGGCACACCGAGTTTTTGCAGGCGCTGGCCGCCCGGCACCAGGGGTGTCCGGTGGCGCAGATGCCGGTGCGCATGATGCTGTCGAACGACGAACTGCGCACCGTGCTGGTCAGCATCCACGTTTCGCTGCGGACGGCCATCGAAGCCGTCACTCTGGAGAATGTGCTGGAGACCATCCGCATCACGGACCGGCACCTGCGTCAGGTCATGGGCATGGCGGCGCCGCGCATCGCCGTGGCCGGGCTCAACCCCCATGCGGGCGAGGGCGGGCTGTTCGGTCGGGAGGAGGTGGACGTGATCGCCCCCGCCGTGGCGGCAGCCCGGGCCGAGGGGGTGGATGCCCACGGCCCCCTGCCACCGGATACGGTGTTCATGCAGGCGCGGCGAGGCGCTTACGACGTGGTGGTGGCCCAGTACCACGATCAGGGGCTCATTCCCGTCAAATACCTGGGTCTGGAGCACGGCGTCAACACCACGCTGGGCTTGCCCTTCCTGAGAACCAGCCCCGACCACGGCACGGCCTTCGACCTCGCCGGCACAGGCCGCGCCGATCCTTCCAGCCTGGAGGCTGCCGTGGCCGCGGCCTTGCGCGAGCCGCCGCTGCCGCGCCGCCCAAAGCCCGACTGAGCCCCGAAACATTCGGAAACAGCCTGTGGCTATCCTTTACAATGCGGGTTGACCCGAGGAGCGGTGCGTCCGTCTGTACTCGCCGGGTCCCGCATCCGAGTAGCCAAGTCACAGAAAGATCCCCATGAGCGAAGCAACCGTAGACAACGGCCGCCGCACCTGGCTCATCACCTCATGCGCCATGGGTGGCGTGGGGGCAGCCGCCGTCGCCGTACCATTCGTCAGTTCCTTCCAGCCTTCAGAGCGGGCCCGTGCCGCTGGCGCCTCCGTCGAGGTCGATATCTCGGGGCTGCAGCCCGGTGAAAAAATCGTGGTGGAGTGGCGCGGCAAGCCAGTGTGGATCATGCGCCGCACCGAAGAGCAGTTGGCCACCCTCGAAAAGCTCGAAGACCAACTTGCCGATCCGAACTCGCAGCGCACGGCCTATCCGACCCCGCCGTACGCGCGCAACCGCCATCGCTCGATCAAGCCCGAAATCTTCATTGCCATCGGCATCTGTTCGCACCTGGGTTGCTCGCCCATCGACAAGCTCCAGCCCGGCCCGCAGCCTTCGCTGCCCAATGATTGGCTGGGCGGCTTCCTCTGCCCCTGCCACGGCTCTACCTTCGACCTGGCCGGGCGTGTGTTCCGCAACAAGCCCGCGCCCGACAACCTCGAAATCCCGCCGCACCACTACCTGTCTGAAACCGTGGTGCTGATCGGTGAAGAAGCGAAAGCCTGACCAGCGCGTAGAGGACCATCATGGCTGAATTCAAGGAAGTCTCTCCCAACGCCCCGGCGGGCGAAAAGCTGCTGAACTGGATCGACAACCGGTTCCCGTTGTCCAAGCTGTACAAGGAGCATCTCTCCGAGTACTACGCCCCCAAGAACTTCAACTTCTGGTATTTCTTCGGCTCGCTGGCGCTGCTGGTGCTGGTGATCCAGATCGTGACCGGCATCTTCCTGGTCATGCACTACAAGCCCGACGCTTCGCTCAACGACGCGGGCGTGCCGGTGGCTTTTGCCTCCATCGAGTACATCATGCGCGATGTGCCCTGGGGCTGGCTGATTCGCTACATGCACTCGACCGGCGCCTCCATGTTCTTCGTGGTGGTGTACCTGCACATGTACCGCGGGCTCATCTACGGTTCCTATCGCAAGCCGCGTGAGCTGGTCTGGATCTTCGGTTGCGCCATCTTCCTGGTGCTGATGGCCGAAGCCTTCATGGGCTACCTGCTGCCCTGGGGCCAAATGTCTTACTGGGGCGCTCAGGTGATCGTGAACCTGTTCTCGGCCGTTCCGGTGATCGGCCCCGACCTGGCCATTCTGATCCGTGGTGATTACGTGGTGGGCGACGCCACGCTCAACCGCTTCTTCAGCTTTCACGTGATTGCCGTGCCCCTGGTGTTGCTGGGTCTGGTGGTGGCACACATCATCGCGCTGCACGAAGTGGGCTCCAACAACCCCGACGGCATCGAGATCAAAGCCAACAAGGATGCCGATGGCAAGCCGGTGGATGGCATTCCCTTCCATCCCTACTACACCGTGCACGACATCCTGGGGGTGGCCGTGTTCCTGATGGTGTTCTCGGCCATCGTGTTCTTCGCGCCCACCTTCGGCGGCTTCTTCCTGGAGTACAACAACTTCATCCCGGCCGATCCGCTCAAGACGCCCGATCACATCGCGCCGGTTTGGTACTTCACGCCGTTCTACTCCATGCTGCGTGCGGTGACCACCGAGATGATGTACGTGCTCGTGGCTTGCGTGGTCTTGGGCGCGGTGCTCGGCGTGGTCAAGTCTTCACTGGGCACGGTGGGCAAGGCGTCCATCGTCATCGGTGCGGTGGTGGCCTCGGTGCTGATGTTGTCGATCGACGCCAAGTTCTGGGGCGTGGTCGTCATGGGCGGTGCCGTCATCATCCTGTTCTTCCTGCCCTGGCTGGATCACTCGCCGGTCAAGTCCATCCGCTATCGCCCGACCTGGAACAAGTACCTCTACGCCCTGTTCGTCATCAACTTCCTGGTTCTGGGTTACCTGGGTGTGCTGCCCCCGTTCCCGGTGGGTGAGCGGGTGTCTCAGATCGGCACGCTGTTCTACTTCGGTTTCTTCCTGCTCATGCCTTGGTGGAGCCGTCTGGGTGAGTTCAAACCCGTGCCTTCGCGCGTGACCTACACCCCTCACTGAACACCACCCTTTGCAGGAGTCGACACAAATGAAAAAATGGATCGTGGGTTGCCTGATTGCATTCGGGATGGCTTCCGGTGCCCTGGCCGCCAAGAGCGAATTCCCGTTGGACAAGGCGCCCAACCTGACCAATGACATGGCGGCGCTGCAAAACGGCGCCAAGCTGTTCGTCAACTACTGTCTGAACTGCCATTCGGCGTCGTTCTTCCGCTACAACCGCCTGACCGAGCTCGGCCTGACCGAGCGTCAGATCCGAGACAACCTGATGTTCTTCTCGGATCGTGTGGGCGATCAGATGCGGGCCAACATCGACCCGGCACAGGCCAAGGAGTGGTTCGGCGCGCAGCCGCCCGATCTGACGCTGGTGGCCCGTTCGCGCTCCGGGTACACCTATCCCGGCCGGGATTACCTCTACACCCTGCTGCGCACCTACTACCGCGACGACACCAAGATCACTGGCTGGAACAACCTGGCGTTCGACTCGATCGGCATGCCCAACCCGCTGTGGGAACTGCAAGGTGAGCGCCGCCCGATCATCGAAACCGTCTCCACCGGCCATGGCGAGACCCGCATCCTGCGCGGCTGGGAGCAGGTCAAGCCCGGTACCATGTCGCCGGCCGAGTTTGATCGCGCCGTGGCCGATCTGGTGGCCTTCATGGACTGGATGAGCGAGCCCAACCAGAACCAGCGCGTGCGCCTGGGGGTGTGGGTGATGATCTTCCTTGGCGTGTTCACCATCGTGGCCTGGCGCCTGAACGCGGCTTACTGGAAAGACGTCAAATAAGGGATCGTCCGCCTGCGCCGGCGGGCGGCTCGACACAGTGGTCTGCCAGGCCCTGGCAAGGGCGTGAAGGCAAACCACTGTTTTTGTTTTGTTGAGGAGCAATTCCCATGATGGTTTTGTATTCGGGCACCACCTGCCCCTATTCCCACCGCTGCCGCTTCGTGCTGTTCGAGAAGGGCATGGATTTCGAGATCCGTGACGTTGACCTCTACAACAAGCCCGAAGACATCGCGGTGATGAACCCTTATGGTCAGGTGCCGATTCTGGTCGAGCGCGACCTGATCCTGTACGAGTCCAACATCATCAACGAGTACATCGACGAACGTTTCCCTCACCCGCAGCTCATGCCGGGCGACCCGGTCGATCGTGCTCGGGTGCGCCTGTTTCTGCTCAACTTCGAGAAAGAGCTGTTCACGCACGTGTCGGTGTTGGAGTCGCGCACGGCCAAGGGCAATGAAAAAGCCATCGAGAAGGCCAAGAACCACATTCGCGACCGGCTGACCCAGCTCGCCCCGGTGTTCCTGAAGAACAAATACATGCTGGGCGAAAATTTCTCCATGCTCGACGTTGCCATCGCCCCCCTGTTGTGGCGGTTGGATCACTACGGCATTGAACTGAGCAAGAACGCGGCGCCGCTGCTGAAGTACGCCGAGCGCATTTTTTCGCGCCCGGCCTACATCGAGGCGCTGACGCCTTCCGAAAAGGTGATGCGCAAATAAGCCGGTCCTCATGTCACGCGACGAAGCACCCTCCACCCGGCCGTACCTGATTCGTGCCTTGCACGAATGGTGCACCGACTGCGGACTGACGCCGTACATCGCCGTGGCCGTCGATGCCACCGTGCAGGTGCCGCGCGAGTATGTGAAGAACGACGAGATCGTGCTGAACATCAGCTACGACGCCACCAGCCATTTGCAACTGGGCAACGACTACATCGAGTTCAAGGCCCGATTCGGTGGCGTGCCGCGCGAGGTGGTGGTGCCGGTCGATCACGTGGTGGCCATCTATGCGCGCGAAAACGCGCAGGGCATGGCGTTCCCGGCGCCGGTGTTGCAACACGACGCGCCCGCTGGCCCCAGCTTGCAGGTGGTCAGTGCCGAGCCCAACGGGGGGGCTGACCCCGAAGAGGACGCACCCCCGCCGCCGCCCGCAGCACCTGGTGGTGCCGGGCGGCCAGCGCTCAAGCGCGTGAAGTAGAATCTTGGATTATGCCGGTTTAGCTCAGTTGGTAGAGCAACCGCCTTGTAAGCGGTAGGTCGTCAGTTCGAATCCGACAACCGGCACCATTCGATCAAATAAAGGCCGCCAAGGACATGTACCTGGCGGCCTTTTTCATCGCCTTTGGGCCTCAAGCCCGTACCTTGAGCCGGAGCTGCGCCACGCCGAGTCCTTCGCGGTGCAGGGCCTGCAGCAGCGTGGGGCTGAGTTGGCGCAGCTTGCTGGCGACGGCCGCATTGCGCACGAACACGCACCATGAGGATTCGTCCACCGGGCCTGCGGCCACCTGCGACCGCAGCCCGGCGGGCAGCAATGGCAGGATGGTGGCCAGCATGCGCTGCGACCGCTCGATGCGCTGTGCCACCCCGGCCAGCACGGGGTGGGCCTGGACCGCCTGTTTCAAGGGAATCATGCGCGGATTATCGGGCCAAAGCGGGCAGGATTCGCCCCAGTCCCGGGCCGGCTAAAATGCTTGGTCAAGGCGATGAGCGCCCACAACGGCCTGGCGTGTCCCCAGGCAGGCCCCGAATACCTTTTCCCTTGCCGTTGCGCAGGGGTGTGTTGTTTTTATGCCCATCCAGTTTCTGACCAAGCTCTTTGGCAGCCGCAATGACCGCCTGCTGAAGACCTACCGCAAGACCGTTGCCCGCATCAACGCTTTGGAGGCGCAATTCGAAAAGCTCAGCGATGAGCAGCTTCAGGGCAAAACGGCCGAGTTCAAGCAGCGCCTGGCGCAGGGGGAGTCGCTCGACGCCTTGCTGCCCGAGGCTTTCGCCACCGTTCGCGAAGCCAGCAAGCGCGTGATGAAAATGCGGCACTTCGATGTGCAGCTCATGGGCGGCATTGCCCTGCACAGCGGCAAGATTGCCGAAATGCGCACCGGCGAAGGCAAGACGCTGACCGCGACCTTGCCGGTTTACCTCAACGCCCTGACCGGCAAAGGGGTGCACGTGGTGACGGTCAACGACTATCTGGCCGCCCGTGACGCCCAGTGGATGGGCAAGCTTTACAACTGGCTGGGCCTGACGGTGGGTATCAACCTGCCGCAAATGCCGCGTGAAGACAAGCAGGCCGCCTATGCGGCCGACATCACTTACGGCACCAACAACGAATACGGCTTCGACTATCTGCGCGACAACATGGTGTACGAGGCGCGCGACCGGGTGCAGCGTGGCCTGAATTACGCCATTGTGGACGAGGTGGACTCCATCCTCATTGACGAGGCCCGCACGCCGTTGATCATCAGCGGACAGGCCGAGGACCATACCGCTTTGTACGTGGCGGTCAACAAGCTGGTGCCCCAGCTCGAACGCCAGGAAGGCGAGGAAGACCCGCGCACGGGCGAGGGGGTCATCAAGCCCGGGGACTTCACGGTGGACGAGAAGGCGCACTCCATCCACATGACCGAGCGCGGCCACGAAAAGGCCGAAGCCCTGCTCGTGCAGGCTGGTCTGCTGGCCGAGGGCGCCTCGCTCTACGACCCGTCCAACATTGCGCTGATGCACCATCTGGTCACGGCGTTGAAGGCGCATCACCTGTTCCACCGCGATCAGCACTATGTGGTGCAAAACGGCGAGATCGTGATCGTGGACGAATTCACCGGCCGCCTGATGCAGGGACGCCGCTGGAGCGATGGCCTGCACCAGGCCGTCGAGGCCAAGGAAGGGGTGCGCATCCAGCCCGAAAACCAGACGCTGGCCTCCATCACCTTCCAGAACTATTTCCGCCTGTATGCCAAGCTGGCCGGCATGACCGGCACCGCCGATACCGAGGCTTACGAGTTCCAGGAAATCTATGGCCTGGAGACGGTGGTCATTCCACCCAACAAGCCGAGCCAGCGCCGCGACGAGCTCGACCGCGTGTACAAGACCACCCGCGAGAAATACGCGGCCGCCATCGCCGACATCAAGGAGTGCCATGAGCGCGGCCAGCCGGTGCTGGTTGGCACGTCGTCGATCGAGAATTCGGAAATCATCGCCGAGTTGTTGCGCAAAGAGAAGCTGCCCCACGAAGTGCTCAATGCCAAGCAGCACGCCCGCGAGGCCGACATCATTGCGCAAGCCGGCCGGCCTGGGGCCATCACCATCGCCACCAACATGGCGGGCCGGGGGACCGACATCGTGCTCGGTGGCAACCTGGAGAAGATGCTCGCCGCCATCGAGGCCGACCCGGCGCTGGACGAGGCCACCAAGGCCCAGCGGATGGAGGCCGTGCGCGCGCAGTGGCAGGCCGACCACGACAAGGTCAAGGCGTTGGGGGGCTTGCGCATCATCGCCACCGAGCGGCACGAGAGCCGCCGCATCGACAACCAGTTGCGTGGCCGCGCCGGACGGCAGGGCGACCCGGGTTCCAGCCGTTTCTACCTGAGCCTGGACGATCCGCTGATGCGCATTTTCGCGGGCGACCGGGTGCGTGCCATCATGGACCGGCTCAACATGCCCGAAGGTGAGGCGATCGAGGCCGGCATCGTCACGCGCAGCATCGAAAGCGCGCAGCGCAAGGTGGAGGCGCGCAACTTCGACATCCGCAAGCAGTTGCTCGAATACGACGACGTCTCCAACGACCAGCGCAAGGTGATTTACCAGCAGCGCAACGACATCATCGACGCGACCGACATGTCGGCGCAGATCGCCGCCTTGCGCGAGGGCTGCATGACCGATGTGGTGCGGCAATTCGTGCCCGTGGACAGCGTCGAGGAGCAGTGGGATCTGGCCGGCCTGGAGAAGACGTTGGCCGAGGAGTGGGGCTTGCCCATGACCCTGGTCAAGGACGTGGAGGGCGCCAGTGAGATGTCCGACCAGGACATCGTGGACAAAGTGGTGGCCGCGGCCCATGCCGCCTACGAGGCGAAAGTGGCGCTGGTCGGCCGGGAGAACTTCAACAACTTCGAGCGCGTGGTGCTGCTGCAGACTCTGGACAGTCACTGGCGCGACCATCTCAGCGCGCTCGACTATTTGCGCCAGGGCATCCACCTGCGCGGTTATGCGCAGAAACAGCCCAAGCAGGAATACAAGCGCGAAGCGTTCCAGCTGTTTGGCTTGTTGCTCGACCAGGTGCGCAACGAGGTGACGCGCATCCTGATGAATGTGAAGGTGCAGTCGCCCCAGCAGGTCAATACCGCGGCGCAACAGATGGAGGCCCAGGCCGAGCATCTGAGCAACGTCACTTACACCGCGCCCACCGAAACCGGCGAGACCGAAACCACGGCCGATCGGGGGCTGCTGGGGGGGGCGGCCGCAGCCGCCCCGGCGGTGCCGCGCGTGGGCCGCAACGATCCTTGCCCCTGCGGCAGCGGCAAAAAATACAAGCATTGCCACGGCAAGCTGACCTGAAAGGAGCCTCTCATGGCCGTCAATTGGAGTGCCCCCGCGGCGCAAGATTTGTGGCCCGTGCCGGGCCTGACCATCGGCGTGACCGAAGCCGGCGTGCGTAAGGCCAACCGGAAAGACCTGACCGTGTTCTTGTTGGATGAGGGCGCAGCCGTGGGTGGCGTGTTCACCCAGAACCGCTACTGTGCCGCGCCGGTGCAGGTCTGCCGCGAGCACCTGGCGCAGGGCCAGCCGATCCGGGCCATGGTCGTCAACACGGGCAACGCCAATGCCGGGACCGGACAACCGGGCCTGGCCGCGGCCCGCGCCACGTGCGAGGCGCTGGCCGGCCACCTGGGGGTGGCCCCGAATCAGGTGCTGCCGTTTTCCACCGGCGTGATCATGGAGCCGCTGCCGGTCGAGCGCATCGTCGCCGGCCTGCCGGCGGCCTTGGCCGATGCCCGGCCCGATCACTGGCTCAAGGCCGCCGAAGGCATCATGACCACCGACACCGTGCCGAAGGCCGCCAGCCGGCAGGTGCGCATCGGCGGGCAAACGGTGACCATCACCGGCATTGCCAAGGGGGCCGGCATGATCCGCCCCAACATGGCGACCATGCTGGGCTTTCTGGCCACCGATGCCAACCTGGTCCCCGGGTTGCTGCCGGCGCTGGCCAAGGCGCTGGCCGATGTGTCGTTCAATCGTGTCACGGTCGATGGCGACACCTCCACCAACGATTCGTTCGTGGTGGTGGCCACGCGCAAGGCCGCGCATGCCGAGATCACCGATCTGGCCAGCCCCGAAGGGCAAGCCCTGCAAGCGGCCATGGCCGAGGTGGCCCGGACGCTGGCGCATGCCATCGTGCGCGATGGCGAGGGGGCGACCAAATTCATCGCGGTGCAAGTCGAAGGCGGCCGCGACAGTGAGGAATGCCTGAAGGTGGCCTACGCCATCGCGCATTCGCCGCTGGTCAAGACCGCGTTTTTTGCCAGCGACCCGAACCTGGGGCGCATCTTGGCTGCGGTCGGCTATGCCGGCATTGCCGACCTGGACCAAAGCCTCATCGAGTTGTACCTGGATGACGTGCATGTCGTCACTGGTGGAGGGCGCCACCCCGATTACCGCGAGGAAGACGGCGCGCGGGTGATGAAGCAAAGCGAGATCACCATTCGCGTCCACCTCCACCGCGGGGAGGCGGTCGAGACGGTGTGGACCTGCGACTTCAGTCACGATTACGTCACCATCAACGCGGATTACCGTTCCTGAACCCGCGACGCGCCCATGAACGAAGCCTTTGAACGCCTGTTGCAACGCGCCGAGGCGCTGATGGCCCGCATCGAGGCGGTGTTGCCGCAGCCCCTGGGGGCGCCGGACTGGTCGGCGTCGGTGGCCTTTCGCTACCGCAAGCGCGGCGGGCATGGCGTGCTGGAGCCGGTGCGGCATGTGGCCACCATCGCGCTGGACGATTTGCGCGAGATCGACGACCAGAAAGAGAAGATCCAGCGCAACACGGCCCATTTCGTGCAGGGGCTGCCGGCCAACAATGTGCTGCTGACCGGGGCCCGTGGAACGGGCAAGAGCTCGCTCATCAAGGCCTGTCTCAACGCCTATGCCGCCGAAGGCTTGCGGCTGATCGAGGTGGACAAAGCCGATCTGGTGGACCTGCCCGACATCGTGGACGTGGTGACCGATCGGCCCGAGAAGTTCATCGTCTTCTGCGACGACCTCAGCTTCGAGGATGGCGAGCCGGGCTACAAGGCCTTGAAGTCGATCCTGGATGGCTCGGTGGCGGCAGCCAGCCCCAACGTGTTGATCTACGCCACCAGCAACCGGCGCCACCTGTTGCCGGAATACATGAAGGAAAACCTGACCTACACCCATACCGAAGATGGTGAAGTCCACCCGGGCGAGGCGGTGGAAGAAAAGATTTCACTGTCGGAGCGATTCGGCCTGTGGGTGAGCTTCTATCCCTTCAGCCAGGACGAGTACCTCAGTGTCGTGCGCCAGTGGCTTGGCCACTATGGGGTGCCCGAGGCCGAATTCGAGCAGGCCCGGCCCCGGGCTTTGGTGTGGGCGCTGGAGCGTGGCTCGCGCAGCGGGCGGGTGGCCTACCAGTTTGCCCGGGACTACGTAGGTAGCCGATGAGCGATGTGTTGGTGGCCGATGGTCAGCGCCCGCGTGCGGGTGGCCCCGATCGGCCCGTGACCGATGTGGCCGTGGGGGTGCTGATCGACCCCCAGGGGCGTTTTCTGCTGACGAGTCGGCCCCCGGGCAAGGTGTATGCCGGCTACTGGGAGTTTCCGGGGGGCAAGGTGGAGGCCGGTGAATCGGTGGCCCAGGCCTTGCGGCGGGAATTGCAGGAGGAAATTGGCGTGACGGTGGGCGCCGTGCATCCGTGGCGCGAGCAGGTGGTCGATTACCCGCAT
Organism: Tepidicella xavieri; assembly: GCF_004363315.1. Taxonomy (GTDB): domain Bacteria; phylum Pseudomonadota; class Gammaproteobacteria; order Burkholderiales; family Burkholderiaceae_C; genus Tepidicella; species Tepidicella xavieri. The sequence continues at coordinate 113,313 of NZ_SNYL01000007.1, forward strand.
GCCTTGGTGCGCCTGCATTTCTGCAAAGTGTTTGACTGGAGCGGCGAACTGCACATGCACGAGGGCCAGCAGTTTGCGTGGCAGACGCTGCCGGTGACGGTGGCCCCCATATTGCCGGGCACCGTGCCGGTGCTGGCGTGGCTGCAGCAGGAGCGGTTGCCGACTTGATAGGGCCCTGCGGGGCGTCAGTGGGGCGCTTGGCCGCCTTGGGGAGGATGGCCCTCGCCCTGCGCCTCGATCGACAGCCCTTCGGATTCGGGGGGCGGGCTGCTGGGGACGCGGAAGGTTTCCGAGGCCCAGGCCCCCAGGTCGATCTGTTTGCAGCGCTCGCTGCAAAACGGGCGGAAGCGGTTGCTCGGGGCGTACAGGCTGGGGCCGCCACAGGTGGGGCAGCTGACCGTGGTGGGTGCGAAGGCGGGCGGCTGGCTCATGCGCAGAGCGTGACTTCGAACTCGGGGCTTTGGTCGGCGGCCAGCGCCAGCCGGCCTTCGCTGCCACGGCGCAGCAACCGCACGGAAAACATCAGCCGGTTGCCGCTGATTTCGGGGATGAGTTCCAACTGCGGGTCCAGCCACAGCCGCAGCAGTTGATAGGTTTTGTTCTGCGGCAGGTTCTGCTGGAACTGCCCGTGGCTGGCCATCACTTTTTGGGGCAGGCCATTTTCCCGTAGCAGCGACAACAGCAACTGCACGGGCTCCGCCAGGCTGGCGAGCGCCTGGGTCCAGCGGATCAATTCCTGTTGGCGCTGCTCGGCGGGGCGGTGTTGCCAGTCGTGGTAGGCGGGCAGGTCGAATTCGCAGGTGCCTCCGGGGATGGTGATGCGACTGCGCACCGACATCAGCCACTCGTTGTCCGTCAGCGCGTGCCCGACCTTGCCGGCGTCTTCGTGCAAGGCGGTGAAGCAGGCGTCGAGCCGGGCAATGAACTGGTCCAGCGCCGCCTCGGAAATGGCCGGATTGCCTCGGTAGCTGTTGTAGAGCTGCTTGTGCTTGTCGAGGTCTTTGAGGATCTCGGTTTTGAGATCGGAGCGGGCACCCACGTCCATGATCTCGAACATCGTCTGGATGGCGTAGTGATGGTCCAGCGGATGGTGGCGCGCAATGAGTTCCGCCAGCCGGCGGAACAGATGCTCCAGACGCAGATAGGTCCGGATGCGCTCGTTGAACGGGTATTCGTAAAGAATCACCATGGGATCATAGCCCGAATTGGCGCCGTGTCTGGGCGTAGGCGTGGCGGACCTGTGTTTCCAATTGTTCCAAGGTGGCTTGATCGTTGTCGATGACCGTGTTGGCCACGGCGAGGCGTTGCGCGCGACTGGCTTGGGCAGCCAATACCGCCAGCACCTGCTCGCGCGGCCAGCCGTTGCGCTGCATGACGCGACGAATTTGTGTGTCGGGCAGGCAATCCACCACCCACAGCGTGTGGATGCGATCGCGCCAGGTGGCTGACTCCACCAGCAGCGGGATGTCCAGCACCACGCAATCGGTGGGAGCGGCCGCGCAGCGGTTTTCGATGTCTGCCCGCACGATGGGATGCACAATGGCTTCGAGCCGCTGCCGGGCCGATGGGTCCTGAAACACGAGCTGGCGCATGCGGTCCCGGTCCAAGGCCCCGTCAGGGCCAATGAGCGCGTCGCCGAAGGCTTGGCGTATGGGTTCGATGGCGGCCCCGCCGGCGGCCGTGCTGGCGCGGGAGATGACGTCGGCATCGACCAGCGTGGCCCCCAGCCGGACCAGCAGCCCGGCGACGGTGCTCTTGCCGCTGCCGATGCCACCGGTCAGCCCAATGCGCAGCGGGCGCGGGGGCAATGCGGGTCGCGTCACAGGCCCACCCAGGTAAGCAACTGGCCCGGACCGACGATGAGGGCTGCCAGCCCGGCAAAGGCCAGAAAAGGGCCGAACGGGATGTAGCCGCCTTCGCGCAGGCCGCTGCTGAACTTCATGGTGATGCCGATCACCGCGCCAATGACCGACGCCATGAGGATCATGGGGATGAGGGCCTGCCAGCCGAACCAGGCGCCCAGCGCGGCGAACAGCTTGAAGTCGCCATAGCCCATGCCCTCCTTGCCGGTGGCGAGCTTGAACACCCAGTACACCAACCACAGTGACAGATATCCCCCGACGGCGCCCCACAAGGCCTCGGCCAGGGCGATGCCACTCCAGCCCCAGGCGGCGGCGATCAGGCCGGCCCAGACCAGCGGCAGGGTGATGTCGTCGGGCAGCAAGGTGGTGTCCCAGTCGATGAAGGCCAGGGCGATGAGCGCGCCCACGAAGCCGAACCAGGCCAGCGTGGGCCATGCCATGCCATGCTGGGCGAACACCCAGGCAAACAGTCCGCCGGTGAGCAGTTCGACGAACGGATAGCGCCACCCGATGCGGGTGCCGCAGGCCGCGCAACGGCCACGCAGCAGCAGGTAGCTGATCACGGGCATGTTCTGGTACCAGGCAATGCCGGTGCCGCACGATGGGCAGCGCGAGCGTGGGTGCAGCAGGTTCAGCGGCGGCTGATCCGGCACAGGCTGGCCGGTCATTTCGGCGCATTCGAGGGCCCAGCGTCGCTCCATCATGCGTGGCAAGCGGTGGATGACCACGTTCAAAAAGCTGCCCACCAACAAGCCCAGAAGGCCGGCGGCGGCAATGCCCAGAGGGCTGTCGAGAAGTTCCATGCGTGAACCATGAATCGAGAGAGCAGCCTGCAGTGTAAACAGCTCAGCGGCCGCGGGGCCGGTTACAGTGCGGGTATGAACCCCGCCATGCCATCGACGCCCACCGTTGCCCAGGCCACCGTTTTGTTGCGTCGGCTGTTCGATGCCGCCGTGGCTTCGGCCCAGCCTGCCTTGTGCGTGCCTGCCCATCTGCCCACGCCAGAGGCGCTGGGCCGTGGTCGGTTGGTGGTGATCGGGGCGGGCAAGGCGTCGGCCGCCATGGCGCAGGCGGTGGAACGGCACTGGGCGGGGGACCCGCAGCGTCTGAGTGGACTCGTGGTCACGCGGTATGGCCATGCGGTGCCCTGTCGGCGCATCGAGATCGTGGAGGCGGCGCATCCCGTGCCGGACGAAGCCGGTCTGCGCGCGGCCCGGCGCATCATGGCACGGGTGCGAGAGCTGCGCGAGGAGGACGTGGTGCTGTGCCTGATTTCCGGCGGCGGCTCCGCGCTGCTGCCTTTGCCGCTGGACGGGATCACGCTGGCCGACAAGCAAGCGGTCAGCCGGGCCTTGCTCGCCAGTGGCGCCAGCATTGGCGAGATGAATGTCGTGCGGCGCCACCTCTCGGCGATCAAAGGCGGGCGGCTGGCGGCAGCGTGTCATCCGGCGCGGGTGATCACGCTGCTGCTCTCGGACGTGCCAGGTGACCGGCCGATGGATATTGCCTCCGGCCCGACCGTGGCCGACCCGACCACCTGCGCCGATGCGCTGGCGATTGTGCAGCGCTACGGCATCGAGTTGCCTGCGCCGGTGCGCGAGGTGCTGGAGAGTGGGCGTGGCGAGTCGGTCAAGCCGGGGGATGCCCGCCTGGCGCGGGCCGAGGTGCGCATGGTGGCCACCCCGCAGATGGCGCTGGAGGCTGCGGCGCGGGTGGCGCGCGCAGCCGGCTACGCGGCGCACATTCTGGGCGATGCCATCGAAGGCGAGGCGCGTGACGTGGGCAAGGTGCTGGCCGGCATGGCTTTGCAGGTGGCCGAGCGTGGGCAGCCGTTCGCGGCGCCCTGCGTGTTGCTGTCGGGCGGCGAAACCACGGTGACGGTGCGCGGCCAGGGCCGCGGTGGGCGCAATGTGGAGTGCCTGCTGTCCTTGGCCATCGCCACCGGCGGGCATCCGCGCATCCACGCCCTGATGGGTGACACCGATGGGGTGGATGGCCTGGAAGACATCGCCGGTGCCGTGATGGGGCCCGACACCCTGGCGCGGGCCTGGGCGCTTGGACGGCGGCCGCTGGATGCGCTGGCGAACAACGATGGTCACGGCTTTTTCCAAGCCCTGGGGGATTCGGTGGTGACGGGGCCGACGCTGACCAATGTCAACGACTTCCGCGCCATCCTGATCGAAGGCTGACCGCTGCCGCGTGTCTGGGGGCTCAGGCGGCGGTCAGCATGCCCCGTTGCTCAATGAAGCGGATGACCTCGGCCAAGCCTTCCTGGGTCTTGAGGTTGGTCATGACCCAGGGGCGGCGCTGCGGGTCGGGGCGCATGCGGGCGGTGTCGGCGGCCATCACGTCCAGGTTGGCACCCACGTGGGGGGCGAGGTCGGTCTTGTTGATGACGAACAGGTCGCTCTTGGTGATGCCGGGGCCGCCTTTGCGGGGGATTTTTTCGCCAGCGGCCACGTCGATCACGTAGATGGTGAGGTCGCTCAGCTCGGGGCTGAAGGTGGCGGCCAGGTTGTCGCCGCCGCTTTCCACGAACACGATGTCGGCGTTGGGGAACTGGGCCAGCATGCGGTCGATGGCTTCCAGGTTGATGGAGCAGTCCTCGCGGATGGCGGTGTGCGGGCAGCCACCGGTTTCCACGCCCAAGATGCGCTCGGGCGGCAGCGCGCCGCTGACGGTGAGCAGGCGCTGGTCTTCCTTGGTGTAGATGTCGTTGGTGATGGCGACGAGGTCATAGCGCTCGCGCATGGCCTTGCAGAGCATTTCCAGCAGCGTGGTTTTGCCGGAGCCGACGGGGCCGCCAATGCCCACGCGCAGCGGAGGCAGGGTTTTGGTGCGGCCGGGGATGTGGTGCATGGCGGGTGCATTCATGAGCGAAACAGGCGGGAGTACTGGGTCTCATGCCGGGCCGAGAGGATGGCCAGCATGGGGGCGAAGGATTGCCGGGTGGCGTCGGTCGCGGCCAGGGCGGCGTCGATGGCCGCCGGGATGTCCTGACACAAGCGGGCAATGATGCGCTGCCCGGCGCTTTGCCCCAGTGGGACGGCCTTGATCGCGGCTTGCACCATGTTTTCGGCCCAGGCGAAGGCAGCGGTCAGCAAGGCGTCGCGCTGGGCTTGGGGCCAAGGGGCATCGGCGCCCAGACGGTGGTGCAGCGCCAAGGCATAGGCCACGGGATAGGTGGGGCTGCGCCAGGCGGCTGGCCACAGCGGCAGCACGGCGGCGTCCGCGTCCAAGCTGCGGAGCCACTCCATGAGGGATCGGCCCATTTGCTCGGTTTGCAGACGCAGTTCGGCCGTTTCGCGGGTTTGGCGCACCCATTCGTCCAGCGCCTGAAGGCGCGGCCCATCGCCGGCGCGGCAGGCGGCCAGCGCGGCGGCGATGACGGCCAGATCGGCCCGCGCCTGCGACAGGGCGAGCTGGCCGCTGAGCCAGTCGCTGGCGCTGGGTTCGTCATGCACCCAGCCAGCGTGCACGGCGGCCTCCAGCCCTTCGGAATAGGAAAACCCCCCGATGGGCAGGGCCGGAGAGGCCAGCCACAGCAGGGACAGTTGGCGCTGGTCAGTGGCTGTGGTCATGCGGGTGGCCGTGGGCGTGTGCATGCGCGTGGCCGTGTCCCCCGTAGGCGCCGGCTTCGGGCTCGAACGGTTCGCGCGCTTCCTGCACGACGAGGTGCATCTGGCGCAGCATGTCGGCCAGCACGTGGTCGGGCTCGATTTTGAGGTGATCGGGCTGCAACTCGATGGGCACGTGGCGGTTGCCCAGGTGATAGGCGGCACGCAGCAGATCGAACGCGCTGCCGTGCTCGCGGCAATGGGTGATGCGCAACACCGGCTGCGGCGCGGCCACGACCTTGAGCAGCGAACCGTCTTGAGCGAGCAACACATCGCCGCCGCGCACCACCGTGCCGCGGGGCAGGAACACCCCGATGCGCCGGCCTTGGGAGTCTTCGCAGTCGAAGCGGCTTTTTTGGCGCTGGTCCCAGTCCAGCGTGACGGTGGCCGCCCGGTTCAGCAGCACCGGGGCCAGGCCTTGGCCTTGAGGGATGCAGCGGGTGGCGTAGAGCATGTCGGGCATTCGTGCGGCGTGGTGTTCAGAACAGGCAATAGCGCTGGGCCAGCGGCAATTCGGCGGCGGGCTCGCAGGTCAGCAGCACACCGTCGGCGCGCACGGCGTAGGTCTGCGGGTCGATGTCCATGCGCGGGGCGTAGTCGTTGAGCACCATGTCGCGCTTGCCGATGGCGCGGCAGCCCTTGACGGCCACCAGCGGTTTCTGCAGGCCGTAGCGCTGGCCGATGCCCGCGGCCAGCCCGGCCTGGGACACGAAGGTGAGCGACGTTTTGTGCAGGGCACCACCGAAGCTGCCAAACATGGGCCGGTAGTGCACCGGCTGCGGCGTGGGGATGGAGGCGTTGGGGTCGCCCATGGCGGCGGCGGCGATCATGCCGCCCTTGAGGACGAGTGCGGGCTTGATGCCGAAGAAGGCCGGCTTCCACAGCACCAGGTCGGCCCATTTGCCCACCTCCACCGAACCGACGATGTGGCTGACGCCGTGCGCAATCGCCGGGTTGAGGGTGTACTTGGCGATGTAGCGCTTGACGCGGAAGTTGTCGTTGCGGTCGTTTTGCTCCACCGGCTCGTCGCGGCCCGGCGTGGGGGGCAGCCAGCCGCGCTGCACCTTCATTTTGTGCGCGGTCTGCCAGGTGCGGCAGATGACCTCGCCCACCCGGCCCATGGCCTGGCTGTCGCTGCTCATGATGCTGATGGCGCCCAGGTCGTGCAGGATGTCCTCGGCGGCGATGGTTTCCTTGCGGATGCGGCTTTCGGCAAAGGCCAGGTCCTCGGCGATGGAGGCGTCCAGGTGGTGGCACACCATCAGCATGTCCACGTGCTCTTCCAGCGTGTTGACGGTGTAGGGCCGCGTGGGGTTGGTGGAGGAGGGCAGCACATTGGCTTCGCCCACCACCTTCAGGATGTCGGGTGCGTGGCCGCCGCCTGCGCCTTCGCAGTGGAAGGTGTGGATGGTGCGGCCCTTGAAGGCGGCGATGGAGTCCTCCACGAAGCCGCTTTCGTTGAGCGTGTCGGTGTGGATGCAGATCTGGGTGTCGGTCTGCTCCGCCACGTCCAGGCAGGCGTCGATGGCCGCCGGGGTGGTGCCCCAGTCCTCGTGCAGCTTCATGCCGATGGCGCCGGCCTCCACCTGCTCCATGAGGCCCTGCGGCTGGCTGGCGTTGCCCTTGCCTAGAAAGCCCAGGTTCATGGGGAAGGCGTCGGCCGCCTGCAGCATGCGCTCGATGTGCCACGGCCCCGGCGTGCAGGTGGTGGCGTTGGTGCCGGTGGCGGGGCCCGTGCCGCCCCCGGTCATGGTGGTGATGCCGGACATGAGCGCTTCTTCGATCTGCTGCGGGCAGATGAAGTGGATGTGGCTGTCGTAGCCGCCGGCGGTGACGATCAGGCCTTCGCCGGCCAGGATTTCGGTGCCCGGGCCGATGACGATGTCCACGCCCGGCTGCACGTCGGGGTTGCCGGCCTTGCCGATGCCCACGATGCGGCTGTCCTTGACGCCAATGTCGGCCTTGACGATGCCCCAATGGTCCACGATGAGGGCGTTGGTGATGACCAGATCGACCGCGCCCTGGGCGCGGCTGCGCTGGCTCTGGCCCATGCCATCGCGGATGGTTTTGCCGCCGCCGAACTTGACCTCCTCCCCGTAGCCGCCGGCTTGCAGGGTGCAGTCGCGCTCGACTTCGATGACGAGGGCGGTGTCACCCAGGCGCACGCGGTCGCCCACGGTGGGGCCGAACATCTCGGCATAGGCGCGGCGGGAAATGCTGGCCATCACAACGCTCCTTGCACCAGGCCGCGAAAGCCGTACACCTCACGAGTGCCCGCGTAGTCCACCAGCTCGACGGTGCGCTGCTGGCCGGGCTCGAAGCGCACGGCGGTGCCGCTGGCGATGTTGAGCCGCATGCCGCGCGCGGCGGCGCGGTCGAACGACAAGGCGGCGTTGGTTTCGGCAAAGTGGTAGTGCGAGCCGACTTGGATGGGGCGGTCGGCCGTGTTGACCACCACCAGGGTGATGGTGCGCCGCCCGGGGTTGAGCGGGTGCTCGCCCGCGTCGATGAAAAGCTCGCCGGGGATCATGGGCGCCCCTTCATTTGCGGGTGAACCAGATGACCGCACCGATGGCCGCGGCCAGGGCGACGAAGCCCAGCACGTCGGTGGCGTGCCAGTGGGCGCCGGGCAGGCCGTGGCCCTCGTGGGCGTGGGCCGCGTGGGCCAGCCAGGTCAGGGCCGGGGCAAGCAGGCGGGGGAGCTTGGCGGTGAAGGGCATATCGGGGCTCCTGGAGCGGTTCAGACGATGGGCTGATGCACGGTGACGAGCTTGGTGCCGTCGGGGAAGGTGGCTTCGACCTGGATGTCGGCGAGCATCTCCGGCACGCCCTCCATGACGTCGGCGCGACTGAGCACGGTGCGACCTTCGCTCATGAGCTCGGCCACCGTCTTGCCGTCGCGGGCCCCTTCCATCACATAGGCGCTGATCAGGGCCACCGCCTCGGGGTAGTTGAGCTTGAGCCCGCGCGCGCGCCGGCGCTCGGCCAGCAGCGCGGCGGTGAAGATGAGCAGCTTGTCTTTGTCGCGGGGGGAGAGTTCCATGCGCTGGCTCTTGCAATATGCGTGCCTCGGTTCAGAGTATGCCTGTTGACCGTGACAGGTCGCCATACGCTGGATGGCGCATGGCACGAAAGCTGCACCCTGAGCAGGCGTGAAACCCGAAGCCGTCGAACATGCCGTGCCTGTCCAGCGCATCGTCAAGGTGCGGAGGGATTACAACAGCTGGGTGGCCAGCGAGACGCTGGAAGACTACGCCCTGCGCTTCGCCCCGCAGCGGTTTCGCAAATGGTCGGAGTGGCGGGTGGCCAACACGGCGTTTGGGGTGGCGTCGTTTCTCATCCTGGAGGCGGTGGGGGCCACGTTGCTGGTCCAGTATGGGTTTCTGAACGCCTTTTGGGCCATCGTGGTCACCGGGTTGATCATTTTCTTGGCGGGATTGCCCATCAGTGTCTACGCCGCCCGCTATGGCGTGGACATGGACCTGCTGACGCGCGGTGCCGGGTTCGGTTACATCGGGTCCACCATCACCTCGCTCATCTATGCGTCGTTTACCTTCATCTTTTTCGCGCTCGAAGCCGCGGTGATGGCCTATGCGCTGGAGTTGGCGCTGGGTATACCGCCCGCTTGGGGCTACCTGATCTGCGCCCTGGTGGTGATTCCGCTGGTCACGCACGGGGTGTCGGTCATCAGCCGCTTTCAGGTCTGGACGCAGCCCCTGTGGCTGGTGATGATGGTCGTGCCTTTCGTGACCGTGGCTTGGCTGGAACCGCAGGCGTTTGCCGCGGTGGCGCACTACGCTGGGGCGAGTGGCGAAGGTGGTGCATTTCAGTGGCACCTGTTTGGGGCGGCGCTGACGGTGGGGGTGGCATTGATCACCCAGATGGGGGAGCAGGCCGATTACCTGCGCTTCATGCCTCCGCCCACCCAGCGCACCCGGGGGCGCTGGTGGCTGGGCGTGGTGGCCGGCGGCCCCGGCTGGGTGGTGATTGGCGTGCTGAAAATGCTGGGCGGTGTGTTGCTGGCCCATCTGGTGCTCAGCCACGGTGGGGGCGCCGAACGCGCGGTGGACCCGAACCAGATGTACCTGGCCGCTTACGAATACCTGTTGCCCCACGGCTGGGCCGTGGCGGCCACGGCGCTGTTCGTGGTGGTGTCGCAGCTCAAGATCAACGTCACCAATGCTTACGCAGGCTCCTTGGCGTGGAGCAATTTTTTCTCCCGGCTGACCCACCATCACCCAGGCCGGGTGGTGTGGGTGGTGTTCAACACGGCCATCGCCTTCATGCTCATGGAGATGAACGTGTTCGAGGCCCTGGGCGATGTGCTGGGCCTGTATGCCAACATCGCCATCGCGTGGATCATGGCGGTGGTGGCCGATCTCGTCATCAACAAGCCTATGGGCTGGTCGCCGCGTGGCATCGAGTTCAAGCGGGCGTATCTGTACGACGTCAACCCCGTGGGGGTGGGGGCCATGACGCTGGCATCGGCGCTGGGCATGGCCGCGCATTTGGGCCTGATGGGGCCGATGGCACAGGCGTTCTCGGCGGTGGTGGCCATGGTGACGGCGTTTCTGACCGCGCCCTTGATCGCCTGGGCCACGCGGGGCCGCTACTACCTGGCCCGCCAGCCCGAGGCCCCGCCCCCCAGTGGCGATATACCCGACGCCGCCACCCATGGCCGCTACCTGGCCCGGGCGCCGCTGAAACGTTGCGTGGTGTGCGAGTCGGCTTACGAAGCGCCGGACATGGCGCATTGCCCGGCCTATCAGGGCGACATCTGTTCGCTGTGCTGCACGCTCGATGCCCGCTGTGCCGACGCGTGCAAACCCCATGCACGCCTCTCGCGTCAGTGGGAGCAGGTGCTGCACCGTTTGTTGCCGCCACGCTGGTGGCCTCGGGTCGATGCCGGCCTGGGGCATTTTTTGCTGCTGATGCTCGTGATTGCGCCGGTGCTGGCGGCGGTGCTGGCCGTGCTGTACCGCCACGAGTGGCACCGGCTGCTGTCGGCCGAGGCCTTGCCGGCGGGGGAGGAAGCACTGGCGGCCTTGCACGCCGGATTCATCAAGGTGTATGCGGCTTTGCTGATGGTGGCGGCCGTGGTGGCCTGGTGGCTGGTGCTGGCGCACAAGAGCCGCGAGGTGGCGCAGGAGGAATCCAACCGGCAAACCCGGCTGCTGATGGAGGAAATCGAATCCCACCGCCGCACCGACGCCGCCCTGCAGCAGGCCAAGCAGGCCGCCGAGCGGGCCCGTGAACAGGCCGACCAGGCCAACCAGGCCAAGACGCGTTACGTCAGCACCATCAGCCACGAACTACGCACCCCGCTCAACAGCATTCTGGGCTACGCCCAACTTCTGCAGCAGGATGCCGCGCTGCCGCCCCATCGCGCCCATGCGGTACAGGTCATCCTGCGCAGTGGCGAGCACCTGCTGTCGCTGATCGAAGGCACGCTCGACATCGCTCGCATCGAGGCGGGCCGCCTGACCCTCGACGTCAGGCCGCTGGATCTCAAAGCCCTGTTGCACGACGTGGCCAGCATGTTCGAACTGCAGGCCAAGGCCAAAGGACTGTCGTTTGCTTTCGAGCCGCCCACCCGCTGGCCGCAGGCCGTGCGCGCCGACGACCGGCGGCTGCGTCAGATCCTCATCAACCTGTTGGGCAATGCGGTCAAGTTCACGGTGCGAGGCAGCGTGACCTTGCGGGTGCAGTATGTGCGCGAGATGGCGGTGTTCGAGGTCTGCGACACCGGGCCGGGCATGACCGCGGCCGAGCGGGAGCGGGTGTTCGAGCCCTTTGCCCGGGGATTGGCCGCGGCGCAGCCGGGCGCCCATGGGGCCGGGCTGGGATTGACCATCGCCCGGATGCTGGCCGACCTCATGGGGGGCGAGATGACCGTGCACAGCGCACCGGGGCAGGGCAGCGTGTTCCGGCTGCGCCTGTTCCTGCCCGAGTGGCATGGCGAAGCGCAAGCGATGGCCGATGCCCACCCGTTGCAGGTGGACGGCTACGCCGGGCCACGGCGCAGCCTGCTGGTCGTGGACAATGAGGAAGACGACCGGCAATTGCTGCAACGGTGGCTGGCGCCGCTGGGCTTCGAGGTTCACCTGGCCACCTGCGGTGAACAAGCCCTGGCCCTGCTGGAGGCCGGGCTGCGCCCCGACGCGGTGTTCATGGACCTGGCCATGCCCGGCATGGACGGCTGGCAGGCGCTGGCGCATATCCGTTCCCTGGCGCAAGGGCAAGGCTGGCCGGCCCCGGCGTGGGCAGTCGTGTCCGCCAATGCCTTTGACAAAGGGCTGGACAACCCGATCGGCCTGCGTGCCGAGGACTTTTTCGTCAAGCCCGTGCGGCGCGATGACTTGCTGCGCTGGCTGGCCCGGCGGCTCGACCTGACCTGGCTGCCGTCCCACTCAGCGCCCATGTCGGCCCAGCGCATGAATTTGCCGGCGACTGAAACGTCTTGGGAGGATTTGCGCGCGCTGTCGGCGGCCGATTTGCACGGTTTGCTCGCCTCGGCCCGGCTGGGGCACTACCGGGGCCTGGTGCGCCGCCTCGACGAGCTGTGCCCAGGGCCGGCAGGCGATCGCTTGCGCGTGTGGGCCCGTGAATTCCGGTTTGAACAGATTGAACAGGTGTTGCAGGAGGTGCTTGGTGCGCTGGAACCTTCACGAGACTGAAGACGGCTCCCCGGTGGTGCTGATCGTGGACGATGTACCGGAAAACCTGGCCGTTTTGCACGATACGCTGGACGAAACCGGGCACACCGTGCTGGTGGCCTTGGACGGCGAAGCCGCCCTCGCCCGTGCCCGGCAGGCCCAGCCCGATGTGGTGCTGCTCGATGCCATCATGCCCGGCATGGATGGCTTCGAGGTGGCCAGACGCCTGAAGGCCGATCCGCAGACGGCGCACATTCCCATTATCTTCATGACCGGGTTGACCGAGACCGAGCACCTGCTGCAGGCGCTGGACGCGGGCGGGGTGGACTACGTGACCAAGCCGGTCAAACCCCAAGAGGTGATCGCCCGCATGGGGGTGCATTTGCGCACGGCGCGGCAGGTGCGTCGTGGGGAGTTGGAGCAAGAGCAGGCGCGCAACGCTCTGGATGCCTTTGGCTATGCCACCATGACGGTGCGGGAACGCGATGGCCGCTTGATGTGGCAGACCCCGCTGGCCCGGGAGCTTTTGTGGCGCTATTGCGGCACCCAGGCGCCCGAGACGCCCGAGCCCGTGCTGCAATGGTTGCGTCGCCACGTGCCCGATGTCCGGCAGGGCGCTACTGCCCCCGTGGAGCCGCCCCGCCTGACCTTGAGCCACGGCCCGCGGCGGTTGACGTTTCGCTTGCACCGTGCCGTGGGCGATCCGGCCGACGCCGCCCCCAACGGGGAGGGCGGCGAGTGGCTGATCGTGATGCAGGAAACCTCGGACGCCAGCGCCCTACAGGGGCTGATGCAAACCTTTGGCCTGACGGCGCGCGAGGCCGAAGTGCTGTACTGGGTGGCCAAAGGCAAGACCAATCGTGACATTGGCGACATCCTGGGCGCGAGTCCTGCGACCGTGAAAAAGCATCTGGAGCGCATCCATGCCAAGCTCGGTGTGGAAACCCGGACCGCTGCCGCGGCCATGGCCTTGCAGCGTGTGCCTACCTTGAGCGAGCGCACCGCAGGCTGAGAGGGTGCAGACACATACGCCACCCGGCGTACAGACAGGCATCAGGGCAAACCCTAGCATCAAAACCGTCCGCGATGCGCTGGCCCACCCGGCCACGTCGCGGACGGATCGCCCGTTTGACCTTGAGTGTTTTCACCTCGACTGGAGCCCTGCCATGATGAAACGTCGTTCCACCCTCAAAGCCCTTTCGGCCGCAGCGGCCGTCGGCACCCTGGGCAGTCTGGCCGCTTGGCCCGCCCGCGCCAACACGCCCATCAAAGTGGGGGTGTTGCACAGCCTGTCGGGCACCATGGCGATTTCCGAAACCGTGCTGAAGGACACGGTGCTGATGGCGGTCGAAGAAATCAACGCCAAGGGCGGCGTGCTGGGGCGCAAGCTCGAAGCCGTGGTGGTGGACCCCGCCTCCAACTGGCCCCTGTTTGCCGAGCGTGCCCGCCAACTGCTGACGCAGGACAAGGTGGCGGCGGTGTTTGGGTGCTGGACTTCGGTCAGTCGCAAATCGGTGCTGCCGGTATTCGAAGAACTCAACGGCCTGCTGTTCTACCCGGTGCAGTACGAGGGCGAGGAAATGAGCCCCAACGTGTTCTACACCGGTGCGGCTCCCAACCAGCAGGCGATTCCGGCGGTGGAATACCTGATGAGCGCCGACGGGGGTTCGGCCAAGCGTTTCGTGCTGCTCGGTACCGACTACGTGTACCCGCGCACCACCAACAAGATCTTGCGCGCGTTCCTGAAGTCCAAGGGCATCCCCGATAGCGACATCATGGAGGAGTACACGCCCTTCGGCCACAGCGACTACCAGTCCATCATCGCCCGCATCAAACAATTCTCGGCCCAAGGCAAGAAAACGGCCGTCGTCTCCACCATCAACGGCGACTCCAATGTGCCCTTCTACCGAGAGCTGGGCAACCAAGGCCTCAAGGCCACTGACGTGCCTGTGGTGGCCTTCAGCGTGGGCGAGGAAGAACTCCGCGGCGTGGACACCCGCCCCCTGGTCGGGCACCTGGCGGCCTGGAACTATTTCATGAGCCTGAAAAACCCGGTCAATGACGAGTTCACCAAGAAGTGGGCCGCTTACGCCAAGGCCAAGAACATCCCCGGGCACCGCGACCGCCCCCTGACGAACGACCCGATGGAGGCCACCTACATCGGCATCCACATGTGGAAGCAGGCGGTGGAAAAGGCCAAGTCCACCGAAGTGGACAAGGTGCGCGTGGCCATGCGCGGCCAGACCTTCAAGGCCCCGAACGGTTTCGAGGCCAAGATGGACGAGAAAAACCACCACCTGCACAAGCCCGTCTTCATTGGCGAAGTGCGCGCCGATGGCCAGTTCAATGTGGTTTGGAAAACCAAAGGCCCGGTGCGTGCCCAACCCTGGAGCCCGTTCATCGAAGGCAACGACAAGAAGCCCGACACGCCGCAGAAGTCTGCCTGAGCAGGAGCTTGACGATGCGTTGGCGATGTGAGTGGGTGGTGGAGCGCTCAGGCTGGGCCCGGTGGGGTGGCATGTGGGGGGCGTGGTGGCTGTGCCTGGTTCTGGCATGGACCGGGGCAGCGCACGCCTTATCCCCGGAAGACGCCCTGGCTTTTGCCGAAGGCGATACCGCCGACCGCATCGCCGCCATGGAGCGGCTGGCCGCTTCGGGCGACCCGCGTGCCGAAGCGCTGATTCGGGCCATGGCCCGCGAGGCGGTGAAGGTGCGTGGCGAGCAGGTGCTCATCGTGGAGGGCGACGCCGCCATCGACGCCGTGACCGGGGCCGCTGAGACGGCCGATGGGGCTGCCAGCGTGATGATCAACAACCGCTTGCGGGGTGCTGTGCAGCGCACGCTCGCGGGCATGGATTTGCTGGGCGACGATGTGCGCCGCCAGCGTGAGGCGGCCTTGCGGCTGCGAGCCAGTGTGTTCAACCAGCCTGATGAGTCGCAGCTGGCCGTGATCGAAAATGCCCTGGCTCCTGAAAACGCGCATCGGCTCGACGACCGGGCGCGGCGCACGCTGGAGCAAGCCCGCGCGGCGTTGTGGCTGGGCAGCGGCGATGCGGCCCTGCGCCTGGCGGCCGCCCAGGCCCTTGGCGAAGTCGGGCAGACGATCGTTCGCAGCAAACTCGCACGCCAGCTGGAGGTGGAGACCGAGCCGACCGTGCGCGTGGCCCTGTCTCAAGCCTTGTCGCGGGTGGATGCGGCGCTCGTGCGCAGCCAGGTGGCCGGTCAATTGTTCACCGGCCTCAGTCTGGGCTCCATCCTGCTGCTGGCCGCCCTGGGGTTGGCCATCACTTATGGGTTGATGGGCGTGATCAACATGGCGCACGGCGAACTGATCATGATCGGCGCCTACGCCACTTATGTGGTGCAAGGGCTGTTCCGGCAGTACCTGCCGGGGGCTTTCGACTGGTACGTGCTGGCCGCGTTGCCGGTGGCCTTCCTCATGTCGGCGCTGGTGGGCGCGGTGATGGAACGCGGCGTCATCCGCTGGCTCTACGGCCGCCCGCTGGAAACCCTGCTGGCCACCTGGGGCCTGAGCCTGATCCTGATGCAGGGGGTGCGCAGCCTGTTCGGCGCCCAGAACGTGGCGGTGGAAAACCCCAGTTGGATGAGTGGCGGCGTGGTGGTGATGGGCAACCTCACGCTGCCTTGGAACCGCATCGTCATCATCGGTTTTGCCGTGGCGGTGCTGGTGGCGGTGGCGCTGATCATCAGCCGCACCCGGCTCGGCCTGTTTGTGCGCGGCGTGACGCAAAACCGGCCGATCGCGGCCTGCATGGGCGTCAACACGGCGCGTGTCGATACCTATGCCTTTGCGTTGGGCTCCGGCATTGCGGGGCTGGCCGGCGTGGCCTTGAGTCAGATTGGCAACGTCGGGCCGGATCTGGGCCAAGGCTACATCATCGACAGCTTCATGGTGGTGGTGCTGGGGGGCGTGGGGCAACTCGCGGGCACGGTGTATGCGGCCCTGGGCCTGGGGTTGCTGAACAAGTTCATCGAAGGCTGGGCGGGCGCGGTGCTGGCCAAGATCGCCGTGCTGGTCTTCATCATCGTCTTCATCCAGAAACGGCCGCAAGGGATCTTTGCCCTCAAAGGGCGGCAAGCCTGAGCCCCTTCACCACACGGAAGCCTCTCATGACTGCGACGACCGCCTCCTCTCCCGTGCCGTGGCCTGCCCGGGGGCCGCTGCTCACCCGATCCGGCTGGGGCACCATCCTCGTGGCCCTGCTGGTGGTGTGCGCGGTGGCCCCGGCGCTCAACCTGTGGGTGCCCGCGGGCAGCCCGTTTCACCTGAGCGACTACATGATCGGTCTGCTGGGCAAGATCATGTGCTACGCCATCTGTGCCTTGGCCATGGACCTGATCTGGGGCTACACCGGCATTCTGAGCCTGGGCCACGGCCTGTTCTTTGCCTTGGGCGGCTACGTGATGGGCATGTACCTGATGCGCCAGATCGGCACCGACGGCGTGTACGGCAGCGACCTGCCCGACTTCATGGTGTTTCTGGACTGGAAGGAACTGCCGTGGCACTGGGCATTGAGCGACAGCTTCATTGCCACGTTGCTGCTGATCGTGCTGGTGCCCGGTGGGCTGGCCTTTGTGTTCGGCTACTTTGCCTTTCGCTCGCGCATCAAGGGCGTGTACTTTTCCATCATCACGCAGGCGCTGACGTTCGCCGCCATGTTGCTGTTCTTCCGCAACGAAACCGGTTTCGGCGGCAACAACGGCTTCACCGACTTCAAGCGCATCCTGGGCCTGCCGCTGGCCACGGCCGAGATGCGCATGGCGCTGTTCGTGCTCACCGGGCTCACGCTGCTGGGCTTTTACCTGTGGGCGCGCTGGCTGGTGCAGTCCAAGTTTGGCCGGGTGCTGCAGGCGGTTCGCGACGCCGAAAGCCGCGTCATGTTCTGCGGCTACAACCCGCTGCCCTACAAGCTCACCATCTGGGTGATTTCGGCGGTGATGTGCGGGGTGGCCGGGGCGCTTTACGTGCCGCAGGTCGGCATCATCAACCCCAGTGAGATGAGCCCGGCCAACAGCATCGAGATCGCCATCTGGACCGCCGTGGGCGGGCGGGCCACCCTGATCGGCCCGATCATCGGGGCGTTCGTCGTCAACGGCGCCAAGAGCGTGCTGACGGTCCACTTTCCCGAATACTGGCTGTATTTCCTCGGGGGGTTGTTCATCGCCGTCACGCTGTTCATGCCGCAAGGCGTGGTGGGCTTGGCCCGGGCGGCGCTGCGGCGCTGGCGTGGCCAGGCAGGAGGCGCGGCATGACCCCCGACCTGATGGAAGCCGGCGCGCAGCGCCTGGCGCGTGCGCGTGGCTGGCAGCCCAGCGGGCAGACCGAAGCGGGGGGGCGCAGCGCGTCGTTCTCGCGCCCACTCAAAGCGGGCGAGGTGGACACCACGCACGGGCGCATCCTGTATCTGGAGGACGTGCACGTCAGCTTCGACGGCTTCAAGGCCATCAACGGGCTCAACCTCGACATCGCCCCGGGCGAACTGCGCTGCATCATCGGCCCCAACGGCGCTGGCAAGACGACCATGATGGACATCATCACCGGCAAGACGCGGCCCGACAGCGGCACCGTGTTCTTCGGCGCCACGATCGACCTGCTGCGCTACAGCGAGCCCGAAATCGCCGCGCTGGGCATCGGGCGCAAGTTCCAGAAGCCCACGGTGTTCGAGGAACTGAGCGTGTTCGAGAACCTGGAGCTGGCCCTGGCCACCGACAAGCGGGTCTGGCCCAGCCTGCGCTTTGCGCTCAACGGCGAGCAGAAAGATCGCCTGGCCGAGGTGCTGCACACCATCCACCTCAAAGACGCGGTGACCCGCCGTGCCGGCGACCTGAGCCACGGCCAGAAGCAGTGGCTGGAAATCGGCATGCTGCTGATGCAAGAGCCCAAGCTCTTGCTGCTGGACGAACCCGTCGCTGGCATGACCGACGAGGAAACCGCCCGCACCGCCGAGCTGTTCCTGAGCCTCAAGGGCAAGCACAGCCTGATGGTGGTGGAGCACGACATGCATTTCATCCGCGCCATCAGCGAGAAGGTGACGGTGCTGTGCGACGGCTCGGTGCTGGCCGAGGGCACGCTTGACCAGGTGCAGGCCGATGAGCGCGTGATCGAGGTTTACCTGGGAAGATGAGGATGTTGCAAATCGACCAGATCCACCAGTACTACGGCGGCTCGCACATCCTGCGTGGGGTCAGCCTGCAGGCCCGGGCGGGCGAGATCACCGTGGTGCTGGGGCGCAACGGCGTGGGCAAGACCACGCTGCTCAAAGCCCTGATGGGGCTGGTGCCGGTGCGCAGCGGACAGATCGTGTTCGAGGGCCGGCCCATCACCCAGGCCAGCCCCTACGAGCGCGCCCGTGCCGGCATCGGCTATGTGCCGCAGGGCCGGGAAATCTTTGCCCGCCTGACCGTGCATGAAAACCTGCTCATGGGCCAGGCCACGCAGAAGGCGGGAACGCCCATGCCGGCTCAGCTTTATGAACTTTTTCCGGTGCTCAGGCAGATGCTGAGTCGCCGCGGTGGTGACCTCTCCGGCGGGCAGCAGCAGCAGCTGGCGATTGCCCGTGCCCTGGCATCCAGTCCCCGGCTGCTGGTGCTCGACGAACCGACCGAAGGCATCCAGCCCAGCATCATCAAAGACATTGGCCGGGTGTTGCGGAAACTGGCCCGAGAAGGGCTGGATGGCCAGCCCATGGCGATCGTGCTGGTCGAGCAGTATTACGACTTTGCCGAAGAACTGGCCGATCACTACCTGGTGATGGAACGCGGCGAGGTGGTGGCCAGTGGCCCTGGCGCCGAGATGCAGGCCCGCGGGATCCGCCAACTCGTGGCGATCTGAAGACCGGCTCAAACCCGCCAGATCCTTGCGGGTTGCCCCGGCAGACCCCATGCCGCTTGCCGCAGCGCCGCCCAGCCCTGTTGCACCAGAGCCATCACCGGCTCCACCAGCGGGCCGAGCACCCGCAGCACCAGCACATGGTCGTTGGGGCAGGTGGCGCCGGCAGGCAGGGGGGTCAGGTCGTCGGGCAGGACGGCGCGCACCGCATCCAACAGGCGCTCCCGCCGCTCGCGGCTCCATGGCGTGCCGCTGGCCAGCACCAACGTGCCCAGGCAGCGGTGGCCGCCCAAGCCCAAGGGGCTGTCGAGCAGGCGTGCATCCGCGGCGTCCAACCGGCCCTGCTCCAGCCAGTGGCCCTCGATGCACAGCCGCTGGTGCAGGCAACCGCGGTCGAAAGGTTGGCCGGAGCCCGGCAATCCGAGGGCCGTCACGTCCCAGGCCAGCCACTCGGCCCCTTCCGCCAGTTGCACGTCCACCGTGTTGTGGGCCTGGCAGCCAGGATAGGCAATGGTCTCCAGCGGCACCCATTCCAGCCGGGCGCCGGGCTCCAGCCGGATGCGCACCTGCTGGGTGGCCGGCGCGCCGTCGCAGCGGTAGAAGCGCGTCGCCCCCGGGGTGGAGACCAGCCCGTGGGTGCCCGTGTCGGCCTCCACCGCCACGTGCAGCGTGTCGCCCTCCACCAGCCCACCGGGGGGGTGGACGATCACGTTGTGGCAAATGCCCGGGCCTTCCGGATACAGGCTGTGGAACAGGCGCAGCGGGCCATGATGGCGGTGATGCGCCACCGTGGCGGCGGCTTGCCGTGTGTAATGCAGGTGCAGATGGGCTTCCCAGGGCATGATGGGGTCAAGCGGCTTGGCTGCCCCGATGCGCCCAGGCCGTGGTGTGCTTCTCGATCCAGCTGAACAGCTCGTACATCAGCATGGCCATGATGCCCACCACCAGCAGGCCGCTGAAGGCCAGGCCCATTTGCATGGAGGAGCCGGCCGCAATGAGCAAGTAGCCGATGCCTTCGTTGGATGCCGTCATTTCCGAGACGGTGGTGCCCACGAACGCCAGCGTGATGGCCACCTTGAGCGAACCAAAGAAGTAGGGCAGAGACCGCGGCAGCCCCACCTTGGTCAGCACGTCCCAGCGCCGCGCGCCCAGCACGCGCAGCACGTCCTCCAACTCGGGCTCCAGCGTGGCCAGGCCGGTGGCGATGTTGACCATGATGGGGAAGAAGCTGATGAGGAAGGCCGTGAGGATGGCCGGGCCGATGCCGATGCCGAACCACACCACCAGAATGGGCACGAACGCCGCCTTGGGCAGGGCGTTGAACGCCGTCATCAGCGGATACAGCGCGGCATAGGCGATGCGCGAGCTCCCAATCAAAAAGCCCAGCAGCACGCCCACCACGATGGCGATGCCAAAGCCGGCCATCGTCACCCAGAAGGTGCGCCAGGCATGCCCCAGGATAACGGTTCGGTGCTCCAGGGTCTGCTCCCAGATGCGCGACGGGCTGGGGAAGATGAACTCGGAGACGCCAAACCCCTTCGTGATGGCTTCCCAGACGACGATGATGATCAACAGCAGAATCAGCGGGGACCAGCGCTCGATGTGTTTGCGTTTCATGGCAGAAAGCTCATCACTGGTTGATGGGGGCGCCGGCCTTGCGCATGGCGCCGATGTGGCCGCGCAGTTCGTGCACGATGTCGGTAAATTCCCGGGTGTAGGTCACTTCCAGGTCCCGGGTGCGCGGGATGGGAATTTCGCGGCGCACCACGAAGCGCCCCGGGCTCTTGCTCATGCAGTACACCGTGTCGGCCAGGAACACGCTCTCGCGCAGGTCGTGCGTCACCAAGATCACGTTGAAGCGCTGGGCCTCCCACAAATCGCGCAGGATGCACCACAGCTCCTCGCGCGTGAAGGCGTCCAGCGCGCCGAACGGCTCGTCGAGCAGCAGCATCTTGGGTTCGTGAATCAGGGCCCGGCAGATGCTGGCACGCTGCTGCATCCCGCCCGACAACTCCCACGGGAATTTTTTCTCCATGCCGCCCAACCCCACGCTGGCCAGCAGCCGGCTGGCCCGTTCCTCGAATTCCTTGCGGCGGTCCTTGAACTGGCTGCGGTAAGGCTCCACGATTTCCAGGGGCAGCAGCACGTTGTCCAACGTCGTGCGCCAAGGCAGCAGAGAGGGGGCCTGAAACGCCATGCCCGAAATCTTCAGCGGCCCGGTGACGGGTTGGCCATCGATGGTGATGCGGCCTTTGCTCGGCATCTTCAGGCCGGTGGTCAGCTTCATGAAGGTGGACTTGCCGCAACCCGAGGGCCCCACGATGGCGATGAACTCGCCCTTGCTCACCCGAAGGTTGATGTCCTCCACCGCAAAGATGTTCTTGGCCAGCAGATCCTCGTTATAGGCCAGCCAGACCTGATCGAATTCGACGAAAGGCTGTCCAGCCGACGGGGTCGTTGCCGTATCGCTCATGCATGCTCCTGAAAAAAGGCCGACCCTCCCGGCAGGGAGGCCGGCCCAGCACAATGTGGCCGCGGCTTCAGCGCTTGGCCGGCGGCAGGATGTTGAGCTCTGCCGCCGGCGGCAGCATGGAGCCGTTCCAGACCGCGTTCGGGTCCACGCGGGTGCGGGTGCCAAAAGCGTCGGACACCTGGCTGGCCATCAGGCTCAGGCGTGCGGGGTTGATCTGGCCAAAGCCTTCGCGGCGGGCGTCGGGGCTGGCGATCACGGAGTCGATGGCCAACTGCAGGCGGCGGGTTTCCAGCGCCACGTTGATGATGCCGTCGCGGGCCTTGACGGATTCGATGCCCATGGCGGGGTTGGCCATCACTTCCTTGGCGCCTTTGGCAAAAGCCTTGAGGAAAGCGGTCACGGCCGCCGGGTTTTCCTGGATGAGCTTCGGCGTGGCGATGATCACATTGCCGTACAGCTTCACGCCATGCTCGGCAAAAGGCATGATGACCACGTCTTCCGGCTTGACGCCACGGGCTTCCAGGTTGAGCAGCGACGTGAAAGAAAAGCCGGTGATGGCATCGACGTCGCCCCGCACCAGCATGGTTTCCCGCAGCGGCGGGTCCATGGAGGTCCAGGTCACGCCCGAGACGTTGTTGGCCTTCTCGAAAATGGGCCAAGCCTTGCGGCCGGCGTCAAAGACGGGCGCGCCCAGCTTTTTGCCATTCAGATCGGCCGGCGTGCGGATGCCGCTTTTCTTGAGCGCCAGCACCGAAGCCGGGGTGTTGTTGTAGACCATCATCACCGCCACCGGCTTGTTCGGCGCGTCGGGGTTGTTGGCGTGGAACTCCATCAAGGCCGCCAGATCCGCCAGGCCCATGTCGTAGGTGCCCGAGGCCACCCGGGTCACGGTGCCGCTGGAGCCGTTGCCCGAATCGATCGTCACATTCAGGCCGGCATCGCGGAAATAGCCTTTGGCCGCCGGGTGCAGGAACAGCGCCGATGGCCCTTCAAAGCGCCAGTCGAGCTGGAATCGGATCGGCGTCTGCGCATGGGCAGGGGCGCCGACGGTCAGGGCGGCAGCCAGCGCGGCGGTGGCTTGCAGGAAACGACGCTTGTTCATGTGAACTCCTTGGGTGGACAGGGTGAAACGACACGGCCTTCGCCAGGCTGTTGTCCATGCAGCAAGATCGATGCCAGAAGCGGGTCGGCGACCGTTTTTTTGAACACAAGGCTGTATACAAAAGGTTTAAGCCATCGCATGAGCGCTCCTTGGCCCAGACTCCCGCTTTCCGACATGCGACGCCTTGGTGCATCGGCGCACTGGAAGTGTGCATGAAAAGGACGCATGGCTGCCGCTTCTTTCCCCCGCGAACACTCATGGATAACCCTGATGCCGTGCCGTTTTCAGGGAGCATAGAAGCGCGTTCGCTGAGCGACTTGGGCATCATGGCGGGGTAATCTGGTGCACAAAATTTGTATACAAATTATGGGCACCGCTAGGGGGAGTCGTTACCGGGATAACCCTGAATGGAAAAACCGCCAGCCTTTTCGGGGCTGGCGGTTGGCTGGTGGGCCGTTGGAGCCGGATCAGGCCACGGCTTGGCAGGCGGCCGCCAGCGCCGTCATGTTCAGCACGCGTCGCACCGTGGCCGCCGGGGTCAGGATGTAAGCCGTGCCGTTGACGCCCATCAGCATGGGGCCCACGGTCACGCCCCCGCTGGTGGTGGTCTTGAGCACGTTGTAGAGGATGTTGGCCGCATCCAGATTGGGGCAGATCAGCAGGTTGGCCGCGCCGCTGAGGGTGCTGTCACCGAGGTAGCGTTCGCGGATTTCGGGCTGCAGGGCGGCGTCGCCGTGGAGCTCGCCATCGCATTCGATGCCCGGGTGCCGCGCCACGAACAGGTCGCGCGCCTCGCGCATCTTGCGCGCCGAGGCGCGTTTGGAGGAGCCGAAGCTGCTGTGCGACAAAAACGCCACTTTCGGCGGAATGCCGAAGCGCTGCACTTCCTGGGCCGCCATCCAGGCGATTTCGGCCAGCTGCTCGGCGCTTGGGTCCTCGTTGACGTAGGTGTCCGCGATGAACAGTGGGCCCTGCGGGGTCATGAGGGCGTTGACGGCGGCGTAGTTGTTGGCGCCCGGTTTCTTGCCCAGGATGCTGTCGATGCGCTCCAGGTGGGTGGTGTAGGTGCCCACCAGGCCGCAGATCAGCGCGTCGGCATCGCCCAGGCTGAGCATGAGCGAGCCGATGATGGTGTTGGAGCGGCGCACGGCGGCCTTGGCCACTTCGGGGGTGGCGCCGTTGCGTTTCATCAGCTGGTGGTAGTGCTCCCAATACTGGCGGAAGCGCGGGTCGTCTTCGGGGTTGACGTTTTCCACGTCCACGCCCAGGCGCATGCGCAGGCCGGCTTTCTCGATGCGGGCGGCAATCACCGCCGGCCGGCCAATCAGGATCGGTCGGGCCAGGTGGTCATCGATGGCCATTTGAGCGGCTCGCAGCGCCCGCTCGTCTTCGCCGTCGGCGTAGGCCACGCGCTTTTGGGCATCGGGCACCGCCTTGGCGATGTTGAAGATGGGGCGCATCAGGATGCCGGTCTGGTACACGAAGCGGCCCAGGCTTTCCTTGTAGGCCTCCATGTCGGCAATGGGGCGCGTGGCCACGCCCGAATCGGCCGCCGCCTTCGCCACGGCGGGGGCGATCTTCAGGATCAGGCGCGAGTCAAACGGCTTGGGGATGATGTAATCCGGCCCAAACGTCAGCTCCTGCCCCACGTAGGCGCTGGCCACTTCTTCGCTGATGTCGGCCTTGGCCAGTTCGGCAATCTGCCGCACGCAGGCCAGCTTCATTTCCTCGGTGATCTTGGTGGCGCCACAGTCCAGCGCGCCCCGGAAGATGTACGGGAAGCACAGCACGTTGTTGACCTGGTTCGGATAGTCCGAGCGGCCGGTGGCGATGATGCAGTCGGGCCGCGCGGCCTTGGCCAGCTCGGGGCGGATTTCCGGTTCCGGATTGGCCAGCGCCAGAATGATGGGCCGATCGGCCATGGTCTTGACCATCTCCACCGTCAACACGCCGGGGGCGGAGCAGCCGAGGAACACGTCGGCGCCGCGCACCGCATCGGCCAGGGTGCGGGCATCGGTGGTCTGGCAATAGCGCTGCTTGGACGCATCGAGCTTGCCGGCCTTGGCGTCCTCGCGCTCGCTGTGGATCACGCCCTTGGAGTCACACACCAGGATGTTGGCCACTTGCACGCCCAGGCCGACCATCACGTCGAGGCAGGCGATGGCCGCCGCCCCGGCGCCCGAGACGGCCACCTTGACCTGCCGGATGTCTTTGCCCACCAGTTCCAGCCCGTTGAGCAGCGCAGCCGAAGAAATGATGGCCGTGCCGTGCTGGTCGTCGTGGAAGACCGGGATGTTCATGCGCTCGCGCAGCTTGCGCTCGATGTAGAAGCACTCCGGCGCCTTGATGTCTTCCAGGTTGATGCCGCCCAGCGTGGGTTCCAGCGCGGCAATGATGTCCACCAGCTTGTCGGGGTCTTTTTCGGCGAGCTCGATGTCGAACACGTCGATGCCGGCGAATTTCTTGAACAGGCAGCCTTTGCCCTCCATCACCGGCTTGCCAGCCAGCGGGCCGATGTCGCCCAGACCGAGCACGGCTGTGCCGTTGGTCACCACGCCGACCAGGTTGCCACGGCTGGTGTACTCGGCGGCCTGGGTCGGGTCGGCCTGGATGGCGAGGCAGGGGTAGGCCACCCCGGGCGAGTAGGCCAGTGAGAGGTCGCGCTGGTTGGACAGCGGCTTGGTCGGCTGGACCGAGATTTTGCCTTTGTGGGGTGTGCGGTGGTATTCGAGCGCGGCATCGCGCAGGGCTTGTTCAGCGGGGGTCATGGTCGTCTTTCGGGCTCTTCGTGGAAACACCCTGCAGGCTCTCACAGGGTAGGTGCCAGTGTAGCGCCCTCAGACGGCTTCAGGCGTTGAGCCGCATGCCCGGCGCCGGCGGGGCGCTGGCCCCCGAGCCGCGCTCGAACGTGACCACATGATCCACCGCGGCCCGAATGCCGATCCACTCGCCGATTTCGTGGTTGTGGTGCGAAGGCACGTGCACCATCACCGTCTCGCCACTGGCCAGCCGCAGGGTGTAGAGGAATTCGGAGCCGCGAAAGGCTTTGCGCACGATGCGTGCCTTGACCGGGGAGTCGTCGTCGTGCAGGATGTCGTCGGCCCGCAGCAGCACGTCGCACAGGCCGGCCTCGTAGGCGCTGGGCAGTGGGCATTCCTCCACGTCCTGCAAAGGGCCCAGCGGGGTTTGCACCACCACGTCTTGGCCGTTCATCAGAATCTGCGCCGGGGTGAACACCCCATGCCCGATGAACTCCGCCACGAAGCGCGTGGCCGGGCGGTGGTACAGCGCGTAGGCATCTTCCCACTGGTGCAGCGAGCCCTGATGCATGACGCCAATCACATCACCGATGGCAAATGCCTCCAACTGGTCGTGCGTGACGAACAAGGCCGTGGCGCCCGCGGCTTTCAGGATGCCCCGGATTTCGTGCGCCAGGCGTTCGCGCAGGTCCACGTCGAGGTTGGAAAAGGGCTCGTCCAGCAGCAGCAGGCGAGGGCTGGGAGCCAAGGCGCGGGCCAGCGCCACCCGTTGCTGCTGCCCGCCCGAGAGCTCGTGCGGATAACGTGACTGCATGCCGTCCAGCCCCACCAGGGCCAGCACCTCCTGCACCCGCTGGCGGCGCGCGGCGGCGGCCAAGTGCCGGATGCCGAACGCCACGTTCTGCTCCACGCTCAGGTGGGGAAACAGCGCATAGTCCTGAAACACCATGCCGATGCGGCGTTGCTCGGGTGGCACATGCCGGCCTGGGCTGCTGACCTCGTCGCCGCCGAGCGTGATCTGGCCGCCGCTGGCTTTTTCCAGACCGGCCACGGCCCGCAGCAGGGTCGTCTTGCCGCATCCGGACGGGCCGATCAGCACGCCGATGTCGCCGGCATTGAGCCCGAGCGAAACGTCCCGCACAGCGGGCTGGGCCGCGCCTGGATAATGGACGGACAAGTGGGAAACGGTCAGGAACATAAGCCGTCATTGTAGATAATGACCATTCTCATTCACGTTGACATGAATCAAAACCTTTCCCGCATTGGGGCCCGTCTGGGGGCGTTGCTGGTCCAGGCGGCCATGTTGCTGTTTGCCGCCTTGCTGGCGTTGCCGGTGCTGGCGCTGGCTGTTTCCTGGCTGCAGTTCGATGCCGAGGCGCTGGACGTGCTGCGCCAGATGGCCGAGACCGTGCTGCCCCACTATGTGCGCACCAGTTTGCTGTTGTGCGGGGTGGTGGCCGTGGCGGTGGCGGCGGTGGGCATGGCCACCGCCTGCGCGGTGACGCTGTTCGACTTTCCCGGGCGGCGTGTGTTCGAATGGGCGCTGCTGCTGCCCTTGGCCATGCCGGCTTATGTGGTGGCCTATGCCTACACCGATTTTTTGCAGTTCTCCGGCCCGTTGCAGGTGTTTCTGCGCGAGACGTTTGACTGGCGTGGCAGGGTGTTTCCCGAAATCCGCAACGTCTGGGGGGCGGCCTGGGTGTTCACGTTCACCCTCTATCCCTATGTGTACCTGCTGGCGCGAACGGCCCTGAGCGAGCGGGCCACGCAACTCATGGAGGCGGCCCGCCTGTTGGGTGCTCCGCTGTCCAGGCGCATTCGCGAAGTGGCTTTGCCGTTGGCGCGGCCGGCCGTGGCCGCCGGGGTGGCGCTGGCCCTCATGGAGACGCTGGCCGACTTTGGCGTGGCAAGCTATTTTGGCATCCAGACGTTCACCGCCGGCATCTACAAAGCCTGGTTGGTGATGGACAACCGCACGGCCGCGGCCCAGTTGGCCACGCTGCTGCTGCTGACCGTGGCCGCGCTGCTGTGGCTGGAGCACCGCGCCCAGCGCCGCATGCGCTTTGCCACGACGCGCGGCGGGCGGGCGCACAGCGCCGAGGCGCAGCCAGTGCGCTTGCGCGGAGCGGCCCGTTGGGGCGCCTGGGCCGTGTGCGGCCTGCCCGTGCTGTTGGGCTTCGTGCTGCCGGTGGTGTTCATGCTGCGCCCGCTCATCGGCGGTTGGGAGGAGTTGCCCTGGCGGTCCTTCGCGCAGTGGGCGCGCAACAGCCTGTGGCTGGCCGGTCTGGCTGCAGCGCTGGCCACGCTGGCGGCGCTGGTGCTGGCCTTTGCCCAGAGGCGCCAGCCCGGCTGGCTCACCCACGGCGTCAACCGGGTGGTGGGACTGGGGTATGCCGTGCCGGGTGCCGTCATCGTGGTGGGCTTGCTGCTGCCGGTGGGTTGGGTGCAGACGGTCGCGCCCCACAGCAGCGTGGGCTATTGGGTCACGGCCACGGTGCTGGGCATCGTCTGGGCGTATCTGGTGCGGTTCACGGCGGTGGCGCTGCAGTCGGTGCAGAGCGGCTATGCGCGCATTCCCGCCAGCTTCGACGACTCGGCGCGCATGTTGGGCGTCACGGGTCTCGGCCTGATGACACAGGTGCACTGGCCGCTGCTGCGACGCTCCATCATGGCGGCCGCCCTGCTGGTGTTCGTGGACGTGATGAAGGAATTGCCCGCCACCCTGGTGCTGCGTCCCTTCAACAGCGACACCCTGGCCGTGGTGACTTACCAGCTCGCCCGCGACGAACGCCTGGGCGAAGCGGCCCTGCCGGCCTTGACGCTGGTGCTCGTCGGGCTGATTCCGGTGATCTTGCTCAGCCGCACGCTGCGCAGCAAAGCATGATCGAGTGGACTGGCCCCCCCGACAGGAATCGAACCTGTATTTGCCGCTTAGGAGGCGGCCGTTCTATCCATTGAACTACGGCGGGTTCCTGGTGCGTGGCGCTGCAATGTGCCGGCGTTTCCTCTGAGACGCTGGACGATGCATGGATGATGCCTATGCGTGGCCGAGGGCATGTAGTCTATCGCAAGACGTTGTCGGTGGACGCGTGCAAGCCGCCAGTGCGCGGACAGGGCAGGCATTACCCAGGCTCCTGTGGGCCGCGATGGCCGCGCTCGACCCGGTTTCGCCCCGCGGCCTTGGCCGCATACAGCGCCGCATCGGCCCGGGAGACGAGCGTCGCCGGGTCGTCGCCTCGTGCATAGCCGGCGACGCCATCCTCCAGCGGCTCTTGGCGCTCAATCGGGCATGTGCCGCTGGTTAACATGCCAAGCCGTGCGCAGCATCCGTGGCACAACCCGTTGCTGCCATGGACAACCTGGGTTAGGCAGGCTGGTTGCCCCGATGGCGGCTATGGGGCGGTGCCCGGGGTGGTTCCTGGGGCGGTACGGGGCGCGCCTGGGCCGTCGAAGCTGTGGGTGAAGATGAGGTCGATGGCGTTGTCGTCGCCAGCTTGGGCGCGCAGCCTCAGGTAGCGCGAGAGGTCCAGGAACACGGCCACGGTGCCCACGGCGCCGACCACGCTGCGCGAGTAGCTGACGTAGAGTTGATCGGTCAGGCGCTTGCCCAGGGTGAGGGCGGCGGCGGTGGTGCTGCCGTCGGGGTTGATGGCTTCGCCCTGGAAGCTCAAGTCGTCCAGGCCCAGGCGCTGGGCGAAGGGGGTGTCGTCGGTGGAGCCGCTGCTCAACAAGGCCAGCGCGGCCTGTTGCAGGATGGCCGCTTCGGCCCCGGCGCCACTGGCCGGCCGGCCAAGCACCAGCCAGGCCAGCTTTTCGCTGTCGGGCAGGTCGGGGTCGGCGTACAGGCGCACCCTGGGCGCTTGCGCCGTGCCGCTGATTTCCACGCCCACTTTCTGGGTGGGGTGCGGCCGCAGGGCCAGGATATCGAGGCTGGGGTTGTCGTAGGGGCCGTTGAACCGCACCAGCCCCTGCTCGATGTTGAGCCGCTGCCCGTAGGCGCGGTAGGTGCCGCGGACGGTTTGCACTTCGCCGGTGAGGGTGGGCGTGAGCTGGCCGGGCTGGGCTTCGGCCAGCAGCCGGCCGCGCAAGGCGGTTTGCAGGCCGAGGCCGCGTACCTCGAAGCGTTCACCCAGATGGACTTCCGCGCGCAGCCGCACTTGGAAGGGCAGGCGCGCGCTCAGGGGAACGGGCATGGAGCTGCCGCGGATGACGACGTCGCTGCCCAGGCTGGGGGTGGTTTCGTCGGGCAGCAGGAACAGGGCCTGATCGACATCGAGGCGGCCCCGCAGGTCGAGCAGGGCTTCGCTCAGGCGGCTGTCGATTTGGCCGGAGAGGACGAGTCGGCGGTCGGCGCGGGCCAGCAGGCGCAGGTTCTGGGCCTGCAGGGTCAGCCTGACGTCGGGACGGGGCGGGCCGTCGGCGCGGCGCGGCCAGCTGGCGCGGCCCTCGCCGGTCAACAGGCCGCCACCGTCGGCGCCACCGGCGCCCCGCAGGCGCAGGCGCTCGATCTGCATCTGGTGCCCGTCGAGGCGGGCCGCCAGCTCGCCGTCGCTGAAGTCGATGCCGTCCAGCGCGGCGCGCAGGGCCAGCCGGCGCAGATCGATGCGGCCCTGCCACTCGGGCTGGGCGCGGGTGCCGTACAGGCGGGCATCGGCCTGGCCTTCGCCGTCGATGCGCCAGCCCGGTGGCGCAAAGGCCGACAGGGGGGCCATGCGGGTCAGGCGGGCTTGCAACTCGCCTTCGAGGGGGGCATCGGGCCGCCATTGCCAGCCCTCACCTGCCGCTTCAGGAGGCGTGAGCTGGGTGGTCAGGCGCCCTTGCACACGGCCGAACTGGCGGGTGGCGAGCAGCGCCTGGGCCATGGCTTGCTGGCCTTGCCATTGGATGCCGAGTTGCAGGGCTTCCAGCCCCACCGGCGTGCGTTGCGATTCGGTGCCACTGCCGGAGAGGTAGGTCAGATCACCGCTGAGGTGGCGTCCTTCGAGGCGCGCTCGCGCGGGCGCGGTGCCCGGGGCGTTGCCGCTCAAGGGCAATGACACGTCCCAAACGCCTTCGAACTGCAAATCGCCGCTGAAACCCGCCTCGGCCAGTGGCCCGTCAGGCCGGTCGGGGGAAGCCATCCAGGCGTTGATCCAGCTCAATGACACTGGGGCGATGCGTCCGCGGCTGTCCAGATGGCCGTTGGCCCAGCGCAAGCCCTCCCATTCGAGGCGTGCCGGCTGGGTGGCGAAGGTATGGGAGGGGGCGCCCGTCCACTGTGGCGTCAGCCGCAGCGCGCCGGCCTGGGCGTTCAGGTGGCCTTGAGCGGAAATGGCCAGGTCCACGGGCTGGTCGAGCTCCAGGAGCAGCCCGAGCGGCGCCCCCGGCATCCGGGCTTGGAGCCGGGTGGCTTCCCAGCGCACGCGGTGATCGGATGCGCCGGTCTCCCCAGGCCAGACGCCTTGGAGCCGCCCGGCGGCGTCGAGCGACCAGCCACCGTCGCTGGCGCCGATGCGGGCCTTGCCTTGCCATTCGGCTTGCCATTGGCGCGCTTGGCCACGCAAGCGGGCCTGCACGCCTTCGACGGCAAGGGGGGCCTGCGGCGAAGCGTCGGGGGTCGTGGGGGTCAAGGTCAGGCGAGGGGCCTGGATTTGCAGGGCCCACTGCGCAGGCCATGGGGGCTGGCCCTCTGGCCCGGTCGCATTGGCCTCTACCCGGGCCTGCCCCTGCCAACGGTGCTGCCACAGCGGGGCGGCTTGTGTGGGCAAGTCGAGGGCAGGCAGCCAGTCGTGGATGGCCAGCACGGCGCGGCGGCTCCAGTGTTGCAGGCGCTCGGCGTCTGGCACATCCAGCACGGCGTCCAGCGGCTGGCCTTGCCAGGGCCAGGTGAGCTGCCCTTGGAGCTGCAAGCCGGGGGCCGTCCAGCGCATCGACGCCTGCAGGTTCAAAGGCCCGGCGGTATGGAGGTGACCGCTGGCCTGCAGGCGGCTGTCCAGCCATTGGGTATCGAGCCGCTCGATGTCGAGCCGCGCGCCAGACCACTGCCCTTGGGCCTGCACCGTGGGCAGGGCGGCGGCGTCTGGGGCGCGAGGCCCCGTGCCAGCCTGTGGCCGCAGATTCAGCGACCAGCGGGTGCGTTGATCGCGGTGATCGGCCTGCGCGGTCAGGCCCAACCGCGCGGCCGGCCAGGTGGACCAGAGTCGCTGGGGGTCGAGGGCCTGCACATCCAGCCGGCCTTCGGCGACGGCGAGGCGTTCTGCCCAGGGGCGATCCGCCCCGTCAACCTGCCAGCGGACGTTGCCGGTGGCATTCAGCCGGCTCTCGCCCAAGCGCCAGCGCAGGGTGTGGACGATCCATCGGTCCGGGCGCAGTTCCACCTGGGCATCGAGCTGCTCCAGCGGCAGGCCGCCGTCGTTCCACGGCTGGGCCATGGCATTGCGCAGTTGGCCTTGCAGTTGCCAGCGCCACGCGGTTGCCTCAGGGGCTTGCGTTTCCAGATGGACGGCCTGCCATTGGCCGGAGAGCCGGCTTCGTGGCCCTTGGGGCCAGAATTGGGCCACGTTGATGTCTTGCAGCCGCAGATCGGCCCGTTCCAGGGGCATGTCGTTCCAGGGGCGTACGATGGCTTGCAGGCGCAATTCGGGCGCCCAACTGCTGGGGGGGGAGGGGCTTGCTGGCGCCGGTTGCACGTCGGCCTGTACCCGCAACAGGGCCTCGACGCCCCCGAGGTCGCCTTGCACGCTGGCTTCCAAGCGCAGCGTTTGCGCGGGCACTTCGGGGGTGGGGGGCGTCTCGATGGTGGCCTGCAGGCGCACATCCAGCGTCATCGGCTGCAGGGCGAGCAAGGCGGCCTGGGCGGTGTAGCGGCCATCGGCCCAGCGCAGTTCATCGATGCGCAGGTGGTGGGTGGGCACGCCGTTGTGCGGGCCATAGCGGTAGTGCGCCACCAGCGGGCCACCTTCCAACGCCGCAGGGCCGGTGAAGGCGAATGCCTCGACCTGCAGCGGCAGCGTGACGGCCCGCAGCCAGGGCAGGGTGAGCCGCTGAGGTGGCTCCAGGGGGGCATCGTTGGGGGAGGGCGGACGCTCGTCCTGCACCCGGACGCGCTGGGCCGCCAGGCGTTCGATGGTCAGCGAGCGGTCGAGCAGTACCGCCAGCCACAGGCTCGGCTCCCAAGCCAGGGTCAAGCCGTCGATGTCGACGGTCAGGCCATCCTTCTGCCAGCGCAGGGCGGCGATGCGCCCGCCGCCGGTCAGGCTGCCCCGGGCGCCCTCGACCTGCAAGGGGGAGGTGCCCGTGGCAGGGTCGGTGAGCCAGTCTTGCGCCCAACGCAAGGTCTGGGGCAGGGCCGCCGGGGTGCTGGCCCAAAGCACGGCAGCGACGAGCCCTGCGGCCAGCAGGGCAAAGCCGGCGCCAGCCAGCCAGAGCAAGAGACCCAGGAGGCGCGTGATCCCGCTGGCCAGGCGGCGCCCCCAGCCTGGGCGGTGACCGGCGGGAGGCTGGGGCGGCGGTTCGTGGGGTGGGGCGGGGTGCATGCGCATGGTCAGAAGGCAAACCCCACGCTCAGGTGCAGCCGCAGCCGCTTGCTGTCCACGCCGTAGGCCAGGTCGGCCTGTAGCGGTCCGACCGGGCTGTTGTAGCGCACGCCAGCACCCACGCCCACCTGGGGCTTGAGGTCGGCGGCGCGGTTGGCCACGGCCCCGGCGTCGAGAAACACCACGCTCTCCCATGGGGTTTTGACCCCGTCGCGCCAGAGGGGGCGCTGCCACTCCAGGCTGGCCACGCTCAGCAGCTTGCCGGCTTCCACCACGCCGGAAGGAAGTGGCACGCCGATGCTGCGCTGCGTGTAGCCGCGCACACTGTTGTCGCCGCCGGCCAGGAAGCGTTGGGTCACGGGCACGGGTGCGTCTGGGGCCGACCACACCGCGCCGCCTTCCAGCCGCAGTGCGAGCCGGCTGGGCCGGGGCGAGTCGCTGCCCACGGGCCAGTAGCCCAGCCAGCGCACGCGGGTGCGCAGATAGGGTTGGCGCTCTTGCGACAGCGTCACGCCGGCGCCCAATTCCACCGCCAGCCCGTAGCCGCGCTGGGGCGCGGTGAGGTCGTCAAAGACCCGGCGCGTCCAGGCGTAGTTCGCGCTCACCGCCGTGGCCGTGGGCTGGGGGATGCCCATGTCGCGGACGCGGGCCCGGTCGAGTTGCAGGAAATAACTGCGGTCCAGCGCCAGGCCGTCTTGCGCTTGTCCGATGCGCCATTGCTCGCTGTTCGTCACGCGCGGGCCATCGGTTTGCCGCTGCAGTTCGCCGGCGGTCAGCCAGCGCCAACCTTTGTCATCCACGGGGGTGCTCAGGTCCAGCCCCAGGGTGGTCGTATCCCGCTCGGCCTGCAGGCGCGACAGCGCTCGCCAGCCCAGTCCTGGGAGGCGATGGTGGGTATGCTCCAGGGTGAAGCGGGCGCCTCGGTCGGTGCTGGCCCCCACGCCGATGACCACCTTTTGCAGCGGCGCTTCGCGCACGCGGGCCAGCACGGTGTGATGCTGGGGGTCGCCCTCCGGGGCCAGCAGCACGAAGGCCGAGGGGTAATAGCCGCTGTCGGTCAGCCGTCGCTGAGCGGCTTGCAGCGCGGCTTCGTCATAAGGGGCGCCCGGCCGCACGCCGGCCAGCCGCACCAGCCGACGCGCCATGTCGGCGTCATAGCGTTGCGCCCCTTCCACCGCCACATCCCCAAAGAAATGCGGCGGGCCGGAGTCCAGCACCAGATAGAGGTTGGCCTCGTGCTGTGGCGGCACGATGTCGGCCAGGCTGTTGACCAGGCGGGCGCGTGGGTATCGCTGTTCGGCCAGGGTGCGCAGCGCGCGCGATTTGGCCGTGTCCCAGGCGGACTGGCTGAAAGTCTGCCCCACGGGCAGGGCCCATTCCTCTTGCAGGCGCTGACGCTGGGCAGCCGCTTCGGGGGCATCGCGGGCATCGCCCTCGAGGGTGATCTGGACCAGCGCGATGCGCGTCGGCGGACCGGGCTCCACCCGGATGTGCACATGGGGCAGCGCCCCATCGGCATCGCGCAGCTGCACGTCCACGGTGGGGGAGAAATAGCCCTGGGTCCCCAGCAGGTCGCGCAGGTTTTTCGGGGTCTGGCTCAGCAGGCGGTCCAGCTCGCTGCGGCTCAAGTCCGGCAGGGTGCGAAAGCGCTGCAGTTCGGCATGCCGGGCCAGGAAGGCGTCCAGCGGGGCGGGCGCCTCGATCGTCAAGTCGAACACGGGTGCCTCGTCAGCGGCCAGCGCCGCAGGCGGCATCCATGCCCAGGCCCAAGCGATGAAGGCGCCCAGCCAGCGCCAGGACAGACGACGCCTTGCCATCACTTCGTCAGCACCCGCATGGCCTCCTCCAGCCCTTTGAGGGTCAGGGGATACATACGCTGGCCCATGAGCTGCTGGATGATGGCGATGCTCTGGCGGTATTGCCACATGCCTTGCGGCTCGGGGTTGATCCAGACGTAGTGCGGGAAGGCGTGGGTGAGGCGCTGCAGCCACTCGGCGCCGGCTTCCTCGTTGTTGTATTCCACGCTGCCGCCGGGTTGGAGGATTTCGTAAGGGCTCATGGTCGCATCGCCCACGAAGATGAGCTTGTAGTCTTTGTTGTACTTGCGGATCACTTCCCACGTGTCGAATTTTTCGGCGTAGCGGCGGCGGTTGTTCTTCCACACATAGTCATAGACGCAGTTGTGGAAATAATAAAACTCCAGGTGCTTGAATTCGTTCTTGGCCGCGGAAAACAGTTCCTCCACCCGCTGGATGTGCTCATCCATGGTGCCGCCCACGTCCATGAGCAGCAGCACTTTGACGTGGTTGTGCCGCTCGGGCACCATGCGGATGTCGAGCCAGCCGGCGTTGGCGGCGGTGGCGCGGATGGTGTCGGGCAGGTCCAGTTCCAGGTCGCTGCCTTCGCGGGCAAATTTGCGCAGGCGGCGCAGTGCCATCTTGATGTTGCGGGTGCCCAGTTCCTGGGTGTCGTCGTAATCCCGGTAGCTGCGCTGTTCCCACACCTTCACGGCGCTTCGGCCGCCCCCTTTGCCGCCGATGCGGATGCCTTGCGGGTTGTAGCCCCCATGCCCGAACGGGCTGGTGCCGCCGGTGCCGATCCACTTGCTGCCGCCTTCGTGCCGCTCTTTTTGCTCCTGCAGCCGCTTTCTGAGGGTCTCCATCAGTTCGTCCCAGTCCATCCGGGGCGCGTTGGCCTTCTGCTCGTCAGACAGTAGCCGCTCCATTTCCTTGCGCAGCCAGTCGGCAGGGATTTCTTGGGTGAAATCGGCCAGCATCTCCACGCCTTTGAAATAAGCGGCGAAGGCGCGGTCGAATTTGTCGAAGTGCTTTTCGTCCTTGACCAGCACGGTGCGAGCCAGGTGGTAGAAGTCGTCCAGCGTGCAGGCATCCGGGTTGCGTGGGCCCACCACATCGGCCTGCAGCGCTTCGAGCAAGGTGAGGTATTCCTTCACCGACACTGGCAACTTGGCGGCCCGCAGGGTGTAGAAGAAGTCGATCAGCATGGCAGGGCTCCCGTGGGCAGCGCCAAGCGCCCTGTCGGCGGTGGCGCACGGCGGCTCATCGATGACGCTGGTTCATGAACACCAATTTCTCGAACAGGGTCAGGTCCTGCTCGTTTTTCAGTAAAGCGCCCACCAGCGGCGGCACGCGCACCTGGTTGTCCGGGCTGTGCAGGGCTTGCAGGGGGATGTCTTCGGCCATCAGCAGCTTGAGCCAGTCCAGCAGTTCGCTGGTGGATGGCTTTTTTTTCAGCCCCGGCAGGTTGCGGATGTCGAAGAAGGTTTTCATGGCCGCGGCCAGTAATTCGTCCTTCAGGCCCGGGAAATGCACGTCCACGATCTGCTTCATCGTGGCCGGGTCCGGGAACTTGATGTAATGGAAGAAACAGCGGCGCAG
Organism: Tepidicella xavieri; assembly: GCF_004363315.1. Classification (GTDB taxonomy): domain Bacteria; phylum Pseudomonadota; class Gammaproteobacteria; order Burkholderiales; family Burkholderiaceae_C; genus Tepidicella; species Tepidicella xavieri. The sequence goes on from NZ_SNYL01000007.1 coordinate 149,544, forward strand.
GAAGGCGTCGGGCAGCTCTTTTTCGTTGTTGGAGGTGATGAACACCAGCGGCCGGTGGCGGGCGCGGATGGTTTGGCGTGTCTCGTAGCAATGAAACTCCATGCGGTCGAGCTCGCGCAGCAGGTCGTTGGGGAATTCGATGTCGGCCTTGTCGATCTCGTCGATCAGCAGGGCCACCGGCTGCTCGGCCTCGAACGCCTGCCACAGCACGCCTTTGACGATGTAGTTGGCAATGTCTTTGACGCGATCGTCACCCAGTTGGCTGTCGCGCAGGCGGCTGACGGCGTCGTATTCATACAAGCCTTGCTGCGCCTTGGTGGTGCTTTTGATGTGCCACTGCAGCAGCGGCATGCCCAGCGAGCGGGCCACTTCTTCGGCCAGCATGGTTTTGCCCGTGCCCGGCTCGCCCTTGACCAGCAAGGGGCGCTTGAGCTGGATGGCGGCGTTGACCGCGAGCATCAGGTCCTGTGTGGCAACGTAGTGGGGCGAGCCGGTGAATTTCATGACGTTGGGATGATGAGGTCGGGGCCGGTGCCTGGCGGAATACGGCCAAGGGTTTTCAAGGGGTTGGTGACTGGAACGAGTCTATATAATCGCGCGTTGATTTTTGTCAAACGTCCTTCTGATTGTGCTTGCAAAATGAACAAACCGTTGTCCACCTTGCTGAAAACCGTTGTCGCAAGCGCGACCGTTGCGCTGTCTCTGGCTGCCCAGGCGCAGGTGACGGGTGATGTGAAGGCCGGCGAATCCAAGGCAGCCATGTGCATCGGCTGCCACGGTATTCCGGGTTACCAGAACAGCTTCCCGGAAATTCACAAGGTGCCCAAGATTTCGGGGCAGACGGCACAGTACATCGCGGCCTCGCTGGTGGCCTACCAGCGAGGCGACCGCAAGCACCCCACCATGCGCGGCATTGCCGGTTCGCTCAGCGAGCAGGACATCGCCGATCTGGCCGCCTTCTATGCCCAGCACAACGGCGACGTTAAAGCCCCCGAGGCGCCCAGCCGCGCACCAAACGCTATCGTTGCGGCCTTGTTGGAGCGCGGTGCCTGCGCATCCTGCCACGGGGCCAATTTCAGCAGCCCGATCGACCCCAGCTACCCCAAGATCGGTGGCCAGTATGCCGACTACCTCTATGTGGCGCTGAAGTCCTACCAGGTCCAGGGTAACCCGATCATCGGGCGCAGCAATCCCATCATGGGCGGCATCGTGGCCCAGTATTCGCTGCAGGAACTGCGCCAGATGGCCAATTACCTCGGCTCCATCGAGGGTGAACTGGCCACCCGGCCCCAGCCACGCTTCCGCCGCTGATCGGCCACGCCCGGGACGTTTTTCCCGTTTCACTTCAACCTGCTAGGATGGCACCATGCGTGCCAAGCCTCGTCTGATAACCTCCCCACGTTGCCGCGCCTTAGCAGGCCGTTGAAAAAGTGCCCATCGAAGCAGCCGAGGCTCTGCCTGCGTCGGCTTTCAACCGGCTGGATCCGCATTTCCAGCCCCTGGCAGCCCT
>NZ_SNYL01000008.1 GCF_004363315.1 Tepidicella xavieri
CTCTCATCTTCGGTGTCTGGTGTCTGGTCGTCGTCGCCGTGGCTCACATGGTACCCGTACCAAGACCGGCCACAGGGGAGTTTTTCAACGGCCTGGTAATGGCCAGGCGCCGTGTCTGGACGGATTTTGCTCGGGTTGGCCGGCTGCGCGGCAGCGGGCCAGGTGGCAACGGCGCCTGTCAGCAGAGCGGCCAGGCACAAGGCCGGCAGGCCAGCCCAGCGTGGAACAGAAGAGGTAGGGACGAATGGCAGTGGCACGGCGTTCTTCAGTGCAAGGCAGAGGGTTGAGCAGGTGAGGGGGGTGTCTGACGCGGCAGCGCCGGCAAACGACGCCACTGGCGGCGCAGGTCCGTCAGGCGGGTGGGGGTGATCGGATCGTAGCGTTGGGCTTCCAGCGCCAGCAGCCAGTCGCGCCACTGGGCGGCCGCCGGGGTGCTGGGCAGATGGCGCTCGATCCAAGCCGCCATCTGGCGCGGCGTGGCGTGTTGCGCGGGCAGTTCCAGGCCGCTGCGCTGCAGGCGCCGGTGTGCCTGGCGCAGCAGTTGCAGCCAGGGATCCTGCCGCCCACGGGACCAGGCCATCCAGCCCGCGCCCAGCAGGCCCAACAGCACCAAGGCCCCTACCATCACCTGAACCAGGTCGGTCCAGTTCGGGGCGCGAAAGCCCAGTTGCCGCAGCATATCCAACTGCCGGCTGGCGGTGTAGTTGAGCACCCATTGGTTCCAGCGGTTGTTGGCCGCTTCCCACACGGCGCGCACGCGCCATAGCAGATCGGGGTGGAGGGTGAGCATGGCATTGGCCAGCACGCCGGGGGGCGGGCGCAGCCTCGACAGAGACTCGGTGCGGGCCGGGGCCACGTAGGCGGTGGGGTCGATGCGGGTCCAGCCCTGTTCGGGCAGCCACACTTCGGCCCAGGCGTGGGCGTCACTCTGGCGAACGGTCCATACCCCGTCGATGGGGTTGAGCTCGCCCCCGTGGTAGCCCGTCACCACGCGAGCCGGGATGTCCAGCGCCCGCATCAACACCACGAAGCTGGAGGCGATGTGCTCGCAGAAGCCTTCGCGGCGGTCGAACCAGAATTCGTCGGCGCTGTGGCGGCCGTAGAGGCCCGGCTCCAGTGTGTAGGTGTAGCCGCCGGTGCGCAGGTGTTGCAGCACGGCGTCGATATAGCGGCGGGCGTCGGTGCTGTGATGGAACTCCCGGCGCAGGTCTTGCGCCCATTGCAGGGTGCGGGGGTTGAAGCCGGCAGGCAGTTCCAGATCGGGCAGCAAAGACATGTCGCGCTGCGGCGGGCCGTCGCGGAAATGCGGGTAGGCCACGGCCTCGAAACGGGTCAGGTCCGTCAGCGGGCGGGTGACGGTCCATTCCCTTTCTGGCGACAGGCGCGCGGCTTGTCCGGCAACAGGCGGCAGTTCAGGCGTGGCTTCCAGCGTCAACACCCAGGGCCGGTTGCTCGGCTCCATGGTCAGGCGATAGCGAATGGCCTGCTCGGGGTGGGTGATTGCCAACTGGGGCGCAGGCGCCAGCGCCGCCAAGCGGGCTTGTGGGCGCCATTGCACGCCGTCAAAGACGCTCATCACCGGGCCGCGAAAGTAGAGCTGGTCTTGCGCCGGGCGCTGCCCGTCCAGGAACTCGACCCGAAACGCGATGCTGTCATCCAGCGCCAGCCGGGCGATCTGGCCGACCTGCATCTCCCCCGACAAACCGCTGCGCCCAAACCCACTGTCGGTGGGGATGCCCCACAGCGGCGCGAAGCGCGGGAAGAACAGGAACAGCACCAGCATGATGGGGGTGCCGAGCAGGGCCATGCCCCCTGCCAGCCGCGCGGCCTGACCCACAGAGGGCCGGCCCACGGGCATGTGGGCCAGCACCAGCGCCGTCAGCAAACCCAGGAAGGCCACCAGCACGCCCAGCGCCGTCAGCAGCGATTGCGAATGAAAGAAATGGGTCAGCAGCGTGAAGAAGCCCAGGAAGAACACGACGAAGGCGTCTCGCCGGGCCCGCAGTTCCAGGGTTTTGAGCGCCAGCAGCACGACGATGAGGGTGACGCCGGCCTCATGGCCGAAGAGCGTCTGATGGCTGGCAAGGGTGCCCAGCGTGGCGCCTGTCACCAGTGCCCAGCGCCACAGCACGCCTGGCAGCGCCCCGCCGCGCAGGGCGATCCATGCCCGCCACAGCAGCACGCCCAGCGCCATCGTGCCGCACCACAGCGGAATCTGCGGGACCTGCATTGCCAAGATCCAGCCGAGCACGGCCAGCAGAAACAGCGTGTCGCGTGCCTCTCTGGGCAGCGGGCGGGGCCAGGCCGGCAGGGTCATTCGCATGCCAGTGCCTCCAGGCAGCGCCGTCGGTGCACGGCCCCGTTGGATGGAGCAATCTGCGTGCCGTTGAGGCGCAGGCCATAGTCCATGCCTTGGGCTTGCGCCTGCAGCACCCAGGCGCACAACCGGCAGCGGCGGCCTTCCTCATCGTGCAGACCGCATTGGCCGGCATCCAACCACAGCTCAGCGGTGGGCGGGTGGCTGAAATCCCGGCTCACCCACTGGCTGTCGTCGCCGTCGGGGTAACGGGCCACTTTTTTCCAGGCCACCCATTTCAGCGGGTCGCCGCGTCGGTACGGTCGAACGCCGTCCACCTCGTCGCTGCTGCGCGGGCTGGGCGCTGGCGCCGCAGGGCCGTCGTCGGCATGCCGCCCCACGGGCAGCGGTGGCGCGGGTGCTTCGGGCGCGGGATAGACCCACAGCTCGCTGGCCGGGCGCCACCAGTGCCAGACGCGGAAGGTGCCCAGCGGGAAGCGGGTTTCCACCAGGATCGGCGGCAGAGCCAGCCGCCCACGGCGCTGGGTGGGGCGGGCCAGCCGCACGGTGACGCTGGACTGTGGCGCCACGTCCACCCAGGTCAGGGCATCGAGCGTCGGTGGATCGTCGATCCAGCGCAGCCCCACGCCGTGGCGATGCCGCCGGGAGGGGTTGTGCAACGTGATGTCCACCGGGGCAGGCTGGCCGGCAAACACCGCCTCCGGCGGGTGCAGGCTCAATGCCAGCCCACGCAGGTTGCGATGCGTCACATGCATGCCCACGGCCGCGCTGCCGGCGATCAGAAAGGTCAGCAAATGGCCGAGGTTGAGCTGGTAGTTGATGCTGGCCACCAGCAGCAGCACCAGCGTCAGCGCCAGCATCCAGCCAGGCCGGGTGGGCAGGATGTAGAGGTTGCGGTGCGTCAGGGTGGTCTGGTCGCTGCGGGGCAGCCGTTGCAGCCACCAGCACTGCCAACGCTGGCGCCAGCCTGTCGCGGCCGCATCGGGGCGGTCGAAGGTCGAGGCGTGCGCGGTGGGGGCAAGCGGCATGGCTGTTCAGAGCCGGGAATCGGGCGGGAGTTCTGCGATCAACCGAGCAAGGCAGGCGGGTGGGGCGGGCGATTCAGGGCAAGGGCGTGGCCGCCACCATGGCCTGCACCTGCTCCCAGGCGCCGCGCCCGGCGGTGCCCACGGGAACCAGCCGGTGGGCTGCCGTCTGCGGCAGGATGTTGGCCACGTCGTCGGGCGCGACATAGCGGCGGCCTTCGATCAGCGCACGCGCCTTGGCCGCTCGCAACACCGCCAAGCCGGCCCGCGGGCTCAAGCCCTGCGCGAACCAGCGTCCGTCGCGGGTGGCATCCAGCAGGTCTTGCACATAGTCCAGTGCCGCTTCGGAGACCCGCACGCTCTCCACCTCTGCCTGCAAGGCGGCCAGGCGTTCGGCATCGAGCAAGGCCGGCAGGCTGGCCAGCAGCTCGCGCCTGTCCTGGCCCTGTAGCAGGGCGCGCTCGGCCGACCGGCTGGGGTAGCCCAAGCTCAGCCGCATCAGAAAGCGGTCGAGCTGCGATTCGGGCAGCGCGTGGGTGCCGAGCTGGTCGTGCGGGTTTTGGGTCGCGATGACGAAAAACGGCTGAGGCAGGCGGCGCGTCTGCCCATCCACCGACACCTGGTTTTCCTCCATGGCTTCCAGCAGGGCGCTTTGCGTCTTGGGGCTGGCGCGGTTGATCTCATCGGCCAGCAGCACCTGGGCAAACAGCGGCCCTTCGTGGAACACGAATGCCTGCCGCTGCCGATCGAAGACCGATACCCCCGTCAGGTCGCTGGGCATCAGGTCTGAGGTGAACTGCACCCGGGCAAAGGCCAGGCCGAAAGTGCGTGCCAGCGCATGGGCCAGCGTGGTCTTGCCCACGCCGGGCACGTCCTCGATCAGCAGATGCCCGCCCGCCAGCAGGCAGGTGAGGGCATCGCGGATCTGCATATCCTTGCCCACGATGACCGTGGTAAGCTGACGAAACAGTGAGGCAATGATGTGTTGCGGTGCATCCATGCCGCCACGATACCGGAAAACGCAGCGATGAAACCGACGGGTTATTACACGCACCGGGCTTGTACCCGGCACGAGATGGGGGCGGGCCATCCCGAATGCCCGCAGCGGCTGGGGGCCATCGAGGATCGGCTGCTCATCACGGGCCTCGGGGATGCCCTGGACCGGCGCGAGCCCACGCCTGCTTCGGTGGCCGAGCTCGAACTGGCGCACGACCGGCTCTACATCGCCGCCTTACGCGGCCTGACGGACGAACTCCAGGAGGAAGTGGCTGCTGGCGGCCCCAGCCATCGGGCGCTGGACCCAGACACCGCCATCAACATCCATTCCTGGGAGGCCGCCCTCATGGCCGCAGGCGCGGCGCTCGATGCCACCGATGCCGTGCTTGCCGGCGAATTGGAAAACGCCTTTTGCGCGGTCCGTCCGCCGGGCCACCACGCCTGCCGCAGCCGTGCCATGGGGTTTTGCCTGTTCAACAACGTGGCGCTGGCCGCCAGGTATGCGCTGGAACGTCACGGCTTGCAGCGCGTGGCGATCATCGACTTTGACGTGCATCACGGCAACGGCACGGAGGACATCGTCGCCGGTGACGACCGCATCCTCATGTGCAGCTTCTACCAACACCCGTTTTACCCCGAATGGCCGCACTCCACGGCGGCCAACCTCGTCAACCTGCCGGTGCCGGCCTACACCAAGGGCATGGACATCCGCGAGCTGGTCGAAGCCGCATGGTTGCCCCGGCTCGAGGCCCATCGCCCTGAAATGATTTTCATCAGCGCCGGCTTTGACGCCCACCGCGAGGACGATCTGGGGCAGCTCGGTCTGGTAGAACACGATTACGCCTGGATGACCGAGCGGCTCAAGGCCGTGGCCCAACGTCATGCGCAAGGCCGCATCGTCAGCGTGCTCGAAGGCGGCTACAACCTCAGCGCCCTGGGGCGCAGCGTGGAAGCGCACCTGCGCGTGCTCGCCGGGCTGTGAGCGCCCCTGCTTTTTTCCGATCTGATCTATGTCTGAATCCCCATCCATTCTCCTGCACGAGCGCGATCCGCGCGGCGTGCACACCCTCACCCTGAACACCCCGCAGGCGTTCAATGCCCTGAGCGAAGCCATGCTGCAAGCCCTCAGCGAACGCCTCGACGAGATCGCCCGTGACGAGGGCGCGCGCGTGCTGGTCATCGCCGCCGCAGGCAAGGCGTTCTGCGCCGGCCACAACCTCAAGGAGATGAAAGCCCATCCCTCGATGGACTATTACCGGCAGTTGTTTGCCCAGTGTTCCCGCATGATGCTGCAGATCCAGCGCCTGCCGGTGCCGGTGATCGCCCGCGTGCAAGGGTTGGCCACCGCAGCCGGCTGCCAGTTGGTGGCGCAGTGCGACCTGGCCGTGGCGGCCCAGGAAGCCCGCTTCGGCGTCAATGGCATCGATGTCGGCCTGTTCTGCGCCACGCCCAGCGTGCCCTTGGTGCGCAACGTCCCGGCCAAGGTGGCCATGGAGATGCTGTTGACCGGCGAATTCATCAGCGCCGACGAGGCCCGCGCGCGTGGGCTGGTCAACCGGGTGGTACCTGCCAGCGAGTTGGATGCCGAGGTGCAGCGCCTGGTGACCTCGATCCTGGCCAAGCCGCGCGAGGCCATCGCCATGGGCAAGGCCGTGTTCTACCAGCACCGCGAAACCGGTATCGAAGCCGCCTACCAGTTGGCCGGCCAGAGCATGGCTTGCAACATGATGCACGAGGTGGCGCAGGAAGGCGTGCAGGCCTTTATCGAGAAACGTCAACCGGCCTGGCGCGCATGAGCACAACCTCGACGGCCGCAGGGGGCGCCCCCCTGCCGATTCACGATTTTGGACAATGGCTCGAAGCTTTCATGCAGCCCGACGCCCTCGTCGAGGTGGGGGCCTTGTTGGCTTGTGTGTTGCTGGCCTGGGGCATCACGGCACTGGCCAAGCGGGCCTTTCGGCCAGATGAGGCGTCCTCCATCTGGTTCGGGCGCGGGCTGGTCGATGGCGTGCTGTTCCCGGCGCTGCTCCTCAGTCTGGCTTACGGGGCGCGCTCGGTGCTGCTCCTGTTCCAGCCTCTGGCGGTGTTTCGTGTCGCCATTCCGGTGCTGGTGTCGCTGGTCGTCATCCGGGTGGGGGTCAAGGTGCTGCAGGTGGCGTTCCGCGATGCCGCCTGGCTGCGCCCCATCGAGCGCACCATTTCCTGGATTGCCTGGGGCGGCATGGTGCTGTGGGTCAGCGGCCTGTTGCCGGTGCTGCTCAACGAGCTGGACCAGATTCAGTGGAAGCTGGGCGGCACCACGCTGTCGGTGCGTACCCTGCTCGAAGGGGCGTTGACCACATCGGCCGTTTTGGTCATCACCCTGTGGATTTCCTCGGCCATCGAAGCCCGACTGCTGCGCTCGGCCACCGGCCCGGAGGCCCTGTCGCTGCGCAAGGCTGGAAGCAACGCCACGCGTGCCTTGCTCATGTTCGTCGGCCTGATGCTGGCGCTGTCTTCCGTCGGCATCGACCTGACGGCGCTTTCGGTGCTGGGCGGCGCCATTGGCGTGGGCATCGGCTTTGGCTTGCAGAAGCTGGCCGCCAACTACGTCAGCGGCTTCGTCATCCTGACCGAGCGCAGCATGCGCATCGGCGACATGATCCGCGTGGACAATTTCGAAGGCCGCATCACCGACATCAAAGCCCGTTTCACCGTCATCCGCAATCTCACCGGGCGCGAGTCCATCGTGCCCAACGAAGTGCTGATGACCAATCGCGTCGAAAACCTCTCGCTGGCCGATGCGCGGGTGTGGCTTTCCAGTGTGGTGAGCGTGTCGTACGGCAGTGACGTAGAACTCGTCAGCCGACTGCTGCTGCAAGCCGCTGCCAGCCAGCCCCGTGTGCTGCGCGACCCCCCGCCTTCGGCGTCGCTGTCCGCCTTCGGGGCGGATGGGTTGGAGTTCACCCTCGGCTACTGGATTGCCGACCCCGAAAACGGCCAGTTGGTCTTGCGTTCGGAAATCAACAAGCGCATTCTGGCGCTGTTCCGTGAGCACGGCGTGGAGATTCCCTTCCCGCAGCGCGTGGTGCATTGGAAGGGCCCAGAACCGACGCCGGCCGAATCGTCGGTGCCTGCCACGCGCACAGATGCGCCCGCCTCCGCCAACGCGTCCGGGCAGGGTTGATGTCGGACGCTGTCGTCGGTATTGCATGGGGCCACATCGGCCCCTATAATCCTCCAAAAAAAGAACGGTCGTTCGTTTTTTTGGTGCATACAATGTTGACGTTTACGTAAACGTCAATTTCGGCGGATTCGACAACCACCTCAACAGGAGCAAGGCATGAAGATACTGGTCCCCGTCAAACGCGTGGTGGACTACAACGTGAAGGTTCGCGTCAAGGCCGACGGGTCGGGCGTGGACATTGCCAACGTCAAGATGAGCATGAACCCGTTTGACGAGATCGCGGTGGAAGAGGCCGTGCGCCTGAAAGAGAAGGGCGTGGCCACCGAAGTGGTGGCCGTCTCCTGCGGCGTGGCCCAGTGTCAGGAAACCCTGCGCACCGCCATGGCCATCGGCGCCGACCGGGCCATCCTGGTCGAGACCGATGCCGAACTGCAGCCGCTGGCCGTGGCCAAGCTGCTCAAGGCCCTGGTGGACAAGGAACAGCCCGGCCTCGTGATATTGGGCAAGCAAGCCATCGACGACGACGCCAACCAGACCGGCCAGATGCTCGCCGCACTCGCCGACCTGCCGCAAGCCACCTTTGCCTCCAAGGTCGAAGTCGCCGACGGCAAGGCCCAGGTCACGCGCGAGATCGACGGCGGCCTGGAGACCCTCTCGGTCACGCTGCCGGCCATCGTCACGACCGACCTGCGCTTGAACGAGCCGCGCTACGTGACGCTGCCCAACATCATGAAGGCCAAGAAAAAGCCGTTGGAGACCGTCAAGCCCGAAGACCTCGGGGTGGACGTGGCCCCGCGCCTCAAAACCCTCAAAGTGGCCGAGCCCGCCGGGCGCAAGGCCGGCATCAAGGTGCCCGACGTGGCCACGCTGGTGGACAAGCTCAAAAACGAAGCGAAGGTTTTGTAACCCCCCGCGCCGCTTGTGGCGGCACCCCCCAAGGGGGGCGAACCCAGCGGCCCGGCCCAGCCGGTTCCGCGGGTTCCCTGAAAAACACCCCATCCCAAGCATTTGAGGTATTCCATCATGAGCATTCTCGTCATTGCCGAACACGACAACGCCAGCTTGAAGGGCGCCACGCTCAACACCGTCACCGCCGCCGCCCGCATCGGCGGTGAGGTGCACGTGCTGGTCGCAGGCCACAACGCCGCCGCTGCCGCCCAGGCCGCGGCCCAGATCGCGGGCGTGGCCAAGGTCATCCATGCCGACGGTGATTCCCTGGCCCACGGTTTGGCCGAAAACGTCGCCGCCCAGGTGTTGGCCATCGCGGCTGGCTACACCCACATCCTGTTCCCGGCCACCGCCAGCGGCAAGAACGTGGCCCCGCGCGTGGCCGCCAAGCTCGACGTGGCGCAGATCAGCGACATCACCCAGGTCGTCAGCGCCGATACCTTCGAGCGCCCGATCTACGCGGGCAACGCGATGGCCACCGTGCAAAGCGCCGATCCGATCAAGGTCATCACCGTGCGCGGCACCGCATTCGATGCAGCGGCCTCAAGCGGTGGCAGCGCGGCCATCGAAACCGTGCCTGCCGTGGCCGACAGCGGCAAGAGCGCCTACGTGGGCAGCGAGCTGGCCAAGAGCGACCGTCCCGAACTGACGGCGGCCAAGGTCATCGTCTCTGGCGGCCGGGCGCTGGGCAGCGCCGAGAAGTTCGACGAAGTCATCACGCCGTTGGCCGACAAGCTGGGCGCGGCCATCGGCGCCTCGCGTGCGGCGGTGGATGCGGGCTACGCCCCGAACGACCTGCAAGTGGGGCAGACCGGCAAGATCGTGGCGCCGCAACTCTACATCGCCTGCGGCATCAGCGGGGCCATTCAGCACCTGGCGGGCATGAAGGACTCCAAAGTCATCGTGGCCATCAACAAAGACCCCGAAGCGCCCATCTTCAGCGTGGCTGACTACGGGCTGGAGGCCGACCTGTTCCAGGCCGTGCCTGAGCTGACCAAGGCGCTCTGAATCCCATCCCACGGCAAGGGCATCGTTTTCGATGCCCTTTTCGCATGCCCACCCGGAGACAAACCCCATGACTTACAAAGCCCCCGTCAAGGACATGCTGTTCAACATGCAGCACCTCGCCCAGTTGGAGCAGGTGGCGCAGTTGCCCGGCTTTGAAGACGCCGGCCTGGAGACTGCCCAGGCCGTGCTGGACGAATGCGCCAAGCTCAACGAGGACGTGATTGCCCCGCTGAACTGGGAAGGCGACAAGAACCCCTCCTGGTTCAAGGATGGCCAGGTCACCACCACGCCCGGCTTCAAGCAGGCATTCCGGCAGTTTGCCGAAGGCGGTTGGCAGGGCTTGCAGCATCCGGCGGATTTTGGTGGTCAGGGCTTGCCCAAGACGATCGGGGCGGCGTGCACCGAAATCCTCAACAGCGCCAACCTGAGCTTTGCGCTGTGCCCGCTGCTGACCGATGGCGCCATCGAAGCGTTGCTGACCGCTGGCAACGACGCGCAGAAAGCCACGTACATCCCGAAAATGATTTCGGGCGAGTGGACGGGCACCATGAACCTCACCGAGCCGCAGGCCGGCTCCGACCTGGCCTTGGTGCGCACCCGCGCCGAACCGCAGCCCGATGGCACTTACAAGATTTTTGGCACCAAGATCTTCATCACCTACGGCGAGCACGACATGGCCGAAAACATCGTGCACCTGGTGCTGGCGCGGGTGACGGGAGCGCCCGAAGGGGTCAAGGGGATCAGCCTGTTCATCGTGCCCAAGTTCCTGGTCAATGCCGATGGCAGCCTGGGCGCGCGCAACGACGTGCACTGCGTCAGCATCGAGCACAAAATGGGCATCAAGGCCAGCCCGACCGCCGTGTTGCAGTATGGCGACCACGGCGGGGCCATCGGCTACCTGGTGGGCGAGGAAAACCGTGGCCTGGAATACATGTTCATCATGATGAACGCGGCCCGTTACGCCGTGGGCGTGCAGGGCATCGCCGTGGCCGAGCGGGCTTACCAAAAAGCCGTGCAATACGCGCGCGACCGCATCCAGAGCCGCCCGGTCGATGGCTCCATGAACACGGCCGCGTCCATCATCCACCATCCGGATGTCAAGCGCATGCTCATGACCATGCGTGCCTTGACCGAAGGTTGCCGGGCCATGGCCAGCGTGGCGGCTGCGGCTTACGACGCGGCGCATCACCACCCCGACCCGCAGGCCCGCAAGCAGAACCAAGCCTTCTACGAGTTCATGGTTCCGTTGGTCAAAGGCTACAGCACCGAGATGAGCCTCGAAGTCACCAGCCTGGGCGTGCAGGTGCATGGCGGCATGGGCTTCATCGAAGAAACCGGTGCCGCGCAGTACTACCGCGATGCCAAGATCCTGACCATCTACGAAGGCACCACCGCCATCCAGGCCAACGACCTGGTGGGCCGCAAGACGGCACGCGACGGCGGGCAGACCGCCAAGGCGATTGCCCAGCAGATCGAGGCCACCGAGGCCGAGCTGCAAGCCAGCGGCAGCGCCCATGCCCTGGCCGTGCGCAAGCGCCTGCAGGCCGCCCGCGCAGCCTTCCTCAGCGTGGTGGATTTCATCGCCGGCCATGCCAAGGCCGACCCGAACGCCATTTACGCCGGCAGCGTCAACTACCTGATGTTGGCGGGCAACCTGATGGCGGGCTGGCAGATGGCGCGTGCGCTGCTGGCCGCCGAGCGCCAGCTGGCCGCCGGCGAGGATCCGGCCTTCATGCAGGCCAAAATCACCACGGCCCGGTTCTATGCCGATCACATCCTGACCCGCATTCCTGGCTGGCGCGACGCCATCGTCGAAGGCGCGGTGGGCGTCACGGGCATGGCGCTCGACGCGTTCTGAGTCGCGACGGTCTTTCCGCGCTGCCCCATGCCTGGTGAGGTGCTCACCGGGCAGGGGGCATGCCGCCTCCTTTCCTACGCCTGGAGATTGTTTCATGTCCACATTGCCCCCCGTGTTGCAGCGCGTGTCGTTTCCGGTGATTGGCTCGCCGCTGTTCATCATCAGCAACCCCAAACTGGTGATTGCCCAGTGCAAGGCAGGCATCGTCGGCTCCATGCCGGCGCTCAATGCCCGTCCGGCGTCCCAACTCGACGAGTGGCTGGCCGAAATCACCGAGGCGCTCGATGCACACAATCGGGCCCATCCGGACCAGCCGGCCGCGCCGTTTGCGATCAATCAGATCGTCCACAAAAGCAATGACCGCCTGGAGCACGACATGGCGCTGTGCGCCAAGTACAAAGTGCCCATCATCATCACCAGCCTGGGCGCGCGCGAAGATGTGAACCAGGCCGTCCACGGCTGGGGCGGCGTGGTGCTGCACGACATCATCAACAACACCTTTGCCCACAAAGCCATCGACAAAGGGGCCGACGGCTTGATTGCCGTGGCCGCTGGGGCCGGTGGCCATGCGGGCACCAAGAGCCCCTTTGCCCTGGTGCAGGAAATTCGGCAGTGGTTCGACGGGCCGTTGGCACTGTCGGGCGCCATCGCCACGGGCGGGGCCATTCTGGCGGCCCAGGCCATGGGGGCGGATTTCGCCTATATCGGCTCGGCCTTCATTGCGACCGATGAAGCCCGCGCCAGCGACGCCTACAAACAGGCCATCGTCGAGGGCACGTCGGACGACATCGTTTACAGCAACCTGTTCACGGGGGTGCATGGCAACTACTTGAAGGCTTCCATTCGCGCGGCGGGGCTCGATCCGGACAATCTGCCCGAGAGCGATCCGAGCAAGATGAGCTTTGGCAGTGGCACGGCCAAAGCCTGGAAGGACATCTGGGGCAGCGGGCAGGGGATCGGCGTGGTCGATGCCGTGGTGCCGGCAGCCGAGCGCATCGAACGCCTCAAGCGCGAATATGCCCAGGCGCGTGCTCGCCTGGCCCTGTAAGCCGCGTGTTCAGCCGGTGGATGGGCCTTCTGACGCGCCCGCCACGTACACCTTGCGTAAGGGGTCGGCCTTGGCCCGGTACATGGCGGCGTCGGCGCTGCGGATGAGGTCATCCACCGTCTCGCCACCCTCCGGGTAGGTGACGATGCCGATGCTGGCGCTCAGCGTCATCCGCTGGCCGGCCACCTCATAAGGCATCTCGATGGCCTGAAGCAACTTTTCGGCCAGGCGCAGCAAGCCTTCGGTGCTGTGGTGATCGGGCATGAGCACCACGAACTCGTCGCCACCTTGGCGGCAGATGAGGTCAGACTCGCGCAGCCGCTCACTGAGCCGGCGGGCCACTTCGATCAGGACCGCATCGCCCGCTTCGTGGCCGAACTGGTCGTTGATGGGTTTGAAGCGGTCCAGGTCGATGAACAGGATGGCAGGCCGGTGCCCGTAGCGCTGGGCGCCTTGCAATTCGATGGCGGCGCGTTCGACCAGCATGGCGCGGTTGGGCAGGCCCGTGAGGTAGTCGTGATGGGCGAGCCGGCGGATGTTTTCCTGGGCCTTGTGCTGTTCGGTGATGTCCTGAAACAGGCCGATGTAGTTTTGTATGGTGCCGTGTTCGTCCCGCACGGTGGTGATCGACAGGCGCATGGGGTAGAGGCTGCCGTCCTTGCGGCGGCTTTCCAGTTCGTCTTCCCAGGTGCCCTGCTGCTCCAGCGCCTGCCAGACGGCTTTGAGAGACCCGTTGCGCAAGGGGCGCAGATCCATCAGCCGGGTGGAGGCGCCCACGGCCTCGTCCGGGCTGTAGCCAGTGATGCGGGTGAATGCCGGGTTGACGGAGACGATGCGCCGCCGGGCGTTGGTGGCGACGATGCCCAGGGGGCTGGCGTCCATCACCGTGCCGGCGAGCCGCAAGGCGGCTTGGCTTTCGGCCAGTTGGCGCTGCGTGCGAACACTCTGCTCCAAGGCGCTTTGGATCAGGCGATGGCTGCGCAGCAGTACGTGGGCCAGCAGCGCCAGCAGCACGGTGAGCAAACCGCCCGCCCAGAGAATGCCGATGCTGCGCTCATCGCCGTCCCACAGAGGGGTGTCTGGCGCAGGGTGGATTTCGATGTGCCACGGCGTGCCGTGCAGCATCAAGGTGCGGGTGAACGACAGACCGGATTCGCTGCTGCCGGCCGGCAGATCGTCATAGAGCAGGGCGTCGGCATCGGCGGTTGAGGCGGCAAATATGCGCAGCCCAAAGTGCCGGCGCATCGCCGGGAATTCGCTTTCCAGGAAAGCGGTGAACAAATCGTGTGCGCGGATGGGTGAATACGCCCAGCCAACGAGCTGCGCCCAGCGTCCGGCGCTCGTGGCAGGAGGAGGGCCTTTTTGATAGATAGGAAGATAGATCAGAAAACCGGGCTGGGGGGCTTCTTCGGTTTCCTGCACCAGCGTGACGCGGCCGCTGAAGCTGGGCTCGCCGGTTTCCACCGCCCGGCGCATGGCCTGCTGGCGAATGGGTTCAGAAAACATGTCGAAGCCAAAGGCCCGCTGGTTGCGCCAGTCAAACGGTTCGATGAAGACGATGGCGCTCTGGTGCGCCGCATCGACCTTCAAGGGATGGACCCGAAATTGGGGGAAGCCTTCGGCCCGAATGGCGGCTTCCAGCCGGGGAATGTCCGGCGTGGCCACCCATTGGCTGAACCCGACGCCTTGGATGCCGGGGTAGTGGACATCAAGCCGCAGGGTTTCGACGTAGGCGCGGAATTCGCCCCGCTCCACCAAGCCGCTGGCGGCAAACAGGCCCGTGACGCCATGCAGCACGTCCACATTCGCTTGCAAGCGCCTTTCCAGCCGGAAAACCACTTCGCGCGCCTGCATCTCGAAGCGGGCGCGCGCCAACTCCTGTTGGCGTTTGTCCATGCCGGCGTGTTGCAGCCATGTCAGCCACAGTCCGATGCACAGAATGAGCAGGGGCAGCCAACGCAGACGGTGGGTGAAGGAAATGGCCTCGACCATCGGCGGGCCGGTGTTGGCATTTGCGGTGGATGGCCTGAGTGGGCTCATGCACGCATGTTATCGCTTTTCAACGATGGACTGATGAAGCAAAGGTGCCAATTCTTCGAGAAGGTGCGAGGTGGTGGCCGCTGCATCGCAAGGCCAAGCGCGTCGGTGGGGCATGCCGCGCAGCCAGGTGAGCTGCCGCTTGGCGAGCTGGCGCGTGGCAAAGATGCCGCGCTCGCGCATGGCCTGCCAATGCTCGGGCGCCCAGTCTGTGGTCGGCCCGGGATGGGCATCCAGCGCTTCCCACACCTGCCGGTAGCCGACGCAACGCATGGCAGGGTGGTTCAGGGTGAGGTCGCCGCGCTGGCGCAGACGCTGCACCTCTTCGACGAGACCTTGCGACAGCATCGCATCGAAACGCTGGGCGATGCGCTCATGCAGCCAGGCGCGCTGCGTCGGCTCCAGCGTCCACAGGGCGCCGGTCAGCCCATCGATCGTGTAGGCGGCAGCCGGGGGGGCGTCGGTGGGCTGTCGGCGGTGGAAGGCCGAAATCGGCCGCCCCGTGGCCCGAAACACTTCCAGCGCGCGTGAAATGCGCTGAGCGTCGTGGGGGGCGAGGCGGCGTGCGGTCTCAGGGTCTACCTGGGCGAGTTCGGCATGCAGCGCTGGCCAGCCCTGTGTCTGGGCTTGCTGCTCGATGGCTTGGCGCAACGCGGGCTGGGCCGGTGGCATGTCGTCCAAGCCCTCGAACAGCGCTTTGAAATAGAGCATGGTGCCTCCCACCAGCAGGGGCAGCCGCCCGCGGGCGCGGATGTCGTGGACCAGGCGGCGAGCGTCTCGGACGAACTCGGCGGCGCTGTAGGCTTGGGCGGGGTCGCGGATGTCGATGAGGTGATGCGGCGCTAGCGCCTGTTCGGCCGCCGTCGGCTTGGCGGTGCCAATGTCCATGCCGCGGTACACCAGCGCCGAATCGACGCTGATGATTTCGGCCGGCCAGCGCTGGGCAATCGCCAGTGCCAGCGCCGTCTTGCCCGAAGCGGTTGGGCCGGCAATGGCCAGCCAGCGCAGGGGGGTCATGGCGTGGCAGACGTTTGGGCGCGTTGCGGCGGCTGGCGCAGTTCGCCATAGCGCTGCACCAGGGTCCAGGCGATCGCGGCGATCACCACGCTCCAGAACCACAGTCCGTTGGTCAGCGGCAGTACTGTCGCGCCTTCGGTACCGGCTGGCATGCGCGCGCCCAGCCATTGCCCCATGGTGAAGGCGACGACCATCATCAGAAAGCCGCTCAAGGCCGATGCCGTGCCGGCCGACTGGGGAAACGGCGAGACGGCGCCGCTCTGGCCGCAGGGCTGATGCACGCCATGCGCCAGAATGAACAGGTAGTAGGGCAGCATGATGGCCCAGGTGTGGTGCCAGCCCAACCAGCCGAACACACCGACCAAGGTGCCGCCGGTCAGCGTGAAGCCGGCGGCCACGGCCACCGTGCGCCGCACACCCAACCGGGGGATGAGGCGTCGGCAGACGATGGTGCCCAGGATGTAGACGAACGACATCGAAAACATCAACAGGCCATAGTGTGTCTTGCTCAGCCCCAGGGCGTTGATGAACACGAACGAGGAGGTGGCCAGAAAAGTGAACAACCCGCCGTAGGAGGCCGTGGCCAGCAGCGCGAAGGTCCAGAACGTGGGGTGGCGCAGGATGCGGCTCCACGTGACGGCCATCTCGCCCAGGTGCAGGGGCTGGCGGCGCTCGACGGGCAGGGTTTCTTCAAAACGCCAGGCCAGCAAGGCCAGTGTGGCCGCGCCAAAGACGGCCAGCGCGCCCAGGGCAGCTCGCCAGCCGAGCCAGTCCGACAGCAGTCCCCCCAGTGGGGCGCTGATGCAGGCCAGCACACCCAGGCCCGACAGCCCTTTGGACATCATGCGGGCCCCTTCGGTGGGCGCGTACAGGTCGCGCACGATGGCGCGAGCGCACATCACCCCGGCCCCCATGGCCGCGCCTTGCACGGCCCGCCACAGCACCAGTTGCTCCATGCTGGCGGAAAACACGCTGCCCACCGAGGCCAGGGCAAATGCGCCCATGCCCCACAGCAGAATGGGCCGGCGGCCGAAGCGGTCCGACAATGGCCCCCAGACGAGTTGCGACAGACCAAACGCCAACAAGAGGGCGGTGAGGGTAAGCTGGGCCTGGTGCATCGAGGCGCCAAAACCCTGGGTGAGCGCCGGCAGGGCGGGCAGGTACAGATCGGTGGCTATGGGCTGGGCGCCGAGCAGCAGCGACAACACCAGCACCACCACGCCGGTTGACATGGAAGGACGCGCAGGAAGAGTCATTGCCGCGAGCGTACCAGAACGGGCCGCGGCTTGCGGAGGCGCGACCGGTTGCGTGCACAATGGCTGTCGTCATCACCCATACAGAGAGGAGACCTGCCATGACGCCCAGCGTGTTCACTCGCATCATCCGGCGCGAGATCCCGGCGGCCATCGTCTATGAAGACGATCTCGTGATCGCTTTCATGGATGCGGGGCAGTGCAACCCGGGTCATGTGCTGGTGGCGCCCAAGCAGCAGGTGGAGACGCTGCTGGAACTGGATGAGGACGTGGTGGCCCACTTGTTCCGCATCGTCTCGCGCGTGGCCAGGGCGGTGCAGGCGGCCTTCGAGCCGGCAGGCATGACGCTGCTGCAGGCCAACAAGCCGGCCGGCTGGCAGACGGTGCCCCACATGCATGTGCACGTGCTGCCGCGCCATGAGGGCGATGGCGTGGGGCTGGTGTGGCCGCGCAAGGACCCGCCGCTGGAGACCTTGCAGGCCTATGCGGCCCGCATTCACCTGTAAGCCCGCGCTCAGATGACGCCTTGCGCCAGCATGGCGTCGGCCACCTTCACGAAGCCGGCGATGTTGGCGCCATCGACGTAGCTCACCGTCCCGTCGGGCCGCTGGCCGTGGCGCACGCAGGCGTCGTGGATGCCCACCATGATGCCGTGCAGGCGCGCGTCCACTTCCTCGCGGGGCCAGTTCATGCGCATGGCGTTCTGGCTCATCTCCAGACCCGAGGTGGCCACGCCACCGGCGTTGCTGGCCTTGCCCGGGGCATAGAGCACGCCGTGATCCTCGAACAGCTTGACGGCCTCCATGGTGGTGGGCATGTTGGCGCCTTCGGCCACGCATTTCACGCCGTTTTTCAGCAGGGTGTGTGCGTCGGAGGCGTCGAGCTCGTTTTGCGTGGCGCAGGGCAGGGCCACGTCCACCGGGATGGCCCAAGGCTTGACGCCGGGTTCGAAGCGGGTTTTCGTGCGGGCGGCGTAGTCGCTGACGCGGCCGTACAGGTGGTTTTTCACTTCCATCAGTTCGGCCAGTTTTTCGGGGGTGAAGCCGTCCTCGTCGATGACGGTGCCGCTGGAGTCCGACACGGTGACCACCTTGGCTCCGAGGGCCATGGCCTTTTCCACTGCGTACTGGGCCACGTTGCCCGAACCCGACACGCTCACCCGCAGGCCGTCGAAGCCCATGCCTTGGCGCTTGAGCATCTGCTCCGCGAAATACACGGTGCCGTAGCCGGTGGCCTCCGGGCGGATCAGCGAGCCGCCGAAGCTCAGACCTTTGCCGGTGAACACGCAGTCGGCGCGGTTGCTGAGCTTTTTCATCATGCCGGCCATGTAGCCCACTTCGCGCGCGCCCACCCCGATGTCGCCGGCCGGCACGTCGGTGTCGGCGCCCACGTGGCGGAAGAGTTCGGTGACGAGCGCCTGGCAGAAGCGCATCACCTCGCCCGGGCTCTTGCCTTTGGGGTCGAAGTCGGAGCCGCCTTTGCCGCCGCCCATGGGCAGGGTGGTCAGCGCGTTCTTGAACGTTTGCTCAAAGGCCAGGAATTTGAGGATGGACAGGTTCACCGAGGGGTGGAAGCGCATGCCGCCCTTGTACGGGCCGATGGCCGAGCTGTGCTGGATGCGGTAGGCGCGGTTGACTTGCACGTCGCCGTGGTCGTTGACCCAGGAGACGCGGAACATCACCACGCGCTCCGGTTCGACCAGGCGGTCCAGCAGGCCCTGTTCGGCATATTTGGGGTGCTGCTCGATGAAAGGCCACAGGCTTTCCATGACCTCGGTGACGGCCTGCAAGAACTCGGGCTGGCCAGGGTTGCGTTGGGAGACGTGTTCCAGAAAGTCGTGCAGACAGGCGTATTTCATCGGGGAAAGCCCAGGAGCGTGGCGGTTATAAAAAACAATGATTTTTGCACGATCCTGGCGAATAAATTCCCAATATTGGGGCAAATGAGCCATTGTTTGGTGCAATTCGCACCGTTATTGACGTGGGTCAACGGCCGCGCAGGAAAAGGGCGTCGAGTTCGCGCAGGCTGATTTGGCGCCAGGTGGGGCGGCCGTGGTTGCACTGGTCGCTGCGCTCTGTGGCTTCCATCTGGCGCAGCAGCGCGTTCATTTCATCCAGCGTGAGCCGGCGATTGGCCCGTACCGCCCCGTGGCAGGCCATGGTGGCGAGCAGTTCGTTGCGGGCCCGCTGGATGACGGTGGCGGCCTCGTGCTGGGCCAACTCGGCCAGCACGCTGCGGGCCAGCTCGACCGCATCGCCTTGGGCCAGGGCGGCGGGTACGGCGCGCACGGCCAGGGTTTGGGGGGAGAAGGGCGCCACGTCCAATCCCAAGCGCTGCAGCGTGGCCTGATGCGCCTCGGCGGTGGCCACCTCGGTGGGGCTGGCGGCAAAGGTGGCCGGGATCAGCAAGGGCTGGCTCGGCATGGGCTGCTCGCCGTTGGCGTCGAACTGTGCCTTGAGGCGTTCATACACGATGCGCTCGTGGGCGGCATGCATGTCCACCAGCACCAGCCCTTGCGCGTTTTCGGCCAGCACGTAGACGCCGTGCAGCTGAGCAATGGCGCGGCCCAGCGGCCAGTCTGCCTCGGCGCTGGGCTGCGAGGCATGAGCGGCCGGGGTGGTGAGTGGCGATGTGGCCCAGTGGGGCTGGCCGTCGAGGGTGGGCTCCCCCGCTGGCTGCCACAGCGCGCCGAGATCATGCACCACATGGCCGCTTGAGGGGGGATTTCCCCCGCGGTGGGCCAGCCAGGCAGGGCCTTCGGTGGCTGCGGGCCAGGGCGCTGGCGCGTTCTGCCCTGCATTCAGCCCCCCATTCAGACGCAGTTGCACCGGGGCGGGCATCGGCGCAGCAGGCGCAGGGCTGGGCACGCTGATGCCGGCGGCGCTGGCGCGGGGAGCGGCCAGGGCCTGCTCGATCGCATGGCGCACCGCTTGATGCACCTCACGGCTGTCACGAAAACGCACCTCGATCTTGGTCGGGTGCACGTTCACGTCCACCCGCGTCGGGTCGATGGCGATGTAGAGGGCATACACGGGTTGCCGCTGGCCGTGCAACACGTCTTCATAAGCGCTGCGCGCCGCGTGGGCCACCACTTTGTCACGCACATAGCGGCCATTGACGTAGGCGAACTGCCGGTCGGCACGGGCGCGTGCCGCATCGGGCAGGCCGACCCGGCCCCAGACCTGTAGGCCTGGGCCCAGCCATTGCACGGCCACGCTGTCGGCCAAAAAGTCTTCCCCGAGCACGTCGGCCAGTCGTCGCTCCAGCGCCCGGGCCGGGTCGTTGGGCGCGGTGGCGCGCCACTGTTCGATGAGCTTGCCGTCGTGCCACACCGCAAACGACACGTCGGGCCGGGCCAGGGCATGGCGTCGCACGGCTTCGAGGCAGTGGGCGAGTTCGGTGCTGTCGGATTTGAGGAACTTGCGCCGCGCGGGCGTGGCATAGAACAGTTCGCGCACCTCCACCGTGGTGCCCGTGGTGCGAGCGGCGGGGGTCATTTCGCCGGTGCGCCCATGCAGCAGCCAGGCGTGGCTTTCCGTGGCCTCGGCGCTGCGCGACAGCAGGCTGACCTCGGCGATCGAATGGATGGCGGCCAGTGCCTCGCCCCGAAAGCCCATGGTATCCACGGCTTCCAATTCGGTCAGGCTTTGGATCTTGCTGGTGGCATGGCGCTTGAGCGCCCGGGGCAGTTCTTCGCGGGGAATGCCGCAGCCATCGTCTTCGACGGCGATCAAGCGCACCCCGCCAGCCTGCAGGCGCACCGTGATCTGGGTGGCCCCGGCGTCCAGCGCGTTGTCCACCAGTTCCCGCACCACCGACGCCGGCCGTTCCACCACCTCGCCGGCGGCGATCTGGCTGATCAGTTCGTCCGGAAGCTCCCGAATGGGGCGGCGAGGTTGCTGGCCGGGGCGGGGCAGGGGGGAGAATTGCACCGAGCAATTGTAGTGCGCATGTTCAACCGTCGGCCGCAGCTTGCAGAAGCCGGGACAAAGGGACGTGGGATCAGTACAAACCCTGGTGCGTCAATTAGTAAGTAAACATATTATTTGCCAAGGCTGTTTCCAAGACCTTGCCATGAACGCATTCCCCGAATCCCTTTCAGGGGCCCTACGGACCTTTCCTGCGGGCTGCAGCCGCGTGCCCTACTGGGTTTATACCGATCCGGTCATTTACCAGCGTGAACTGGAACGTCTGTTTTACGGGCCGCACTGGTGCTATGTGGGCCTGGAGGCGGAAATCCCCAAGCCGGGCGACTACAAGTTGAGCTGGGTCGGCGAGCGACAGGTCATCATGGTGCGAGACCGGGTGATGCCCAAGGACCGCGCCACGGACCACGGCATTCGCGTGGTGGAGAACCGCTGCGCCCATCGGGGCGTGCGCTTTTGCCAGGAACCGCACGGCAACGCGCGCAGCTTCGTCTGCCCTTACCACCAGTGGACCTACAAACTCAACGGCGACCTGGCCGGCCTGCCGTTCAAAGACGGCGTGAAGGTGGTCACCGAGCAGGGTGAATGCGTCAACGGCGGCATGCCGCCGGACTTCAGCCTGCAGCACAACGGGCTGACCAAGCTGCGCGTGGAGGTGCTGCACGGCTTGGTGTTTGCCACCTTCAGCAGTGAAACAGAGCCGCTGCGAGACTACCTGGGCCCCCACATCATGCCTTGGCTGGACCGCATCTTTCAGGGCCCTAACGGCTCGCGCCCGCTCACGCTGCTGGGCTACAACCGTCAGCGCATTCCGGGCAACTGGAAGCTGATGATGGAAAACATCAAGGATCCCTACCACCCAGGGCTGTTGCACACCTGGTTCGTCACCTTCGGGTTGTGGCGCGCCGACCAGAAAAGCCGCATGGTGATGGACGAACGCGGACGCCACGCGGTGATGATCTCGCGCCGCAACGACGGCGGTCAGGGGCCCGCCAAGGACTCCGGCGTGCAGACCGACGTGACCCAAGGGGTGACCAGCTTCAAGGCTCACATGACGCTCAACGACCCGCGCCTGCTCGACGTGGTACCCGAGCCCTGGTGGACGGTGTCCGATCCTTCCCAGCCGGGCCAGACCATCACCCCCACGGTGACCATGATCACGCTGTTTCCCAGCCTCATCGTGCAGCAGCAGGTCAACTCGTTGTCCACACGGCACATCCAGCCGCGCGGTAACGGCAGTTTCGACTTCGTGTGGACGCACTTCGGCTTTGCCGACGACACTCCCGAGATGACCCAGCGGCGTCTGCGCCAGGCCAACCTGTTTGGCCCGGCCGGTTTCGTGAGCGCCGACGACGGCGAGGTGATCGAGTTCAGCCAGGACGGCTTCGCGCAGTGGAACAGCGACGGCTTGGGCCTGGGGCATACCCTCTGCGAACTGGGCGGCAAGGACCCCGGCGTGGGCCAGCCGCCCACCGAGCACATGGTCACTGAAACGCTGATCCGGGCCATGTACGACTACTGGAAAAAAGCCATGGCCCTGTGAGCCGCGAAAGAACCACGCCATGACCCCTGAACGATTGCAAACGCTCTGGCTGCACCACGAAATCGACCAGCGCAATGCCGCCTACGCCGCTGCCCTGGACGACAAGCGCTATGCCGACTGGCCTGAATTTTTCGTGCCGGATGGCCGCTACCGGGTGCAGGCGCGCGAGAACTTCGACCGAGGCTTGCCGCTGGCGCTCATGCACTTCGAGAGCCAGGGCATGATGAAGGACCGCGTCCACGGCATCACCCAGACCATCTACCACGGGCCGTACCACATGCGGCACGTCGTCAGCCCCGCCCGGGTGCTGGAAGTGGCCCAGGAAGACGGTGTGGAAGTGGTGCGCGCCCAGGCCAACTACGCGGTGTTCCGCACCAAGCCGGGCAGCGTCAGCGAGGTGTTCAACGTGGGCCGCTACATCGACGAATGGGTGCGCGACGCCGGCATTCTCAAGCTGCGCAGCCGCCTCTGCGTGTACGACAGCGAGTTGATCCTGAATTCGCTGATCTATCCGATCTGAGAGACCAGTGCCCCGGCAGGGGCTCACAGAGCCCGGCTGCGGGCCAATGGCGGATTTTTGGAGAAATACGCCACGATGCCGCGCAGCATGGCGTCGGCCATTTCGGCCTGAAAGCGCGGGTCGCGCAGACGGCGTTCCTCGTCGGGGTTGCTGATGAAGGCGGTCTCGACCAGGATGCTCGGGATGTCAGGCGCGCGCAACACGGCAAAGCCAGCCTGCTCGACACGGGGTTTGTGCAGGCGGCCCACCCGCCCGATTTCGGTCAGCATCACGCTGCCGAGCTTGAGGCTGTCGTTGATTTGTGCCGTCGTGCTCATGTCGAGCAAGGTGCGCTGCAATTCGGCGTCCAGCGTACCCATGTTCACGCCGCCGACCAGGTCGGCGGCGTTTTCCTTGTCGGCCAGCCAGCGGGCCGCCGCGCTGGTGGCGCCGCGCTGGCTCAAGGCATAGACGCTGGCGCCCTGTGGCCGAGGGGTGTAAAAGGCGTCGGCGTGGATGCTGACGAACAGGTCGGCTTCGACCCGGCGCGCTTTGTTGACCCGCACGTGCAGGGGCACGAAGTAGTCGCCGTCGCGGGTGAGGAAGGCGCGCATGGTGTGCCCGTTGACCTGCGTGCGGTTGATGCGGTCGCGCAGCTTGCGGGCGATGGCCAGCACCACGTCTTTTTCCCGGGTGCCGCCGGGGCCGATGGCGCCTGGGTCCTCGCCGCCGTGACCCGGGTCGATCGCCACCACGATGAGGCGGTCGGTACGGCCGCCGGTGCTGGGCATACCCGGTCGCTGCTTGGCGGCGAAGGCCGGGCGCGCCGGGGGCTGGCTAGCTGGAGCGGACGGGTCGCTCGCGTAGGTGGGCGGACGTTCGGCGGGCTGGGCCGCAGCCGGTGGGCGTGGGGTCTGGGTGGCTTCTTGGGGCGGCAGGCGTGCGATCAGGTCGCCGAGCGGGTCGTCGTGCGCAGCAGGTGGTGGGGCGGGCTGGGCCTGGTCTAGCTCGCGCAAGCGCTGGGCGATCAGTTCTTCCAGCGGGTCGCGGGCTTCGGTGGGGTAGAGGTCCATCACCAGCCGGTGCTGATAGGCCGCCACCGGGGCCAGTTGGAACACCTGCGGCGTGATTGGCCGCTTCAGATCGACCACGATGCGCACCACGTTGGGCGCGTTCTGGCCGACGCGAATGCCAGCCACGTTCGGGTCGTCGGCCCGCACGTGGCCGATGAGGTCGCGCAACGTGGGGACGAGTTCGATGCCTTCGATGTCCACCGCCAGCCGCGGCGGATCGGCCACGAAGAAGGGGGTGGCGCGCAGTTCGGCATCGGACTCGATCGTGATGCGCGTGTAGTCTTTGGCGGGCCACATGCGCACCGCGACGATGGTCGCTCCCCAGGCCAATTCGTGCGGCCCGAGTGTCAGCAGCAGCGTGCCCGCGGCCCCCAGCCATTGAACGGCGGCCCGACGTTTCATGGGCGCAGCGTCTCCAGCAGGCGCGCGCCGGTGGGGCTCAGGGCGCGGAAGTGGAAGGCGCGGGCGTCGTCATCCTGTGGGGCGATGTGCAATTCCATGTCGGGCAGTGGTATCCATCCGGCGGCTTTCTCGGGCCATTCGACCAGCTTGAGCCCCGGTGCCGCGAAAAGTTCGCGCAAGCCGGCCTCTTCCCATTCGCGCGGGTCATTGAAGCGGTAGAAATCGAAATGCGAGATGGCCAGCCCCTCGGGCCAGGTCGCCCGCGCAGGGGCCAGATGCGGTTCCACGATGGCATACGAGGGACTTTTGATGCGGCCACCCACGCCCAGGGCGCGCAGCAGCAGGCGCACGAAGGTGGTCTTGCCGGCGCCCAGGTCGCCATGCAGATGCAGCGTGGCATGGGCCAGGGCCGCGCTGGTGGCCAGGCGCTGGGCCAGCGCGTCGGCATCGGCCTCGCTGCTGCAGATGCGGGTGCATGTCCCTGCCGCGCTGTCCTGCTTCATCCCTGTTCCTACAATCTGTCGAAGATGTTCGATGGTGTGCAATTCGTCTCGCAAATCCGTGCCTGGGCGCGTGAGCTGGGATTTTCCCAGATCGGCGTCGCGGGGGTGGATCTGCGCGACGCCGAGCCGGGCCTGCTGGCCTGGCTGCAAGCCGGTTTTCATGGCGAGATGGCCTACATGGCCAGCCATGGCCTGAAGCGGGCGCGGCCGCAGGAGCTGCTGCCGGGCACGCTGAGCGTCGTCACGGCGTCCATGGATTATCTGCCACGCCAGCGCGGCAGCGACTGGTGCGAGCAGGAATGGGCGCGTTTGCGGCGCCCGCAGGAAGCGGTGATCTCGATGTACGCCCGTGGCCGGGACTATCACAAAGTGCTGCGTCAGCGCCTGCAAAAGCTCGCCGAGCGCATGCAGCAGGCGCTCGATGCGCAGAGGCAGGGCGACGGCTTCACCTACCGGGCCTTCACCGATTCGGCGCCGGTCATGGAGGTGGAGCTGGCGCAGCGAAGCGGCATTGGCTGGCGGGGCAAGCACACACTGGCCTTGCGGCGCGACGGCGGGTCGCTGTTTTTTCTTGGGGAGATTTTCGTCAATGTGGCGCTGCCGCCCACACCGGCGGTCAGCGCCCATTGCGGCTCCTGCAGCGCCTGCCTGACGGCTTGCCCCACAGGGGCCTTGGTGGGGCCGTATCGGCTCGATGCCCGGCGTTGCATTTCGTATCTCACCATCGAGCACGCCGGCCCGATTCCGCTGGCATTGCGCCCGCTCATGGGCAATCGCATCTATGGCTGCGACGATTGCCAACTGGCCTGCCCCTGGAACAAATTTGCCCGGCGCTCGCCGTTGTCGGACTTCGACGAGCGGGCCGGATTCTCGGGCGCCCTGTTGGTCGAATACCTGTCGTGGACGGAGGCGGAGTTCCTGCGGCGGACCGAGGGTTCTCCCATCCGCCGCATCGGTCACGAACGCTGGCTGCGCAACGTGGCCGTGGCGCTGGGCAATGCGCTGGCCAGCGGGCTGCCGGCGGCCGAACAGGCGCAGGCGCTGGCGGCTTTGCACGCACGGGCTTCGCACCCCAGTCCCCTGGTGCGTGAGCATGTGTGCTGGGCGATGGCGCAGGCGGGCCGCTAAGATCACGGCATGGATTTCATCGCCCGACTCCACGCTGCCTTGCTCGATTTGGGCCGGGGTGCGCTGCGCTGGTTCGCCAATGGGTGGCGCATCGTGCACCTGGGGGCTGTCATCCTGGTGCTGGCCGTCTCGCCGTCGAGCTACCGGCGTGGCTTCTGGCCCTTGCTCGCCCAGCAGCTGTACGGGGCCACCATGCCGGTGCTGCTGTGGTTCACCGTGCTGTCGGCCCTGCTGGGCCTGGTGCTGATTCGGATCGTCGTCGTCACGGCGCTCAGCTACGGTCTGTCGCAATACGCGGTGGACATGGTCGTGCGCGTGCTGGTGCTGGAACTGATTCCGCTGGGGGCGGCCTTGTTCGTGGCGTTGCGCATCACCATTCCCCAAGGGGCCGAACTGATGGCGCTGCGCCGCCAAGGCGCCTTCGAGGCGTGTCAGGCCCAGGGGCGGGATGTGCTGCACTGGTTCGTGCTGCCCAGGGCGCTGGCGGGCATGTTCTCGGTGTTCATGCTCGCGGCGGTCAGTTGTCTGGTGGCGCTGGTGCTGGCCTATCTCAATATCTACGGTTTCAACCCGTGGGCCATCGGCAGCTACACCCGCATCGTCGGGCAGGTGTTCAACCCGGTCGTCACGCTCATTTTTACCTTCAAGACCTTCTTCTTTGCCCTGACGGTGGCGCTCATCCCGCTGGCGTCCAGCCTCTACGCGGCCGCCAGCACGGATCGGCGGGCCGGCGGCGAGCTACAGTCGCTGGTGCGCATGTTTCTGGCCCTGCTGGCCATCGAGCTCGTTTCCCTGATGGGCAACTATTATTGACACCATGAAACCCGACGACGCAGTCGATCAGACCATCCGCCAGGCGCGCGTGTCCAACGTCGAATTCAAGGCGGCGCTGCTGCTGATTCTGATGCTGGCCCTGATCGTGGGCTCGGCGGCTTACCTGTTGTATGCGCGGGGGGTGTTCGAGCCGACGCAGGAGCTCGTGCTGATTGCCGATGACTCCGAAGGCGTCGTCGTGGGCATGGACGTGACGTTTTCCGGTTTCCCCATCGGGCGGGTGCGCCGCATCGAGCTGGGCGAGGACGGCAGCGCGCGCATCATCGTGGATGTGCCGCGCAAAGATGCCCATTGGCTGCGCGAGTCCAGCGTGTTCACGATGGAGCGCAGCCTCGTGGGCGCTACCCGCATCCGCGCGTTCACGGGCGTGCTCGATTCGCCGCCGCTGGCCGACGGGGCGCAGCGGCAGGTACTCAAGGGCGATGCCATGGCCGAAATCCCCCGGCTGGTGAGTGCCGTGCGTGATCTGCTGGACAACCTCAACCGGATCACCGCCGAACAGTCCCCCCTCAATGCCAGCTTACGCAACGTCCAGGCGGCCACCGAAACCCTCAACAGTTCCCGGGGAGCCCTGGGGCTGCTGGTGGGCAACGACGCCGATCGGGCGCGTCTGCTGCAAGTCGTTGACGAGGCCAATGCCTTGCTCGCCCGGCTGGAAGCCGTGGCAGGGCGCACCGAAACCCTGATTGGCAACGCCGACCAGCGCGTGTTTGGCGACGCGGGCCTCATGCGCGACATGCAGGCCGCCGTGCAGACGGTGGAGGCGCTGCTGTCCGACACCCGGCAGAGCTTGCAGAAAGTCGATGCCGTGCTGGTGGAGGTGCAGGGCATCGCGGCCAACACCCGCACCGCCACGGTGGACCTGGACGTGCTGCGTGCCGAGGTGGAAGCCAGCCTGCGCAAAGTCGAAAGCCTGGTCAATGACATCAACCGCCGCTGGCCCTTTGCCCGCGACACCGAACTGAAACTGCCATGACCCGCCGTGTCCGTCTTGCCTGTGCCGTGTGCTTGTCATTGGGGCTGCTCGGCTGCTCCAGCGCCCCGCCTGCGCCAGATTGGCAGGTCAACGCCCATGGCGCCATGCAGCGTGCCACCGTGGCCGATCTGGAAGGCAATGAACGCGTAGCCCAGGTGGGGTGGCGCCGCGCCATCGAGGAGACCCGGCGCACCGCCCGGCCCGATTGGCTGGCGCGTGTGGAACTGAGCCGCTGCGCCATTCGGCAGGCCGGGCTCGACGTGAGCGATTGCGTCGGGTTTGACCGCCTGCGTGCGGACGCGCCGCCCGATCTGCACGCTTACGCCCGGTATCTGGCCGGCGCGCCCGAGGCGGCCGACCTCGCTGCGCTGCCCGCGCCGCACCGGCCGGTGGCTCAATCGCTGCTGGCCCCGGCCAGTGGCGCGGGTTCTGCCGCTCTGCTGGCTGCCATGCCGGATCCGGTCAGTCGGCTGGTGGCAGCCAGCGCCTTGCTGCGCGCCGGCCGGCTGGACTCGGCCGGTGTGGCCGTGGCCGTGGACACCGCTTCGGCCCAGGGCTGGCGCCGGCCTTTGCTCGCGTGGCTGCGGGTACAGGCCGATGTGGCCCGGCAGGCGGGCAACGCGGCCCTGGCCGAACAGGCCGCGCGCCGCATCGAACTGCTTACCGCAGGGGCAACAGCACGCCCAGCGCCAACGTCAGACTGACCACGCCCAGCAAGGTGGACAGCGTCACCAGACCCGCCACGTAAGGGCCGTCATACCCCATGCGGGCGGCCAGCACATAGCAGCTCGACGCCGTCGGCACGGCCGAGAACATGAGCAGCACGACCGTCTGCGTCGGGTCCAACTGCCAGGCCAGAGCCACCAGCAGGGCGGCCACCGGCAGCAGCAGGTGTTTGATGCCCAGCACCAGGGTGGCCAGCGTCTTGGCCTGCGCCATGCGCCCCAGTTGCATGCCGGCGCCTGCGGCCATCAGACCGAGTGCCAGGGCCGCCTGGCCGATGCGGTTGGTCGTCGGCTGTAGCCACTCAGGAATGCCGAGTCCGGCCATGTTCACCAACAGTCCGCTCACGGTGGCGATGATCAGCGGATTGCGTACCAACTCGCGCCACAGCCCGTGCTGGCCATGGCGTGCCATCGGAAACACCGCTCCCACGTTGAACAGCGGCACGCACACCCCGATGAGCACCGCCACCAGCGGCATGCCTTGAGGCCCGGCCACACGGTCCACCAGCGCCAGCACAATGAAGGAGTTGAAGCGAAACGCGACCTGGGCGCTGGCGGCGTGCAACCGGGTATCCAGGTATCGGCCCACCCAGGGCCAGCGGGGCAGGGAATACGCCAGCAAGATGCCTGTGAGGCCCAGCGTGAGTCCCGCGGCCATCATGTGCGTGGCCGTTTGCCACTCCAGCGGCGTGCGCACGATCGAGTAGAACAGCAGCACCGGGAACATGAAGAAATACACCAGACTCTCGATCGGCTCCCACACTTTGCGATTGAGCGCGGTATAGCGGCACAGCAGGTAGCCGCACAGGATCAGGGAAAAGTCGGGGAACAAAAGCTGGGCAAAATTCACGGCCGCCAGCTTAACAAAGGTGGCAGGAACCATTGCGCCGTTTCCGTGACAAAATCGGAAAGCGGCCCGTGAACGTGCCAATTTATCTATTTGTTCTCGCTATTTTCCCTACTGAATATGAAAACCAAGTTTCATTTGACCAAAAGAACGTCGTCTCGCTACTCGCCCAGCACGCCCGGCGCGGCCGTCTCCCATGCCCAGTCTGTGGCCTTGATCGACGAGCGCTATCTGGGCTGGCTGGCCAGGCAGCAGCCCCATGCGCCCTCAGCCCCCCTGCAGCGCGGGGCCCTGACCAGCGTGTTTGCGGCGCTCGCGCGGCAGGCTGGGGTCGAAGGCACGTTGGCCCGCGCCTATGTGTTCACGGACCAACCCCCGACCGAGTTGACCGATGACGTCGTGCTCCGGATGGTGCCGCCCCATGCCACGGATGGCGGCCTGGGCCTGGTGCGCGCGCTGGGGCTGGAGCTCACCCAATTGGCGGCCCGCGGGGCGTGCGGGGTGGCCTTGATCGCCAGCGATGACGAGCGCTTGATTCCCTACATCGACGAAGCCCAGTGGCGAGGGCTCAAGGTGGTGCTCGTGGCCGACGAAGCGTCACAGGACCATGCCCGCCTCATGAAGGAGGACCCGAGCTGGGCGCGGCTGCTGATGCAGGCCGACCGGCGCGTCTGCGTGCCCGAGAGCGCCTGGGCCGCGCTGACCACCCCAGGGGCCAGCTACTACGCCAGCCGAGCCGTTGATGGCGAGCGCGATGCCGATGGCTTGTCGGATGCAATCGCCTCGGATGCGCCGCCCACCGACGAATGGCGTGCCCAGGTGGAGCGCGTGATCCAGGATTGGTGGCAGGAAGAAACCCCGAACGCCCGCCTGGATCTGTACGAGGAAATGCAAAATACCCAAGGTGTGCCGCCCGAAACCGATCGCCACCTGCTGCTGCGGGTGCGCCGAGAGCTGGCCCGCACGCTGAGCTTCCCCGAGAAAAAGGCCATGCGCGAGATGATCCGCGCAACCGTGCTGGCCCAACCCCCGGTGGTGGATGAAGCCATCGACTCCTGAGGCGATGGCGCCTCAGCACGAGGACACGCCAGAGCTGGGGCAAGAACTGGCCGCCTGGCTGGCCACGCCGCCCGGTCGCTACTTGCTCGACTGGGAGCAACGCCAGTTCGATGCTGCCGTGGCCGATCGCTTCGGCTTCAATGCCTTGCAGCTCGGTTTGCCCGAAATCGACGCGCTGCGTGCCAATCGCATGCCGCACCGCTGGCTGGCCGTGCCGGAAGTGGCGGGATGGGACGGGGTGTCGCCCATCCAGCGAATCGACGGCCTACGGCCCGTCTCGCTCGTCACCCATGCGGCGGCATTGCCGTTTCCCGAAAAAAGCCTCGATCTGGTCGTTTTGCCGCACACCCTGGAGCTCAGCGCCGACCCGCATGCCGTGCTGCGAGAAGTCGAGCGCGTGCTCGTGCCCGAAGGCCGGGTGGTCATCTGCGGCCTCAACCCGGCCAGCCTGTGGGGGCTGCGCCAGTACCGCGCCCATGCCTTTACCCGCCTGGGCCTGGGCAAGACCTGGTTGGGGCGCCGCTTTCTACCGGAAGCCGGAGAGTTCATCGGCCACTGGCGGCTCAAGGATTGGCTGCGCCTGCTCAGCTTCGAGGTCGAATCCTGTCGCATGGGCTGCTACCGCCCCGCCGTGCAGACCGACAAGTGGCTGCAGCGCTACCGCTGGATCGATGCCGTGGGCGCGAAATCCTGGCCGTTTCTGGGTGCGGTGTATTTCATGGTGGCGGTCAAACGGGTGCGTGGCCTGCATCTCCTGGGGCCGGCCTGGAAGCCCCGACGCTCGGTCGCGGCCCCCGTGGCCGTGGCGCAGCGCCCTTCCATGCGGCGCCCCTCACAGCCCGTGACCCATCGCAACGACTCATGAACCACGTCATCATCTATACCGACGGGGCCTGCAAGGGCAATCCCGGTCCAGGCGGCTGGGGGGCTTTGTTGCGCTCCGGGACGGCTGAAAAAGAGCTCTTCGGCGGCGAGGCCGAAACCACCAACAACCGCATGGAGCTTACCGCGGTCATCGAGGCGCTGGCCGCGCTCAAGCGCCCCTGCCGGGTGACGCTTTACCTCGACAGCGAATACGTGCGCAAAGGCATCACCGAATGGCTGCCTGGCTGGAAAGCCAGGGGCTGGCGCACCGCCGCCCGCCAGCCGGTGAAAAATGCGGACCTCTGGCAGCGGCTGGACGCCTTGGTGCAGGGCAGCGGGCACCAGATCGAGTGGCGCTGGGTCAAGGGCCATGCGGGCGATCCGGGCAATGAGCGGGCCGACGCGCTGGCCAACCGAGGCGTTCCCCAGCCTGGTCGTATGTAAACGGCAGGTAAATTTTTCGCGCTTGCCCCGGCATGGATGACCCGCGAGCGCGCGTCATCGAGCGATTGCTGATAGAGTGAAACGATTGCAGGGGATGCGGGGTGATCCCGTGTCTGGATATTGACGTTTTGCTATCCATCACATGGCCAACAAATCGGTGTATTGGGTCGTTGCCGCCTTGGGCATTGCGCTGGCTTCCGGTGTCGCATGGTGGGCGCAGCGCCCCGCTGCCGGCAGCGGGGGTGCGACGGTGGCCGGCGCCCCTGGGGGGGCACCTGCCGGCCCAGGGCCTGGGCGGCCTGCAGGTGGCGGTGGCGGGCCGGGGGGCGGTGGCATGGTGCCCACCGTCGAAGTGGCCCCGGTGACGGTTACCCGCCTCATCGACGACGCGCAGGCGGTGGGCTCACTGCGTTCGCGCCAGAGCGTGATGCTGCGCCCGGAGGTCAGCGGCCGCATCGTTCGCATCGGCTTCGAGGACGGCGCCCGCGTGCGGCAGGGGCAACTGCTGTTTCAGCTCGATGACACCTTGCAGCGCGCCGAGCTCAGCCAGGCGCAGGCGCAACTGTCGATTGCGCGGGCCAATCTGCGGCGCAACGAGGAACTGGTGGCGCAGAATTTCGTGGCCCAGCGCGTGCTCGACGAGAGCCGCGCCAGCTTGCAAGTGGCCGAAGCGCAGGTCCAACTGGCCGAGGCGCGGGTGGCGCGGATGCGCATCCAGGCGCCTTTCGATGGCGTGGTGGGCATTCGCAATGTGAGCCTGGGCGACTTCGTCCGCGAAGGGGCCGATCTGGTCAACCTGGAAGACCTCTCGCAGCTGTATGTGGACTTTCGGTTGCCGGAGCGTTATCAGGCCCGCGTCGGGCCAGGGCAACCGGTAGACGTGCAGCTCGACGCCTTGCCCGGCCAGACGTTCACCGCCCGCATTCAAGCGGTGGATCCGCTGCTCGACGCCAATGGCCGCGCCTTGCAGGTACGGGCCGTGCTGCCACCGGCCAGCGGCACGCCGCTGCGCCCAGGCTTGTTCGCGCGCATCACTGTGGTGATGGACGTGCAGGAGGCCGCTCTGATGGTGCCGGAGGAAGCCATCGTGCCGCAGGGTGGGCGCCAGGTGTTGTTCCTCCTGGGCCGGGAGGGCGAAGGCGAGCAAGCCCGTGCCGTGGCCCGGCGCGCCGAAGTGACGCTGGGCTTGCGCCGCGCCGGCATGGTGGAAGTGCTCAGTGGTGTGCAGGCGGGCGACTCGGTCATCGTGGCCGGTCAGCAGCGTTTGCAGCGCGATGGCATGCCGGTGCGCGTGATCGACATGAGCCGACCGCCCGGTGGGCCGGGTGGGGGAGGGGCCGGGCCCGCGCAGGCCGCACCTCGCCAGCAGGGTTGACGTTGAAAGGTCGCCGCCATGCAACTGCCTGAAATATCTGTTCGGCGCCCCGTCTTCGCCACGGTGCTGTCTTTGCTCATTTTGCTGGTGGGCTGGGTGTCGTTCAACAACCTGACGGTGCGCGAGTACCCCAAGATCGACGAGCCCAATGTCACCGTGACCACCCGTTTTGCGGGGGCGTCCAGCGAGGTGGTCGAAACCCAGGTCACCAAGCCGCTGGAGGATTCCCTGGCCGGCATCGAGGGCGTGGATGTCATCACCTCCATCAGCCGACAGGAGCAGAGCCAGATCACGGTGCGCTTCCGCCTGGAACGCGACCCCGATGCCGCCGCGGCCGAGGTGCGCGACAAAGTGGCCCGCGTGCGCGGCCGCCTGCCGCAGACCATCGATGAGCCGGTCGTGGCCAAGGTGGAGGCCGATGCGTTTCCGGTGATCTGGCTGGCCTTGAGCTCTGATACCTACGACTCCCTGCAACTCTCCGATCTGGCCAACCGCATCGTCAAGCCGGTGTTGCAGACCGCCACCGGCGCCGCCGACGTGCGGGTGTTCGGCGAGCGCCGTTATTCCATGCGGCTGTGGCTCGACCCGGACCGACTGGCGGCCTATCGCCTGACCGTGCAGGATGTGGAGGATGCCCTGCGACGCTCCAATCTGGAAGTGCCTGCCGGGCGCATCGAAAGCCAGCAGCGCGAGTTCAACGTCACCGCCGCCACCGATTTGCAAACGGTCGAGGAGTTCCGCGCTGTCACCATCCGCAATGTCAACGGCATGCCGGTGCGCATCGGCAACGTGGCCCGCGTGGTGCAGGGGCCGCAAGATGAGCGCACCTCGGTGCGGCTCAACGGTCGCGAAACCGTCTCCCTGGGCGTGATTCGCCAGGCCACGGCCAATCCGCTGGATCTCTCGGCTTCGGTCCGTGGGCTGCTGGACAAGGTCCGCGAGGATCTGCCCCCCGGCGTCAATGTGGACATTGCCAACGACAACTCGGTGTTCATCGACCGCTCCATCAAGGCGGTGTACATGACGATTGCCGAAGCCGTGGTGCTGGTGACGCTGGTGATCTTCGTGTTTCTGCGCACCGTGCGGGCCTCCATCATCCCGCTGGTGACCATTCCGGTCAGCCTCATCGGCGCCTTTGCGCTGATGGCGCTGTTTGGCTTTTCCATCAACACGCTGACCTTGCTGGCGCTGGTGCTGGCCATCGGTTTGGTGGTGGACGATGCGATCGTGGTGCTGGAAAACGTCCACCGGCACATCGAATCTGGTCTGGAGCCGTTCGCGGCGGCGATCAAAGGCTCCAAGGAAATTGCCTTTGCCGTGGTGGCGATGACGCTGACGCTGGCAGCGGTGTATGCCCCGCTGGCGTTCACGCCGGGGCGAACAGGGCGATTGTTTGCCGAGTTTGCGCTGGCCCTGGCTGGCGCGGTGCTCGTCTCGGGCTTCGTGGCGCTGACGCTGTCGCCCATGATGTGCTCCAAGCTGCTCAAGCACAACCCCAAGCCCAACCGCTTCGACCGCGGCATGGAGGCCGCGCTCAAGGCCCTGACGCGAGGCTACCACGCGGCCTTGTCGCTGGCGCTGCAGGCCCGCTGGGTGGTGGTGCTCGTCATGCTGGGCAGCGCCGGGGCCAGTTGGTGGCTGCTGCAGACCACCAAGCAGGAACTCGCCCCGCTGGAGGACCGCGGCGTGATCCTGACCGTGATCAACGGCCCTGATGGCGCCACGCTCGATTACACGCGGCGCTATGCCCAGGCCATCGAGCGCATCGGCCAGGACTATCCCGAATTCGACCGCATCTTCTCCATCGTGGGCAACCCCTCGGTGGCGCAGGGAACGGTGTTCTTCCGCGCCACGCCCTGGGAGGAGCGCGACAGAA
Source organism: Tepidicella xavieri (assembly GCF_004363315.1). GTDB lineage: Bacteria > Pseudomonadota > Gammaproteobacteria > Burkholderiales > Burkholderiaceae_C > Tepidicella > Tepidicella xavieri. The sequence continues at coordinate 34,748 of NZ_SNYL01000008.1, forward strand.
CCACGCTGGAGATGGCCCGCGAGATGGGGCCACGCATCGCCAGCCTGCCCGGGGTCAGCGCTTTTGCCATCACACCGCCTTCCCTGGGCCAGGGCTTTCGCGAGCGGCCGGTCAACTACGTCATCGTGACCAGCGACAGTTATGAAAATCTGGCCCAGGTGGTGCGCCAGTTTCAAGACCGGCTGGCGCAGATTCCCGGCTTTGTGCAGGTGGACACCGATTTGCGCCTGAACAAACCTGAAATCCGCATGGAGGTGGATCGGGAGCGGGCTGCCGACATGGGGGTCAGCGTCGATGCGATCGCGCGCACCGTCGAAACCATGCTGGGCGGGCGCATCGTCACCCGCTACAAGCGCGGCGGCGAGCAGTACGACGTGATCGTGCAGACCGAATCCACCCAACGCAGCACGCCCGACGACATCGAGCGCATCTTCGTGCGCGGGCGTAACGACCAGATGATCCCGCTGGCCTCGCTCGTCACCATTCGCGAGGTGGTGGTGCCGCGGGAGCTCAATCACTTCGCGCAGCGGCGCAGCGCCTCCATCACGGCCAACCTGACGCCTGAACTCGCCCTGGGCGAGGCGCTGGCGATCATGGACGGCATCGCCCGTGAGATTCTGCCGCCCGGCTACACCACCGACCTCAACGGGCAAAGCCGCGAATTCCGCAACGCTTCCGGCTCGCTGGCGCTGGTGTTCGTGCTGGCGCTGGTGTTCATCTATCTGGTGCTGGCCGCGCAGTTCGAAAGCTTCATCGACCCCTTCATCATCATGCTCAGCGTGCCGCTGTCCATGCTGGGGGCGTTGCTGGCCTTGCGCCTGACCGGGGGTACGCTCAACGTGTTCAGCCAGATCGGTCTCATCACCCTCGTGGGCCTGATCACGAAACACGGCATTCTGATCGTTGAGTTTGCCAATCAATTGCGTCAGCAGGGCATGGAGATGCTCGATGCGGTCAAGCGGGCCGCCGAACTGCGCCTGCGTCCCATCCTGATGACCACCGGGGCGATGGTGCTGGGCGCCGTGCCCCTGGCGCTGGCCACCGGGGCGGGGGCCGAAAGCCGGCAGCAGATCGGCTGGGTCATCGTCGGTGGCATGACCGTGGGCACGCTGCTGACCATCTTCGTGGTACCCACGATGTACACCCTGTTCGCGCGCAAGCAGATTCCCGGGGCGATCAAGGCGCCGGTCGAGGACACCGTACCGGGGGCGATGCCCGCAAAGTGAGCGGGCCAGAGAACGAGCGGCGGCGGGGTCAGACGACCCCGTCGAACATCATCACGTCCACCTCGTCGCCCGGGGCCACGTTGCCTTGGGCGTGATGCAGCACGATCAACCCGTTGGCTTCGACCATCGAGCGCAGCACGCCCGAGCCTTGATGGCCCGTGGTCCGCACCACCAGACGGCCTTCGGCGTCGGTCGAGACGATGCCGCGCTGGTATTCGGTGCGGCCGGGCTTTTTGCGGATCGGCTCCAGGCTGTGCGCCCGCAGCAGGGGCGGCTGCGGACCGCGCAGTCCCATCATGCGTTGCAGGGCCGGACGCACGAAAGCCAGAAACGTCACCATCACGGCCACTGGGTTGCCGGGCAGGCCGAACAGGACGGCCTGGCGGTCGTGGTCGCGCAAACGGCCCACGGCCATCGGGCGGCCGGGCCGCATGGCAATGCGCCAGAAGGCCACTTCGCCCAGGCGTTTCATCATCGCTTTGGTGTGGTCGGCTTCCCCCATGCTGACCCCACCACTGGTGATCACCGCATCGGCCTGACGGGCCGCCTGGCGAAAGGCCGCCTCCAGGCTGGCTGGGTCGTCCTTGACCACGCCCAGGTCCAGCACCTCGACGCCCAGCCGCGACAACAGCCCGAAAACCGTGTAGCGGTTGCTGTCGTACACGGCTCCCTGGCGCAGCGGTTCCCCCAGGCTGAGGATTTCGTCGCCGGTGGAAAAGTAGGCCACTTGGAGCCGGCGAAACACCCGCACCTGCGCCACGCCCAGGCTGGCCACCAGCCCCAGGGCCGCCGGTCCCAGGCGGTCGCCTCGTTGCAGCGCAGCCCGCCCGCGCGTCAAGTCCTCGCCACGCAGCCGCCGGTTGTCGCCGGGACGGACCACGCCCGGGGGGATGCGTACCGTCTCACCCGCCGTTTCGATGAATTCCACCGGCACCACGGTGTCCAGCCCAGGGGGCATCACGGCGCCGGTCATGATCTTGATGCACTCCCCGGGGCCGACGGCGCCGTTCCACGTCTGGCCCGCATGCACCGTGCCCACCACGCGGCAGTGGGTGGGGCCATCGGTCGCCAGGTCATGGCCCGACAGGGCATAGCCGTCCATGGCCGAGTTGTCGTGAGGCGGCACGTCGATGGGGGAGATGAGGTCTTCGGCCAGCACCCGGTCCAGGGCGGCAAACACGCCCACGGTTTCCGTATCGCGCACGGGCTCGACCATTTCCCGAAGAAAGGCATTAACGGCCTGCACGCTCAAGGCTTGAGGGTCGTAGCCCTGCAGGGCAGCGGCGATCTGGTCCAAACTTTTCATGCGTCGCGTTCGAGGGCCCGGAGTTCGGCCAGTGTGTTGGCGTTGGCAAAGGCTCGGGGGTCGTCCTGGGGGTGGTCGAACGGCACCAGCGCCACCCGGTGCCGTGCCATCCAGGTGGTGATTTTGCGCTCACCGGCTTCGAGATACTGGGTCAGGCTGTCGTGCAAGCCGACGGACATCAGGCAGAAGACGGGCTGCGGACGGTGGGTTTGCCCGGTCGGGTCGGCTTCGAGATCCGGGCCCGCGGCGAGTGCCAGGTCGGCTTGTTGCGCCTCCAGCGCCGTGGCCAGCCGTTCCAGCAAATCCAGCGGATAGAGCGGGGCGTCGCACGGCACGGTGAGCAGGTAAGGGGTCGGGCACAGCCGCAGTCCGGTCAGAAAGCCGGCCAGCGGGCCGGGGTGATCGCTGACCACATCCGTCCAGACCGGCACGCCCATGGCCTCGTAGGCCGCCAGATGGCGGTTGGCATTGATGGCGCAGCCGTCCAGCCGCGAGCCAGCCTGGGTGTAGAGGCGCTGCAAGGCATGGGCCGCCAATGGCAGGCCGCGAAACGGTTGCAGCCCTTTGTCCACCCCCCCCATGCGGGAGCCCTGCCCACCTGCGAGCACCAGCCCCGTGACGCTGCCGGCCATCACATGCACGTCGCTTACCCCCCGATATAGCTCATTTCGACGCGGCGTTTGCCGGTGGCGGTCTCGGGCGGCAAGCTGGCGCGCAGTTCGGAATACCGGTCCTGGCGGCCTTGCCAGATGGTGGCGATGGCGCTGGCGAGCGCATCGTCGCTGGCACCGCTGCGCAGCAACTCGCGCAAGTCGTGCCCTTCATGGGCAAACAGGCAGAGATAGACCTTGCCCTCGGTGGACAGGCGGGCCCGGTTGCAATCGCGGCAAAAAGCCTGCGTCACGCTGCTGATGACGCCGATTTCACCCAGCTGCGGATCGTGGCGTCCGTCGGGGCCGGCATAGCCCCAGCGTTCGGCCGTCTCGCCCGGGGCGGCGGGCTCCAAGGGCACCAGCGGCATCTCGGCGGCAATGCGGCGCACCACCTCGGCGCTGGGCAAGACTTCGTCCATGCGCCAGCCGTTGGTCGCGCCCACATCCATGTACTCGATGAAGCGCACCACGATGCCGCTGCCCTGGAAATGACGCGCCATGGGCAGGATTTGGTCGTCGTTGGTGCCGCGTTTGACCACCATGTTCACCTTGATTGGGCCGAGCCCCGCCTCCTGCGCGGCAGCAATGCCTTGCAGCACGTCGGCCACGGGGAAGTCCACGTCGTTCATGCGTCGAAAGACGGCATCGTCCAGGCCATCGAGGCTGACCGTGACGCGCTGCAGGCCGGCGGCTTTGAGCAAGGCCGCTTTGCGCGTCAGCAAGCTGCCGTTGGTGGTCAGCGTCAGGTCCAGTGGTTGGCCGTCCAGGGTGCGCAGGGCCGCCAACTGCTCGATCAGGGTTTCGAGATTTTTGCGCAGCAGCGGCTCGCCGCCGGTGAGTCGCACCTTGCGCACGCCATGGGCGATGAACACGCGGGTCAGCCGGGTGATTTCCTCAAACGTCAGCAGCGCGCTGTGCGGCAGGTAGCGGTAATCCTTGTCGAACACTTCCTTGGGCATGCAGTAGCTGCAGCGGAAGTTGCAGCGGTCGGTCACGCTGATGCGCAGGTCGCGCAGTGGCCGACCCAGCGCATCCAGCAACCGGCCTGTCGGCGAGCCCTGCGGCGCCGATGCCATGCGGCGCACGCGGGCCTGGCTGGCCTGACGCTGGTCGATCAAGGGAATGACTCTGTCGATCATGACAGGAGCGTACACCAAGTCGGGGTTGTCAGCCTCGCGACGGTAAAATCTGGCGTAATCGTCGCTCCGATTGTTCAACTTTCTCCATAACCTTCCCCATCATGTCTTTCGACCAAGTCACCCCGGGCAGCAAGGTGCCTGAAGCGTTCAACGTCATCATCGAAATCTCCATGAACGGGGATCCGATCAAGTACGAGGTGGACAAAGCATCGGGCTGCATCTTCGTGGACCGTTTCATGAACACGGCCATGCATTACCCCACCAACTACGGCTACGTGCCCCAGACGATTGCCGGGGATGGCGACCCGGTGGATGTGCTGGTGGTCACCCCCGTGCCTTTGCCCCCCGGCGTGGTGGTGCCTTGCCGTGCGCTGGGCATCCTCAACATGGAGGACGAAAGCGGCCAGGATGGCAAAGTGCTTGCCGTGCCGACGACCAAGATTCTGCCCATGTACTCCGGCTGGAAGACCTATCAGGACCTCAACCCCATCTCGCTGAAGGCGATCGAGCACTTCTTCGAGCACTACAAGGACCTCGATGCCGGCAAATGGGTCAAGGTCCTGGGCTGGGATGGCATCGAGGCTGCGCACAAGGAAATTCTGGACGGCATCGCCAACTACCAGAAGGCCAAGGCCCAGCCCTGACGCCTGTCGTTCCTCCCCCTGGCCGTCGGTGACGGCTTCAAGCCCCAGGCGCGCCCTTGTGAACGATGGCGCGCATGGGGCTTCGTTGTTGCAGACGGGCCATCTGCTGATCGAGGGAGGCGGCTTCCCGTTGCAGGAAGCGCTCGACCGCCTGGGCAAATGCCGGATGAGCCAGCCAGTGGGCGCTGTGCGTGCGCACGGGCAACAAGGCGCGCGCCATCTTGTGCACCCCTTGCGCCCCGCCTTCGAAGCGCTCCACGCCATGCGCGATGCACCACTCCAGCGGCTGGTAGTAGCAGGCCTCGAAGTGCAGGCTGTCCACCCGCTGCAATGCGCCCCAGTAGCGGCCGTACGCCACACGTGGGCGGGCCGAGTCGTCGCTGAGGGCAATCAGGCTGCAGGCGATCGGTTGGCCGGTGGGATCGCGCGCGATGAACAGCAGCCACCAGTCGGCCAGCTTATCGGCCATGGCCTCGAAAAACCCCGGCTTCAGATAGGGCGGGTTGCCGTGTTCCCAGTAGGTCTGGCAGTAGCAGCGGTAAAAAAAGTCCCAGTCCGCGGCCGTGATGTCTCGGCCTCGACGGGCCTCGAAGCGGATGCCGGCTTGCTGAACCTTGCGGCGCTCCTGCCGGATTTTTTTGCGCTTTTCCTGTGTCATCTGGCTCAGCAGCTCGTCGAAGTCCCGGTAGGGGCGTGGGCCGTCTGGGCTGCGGCAGGTGTTGTGCCAGTGAAACTGCACCGTCTGGCGGGCCAGCCAGGCGGGCGGCTGGAGAATGGCCTGGTCGCTGGCATCATGGAACAGCACGTGCATCGATGACCAGCGTGCTTGCGCGGCCTGCTGCAGCAGGGCGGCTTGCAGCGCGTCGCGTGCCGCGGTGGCGCGGGCCAGCAACCGCGGCCCAGGCACGGGGGTGAAGGGCACGGCCACCAAGCCCTTGGGGTAGTAGGGCAAGCCGTGGGCCTCATGGGCCTGTGCCCAGGCCCAATCGAACACATACTCGCCATACGAGTGGGCTTTGGCATAGACGGGCGCAGCGGCGTGCAGCACGCCGCTGCGCCACAGCGTCAACCATTGCGGGTGCCAGCCGGTGGCGGGGGTGGCGCTGCCGCTGACGTGCAGGGCATGCAGATACTCATGGCGCATGAAAGGGCCGCCAGGCACGCCCTGGGTGTGCAGGCGCAGCAGGGTGTTCCATTCGGCGGCATCCATGTCGCCAGGGTCATGGATCACCCGAGTGACATAATCGGCTGCCACGCCTTCGTCTGTCGCATTCATGTCTTTCAAGCTCTGCATCGCGCAGCTCAATTTCGTCGTTGGTGATCTGGCCGGCAACGCTGGCCGCATCATCGAAGCCGCCCATCAGGCCCACGCCCAGGGGGCCGGGCTGTTGCTGACCCCGGAACTCGCCATTTGCGGCTATGCCGCCGAGGATTTGTTTCTGCGCCCGGCGTTCGTGGCCGCCTGTGATGATGCCGTCAAAACGGTGGCCCGTGAGACGGCAGGGCTCAAAGGCCTGCACATCGTGGTGGGGCATCCGGCGGCGGTGGAGGGGGCTGGCGAAGCGTCGCGCAGCGTGCGGCGAGCGCCTTGCTACAACGCGGCCACCGTGCTGTGCGAGGGTCGTGTGGTGGCCGCTTATGCGAAACGCGAGTTGCCCAACTACCAGGTGTTCGACGAGCGGCGCTATTTCGTGCCCGGCCACGCCCCTTGCGTGTTCGAAGTGCCGTCACCCTCAGGCACGCCGTTGCGCGTGGGCCTGCTCATCTGCGAAGACGCCTGGCACGACGGCCCCGCCCAGGAAACCCGGGCTGCTGGGGCCCAACTGCTGGCCGTCATCAACGCCTCGCCTTTTCACGTGGGCAAGGGTGACGAACGCGAATGCGCCATGCAGCGGCGCACGGCGTCCACCGGGTTGCCCTTGATTTACGCGCATCTGGTGGGCGGGCAGGACGAAATCGTTTTCGAAGGGCGCAGCTTTGCTTTGCAGGCTGACGGCCAACTGGCTGCCCGAGCGCCCAGTTTCCAGGAGGCGCTGTTTGCCCTGGAAGTGGACGTGGCCCCTGATGCGGCCTTGACCCTGCGCGGCCCCGTGGCTGCCGAGCAAAGCCTGGAAGCCGATTTGTGGGATGCGCTCGTTCTGGGCGTGCGCGACTATGTCGGGAAAAACGGCTTTCCGGGCGCCCTCATTGGCCTGTCGGGCGGCATCGATTCGGCGCTGGTGCTGGCCATCGCGGTGGACGCGCTGGGGCCCGAGCGCGTGCGTGCGGTGATGATGCCCTCGCCCTACACGGCCGAGATCTCCTGGCTGGACGCGCGCGACATGGCGGCGCGGCTGGGGGTGCGCTACGATGAAATCCCGATCGGGCCGATGTTCGACGCCTTCCTGGGCGCGTTGCAGCCGCTGCTGCAAGGGCGCGCGCCCGACACCACCGAAGAAAACCTGCAAGCGCGCATCCGCGGCACGCTGCTGATGGCGCTGTCGAACAAGTTTGGCAGCATCGTGCTGACCACCGGCAACAAGAGCGAAATGGCCACCGGCTACTGCACCCTGTACGGTGACATGGCCGGTGGGTTTGCCGTGCTGAAAGACGTGGCCAAGACCTGGGTGTGGCGTTTGGCGCGTTGGCGCAACGCGCACGACCCGTTTGCACGCGGGGCCAACCCGATTCCCGAGCGCATCATCACCCGCCCCCCCAGCGCCGAGCTGCGCCCGGGGCAGACCGACCAGGATTCGCTGCCGCCGTACGACGTGCTGGACGCCATCGTCGAGCGCTACATGGAAAACGACCGCAGCGTCGACGAGATCGTGGCCGAGGGCTTCGACCGCGCCGCGGTGGAGCAGGTGGTGCGGCTGCTGCGCATCAACGAATACAAGCGCCGCCAGGCTCCGGTGGGCATCCGTGTCACGCACCGCAGTTTCGGCAAGGACTGGCGCTACCCCAACACCAACCGCTGGCGGGGTTGAGCACGACCTCGTGGACCACCCGCCTGTATCATTCGCGCCAGGTGCCCTGCGCCGCATACCCCCAACACCATCCGGAGTCGTACCGCATGAAGCAGATCACCGCCATCATCAAACCGTTCAAGCTCGAAGAAGTGCGTGAGGCCCTGGCCGAGCAGGGTGTGACGGGTTTGACGGTGACCGAGGTCAAAGGGTTTGGGCGCCAAAAAGGCCACACGGAGCTGTACCGGGGTGCGGAGTACGTGGTGGACTTTTTGCCCAAGGTGCGCATCGACGTCGTCGTGCGCGATGACGATGTCGAACGCTGCCTCGACGCCATCGTGCGCGCCGCGCGCACTGGCAAGATTGGCGACGGCAAGATTTTTGTCACGCCGGTCGAGCGGGTGATCCGCATCCGCACCGGCGAAGAGGACGACGCCGCGATTTGAGTGACCGCGCGGCGTGGCCGTGGACGCGGCGGCTCAAATCGCTTCCAAGCGCGACGGGGGCGTGCAGCCCGCCGCCTGCACCAAGCGGGGCAACAGCGCATCCGGGTCGGCATCGACATCGACCAGGCCTTGCTGCCACGCGCTGACGAAACCGGCGTCGGCGCTGGCCTGCACAAAACGCAGCAGGCCGTCGTAATAGCCGCCGGCGTTGAGGATGCCGATGGGCTTGTCGTGGTAGCCCAGCTGGCGCCAGGTCCATACCTCGAACAGCTCCTCCAGCGTGCCCAACCCGCCGGGCAGGGCCACGAACGCGTCGGCGCGCTCGGCCATCATCTGTTTGCGCTGGTGCATCGTGTCCACCACGTGCAGCTCGGTGCAATCGCGCTTGGCCAGCTCGCGCGCCACCAGGCTGCGCGGGATCACGCCCACCACGGTCCCGCCGGCGGCCAGCGTGGCGGTGGCCACGCGCCCCATCAGCCCAGCGTTGCCGCCGCCGTACACCAGCCGTCCGCGATGACGGCCGATCCACGCGCCTACGTGCTCGGCCAGCGCCGCCCACGCAGGGTCACCGCCGTCGCGCGAGCCACAGTACACGCACAGCGAAAACGCGGGCCGGCTCATGCCCGTCCCCCCTGGGGGCGCAGCGCCCGCGCGTCGACCAAGCGCGTGCCCGCCAACGCGTCGTGCCAGAACTGCCGCTGGGGGTGAAAACGCGCCAGCAACGCCCACACGGCCACCCAGCCGCCCAGCAGCACCAGCACCTCGGCCACCGGCAGCTCCAGCCACGCGCGCAGCGCCAGCGGTGGCCAGAACCACACCCACGCCAGCACGTAACGCAGCAGCGCCCGTCCTTGCGAAACCGGCCCACCGTCGGCCGCGACAAGGCGGATGTGCCACGTCTGCATCGCCAGCGTCTGGCCTTTGTGCCAAAACCAGGTGAAGTACAGGCCCAGCACCACGAACATAAACGCTTGCAGCTCGTGCCGGTATTGCAGCGCATGGCGTTGCTGGGTCAGCGCGCCGAACAGGTAGCCGGCGATAAAGACCACGCCGAACAGCAGCATCCCTTCGTACAGCCAGCAGGCCATGCGCCGCGGCAACGACGGGGTGGACAACACAGGTGGGGCAGACATGGACATCGATCACAACCAGCGTCACGCCAAGGCCTGGCGCACAGCCCGCCAGTGTAGCCGCCCGTCACGGACGGCAGCCGCTGCGGCGTATAGTAGGCGCACCATGGCTATCCCCCGCACTGCAACCACCGCCCGCGGCAGCGGCAAAACGGGCCGCATCAACGACCCCGAGCGCACGATGGCCAACATTTTGGAGGTGGCCACACGCGAGTTCGGCGAAAAAGGCCTGGCGGGGGCGCGCATCGACGCCATCGCCGACGCGACCCACACCTCCAAGCGCATGATTTATTACTACTTTGGCAGCAAAGAAGGGTTGTACCTGGCGGTGCTGGAGGAGGCTTACCGGCGCATGCGTGCCCAAGAAGCGGCGCTGCACCTGGAGGACCTGCCGCCCGAAGAGGCGCTGCGGCGGCTGGTGGCGTACACCTTTGACCACCACCGCTCCAACGAGCCGTTTATCCGCCTGGTGATGTCGGAAAACATTCACCGCGGGCAGTACCTGGCGCGCAGCCGCGTGATCCAGGAGCTCAACGTGTCGGCCATCACGGCCGTGCGCGCGCTGTACGAACGTGGAGTCGCGCAAGGGGTGTTTCGCCCGGGGATTGACCCCCTGGACCTGCACGCGTCGATTTCGGCGTTGGCGTTTTTCAGTGTGTCCAACCGGCATACCTTCGACCTGATTTTCAAGCGCGACAGCACCGACCCTGAGGCGGTGCGCCGCCGCCGCGACGAAGTGGTGGAGATGGTGGTGCGCTACGTGCGCGCAGACCCGCCGGCGCAGGTCTGAGCCGGGCTGCTCGTGTGGAACTAGGGTTTTCCCTCATAAAAAAACTAACTGGTTAGTACAAAATACGTCGGCAAGGAGACCCACAACATGCTCAACCGATGGATGGATCGCCTGTGCCGCCTGTTGGACGGCCTGATGGTGCTGGCTTTGGCGGCGATGGTGGTGATGGTGTTTGCCAACGTGGTGCTGCGCTACGCGTTCAACAGCGGCCTGACGCTGTCGGAGGAGCTGTCGCGTTGGTTGTTCGTGTGGCTGGTGTTCGTGGGGGCGGCGCTGGCGGTGCGTGACCGCGCCCACATGGGCGTGGACCTGCTGGTCGCATGGCTGCCCCGTTGGCTGCAGCGCGTGGTGCTGTTGGTGGGCCATGCGCTGATGCTGTGGGTGACGTGGTTGTTGTTGCAGGGTAGCTGGGCGCAGACCCGCATCAACTGGGACACCACCGCGCCCGTGACAGGGTGGTCCGTGGCCTGGCTGTACGCCGCGGGGCTCGTGTTCGCCGTGCTGTCGGGGCTGTGGCTGCTGATGGACGCGTGGCGGTTGCTGGCGGGTCGGCTGAGTCTGGCGGACTGGCACCCTCAAACGACGGCGCCGGGCCACGGCCAGGGGGACGCCCAATGACCATCGTGATCTTCGTCGGCGCCTTGCTGGGTGCCATCGCGCTGGGTATTCCGGTGGCCTACGCCTTGCTGCTGGCGGGGGTGGCGTTGATGACCCACATGGGCCTGTTCGACCCGCAAATCCTGGCGCAAAACGTGCTGGAGGGTGCCAACAGCTTCCCACTGCTGGCGGTGCCGTTTTTCATGCTGGCGGGCGAAATCATGAACGCCGGGGGGCTGAGCCGCCGCATCATCGACCTGGCCCTGGCGTTGGTGGGGCATGTGCGCGGCGGGCTGGGGTTTGTGACCATCGTGGCGGCGGTGCTGTTGGCGTCGTTGTCCGGCTCGGCGGTGGCCGACACCGCCGCGCTGGCCGCGTTGCTGCTGCCGATGATGGTCAAGGCCGGTCACGCACGTGAGCGCAGCGGCGGCCTGATTGCCAGCGCCGGCATCATCGCGCCGGTGATCCCGCCATCGATCCCGTTTGTGATTTTTGGCGTCGCGGCCAACGTATCGATTGGGCGCTTGTTTATGGCCGGCATCGTGCCCGGGGTATTGATGGGGGTGGCCATCGCGTTGGTCTGGTGGTGGGTGGCCCGGCGTGAGGCCGTGACGCCGCCTGCGCGCGCCAGCATGGCCGAGGTCGTGCGCGCCGCGCGTCAGGCGGTCTGGGCGTTGGTGCTGCCGTTCATCGTTCTGGTGGGGCTCAAAGCCGGCGTGTTCACCCCCACCGAGGCCGCCGTGGTGGCCGCGGTGTACGCCTTGTTGGTGGCCACGCTGGTGTACCGCGAGCTGACGTGGCACAAGTTGCTGGAGACGTTCGCGGCGGCGGCGCGCACCACGGCGGTCATCATGTTTTTGGTGGCGGCCGCGGCGGTCGGGGCCTGGCTGATCACCGTGGCCAACTTGCCCGGCCAGTTGATCGAGTGGCTGCAGCCGCTCATGGATCGGCCCACGCTGCTGTTGCTGGCCATTTTGGGCATGCTGTTTCTGGTGGGCATGGCCATGGACTTGACGCCCACCATTTTGATCCTGGCGCCGGTGCTGGTGCCGGTGGTCCAAGCCGCGGGCATCGACCCTGTGTACTTTGGGGTGCTGTTCGTGATGATGGGCTCCATTGGATTGGTCACCCCGCCGGTGGGTACGGTGCTCAACGTCGTGGCCGGTGTTGGGCGCATGAAGATCCAACACGTGGTCCGCGGCGTGTGGCCGTTTTTGCTGGCGCAGCTGCTGGTGTTGCTGCTGTTGGTGCTGTTCCCAGCGTTGGTGATGGTGCCGTACCGTTGGTTTTACGGCTAACGCCGTGGCCTGGTGCACGCAGCTCCGGCGGGCCGGCGCGCACCGGTTGGGTGATGGCCCGCCGATTCGACCGTGGTTATCCGAGGAGACGGTGATGTTGAACAAGCGCACGTTTTGTCAAGGAGCGGTGGCGGTGGTTGCCATGGGGTTGTTGGGCGGGGCGCAGGCCCAGCCGCGCGTCATTAAGTTCGCCAACCAAAACGGCAAGGGTCACCCCATCGTGCAGGGGATGGACAAGTTTGCTGAGTTGGTGGCGCAAAAGTCGGGCGGCCGCCTCAAGGTGCAGGTATTCCCCGGTGGCGCGCTGGGCGGCGACCAGGCCAATGTGTCCGCGCTGCAGGGGGGAATGCTGGAAATGGCATCGATGAACTCGGGCATTTTCGCCAGCATCGTCAAAGAGTTCGCGGTGTACGACTTCCCGTTTATGTTTGGCAACCCGCGCGAAGCGGATGCGGTGCTGGACGGTCCGTTTGGCAAGCAGTTGCACGCCAAGCTGGAAGACAAAGGCCTGGTGGGCCTGGCCTACTACGAGTTGGGCTTTCGGCACCTTACCAACAACCGCCGTCCGATCACCAAGGTGGAGGACATTGCCGGCCTGAAGCTGCGTGTCATTCCCAACCCCATCAATGTTGACTGGGTGTCGGCGCTGGGGGCCAACCCGACGCCGCTGCCATTTCCTGAGCTGTACGCCGCGCTGGAGCAGCGCGCGGTCGATGGGCAGGAAAACCCTGTGGCCACGATCTGGGGCGCCAAGTTTTACGAAGTGCAAAAGTACCTGACGCTGACCTACCACCAGTACAACCCGCAGTCGGTGGTGGTGAGCAAAAAGTTCTGGGACAGCCTCAGCGCCGACGACCGCCGCATTTTGCAAGAAGCGGCGCTGGAATCGGCCAAGTTTCAACGCCAGCAGGCCCGCGCGTCGGTCGACAGCACGCTGGATAACCTCAAAAAAGCCGGCATGCAGGTCAGCGAGCTGCCCGCCGCCGAGGTGGCCAAAATGCGCGAGCGCATGAAGCCCGTCATCGCCAAGCACACCGCCGCGGTGGGCGAGGCCACGGTGGCCGCCTTGCAGGCCGAGCTGGACAAGCTGCGCAAGTGAGCCAGGAGTTCGTCACCATGCGCATCGACGGCCTGACCGAGCTGATCGTCCACATCGGCTACCCCACCCACACCTTCAAGTCGCCGCTGATCTACAACCCGTACTTCGAGTCGATCGGTGCCAACGTGGTGGTGGTGCCGCTGGCGTGCCGTGCCGAGCCGTACCCGGTGCTGTTGCGCAGCATCTTCGCGTTGGACAACGTGCGCGGGGCGCTCGTGACGATGCCGCACAAGGTGCGCACGGTGGAACTGCTGGACGTGGCCAGCCCCGCGGTGCAGGTGGCCGGGGCGTGCAACGCGGTGCGCCGCGACGCCGATGGCCGTCTGGTGGGTGACCTGTTCGACGGCGTGGGCTTTGTGCGCGGGTTGCTGCGCAAAGGGGTGGCGGTACAGGGGGCGCGTGCGCTGGTGGTCGGCTGTGGCGGGGTCGGCAGCGCCATCGCCGCCGCGCTGGCCGCTGCGGGCGTGGCACAGGTGCGCGTGCACGACGTGCGCGCGGGGGCAGCCCAAGCCCTGGCCCGGCGGCTGGCGCAGCACTACCCCAACACGCAGGTGCTCTGTGCCGACCCTGACCCGTCCGGCCTGGACATCGTCGTCAACGCCACGCCGCTGGGCATGCACGAGGGCGATCCGCTGCCGCTGGATGTGTCGCGCTTGCAGCCCGGCACCCTGGTGGGGGAGGTGGTGCTGCGCGCCGACATCACGCCGTTGTTGCGCGCGGCGCTGGCGCGCGGCTGCCGCATCCAGGTGGGTGCGGACATGCTGTACGAGCAAATCCCCGCGTACCTCGAATTTTTTGGTTTGCCGACCACCACCCCCGACACCCTGCGCCGCGTGGCCGGGCAAGACGCGGCGGCACTGCCCGCCGAGGCACAGGAGGCATCATGAGCGATTTGTTGCACTTGCCGCCCCGCGAACCTGGACTGGCCGATTGGGCTGACGAAGCCAATCCGCTGGGTCTGGAGGGGTTGGAGTTCATCGAGTACGCCACCCACCAGCCGCAGGCCTTGGGCCAAGTGCTGGAGCTGATGGGCTTTGTGGCGGTGGCGCGCCACCGCTCGCGCGAGGTGACGCTGTACCGCCAAGGCGAGCTCAACGTGGTGGTCAACGCGCACCTTGACGAGGCGCGCGCCGCGCAGCTCGGGGCGCGTGGGCGGCCCGTCATCGCCGCTTTGGGTTTGCGTGTGCGCGATGCCCGTGCCGCGTTTGAACGTTTGCAGCAACGCGGTGCGTGGCCGGTGCCGCCGCACGCGCAGGTCATGGAGCTCAACATTCCCGCCATCCACGGCGTCGGCGGTAGCCGGCTCTATTTCGTCGACCGCTGGCGCGAGTTTTCCATTTACGACATTGACTTCGTGTCGATGCCGGGGGTGTCGCGCCATCCGCCAGCGTTGGCGGGCATGCATTTTTTTGGCGTCGTGCAGTACGTCGGGCTGGGGCGTACCCACGACTGGATCGAGTTCTACCAGGAGCTGCTCGGCGCCACGCTGATCCCCGACGAGCAGCGCTACGGCATCATGCCCAAAGGCAAGCTGATGCGGGTTCCTGGCCTTGGGCCGGCACAGAGTTTTATGCTGCAGCTGGTGGAGCCTGACCCCAGCGTGCTCGACAGCGACGAGCGCCTGCAGCGTATCGGGCTGGGGGTGCCGGACGTGCTGCACGCCGTGCAACTGCTGCGCGGGCGCGGCGTGGAGTTTGTCGAAACCTCCGCCGCGCACACGGAGCCGCGCGGCGCCATCACACGCACCTACCTCGGGTCGGTGGTGTTTGAGCTGGTGCACAGCCAGCGCCAGGGGTGACGCGCATGGTCACGCTACCGTTGCACGACCCCGGCATCGCCCGCTTTGGCATGGACACCACGACGCTGGCGGGCCCCTTGCAGGCAAAACTGGAGGCCATTGCCGCCGCGGGTTTTTCGCAGGTGATGCTGAAAGCCAGCGACCTCAGTAACCACCCCGATGGCTGGCGCGCCGCTGCGCGGGCGGTGCGTGCCAGTGGCCTGCGCCCGACAGGGCTGCAGGTGCTGCGTGACTTCGAGGGCTTGAGCGGGCACCTGCACCAGTACAAGGTGGGGGTGGCGCAGACCATGTTAGAGATGGCCGCCGAGGCCGGCGCCGACGTGCTGCTGGTGTGCTCGACGACATCCGCCCACGCCAGCGCCGACATTGAGCACTGGGCCCGCGACCTGCGCAAACTGGCCATCATGGCCATTCCTTGGGGTATCCGCATCGCTTACGAAGCGCTGTCGTGGGGGCGGCACGTGCACGAGTTCACCACCGCCTGGGACGTGGTCAGCCGTGCCGACTGTCCCAACCTGGGGTTGGGGCTGGACTCGTACCATATCTTTGCGACCCAGTCCCCGTTGGAGTGGGTGGACGAGCTGGACCCCGAGCGTATTTTTCTCGTGCAGCTGTCGGACTTCATGTGGCAAGAGGTGCGCACGCAGGAAGAGCTTATCAGCACCGCGCGCACGTTTCGCGTCTTTCCCGGCGAGGGGGTGCACAGCGAACAGCTGGCGCAGCTGGTGTTGCGTTTGCACCGTCTGGGCTACCGGGGCGACTACAGTTTCGAGGTCTTCAACGACGACTACCAACAATTGCCGCCCGAGTACGTGGCGGCGCGTGGCCGCCGCTCGGCGCAATGGTTGGCCGAGGATGTTTTACACGTCGACGCGCCCTGGCGTTCACCGTGGCATTGGGCACGCCGCAGCGCGCCGCAGGCGCCGATTTGATGCCATAATCGCTGCGTCATCACCCATGTCACCCGAAACGGGCCCCGGTCGGCGGTGAAGCTGCCATGGCCGCTGGGTCCTAAGTCCCAAAGCCGCCTCACAAGGGCGCGACTGCCGAGGGGCACCGGAAGTTTTTCGTTAGAGAAACACTGCAAGGTTCAACATCATGAAAATCTCCCAACCCGAACTGGCCAGCGCTGCGGCGGCCGCCCAAACCCACGGCGAAGAGCTGATGGGTGCCGATATCCTGGTGCGTTGCCTGCAAGCCGAAGGCGTCGAATACGTCTGGGGTTACCCCGGCGGAGCGGTGCTGTACATCTACGACGCGCTGTACCGTCAGGAGGGCATCCAGCACATCTTGGTGCGCCACGAACAAGCCGCCGTGCACGCGGCCGATGGCTACGCGCGCGCCACCGGCAACGTCGGCGTGGCGCTGGTCACCAGCGGACCTGGGGTCACCAACGCGGTCACCGGCATCGCCACCGCGTACATGGATTCGATCCCGATGGTCATCATCACCGGCAATGTGCCGACGCACGCCATCGGGCAAGATGCCTTCCAGGAGTGCGACACGGTGGGCATCACCCGCCCGATCGTCAAGCACAACTTCTTGGTCAAGGACGTGCGTGACCTGGCGCTGACCGTCAAGAAAGCGTTTCACATCGCGCGCACTGGCCGCCCCGGCCCGGTGGTGGTGGACATCCCCAAGGACGTGTCGTTCAAAAAGACGCTCTTCACCGGCTACCCGGAGTCGGTCACGATGCGCTCGTACAACCCCGTGCGCAAGGGCCACGGCGGACAGATCCGCAAGGCGCTGCAACTGCTGATGACGGCCAAGCGCCCCTACATCTACACCGGTGGCGGCGTGCTGCTGGGCAACGCCGTGCAGGAACTGCGCACCCTGGTGGACATGCTGGGCTACCCGGTCACCAACACCTTGATGGGCCTGGGCGCTTACCCGGCCACCGACCGCAAGTTCCTGGGCATGCTGGGCATGCACGGCACCATCGAAGCCAACAACGCGATGCAGAACTGCGACGTGCTGTTGGCCGTGGGGGCGCGCTTCGACGATCGCGTCATTGGCAACCCCAAGCACTTCGCGCAGAACGAGCGCAAGATCATTCACATCGACATCGACCCATCCAGCATTTCCAAGCGGGTGAAGGTGGACGTGCCCATCGTGGGCGACGTCAAGGACGTGCTGACCGAACTGATCGCCATGATCAAGGACAGCCCGCTCAAGCCCGATGCCCAGGCCCTGGCGGCCTGGTGGGAGACGATCGAAGGCTGGCGCAGCCGCGACTGCCTGAAGTACGACCGCCACAACACCGAGGTCATCAAGCCGCAGATGGTCATCGAAACCCTGTGGAACATGACCAAGGACGCCGATGCCTACATCACGTCTGACGTCGGCCAGCACCAGATGTGGGCGGCCCAGTTCTACAAATTCGACCGGCCTCGGCGCTGGATCAACTCGGGCGGCCTGGGCACCATGGGCGTGGGCATTCCGTATGCCATGGGCATCAAGCTGGCCAAGCCCGAGAGCGAGGTGTACTGCGTCACCGGTGAAGGCTCGGTGCAGATGTGCATCCAGGAACTCTCCACCTGCCTGCAGTACAACACGCCCATCAAAATCCTGTCGCTCAACAACCGCTACCTGGGCATGGTGCGTCAGTGGCAGGAGATCGAGTACTCCGGCCGCTACAGCCACAGCTACATGGATGCGTTGCCCAACTTCGTCAAGCTGGCGGAGGCGTATGGCCACGTCGGCATGCTGATCGAACGTCCACAAGACGTCGAGCCGGCGCTGCGCGAAGCCCGCAAGCTCAAGGACCGCACCGTGTTCATGGACTTCCGCACCGACCCCACCGAGAACGTGTTCCCGATGGTGCAGGCCGGCAAGGGCATCACTGAAATGCTGCTGGGCGCCGAGGACCTGTAAGGCCGTCCCTTCCCCGGCTGCCAACCCGCTGGGTGGGCGGCCACTTGTTTGAAGACGAATCTATTTGCCGCCAAGCCCGTGACTTACCGGTGACGGGGGAGGGCGGTGGAAAAGAGGAATCGCACATGAGACACATCATTGCCGTGCTGGTCGAAAACGAGGCTGGCGCACTCTCTCGCGTGGTGGGCCTGTTTTCGGCCCGGGGCTACAACATCGAGTCACTGACCGTGGCGCCGACGGAAGATCCGTCGCTGTCGCGCATGACGATCCAGACCACCGGCTCGGACGACGTGATCGAGCAGATCACCAAGCACCTCAACCGGTTGATCGAGGTCGTCAAAGTGGTCGATCTGACCGAAGGCGCCTACATCGAGCGCGAGCTGATGATGGTCAAGGTCCGCGCCGTCGGCAAGGAGCGCGAAGAAATGAAGCGCATGGCCGACATCTTCCGCGGCCGCATCATCGACGTGACCGAAAAGAGCTACACCATCGAGCTGACGGGCGACCAGTCCAAGAACGACGCTTTTCTGGAGGCGATCGACCGCAGCGCGATTCTGGAGACCGTGCGCACCGGCCCCAGCGGCATTGGGCGCGGCGAACGCATTTTGCGCGTCTGATCGCAGCACCGTTTTCGGGCTCAGCCAAGCGGCCGCTCGGGCTGGGTCTGTCGAAGCCCTTCGACGGGCTCTTTCGCGAGCGGCCATCAACTCTCTAGAGGACCAACCATGAAAGTGTTTTACGACAAAGACTGTGACCTGAGCCTGATCAAAGGCAAGACGGTGGCCATCATCGGCTATGGCTCGCAAGGCCACGCCCATGCGCAAAACCTCAACGACAGCGGCGTCAAGGTGATCGTGGGCCTGCGCAAGGGCGGCGCCTCCTGGGGCAAGGCCGAGAAGGCCGGGCTGACCGTGATGGAGGTCAACGACGCCGTCAAGGCCGCCGATGTGGTCATGATCCTGCTGCCGGACGAGCAAATCGCCGAGGTCTACAACCACAACGTCGCCCCGAACATCAAGCAGGGCGCGTCGTTGGCGTTCGCCCACGGCTTCAACGTGCACTACAACCAGGTGGTGCCGCGCGCCGACCTGGACGTGTGGATGGTCGCGCCCAAGGCCCCTGGGCACACCGTGCGCTCCACGTACACCCAGGGCGGCGGCGTGCCGCATCTGGTGGCGGTGCACCAGGACAAGAGCGGCAAGGCCCGCGATCTGGCGCTGAGCTACGCCATGGCCAACGGTGGCGGCAAGGCCGGCATCATCGAGACCACCTTCAAGGAAGAAACCGAGACCGACCTGTTTGGCGAGCAGGCCGTGTTGTGCGGCGGCGCGGTGGAGCTGGTCAAGATGGGCTTCGAGACGCTGGTCGAAGCCGGCTACGCGCCCGAGATGGCCTACTTCGAGTGCCTGCACGAACTCAAGCTCATCGTGGACCTGATGTACGAGGGCGGCATCGCCAACATGAACTACTCCATCTCCAACAACGCGGAGTTTGGCGAGTACGTCACCGGGCCCGAAGTGATCAACGAGGAGTCCCGCAAGGCCATGCGCAAGGCGCTGGAGCGCATCCAGAACGGCGATTACGCCAAGATGTTCATCCAGGAAGGCCGCCTGAACTACCCGAGCATGACGGCGCGTCGTCGCAACCTGGCCGCGCACCCGATCGAAGTGGTTGGCGCCCAGTTGCGGGCCATGATGCCCTGGATCGCCAAGAACAAGCTGGTGGATCAGAGCCGCAATTGATCGGCATGGCCGGCGCAGCCTGCGGGCTGCTTCCGGTTTTCATCCCAAGCCGCCCGGTTCACGGGCGGCTTTTGCTTGGGTGGGCATTACACTTGCTGCCATGCAAGAAGGAAACGACTTCATTCCCCCCGCTGAGCCTGCGCCCCCGCGTCGGCACAAAGGCATTTACGTGTTGCCCAACATGATCACGCTGGCGGCCTTGTTTGGCGGCTTTTATGCGGTGGTCATGGCCATGAATGACCGCTTCGATCTGGCCACCGTCGGGGTGTTCGTCGCCATGGTCCTCGATAGCCTCGACGGCCGGGTGGCCCGCTTGACCCACACCCAGAGCGCTTTTGGCGAGCAGATGGATTCGCTGGCCGATATGGTGTCGTTTGGCGCAGCCCCTGCGCTCATTGCTTACGAGTGGGCGCTCAAAGACATCGGCCGTTGGGGTTGGATCGCGGCCTTTGTCTATTGCGCCTGCGCGGCTTTGCGGTTGGCCCGTTTCAATGTGAACACCAGCGTGGTGGACAAGCGCTTTTTCCAAGGCTTGCCGTCACCGGCTGCGGCGGCGCTGGTGGCCGGCTTCATCTGGCTGACGACCGAAGCCGGTTACAGCGGCGCGGATCTGGTCTGGCCCATGTTTGCCATCACCTTGTATGCCGGGCTGACCATGGTCACCAATGTGCCGTTCTACAGCTTCAAGGACCTGAGCCTGAAAAAGAGCGTGCCTTTTGCGGCCATCGTGCTGATTGCCTTGGGCATTGCCATCATCAACATCCATCCGCCCACGGTGCTGTTTGCCCTGTTCGTGGCCTATGGCCTCTCGGGCTATGTGGTGTATGGCTGGCGCAAGGCCAAGGGCAAGCCCACCAGCGTCATCAGCACCTCCACCGACGAGCCCGACGAACGCGGGCTGCACGATTGATCCGGCCCTCATGGCCTAAAACATGATCGCCCCGATGGCTGCAAACGATCGGCGTTTGCCGCGGAAATGTGATACATTGTTTGTCATGCAAATCGCTGCCATTTCCCTGCTACTAGGCCGTTGCCGATACGGGCAGGTGAAATAGCGCGCGCTTTTTTCTGAACCAACGGCCCGTATGCAACCGCAGCGGGCCGTTTGTTTTGGATCACTGCGGAGTTTGCGCAGGCCGTGCTTTCCAGTGTCCACAGGAGTCCACCATGACCGACAAGCTGATCATTTTCGACACCACCTTGCGCGATGGCGAGCAATCGCCCGGCGCTTCCATGACCAAGGACGAAAAGCTGCGGATCGCGCGTCAGCTGGAGCGGCTGAAGGTGGACGTGATCGAGGCGGGCTTTGCGGCGTCCTCCAATGGCGATTTCGAGGCCGTCAAGGCGATTGCCGATCACATCAAGGACTCGACCGTCTGCTCCTTGTCGCGCGCCAATGACCGTGACATTGCCCGTTCGGCCGAGGCCCTCAAAGGAGCGAATCGCGCGCGCATCCACACCTTTATCGCCACGTCGCCGCTGCACATGGAAAAGAAGCTGCGCATGACGCCCGAGCAGGTGCTGGAGCAGGCCCGTCTGTCGGTGCGCTATGCCCGCAATCTGGTCGAAGACATCGAATTCAGCGCCGAAGATGGCTACCGCTCCGAGATCGACTTCCTGGCCCGCGTGGTCGAGGCCGTGATCAAGGAAGGGGCCACCACCATCAACATCCCGGACACGGTGGGCTATGCCATCCCGGAGCTGTACGGCAACTTCATCAAGACGCTGCGCGAAAAAGTGCCCAACTCCGACAAAGCCATCTGGTCGGTGCACTGCCACAACGACCTGGGCATGGCGGTGGCCAACTCTCTGGCCGGCGTGAAGATCGGCGGGGCCCGCCAGGTGGAGTGCACCATCAATGGGTTGGGCGAGCGGGCCGGGAACTGTTCGCTGGAAGAAATCGTCATGGCGGTCAAGACGCGGCGCGACTATTTCGGGCTCGACGTCAACATCGATACCACCCAGATCGTGCCGGCCAGCCGCATGGTGAGCCAGACCACCGGCTTCGTGGTGCAGCCGAACAAAGCCGTGGTGGGGGCCAATGCCTTTGCCCATGCCAGCGGCATCCATCAGGACGGCGTGCTCAAGGCCCGCGACACCTACGAGATCATGCGGGCCGAAGACGTGGGCTGGAGCGCCAACAAGATCGTGCTGGGCAAGCTCTCGGGCCGCAATGCGTTCAAGCAGCGCCTGGAGGAACTGGGCATCGAGATGGAGTCGGAAACCGAGCTCAACACCGCGTTTGCCAAGTTCAAAGAGTTGGCCGATCGCAAGAGCGAGATTTTCGATGAGGACATTCTGGCGCTCGTCAGCGACGAGAGCGTCACCCCCGAGAAAGAGCAGTACGGCTTGGTGGCCTTGTCGCAGCACAGCGAGACCGGGGAGCGCCCGCACGCGCGGGTGGTGTTTACCATCGACGGCAAAGAACTGGTGGGCGAGGCCGACGGCAACGGTCCGGTGGATGCCTCGCTCAAGGCGATTGAGCAGCACGTCAAGAGCGGCGCGGAACTGCTGCTGTACTCGGTCAATGCCATCACCAGTGGCTCCACCGAGAGTCAGGGTGAAGTCACGGTGCGTTTGCAACACGGTGGCCGGGTGGTCAACGGCGTGGGCGCCGACCCCGACATCGTGGTGGCATCGGCCAAAGCTTATCTGAGTGCGCTGAACAAGCTCCACAGCAAGGCCGACCGGGTAGCGGCTCAGGGCTGAGTGGCTGAGGTAAAGGGTTTTTGCCGATGGCAATCGGTGAAAACCCTGAGTTCATGTCGGGAACTTGCGGCACTGACTTAAAAAGTTGCCGCAAGTCAATGAATCACATTGTTTTTCTGGATTTTCCCCTCTATACTCCGTGCCATTGCTTGAGAGTTGCTAGAGGGAATATCCATGAACAGAATCCGTCGTCCGGTTGGTCATCGGCTCTGGTTGGCCTGTTCCTTGATGCTGGGGGCGGTGGGATGGTCCATGGCGGCTCATGCCAGCATGCCCTCCAAGCGACCCGTGGCCCAGCAAGCGCTGCCCAGCGCCTCGGCTGCCCCTCGCCTGGGGCATGAAAGCAAGCAGCGGGTCAAGGCGTCTGCGCCACAGCGCACCACCGCTCAAGGCACGCCCAGCAAGCGTCCCGTGGCTGCCGCCGCACCCAAGCGCACGACGGCCCAGGTGCCGCAGCGGGCCACCCGGCCCGTGGCAGCGGCGGCGGGGGCTGCGGCCGGCACGGCGGCCATCGTCTCGTATGCCGAGCGCATGGGGCTGCGGCGCGTGCCGGACCCGCTGAACCTGAATTCCAGCGTCGCGCTGGTCATGGACGCGCAGACCAACGAGATCTTGCTGGGCAAGAACGACACGGCGGTGTTGCCGATTGCGTCCCTGACCAAATTGATGACCGGGGTGCTGATCGCAGACGCCAATCTGCCCATGGATGAAGTCATCACCATCACCAGCGCCGATGTGGACCGGCTGAAGAACAGCGGCTCGCGCCTGGCGGTGGGCACCCGGCTGACCCGGACCGAGGCCCTGCATCTGGCCATGATGTCGAGCGAAAACCGCGCGGCCCATGCATTGGCGCGGACCTTCCCCGGGGGCGTGGAGCGTTTCGTCGAGCTGATGAACCAGAAAGCCGCGCAACTTGGCATGACCGATACCCGCTTTGTCGATCCGACCGGGCTGTCGAGCCTGAACCAGTCGAGCGCCCGGGATTTGGCGATTTTGACGGCGGCCTCCCACGAGCGGCCCCTGCTGCGCCGCTACACCACCTCGCCCAGCTATGAGCTGGCCGTGGGCAATCAGGTGTTGCCTTACCGCAACAGCAATCGGTTGGTCAACAGCGACGCCTGGGACATTGGTTTGCAGAAAACTGGCTTCATCCGCGAGGCAGGCCGCTGCGTGGTGATGCAGGTCAACATGGCCGGCCGTCAGCTGATCATGGTGCTGCTGGATGCCACCGATGTGAATGCCCGCCTGGGGGATGCCGAGTGCCTGCGCCGCTGGGTGGAATCGTCACTCTTCGATGGCCCGCAGCACATGGCCACCGCGTCGGATCGGAGCTGAGCTGAGCTGAGCGGTGGGCGTTTCAGGCCGACGGTGGGCGGTAGCCCAGCGCGGCGCTGATTTGGGCGGCGGTGGCTTGCAGCTTGGGCAGCCAGTCTTCGTCGATGCGGTCTGCTGGCGCTGAAATCGACAGGCCGGCGACGAGCTTGCCTTGATCGTCATAAATGCCGGCGGCCATGCAGCGCACGCCGGGTTCCAGTTCTTCGTTGTCCCGTGCCACGCCCAGGCGGCGGCATTGGGCCAGCTCACGCTCCAGCACGGCCAGCTGTGTGATGCTGTTGCGGGTATTGCCCATCAGGCCGGTGCGGGCGGCGTAGGCGCGTACGCGCTGGGGGTCGTCGTCGGCCAGGAACAACTTGCCCACGGAGGTCAGGTGCAGCGGGGCGCGGCCGCCGATCGCACGCACCACCTGCATGCCGGAGCGTTCGCTGTAAGCCCGCTCCACGTAAACGATTTCATCGCCCTGTCGCACACTGAGGTTGACCGGCTGCTGAATGAGTTTGTGCAACTCCCGCATGGGGCCCAGCGCCGTATCGCGCACGCTCAGCCGGGCTTTGACCAGGTTGCCGAGTTCCAGCAGGCGCAGGCCGAGCCGGTAGGCGCCAGGCTCCGGTCGATCGACGAAGCGGCCAATGGCCAAGTCGTTGAGGATGCGGTGGGCCGTGGAGGGGTGAAGGCCGGTGCGTTCGCTGATTTCTTTGAGCGAGACGGGCTCTTCGCGTGAAGCGAGCACTTCCAGCAACTGGAAGATGCGTTCGATCACTTGCACGCTGGGTTGGGCAGGCAAAGCGGTTGGTGGGCGGGTCATGGTCAACGATGATGCCTGACGATTTTACCTGATGAAATCGTGGTTCAGCGTTGAGGGCCTGGCCGCCAGAGACCATCGATCAGCAATTCGTGGGGCTGAAAACGGGCCTTGTAGCTCATCTTGGGGCTTTCCGCGATCCAGTAGCCCAGATAGACGTGCCGCAAGCCCATGGCGCGGGCCTGCTCGATCTGCCAGAGGATGCTGTAAGTGCCGTAAGCGCTGTGGGGTTCGGGTTCGTAAAAGGTGTACACGGCCGAAAGCCCGTCGTCGAGCACATCGACGATGGACACCATCTTCAGCCCGCTGGCCTCGTCGCCGCGGGTCGGGTCGATGAATTCCACTAGGCGGGAGTTGACCCGGCTCTGCAACAGGAATTGGCTGTACTGGTCGGTGTTGTCGTGGTCCATGCCGCCGCCGGGGTGGCGGTGCCGCTGGTAGCGCAGGTAGAGCTGGTAATGGGCTTCGGAGTAGCCGAGCGTCATGACCCGAGCCTGCAGCGCGGCATGGCGGCTCCAGGCCCGGCGCTGGCTGCGGTTGGGGCGGAAGGCTTGGGCATCGACCCGCAGCGGGATGCAGGCCCGGCAGCCGTCGCAATGCGGGCGGTAGGTGAACAGGCCGCTGCGCCGAAACCCCATTGTCACCAGTCCGGAATAGGTGTCGTTGTGGATGAGGTGGCTGGGGGTGGCGACCTGGGAGCGGGCCACTCGCCCGGGCAGGTAACTGCAGGCGTAAGGCGCCGTGGCATAAAACTGCACGGCGTGCAGCGGAAGCTCTTTGGGGTAGGTCACGGCAGGGCAGCACCGTTGGTCGAAAGCTGGCCCCAGTATACGGGGTCGAAGCGCCAGTCGGGCCCAGGCTGCCGGATGGCCTCATGCACCCAGCCGAGAAAAGCTTGCCGGCTGACTTCAGCGGCGCCCAGAGAAGCCAGGTGCCGGGTGTTTTGCTGGCAGTCGATGGCTGGTACGCCCCAGGCCCGTGCGCATGCCACGAGGGCGGCCAGCGCCATTTTGGAGGCGTCACTGCGGTGGCTGAACATGGATTCGCCAAAGACCATCCGCCCGATGCCGACGCAGTACAGGCCACCGACCAGTTCACCCTCCCACCAGGTCTCGACGCTGTGGGCGCAGCCGGCGCGATGCAGCTCGGCATAGGCATCGATCATGGCCGGCACGATCCAGGTGCCGCGTTGCCCACTGCGCGGTGTCTGCGCGCAGGCCCGGATGACGCGCTCGAACGCCGTGTCGATGCGGATGTCCAGCCGGCCGCTTTTGAGGCCGGCGCGCAGGGTTTTGCGCAGCGAGGGGTGCAGGCGAAAGTGCTCAGGCCGCAGGACCATGCGCGGATCCGGGCTCCACCAGAGGATGGGCTGGTCGTCGCTGAACCAGGGGAAAATCCCGCTGGAATAGGCGCGCAGCAGCGTCGGCGTGTCCAACGAACCGCCTGCTGCCAACAAGCCGGGAATGGGGTCGCCCTGACGCCAGGCTTGCTCCACATCGGGGAACGGCTCGCCGGGCGCCAGCCAGGGCAGGACGTGGGAGGGCTGCTCTCGACTCATGGCTTACGGGGCGCGTCGGCGGGCGGCGCGGGCGTGGTCGCAGCAGTCGGCAACGGCGCAGCGCTCGCACTGTGGCCGCCGGGCCTGGCAGACATAGCGCCCGTGCAGGATCAGCCAGTGATGGGCATCGACCCGATAAGGCGCGGGCACCCGCTTGAGCAGTTGCCGCTCCACGGCCAGCGGGGTTTTGCCGGGGGCCAGGCCCGTGCGGTTGCTCACGCGGAAGATATGGGTGTCCACCGCCATGGTCGGCTCGCCGAAGGCGACGTTGAGCACCACATTGGCCGTTTTGCGGCCCACCCCGGGCAGAGCCTCCAGGGCTTCGCGCGTGCGCGGCACCTGGCCGGCGTGTCGCTCCACCAGAATCTGACAGGTCTGCATCAGGTGCTTGGCTTTGCTGCGATACAGGCCAATGGTTTTGATGTAAGACTCCAGCCCTTCGAGCCCCAGGGCCAGGATTTTCTGTGGCGTGTTGGCCACGGGAAACAGCCGGCGCGTGGCCTTGTTGACGCCCACATCGGTGGCTTGGGCGCTCAGCAGCACGGCGGCCAGCAGTTCGAACACGCTCGTATACTCCAATTCCGTGTTGGGCTGGGGATTGGCTGCCTTCAAGGTGGCGAAAAACCGCTCGATCTGTTCCTGGTTCATGTATGGAATTCTCCCCGATGAGTGACTCTTCCGCCGTCCGTTTTGCCGATCGCCTCAACAACGTCGAGACTTCCGCCATCCGTGAGCTCTTTAAGCTGTTGGGCAAGCCCGGCATCATCAGCTTCGCGGGGGGCTTCCCGGATGCGGCGATGTTCGATGTGGATGGCATCCGCCAGGCCAGCCTGGCGGCGCTGGAGCAGGAGCCGGGCGCGGCCCTGCAATACGGTGCCACCGAGGGCTATCAGCCTTTGCGCGAACAGTTGGCCGAATTCATGGGCAGCAAAGGCGCCCAGGTGTTGCCTGAGCAACTGCTGGTGACCACTGGCAGCCAGCAAGCGCTGGATTTGCTGGGCAAGACGCTGATCTCCCCCGGTGACAAGGTCATCGTCGAAGGCCCCACCTTCCTGGCCACCATCCAGTGCTTCCGCCTATACGGAGCGCAGCTCATCACCGCCCCCATCGACGGCCACGGGGTGGACGTGCAGCGGCTGGAGCAACTGATCGTCGAGCATCGCCCCAAGTTCGTTTACCTGATTCCCACATTCGGCAACCCCAGCGGCGCCATGTTGAGCCTGGAACGCCGGCACCAGGTGCTGGAGATGGCGGTGCGGCACGACACCTTGATCGTTGAAGACGACCCGTATGGTGATTTGTACTTCGGCGAAGCGCCCCCGCCCAGCCTGCTGGCCTTGAGCGACCAGGTGCCGGGCAGTCGACAGCGGTTGGTGCATTGTGGCTCGTTGAGCAAAGTGCTCAGCCCAGGCTTGCGCGTGGGCTGGATGATCGCCCCGCCCGAATTGCTGGCCAAGGCGGTCATGTGCAAGCAGTTCAGCGACGCTCACACCAGCACCTTTGCCCAGGCCAC
Source organism: Tepidicella xavieri (assembly GCF_004363315.1). Lineage (GTDB taxonomy): Bacteria > Pseudomonadota > Gammaproteobacteria > Burkholderiales > Burkholderiaceae_C > Tepidicella > Tepidicella xavieri. The sequence goes on from NZ_SNYL01000008.1 coordinate 62,355, forward strand.
GGCTGCGCAGTACCTCAAGGCCGGGCGCATGCCCGGCACCTTGCAGCGGGTACGGCAGGTGTACGCGCAGCGCGCGCAAGCCATGGTGGAGGCGCTGCGCAGCGAATTGGGGGAGGCGGTGTCCTTCGTGGCGCCACAAGGGGGCTTGTTCGTTTGGGCGCGGCTGACCGGAGCGGGGGGGCGTCTGGCCGATGGCAACGAACTGGCGCGGCGTGCCATCGAGCACGGGGTGGCTTTCGTGCCCGGAGCGCCGTTTTTTGCCCGCGACCCCGATGTGTCCACGTTCCGCCTGAGCTTTGCCACCGTGGGCGAAGACCGCATCCGCGAAGGCGTGGGCCGACTGGCCAAGGCCTTGCAGGGCTGAGGGGCCGAAGAGCCCGCGTCAAAGCAGGCGGGCCAGCCAGAGGCGCGCCCGCATGCCCCAGGCCGAGGTGTAGCCGACCGTGGGGAGACGCAGCCGGTTTTGCGCGTCGATGACCACAAACGCCGGCACCGAGCGAAACCCCAGTTCCCGGGAAAGCTGGCCACGCGGGTCGATCACCGTGTGCCAGCCCAGGCCGTGCTGTTGTTGGTAGCGCCACACCTGGGCGGCCTCACCCGATTGCATGGCCACGGTGAGGACGGGCCAGTCTTGCCCCAGCCGGTCGATGGTGCCTTGCTGCGCTCGGCAGATGGGGCACCATTCCGCCCACACGTACAACGCCACGGGTTGGCCGGGGCGGCGCATCGCATCGATGGCGTCTTGCAAGCGTCCGCTTTGCAGCGAGCCGTCAGCGGCGAGCCATTGCGCCGGGGCGGCGGTGTCCAGCGCAGCGCTCACGTGGCGGGTCTGCCAGGCTTGTACCCCCAAAAGCACGATCAGCACCAGCGCCACCGTGCCGAGGTGGCTGACCCAGCGCGGGCGAGGGGGACGGGCGGTGGGCTCGGGAGCGGTCATGGGCAGGGGAGCGCCTCAGGGGCGGACGATTTCCAGCAACCGGTCCAGCCCGCCTTGGTGGATGGACACCATGGCTTGTTCCCGCACCTTGGGCTTGGCATGGTAGGCCACCGACAACCCGGCGGCCGCCATCATGGGCAAGTCGTTGGCGCCATCGCCCACGGCAATGCATTGGCTCGGTTGCACGCCCAGCAGGCTGGCCACTTCCAGCAAGGTGCGGCGTTTTTCGGCGCCGTCGCAAATCTCGCCCCAGCATTGCGCGACCAGGCGGCCCGTCAGGGCGCCGTCGGCGATTTCCAGCTGGTTGGCGCGCACGAAGTCGATACCCAGGCGCTGCCTGAGGCGCTCGGCGAAGAAGGTGAACCCCCCCGAGACCAGCAGCACCTTCAGCCCGGCGGCATGGCAGGCGTCGATGAGTTCGGCCGCGCCGGGGTTGGGGCGCAGGCGTTCGTTGTAGACCCGCAACATGTCGGCTTCGGTGACGCCGCGCAGCAGGGCCAGGCGGCGGCGCAGGCTTTCCTGGAAGTCGGTGATCTCGCCGCGCATGGCCGCTTCGGTGATGGCGGCCACTTCGGCCTTGCGACCCACGGCGTCGGCAATCTCGTCCACGCACTCGATGTTGATGAGCGTGGAGTCCATGTCGAAAGCTATGAGCTTGAAATCGCGCAAGCGCAAGGGGGGGGTGAAGCCCTGGACGGTCAGACCAGGGGCAAATTCGATCGGGGTAGACATTTCCGGATTATTGCGGATGCGGCGTGGCCGCCAGCAAGGCGTCCAGTGCCGCTTCGGCGGCGGGAAGGTCGATGTGCCCAGCCATGGTCAGTTGGGCCAACCCGTGTACAGCTCCCCAAAACCCCGTGGCCAGGTGCTGCGCTGGAACCGGGGGCAATACCCCGGCTGTCCGTGCCTGGTTGACGCAATCGGCCAGCAGGCGCTCGTTCTCGGCGATCAGGGGGGCCATCTCTTCCGATGGTTCGCCGGGGCTGCAGTACTGTGGGTCGAACACCAGGGCAAAGCAGTGCGGCTCTTGCGCGGCAAAGCGCATATAGGCCAGTCCCAAGGCCAGCAGGCGTTGTCGTGGGCCATGGGATTCGGCCACTGCCCGGTGCTGGGCCTGCAGCAGGCGCCGCATACTTTCCACTCCGGCCGCACGGATCAACGCCTCGCGGTCGGGGAAGTAGTGATAAGGCGCCGCGTGGCTGACCTGCGCGGAGCGCGCCAATTCGCGCAGGCTCAGCTTGGCGGCCGGGACTTCGGCCAGCAGGCGCAGCGCCGCATCGAGCAAGGCCTGGCGCAGGTTGCCATGGTGGTAGGCGCGTTTGTTGGTGACTAAACTTGACATAAGAAAGATTTTATCGAATACTTGGCCGGTCAATATTGACAATGTAAAGATTCAAAAGGAAGGTGTGACTTGGCTGACGTACTCATCATTGACGGGCATCCCGATGCTGATTCCTTGTGTGCCTCATTGGCGAAGAGCCACGCAGACGGACTGCGCGAGGCAGGGGCACGGGTGGAACTGCTGGCGCTGCGCCAATTGGCGTTCGACCCCATCCTCCATCAGGGCTTCAACGGGCAACAGGCCTTGGAACCCGATCTGCAACGGGCACAGCAGCTTATCGCAGAGGCACGGCGTATCGTGGTGGTCGTTCCCGTCTGGTGGGGCTCCATGCCAGCCCTGCTAAAGGGTTTTTTCGATCGCGTGCTGGAGCGAGGCTGGGCGTTTCGTTATCTGCCCAATGGTTTGGTCGATGGTCTGCTGGCTGGGCGCAGCGCCAGGGTAATCATGACCACCGATTCCCCGGGCTGGTATTTGCGATTCATTCAGGGCGACCCCACGGCACGGTCCCTGGAGCGCAGCATCTTGAGGTTCTGCGGCCTCAAACCGGTTGACATGACGCGTATCGGCCCCGTGCACAAGTCCACGCCCGAGCAGCGCCAGCGCTGGCTTGAACAGGTGAGGGCACAGGGGCAGGCTGATGCCCGCCGCCTGCCCCCGCGGGCCGGCATCAAGCCAGCAACGCCGAGTCGGCCATCTTCGACGGTTGCCCCAACGACCTGAGCACATCCCGCACCATTTGGGCGCGGTCTTTGGGTTCAGGCAGGGCGCGCTCGATGCGCAGTTTGTCGTTGCCGGCCAGCTTGATGTGCTTGTTCTTCTGCACCAGCTCGATGATGCGCATCGGGTCCACGGGCGGGTTGGGCCGGAAGGTGATGAGGATGACGCCGGGTGTGGCGTCCACCTTCTGCACGCCGTAGGGGGCGCACAGCACGCGCAGGCGATGGACGTCCATGAGCGTTTGCGCCTGAGGGGGGAGTTTGCCGAAACGGTCCACGATTTCTTCGACCAAGGCGTCGATTTGATCGATGGTTTTGGCCGTGGCGAGCTTTTTGTAAAAACTCAGGCGCAGGTGCACGTCGCCACAGTAGTCGTTGGGCAGCAGGGCGGGGGCGTGCAGGTTGATGTCGGTGGTGGCCGACAAGGGTTTGAGCAGGTCGGGCTCACGGCCGGCTTTGAGGCTGGCCACGGCCTCGGCCAGCATTTCGTTGTACAGCTGAAAGCCCACTTCCATCATGTTGCCACTTTGGTTTTCGCCCAGGATTTCGCCGGCCCCGCGGATTTCCAGGTCGTGCATGGCCAGGTAAAAGCCGCTGCCGAGTTCCTCCATCTGCTGGATGGCTTCCAACCGCTGGGCGGCTTGCTTGGTCAGCCCCTCTATGTCGGGCACCAGCAGGTAGGCGTAGGCCTGGTGGTGGCTGCGGCCCACGCGCCCGCGCAATTGGTGCAACTGCGCCAGCCCGAATTTGTCGGCGCGGCTGATGACGATGGTGTTGGCGTTGGGCACGTCGATGCCGGTCTCGATGATGGTGGAGCACAGCAGCAGGTTGTAGCGCTGGGCCACGAAGTCGCGCATGACGCGTTCGAGCTCGCGTTCAGGCATCTGGCCGTGGGCGACGGCGATCCGCGCTTCGGGCAGGATGTCTTGCAGCTTTTGCTTGCGGTTTTCGATGGTTTCGACCTCGTTGTGCAGGAAGTACACCTGCCCGCCGCGCTTGAGCTCGCGCAAGACGGCTTCGCGGATGATGCCGTTGTCCTCGTTGCGCACAAAGGTCTTGATGGCCAGGCGGCGCTGCGGCGCGGTGGCGATCACGCTCAAATCGCGCAAGCCCTCCAGCGCCATGCCCAGGGTGCGCGGAATGGGCGTGGCAGTGAGCGTGAGCACATCCACCTCGGCGCGCAGTTCTTTCATCGCTTCTTTGTGCCGCACGCCAAAGCGGTGCTCCTCGTCGATGATGAGCAGGCCCAGGTTTTTGAACTGGGTTTTTTCGCTGAGCAGCTTGTGCGTGCCCACCACGATGTCCACGGTGCCATCGGCGATCCCTTTCATGGCGGCGTTGATCTCTTTGGCGGTACGGAAGCGGCTCATCTCGGCGATGCGGACGGGCCACTTGGCAAAGCGGTCCACCAGGGTCTGGTAGTGCTGCTCGGCCAGCAAGGTGGTCGGGGCCAAAAAGGCCACCTGCTTGCCTCCGGTCACGGCCACGAAGGCGGCGCGCAGCGCCACTTCCGTCTTGCCGAAGCCCACGTCGCCACAGACCAGGCGGTCCATGGGTTGCGGGCTGATCATGTCCTGAATGACGGCGTGGATGGCGGCTTTCTGATCGGGGGTTTCCTCAAAGCCAAAATCGTTGGCGAACTGTTCGTAGTCCTGCGCGCTGAAGCGAAAGGCATGGCCCTGGCGGGCAGCGCGGCGGGCATAGAGGTTGAGCAGTTCGGCGGCGGCGTCGCGCACCTGTTCGGCGGCTTTGCGCTTGGCTTTGTCCCACTGGCCGGACCCCAAGCGATGCAGTGGGGCCTCCTCGGGGCTGACGCCGGTGTAGCGACTGATGAGGTGCAACTGGCTGACGGGCACGTACAGCGCCGCGCCCTGGGCGTATTCCAGGTGCAGGAATTCTTGCTGCGCGGGGCTGCCGTCGGGGTTGGTGGCGCCCATGTCCATATGGACCAGGCCGCGGTAGCGTCCAATGCCGTGGGCGCTGTGCACCACGGGGTCGCCCACGTTGAGTTCGCTCAAATCCTTGATCAGCGCCTCGACGTCGCTGACCTGCTCTTGCTTGCGGCGGCGCCGCAGGGTGGGGCCGGCGGCGAACAGCTCGGTTTCGGTGACGAAGTGGATGCCGCCGTCAGTCCAGGCAAAGCCGTTGGCCAGCGCGGCGGTGGCGATGCCGGTTTTTTCGGCGCTGGCCTGGAATTCGGCCAACGAGTCGAAGGCGGGTGGGTTCAGGCCGCTGGCGCGCAGAAAGTCCAGCAGGCTTTCGCGTCGGCCGTCGCTTTCGGCCAGCAGCAGCACGCGGGCCGGGGTTTGGCGAATGTGGGCTTGCAGCTTGGCCAAAGGGTCTTCGGCCCCGCGCTGGGCGGCCAAGTCCGGCAGACCCTGGGCCCAGGTCAGGGCGCGGGCTTCGGGCTGCTCGGGCCGAAGCGCCAACTGCCGATGGGCGCGGGCAGCGGCGTAGAAACCTTCGGCATCCAGAAACAACGCCTGAGGCGGCAGCGCCGGACGCTCCGGGTCACCTTGGATCAAGCGGTAGCGCTCCTGGGTGTCTTGCCAAAAGCGCGCAAAGGCATGGTCCAAGTCGCCATGGAGCACCAAGGTCGCGGCATGCGGGCCATCTTGGCCCAGGTAGTCGAAGACGGTGGCGGTTTGCTCGAAGAACAGGGGCAGGTAATACTCGATGCCGGCCGTGGCCACGCCGTTGCCCATGTCTTTGTAGATGCGGCTTTTGGTGGGGTCGCCGTCGAGCAGTTCGCGCCAGCGGGCCCGGAATCGGGCGCGGGCGGCTTCGTCCATGGGGAATTCCCGTCCTGGCAGCAGCCGCACCTCGGGCACGGGGTAGAGGCTGCGTTGGGTGTCCGGGTCGAAGGTGCGGATCGAGTCGATCTCGTCGTCGAACAGGTCCACCCGGTAGGGCACGGGCGAGCCCATGGGGAACAAGTCGATGAGGCCGCCGCGCACCGCATACTCGCCAGGGCTGACGACTTGGGTGACATGCTGGTAGCCCGCCAGCGTCAGTTGCGCCCGCAACTTGGCCTCGTCCAGCTTCTGGCGCACCTGGAAGGAAAAGGTGTATGCCGCGAGGAACGACGGGGGCGCCAGCCGATACAGCGCCGTGGTGGCCGGCACCAGCACCACGTCGGCCCCGTCGTCGGCGTGCCGCTGCTGGATACGCCACAGCGTGGCCAGCCGCTCCGAGATCAAGTCTTGATGGGGCGAGAAGCTGTCATAGGGCAGCGTCTCCCAGTCCGGGAACAGGGCGCAGCGCAGTTCCGGTCCAAAGAACGGGATTTCTTCCAGGAGTCGCTGTGCGTCGGCCGCGTCGGCGGTGACGATGGCCAGCGGACGGCCTTCTGACGTTTCGCGGCGAGCCAGTTCGGCCAGCAGCAAAGCGTCGGCAGAACCGAGGGGGCGGGGCAGGGCAAAGCGTTTTCCGGGGGTGAGTTTGGGCAGGTCCATGAACGGCGAAGGCAATGACAAGCGCAGACACCCCGCTCCAACGTGGGCGGGGTGTCGGCCAAGCGGGATTTTAGAATCCGACTTCACCATGACCATCCCGCCCCCAGCCATGCCCGAACCCGTTCTGCGGCCTTTCGATGACCGAGCCGACGGCCCGCAGCGGCTGTACGCCTTGATTCCTGCCGCCGGCGTGGGCAGCCGCTCGGGCGCGCAAGGGCCGAAGCAATACCAGCGCGTCGCAGGCCGTCGCGTGATCGATCACACCGTGGCCGCTTTTCTGGCGGTGCCTGCCATCGCCGGCGTGGGCGTGGTGGTGGCGCCGGGCGACACGCAATACCATGCCGCCGACGAGCGCATCCGGGTTTGGCATGTAGGCGGCGAAACCCGTGCGCACAGTGTCTTCAATGGCTTGCTGGCCCTCTCAGGGGCTGGGGCCAGAGCGCAAGACTGGGTGCTGGTGCACGATGCCGCCCGCTGCCTGATCCGCCCGGCCGATATCGAACGGTTGATCGACGCTTGCCGCGATGAGCCGGTGGGCGGGCTGCTGGCCCTGCCGCTGCCCGACACCTTGAAACAAGCCACCGGCCAGCAAGCCCCACCCAGGGTGCAAGCCACGGTGGAGCGCGGTGACAAATGGCTGGCCCAGACGCCTCAGATGTTCCGCTGGCAGGTGTTGTACCAGGCGCTGGCCGCGCGCCAAGCCTCGGGCTTCCAAGGTGTGACCGACGAGTCCAGCGCGGTGGAGGCCCTCGGCGAGCGGCCGCTGCTGGTGGTCGGCAGCAGCCGCAACTTCAAAGTCACTTACCCGGAGGATTTCGCCATGGCTCAAGCCTTGTTGATGCATGCCGACGCGGCCCAGGAGGCGGCATGACCCCCCGCCCTGAGGCGCAGCCCCTGTGGCGCGTGGGGGAAGGCTGGGATGTGCACGCTCTGGTTCCGGGCCGTCCACTCGTGCTGGGCGGGGTGGCAATCCCCCATCACAGTGGATTGCTTGGGCATTCGGATGCCGATGCATTGCTGCACGCCATCACCGATGCCATTCTGGGGGCTGCGGCGTTGGGCGACATCGGCACCTTGTTTCCCGACACCGAGGCCCGCTTTCAAGGGGCCGACTCGGCCGAATTGCTGGCCCACGCCTGGGCCCAGGCCCAAGCCTTGGGTTATGTCTTGGCCAATGTGGACGCCACCGTCGTTGCGCAGGCGCCCAAGTTGGCCCCTTACAAGGCAGCGATGCGACAACGCATTGCCGCCATCCTCGGGGTGCGGCAGGAGCAGGTCAACGTCAAAGCCAAAACCGCTGAAAAACTCGGGCCGGTCGGTCAGGGGCTGAGCATCGAATGCCGGGCGGTGGTGCTGCTGCAGCGCATGGCTTGAGCAAGGGTTGGGCTCAGGCAGGGCGCAGCAGCAGTTCGGCCGTCAAGCCGCCCGTGGCGGCGGGCCGCAGGCGCAATTGCCCCCCCATGCGCTGCATCGTCTTGACCGCAATCGCCAGCCCCAAGCCGGAGCCGGTGGCGGCGGTGCGTGCCTCGTTGGCGCGAAAGAATGGCTCCACGATGCGCGGCAACAGGTCGGCGGGTACGCCTGCGCCGTGGTCCGTCAGTTCCAGCTGTACCCAGTCGGCGTGGGCACGAATGTGGATGTCCACGCGCAGCGTCTGGTCGCTGCTGCGCCCGTAGCGCGAAGCGTTTTCCAGCAAGTTGTCGATCACCCGGCGCAGTTCCACCTCGTCGGCCTGCACCATCCAGCGCTGGTCTGGGGCAAACCGCACCTCGCAATCGGGCGCGCCGGCATAGGGCTGCAGGGCCGCTTGAATCACTTCATCGAGGCACACCGCGCCCATCTGCACGTGCTCGGCGCGGGCGTAGTCCAGAAACTTGTCGATGATGGCCGTGACCTGCTCGATATCGGCGGCCATGAGCTGGCGGGCGGTTTCATCGGGCACGCTCATCTCGGTTTCGAGCCGCAGCCGGGCCAGGGGGGTGCGCAGATCGTGCGAGATGCCGGCCAGCATCAGCGTGCGATCGGTTTCGGCCTTGGCTAGTTGCTCGGCCATCCGGTTGAAGCCGACGTTGACCTCGCGAATTTCGATGGTGGCCACCTCCTCGTCGAGCCGGCCAGAGCGGAAATCCCCGTCGCGCACCCGCGCCGTGGCCGCCGAAAGTTGCTTCAGCGGCCGGTTGAGCAAGCCCGCGAACAGGGCCGCCCCCAGCAGCGAGAGGCTTGCCGCAATGCCGAGCCAAACCAGCCAGGTCTGTCCCCTGATGCTGCCCACCCGTTCCGGATCAGCCAGCAGCCAGAAGTTATCGTCGTCGATCATGAAGCCGATCCACAGCCCCTCGAAGCCGTTGACTTCCCGTGCCACGATGGTTTCCGGCCCCAGCCGCGACGCCAGCAGCTCGCTGATGCGCCGGCTCAAGGCGTCCTGGTCGTAAGCCCGGTAAGTGTCGGTGGGTTCGCGCACGGCGATGCGCACGTTTTCCTGTTCCACCAGCGTCTTGACGAGCGACACCCGCGCAATCGGGTCGGCGTGGACCATGGCGGCGCGGGTGAGGTTGACGACCGAGGCGAGCTGCTGGGCGCTCTGCAGCGCCCGGGGCTCTTCTTCCAGGGTGAGAAACGTCAGAAACCAGGCCAGTACCGAGCCCATCAGCAACGCGCCCAGCAGCAAAAACGTGCGCCAGAACAGGCTGATGCCCCGAACCGGGCTGGGGCTGTTGGTGCTCATGCGCGCTCAGGCGTCGTCATCGGGCACGAACACATAGCCCACCCCCCAGACGGTTTGCAGATAGCGGGGCGAGGATGGGTCGGCCTCGATCAGCTTGCGCAGCCGCGACACCTGCACATCGAGGCTGCGGTCAAAAGGCTCGAACTCGCGGCCGCGGGCCAGTTGCGCCAGTTTGTCGCGCGACATGGGCTGCCTGGGGTGGCGAACCAGGGCCTTGAGCATGGCGAATTCACCGGTGGTCAAGCCCACTTCCTTGCCGTTTTTGCGCAAGATGCGCTTGCCCAAGTCCAGCTCGAAGGGGCCGAACGTCACCACCTCTTGCTCGGCGGAGGGCGCGCCAGGCACCTCTGGCGGTGGGCGGCGGCGCAGCACGGCATGGATGCGTGCCAGCAATTCCCGTGGGTTGAACGGCTTGCCGAGGTAGTCATCGGCCCCCACTTCCAGCCCGACGATGCGGTCCACGTCCTCGCTTTTGGCCGTCAGCATGATGATGGGGGTGCGGTTGTTCGCGGCCCGCAGGCGGCGGCAGATGCTCAGCCCGTCTTCGCCGGGCAGCATCAGGTCGAGCACGATCAGGTCCACCGTGTCGCGCATGAGCAGCTTGTCCAGCGTGCGCGCATCTTCGGCTACCCACACGTCAAAGCCCTCCTGGGTCAAATAGCGATTGAGCAGGTCGCGGATGCGCGCATCGTCGTCCACGACGATGATGCGGTCCGCGCGGTTGGGCAGAGTCGGCATGGCAGGCTCCCGAAAATGTAACAGTGCTCATTGTGACACTGCCGGCCGGGTCGGAAAGCGGGTGGGCGGCCGGCGAAACGCCCGGTTACAGATGTTGCGCCTTTGTGCGGCGGATCGCTCGGCAAGGCCCGTTTTCGGTGGCACACTGGCGGCTGTCTCATTCAGGAGTGATAAAACCATGACGAACTTCCAACGCTTTCGCGCTGTCACGCTCACCGGGGTTGCGCTGGCTCTGACATCGCCGCTCTGGGCGCAGGCGCCTGCGCCGGCCCCGCACAATGTGGTCCAACTCAGCGCCAGCGCCCAGCAGGAGGCGGTGCAGGACTGGCTCACCGTGGTGTTGACGCACCGCGCCCAGGCGGCCGACGCCGCCACCGTCCAGCGCCAACTCCAGACCGCTTTGGACAACGCCTTGCGCCACGTGCGCCCGCGCGTCAAGGAGGGGGAACTGGAGGTCAGCAGCGGCGGGTTCAGCGTGCAGCCCCGCCACAACCGGGAAGGCCAGATCGTGGGCTGGCAGGGCAGCGCGGAATTGCTGGTTCAGGGCCGAGACATCGCCCGCATCGCCGCCACTGCTGGCGATACCCCCGGCATGGCGCTTTCGCAGATGCACTTCTCGCTCAGCCGTCAGGCCCGCCAGGCGTTGGAGGACGGCATTCGCAGCGAGGCCATTGCCCGCTTCAAAGCCACGGCCCAGCAAGTGGCCAAAGATTTCGGGTTCAGCGGCTACACGCTGCGCGAAGTGGCCGTCAGCGAAGGCGGCCAGGAATACGCCATGCGGCCGCGCATGATGATGGCGGCCGACGCCAACGCCGCGGTGATGTCGGCACCCGTGCCGGCAGAGCCGGGCAAGACGCTGGTGCAAGTCACCGTCTCGGGCAGCGTGCAGCTACAGTGATCGCGTCACTGGGCGACCCAGCCGCCATCCATGTTCCAGGCCACGCCACGCACATTGTTGGCCGCCGGCGAGCAGAAGAAGACGGCCAGTTCGCCCAGTTCCTCTGGCGTGGTGAACTGCATCGAAGGCTCTTTTTCGCCCAGCAGCCGGCGCGTGGCTTCTTCGTTGCTGATGCCCAGCGCCGCGACTTTGGCGTCCACCTGCTTCTGCACCAGCGGGGTCAGCACCCAGCCGGGGCAGATGGCGTTGCACGTCACGCCCGTGGTGGCCGTCTCCAGGGCGGTGACCTTGGTCAGCCCCACGATGCCGTGCTTGGCAGCCACGTATGCGGATTTTTGCGCCGAGGCCACCAGCCCATGCACCGAGGCCACATTGATGATGCGTCCCCAGTTCGCGGCCTTCATGGCCGGCAGCGCCAGCCGCGTGGTGTGAAACGCGCTGCTGAGGTTGATGGCGATGATGGCGTCCCAGCGATCGACGGGGAAATCCTCGATGTTCGCCACATGCTGGATGCCCGCGTTGTTGACCAGCACGTCCACCCGACCGAACTCCGCGGCGGCGGCCTTCATCATGTCTTCGATCTCGGCCGGTTTGCTCATGTCGGCGCGGTGGTAGCTCACCTTCACGCCCAAAGCCGCGACTTCGGCTTTGGCGGCTTCCACCTCGCCGAAGCCGTTGAGCATGACGTTGGCCCCTTGGCGCGCCAGCGCCTTGGCGATGCCCAAGCCGATGCCGCTGGTCGATCCGGTGACCAGGGCGGTTTTTCCGTTCAGCATGCTGTAACTCCTGATGATTTACGATCGGTGCCGGAGCATTATCGGGGAACCCGCGCCGGCGGGTTCGACCGCAACCGGCCACAGACCCCATAGCCTCATGGAACCCGTACTGCATCACCTCGATGTGCCTGGCCCTCGGGCCAAGCACAGTGACGAGCGCCGCATCGCCTGGTGGGAGTGGAACGCCACCGGGCAGCCCTGTCCTGCCCATGTGGTCGTCTGCGTTCACGGCTTGAGCCGCCAGTCGCGCGATTTCGATGTCCTGGCCCAGGCGCTGGCGCCGCACGCCTGCGTGGTGTGCGTGGACGTGGCCGGCCGTGGCCACAGCGACTGGCTGGCCGATCCGATGGCCTATCAGATTCCGACTTATGCGAATGACCTGGGCGTGCTGCTGGCGCATTTGCGCCAGCGCCATGCCGCGGTCGCTGGCACGGCCGAGCCGTATGCCCTGACCATCGACTGGGTGGGCACCAGCATGGGCGGGCTCATCGGCATGACCCTGGCCGCGCAACCGGCTGGGGGCTTGCGTCGCCTGGTGCTCAACGACGTGGGGCCGGTGATCGAGCCGTCCTCGCTGCGGCGCATCGGCGCCTATCTGGGCATACAGCCGGTGTTTGCGTCGGAGCAGGCCGCCGCCGACGCGCTGTGGGAGATTTCCCGCTCCTTCGGGCCGCACACGCCCGAGCAGTGGCTGGCGTTGTCGCGCCCCATGCTGCGCGCGGTGCAGGGGGGCTGGACCTTCCATTACGACCCCGACATCGCCGTGCCTTTCAAAGCCCTGCTGGCCGCCGAAGACGGCGAGGCCACGCGCCAGGCCGCTCAGGCTGGCGAAGCCGTGCTCTGGCAACTCTATGACGCCATCACTGCGCCCACGCTGCTGCTGCGCGGCGCGCAGTCCGACTTGCTCAGCCGCGAGACGGCGCTGGCCATGACGCAGCGCGGACCGCGGGCCCGGCTGGTCGAATTCGCCGGCGTGGGGCACGCCCCCACGCTCGTGGCCGACGATCAGGTCGCCGCAGTGCGTGCATTCTTGCTGGAGGCATGATGGTCGAAACCCTTGCATCGACCAGCCTTGCCAAGCCCGTTGGCCAGCCGCCGGAGGCGCCCGTGCCGGCCCTGGTGTCGGCCTTGGCCCGTCGCCCAACCGTCCCCACCGATCCGCGCGCCGTCGAGCGCGCCCGTGCCTTTGCCGAACCGCTGCTGCTGGCCGAGACGCTGGACACCGGCGAAAACACCCTCGATCACGCCGATGGCGTGGCCCAGATCATCGACGCCATCGGCGGCACGACCGAAATGAAGGCGTGTGTGTATCTGGTGTACGCCTGCCAGTACCTCAACCGCCCGCGGGAGGTGATCAGCAAAGCCTTCGGGCCCGACTACGCCGATGTGGCCATCGAAACCACCAAACTGGTGCAACTCCAGCGGCAAACCCGCCTGAAGGCCGCGCAGATTCGCGCGCAGCGCGCCGCTGCCGAGCAGGCCGGCACCGCGGCGGCCCGCATCGGTGCCACCGAACTCGAAGCCAGCCAGACGGAGAACATCCGCAAGATGTTGCTGGCCTTCTCGCGGGATCTGCGGGTGGTGATGCTACGGCTGGCTTCACGCTTACAGACGCTGCGCTATCACGCCGCCTCCAAAACCGTGCCTGACGAAAGCCTGGCCAGCGAATCGCTGCACGTGTTCGCGCCGCTGGCCAACCGGCTGGGCATCTGGCAGCTCAAATGGGAAATGGAAGACTTGGCCTTCCGTTTTCTGGAGCCAGACACTTACAAACAGATCGCCCGGCTGCTGGATGAGAAGCGCGTCGAGCGCGAAAGCCATGTGGAGCAGGTGCGCAGCCAATTGGAAGCGGCTTTGCGGGCCCAAGGCATCCAGGCCGAGGTGCAGGGACGGCCGAAGCACATTTACAGCATCGTCAAGAAGATGCGCGGCAAGTCGCTGGATTTCGATCAGGTGTTCGACATCCGGGCCTTGCGCGTGGTGGTGCCCGAAATCGACGATTGCTATCGGGTGCTGGCATACGCCCATGCGCACTTCAGCCCGGTGCCCGAAGAGTTCGACGACTACATCGCCAAGCCCAAGCCCAACGGCTATCAGTCTTTGCACACGGTGGTGCGCGACGAGCAGGGGCGCGCCTTCGAAATCCAGATCCGCACCCAGGCCATGCACGAGCATGCCGAGCACGGCGTGGCCGCCCACTGGGCCTACAAGGAGGCCGGCGCCAAGGGCTATGCCGGGGTGAGCGCCAGTTCCGACTACGACGCCAAGATCGCTGTGCTGCGCCAGCTCCTGGCCTGGCAGAGCGACATGGGGGCGGCGCAGCATCTGTTCGACGATGCCATCTACGTGCTGACGCCGCATGCCGCCATCGTCGAGCTGCCCAAGGGGGCCACGCCGGTGGACTTTGCCTATGCGGTGCATACCGATCTGGGACACCGCTGCCGTGGCGCCCGCGTCGATGGCGCCATGGTCACGCTCAACACCCCGCTGCAGAATGGGCAGACCGTCGAAATCGTCGCCGCCAAGGAGGGCGGGCCGTCGCGGGACTGGCTCAATCCGGAGCAGGGCTATCTGGTCAGCCACCGGGCCAAGAGCAAGGTGCGGGCCTGGTTCAACGCGCTGGCCGCGCAAGACAACATCCAGCGCGGCCGCGAAGCGCTGGACAAGCTGCTGCAGCGCGAGGGCAAGACCGCCATCAACCTCGAAGAACTCGCCGCCGGCCTGGGCTACGACCATCCGCAAGCCTTGTGCGAGGCGCTGGGCAAGGAAGAAATCACCCTGCGGGCGGTGGAGCAATACCTCAACCCGCCCCAGGCCCTGCCCACGCCCGATGAGGTGGTGCTCAAAAAAGCCCGCGGCGAAGACCGGGCCCCGCAGGGCAGCGTGCTCGTGGTGGGCATGGATTCGCTGCTCACCCAGCTGGCCAAGTGCTGCAAGCCGGCCCCGCCGGACGACATCCGCGGCTATGTCACGCGCGGCAAAGGGGTCAGCGTGCACCGGGCCGATTGCCCCGATTTCGCCACCTTGGCGCAGCGTCACCCGGGCCGGGTCATCGACGTGCAGTGGAGCGGCGCCAAGGCCAAAGGCGAGCATGCGCCGCACTATCCGGTGGACGTGGCCGTCGAAGCGATAGACCGCCAGGGCCTGCTGCGCGATATTTCCGATGCGTTTGCCAGGGAGAAGATCAACGTCATTGGCGTGCAGACCCAGTCCGTCAAGGGAGTGGCTTGGATGACCTTCACCGTGGAGGTGCCTGATGCGATGAAGGTGGCGCGCGTCATGGCCGTGGTGCAGGACGTCCCCGGCGTGCAGCGGGTCTGGCGGCGTTGAGCACCCAAGGTGTTCCCGTTCCGAAAGAACGCTGTTGTTCGATGTGCCCGGCCCTAAACACCGGCCAGCACTTCTGGCCCGAAGCCGTGCAAGCCCTCATCCAGCGGCTGGACGAGGCGCGAGAAATTCAGCGCCAGTGGCAGGATGAGCCAGATTTTGCTGCTACAATGCAGGGCTTGCAACCGACCCAGGCGCGTAGCTCAGCTGGTTAGAGCACCACCTTGACATGGTGGGGGTCGTTGGTTCGAGTCCAATCGCGCCTACCAATTCCAAGCCCCGTCTTGCATCGGCTCGACGGGGCTTTTGCTTTCTGGATGGCTTGTTCGCAGCGCCGCTAAGATGGCGGCCTGAGAGGAATCCCATGTCTGCTGTATTTCCCATGGACGACCTGAACCCCGACAGCCTGCCCTTCGTGCCCGACCATGAAATGGCGCAGTTGCGGGTGCCGCCGCATTCGATCGAAGCCGAGTCCAGCGTGCTGGGCGGGCTGCTGCTCGACAACGGCGCCTGGGACCGGGTGGCCGACCTGGTTTCCGAAAGCGACTACTACCGCAGCGAGCATCAGCTCATCCACAGCGCCATCGCGGCCCTGATCAATGCGAACAAGCCCGCGGACGTCATCACGGTGTTCGAGCAGTTGAGCAGCCAAGGCAAGGCCGATGAAGTGGGCGGCTTGGCCTACCTCAACACCTTGGCCCAATACGTGCCGAGCGCGGCCAACATCCGCCGCTATGCCGAAATCGTGCGCGAGCGCGCCATATTGCGCAAGCTCATCTCCGTCAGCGACGAAATCGCCACCCAGGCCTTCAACCCCAAAGGCAGGCCAGTGGCCGCCATCCTGGACGAAGCGGAGCAAAAGATCTTCCACATCGGCGAAGAAGGCTCGCGCATGAAGCAGGGCTTTCAGTCGCTGGACTCGCTGGTGGTGGATCTGCTGGACCGGGTCCAGGACATGGCCGACAACCCCAACGACATCACCGGGGTGCCCACCGGATTCATGGACCTGGACCGCATGACCGCTGGCCTGCAGCCGGGCGATCTGATCGTGCTCGCGGCACGGCCCAGCATGGGCAAAGCCCAGCCGCTGGATGCGCGAGTGCGTACTTTGACGGGTTGGAAGCGGATGGGTGATTTGGCCGTGGGCGATGCGGTGGCCTCGGTCGATGGGCGCCCATCGGTGGTGACGGGGGTGTTTCCGCAAGGCACCAAGCAGGTCTGGCGGCTGACCTTTTCGGACGGGCGCAGCGCGGAGGCTTGCGACGAGCATCTGTGGCAGGTGTCGTGCCGTCATTGGCCTCAGCCCAAGGTGCTGAGCACCCAACAGCTGCGGCAGTTGATCGCCAAAGCGCGCTACCGCCGGCGCATCTGGATCGAGCCACACAGCGGTGAGTTCGGTCACCATGAGCCGCTGCCGATCGACCCCTGGGTGCTGGGGGCGTTGTTGGGCGATGGCGGTCTCAGCGGGGCTGGCTCGGTGCGGTTCAGCTCGGTCTCGCAAGAACTCTTGGGCCGGTTGCAGTCCCGCATCGGGCAAGCGTTGGAAGTGGTGCATGCGGACCGCTGCAACTATCGCGTCGTGCAACGGCATCGCGGCAAAGTGGCGGGCGTGCAAGGGGTGACTGACAACCCTTTGCGCTCGGCCTTGGAGCAACTCGGCTTGTCTGGCTTGACGAGTGAACAAAAGTTCATCCCCCCCGTGTACCTGAGCGCGCATCGACAAGCGCGGCTGGATTTGTTGCGGGGTTTGCTCGATACGGACGGCTGGGTCGAGCGGTGGGGCAGCATCCGGTTCTCTACGGCCAGTCACCGATTGGCCCAAGACGTGTGCGAGCTGGTTCGATCCTTGGGAGGGTGGTGCTCTGTGGCATCCAAGCCCACCCACTTCACCAATGCGCAAGGTCAGCGAGTCGCGGGCCTTCCGGCGTATGTTTGTCACATTTCGCATCCCGAACCGCGATCGCTGCTGTTGCTCTCTGACAAGGTGGCACGCTTGCCAGAGCGCCCCCAGCGGCGCAAGCGCCTGGTGTTGACGGGCATCGAGCCTTCCCGCACGGTTCCATGTCAGTGCATTGCGGTCAGTCATCCGAGCCGGCTTTACATCACCGATGGCGATGTGGTGACGCACAACACGGCATTCGCCATCAACATCGCCGAACACGTGGCCCTCAACGAAGGCTTGCCGGTGGCGGTGTTTTCCATGGAAATGGGCGCCGCGCAGTTGGCGGTGCGTATCGTCGGCTCCATCGGGCGCATCAACCAGAGCCATTTGCGCACCGGCAAGCTGACCGTCGACGAATGGCCACGCCTGACCGAGGCCATCGAGAAGCTGCGCAACGTGTCGCTGCACATCGACGAAACGCCGGGTCTGACGCCCAGCGAACTGCGCGCCAACGCCCGGCGGCTGGCGCGGCAGTGCGGCAAGCTGGGCCTGATCGTGGTGGACTACCTGCAGTTGATGAGCGGCAGCAGCAGCGATGGGGAAAACCGCGCCACCGAACTGGGTGAGATTTCCCGCGGCCTGAAGATGCTGGCCAAGGAGTTGCAATGCCCGGTGATTGCGCTGTCGCAGCTCAACCGCTCGGTGGAGCAGCGCACCGACAAGCGCCCCATGATGAGCGATTTGCGCGAATCCGGCGCCATCGAGCAGGACGCCGACATCATCATGTTCATCTACCGCGACGAGTACTACACCAAAGACCAGTGCAAGGAGCCCGGCGTGGCCGAAATCATCATTGGCAAGCAGCGCAACGGCCCCACGGGGACGGTGAAGCTCGCGTTCTTGAATGCGCTGACCCGCTTTGAGAGCTTGGCCAATTACTCGGACGATTTCTGAGGTTTTTCCACCCCTCGGCGCTGCTTTCGGCGTTCGGTGAGGGCCGCAACGCCGAGGGGGCGATTGGGGGGCTTGTACCAGCGCAGGCTGACGCGGCCTTTGCCGGCCTGTTTGGCGCGGTACATGAGTGCGTCTGCCTGTGGCAGCAGTTCGCTCAGGCATGCGGGGCTTTGAAACAACAACGCCCCGATGCTGACGGATACCGAGATAGGCGGCTCTACGCCCGGGTAAGGTTGTGCGGTGGCTTGCATCAATGCGCGCGCCACGCGTTGCACCGCGCGCCGGGCCACGCTGGCATCGTCGCCCAGGTCCACCAGCAGCACCAGAAACTCATCGCCCCCCAGGCGGCCCATCGGATCGGCCTCGCGCACCGAGTGGCGCAGCTTATCGGCAAACGCCATCAAGACTTGGTCGCCCGTGGCGTGACCACGGGTGTCGTTGATGGTCTTGAAGTTGTCCAGATCGACGAACAGCAAAGCGGCCCACCCCGTTTGGCGCAGCAGCGTCTGCTCGATGCGGTCCATCAGCAGGCGCCGGTTGGGCAGGCCGGTCAGGGAGTCGTGAAAAGCCAACTCGCTCAATTCGGCCTCGCGCCGCTTGAGTTCGGTGATGTCGCGCACGATCAGCACATAACGAGGCGTCGCCTTGCCTGGCGTGTGCTTGCGGGCGGCAGACAGCTCGAACCAGCATGGCCCTTGCGGCAGTTGCAGGGCATAGCGGTATCCACGCGCGTGCCCTTGCTGTCGCGCCTCGGTCAGGGCTTGCTCGACGACGGTTATCACTTCGGCGGGGAGGAATTGGCGGTGATTGCGCCCGATCAGGCGATCCGCCGGCGCGGCCAGCAGCTCCGGCTGCGGCGCATGCACATGGTGGATGGTGCCCCGTTGATCGACTTCGAACATCAGATCGGGCAGCGCGCGCAGCGTCGCGTCCAGATCGGCGCGGGCTTCTCGCATGGCCAGTTCTGCCTGCTTGCGTGCCGTGATGTCGCAGGCCACGCCCACATAACCGCAAAAACGCTGCTTGCCGTCGAACAACGGCACGCCGCTGATGGCAGACCAGCGGATGCGTCCGCCGCTGCGCCAAGCCAGTTCCAGGTCTCTGAACGGCTGGTGCGACCACAACACCCGCAAATGGCGGCGCCAGCCATGTCCGGGCACGCCAAACAGCGGGCTTTCCCAGGGCGTATGGCCAACGGCGTGCTCGACGTCAGGCGCCAAGCGGCCGGCATTGAGGCTTTCGATGCGCACGATGCGCAACTGCATGTCCATCACCCACAGCCAATCCGCCGCCAGGCCGAGCAGCAATTCGCTGCTCACTGGCCATGGCACATGCCCGGGTGTGGCAACTTCAGAAGTGGGAGGGGAGGAGGGCTCGGCAGCAGGGTTGGCCATGAAAAGGCGCCATCAGGGCATCGATTTCCGATAAACCCGATAAGCTACTTCGCCGGAAGACTTCCGAACATCCCCTGTTTAGGGGATGTTGCGTGGATGAGATATCAAATTTGCAGGATCAAAGCACGTCGCTGGCGAAGTCGGCCAGACGCGAGCGCTCCCCGCGCGCCAACGTGATGTGCCCGCCATGGGGCCAGCCTTTGAAACGGTCCACGGCATAGGTCAGGCCGCTGGAGCCTTCGGTCAGGTAGGGGGTATCGATCTGCGCCAGGTTGCCCATGCAAATGATCTTGGTGCCCGGGCCGGCGCGGGTAATCAGCGTCTTCATCTGCTTGGGCGTCAGGTTCTGCGCCTCGTCGATGATGACGTACTTGTTCATGAAGGTGCGGCCGCGCATGAAGTTCATGCTCTTGACCTTGATGCGGCTGCGAATCAGCTCATTGGTGGCCGCGCGCCCCCATTCGCCTGCGTTGCCGCCATCGCCCTTGGCCAGAAACTCCAGGTTGTCGTCCAGAGCGCCCATCCAGGGGCCCATTTTTTCTTCTTCGGTGCCGGGCAGAAAGCCGATGTCCTCGCCCACGCTGACGGTGGCGCGGGTCATGATGATTTCGGTGTAGCGGCGCTCATCGAGCACTTGCGTCAGGCCGGCGGCCAGAGCCATCAGGGTCTTGCCGGTGCCGGCGGTGCCGGCCAGCGTCACGAAGTCGATGTCGGGATCCATCAGCAGGTTCAGCGCGAAGTTCTGCTCGCGGTTGCGGCTGGTCACGCCCCACACGGCGTTCTTCAGATGGGTGTAGTCCTTCAGCGTCTTGAGCACGGCTTGCTTGCCGCGCAATTCGGTCACCCGGGCGTACAGCGAAGGCTCGCCGGCCGCCTCGTAATAGACGAATTGGTTGATGACCAATTGCTCGACGATGGGGCCACTGATGCGGTAGAAGGTGTGTCCGCCCTGTTGCCAGCTTTCCAGCGTCTTGCTTTGCCGGGTCCAGAAGTCTGGGGGCAGGGCCAGCGAGCCGGGGTAGAGCAGTTCGCCGTCATCGAGGGTCTTGTCGTTTTCGTAGTCTTCGGCCGCCAGGCCGAGCGCGCGGGCCTTGACGCGCATGTTGATGTCTTTGGACACCAGCACCACCTCGCGCCCCGGGTATTTCATTTTCAGGGCCTGCACCACGCCCAATATCTGATTGTCGGCCTTGCCTTGGGGCAGACTGTTGGGCAGTTCGTGCTGTAGCGGGCTGGTTTGGAAAAAGAGATGGCCGGTGGCATCTTTGTTGCCAAGCGCCGACAAGGGCAAGCCGGCGCTGATGTCGCCCCCGCGCTGGGCGGCCAAGGTGTCGAGTGTGCGGCTGGCTTGCCGGGCGTTGCGCGCCACCTCGCTCATGCCTTTTTTGTTCGCATCCAGTTCTTCCAGCACGATCATGGGCAGGAAGATGTCGTGTTCCTCGAAGCGGAACAGGCTGGTCGGGTCGTGCATCAGCACGTTGGTGTCGAGCACGAACAGGCGCCGAGGCCCCGCAGCGAGCGTGCCGGCTTTGCGGCGCCGCTGCGGTGCCAATCGGGTCGGCGGCACGGAAGCCGTTGCATCGTCGTTGGCCAGGGCTGCAACGGCCTGGCCAGGGGCTTTGGCTTTGGTCGATGGCTTGGGCGTGGCGCCGTTTGATCGGGCCGAGGCGGAAGCTGGCGCAGGGGAGGGGAGCGCCGCTTCCAGCGTGAGCGGGCTCAAGGAGGTGGACAAATCCATGGCGGGCTCTGACCGTTTGCGGGCGACGCGGGTGGACTCGATGGCGTCGGCAGACAGGCGAGCGGCTTTTTTGGCAGGGGCGGGGGGCAGGGGCATGAGTGTCAATGGCCGAGGCAGGCGGCAAGAAAAAAGCCGCCATGGGCAACCCAGGCGGCTTGGACAGAATACGGTTGGACGGTGAGCGTCGAACTCAGGTGCATGGATTCATTATGCACCACCCGCAACGCGGCTCATGCGGCCTTTTTGACCATCTTGACGGCCTTGAGCACTTCCTCCACATGGCCCGGCACCTTCAGGCCGCGCCACTCCTGCAGCAGAATGCCTTCCGGGCTGATGAGGAAGGTGCTGCGCTCGATGCCCTTGACCTTCTTGCCGTACATGATCTTGTTCTTGACCACGCCGAACATATGGCACATCTTTTCTTCGGTGTCGGCAATCAGCTCGAAGGGCAGTTCCAGCTTGGCCTTGAAGTCGTCGTGGGACTTCATGTTGTCGCGCGAGACGCCGAACACCTCCGCGCCGGCCTTGACGAAATCCCTGTATTTGTCGCGGAACTGCATGGCTTCCGTGGTGCAGCCTGGCGTGTTGTCCTTGGGGTAGAAATAGAGGATCAGCACTTTCCCGAGGTGGGATTGATGAGTGACCTTGACACCGCCCGTGGCATTGGCTTCAAATTCAGGAATGGGTTTATTGACGACTACGGCCATGAAGCGGATCCCCTGCTAGGTTGAATGCTGCGAAGGCGCCCGAAGGCTTTGGCTGGCACCACCCATAAAGAGGTGGCGGGCGCCACACGTAATACCGCATTTTACCGCGAAAGGCCAGCCAGCCCGGCGGAAAAATCTAAGGGGTTTCGATGAGAAAGGCCGCTGCCACCCGCCGGCCTTCGCCGGCCAGAATGTTGTAGGTGCGGGCAGCGGCCATCGTGTCCATCGTCTCCACCCCGATGCCGGCCTCGATGAGCGGGCGCAGCAGCTCAGGGCGAACGAATTTCAGCGTCAGGCCGCTGCCGAAAATCACCAGCTCGGGCCGCCATTCGGCCAGCAGTTCAAAGTGGCTGACCGTCAGGGCCCCATGCCGAGTGCAATGCCAGGCTTTGAGGTAGCCTTCCGAGCAGAGGATGACGCTTTCCTCGTAGCGCTGCCCGCCGATGACCATCCAGCCCGGGCCGTGGGCGTTGACGGCCAGGGTGTCGAGGCGGTCGGGTTGCAGCTTCATGGCAAGGGCTGGTGGGGAAAAGTATGGTGAAATTATAGGTTTCACCACCGTTGCATCATGTTCTCCACGCCCATTCTCAAATCCGCCAAGCTGGCCAATGTCTGTTACGACATCCGGGGTCCCGTGCTGGACAAGGCGCGAGCGATGGAGGAAGAGGGCCACAAGATCATCAAGCTCAACATCGGCAACCTGGCGGTGTTCGGGTTGGAGCCGCCCGACGAGATCCTGCAGGACATGATCCGCAACCTGCCGAATGCGGCAGGCTACACCGACAGCAAGGGGCTGTTCGCCCCGCGCAAGGCCATCGTGCACTACACTCAGGAAAAGCGCATTGCCGGCGTGACGGTGGACGACGTGTACCTGGGCAATGGCGCCAGCGAGCTCATCACCATGAGCATGAACGCCTTGCTGAATGCGGGCGATGAAATTCTGGTACCAGCGCCGGACTATCCGCTGTGGACGGCCTCCGTCTCACTGTCGGGCGGCACCCCCGTGCATTACATCTGTGATGAGCAGGCCGAATGGACGCCCGATCTGGCCGATATCGAGCGCAAAATCACGCCGCGCACCAAGGGCATCGTCGTCATCAACCCGAACAACCCCACCGGGGCGCTGTATCCCAACGAAGTGCTGCAAGCCATCGTGGATCTGGCGCGCAAGCACGACCTCATCATCTTTGCCGACGAGATTTACGACAAGGTGCTCTATGACGGGCACACGCACACCTCCATCGCCTCGCTGGCCGAGGACGTGCTGTGCGTCACCTTCAACGGCTTGAGCAAGAACTACCGCTCCTGCGGCTACCGAGCGGGCTGGATGATCGTCTCGGGCGACAAGCGCCGCGCCAAAGACTACATCGAAGGCCTGAACATGCTGGCCTCGATGCGGTTGTGCGCCAACACGCCCGGGCAACTGGCGATCCAGACCGCACTGGGCGGCTACCAGAGCATCAACGACCTGGTCGCCCCCACCGGCCGCCTGTGCCGCCAGCGCGACCTGGCGCACCGGCTGCTGACCGAGATCCCGGGGGTGACGTGCGTCAAGCCCAAGGCCGCGCTGTACATGTTCCCGCGGCTGGACCCGAAAATCTACCCCATCGAGGATGACCAGCAGTTCGCCTATGAACTGCTGGCCGAGGAGAAGGTGCTCATCGTGCAAGGCACGGGGTTCAATTACCCGACCCCGGACCACTTCCGCCTGGTTTTCCTTCCACACGAAGACGACCTGGCCGATGCCGTGGGCCGCATCGCCCGCTTCCTGGCGCACTACCGCAAGCGCCACGGCACCTGACTTCGCGCGCCTGGGGCCGCATCCGCCATCAAGACCGAGAAACGAACGCTATGAAACCGATACAAGTGGGCCTGCTGGGCATTGGAACCGTAGGCAGTGGTGTGTTCCATGTGCTCAAACGCAATCAGGCGGAGATTCAGCGCCGCGCCGGCCGCGGCATCGAAATTGCCATGGTCGCCGACCTGGACGTGGCGCGCGCCCAATCCATCGTGGGCGATGGCGTGCGGGTGGTCAATGATGCCCGGCAGGTGATTGCCAACCCCGACATCGACATCGTGGTCGAACTCATTGGCGGCTACGGCATTGCCAAGGCGCTGGTGATGGAGGCCATCGACGCTGGCAAGCATGTGGTCACGGCCAACAAAGCCTTGCTTGCCGTGCATGGCACCGAAATCTTCGCGGCCGCCCAGGCCAAGGGCGTGATGGTGGCGTTCGAGGCCGCCGTGGCTGGTGGCATTCCCATCATCAAGGCGCTGCGCGAGGGGTTGACCGCCAACCAGATCCAGTGGGTGGCCGGCATCATCAATGGCACCACCAACTTCATCCTGTCGGAAATGCGCGACAAGGGCCTGGACTTCGACGTAGTGCTCAAAGAAGCGCAGCGCCTGGGCTACGCCGAAGCCGACCCGACCTTCGACATCGAGGGCGTGGACGCCGCGCACAAGGCGACCATCATGAGCGCGATTGCCTTCGGCATTCCGGTGCAGTTCGACAAGGCCCATGTGGAGGGCATCACCAAGCTGGAAGCGGCCGACATTCGCTACGCCGAGCAACTGGGCTACCGCATCAAGCTGCTGGGCATTACCAAGCGGGCGCAGGAAGGCATCGAACTGCGGGTGCATCCGTGCCTGGTGCCGGCCAAGCGGCTGATCGCCAATGTGGAAGGCGCCATGAATGCCGTGGTGGTCCAGGGCGACGCCGTGGGCACCACGCTGTACTACGGCAAGGGCGCGGGCAGCGAACCCACGGCCAGCGCCGTGATTGCCGACCTGGTGGATGTGACCCGCCTGCACACCGCCGACCCCCTCAACCGCGTGCCGCATCTGGCGTTCCAGCCGGCGTCGATGAGCGATCTGCCCGTGCTGCCCATGAGCGAGGTGGTCACGAGCTACTACCTGCGCCTGCGCGTGGCCGACGAAGCCGGCGTGCTGGCCAAGGTCACGGGCCTGCTGGCCGAAGCCGGCATCAGCATCGACGCCGTGCTGCAGCGCGAAGCCGAGGAGGGCAGCCGCCAGACCGATCTCATCATCCTCACCCACAGCACGCGCGAAGGCACGATGAACGACGCCATCGCCCAGATGCAGGGCCTGCCCACCGTGCTGGCGCCGATCGTGCGCATCCGCAAGGAGGAACTGGCCTGATGCGCTACCTCTCCACCCGCGGCCACGCCGAGCGCAAGCGCTTTTGCGAAATCCTGCTGGAAGGGTTGGCGCCCGATGGCGGCTTGTACCTGCCTGAACGCTATCCCCAGGTGGACGATGCCACCTTGACGCGCTGGCGCGAGGTCTATCGCGAGCAGGGCTACGCCGCCTTGGCGTTCGAGGTGCTGTCGCTCTACATCGACGACATTCCCGCGGCCGATTTGCGCGCCTTGTGTGCCAAGACCTACACGGCCGAGGTGTTCGGCACGCGCGAGATCGTGCCGCTGCGTCCGCTGGAGCCAGGTTTGTGGCTGGAGGCGCTGTCCAACGGCCCCACGCTGGCGTTCAAAGACATGGCCATGCAGTTGCTTGGCCACCTGTTCGAGTACGAACTGGCGCGCCGCGGCCAGACGCTCAACATCCTGGGGGCCACCAGCGGCGACACCGGCAGCGCCGCCGAGTACGCGATGCGCGGCAAGCGCGGCATCCGCGTCTTCATGCTCAGCCCCCACGGGCGCATGAGCCCGTTCCAGCAGGCCCAGATGTTCAGCCTGCAGGACCCCAACATCCACAACATCGCCATCGAGGGCGTGTTCGACGACTGCCAGGACATCGTCAAGGCCGTCAGCCACGACTTGGCCTTCAAGCAACGCCACCAGATCGGCACCGTCAACTCCATCAACTGGGCACGGCTGCTGGCGCAGGTGGTGTACTACTTTGCCGGCTATTTCCAGGCCACGGCCTCCAACGCCCAGAAGGTCAGCTTCACCGTGCCGTCGGGCAACTTCGGCAACGTGTGCGCCGGCCATGTGGCGCGGATGATGGGGCTGCCCATCGACCAGTTGGTGGTGGCCACCAATGAGAACGATGTGCTCGACGAGTTTTTCCGCACCGGGCTGTACCGGGTTCGCGGCAGCGCCGACACGTTCGAGACATCCAGCCCCTCGATGGACATCAGCAAGGCCAGCAACTTCGAGCGCTTTGTCTTTGACCTGCTGGGCCGCGATGCGCCGCGCACCCGCGCCCTGTTTGGCGATGCGCTCAGCCGCGACGGCCGCTTCGACCTGGGCGCCGACCCCCATTTCCCGCTGGCGGCCAGCCGCTACGGCTTTGTCAGTGGCAAGAGCACCCATGCCGACCGCATCGCCACCATCCGCGATGTCTGGAGCCGCTTCGGGCAGATGATCGATACCCACACCGCCGACGGCGTGAAAGTGGCCCGCGAGCATGTGCGCTCAGGCGTGCCCATGGTCGTGCTGGAGACGGCGCTCCCCATCAAGTTTGCCCAGACCCTCGT
Source organism: Tepidicella xavieri (assembly GCF_004363315.1). Taxonomy (GTDB): domain Bacteria; phylum Pseudomonadota; class Gammaproteobacteria; order Burkholderiales; family Burkholderiaceae_C; genus Tepidicella; species Tepidicella xavieri. The sequence goes on from NZ_SNYL01000008.1 coordinate 88,403, forward strand.
CGAGGCCCTGGGCCGCGAGCCCGGCCGGCCCGCGCCCTTCATCGGCATCGAAAACCTGCCCAAGCGGGTGCAGGTCATGCCGGTCGATGCCGAGCGGGTCAAAGCCTATATTGCCGCGCATTGCCAGGCATGAGCACAGACCGGTAAAGGGTGGTGGATATGCACGTGGTGGGGTTTGCCGGGTTCTCCGGGGTGGGCAAGACGACGCTCATCGAGCGGCTCATTCCTGTGCTGCGCGCGTCGGGGCAGCGGGTTTCGGTCGTCAAACACGCGCACCACGGCCCGGACGTGGACCATCCGGGCAAAGACAGCCATCGCCACCGGGAAGCCGGGGCTTTCGAGGTGGTGGTGGCGTCTTCGCGCCGCCTGGTGCTGATGCGCGAGTTTGAGCGCGAGGCCGTGCTGACAGTGCATCAGTTGCTGGCCGAACTCACGCCGGTGGCCGACTGGGTGTTGGTGGAGGGTTTCCGCGATGCCGACATCCCCAAGATCGAACTGTGGCGGCCGCAGCCGGGTGGGCATGTGCTCTATCCGCTGGACCCGTTTGTCGTGGCCGTGGGCACCGATGCCCCTGAGGCCTTGCCCGAGCCCACGGGCCTGCCCGTGCTCGACATCAACGCGCCCGCCGCCGTGGCCGAATGGTTGAGCGCCCACGCCCACCGGTTCGACTACCGCTTTCCGGATCCCGACGCCCTATGAACGCCTTCGCTTGCACCGTCTCTGCGGCACCCCGGCCTGGCCTGATGGCCTTGGAAGAGGCGCTGTCGCGCCTGTTGAGCGGGGTAGAGCCCCTGGCGCAGACCGAGGTCGTTTCCAGCTTCGAGGCCGACGGCCGCGTGCTGGCGGAGGATCTCGTCTCGGCCCTGGATGTGCCTGGGCACGACAATGCCTCGATGGACGGCTATGCGGTGCGCATCGCTGACGTGACCGCGGCCGCTGGGCAAGCCTTGCCCGTTACGCAACGCATTGCTGCCGGACAGTTCGGCGAGCGGCTGATGCCCGGAACCGTGGCCCGCATCTTTACCGGCGCCCCTGTGCCTGAAGGGGCTGATGCCGTGGTGATGCAGGAAGACACCGAGGCGGGCGAGCCCGCCGAAGGTCGGCCCACGGTGCGTTTCAAAACCGTGCCAGCCCCCGGGCAATGGATACGCCGCCAAGGGGAAGACGTGCGCCGCGGGGCCGTGGTGTTGGCCGCGGGCCAGCGCCTGGGGCCGGCTGAGCTGGGGCTGGCCGCCAGCATCGGCCACGACCGGCTGACCGTGATCCGGCGCGTCAAAGTGGCCTTGTTTTCCACGGGTGACGAGCTGGTGATGCCCGGCGAGGTGCCGCCCGAGCAGATGCGCCCGGGGGCCATCTACAACTCCAACCGCCATGTCCTGCGCGCGTTGCTGCGGCGCTTGGGCTGCGAGGTGACCGACATGGGCATCGTGCCAGACCAGCGCGAGGCCACCGTACAAGCCCTGCGTGAAGCGGCCGAAGGCCACGACGTGATCCTCACCAGCGGCGGGGTGTCGGTCGGCGAGGAAGACCATGTCAAGCCAGCGGTGCAGCAGCTCGGCGGCTTGGATCTGTGGCAAGTGGGCATGAAACCCGGCAAGCCGTTCGCCCACGGGTGGGTGAATCGCGCCGCGGGGGGCAGCCGTTGCCACTTCATCGGCCTGCCCGGCAACCCGGTGTCGAGCTTCGTCACCTTCCTCTTGCTGGCCAGTCCGTTTCTGCGGCGGCTCCAGGGCCGCAACGACCCCGCCGCCCACGGACTTCCCCCCGCGCTGGAGATGGTGGCGCATTTCGATCTGCCTCGCCCGGACCGGCGCCGCGAGTTCGTGCGCGTGCGCCGCAACGCCCAGGGCGGGCTGGACCTGTTTCCCAATCAGAGCTCTGGGGTGCTCACCTCCCTGGCCTGGGCCGATGGCTTGGTGGACAACCCGCCATCGCAGCCCATTGCCCACGGGGACAAGGTGCGGTATTTTCCATTGGATGCCTTGCTCGGCTGACGACTTGCCATGACGATCACGATCCAGGTCCGGTTCTTTGCCGCTTTGCGAGAAGCCGTCGGGGCTTCGGTGCTCACCCTGCAAACCCGTGCCGGGACGGTCGGGGCGCTGCGCGACGAGCTGATTGGTCGCGGCTCCCCTTGGGCCGAAGCGCTGGCGCGCGGCAAATCGCTGCGGGCTTCGGTCGATCATGCCATGGCCGATGACGCCACGCCCTTGCGCGCGGGCGCCGAGGTGGCCTTTTTCCCGCCGGTCACGGGCGGTTGACGAGGGATGCCATGCCAACGCCCCGGGTTCGCATCCAGACCGAGGACTTCGACGTTTCCGCCGAGATGGCCGCCTTGCGCGCCCACGACGCCCGCGTGGGGGCGGTGTGCGTGTTCGTGGGCACGGTCCGAGACCGGGACGGGGCTGCCTCTCACCCCGAGCACCGCGTGCAGGCCATGGAGCTGGAGCACTACCCGGGGATGACCGAAAAAGCCATCGAAGCCATGATCGATGAGGCCCTGCGGCGCTTCGATGTGCTTGGGGTTCGCATCATCCACCGGGTGGGGCCGCTGTTGCCTGAGGACCAGATCGTCATGGTGGCCGTCACCTCCGCCCACCGGCACGAGAGTTTTCAGGCCTGCGAATTCCTCATGGATTACCTCAAGACCCAGGCCCCTTTCTGGAAAAAAGAGCACACCGCCCAAGGTGCCCACTGGGTGGATGCCCGCGTCAGCGACGACGCGGCGCTAGCGCGCTGGGGAATCGAAGCGCGCAACGCTTGAAATGCCCATTCAGGCCCCCAACTTCGCAGCAATGCTTTGATTGGGGAGCGCTTGAATGCGTATCGACAAACTCACGACCAAATTCCAGGAAGCCCTGGGCGAAGCCCAAACCCTCGCCTTGGGGCAAGACCATGCCTACATCGAGCCGGCCCACGTGCTGGCCGCCATGCTGCGCCAGCAAGACGGGCCCAAGGCCCTGCTGCAACGCGCCGGGGTGAACGTGCCCGCGCTGACCAAAGTGGCCGACGAGGCCTTGGCCCGCTTGCCCCAGGTCCAGGGGCAAGAACAGGTGCAGGTGGGCCGCGACACCGTCACCCTGCTGCAAGCGGCCGAGAAAGAAGCCATCAAGCGCGGCGACCAATTCGTGGCCAGCGAATTGTTCCTGCTGGCCCTGGCCGACAGCAAGATCGCCCTGGCCGACGAAGCCCGCAAGGCCGGGCTCAAGCGCCAGTCGCTGGAGGCGGCCATCGACGCGGTGCGTGGTGGCCAGAAGGTGGACAGCCCCGAAGCCGAAGGGCAGCGCGAGGCCTTGAAGAAATACACCCTGGACCTGACCGAACGCGCCCGGGCGGGCAAGCTCGACCCGGTCATCGGGCGCGACGATGAGATCCGCCGCGCCATCCAGGTCTTGCAGCGCCGCAGCAAGAACAACCCCGTGCTCATTGGCGAGCCTGGCGTGGGCAAGACGGCCATCGTCGAAGGGCTGGCGCAGCGCATCGTCGCTGGCGAGGTGCCCGACACCCTCAAAGACAAGCGCGTGCTGGCGCTGGACATGGCCGGGCTGCTGGCTGGCGCCAAATACCGTGGCGAATTCGAGGAGCGCCTCAAAGCCGTGCTCAAAGAAGTGGCGCAGGAAGAGGGGCGCGTCATTCTCTTCATCGACGAAATCCACACCATGGTCGGTGCCGGCAAGGCCGAAGGCGCCATGGACGCCGGCAACATGCTCAAGCCTGCGCTGGCCCGCGGTGAACTGCACTGCATTGGCGCCACGACCCTGGACGAATACCGCAAGTACATCGAAAAAGACGCTGCGCTGGAGCGTCGCTTCCAGAAAGTGCTGGTCGAAGAGCCCAGCGTGGAAGCGACGATCGCCATCTTGCGTGGGCTGCAAGAGCGCTATGAGGTCCACCACGGCGTCGAAATCACCGACCCGGCCATCGTGGCCGCGGCCGAGCTGAGCCACCGCTATATCACCGACCGCTTCCTGCCCGACAAGGCCATCGACCTGATCGACGAGGCAGCTGCCAAGATCAAGATCGAGATCGACTCCAAGCCCGAGGCCATGGACAAGCTCGACCGCCGGCTCATCCAGCTGAAGATCGAGCGCGAGGCCGTGCGCAAGGAAAAGGACGAAGCCTCCATCAAGCGCTTGGCGCTGATCGAAGACGAAATCGGCCGGCTCGAACGCGAATACGCCGATCTGGAGGAAGTCTGGAAGGCCGAGAAGGCCGCCGCCCAGGGCTCTGACCAAGTGCGCAAAGACATCGAGCAGACCAAGCTGCAGATCGAGGAATACAAGCGCAAAGGCGATTTCAACAAGGTTGCCGAGTTGCAGTACGGCAAGTTGCCCGAGTTGGAAAAACGCCTCAAAGACGCCCAGGCCAAAGAGGCCGCCGGTGGTTCCAGCGCCGGCCACAAGCTGTTGCGCACCCAGGTCGGGGCCGAGGAAATCGCCGAAGTGGTGGCGCGAGCCACGGGCATTCCCGTGGCCAAGCTGATGCAGGGCGAGCGCGACAAGCTACTGCACATGGAAGAAAAGCTCCACGAGCGCGTGGTGGGCCAGGATGAGGCCATCGTGGCCGTGGCCAACGCCATCCGGCGCAGCCGCGCCGGCTTGAGCGACCCCAACCGGCCGCTGGGCAGCTTCCTGTTCCTGGGGCCCACCGGCGTGGGCAAAACCGAGCTGTGCAAAGCGTTGGCTGCTTTCTTGTTCGATACGGAAGAGCATCTCATCCGCATCGACATGAGCGAGTTCATGGAAAAGCACTCGGTCAGCCGACTCATTGGGGCGCCTCCGGGCTATGTGGGCTATGACGAGGGCGGCTACCTGACCGAAGCCGTGCGCCGCAAGCCCTACAGCGTAGTGTTGCTCGACGAGGTGGAAAAAGCCCACCCGGACGTGTTCAACGTGCTCTTGCAAGTGCTCGATGACGGCCGCCTCACCGACGGGCAAGGCCGCACCGTGGACTTCAAGAACACCGTCATCGTCATGACCTCCAACATCGGCTCGCACCGCATCCAGGCCATGGCTGGGCAGGACATGGAGGACATCAAAGACGCCGTGTGGGAAGAACTCAAGCAGCACTTCCGCCCCGAGTTTCTCAACCGGATCGATGAGACGGTGGTGTTCCACGGGCTCAATGCCGAGCACATCGCCAACATTGCCCGCATCCAGTTGCGCACCCTGACCGAGCGGCTGGCCAAGATGGACCTGACCTTGACGGTGAGCGACGCCGCATTGGCCGAACTGGCCAAGGTGGGGTTCGACCCGGTGTTTGGTGCTCGCCCGCTGAAACGGGCGATCCAGCAACGGATCGAAAACCCCTTGTCCAAGCTGATTCTGGAAGGCCGCTTCCCGCCCAAGAGCGAAATTCCGGTGGATGTGGACCCGATCCGCGCCCCGGGGCAGTTCCAGTTCGAGCGGGTGGTGCATTGAGGGGCGCAGGCCGCCGGGGTGGTTCAGCGGCCTGCCGTCAGCCCGGCGCAAGGCGGCTGTCAATAATTATGAATGCATTTCGAATCCAGGCCGCCTTCGGTGGCCTGCCCATCTGGAGACACCATGGCCGCCCACGTTTCCTACGCCGACTTCCACCGTCGCTCCATCGCCGAACGCGATGCATTCTGGACCGAGCAAGCCGCACTGATCGAATGGCAGCGCCCCTTTGATCGGGTCTGCAACTACGAGCGTCCGCCCTTTGCCCGGTGGTTTGAAGGGGGGTTGACCAACCTGTGCCACAACGCGGTGGACCGGCATCTGAAAGACCGCGCCGAGCAAAACGCGCTGATCTTTGTCTCCACCGAAACCCACACCGAAACCGCTTACACCTACCGGGAACTGCACCAGGAAGTGCAGCGCTTCGCCGCCATTTACCGCGCCTTGGGCGTAAGCAAGGGCGACCGCGTGCTGATTTACATGCCGATGATCCCTGAGGCCGCCTTTGCCATGCTGGCTGCGGTTCGCATTGGCGCGATTCATTCGGTGGTGTTTGGCGGCTTTGCCAGCCACTCCCTGGCCAGCCGCATCGACGACGCACAGCCCAAGGTCATCGTCAGCGCCGATGCCGGCATGCGTGGCGGCAAAGTCGTGCCCTACAAGCACCTGCTGGACGAGGCCATCCGACTGTCCAAGCACCAGCCGCAGCGGGTGGTGATGGTCAACCGGGGCCTGGCCGATCTCGCGCCCGTGGCCGGGCGTGACGTGGACTACGCCAGCCTGCGCGCGCAGCACCTCGATGCCCAGGTGCCCTGTGAGTGGGTGGACAGCACTCACCCCAGCTACATCCTCTACACCAGCGGCACCACCGGCCGCCCCAAGGGGGTGCAGCGCGACACCGGCGGCTACGCGGTCGCGCTGGCCGCGTCCATGCGCCACATCTACATGGCCCAGCCGGGCGAGACGTACTTCTCCACCAGCGACATCGGCTGGGTGGTGGGCCACAGCTACATCATCTACGGCCCGCTGATCAACGGCATGGCCACCATCATGTACGAGGGCCTGCCCATCCGGCCCGATGCCGGCATCTGGTGGAGCCTGGTGGAGAAATACCGCGTCAGCGTCATGTTCACGGCGCCCACGGCCGCTCGGGTGCTCAAAAAACAGGACCCGGCTTACCTCACCCGATACGACCTCTCCAGCCTCAAGGCCCTGTTTCTCGCTGGCGAGCCGCTGGACGAGCCCACGGCCACCTGGATGTCGCAAGCCATTGGCAAGCCGGTCATCGACAACTACTGGCAGACCGAGACGGGCTGGCCGATCCTGGCCATCTGCAACGGCGTGGAGCCGGCGCCGACCAAGTTCGGCTCGCCCGGCAAGGCCGTCTATGGCTACGACGTGCGCCTGATCGACGAGCTCAGCGGGCAGGAAATCACCGAGGCCAACCGCAAAGGCGTCATTGCCGTGGAGGGGCCTTTGCCGCCGGGTTGCTTGCAAACCGTCTGGGGCGATGACGATCGCTATGTCAAGACCTACTGGTCCAGCATCCCCGGGCGCCAGATGTACAGCACCTTCGACTGGGGCGTGCGCGACGAGGATGGCTATTTCTACATCCTGGGCCGCACCGATGACGTGATCAATGTGGCCGGGCACCGCCTGGGCACGCGCGAAATCGAGGAAAGCATCTCCAGCCATCCGGCCGTGGCCGAAGTGGCCGTGGTGGGCGTGGCCGACACCCTCAAGGGCCAGGTGGCCATGGCCTTTGCCGTGCTCAAAGACGCCAGCCGCGCCGCCACCCCCGAGGCGGCCCAGGCGCTGGAGGGTGAAATCCTGAAGGTGGTGGATGAGCAACTGGGGGCCGTGGCGCGGCCAGCGCGGGTGCGCTTCGTGAGCCTGCTGCCCAAGACACGTTCTGGCAAACTGCTGCGCCGGGCGATCCAGGCCGTCTGCGAGGGGCGTGACCCCGGTGACCTGACGACCATGGAAGACCCGGCTGCCTTGCAACAGATCAAGGATCTGGTGGCGTCCTGAGCATGACGCGCGGGCCTGGCGTCGGGGTACGCCAGGCGGTATCCCGTCATGCTGAGTGCTAATATTCGCATATCCGGCTCGCTGCGGCGGGCCGCAGCGGGGTGCCCATGTGGGTCGTACCCCGACGCCAGCACGGGGGCCAAGCGAATCTATGCAAGACATCAAGGGTGCAGACGACGGACAGGACAGGGAAGACAACGCCCGCGTGTTCGAGCTGGCGGCCGAACTGTTTGGCATCTTGGCCACGCCCATGCGGCTGCGCATCCTGAGCGCCCTGTGCGATCGGGAGAAGTCGGTCTCCGAACTGCTGGCCGAAATCGACACCACCCAGCCCAACCTTTCCCAGCACCTCAACCTGCTGTACCGCGCGGGCGTGCTGGCCAAGCGCAAGGAAGGCACGCAGGTGATCTATCGCGTGCAAAGCGAGCGCGCGGTGACCCTGTGCCGCACGGTCTGCACCCAGATCGCCATCGAAATGGACGAGCCGGCCAGCGTCCCCGCCACCGAACGGCTCTTGCCCCGAGGCAGCAAATAAGCCCTTCTGCCTGGCAAGGCTGATTGACCGCTGAGGCCCGCATCGGCCTACAATGGGTCATGCGTTTTTCGACGATTCTCGCGTGCAGGCGAGCGGCCATGTCACTCTTGGGATGGGGCTTGGCGTTGGGCCTGCTGGCAGGCTGCTCCACGGTGAACATGGGCGTTTCGGTCCCGGTGGGCCGTGGCGCCGGGGTGGGCGTCAGCGTGGGTTCTGATGGCCGTGTGGGCGTGGGGGTGGGCGTCTCGGTAGGCGCAGGCACGGTCAGTGTCGGCACGTCCGGTCAGTTGCCTGTCAACAAAGACGAAGACACTGCCGAGAAAAAATAAACCTTTCAGGCGGCCGACGCCTTGGTGCATCTGCGCGACACCGGCGCCCTGGCCGCAGGAGACATGCACGATTTCTTTGTCAGCCCTCCGCGATCGGTGGCACAATGCGGGCTTGCACAGGTCCTTCCAGTCACTGTCGCATCCGCCAACCGGTTCAGCCGTGTCGCGGAAGGTTTTTCCAACCAGCTAATGTTCCCTGCAGGGGAACGGAGGTCAGCGAACCCATGAGCGAGACGAACAGCGTCTATGTTGCCTTCAATGGCAACTCCTATCTCTTCGGCGGCAACGCCCCTTACGTCGAGGAGATGTACGAAAACTATCTGGCAGACCCCACCAGCGTGCCCGATTCCTGGCGTGCGTACTTCGACGCGCTGCAGAACGTGCCCGCCGTGGACGGCTCCGACGCTCGTGACGTTCCCCATCTCCCGGTCATCAATGCCTTTGCCGAGCGCGCCAAACAGGGCGTGACGCAGGTGGTGTTTGCCGCCGGTGCCGATTCGGACCTGGGCCGCAAGCGCGTTTTCACGCAGCAGCTCATCGCCGCCTACCGCAACGTCGGGCAGCGCTGGGCCGACCTGGACCCCCTCAAGCGCACCGAGCGCGAGCACATCCCCGAGCTGGATCCGGCCTTCTACGGTTTCGCCGACGCTGACCTCGAAACCGTCTTCAATACCAGCAACACCTTTTTCGGCCGCGAGACCATGCCGCTGCGCGAGCTGGTCAACGCCCTGCGCGAAACCTACTGCGGGACCATCGGCGCCGAGTACATGTACATCTCCGACCAGACGCAAAAGCGCTGGTGGCAAGAAAAGCTCGAAAGCATCCGCAGCAAGCCCAACTTCACGGCCGAGAAGAAAAAACACATCCTGGAGCGGCTGACCGCCGCCGAAGGCCTGGAGCGGTTCCTGCACACCAAGTACGTGGGCCAGAAGCGCTTCTCGCTCGAAGGGGGAGAGAGCTTCATCGTGGCGATGGACGAACTCATCCAGCGCGCGGGTGAGCGTGGCGTGCAAGAGATCGTCATCGGCATGGCCCACCGTGGCCGCCTCAATGTGCTGGTCAACACCCTGGGCAAGATGCCGAAGGACTTGTTTGCCGAGTTCGAGCACACCGCGCCCGAAGACCTGCCCGCCGGTGACGTGAAATACCACCAAGGCTTCAGTTCCGACGTTTCCACGCCGGGCGGCCCCGTTCACCTGAGCCTGGCGTTCAACCCCTCGCACCTGGAGATCGTCAACCCCGTGGTGGAAGGCTCGGTGCGCGCCCGCATGGATCGCCGCGGTGACCCGAAAGGCAAACAGGTGTTGCCGGTGCTGGTGCATGGCGATGCGGCCATTGCCGGGCAGGGTGTGGTGCAGGAAACGCTGGCCCTGTCGCTGACCCGTGGCTATGCCACCGGTGGCACGGTGCACATCGTCATCAACAACCAGATCGGCTTCACCACCTCCGATCCGCGCGACGCGCGTTCCACCCTGTACTGCACCGACATCGTCAAGATGATCGAAGCGCCGGTGCTGCACGTCAATGGCGACGACCCTGAAGCGGTGGCGCTGGCCATCCAGTTGGCGCTGGAGTACCGCATGGAGTTCGCCAAGGACGTGGCGGTGGACATCGTTTGCTTCCGCAAGCTGGGCCACAACGAGCAGGATACCCCGTCGCTCACCCAGCCGCTGATGTACAAGAAGATCGCCAAGCACCCCGGTACCCGCAAGCTGTACGCCGACAAGCTGGTGGCCCAGGGCGTATTGACCGACGAAGGCGCTGAAGAGATGGTCAAGGCTTACCGCGCCGCCATGGACGCGGGCAAGCACACCGTGGACCCGGTGCTGACCAACTTCAAGAGCAAGTACGCCGTGGATTGGGCCCCCTTCCTGGGCAAGAAGTGGTCCGACGCGGCCGATACCGCTATTCCGCTGACCGAGTGGAAGCGGCTGGCCGAGCGCATCACCGCCGTGCCAGACAACATCACCCCGCACCAGCTCGTCAAAAAGGTGCTGGCCGACCGCGCCGCCATGGGCCGGGGCGAGATCAATGTGGACTGGGGCATGGGCGAGCACATGGCTTTTGCCTCGCTGGTGGCCAGTGGCTACGCGGTGCGCCTGTCGGGTGAAGACTGCGGCCGCGGTACCTTCACCCACCGCCACGCCGTCATCCACGATCAGAACCGCGAGAAGTGGGACGAGGGTATCTACATTCCGCTGCAGAACGTGGCCGAGAACCAGGCGCCGTTCGTGGTGATCGACTCCATCCTGTCGGAAGAGGCGGTGCTGGGCTTCGAGTACGGCTACGCTTCGGCCGACCCGAACACCTTGGTCATCTGGGAAGCTCAGTTCGGCGACTTCGCCAACGGCGCGCAGGTCGTCATCGATCAGTTCATCGCCTCGGGCGAAGTGAAGTGGGGCCGCCTCAATGGCATCACCTTGTTCCTGCCGCACGGCTATGAAGGACAGGGCCCGGAGCACAGCTCGGCGCGCATCGAGCGCTTCATGCAGTTGGCGGCCGACACCAACATGCAAATCGTGCAGCCGACCACGGCCAGCCAGATCTTCCACGTGCTGCGCCGGCAGATGGTGCGCAACCTGCGCAAGCCGCTGGTGGTGTTTACGCCGAAGTCGCTGCTGCGCCACAAGGATGCCACCTCTCCCTTGAGCGAATTCACCAAGGGCGGCTTCCAGACCGTCATCCCTGAGCAGCATGCCGATGTGGTCAAGAACGCGGCCAAGGTCAAGCGCCTGATCGTGTGCTCGGGCAAGGTCTATTACGACCTGGTCAAGAAGCGCGAGGAAAAGGGTGCCAACGATGTGGCCATCATCCGCATCGAGCAGCTTTATCCCTTCCCGCACAAAGCGTTCGGCGCCGAAGTCAAGAAATACCCCAACGCCACGGAAATCGTGTGGTGTCAGGACGAGCCGCAGAACCAGGGGGCCTGGTTCTTCGTGCAGCACAACATCCATGAAAACATGCTCGACGGGCAGCGCCTGGGCTATGCCGGCCGCGCCGCTTCCGCTTCTCCGGCCGTGGGCTATGCCCACTTGCACCAGGAGCAGCAGAAGAACCTGGTCGAAGCGGCTTTCAGCAAGCTCAAGGGCTTCATCCTGACCAAGTAATCCCCCACACACCAAGAACAACGCATTCAAGGACAGTTACATCATGGCTATCGTAGAAGTCAAAGTGCCTCAGTTGTCGGAATCCGTGGCCGAGGCGACGCTGCTGCAATGGAAGAAGAAAGTCGGCGAGACCGTGGCCGCCGATGAGATCCTGATCGAGATCGAAACCGACAAAGTGGTGCTCGAAGTGCCGGCGCCGGCCGCTGGCGTGCTGGCCGAGCTGGTGGTGGGCGATGGCGGCACGGTGGTGTCGGATCAATTGATCGCCCGCATCGACACCGAAGGCAAGGTGGCAGCGGCACCGTCCGCCGAAGCGGCTGCCCCGGCACCGGCTCCGACGGCCGCAGCGGTGTTGGCCCAGGCCAAGAACATGGGTGCCGTGGCCATGCCGGCCGCTGCCAAGCTGATGGCCGACAACAACCTGCCGCCTGGCTCCGTGACCGGCACGGGCAAGGATGGCCGCGTCACCAAGGGTGATGTGCTGGCTGCCGTGGCCTCTGGCGCTGCCAAGCCGGCCGCCGCACCCGTGTCCATCCCCACGGGCGCTCCCACCAAGGTGCTGCCCCAGGTCAGCGCGCCGGTCGTGGCCCCCGATCTGGCCAACCGGCCCGAGCAGCGCGTGCCGATGAGCCGCCTGCGCGCCCGCGTGGCCGAACGCTTGTTGCAGTCTCAGGCCACCAACGCCATCCTGACCACCTTCAACGAGGTCAACATGGCCCCGGTGATGGAGATGCGCAAGCGCTTCCAGGAGAAGTTCGAGAAGGAGCACGGCGTCAAGCTCGGCTTCATGAGCTTCTTCGTGAAGGCTGCGGTGCATGCGCTGAAGAAGTTCCCGATTCTCAACGCCTCGGTGGACGGCAACGACATCGTCTATCACGGTTACTTCGACATCGGCATCGCCGTGGGCTCGCCCCGCGGTCTGGTGGTGCCCATCCTGCGCAACGCCGACCAGATGAGCTTTGCCGACATCGAGAAGAAAATCGCCGAATTTGGTCAGAAAGCCAAAGACGGCAAGCTGGGCATCGAGGAAATGACCGGCGGCACCTTCTCCATCTCCAACGGCGGCGTGTTTGGCTCCATGCTCTCGACGCCCATCATCAACCCGCCGCAATCGGCCATCCTGGGCGTGCATGCCACCAAGGAGCGCCCTGTGGTGGAGAACGGCCAGATCGTGATTCGCCCGATCAATTACCTGGCAATGAGCTACGACCACCGCATCATCGACGGCCGTGAAGCCGTGCTGGGCCTGGTGGCCATGAAAGAAGCGCTGGAAGATCCGGCGCGCCTGCTGTTCAACATCTGATCCGCAGAAGCGCATCCGCCAACGCCCCCTCGGGGGCGTTGGTCCACCGAATCAGGAATTCATCATGTCTCAGACTTTCGACGTCATCGTCATCGGCGCGGGCCCCGGTGGCTACATCGCGGCCATCCGCGCCGCGCAACTCGGCTTCAAGGTGGCCTGTATCGACGAATGGAAAAACGCGGCCGGCGGCCCGGCGCCGGGCGGCACCTGCACCAATGTGGGCTGCATCCCCTCCAAGGCGCTGCTGCAATCGTCCGAGCACTTCGAGCACGCGCAGCACCATTTTGCCGAGCACGGCATCTCCACCGGGACGGTGAAGATGGACGTGGCCAAGATGATCGCCCGCAAGGATGCGGTGGTCAAGCAGAACAACGACGGCATCCTGTACCTGTTCAAGAAGAACAAGGTGAGCTTCTTCCACGGCCGCGGCTCATTCGCGCGCGCCTTCGAGGGGGGCTACGAGATCGCCGTCGCTGGCGACAAGCCCGAGACGTTGGTGGGCAAGCAGGTCATCGTGGCCACCGGCTCCAACCCGCGTGCGCTGCCTGGGGTGGCGTTCGATGAGGTCCATGTGCTGTCCAACGATGGCGCGCTGCGCATGGGCGCCGTGCCCAAGAAGCTGGCGGTCATCGGCTCCGGCGTGATCGGCCTGGAAATGGGCTCGGTGTGGCGCCGCCTCGGCGCGGAGGTGACGATTCTGGAAGGCCTGCCGACCTTCCTCGGCGCCGTGGACGAACAGATTGCCAAGGAGGCCAAGAAGGCCTTCGACAAGCAGGGCCTCAAGATCGAGCTCGGTGTCAAGGTCGGCGAAGTCAAGACCGGCAAGAAAGGCGTGAGCATCGCTTACACCGACGCCAAGGGCGAAGGCAAGCTCCTGGAAGCCGACAAGCTGATCGTCTCCATCGGGCGGGTGCCCAACACCAACGGCCTCAATGCCGAAGCGGTGGGCCTGAAGCTGGACGAGCGTGGCGCCATCGTGGTGGACGACGAATGCCGCACCAACCTTCCCGGCGTGTGGGCGGTGGGCGACGTGGTGCGCGGCCCCATGCTCGCGCACAAGGCCGAGGAAGAGGGCGTGGCCGTGGCCGAGCGCATCGCGGGTCAGCACGGGCATGTCAACTTCAACACCATCCCCTGGGTCATCTACACCAGCCCGGAAATCGCCTGGGTGGGCCGCACCGAACAGCAGCTCAAGGCCGATGGCGTGGCGTACAAGGCCGGCACCTTCCCCTTCCTGGCCAATGGCCGGGCACGTGCGCTGGGCGACACCACGGGCATGGTCAAGTTTCTGGCCGACGCCAAGACCGATGAAATTCTCGGGGTGCACATCGTCGGCCCGATGGCGTCCGAACTGATTGCCGAGGCCGTGGTGGCCATGGAGTTCAAGGCCAGCGCGGAAGACATTGCCCGCATCTGCCACGCCCACCCCAGCTTGAGCGAGGCCACCAAGGAGGCCGCGCTGGCGGTGGACAAGCGCACGCTCAATTTCTGAGCGATCCATCCACGCTGAGCCTCGATGCAGTCCAGCACACCAGGCGCGCGCGTGCCGGTCTTCGGGCCGGTGCGCGCGGCCTATGAGTCCGAGCTCAAAGCCCGCGGGTTCAAGAGCGACCCGGCGCAACTGCGCGCCATCGAGGCGCTGGAGCGCTGCGCCGCCGAATGGGCGCACTTCAAGCAGCGCCGCTCCAATCCCCTGAAAAAGCTCATCAACCGCTTGCCCATTCCACGCGGCGTGTACATGTATGGCGGCGTGGGGCGTGGCAAGAGCTTTCTGATGGACTGCTTCTACAACGCCGTGCCCCTGCGACGCAAGACGCGGCTGCACTTTCACGAGTTCATGCGTGAGGTGCATCGCGAACTGGCCGAGTTGCAGGGCACGGTCAATCCGCTGGACGAACTGGGCAAGCGCATGGCCAAGCGCTACCGGCTCGTGTGCTTTGACGAATTCCACGTGGCTGACGTGACCGACGCCATGATCCTGCACCGGGTGCTGGATGCCATGCGCAAGTATGGCATCGGCATGGTCACGACCAGCAACTTTCACCCCGACGGCCTCTATCCCGACGGCCTGCACCGCGACCGCATTTTGCCGGCGATCGAGCTGCTCAAGCAGACGATGGAGGTGCTCAATGTGGACAACGGCACCGACTACCGGCGCCGCACGCTGGAGCAGGTCAAGCTCTATCACACCCCATTGGGGCCAGAAGCCGAAGCCGAGATGGAGGCGACCTTCGAGCGCTTGGCCGAAGCCCACGATGAGACGCCGGTGCTTCACATCGAGGCCCGCGAAATCCGGGCCATTCGCCGCGCGGGCGGGGTGGTGTGGTTTGACTTCCGCACGCTCTGCGGTGGCCCGCGCTCGCAAAACGACTATCTGGAAATTGCCACCCAGTTTCACACGGTGCTGCTGAGCAACGTGCCGCACATGCCGGTGAACATGGCCTCGGAAGCGCGGCGCTTCACCTGGCTGGTGGACGTGCTGTACGACCGCCGGGTCAAGCTGATCGTCTCGGCGGCGGTGCCGGCCGAGCAGTTGTACACCGACGGCCCGTTGGCCCACGAGTTCCCGCGCACGGTCTCGCGGCTCAATGAAATGCAGTCCAAGGAATACCTGGCCCAGCAGCGGCGGGACGTGGACACCTCACTGACCTGAGCCGGGCGCTGGTCTGGGCCGCGTCAGGTGGCCGGCCACAGCGCCGGACGCGGGCGGGCAGGGGCGGGCAGGGGTTCGAGCTTGACCACGATCAGGGCCATGTTGTCGCCGTGGCCTTCGGCGCGCTGGCGCGCCTTGTCCACCAAAAATTCGCACGCTTGGCGAGGCGGGAACTGGTGGGTGATACGCCCAAGTTCCGACGGGCTGAAATAGTGCCAGATGCCGTCGCTGCAAGCGATCAGCACATCGCCAGGCTCCAGCGCATCGATGCGGTGCACATCGAGTACCGGGTCGTGATCGGCGCCCAGGCAATGGAGCAGCAGGTTGTTGCGCGGGTCGATGAGCGCCTGTTCTTCGGTGAGCTGGCCTTTGTCCACCAGGTTTTGCACGAAGGAGTGATCCTTGGTGCGGTGCTGCAGCACCTCTTGCCGGAAGTGGTAGAGGCGGGAATCCCCCGAGTGGACGAAATGGCATTGGCCATTGGGGTTGATGAGGAACGCCGCCATGGTGCTGTGCGGCTCTTCTTCGGTGGAGGCGGCGGTCAGCCGGATCACGACATGGGCCTCCTGGCCGACACGCTGCAGAAAGGCGCCGGCGTCATCGGTCAGCGGATCGTAGCGCTCGAACAGTTGCTGGGCCGTCAGCAGCACCTGATCGGCCGCCTTGCGCCCGCCGCTGCGGCCCCCCATGCCATCGGCCACCACGCCCAGCACGCAGCCCTTGACGCGATGATGCCCCGTGAGCAGCAGTTGATCCTGCTGATAAGGCCGATCCCCAGGATCGATACCTGTGGAGGCCACAATGCGAAAACCAGTCGGCATGAAATGGTCAGATAGATACAAAGGCCTGATTTCACATCATACCGGGGAATGCCGAGTGACCGCTTGTCCAACCACCCGCACTGGGCCAACTACCGCGCCCTGGCCGACTACCTGGGCCCCAGGGTTGTGGGCTGGGAGCGCTCTGCAAAAATCACCCCGGCCTTTGCCAGCACCCAGCGGTGGCTGTTCGGGTTTGACAAACAAGGGCTGAACTGGGAGGCGCTCGCCAGGCAGCCGTTTCTGGCGGGCTATCCGCCCGACGTGCAATCCGACATTGCAGCACAATGGGAGAGTGCCAACTTTGCCTACTGCGCACTCGATCTGGAGCCAGCCCCCACCCTCAAGTTCTATCTGGAATTTCCGGTGCTGGTGGCCACGCAGATGGGCGGGGTGACGCAATGGGGAGCCCCCGTGCTGTGGTGCCGCGGATACAAGGTGGATGGCCATCGCCTCCGCCACAGCCAGACGGACTACCACCTGCTGCCCGGCAGAAGCGTGGATGAGGCGCTGCAGTTCATGCCGCAGCGGCATGCCGCCAATGCACTCATGCACCAATTAGCCGATTTTCTGGCCCAGCGGGCGTGGTCAACCCGCCCCGCTATCGACATCCTGCAAGTCCTCCATGACTCCCGTTCGCAAGGGCTGGACTTCAGGCTGTATGGGCAAGGCCTGACTCTGTCAGACTGGCTGGGCGAGGTGATCCAGAAAGCAGCCGTGCCGCAGGGGTGGCTGCATCAACGTCAGGTGGTGGCCGATCTCCAGCGGGTGTGGGGAGCGGCCGAATTGGGGCATGTGTCTATGGGGTCGATGACCGGGGCGAGCCGTACATGAATCTGTACTGGGCAGCAGACGATGGCGCTCAGATCTGCCGCCTGGCTTGATATTCCACAAGAACCGGAGCAGCCAGTACTGCGGTTTGGTTTTAAAGCCAGTGCCAAGCGTGCATAAAAAACACAAAGCCCGCACAGTGGCGGGCTCGGTCATTGATGAATTTGGCTCCCCAACCTGGGCTCGAACCAGGGACCTACGGATTAACAGGCCGAGTACAGACACCAACAGGCACCAATATACACCAGCCATAGACGGGTGCAAAGCATGGCCAGACGTTTGAGCCTCGTCCCCATAAAGACAGAGCCCCGGTCAGGCTTTCGCCTGCCGGGGGTGTCTTCCCATCTCGACTACGAGTGAACGCAGAAACCACGCTGCGCTTGTTGGGGACTTTCCAGCCTTTCGGCCTTGGGTCACGCCGTGGCGCCTGTCACTTCGGCGCCACCAGAGCGGCTCAATGCTTTTTTACCAGGTTGATGCGGCAGTTGAGCCCCACCCACTGCGCGAGCTCCACAAAGTCGCGCAGTACCGCCACCCCTTCGTCGGCTCCCAGCCACGGCAGCAAGGCGCGCCGCTCCTGGGGGCCGATCGACAGCAGATGACGGGTGACGGGATTTTGGGTATTGACGCGAGCCCCGCTCGCCACCAAAGATTCAACTGCGGCTAACACGCCATCGAGAAAGCCAGAGGCGCGAGACGCATCGCCCGTGGTTGCAGCGGCTACCAACTCGATCTGCAGTAGCGGCATCAGCTCGCGCTTACCTTGGATCAGCTCGAGCGCCAGCGAGTAGCCCCGTTGAGCCATCATTACATCCCGTGGGCGTAGCAGCAGTTCCCAGATGGCGGAGTTGCTGGCCTGCGGTTGCTCCGCCTTGCGGCCGATGAGCCCCTTTGGGACGCGATTGATCCGGCTGGCGGCGGTACTCATTCAGGCGGCCAGCAGGTCTTTGAAGGCTGCGAAGGCTCCGACGCGGATCGGCGCGATGCCAACGTCAGCACGGGCGATGATGCGCACGCGGCCATCCTTGGCGCCGGTAATGTCGTCGACCAGCAAGTCGATTGCTGCCGGACCCCAGAAACCGACAGCGATCTCGGCCAGGTCGCCCAGCACCAGCGCAGAACAGACGCCGGAACTGGTGCCCTTGGTCAGGTTGTCCGGGACATTTGGGGTCACGCGCACCGGGTAGCCCAGCAGGTCGCGGCCTTCGAAGAGGAACAGGTCGCCGCCTGAAACGCGCTGGGTGGTCCGCAGCTTCTTGGCCAGGGCAGGGCTCATCAGGAACGCAGGCGCAGCCATCTGGCCCGCGCGTGTGGCGACAGAGTGCTCGAGGTCCACCAGGTGCCCCCAGGTGGGTGCAGCACCGTTCGCGCCAGCCTCGAGCACGTCGAGGTCGGCATTGCCCAGCAGGCCCAGCGGTTGGCTCGTGCCGTTGCCGTTGATCGCGGCCAGGTCGATGGCGTGTGCGAGGCGGGTCACCAGCTCGCGCGACAGCAGCGCGTTGACGTCGACGGCTGCGTCATGCAGCAGGCGGCGCGAGAGTGTGACGGTGACGATCAGGCTTTTCGGCGTGAGGCGCGACTCGCCAAAGGTCGGCTCACGCTGGGGGGCCGGGTCGCCCTCGGCAATCCACCCATCGGCGGGGTCAAGCGGCGTGGTGGTGGTGATGCCGTAAGACGATCCCGTCAGGCCCGAGAGCACGGTAGCGCCGCCGCCAATGACAGCGGAGCTCGGCAGCAGACTTGCGGCGTTTTCGCGGTCCAGGCGCGCCGTGGTCAGGCTCGACGAATTGCTCGTGGTCAGATCGCGCGTCAGCGCTTTCAGCGGCACCCAGGTGCCACTCGGAACATTGCCGCCGCGCTGACGCAGCGATTCGGAGAGCTCAGACCAGGCCGAGACCTTGCGCTCATCAAGCGGGCGCAACGGGTGGCGGGTCTTGGACAGCACCAGCTCGCGGAGGTCCAGCTTGGACCCATATCGCTGCAGGGATTGCGCCTGCAAACCGAGCTCGTCGGCGGTCCTGCGCTGCAGCTCGCGCAGCGTCGGGCGGATTGGGGTCGCTTCCATTCGGGGTCCCTTCGTGATGTGTTGATGCCACGATTGAACCGACGCGCGCGCGAAGTCCTGACAACAAACCGCTTCAGCGGCCCCGGCTTTCCAGGAGCTGGCGGTAGCGGCGGGGCGTCGATGGCAGCGGCACCCCGCCAATGCGGCGGGCCTCAAACAGCAGCCGCTCGAGCTCGCTGGCGTGTTCAGGCGCTTCAGCCAGGCGCCACCAGGCGGGCCACTTGCGCAGCTCGAATCGCTGGGCCATTCGCGCGAGCTCGACTGCGATGCGCCAGGGATGGGGACCGATCTCGGTTTCAACGTGCTGCGCCAGGCGGTACAGGTATTCGTCGCGGAGCCGAAGGCGGGCCGGTTCGGGGGTGCTTGGCATCCCCAGGCAGCGCGCCAGGCTTGGCGAGGGCCGTCGCAGTCGGCGGCCGTCCGCGTCAAGGGCGCCACGCTGCCCCGACAGGAGCCATGCGCGCACGCGCTCGCGCACCCACTGCCAGGTCTCGGGTGAGGGCCGATCCTCGAGCAGCGCCAGCAAGTGCTCGCGGTGGTCACTCATGGTGCGGCCTCCTGATGATCGGCGAACACCAGAACGAGGGGCCCGGCGTCGCCTCGCGCAGTGCGCGGCGCAGCATCGTCCGCAGCGGCTCGCCTGGCAGTCGCCAGATTTCGGGAAGGCGGCCAGGTACGGCCTCCAGACCGGCGATTTCGGCATCATGCGAAGCCAGCGGGAGCACGTACAGCTCTAGCGATTCATGCATGGCTGCCCTCCTGCGAATTGAGCAAGTCGCCATCAGCGACAAGGCTCAGCGCACCTCGAATCTCGTCCTCTAGTATTTGGTGCACAGCCACCGGATCAGTGGTCGCAGCCAGGCCCGTCGCAACGCGGTCAGGGATACCCAGAAAGCGCTCACGCAGGATGCTCAGTCGCCGGGCGACCGCATGCCGTACCGCGTCGACGCGAATGAGCTCACCCCGCTGCTCCTGCAGCCTCAGCATGGCCAACTGCGCCTCTGCTTCCTCGCGAACGCGTCGTGCGTCCTCGTAGGTGGCACCCGGAGCTACGCTACCGCTTCGCACCGGCACGGCGGGTGAGCTACCCGTCCGCCGACGAGAGTTGGCCGCCCACTGCGCGTCGGCCGCAATGGGCTCGATCATCTCTCGCCCGTCGACCGCTATTGGCGTGATGCGACCCTCTGCGATGGCGCGGGTTACAGCGCTGGGTGCGACGCCTCGGCGACGGGCGTATTCACTTTTCGTGATTAGTTGAGTTTTCATAAATCAGAGCTGCTTTGTCGATAGCCTTAACTATTCCTGGCACTGCCCACTAGCGAGAGGCCGCGGCCGCCAATGACCCGCATCTCTTTTTCCCGTAGGGGGAACCGACCTGGGGGGAAGCCTGGCGCTTCCGTCGCTTCCAACGCTTCCACGTGTTTTCGCATCTTTCCAATTTCTCCACTTACCTACCTTTTCTTCCTTAATAGGTAATGGGTTGGAAGCGGTGGAAGCGTATACGTGACAAGCACTTGCGCGCACTTCCGGTTGGTTGCGCTTCCGACCGGGGTGGAAGCGGAGGGGGATGGCGGCGGCAAAGTGGCCGATGGGGTTGGAAGCGGTGCCGCCAAGGGTTGGAAGCGGAGCACTCATGTCGGGGCCTCCTCGCCAAAGACGCGGCAGAACCCGCGCAGCGGTCCATCAAAGGCTGCCACGGCCTGGGTGGCGAAGTCGTACCAGGTCACGCCGTTGCGTGGACCGGCGCCACTGGGCAGCCAGAGCGTGATTGGCGCGCCGCTGCTGCCGCCTGATGGCGAGCACTTCTGGCGCGACAGGCGCTGGCCTGCAGCCTTCGCCGCGATCGCCGTGAACGTCGTCTGTGCGGGGATGCTGCGCTCGCCGTGGGCGCGGCACCAGCGCGCAAAGCCGCGATAGAGCTGCGCTGTACTGCAGGGCCATAGGGGTAGCTCGAGCTGCTGGGCGAGCCAGTCGCGCACGAAGCGTTCCGCCGGGCGTAGGCCGAGCTCCACCAGCTCGCGCTTGGCCTGGGTCAGGGGCGGCGGCGCGTAGGGGTCAAAGCGACTCGTGTCGAGGCCGACAAGGTAGGCCAGAAAGGCGTTGAGCCCGCCCGAATCAATGCAGCGCCCGACGCGCGCATAGAGGTCGTCGGTTCGTTTAGGCGGGCACCAGACCACGTAGTGACGTCGGTCGTCTGCCTCGAGCGCCAGCGGCTTCGCCTCGTTGGAGAGGAAGACCAGATTCGCGGCGTTGCGCTCCTGGCGCACGGTCGCAAACTTGGCCTCGATCATCAGCGTTTCGCCCGTAATCAGCGCCTTGAGCCGGTGGCGGTAGTGGGCCGCCTCGCCGGGTGCAAGCACCTCGTCGGCCACCACGAAGAGGCACCGCGAGGCCCAGTCGGTGTACCGGCTCTCCAGTTGCGCCTGGCCGATCACGCGCGCGTATTCGCCGTAGATGCGGGCCATGACGCCCTCGAACAGCAGGCTCTTGCCGCAGCCCTGCGGGCCATGAAATACCAGCGCGCTGCGCAGCTTGGCGCCGGGATGCTGCAGCGGGTATGCCAACCAGTGCAGCAGGTATTCCACGTGACGCGCTCGCCCTTCTGGGTCGGGTGCGGTCTCACTCATCAAATGCTCGACCAGCTCCAGAATCGGTCCGCAGTCGCCCTCGACGGGGGCCAGAGGGAATCCGCGCCAGAGGTTAATTTGATGTGGCAAGCAGTGCCCGGAGGGCTCGAAGACGATATCTTCGGGTGCCACCTGGCGGCGTGCCGGGTGAGTCAGCCACGCCTTGTAAATCGATGCATTCCCCGCCAGCTCATAGCGCAGGTGCCGGACCGGGTACTCGCGCAGCAGCCACAGGTCAAAGACGCGATCGGTCCCAAGGATGTAGACCCAGCGCTCGAGCGCGTCCACGAGCTGCAGCGGTTGCTGCAGGCGCTGCGCCAGTTCGCCAGGGCCAGGACACTCGCCAGGCATTGCGCCGTTGGGGTCGAGTTCGGCCATCGTGCGGGCACGCAGTTGTTCGATGCGTTTGGGGTCCACCTGCATCATCGGCGTCCCCCTGGCGGCGTGGCCAACAGCAGCACGCGACGGGCTGCGTCGATGATCGCCTGGCGGGCGTTTTGGTCGAGGACGTGGCCGTTGGCAACGCGCAGCGCCTCGATCGCCAGCAGCTCGGCGTCGGCCGCAATCAGTGCCAGGGCATCGGCGGCACTCAGCCCGGCCGGTCGCGTCGGCGGTGGCGCGATGGCGCTGCCATCCTCGATCCAGCAGCCGAGTCGCCGGGCGGCCTCGACGAAGGTCAGGCCGTGGCGGTTCATGGCGAACGCGATCACATCCCCGCCGCGTTCGCCGCAACCCATGCAGGCGTACGCGCCGCTGGCAAGATTTATTCGCAAGGATTGCCCGCCGTGCCAGGGACAGTCGGCCGTGCGCCAGGTGCCGCGCTTCTCGCGAAACGCCAGCCCCTCGGTTGCGATGTAATAAGTCTCTGGATCGGGCAACAGCCCACGGTCAAAGCGTCCGCGTGGTGCAGGATTTCCAGCCGGGGCCATCAACGCATCCCCTCGGCACTGGTGCGGCGGCGGCGGTGCAGGCTGCTGCGCGCGATTTCCTCGCCGGTGTCCGGGTCGCTCAGGCGCAGCGTCAGGTCTGGCAGCACCTCGACCAGGTAGGGCCGCTCGGCGCCGCTGTCCTGGGGCCGCAGCGTGGCCTTCCAGAGCGCGCGCCCGCGCGGGTTGAGGGCATCGACCAGACGCCAGGCCTTTGCCAGCAGATCGCGCTGCTGCGGAGTTTGCGGCGGTTGCCGGCGTGTAGAAGATTGGCGCTTGTCACGTTGGCCGGAGCGCCTGGCGGCGGGGTCGAGCCTGAGGACCTCAGCCATTTTTTGCCGTCCGCTCGACGTAGGCGCTCAAGGCGGCGCGCTCCACCACGGCGGCGAAGCGCTCGGGGTGGATCAACAGTCGGTTGCGGTGCAGGGCGACAGCACCGGCCTCGGCGAGCTCGTCGCGCAGCTTGCGCAATGCCCAGCGGGCGGCATGTTCCGACGGGTAGGGCGCGTCATCGTTGGCCCAGAGGGTGCGCAGGGGCACGAACCCCTGCATGACGGACACCCGTGCGGGGGCGCCCTTGATGCGTAGTTTTTCAGACACTGCGATCACTCCAGGTTTGCCAGCGTCCCGCAGGGGTTGGCCTGCGGTTCCCAGACGCTGGGCCGTGCCGATTAGTGGCCGGTGGAGTGATCGTCGGGTTTGGGGGTGTTTTTGTCAGGGACGATTCAAAGATGGATTAGGCCGGAATCGTCACGCACGGAATTGGTTACGTTCGGCGTTTGTAGCGCGTCTTGAGCGCCTTGACTGCATCAGCGCTGAAGGCCTCGGCGGGGGCGTCCAGCGTCACGCAGAGCAACGATGCCATCTGCTCGGGAGTGAGGGCGTCCAGCAGGTTCACCCCTAGCCAATGCCCCCGGCGCTCAAGGGTAGCCATGAGCCGTCGTGCGATTGGGGCCCAACCGACCGTCTTTCGACTGAACACCTCCCGACGATCCGCCGACCAAAGTCGGTTTGCCGGTGCGGGATGCCGATCGGCAATGGCTTGCAAAAGGTCCTCCAGGCCTGGCAGCGGTCGATTTATCGTGAAGACCAGTCGGGCCAATCTTGCCACCTCTAAATCGTCCGCGTTCAATTCTCCGACCCAGCTCCATAGGTCAAGTGGATCGGGCGCATCATGAGGCCAATCATCGACCCCTTCTGACTCTCGAATCTGCCGATGAATGGATACGAGCTCTGCTAATTGCGCTGCTGTACGGCCGATAGCTTCATTGAGTTCGTCGAGTTGCCGCAATGCCGCTACCGCGCGTGCAGGCGTTTTTCCGCGCACATAATCCAGCGCGCATTCGATTGCGGACTCCAAGATTTGGCCCCGAATGGTGTCTCCATTCGCGCCAACACGCCAGCAATCGGCGTCCAGTTCGAGCCATCGACAGGAAAGGCGGTCCCGGAGAGCCTCCCAGGAACCCAGCCGGTCGGCATTCGGCGGCAAGCCGTGCGATGGATTGACAGGCCGATAGGCATCGAGCGCATCTGCGGCCCATTCTGGGAGTTTCCTTTTCGTCATCGATACTGTCGAATCCGGTTCTCTCATTAGCTTTGGGGCGCCGCGCCTGGCGGCGCCCCGCTCTTCATCACAGAATCGGGCGCTTCAGTGCGGATTGAGGCCGTGCACCACATCGCCCGCGATCGTTTCCGCGCTTTCGGCCAGGCGTTTGATGGCGTAGGAGAGGTGGACAGTTTGCCCCTCGTCCGCCAATGGCATCAGGGCTGCAATCGTTCGAATTGATCCCGCCAGGCAGAGCACTTCCTCCCATTTGGGGTGCTCTCCGTTGAACGCGAAGACGTTGAGGGGGGTGCTCTCGATGGACTTTTGCTGGGATTTCATTGGGTGGCCTCCCGGGGGTTGATGTGCCGGTCAAGCAGGTCAGAGAGCTCAGTCGCAACGTCGCTGGCCAGCTCGGCGGCGAGGTCGAGGTATTCGCGGCGCAGATCGGGTGCCACATCCTCAAACGATTCCTGGCCACTGGGGCCAGAAATTGCCTGCAGCATGGCGGCCAGTCGCCTGGCCTTCGTCATGCTCGTGTCCAGGGTGTCGAAGCTCTCGGGGCGGATCGGTTGCGGTGTGTTCATGGTCTTGGGTTTGATTCGGGGTTGATGGGTTCAGATGGAGCCGAGCGCCTGGGCCATAGCGGCCGCCTTGGTTTGCACGGTCAGGTGCGCGTATCGGCGCGTCATGTCGAGCTTGCGATGCCCGAGCACTTCGGCCACCACGTTGAGCGGCACGCCCGCCTGCGCCATGTAGGACGCGCAGCAGTGGCGCAAGTCGTGGAAGCGGAAATTGCGCAGCTTGGCGCGCGCCACGGCTTCGCGCCAGGCGGTATCAATCCGCGCGGGCTCGAGGTACTTGCTGCGCACGCTGCCGAAGACGAAGCGCGCGGGGTCGGTCGAGACAAAGGGACGCAGCGCTTCCACCACGTCGGGCAGCAGGACCAGGGTGCGGCGGTCGCCGTTTTTGGTGCGGCCCAGGTAGGCCAGACCGGCCTCGAGGTCGACGTCGCGCCAGGTCAGGCCCAGCAGCTCGCCTTTGCGCGCGCCGGTTTTCATGGCCATGAGCACGAGGGCGTACAGCCTGGGGTACTTGGACACCCGGCACGCCAGAAACAGCCGCGAGCGCTCGTCGGTGTCGAGGTAGCGCACGCGGCCATCGCTCTCGCCCATGCGCTTGAGCCCGCGGCACGGGTGAACAAACCCCTTGGGCGTCAGGCGCTGCTCGATGGCCCAGGTAAAGACCGATGCGATGGCCTGCACGTAGCGATTGAGGGTCGCGCCGCTTTTCTGGCGCTGGCGGCCCTTGACCTTGAAGATTTGCCGCCCTTGGTGATCCACCCCGACGAAGACCAGCGGCGGCTTGGTCGCCAGCTCGCTGCGTCCAGCGTGGATCAGGTCAGCGTCGACCTGGCTCACCTCAAAGTCGCCAATCATCTCCTGCCATGCGGCGAGGCGATGCGCGCGAGAGCCGTCTTGCCCGTTGTACTGGGCCATGTAACGCTCGATCAGCTCGCTGACGGTGATCGAGGTTGGGCGCTGCGAAAGCGAGCGCAGCCGGAGGGAAACGCCCTCCGGGTCGACTTGTGAGCGGGCGCTGGGAACACCCGCAACACTGTTGCTGCCATGAAACGTCATGTCGATTTCCTCCAAAAGCGCCGACAAGCGGCGGACTGGTTGGAGTCTGGACTGACGCTGGCAAACCACTAACTAAGTCATAGACTTAGCGGAGCATTTTGGCTCCCCAACCTGGGCTCGAACCAGGGACCTACGGATTAACAGTCCGGCGCTCTACCGACTGAGCTATTGGGGAACAGCCATCTATTATATGACGTTTTCAGCCCCAGCCGATCAGCCCTCGCAGCGCGCGTGCCCGTTCAACCGCTCACATGGACGTGGTCAGCATGTGGCGGTAATCGTCCGCGCTGGCCAGGCGAGGGTTGGTTCGGTGGCAATGATCGGCCAGAGCCCCTTCGATGATGCGGTCAAACATCTCCGGCCGCACGCCCAAGGCCGCCAGACCACTGGGCAGCCCCAGGCGTTGATTCATGTCTCGAAGTGCAGGCCCCAAATCGCTGGTGGTCGTCAGGCCCATGGCGCGAGCCATGCGTTCCAGGCGGCGCTCACGGCGCACCGAATCGGCCTGTGCGTTGAAGGCGATCACCGCCGGCAGGAAGATGGCATTGAGCGTGCCATGATGCAGCTTCGGGTTCACTCCGCCCAGGCTATGGCTGAGCGAATGCACGCAACCCAGCCCCTTTTGAAACGCCATCGCCCCTTGCATGCTGGCACTCATCATCTGCAGGCGGGCTTCCCGGTCTTGGCCATCGCGGGTCGCGCGCTCGATGTGTGCCCAGCCGCGCTCCAGGCCATCGAGGGCAATGCCGTCGGCAGGCGGATTGAAGGCGGCGGACATGAATGTTTCCATGCAATGGGCGATGGCGTCCATGCCCGTGGCGGCGGTGAGCAAGGGGGGCAGGCCAAGGGTGAGCTCAGGGTCCAGAATCGCGGCTTTGGGCAGCAGGTGCCAGCTGTGGAAGCCGAGCTTACGGCCGTCATCCACGATGATGATGGCGCCGCGCGCCACCTCGCTGCCTGTGCCTGCGGTGGTGGGAATGGCGATGAGAGGCGGCACGCGGTCGCTGATCTTGGGCGAGCCGCCTTCGATGGTGGCGTACGTCTTGAGCGGACCGGGATGGGCCACGGCAATGGCCACGCCTTTGGCGCAGTCAATGGCGCTGCCACCCCCCAAGGCGATGAGGCCGTCACAGCCCTGTTGCTCATACTGGGCCTGGGCAGCGCGCACGGCGGCTTCGGTGGGATTGGAGGGGGTTTGGTCAAACACCGCGTGGGGCAGGGCGCTCGCGCCTGCGCCCAAGGCAGCCACGGTCCGGTCCAAGAGGCCAGCGGCCTTCACGCCGGGGTCGGTCACGATCAGCGGCTTGCGCATGCCGGTGCGCTCGCATTCACTGGCCAGCAGCTTCAGAGCGCCGAATTCGATCTGGATGTTCGTCAGGTAGAGGATTTGTGACACGCTCGTCTCCGTGGTTTGTCGGTTTGGCAACCAATATAGCGTTCACCCCGGCAGCGGGTTGGAGCCAATGTGACAATGCGGCCCATGAATGCCCACGCCAACCCTCGCTCGCTGTTGACGCCGGCCATGCGCAGCGTGATCGACCGCATGGCCCGTGCCGGCCGGCCGCCTATGCACGCGCTCTCGCCCCAGCAAGCCCGCGCCTTTTACGAGGCGGGCTCCGGTGTGCTGGACATCCCGCCCCACAAGATGGCGCGGGTGCAGGCCTGCCGCATTCCCACCCGGGATGGCGCAGAAATCCCTGCCGAACTGGTGGTGCCACACCCCAAAGGGACGGCTGATCCGCAGCGCCATGGGCCTTGGCCGGTGCTGCTGTACCTGCATGGCGGAGGGTTCACGGTGGGCAGCGTGGCCACCCATGCCAGCCTGTGCCGACATCTGGCGCATCTGGCGCATCTGGCGGTGCTCTCGGTGGACTACCGGCTGGCGCCCGAACACAAATTCCCCACCGCCGTCAACGACGCTTGGGATGCCCTGCAATGGCTGCACGCCGAGGCCCCTGGCTTGGGGCTGGACCCGACGCGCATCGCCATCGGCGGCGACAGTGCCGGAGGCACGCTCAGCATCGTCACCGCCCTCCAAGCGCGGGACGCGGGCTTGCCTTTACGCCTGCAGCTCCTGTTCTACCCCGGCTGCGCCGCCCATCAAGACACGCCCTCCCACCAGACCTACGCTCACGGCTTCGTGTTGGAGCAGGCCAGCATCACCTGGTTCTTCAATCAGTACATCCGCACGCCAGCAGACCGGGACGACTGGCGGTTTTCACCACTGAATGCGCCCGATCTGGAGGGCGCAGCCCCGGTGTGGATGGGCCTGGCGGAATGCGACCCGCTGGTGGACGAGGGGGTGATGATGGCCGACCGCTTCCGCATGGCCGGGGTGCCTGTGGATCTGGAAATCTACCGCGGCGTCACGCACGAATTCATCAAAATGGGCCGCGCCATTCCGGAGGCGCTCCAGGCCCACCAAGACGCGGCCCGGGCGTTGCGGCAAGCACTGGGGGTTGCTGGCGCATGACCGCCATCAACGCAAGAGCAAGGGCTCGG
The DNA here is from genome assembly GCF_004363315.1 of Tepidicella xavieri. Lineage (GTDB taxonomy): Bacteria > Pseudomonadota > Gammaproteobacteria > Burkholderiales > Burkholderiaceae_C > Tepidicella > Tepidicella xavieri. The sequence continues at coordinate 116,730 of NZ_SNYL01000008.1, forward strand.
CGGGCATGGGCGAGGGCAGTCCTTGGGACGCTGGAGCGGCACTGCCTGCCAACTTGAACACCGAGACCGCGCGCACCAGGGCGGCGGCCTGTTGCTTGAGGGCCTCGGCAGCGGCAGCCATTTCTTCGACCAGCGCGGCATTTTGTTGCGTGGTTTGATCGAGCTCGCTGACGGCCTGCCCGATTTGCTGCACGCCATCGCTTTGCTCCCGGCTGGCGGCCATGATTTCACCCATCGCTTGCGTCACTTTGCCAATGGATTCCACCACCTGCGTCATGGTGCCGCCGGCTTGGTCGGCCAGGCGGTTGCCGGTTTCGACGCGTTGCAGGCTGTCGGTGATGAGCTGCTTGATCTCCTTGGCGGCTTCGGCGCTGCGGCTGGCCAGGCTGCGCACTTCGGCAGCCACCACCGCAAAGCCTCGACCGGCCTCGCCGGCGCGGGCGGCCTCGACGGCGGCATTGAGCGCCAAAATGTTGGTTTGAAAGGCAATGCTGTCGATCACACCGATGATGTCACCGATGCGTTGCGAGCTTTGGGTGATGCCCTGCATGGTCTGCACCAGGCTGGTAACCACCCGCCCACCCTCAGACGCCACGGCGCTGGCCTCGCCGGCCAACTGGTGGGCGCGCACCGCATGCTCGGCGTTTTGATGGACCGTGGCGTTGAGCTGCTCCATGGAGGCGGCGGTTTCTTCCAGCGAGCCGGCCTGCGATTCGGTGCGGGCGCTCAAATCCTGATTGCCGCTGGCAATTTCTTGGCTGGCCATGGACAGGGCATCGGCCGTGTGCCGCACCTCGGTCACGATGCCGGCCAGCGCGGCTTGCATGTCCTGCATGGCTTGACGCAAGACCGCGATTTCATCGCGTCCATGCCCCTCGACCTGGCTGGTCAGGTCCCCGGCGGCCACACGGCGGGCCAATGTCACGGTATCGTCCAGTGGGCGCACCATGGCCCGGGTGGTCAAAATCGCAAAGACGATCCCGCCGATGACGGCCAGCAGCAGCAATGCACCGGAAATCCAGAACGTCAACCGGGCCAACCGGGCTGCTTGTTGCTGCACCTCGGCGCTGTGCTGGGCCACCGTGTCGCGCAAGGCGCGCAGCATTTGGGCCGGCTGGCGGTCCATGCCGGCCACGGCTTGGTCGCCAGCCCGCGAGTCGAACAGCGTGGCCTCGAACGCCGCAAATCCCCGGCGGTAGCCCCGCGCCATGGCTTCATGGGCCTCCAGAAAGCGGGTGCCGGCTTCTTGCACCGGCGCGTAGTCGGGCAAAGCGGCCATGACCTGGCGCACCTGCTCGGCCACTGCGGCTTCTTCACGTTGAAAGGCCGTCCAGAAGCGCTCTAGCTGTTCGGCGTCATAGCCGCGCAACAGCACGTTTTTCCATTCCTGCACCTGGGTACGGAAGCGCAGCTCCGCCTCCACGGCCTGCCGCTCCACCTGGGCGAGCGCCTCCACGTCAGTTTGAAAGAACGCCACGACGCGGCTGAGTTGATACAGACCGGCACCGGCCGCCAACAGCATGACCAGCAGCACCGCACCGAAGGACAAAGGCAATTTGTGACGAAGTTTCATTCAAGCGAATCCGGGAAAGGGCGGCGGGATTATCGAGGTTTTGCCGCATGAAAATCGTGCAATCAGCATACCATGCGTCATCGACAGCTTGATGACAGTGGCGCCTCATGTGGCTTCCCGTCCCGCAGCTTGTGGGGTGAAGCGCTTTGCCGGGATAATCCCGTTCTTGCCCTGCCTTGTCATGAACGCGCCGATCGACGTCTCTTTCTTCCCGCGCCACGCCAAGCCGCTGACCAGCTACAAACCGTACTGGGCCAAGCGCTTCGGGGTGGCCCCCTTCCTGCCCATGAGCCGCGCCGAGATGGAGGCGCTGGGCTGGGATTCGTGCGACGTCATCCTGGTCACTGGCGACGCGTATGTGGACCACCCGAGCTTTGGCATGGCCGTGATCGGCCGCGTGCTGGAGGCGCAGGGCTTTCGCGTCGGCATCATCGCCCAGCCGGACTGGCACAGCGCCGAGGCCTTCAAGGCCCTGGGCCGCCCTAATCTGTTCTGGGGCGTGACGGCGGGCAACATGGACTCGATGATCAACCGCTACACGGCCGACCGCAAGATCCGCTCCGACGACGCCTACACCCCGGGCGGGCAGGGCGGCCGACGGCCGGACCGCGCCGCCATCGTCTACAGCCAGCGCTGCCGCGAGGCGTACAAGGACGTGCCCATCATCCTGGGCGGCATCGAGGGCAGCCTGCGCCGCATCGCCCACTACGACTACTGGAGCGAGACGGTGCGCCGCTCCATCGTGCTCGACAGCAAATGCGACCTGCTGCTGTACGGCAACGCCGAGCGCGCCCTGGTGGAGGTGGCCCACCGCCTGGCCCGGCGCGAGCCGATCGAGTCCATCACCGATGTGCGCGGCACCGCCTTCGTGCGGCGCAGCACGCCCGAGGGCTGGTTCGAGATCGACTCCACCGACGTGGACCAGCCCGGCCGGGTGGATGCGCACGTCAACCCGTACCTGATGGTCTCGGAGCAGGCCAAGGCCCAGGGCCAGACCTGCGCGCGGGAAGAAGAAGCGCAGACCGCAGCCCACGAGGCCCAGGCCGCGCCGGACATGGCCGCAGGCCGGGCGGCGGGCCACAAGGCGCAAGCCGCGCAAGCTGGGCAGGCGCAACCGCTGCGCTTTCTGGCCAATCCGGCCTTGCCACACAAGGGCCGCCCACCGCGCGAGCGCACCGTCATCCGCCTGCCGAGCTACGAGCAGGTCAAGGCCGACCCGGTGCTTTATGCCCATGCCAACCGCGTGCTGCATCTGGAAACCAACCCCGGCAACGCCCGCGCGCTGGTGCAGGCCCACGGCAGCGGGGCTGCCGCCCGCGACGTGTGGATCAACCCACCGCCCATCCCCCTGACCACGGCCGAGATGGACTGGGTGTTTGATCTGCCCTACGCGCGCAGCCCGCACCCCGCTTACGCCGACGAGCGCGGCCGCCACGACGGCCCGACCAAGATCCCGGCCTGGGAAATGATTCGCTTCTCGGTCAACATCATGCGCGGCTGCTTCGGCGGCTGCACCTTCTGCTCCATCACCGAGCACGAGGGCCGCATCATCCAGAGCCGCTCCGAGGATTCCATCATCAAAGAGGTGGAGGAGATTCGCGACAAGGTCGCGGGCTTCACCGGCGTCATCTCCGACCTGGGCGGGCCCACGGCCAACATGTATCGCCTGGGCTGCAAAAGCCCCGAGATCGAGGCCGCCTGCCGCAAGCCCAGTTGCGTCTATCCGGGCATCTGCGCCAACCTCACCACCGACCACGGCCCCCTGATCCGCATCTATCGCCGTGCCCGCTCGCTGCCCGGCATCAAGAAAATCCTCATCGGCTCCGGCCTGCGCTACGACCTGGCGGCGAAAAGCCCCGAGTACGTCCGGGAACTGGTGCAGCACCACGTGGGCGGCTACCTGAAGATCGCACCCGAGCACACCGAGCCCGGCCCGCTGTCCAAGATGATGAAGCCGGGCATCGGCAGCTACGACCGCTTCAAGCAGTTGTTCGACAAATTCAGCGCCGAAGCGGGCAAAGAACAGTACCTGATTCCGTACTTCATCGCCGCGCACCCCGGCACCAGCGACGAGGACATGATGCACCTGGCGCTGTGGCTGAAGAAAAACGGCTTTCGCGCCGATCAGGTGCAGACTTTCTATCCGAGCCCGATGGCCACAGCCACGGCCATGTACCACACGGGGCTCAACCCGCTCAAAGGCATTCACCGCGACGAACGGGCCGAGGCGGTGGACGTCGTCAAGGGCGAGAAGCGCCGCCGCCTGCACAAGGCATTTTTGCGCTATCACGACCCCAACAACTGGCCGCTGCTGCGCGAGGCGCTCAAGCGCATGGGCCGCGCCGACCTGATTGGCAACGGCAAGCATCACCTCGTCCCCACCTACCAGCCGTTGACGGACGGGGGCTATCAGAGCCCGCGCCGGGCCAACTCGACCCCTGCCGGCAAGCGGCCGCCTGCCAAGGGCACGCTGCTGACGCAACACACGGGGCTGCCACCCCGGGCGGGCGTGGGCGCGGGCACCCAAGGCGCCCGCCGGCGCAAGCCGAGCTGAGCCACCCGGCTCAGGCGGGGCCCGGGAGGGTGTGCAGCGGAATGTCGCGCTCGACCGCCAGACGCTGAAGCTGCCGTTGCGTCAGTCCGGCGCAAAAGGCCGCGATGGCGGCATGGGTGCTGGCCTGGAACATCGCGGGCCAGCTCCAGTCCTGCAGCCCCACGGCCTCGCACAGCGCCCGGGCGAAATGAGGCTCCAGCGCCGCCACGGCCACACGGCCATCCCGGCAGGCATACAGCCGGTAGCCCGCGTGTCCACCCCCCACAGCGGCGCCTGGTGCGGTCAATCCCCAATGCCGTGGCAAGGCCAGCCATGCCGCCGCGGTGGACAAGGCCACCTCTTGATGACAGCCCTGGCCTGTACGGAGCCGATGGAGCGTGGCCTGCAATACGGCTTCGGCAGCGAGGAGGGCGCCCCCCATGTCTGCAAAAAGGGTCGGCGGGGTGGCCAGCCCGTCCAGCAGGCCCGCCTCGGCCAGATAGGTCAGATCGTGGCCCGGCTCATCGGCCCGCGGGCCTGGGCTGCCGACGATGGACACCATCGACAACGCCGGGTAATCGCGCCGCAGCGATTTCCACTCCAGCCCCAGCTTGCGCAAGGCCGATGGCCGAAACGAGGTGAGCAACACGTCGGTGCGGGCCAATAGCCGCTGCAACTGCCGTTGCCCCGCGGGGGTCTTCAGATCGGCCTGCACGCGCCGGATTCCAGCGTGCATTTCGTCGTAAGCCGCTCGGCAGTAATGCGCCATCGGGTCGCTGCTGTCGTGCCCGGCAGCAGCCGGGGCTTCCAGCTTGACGCAGCGGCCCCCCATGGTGCGCAACCGCATCAGGGCGGCCGGGCCAGGCAGGTTGAGGGCGAGGCTCAGTACACGCACGCCTCGCAAGGGCTTGAGGGATTTCATCCCCCCATCTTAAGCGCGCTGGCCGAAGTCCAACGGCAAGCCGACATAGTTCTCGGCGATGGTGCGCAACCCGGCTTCTGAATGCATCAAATAGTCAAGCTCTGCTTGCTGGAATTTCGCCACGATGGGGCCATCGTCCGGGAAGCGGTGCATCAGCTGCGTGAACCACCAGGAAAAACGCTCGGCCCGCCAGATGCGCTTGAGCGCCAATGCTGAGTAGCGGTCGATGCCGGCTTCGGACTTGTCCCGGTAATACTCAATCAGGCCATTACAGAGATACTTGACATCGGTGGCCGCCAGGTTCAAACCCTTGGCACCCGTGGGCGGCACGATGTGGCCAGCGTCGCCTGCCAGGAACAAACGGCCGAAGCGCAGCGGCTCGGTGACGAAGCTGCGCAGCGGCGCAATGCTTTTTTCGATCGACGGGCCGGTCACGAGCTTGTCGTTGGCTTCTTCGTCGAGCCGCAGCCGCAGTTCTTGCCAAAATGCCTCATCACTCCAGTGATCCACCTTGTCCGTCAGCGGCACTTGCAGGTAGTAGCGGCTGCGCGTCTTGCTGCGCTGGGAGCACAGCGCAAAGCCCCGGTCGCTGTTGACATAGATGAGTTCGTGGTGAACAGGCGGGGTGTCAGACAGCAAACCCAACCAGCCGAAGGGGTACACCTTCTCATATTCCCGGATGGCATGGCGCGGCACGCTGGCGCGGCAGACGCCGTGAAAACCATCGCAGCCGGCGATGAAGTCGCAATGCAGCTCATGCGACACGCCATCTTTTTCATACGTCACACGTGGGCGGCTCGTGTCGAAATCATGAATCCGTACATTCATGGCCTCGTAAACCGTGGTCAGCCCTGCGGCTGATCGCGCTTCCATCAGGTCGCGGGTCAGCTCGGTCTGTCCGTAAACCATCACCTGCTTGCCGCCGGTCAGGCGATGCATGTCCACACGGTGGCGTTCGCCGTTGAACAGCATATCGAAGCCGCCATGCAGCAGCCCTTCACGGTGCATCCGCTCGCCCACGCCGGCCTCGTCCATCAGGTCGATGCAGACCTGCTCCAGCACGCCTGCCCGAATGCGCCCGAGCACATATTCGCCCGTATGGCGCTCAAGGATGACGGCATCGATGCCAGCTTTGTGCAACAACTGACCGAGCAACAAGCCGGAAGGGCCTGCGCCGATGATGGCAACTTGGGTACGCATGGAAACAATCTCCTGGGTGATGGTGTGGTGTTCATGCTAGGCCGCCACCCCAAGCCTGTGCACTCGGCATGGGCGAATTTGTGCGATATTCGGATGGTTTGCGCGATGATCGAGCAAATCATGAAAGCACACCGCATGAATCCTCCACCCAGTATCGCCAAGGCTGACTTCATCGAGGGCATGGCCAAAGGCATGGCCGTGCTGGAGAGCTTCGACACCGAAAGGCAGCGCCTCAACGCCACGCTGGCTGCCCAACGAGCCGGCCTGACCCGCGCGGCCGCTCGGCGGCATTTGCTGACGCTGGCGCACCTGGGTTATCTGGAAACCGATGGCCGCTACTTCTGGCTGGCGCCCAAAGTGCTGCGGTTTTCGGGCAGCTATTTGGCCAGCGCGCGACTGCCCAGGGCCGTGCAGCCTGCACTCAACCGACTGGCCGCTTACACCGGCGACTCTTTTTCGGTGGCCGTGCTGGAAGGCGACGCCGTGGTGATCGTCGCGCGCAGCGCGGTGACGGCCAGCGATGCCTCACGCCAGGGCTGGCTGTCATCGTCTTTGGGCCATCCGCTGCGACAAGCTCAGGACGTGCGCTGGACGGCCCATGGCCTGCATCTGGGAGCGCGTCTACCCGCTCACGCCACCTCCACGGGGCGGGTGTTGTTGGCCAATCTGCCTTCCGCCGAACTCTCTGCATGGCTCAAGGGGCGCCTGCTCCCCCGACTGACGCCCTATACCGTCACCGATCACAAAGGCATGCGACGCATCTTGTCCGAGGTACGCCAGCAAGACTGGTGCCTGGCAAGCGAGGAGCACGAGCTGGGGGTACACGCGGTGGCGGTTCCCCTCAGAAACATGGCCGGCCAGACGGTGGCCGCGCTCAACGCCGTGGTCTCCACCGCCAGGTTGCAGGCCGGCGTGGTACAAGCGGAGCTATTGCCCCTGCTTCAAAGCACAGCGCTGGAATTGCGTCCGGCCCTGTGAACCGCATCGCGCCCAAAGCCGTACGGCCTGCTCGCCCTGCCCAGGCATGATACCCTCAGGGGCAATCGCCATGAAGTTTCTGCCTCCATTTTTCGTCCACATTGCCATTGCGGCAGGCATGGGGCCTTGATGGCAAGCAGCCGATCCTTGCCACTGAGTGGGTTTAAGGCCCATCAGGTACTGGCCGCGCTCGCGGTATCGATGGCGCTGCACGCCGGCCTGCTCGCCTGGATGCGGGGCTGGACCCCTTGGTTGACCCCACAGCCGCCGGTTCCCCCGGAAACCATCGTGATGATCGACCTCGAGCCCCCGCCTGAGGCAGAGGCTCAAACGCTTCGGCCCGAGATCTCTCAGGCATCGACGTCTGAATCGCTGCCCGCTGAGGAGGCAGCCGCTTTGCCTGACCTCGAGGTGTCCGAACCCGCCCCTCTACCCGACTCTGAAGCCCCCCGACGCGCGTACAGCGACGCCCCGGCACCGCCCAGCGCCGAAGAATGGGCGCTGGCCAGCACGTATCCCCTGAAAAACAGCAAGCGTTACCGGTACAACTGGGGCGTACAGGTGCGCAGCCTGATGGGCCGCGCCTACGAAGGGCCGGATCAGGGCATGGTCCGTTTCCGGGTGGTCATCGCGCCTGATGGCTCTCTGGCCGAACTCGAAACGCTGTGGAGCACATCCGCCATGGCCGAAGCCTTGGCACGCCAAGCCATCCGTCAGATGCCGCCCCTGCCACCCACACCCACGGGCGAGCCGCTCGTGTTCGAGCGCACCATCACCTTCGGCCCAAACGATGCTGAAATGCCACCCATTTACAAGTACGACTGCGAGCCCGATCCCCCCAGGTTTCGCAACCCCTATGTCTGGGACGGCCACTCGGCACAGGGGCCCGCCATCCAACCCAGCGCGCAGCCGCTGGACCCGCAAGCCTACGCCGAATGCCTCAAACAGTTGCCACCAGACAGTATCGAAGCCGAAAGCACGAACGATCAGCGCCAGTTGGAACGCTGGAAGTCGCACCGTCTGAACGTGCCTTGAGTTCGGCCATGTCGTTAGGATGGCGGGATGATGGCTGAACAATTCTCCGCGTGGGCCGTGTTCTGGGCGTTCTTGCGCTTGGGACTGACCGCTTTCGGTGGCCCGGTGGCGCACCTGGCGTACTTTCGAGAAGAATTTGTCATCCGAAGGCGTTGGCTGGACGAACGCAGCTATGCCGATGTGGTGGCCTTGTGCCAGTTTCTCCCAGGCCCCGCCAGCAGCCAGGTGGGCATGGCGCTGGGGATGCTCCGGGCCGGCTACCGGGGCGCGCTGGCCGCTTGGCTCGGGTTCACGCTGCCCTCGGCGGCGCTGCTGATTCTGCTGGCCATCGGGCTGAACACCTGGGGAGAGGCTTTGGCCAGCGGTGCATTGCAGGGCTTGAAGGCCGCGGCGGTGGCAGTGGTGGCCCAGGCGGTCTGGGGCATGGCCAGGCAATGGTGCCCCGATGCGCTGCGGGTGATATTCATGGGGTTGACGGCCTCGGTGGTGCTGCTGGCGCCTTCGGCGTGGGTGCAGATAGGATGCCTGCTACTGGCTGGGTTGGCGGGGATGTGGTGGCTGCCAACCACCCAGGCAGAGAACGGCCCATCGGTTCCATCACCCGTGAGCACCCGGGCAGCGACGGCCTGGTTGGGGCTCTTTGCCACTGGCCTGCTGGGGCTGCCTTGGCTGGCATCCAGCTTGTCGATCCCGGCCTTGCAGATGGCCGATGCATTCTACCGGGCGGGCGCGCTGGTGTTCGGGGGAGGGCATGTGGTATTGCCGCTCTTGCAGGCCGAATTGGTGCCCACCGGCTGGGTGGATGAGAAGGTGTTTCTGGCCGGATACGGCGCAGCCCAAGCCGTGCCTGGGCCGTTGTTCACGTTCGCGGCCTTTTTGGGGGCATCTTCATTGCAGGGCCCCACGGGCTGGTGGGGTGGGGGGCTGGCGTTGGTGGCCATTTTTCTGCCGTCTTTCCTGCTGGTGGCAGGGGCCTTGCCGTTCTGGGTGGCACTGCGCAACCATGCACTGGCCCGGTCTGCGCTGGCAGGCGTCAACGCGGCAGTGGTGGGGCTGCTGCTGGCCGCGTTCTTTCAGCCGGTGTGGAGCAGCGCCATCACCGGCCTGCGAGAGCTCATGGTGGCGTTGATGGCTTGGGGGGCGCTGATGTACTGGCGCCTGCCACCGTGGCTGGTGGTGCTGGGGTGTGCCGCCATCGGCTGGGCAGCACTTAGTCGTTGATGCGCAGCCGAAGGGGCAGGTCTTCGAACGCGGTGTTGAGCACGATGGTGCTGGTGGTGCGGGCAACGCCGGGAATGGCCTTGATGCGATAGAGCACATCCTCCAGTCCACGAGGATGGCGGGTCCGGATTTTGGCAATGAAATCATATTCGCCAGCCACGCTGTGCAATTCCAGCACTTCGGGCATCTCGCGCAGCGCAGGCGCCACCTCCCGGCAATGTACCCCGCCGTCGTTGCGTATGGCCACGAAAGCGGTCACGTGCAGTCCCACCTTGTCCGGGTCCACCCGGAGCGAGAAGCGCTCGATCACGCCGCGCTCCCCCATTTTCTTCACACGCTCGTGAACCGCGGCAGTCGACAAGCCCACTTCGGAGGCCACATCGGCGTAAGAACGACGGCTATCAACGCTGAGCGCCGTCAAAATTCTGGCATCAATCTCATCAATCTGAATATTTGCTTGCATGAGTCACGATTTCCAGTCAAAATTCGGGTGACGGCGCTGTCGCCGTAAATTATCTTCTCAAAGCATCGATATGTCGTCCATCGTTCAGCCGGCGGCCCAACCTGCAGGGGCGCTGCGTCTGGCTTGTGCCCTGCTCATTGTCTACATTGTGTGGGGAACCACCTATTTTGCAATCGGCATTGCGCTGCAAAGCATGCCGCCGTTGCTGATGAATGGGGCCCGCTTCGCCTTGGCGGGCTTGATCATGCTGGCCTGGGCCCGATGGCAGGGGCAGGCCTGGCCCACCCGGACTCAGTGGCGAAACAGCGCGTTGATTGGCGCGCTCATGGCGTTTGCCGCCATGACGCTGGTGGTGTTGGCGCAGAAGCTGGGCATTGGCTCCGGGCTCATGGCTACCGTGGTCACGACCATGCCGATGTGGCTGGCGCTGTGGTCACGCTGGGGGGGAGAGCATGTGCCATGGACGAGCTGGCTGGGCCTGGCACTCGGTGCCAGCGGGGCGCTGTTGCTCGCGCTAGAAGGCGATTTCTCGGCCACTTTGCTGGGCACCCTCTGTGCGTTCGGGGCGCCGCTGTGCTGGAGCCTGGGCTCATACGCTTCCCGCAAGCTGGAACAGCCTGCCCCGGCCATGGCCGCCGGCGCCCAATGGTTGCTGGGCGGCGCCTTGGGCCTGGCCGTGGCCGGGCTCATCGAGCCGCAAGCGCGCCAGTTCGATGCGGCGCAAGTTTCGCTGGCTTCGTGGCTCGCTTGGCTTTACCTGCTGATCATGGGCACGTTGATCACGCTCAATGCCTATTTGTGGTTGCTCAAAAACACCACCGCCGCCCTGGCAGGCAGTTACTCGTTCGTGAACCCTCTGGTGGCGCTGTGGGTGGGGGTGGCCATTGGCGGGGAAAAACTCACCGGCTGGGTATTCGTGGCCATGCCTCTGATTTTGCTGGCGCTGCTTTTCATCCTGTATGGGCGCTCCCAGGCCGTGGCCGCCATGCTTCGCCATGGTAAGCGATTCTTCCGGCGCGCCGGTTCATCGGCCAGCGCGGCCGCCTGACGTTCGCGCCTGAGGCGCGCCGGCACAGCGCGGTATAACTGCGCAATGACCCGTACCCTGACACCTGCTTTTGACCTCATTCTTTTCGACCTGGACGGCACCCTCGTGGAAACGGGGGGCGAAATTGCCGACGCCATCCATGACACGCTGCAAGAACTCGGTTTGCCCACCGTGACGCAGGCGCAGGTGGAGCGCTGGATCGGCTTGGGCACGCGGGAACTTCTCGCCCAGGCGCTGGCCCATGCCTGGCGTCTGCCGCTGGAAGAAGCCAGACAGCCGCAGCGGCTCGATCCCGCCCTGAAATGCTTTGGCTCGCACTATCTCAACCGCTGCGGCACACGCAGCCACCTCTACCCCCATGTGCGCGAAGCCCTCAGCGTGTTGCGCCAGCGGCGTGTGCGGCTGGCCGTCCTGACCAACAAGGAAGCCCGCTACACCGCCGCGGTGTTGCAGGCACATGGCCTCACCCCGATGTTTGACGCCATCATCTGCGGCGATACCTATCCCGTGAAAAAGCCCGATCCGATAGGCGTCCAAGCCTGCCTTCGACGCTTTGGAGTGGAGCCTCAGCACGCCCTCATGGTGGGCGATTCGGCCATCGATGTGGCCACAGCCCGCCACGCGGGCATTGCCATCTGGGCTTTGCCATACGGTTACAACATGGGCCAGCCCATCGCTGCCAGCCAGCCCGACCGGGTCATCGATGACTTTTCCGCGCTGCTGGCCATCGGCGCCATGCCGCCAGCGCGCTAGAAGCCACCGGGAAAAGCGCCACGCTTGGACCAGTGCCTGCCATATGCCGCCTACAGCGGCAGGGCACAGTCCACCGGCCGGGCCGCGAGCACATCGGTCAGCACCTTCGGGTCGATGCCGATCAGGAAGCCGCGCCGCCCGCCGTTGATCCAAATGCGGGGCAACGCAAGCACCGTGCGCTCCACATACACCGGCATCGTTCGCCGCGTGCCAAACGGCGAGGTCCCCCCCACCAGATAGCCGCTGTGGCGATTGGCCACTTCGGGCTTGCAGGGCTCTACCGATTTGGCCCCCGTCTGCCGGGCCAGGTTTTTCGTCGAGACGCTGCGGTTGCCGTGCATCAGCACCACCAACGGCGCAGCCTTGTCGTCTTGCATGATCAACGTCTTGATGACGCTGAATGGGTCCAGGCCCAGCACCTCCGCGCTATGTAGGGCGCCCCCATGTTCCAGGTATTCGTAGGGGTGTTCGCTGAATGCCACCCCGCGAGCCCGAAGCAAGGCGGTGGCAGGTGTTTCGCTGACGTGCGGTTTCTTGGGCATGGCGCGCTGTGATTGACCGCCCGGCATGGTAAGGGATAGAGTCCCGATCATGGAACCCACTTATCACCATTTTTGTGAACTGTTCGCCCAACTGGGCTTGCCAGACGATAACGACAGCATTGCCCGGTTCATCGCGCAACATGCCCCACTGCCAGACGCGGTGGCCCTGCACGAGGCGCCTTTCTGGACCGAAGCCCAGCGCACCCTGCTGCGGGAAGAATTGCAGGAAGATGCCGACTGGGCCCCCGTGGTCGATCAGCTCAACGTGGCGCTGCGCACGCCCTCCAAGCGCTGAGCCAGGCGGGCATAGGGAGGCAGTGGGGCACTGCGCGACTCAGCGAGCCGCCAGGCCCAGGCGCTCGATCAATTGGCGATCTTTCTCGAACGTGGTCACTGCCCAAGCTCGGTAATCCTCGCTGTTGCGGTACCACATGTCCTGATTGAGTTGCGCGAGCACCTCCAGGTGCCGGGGATCTTCCATGGCTTTCTTGAACGCGTCATGGAGCGTGCGAACCACGGCCGGATCCATGCCCTTAGGGCCCACCAGGCCATAAGGGGACTGAGACACCACGTTGTAACCCAAATCTCTGGCGGTTGGCACGTCGGGCCAACGTTTGGTGCGCTGCTCGCCGAAAGTCAACAACAGCCGCATCTGGCCGGCATCCACAAACCGGTCCCAGCCCGTGGCGTCACTGCCAGCGCTCACGTGGCCGCCCAGCACAGCCTGCATGAGGTCGGCGTTGCCTCGGAAAGGAACATGGTTGAGTTTGATACCGACCGCAGCGGCCACTTCTTCCATCAGCAGATGCGGGCTGGTTCCGGTACCCGTGGAGCCGTAGTCGATCTTCCCGGGATCTTTGCGTGCGGCTTCCACGTAGTCCTGAAAAGTCTTGTATGGCGAATCGGCCCGCACCACGAAGCCAAAGGTATACCCCGAAACGCCCAGAATGAAGCTGAAGTCATTGATCGGGTGCCAGTTGGTTCGTTGCATGTGCGGCATGCGCAGCATGCCCAGTGGAAACTGGGCAATGGTGTAGCCATCGGGGCGTGCCTGCAGGGCCATGGTGCCAGGACCGAGGGTACCGCCAGCTCCCGGTCGGTTGTCCACCACTATCGGTTGTCCGAGGTGCGTGCTGGCGATTTCGGCCAAGGTGCGAAGGTGTCGGTCGGTGGAGCCACCGGCAGGCCAAGGCACGATGAGTGTGATGGGCCGGCTGGGGAAGTTCTGAGCCCAGGCTGGTGCAGTGACCCAGGGGGCGATAACCGCAGCCGACGCTGCGCCCAGCACCAGGCGGCGGGAAACAGGTTTTTTCATGGTGAGTCTCCTTCTTGGGTGGGGGAATGGGCGCGGTCTTGTCGATCCTGCGCTTCTTGCAGTTCGCGCCACAGGATCTTGCCGCTACCGGATTTCGGGAGTTCATCGACGAACTCCACGATGCGCGGCACTTTGTAGGCCGCCATTTCGTCATGAGCCCAACGGATGATGTCTTCCTCGCTCAACAGGCCACGATAAGACGGACGGCACACCACCAGCGCTTTGACGGTCTCACCGCGGCGCGGATCACGTGCACCGATGACACAAACCTCATGAATCGCTGGGTGGCGGTAGAGCAGGGCCTCCACTTCCGCTGGCCAAACCTTGAAACCGGATGCGTTGACCATCCGCTTGAGGCGGTCCACCATGAAAAAATACCCCTCATCGTCCACCCAAGCCAAATCACCTGTGCGCAAAAAACGCTGGCCATCCAGTTCGATGAAGGCGTCTCGCGTAGCCGCCTCGTTGCGCCAATAGCCCTGCATCACCTGTGGTGCATGCACCACGATTTCGCCAATTTCTCCAGCCGATACCCGTTGCAGGGTCTGGGGATCGATCAGTCGGGCATCCACATCAAAGACGGGGATTCCCAGGCACTGGGGTTTGGGACGATGAGGTGGATTGATGTGGGTGGCTGCCATCGTCTCGGACATGCCGTAGCCTTCCACATAGTCCAGCCCGGTAAGCGTCCTGAGGCGTTTTGCCACCGCCTCTGGCATGGCTGCACCGCCGCCGCGAATACCTTGCAGAGAACTCAGATCCATCTGTTCGATGCCCGGCTGCGCCAAGAAGTCCACCACCATCGTGGAGATGGCCTGCCAATTCGTCACCCGATGCCGCTCAATCAGGCGCGCTGCCAACGCCCTGTCCCAGCGAGACATCAGCACAATCGTGGCGCCCACATACAAGGGGCCATTCATGCCGCTGGCCATGCCAGTCACATGAAAGAAGGGCAATACCGACAGCAATACCGCATCCTGCGTACGACCAAACCACACCATGCCCCCCACTGCAGTGGCTGCCACGCTGCGGTGGGTGTGCATGCAACCTTTGGGCTTGCCCGTCGTCCCAGAGGTATATGGCAGGACGCAAAGATCGTCAGGGCCACGGGTGTGTGGGCTCGGCCGGTAATCGGCTTGCAGTGCCTGCCACCACGCATGCACCCCGGGGGCACTTGGCACATCACATGGCGCCAGCAACCAGTCGGGCAGGGGGAAATCGATATGGTTGGGGTTCAGATAATCGCTGTACGTGCCGACCAAGACATGAGACAGCGCACCAGTTGCCGCACCATTGCCTGGTTGCAACAAAGGCATGAGTGGCGAAAGCAGGTCTTGAGCGACTATCGCCACCCGTGCCCCACTGTCTTGCACCAGATGCGCCAGTTCCTGGGCTTTGTTCATGGGATTGACGGGCACCACCACAGCATTGGCCCGCAAGATGGCGTAGTAGCCAATCACCCATTGGGGACTGTTTTGCAGATACAGCAGAACCCGATCACCTTCGGCCACTGCGCAAACGGTCTGCAGATATCCGGCGAGCCGCTCCACTTGGTCGTAGAAAGCGGCAAAGCTCAGTGGCGTACCGTAATACAGGATGAAAGGTTTGTCGGGGAATCGGCGGGCCGATACCTCAGCGTTGTAAACCAGGCTGGTCTGCGGTAGCGTGAGATGATGAGGAAGGCCGGGGGGCCAGTGCGGATGAGGAAGGTGAGGCAGCGCCATCGGGCTTTTCGGTTCAGAGGGCATAGCCTGGAGACAGCCGATCCAGTCGCCGGAGCAAGCCAGGCCAGGCCAGAGCGCCGCCCAACCCTTTGGTGACCTGGCGTGCCTGTTGTGCAGCATCGGCTCGCATGGCATAGGGGATTTCTATCAGGGCCACGCCCCCAGATTGCGCCAGAATCTGGATGCGGCAAGCCGACTCCAGCGTGTACATGGCCAGAAACGCCTCGGCCACGCTGCGGCCACAGGTGAGCAAACCGTGATTGCGCAGAATCATGTGATTGGCATTGCCCAGGTCTCGGACCAGTCGCGGCTTCTCGTCTTCGCGCAGCGCCACGCCTTCGTAGTCGTGGTACGCCAAACTCGACAACGGAAAAATCGACTGCTGCGACAGCGCCCTCAGCCCATCCTGCTGGGCCGACACTGCCACCCCACTGGGCGTATGCGTGTGCAAGACGCAATGCACATCGGGCCTGGCCTCGTGAATCGCGCTGTGGATGGTGAAGCCTGCCGGATTCACTGGATGATCCGTCGCCATCACCGGAGTCCCGGACTCATCGACTTTCACCAGGCTGGAAGCCGTGATTTCGTCAAACAACTGCCCATAAGGGTTGATGAGAAAATGGCCCGGCGCATCTGGCACACGGGCAGAGATATGGGTAAATATCAGATCGTCCCAGCCAAACAGCGCCACGAGGCGATACGCTGCGGCCAGATCGACCCGAACCTGCCACTCTGCGGCAGACACCTGATCACGCACCGGTAAAGTGCCTGTCTCCTTCGTGTGCATCGGTCATATCCCTTCGGATGAAACCTGTTGGATTAGCAGGCATTCTGGCTGGACCACTGCGGCATGGCTGTAACCCATGTGACCCTTGGGTTGCGCAGACAGTCCATTCCGTGACAGCCGACCGTCGGCAGCGCGTGCGCGTTGGTGTAAGGTTCACCAACGATGTGAAGGAAGGCCCCATGACTGCGATCAACCCCCAGCAAAGCCCACACATCACCATTTGGTGGGAAGACTTGGCCGAAGGTGAGGTCCGCGATTTGGGCACCGTCACCCCGTCTGCAGACGACATCGTGGCATTCGCCCAGCAGTTCGACCCCCAGCCGTTTCACCTCGACCCTGAAGCGGCGAAGCACTCGGTGTTCGGCGCACTCTGCGCCAGCGGTTGGCACACCTGCGCCTTGGCCATGAGGCTGATGGTGACGAACTTTCTGCACCAGACTTCCAGCCTCGGCTCGCCTGGTCTTGACAGCCTCAAATGGCTCAGGCCCGTGTATCCCGGCGACACCCTGCGGCTGCAGCACCGCATCCTTGAAAAACGCCCCATGAGCAAACGCCCAGACGTCGGCCTCGTGCGAACGGTCTGGGAAATGTTCAACCAGCACGGGCAGCAGGTGCTGCACATGGAAGGCTACGGGATGTTTCGCCGGCGGCAGCCTGCTGTGGCTGCGGATCCGTGACGCGTGCTCACGCCATCACATTGATTTGCGCCCCCGGTTGACCGGCAGGAGCCAGCGGCAGTGAGCCGGGAAGCGCCATCAAAAGGCGCATGGCCGCCTGTTCTTGGACGCTCATGGCACGCTTGAGCACTTCCACCTGAACGGCTTGGGCATCACTGGCCGCACGCATCTCGAGCACGGCTTGCACCATGGCGCTGGGTTCGACGTTCATGCATGAGATCTCGGCATTTGGCGGTAGAACTTGAGCGCTTGCTCGGTCCAGATGGCCTAGAAAGGCGCCAAAACAAAAGCCCTTGCGGACGGGCAAGGGCTTGCAAGACGTGGCGACGGCCGCGATTGGCCAAGAAAATCTGGCGGAGAGAGCGGGATTCGAACCCGCGGTGGGCTATTCACCCACACACGCTTTCCAGGCGTGCGACTTAAACCACTCATCCATCTCTCCGGGTAAGCCCGGCATTGTACACGGGAAAACAACCGCTTGGCTCGACGCAGCAACTTCTCGTGGGTTGCCTCCACCCTTCGCCGACGATCAGCCCGACGCTTGCGCGGTTTTGATCATTTTCATGGCCGAGCCGATCAAATTGCTGACTTCGGTCATGTTGCCGGGCACGATCAGGGTGGTGTTGGCATCTGCCGCCACGCGGGCATAGGCTTCCACGGCTTTTTCGGCCACTTTCAGCTGCACGGCGGCTTCGCCCCCTTCGGTGCGGATGGCTTGGGCGATGCGCTCGATCGCTTGCGCCGACGCTTCCGCCACGGCCAGAATGGCCGCCGCTTCCCCTTGAGCGCGGTTGATTTCGGCCTGCTTGTCACCTTCAGAGCGGGCAATGGCGGCTTCGCGCTCGCCATTGGCGATGTTGATCTGCTCTTGCTTGCGGCCTTCGGAGGCGGCAATCAAGGCGCGTTTTTCGCGTTCGGCGGTGATCTGCGCCTGCATCGCGCGCAAGATTTCGGCTGGCGGCGTCAAGTCCTTGATCTCGTAGCGCAATACCTTCACGCCCCAGTTCAGCGCCGCTTCGTCAATGGCGTTGACGACCTGGGCGTTGATCATCTCGCGTTCCTCGAAGGTCTTGTCCAACTCCAGTCGGCCAATGACGCTGCGCAGCGTGGTTTGCGCCAATTGCGTGATGGCCAGCACGTAGTTCGATGAGCCGTAACTGGCCCGCATCGGGTCCGTCACCTGGAAATACAGAATGCCATCGACCTTGAGTTGGGTGTTGTCCTTCGTGATGCAGATCTGCTCAGGCACATCCAGCGGAATTTCCTTGAGGCTGTGCTTGTAGGCCACTTTGTCGATAAAGGGCACCAGAAAGTTCAGCCCAGGGGTGAGGGTGCCGGCATATTTGCCCAGCCGTTCTTTGACCCAGGCGTTTTGCTGCGGCACGACCTTGATCGATTTGACAATAAAGATGCCTGCAATGATGAGTATGGCAAATGCGACTTCCATGAGCGTCCTTTCTGGGGTGACAGGTGGGGAGGCAGGGTCAGTGCCCGCTGGGGCGCACCAGCAGCCGGCTGCCCTCGACGGCGACGATCTGATACGTGCCAGGGGTCTGGGGCTGATGGCCCGTTTGCAGTTGCACGGTCCAGTCGGCCCCTCGGTAACGGATGCGGGCCGTGCCATCGGGTTCCCAATGAGGGACGGTGACCACTTGGCCGATATCCAGATTCACATCTCGGTTGGCGCGGGCCGAAGGGCTGCCCAGCCGCTTGAGCCGCCAACGCTGCCAGAGCACGATGGCGCCACCCCCCACGATCGCCGCCGCCAGAAACTGGCCGGCCAATCCAGCCCCAGCGTGAGCGGCGAGGGCGCCCGCAGCCAGTCCAACGGCCAGCATCAGCAGGAAAAACGTGCCAGTCAGCAACTCCAGGGCCACCGCGCCACCGGCCAGCAGCCACCACACTGTCGATTCAGCCATGAAACTCCTTCTGGGCACCCAAAGTTAGGGAGAGACGCAACACTTGCCCCCATTGTGGTGCAAAACCTGCCAGCTTTCGCATTGCCGACACATTCCTTTCGTACACTTCGCACTCATGAAATTCCGCTTCCCCATCGTCATCATCGACGAAGACTTCCGCTCCGAAAACACCTCTGGCCTGGGCATTCGCGCACTGGCACAGGCCATCGAAAGCGAGGGCTTCGACGTCGTGGGCGTCACCAGCTATGGTGACCTGTCGCAGTTTGCGCAGCAGCAAAGCCGCGCCAGCGCCTTCATTCTGTCGATCGACGATGAGGAAGTGACCGGCGACCCCGAGCAGGACCCGGCCGTGCAGAACCTGCGCCAGTTCATCCAGGAGGTTCGGCGCAAGAATGCCGAAGTCCCCATTTACGTCTACGGCGAAACCAAGACCAGCCGCCACCTGCCCAACGACGTGCTGCGCGAACTGCACGGCTTCATCCACATGTTCGAGGACACGCCGGAATTCGTCGCGCGCCACATCATCCGCGAGGCCAAGGCCTACCTCGAATACATCCAGCCGCCGTTCTTCAAAGCGCTGCTGGACTACGCCGAGGACGGCTCCTACTCCTGGCACTGCCCCGGGCACTCGGGTGGGGTGGCGTTCCTCAAGACCCCCGTGGGGCAGATGTTCCACCAGTTCTTCGGCGAAAACATGCTGCGCGCCGACGTCTGCAACGCGGTGGAGGAGCTGGGCCAGTTGCTGGACCACAACGGCGCCATCGGCGAGAGTGAGCGCAACGCCGCGCGCATCTTCAACGCCGACCACTGCTTCTTCGTCACCAACGGCACCAGCACCAGCAACAAGATGGTGTGGCACCACACGGTGGCCCCGGGCGATGTGGTGGTGGTGGACCGCAACTGCCACAAGTCCATCCTGCACTCCATCATCATGACGGGGGCCATCCCCGTCTTCCTCAAGCCCACGCGGAACCACTACGGCATCATCGGGCCGATTCAGCAAAGCGAATTCACCCGCGAGGCCATCGAGGCCAAGATCGCGGCCCATCCGCTGCTCCAAGGGGTGGACCCCAAGCAAGTACGCCCCCGCATCTTGACGCTGACCCAATCCACCTACGACGGCGTGCTCTACAACACCGAGACCATCAAGCAGATGCTGGATGGCTACGTGGACAACCTGCACTTCGACGAGGCGTGGCTGCCGCACGCGGCCTTCCACCCCTTCTACGGCACCTTCCACGCGATGGGCCGCAAGCGCGGTCGGCCCCAGCATTCGGTGGTCTATTCCACCCAGTCCATCCACAAACTGCTGGCGGGCATCAGCCAGGCCAGCCATGTGCTGGTGCAGGACTCGCAGACGCAAAAGTTGGACCGCCACCTGTTCAACGAAGCGTACCTGATGCACACCTCCACCAGCCCGCAGTACAGCATCATCGCCAGTTGCGATGTTGCCGCGGCCATGATGGAGCCGCCCGGCGGCACCGCGCTGGTAGAGGAAAGCATCGTCGAGTCGCTGGACTTTCGCCGTGCCATGCGCAAGGTGGACGCCGAATTCGGCGACAACGACTGGTGGTTCCAAGTCTGGGGGCCGGAGGAACTGGCCGAGGAGGGCATCGGCCGCGCCAGCGACTGGGTGCTCAAGCGCACCGACAGCGAAGGTGTGCAGACCGCCGACGGCGAGGAAGCCTGGCACGGCTTTGGCGACATGGCCCCTGGCTTCAACATGCTGGATCCGATCAAGGCCACCATCGTCACACCGGGGCTGAACATGAAAGGCGACTTTGCCCCCACCGGCATCCCGGCCAGCATCGTGACCAAGTTCCTGGCCGAGCACGGCGTGGTGGTCGAAAAGACCGGCCTGTATTCGTTCTTCATCATGTTCACCATCGGCATCACCAAAGGCCGCTGGAATACGCTGCTGACCGCATTGCAGCAGTTCAAGGACGACTACGACAAAAACCAGCCCATGTGGCGCATCCTGCCGGAGTTCTGCCAGAAACACCGGCGCTACGAGCGCATGGGCCTGCGCGACCTGTGCCAGTTCGTGCACGAGATGTACGCCAAGTACGACATCGCCCGGCTGACCACCGAGATGTATCTCAGCGACCTCACCCCCGCGATGAAGCCCAGCGATGCCTACGCCCAGATCGCGCACCGCAACACCGAGCGCGTCCCCATCGACGAACTGGAAGGCCGCATCACCACCGCGCTGATCACTCCCTACCCACCGGGCATTCCGCTGCTCATCCCGGGCGAAGTGTTCAACCGCAAGATCGTGGACTACCTCAAGTTCTCGCGGGAGTTCAACCAGCAATGCCCCGGTTTTGAAACCGACATCCACGGCTTGGTGGTGGAGGAGGGCTTCGACGGGCAGAAACGCTACTTTGCCGACTGCGTCAAAGCTTGAGCCGGATCAACAAAGGCGCTGATTGCCGGCCCAGCGGCTTGGCGACATGCCGCCCTCTGGTTTACAGTGTGGCCACGGGCAGGTGTCCAGCACCCATGCGGCACGCCCGGCCATCGACAGAGGAGTACCGATGTTTCCTGAATACCGCGAGCTGATCACAGCGCTCAAAGGCCACGATCATCACTTCACCCGCCTGTTCGACAAACACAACGAACTCGATCAGCAAATCAAAAACATGGAGGCCCGCATCAGCCCCGGCACCCATGAAGAGATCGAAACCCTGAAAAAACAAAAACTGCTGCTCAAGGACGAACTCTACGCCATCCTGCGCAAAGCTTCAGGCGCCACGGCCTGAACACCGCGAGAGGCTCCCGGCCAGGGCCCGCGCGTGTGGAGTTTGATGTCAAGGCGCGTTGAGTCGCGACCATTGCGCCTCATCGCTCCAGGCCACACGACGGGCTCCCGTGAATCGACGCGCCCAATAAGACGAATACATGCTTTCCAGGCGAATGCTCGCCCCGGTGCGCGGTGAATGAACGAAGCGGCCTTCGCCCACGTAGATGCCGACGTGGCTGTATCGGCTGCCCAAGGTGTTGAAGAACACCAAGTCACCCGGGATCAGTTCTGAAGGCTCGATCGGAGTGGTGGCGTGCGCCTGCTCCACCACCCGGCGGGGCAAGCGTATGCCCAGGCTTTCTTGAAAACTCGCCTGCACGAAACCGCTGCAATCAAAGCCTTCCTCATAACTCCCACCCCCCAAGCGGTAGGGCACCCCCACGAAGCCGAGGGCATGCACGACCAGCCGCGAGTGGGCCGGCCGCTGGCTCACCTCTGCACCCGGCGGCGTCACCCAGCCGTTTTGCGCCAAAAAGTCGGCCAGGGGGTCGGCCGGACTGGCTGCAGCAGGCACAATCCCAAGCGTGCTCAGCAGCCCCAAGGCCAACACCTTTGGCCACGTTGCCCAGCGGTGTTTCTTCATGCCGCGCAAGGTAAACGCAAAATCTATTGAAGTCAACGGGTTGCTGTGGTTTTTTTGTGCAAACTTTGAGGAGCAGCGCTTCATGATGATCGACCTCGATGACAGCCAGTTGGTGCTCGTGGATTACCAAGACCGCCTCATGCCCGCCATCTGGCAAGGCGCTGAGGCTTTGGCGCGCGCCGTACTGCTGGCACGCGTGGCCCAGCGTTTGCAGGTGCCGGTATGGGGCACCGAACAGAACCCCGAGAAACTTGGCGCCAACGCCGCAGAGTTGCGCGGACTGTGCCAGAAGACCTTCGCCAAAATGCACTTCAACGCCTGCGAGTCCGATCTGCTCAAGGCCCTGCGCCCACCGGCCAAGCCCGCTGGGAATGCCCGCAGCCTGCCCAAGCATCTGCAAAAACCGCAGGCACAGGGCCCGAGCCGCAACACCGTGGTTCTAGCCGGCTGCGAGGCCCATGTGTGCCTGCTGCAAACCGCTCTGGGCCTGCTGGAACACGAGTTTGACGTGTGGGTGGTGACTGACGCGTGCAGTTCTCGGCGCGAACGCGACCGGGACGCCGCGTTCGACCGCCTGGCTGGCAACGGGGTGGAACTCGTCACCAGCGAAATGGTGGTGTTTGAATGGCTGAAGAGTTGCGAGCACGCTGCCTTCAGAGACGTCTTGAAATGGATTAAATGATAAGGCGGCCCGGTGAAAACCCCTGGCGACGAAAATGTTTTTGCATTTTTTCTGCGGGTTTCGTATTTGAGATACAGAATATAAGCATTCAGTGTTTTCACTAATACACCCTGCTCCGTATCGGAGTAGGCTTGACAATTATCAAGTCGGGCGGATGTCACGCACCGCCCCCAGACGCACAGGAGCACTCTCATGAACACACACACCACCCGCCGAACCGTACTGAAGAGCACGGGCGCGATGGCCACGCTGCTGTCGCTGGGCATCGTGACGGCCGAGCAGGCGCAGGCGGCTGGCCGCGCGGGCTTTGACGCCAAGAACCTGCAAGAAGCCATTCAGGCGCTGGGCGGCAGCGTCTCGGCCAACGACCAGGTGCAGATCATTTCGCCGGACATTGCCGAAAACGGTGCCGTGGTGCCGGTGGGGGCGATC
>NZ_SNYL01000009.1 GCF_004363315.1 Tepidicella xavieri
AGCACGGTGGTGATGGCAGCCGTCAGCGTCGTCTTGCCGTGGTCCACGTGACCAATGGTGCCCACGTTCACGTGCGGCTTGGTCCGCTCGAATTTCTCTTTTGCCATTGCAAATACCTCTGTGTAAAGAACAAAGCCCGTGTGGGTTTAACGTCTCCGGCACGAGCCCGCCACGGGCAGCCGGCTCACCGCAGACAGCGGCGCCGAAGACAAGACATGCCCCGCGCACCACCCTCTTCCCTTCCAGGGCTGCCAAGGGTCCGGCTTTGCCGGCCCAAAGGCAGCGTCCCCTAGAGGGGAAGCGGCGAAGCCGCGCAGGGGTGGACTCAATTACTTGGCGCGCGCCGCGATGATGGCTTCGGCCACGTTGCGCGGGGCTTCGCTGTAGTGCTTGAACTCCATGGTGTAGGTGGCGCGGCCTTGCGTCATGGAACGCAGCGTGGTGGCGTAGCCGAACATTTCGGACAGCGGCACCTCGGCCTTGATGGCTTTGCCGCCGCCAGGCAGATCGTCCATGCCTTGCACCATGCCACGACGGGAGGACAGGTCACCCATCACGGTACCGGCGTAGTCTTCCGGCGTCTCGACTTCCACGGCCATCATGGGCTCGAGGATGACCGGGTTGGCTTTCTTGCAGCCTTCCTTGAAGCCGAAGATGGCAGCCATCTTGAAGGCCTGTTCGGAGGAGTCCACGTCGTGGTACGAACCGAAGTGCAGCGTGACCTTGACGTCCACCACAGGGTAGCCGGCCAGCACGCCGGTGTTCAGCGCCTCTTCCACGCCCTTTTGCACAGCGGGGATGTACTCGCGCGGCACCACGCCACCCTTGATGGCATCGATGAACTCGAACCCTTTGCCCGGCTCGTTGGGTTCGATCTTGAACACCACGTGGCCGTACTGGCCCTTACCGCCGGACTGACGCACGAACTTGCCTTCGGCCTCTTCGACGGTGCCGCGGATGGTTTCGCGGTAGGCCACCTGCGGCTTGCCGACGTTGGCTTCCACGCCGAACTCGCGCTTCATGCGATCGACGATGATCTCCAGGTGCAGCTCGCCCATGCCGGCGATGATGGTCTGGCCAGACTCTTCGTCGGTCTTGACGCGCAGCGAGGGATCCTCGGCAGCCAGGCGCGACAAGGCGATGCCCATCTTTTCCTGGTCGGACTTGGCCTTGGGCTCGACGGCCTGGGCAATCACGGGCTCGGGGAACACCATGCGCTCCAGCACGATCGGGGCGGCAGCGTCGCACAGGGTTTCGCCGGTGGTCACTTCTTTCAGGCCCACGCAGGCAGCGATGTCACCGGCGCGAATTTCTTCCACTTCCTGGCGGTTGTTGGCGTGCATCTGCACGATACGGCCGATGCGCTCCTTTTTGCCCTTGACCGAGTTGAGCACCGTGTCGCCCTTGCGCAGCACGCCCGAGTACACACGCACGAAGGTGAGCTGGCCGACGAAGGGGTCGCTCATCAGCTTGAAGGCCAACGCAGAGAGTTTTTCCTCGTCGTCGGCTTTGCGGCTGGCGGGCTGCTCGTTGTCGTCGGTGCCGGCCACCGGCGGGATGTCCACCGGCGAGGGCAGGAAC
Source organism: Tepidicella xavieri (assembly GCF_004363315.1). Lineage (GTDB taxonomy): Bacteria > Pseudomonadota > Gammaproteobacteria > Burkholderiales > Burkholderiaceae_C > Tepidicella > Tepidicella xavieri. Next base: position 1,582 of record NZ_SNYL01000009.1, read on the forward strand.
TGGATCACGGCATCCAGCATGCGCTGCACGCCCTTGTTCTTGAAGGCGGTGCCGCAGAGCATGGGCTGGATTTCCACGGCGATGGTGCGCTGACGCAGACCAGCGATGATTTCTTCCTCGGACAGTTCGCCGCTTTCGAGGTACTTGTTCATCAGTTCCTCGGAGGCCTCGGCCGCCGCCTCGACCATCTTCTCGCGCCACTCCTGGGCCTGGGCTTGCAGGTCGGCGGGGATGTCGCGGTATTCGAACTTCATGCCTTGGGAGGCTTCGTCCCAAATGATGGACTTCATCTTGATGAGGTCCACCACGCCCTGGAAGTTGTCTTCAGCGCCAATGGGGATGACGATGGGCACGGGGTTGCCCTTGAGGCGGGTCTTGATTTGCTCGTAGACCTTGAAGAAGTTGGCGCCGGTGCGGTCCATCTTGTTGACGAAGGCCAGACGGGGCACCTTGTACTTGTTGGCCTGGCGCCACACGGTTTCGGACTGGGGCTGCACGCCACCCACGGCGCAGTACACCATGCAGGCGCCGTCGAGCACGCGCATGGAGCGCTCCACCTCGATGGTGAAGTCCACGTGGCCCGGGGTGTCGATGATGTTGAAGCGGTGCTCGGGGAAGTTGAGATCCATGCCGCGCCAGTAGCAGGTGGTCGCGGCGGAGGTGATAGTGATGCCGCGCTCTTGCTCCTGCTCCATCCAGTCCATGGTGGCGGCACCGTCGTGCACCTCACCGATCTTGTGGTTCACACCGGTGTAGAACAGGATGCGCTCGGTGGTGGTGGTCTTGCCGGCGTCGATGTGGGCCGAGATACCGATGTTGCGGTAGCGCTCGATGGGCGTGGTACGTGCCATGAAAAGTTTCTCCGAAAAATACAGGCAAAGCCCGCCACCCCTTGTGAGAGTGCAGCGGGCTTGCGACGCGATAGGCGCGGCTTAGAAGCGGAAGTGGCTGAAGGCCTTGTTGGCCTCGGCCATGCGGTGCACTTCGTCACGGCGCTTCATGGCGCCGCCACGACCTTCGGTGGCTTCCAGCAGTTCGTTGGCCAGGCGCAGCGCCATGGATTTTTCGCTGCGCTTGCGGGCGGCCTGCTTGATCCAGCGCATGGCCAGCGCCTGGCGGCGCACCGGACGCACTTCCACCGGCACCTGGTAGTTGGCGCCACCGACACGGCGGGACTTGACTTCCACCAGCGGCTTGACGTTGTTGATGGCGGTGGTGAAGAGTTCCAGCGGATCCTTGCCGGTTTTCTTCTCCATGGTTTCGAGCGCGCCGTAGATGATGCGCTCGGCAACCGCCTTCTTGCCGCCCTCCATGATCACGTTCATGAACTTGGAGAGCTCGACATTGCCGTACTTGGGATCCGGCAGGATTTCACGTTTAGGGACTTCGCGACGACGTGGCATTTGAAACCTCTGTTTGCTTCAGTTGGCACCGCTTCCGGCGGCACCCCGAGAGCCATACCCGACTCTCACTTACTCGACCCACGCACGCGATGTGCGCTGAGGGTCACTACGCTTGAGCGCCTGCCAGCAGGGCATTCAAGCACCGATGTGTGTAGGCGGCATGACGACCGCCGGCACGACAAGACGAAGACGACCGATCAGGCCTTCTTGGGACGCTTGGCGCCGTACTTGGAGCGGGCCTGCTTGCGGTCTTTGACGCCCTGCAGGTCCAGCGAGCCGCGCACGATGTGGTAGCGCACACCCGGCAAGTCCTTGACACGACCGCCGCGCACCAGCACGACGCTGTGCTCTTGCAGGTTGTGGCCTTCACCGCCGATGTAGGAAATGACTTCGAACCCGTTGGTCAGGCGCACCTTGGCGACTTTACGCAGCGCGGAGTTCGGCTTCTTGGGCGTCGTGGTGTACACGCGGGTGCACACGCCACGGCGCTGGGGGCAGTTTTCCATGGCCGGGCTTTTGGATTTGGTCTTTTCGACCACCCGGCCGTGGCGCACGAGTTGGTTGATGGTTGGCATTGAAACGTCCCTAAACGTTTGAACAAGAAATACAAAACCCTTCGGAAAATTCCGAAAAGCCCTCTACTGTAGCACGGCAGGGCTTGCGCCGCAAGATGTTTGCGCGGCCTGCCGCGCCTGGCGAGCGAGGGTCAGCGCAGCCAGAGGCGAATCGCGCCCCAGAGGCGCCCGAAGAAGCCGGCTTCGCGCACCGTCTCCAGCACGAACAGCGGCACCTCGGTCACGGCTTCGCCGCTGGCGGTGGTGATGCGCAGGGTGCCCAAGGGCTGGTCTTTGAGCAAGGGGGCCACGAGCGGATCGGTGCGCAGCACCTCGGTGCGCAAGTGGGCCGCCTGGCCGGCCGGCACGGAGACCACCACCCCCTCGGGCCGCCCGAGCTTGACGGTGGCGGCCTGACCTTTCCACACCGGCGGCTCGGCCACAGGCTGCCCCGGCGCGAACAGGCGCACCGCCTCGTAAGCGGAAAAGCCCCAGTTCAGGAGTTTCTGGCTTTCGGCGGCGCGGGCGTTTTCGCTGGCCGCCCCGAGCACGATGCTGAGCAGTCGTCGCTCGCCAGCCGCCCCTTCGCCCAGGCCGCTGAACTGGCGCCGCGCGGTCGCCACCAGGCAGTACCCGGCAGCGGCGGTGTAGCCGGTCTTGAGGCCGTCGACCGTGGGGTCGCGGAACAGCAGCAGGTTGCGGTTCATGTCATTGGCCGCTGGCGTGCCCGGGTAGCGGTAGCGCTGGATGGCGTAATACGGCACGTACTCGGGGAAGTCCTTGATCAGACGTGAAGCCAGAATGGACAGGTCGCGGGCGGTGGTGACATGCCCCGGGGCGGTCAGGCCTTCAGGGTTCATGTAGCGGGTGCGGGTCATGCCCAGGGCCCGGGCCTGCTGGTTCATCAGCTCGACGAAACGCTCCACCGAACCGGCCACCCCTTCGGCCAGCGCGACGGTGGCGTCGTTGCCAGACTGCACGATCATGCCTTTGAGCAGGTCTTCCACCGGCACCTGCATGCGCGGCTCGATGAACATGCGCGAGCCGGGCATGCGCCAGGCGCGCTCGCTCACGGGGAAGGTCTGCTCCAGCGTGATGCGCCGGGCACGCAGGGCATCGAACACCAGATAGGCGGTCATGAGTTTGGTCAGCGAGGCCGGCTCGACTTCCATGTCTGGGTCGCGAGCGGCCAGCACCTGGTTGGTAGTCACGTCCAGCAACAGGTAGGCGCGAGCCGCCACCTCGGGGGGCTCGGGCAGGCGGGCCAGCACGGTGGCCGGCCAAACCAGAATCAGCAGCCATGCCCAGAACAGGCGGGAACGGGAGCAGGCAGAGGCAAAAGCAGCAAACACTTGAACGATCCGTTTCAAAGCAAGCAAAACCATGGGCAGGGAACAGAAGGCGGTATCGGGCGGCAAATCAGAGACCCGCACCGTCACAGGCGCGCAGATGCCTTTGCACCAGCGCGCGCAGCAGGGGCAGACGCCCGTGAAAGAAATGCTCGACCCCAGGAACAACCGTCACCGGCAAGGATTGGGGGCGCGCCCAGTCCATGACGGCAGACAGGGCGACGGTGTCGTCCTGCTCGCCGTGGATGACCAGCGCCCGCTCGTGAAGTTCCTCGGCCAGCGGCGGCAAGGCGAACCGGCTGGCCGCCGCGCCTACCAGGACCACGGAAGACGGCGCGCGCCCAGCCGGCAGATGCCGCAGCGCCTCGGCCGTGACGAAGGCGCCGAAGGAAAAACCGGCGACGGCCAACGGCCCCTGCGGAGCCAGGCGTTCGAGGACGGCCAGCCAATCCAGCGTCTCGCCACGGCCTTCGTCATACACGCCCTCGCTGCGGCCAACGCCGCGGAAGTTGAACCGCACTGCGGTCCAGCCACACTGGACATGGGCCCGCGCCAGGGTCTGCACCACTTTGTTGTGCAGGGTGCCCCCGTAGAGCGGGTGGGGATGGGCAATGAGCGCCACGCCCGCACCCGCACGGGGCTCGGCGGGGCGGTCGAGCGCCACTTCGAGCATGCCCGCCGGGCCGTCGATCAGCAAGGTTTCAGTGTGGGCGTTCACAGTAGATCCGCGCGCCTCGGGCATCAACGACCGACCCCGGGCGGCACGAGCAATCGCTCGACGACGACACCGTCCTTGAGGTGGCTCTGGACGATTTCGTCGATGTCGGATGCATCGACATAGGTGTACCAAACCCCTTCCGGATAGACCACGGCGACCGGACCGGCGGCGCAGCGGTCCAGGCAGCCGGCCTTGTTGACACGAACCCGCCCAGGCCCGGCCAACCCCAGCGTCTTGACCTGGGCCTTGCAGTGCTCGAAAGCCGCCTGCGCGCGGTGATCGGCGCAGCACGCTTCGCCGTTGGCGCGCTGATTGACACAGAAAAAGATGTGGCGCTGGTAGTAGCCGGCGGGGGCGGGGGCGTCGTTCATGGGTGTCGATTGTAGAAGGGCGATGGGCGGCGCAGGGTCAGACGCAGCCCCACCCCCATGGCGGCGTAGGGCCACAACCACCCCAGCCATTGCGACAGCCCATGGAAATGAATGAAGCGCCCCTGCTCCCAGATTTGCAACGTCTGGGCGAAATACGGCACTTCGGGCGCGCGGTTGAGCACGCCCAGCGCGAAACTCCAAGCCAGCAGCGAGAGCACGGCCGCGGCGCGGTGCCCAATGGCCAGGCTGAAGGCGGTCATGGCCGCGGCGAAAGTCAACCCCAAGGCCACCGGCGGCGTGAACCAGGCCCAGGCGTGGCCGGGGCCATACGTGAGGCTGGCCGACAGCACCTCGGCCCCCAGCACCACCGGCACCGACAACAGCATGAACACCAGGCGATGCAGCCGCCCCCGCAAGAGCGCGAATGCCAACAGCATCGGGGCCCACACACACAGCGCCACCACCACCGCTTCGGTCAGCGGGCTCAGGGGCGCCGTCAAGCCCGGCTGCGGCACCCAGCCCTCCAGGATGGAGTCTTGCGTCAGCCGCAACAGCGCCGCTTCCAGCCGCGACCAGACCTGCCCCAGTCCATACGGCACCGATGTCGGATAGAGCAAGGCCAACGGCCACAAGCCCAGCACCAGCACGCCGCCGTGGGTTCTGGGCACCAGCGCGGCCTCCCGAAACGCGGTCCAGGGCCCAAACCAGCGCCAGCGCAGCATGAGCAGGGCCAGCGTGGCCCCGAGCACTCCCCCGGCGGTGTTGAGCATCCAGTCCACCTGCGAGGGCACCCGCTGCAACAGATAGCTCTGCGTGGCCTCCATGGAGAAAGAGACCATACTGGGCAACGCCATGCCCGCCAGCCAGGCGCCCTCCCCCCGCCCGGTGCGGGCCACCGCCAGCGTGATCAGCCAGCCCAGCGGCATGTAGCCCAGCAAATTGCTGACCACGTCGAAGGTGGTCCAATACTGCGGCCAGGGTGCCCACAGGAAAGACCAAGGCCGGATGCCCTGCGAGCGCCAGCCGGTGAACGGATACAGGCTGGCATAGACCACCAGCGCCAGGTACGCCAGCGACAACGGCCAGGCCAGCGACCAGCGCTGGGCAGGCGGCGCAGCGACAGGCGAGGGGGCAGGCAAGGGCCTCATGCCTCGGAGGGGGCGACCGGTGGCTTCAGAACGGCTTGACGACCACCAGCACGACGGCCACCACCATCAGCACCACGGGAACCTCATTGAACCAGCGGAACCAAACGTGGGAGCGGGTGTTGCGGTCGGCCTCGAAGGCGCGCAGCAGGCGGGCGCAAGCGTGGTGATAGCCCAGCAGCAGCAGCACGACCAGCAGCTTGGCATGCATCCACCCATTGCCCGGCCCGCGCCCGATGCCATAGCCCAGCCACAGCCACAATCCCAGCGCGAGCGCCGGGATGGCCAGCAGCGTCATGAAGCGCAGCAGCTTGCGGGCCATGAGCAGCAGGCGCTGGCGCTCCGCCACGCTGCCCGGCGCCACCATCGCCAGATTGACGAAAATGCGCGGCAGATAAAAAAGCCCAGCAAACCAACTGGCGATAAAGACAATATGGAATGATTTGACCCACAGCATCCGGCTAGTGTAGCCAAGCCACCCTCCTGCATGAGCCTGTCGATGAGCACCCCGCCCCCTCCCCCCTGGCAACCCGTCGGCGAGATACTCAGCGCCTCGGGCGAGGCGCCTTTCTGGCACATGCGCGAGGAGCGGCTGTATTGGATCGACGTGCCGCTGCGCCGCATCTGGCGTTGGCATCAGCCCAGCGGCCACACGGAACACTGGGATCTGCCGCAGCCCGTCACCGGCATGGCCCCCTGCCGCAGCGGCGGCCTGCTGCTGGTGATGGGCCAGGGCCTGTGGCACGCCGCCGCCTGGGGCGACACGCCTATGCCCCTGGCCGACGCGCCGGCCGGCGCCCCCGCGGGCTCGATCCTTCGCGGCGGCCGCTGCGACCCCTGGGGACGCTTCTGGCTACAGCAGGGCACGCCACCGGCCTCGGGCCGCCCGGGTCAAGGCACTCTGCACTGTCTGCCGCCGCGCACCACGCCCCGCCCGGCCCTGCTGGCCGTGCGCCGCGGGGTGCCAGACATCCAGGGCTGGGCCTGCTCGCCCGATGGGCGCCGCGTCGTCTGGTGCCACCCGGATGGGCACGTGATCGAAGAAGCCGTGCTGGGCAACCCGGGGCGCTGGCCGCCTGAGCTGGGCATGCCGATCACGCTGGCCCGATTCGACCGCCCACGCCCGGGCGCGAACCTGCCGCTGCCTGGCAAGCCCAGCAGCGGCGCCATGGACCAGCAGGGCCGCTATTGGGTGGCGCTGGCCGATGCGGGCCGCGTGGTCTGCCTCGACGCCCAAGGCCAGTGGCTGAGCGACATCCCGGTGCCGGCCCTGCAACCCAGCGGCCTGTGTTTTGGCGGCGCCGACATGCGCACCCTGTTCCTGACCACCGCCCGCGCCCACCGCAGCGAGACGGAGCTGGTCCGCTACCCGCGCTGCGGCGGGGTGTTCGCCCTGGCGGTGGACACCCCGGGGCTGCCGACGGCGGTGTATTGGGACTGAAATGGCGTGTTAAAAAAATTCACGCCAAAGCCCTGAGGGCGCCGATACGATGGCGACCATGCCGCAAACCACCGCGCCCACCACCTCCCCATCCACTCAACGCCCCTTGGCGCCTGCCGTGGCCGACTGGATCGAGCAGATCCAACTCGCCCGCCGGGAGCGACGCCAACTCTGCATCCAGGGGGGCGGCACCAAAGCCTTTCTGGGCACCGCAGCGGCTGGCGCCGACAGGCTCGATACCCGGACACACCGCGGCATCGTGGCCTATGAGCCCACCGAACTGGTGCTGACGGCCCGTGCCGGCACCCCGCTGACCGAGATCGAAGCCGCCTTGGCCGAGCACGGTCAGCACCTGGCGTTCGAGCCGCCCCGCTTCGGGCCCGCCACGATCGGCGGGGTGGTGGCCGCGGGCCTCAGCGGCCCGGCGCGCGCCAGCGTCGGCGCGGTGCGCGATTTCGTGCTGGGCGTGCACCTGGTCAACGGACGCGGCGAGTACTTGGAATTTGGCGGACAGGTGATGAAGAACGTGGCCGGCTATGACGTCAGCCGCCTGCTGGCCGGCAGCCTGGGCACGCTGGGGGTGATGGCCCAAGTCTCCCTCAAAGTGCTACCAGTGCCACCGGCCGACGCCACCCTGCGCTTCGACATGCCCCAGGCCGAGGCCCTGCGACACCTGGCCCGCTGGCGGGGGCAGCCACTGCCGCTGCAGGCCAGCCTGTGGCAGGCTTCGCCCTCGGACGCTCCGCACGCCCCTGGCCTGTACCTACGCCTGCGCGGCGCCCGGGCGGCGGTCGAATCGGCCTGCGAACGGCTGCTGCGCGAAGCGGGGGGGCAGCGGCTCGAGACCTGGGATGGGTGGGAACGCTGCCGCGAGCAGAGCCTGGACTTTTTTGCCCATCCCGCCTCCGCGCAGTGGGCATTGTGGCGCTTGTCGGTGGCGCCGACCCACCCGCCGCTCGACTTGCCCGGGCCGACGCTGATCGAATGGCACGGCGGGCTGCGATGGGTGTGGGCGCCGGTGGCGGAAAGCACCGCCCTGCAAAGTTTGGCCGAGCGGGCCGGCGGCCACGCGACGCTGTTCCGGCCGCCGGCCACCGGCGCGGCGGCCCTGCCGCGCCATGCGCCGCTGCCACGGCCGCTGCACACCTTGCATCAGCGGCTCAAAACCGCTTTCGACCCCGACCACGTCTTTACCCCCCTGCCCTGGACCGCCCAGGCCTGAGCCCCCCGCCACGCCATGCAGACCCAACTCTCGCCCGAGTACCAAGGCACGCCCGACGGGCGCACCGCCGAAGCCATCCTGCGCAAATGCGTGCATTGCGGCTTTTGCACCTCCACCTGCCCGACCTACCAATTGCTCGGCGACGAGCTCGACGGCCCGCGTGGCCGCATCTACCTGATCAAGCAGGTGCTCGAAGGCGCCACCCCCACGCGCGCCACGCAGCAACACCTCGACCGCTGCCTGACCTGCCGCAACTGCGAATCCACCTGCCCCAGCGGGGTGGAGTATGGCCATCTGGTGGACATCGGCCGCAAGGTGGTGGAAGCCCGGGTGGAGCGGCCGCTGACCGAGCGCGCCTGGCGCTGGGTGCTGAAAGAGGGGCTGACCTCGCCGCTGTTCGCTCCGGCCATGAAACTGGGGCAGCACGTGCGCGGCCTGCTGCCCGAGACCCTGCGCGACAAAGTGCCGGCGCGACAGGAGGCCGGCCATTGGCCCACCCGCGCCCATGCCCGGCGCGTGTTGATGCTCGAAGGCTGCGTGCAGCCCGCCATGATGCCCAACATCAACACCGCCACCGCCCGGGTGCTCGATGCCGCGGGCGTGCAGGTCATCCGGGTGCCTCAGGCCGGCTGCTGCGGGGCCGTGCGCTTTCACCTGAATGATCAGAGCGGCGGGCTCACACACATGCGGGCCAACATCGACGCCTGGTGGCCTTGGGTGCGCCCAGATGCCCCCGAGCCGGTGGAAGCCATCGTGATGAACGCCTCGGGCTGTGGCGTCACGGTCAAGGAATACGGGCACCTGCTGCGACACGATCCCGCGTATGCCGACAAGGCACGGCGCGTCAGCGAACTGACGCGCGACCTCAGCGAACTGCTGCCCGATCTGCTCCCTGCCCTGCGCCGCTTGCTGACGCACCGCCGCCCTGCCTCCCCGGGGCCGCGCCTGGCCTTCCATCCGCCCTGCACGCTGCAGCACGGCCAACGCCTGCGCGGCGGGGTGGAGCAATGCCTGGCCGCATTGGGGTTTGAGGTGCAGATGGCCCGCAACGAATCGCACTTGTGCTGCGGCTCGGCCGGCACGTATTCGGTGCTCCAGCCCGATCTGGCGCGGCAGCTGCGCGATCGCAAGCTCGGACACCTGCGCGAACTGGAGCCGGCCGTCATCGTGTCGGCCAATATCGGCTGCATCACCCACCTGCAGTCGGGCACCGACACGCCGGTGCGCCACTGGATCGAAGTGCTGGACGAAGCGCTGACGGCCGTGGCCGAGGAGGCCACCAGTCCGGCCGCCTGAGGCCGCCGGCCCGGCGCGCCGTCCAGAAATCGCGCTTCAGCGACATGATTTGCGGTGCTTCATGGCGCCGCCAGCCCGGTTTTGTGCAACAGTTCCCGATGCGCGTCGGGCATTTGCCAGCGCGCGGGCTGCCCCACAGCCACCCGGTCTGCCACCCCCCATTCTTGCCATCATGCCGCGTCCCATCCTCGCCACCGTCCATCCGGCTGCTTTGCGTCACAACCTGGCCCGCGCCCGACAGGCCGCAGGTGACGCCCAGGTATGGGCCGTCGTCAAGGCCAACGCCTACGGCCACGGCATCGAGCGGGTGTTCGACGCCCTGCGGGCCGCCGACGGCTTCGCCCTGCTGGATCTGGCCGAGGCCGAGCGCCTGCGGGCGCTGGACTGGCGCGGCCCCATCCTGCTGCTGGAAGGCACGTTCGAGCCGCGCGACCTGGAGCTGTGCTCACGCCTGAACCTGTGGCACGTGGTGCACCGGGAAGAACAGATCGACTGGCTGGCTGCTCACAAAACGCACCAGCCGCACCGGGTGTTCCTCAAAATGAACTCCGGCATGAACCGGCTTGGCTTTCGCCCGGAGGCGTTCCGGGCCGCCTGGACCCGCCTCAATGCCCTGCCGCAGGTGGAAGAAATCACCCTGATGACGCACTTCAGCGACGCCGATGGCCTGCGCCAAGGGCGCGAAGGCGTGCTGTATCAGGTCGAAGCGTTCGTGCGCGCCAGCCGGGACCTGCCCGGCGAGCGCAGCCTGTGCAACAGCGCCGCCACCTTGCGGCACGCGCTGGCGCTGCGGCTGGGCGATGACGACGCCGCCCCGGCGCTGGCCGCCGATTGGGTGCGCGCCGGCATCGCGCTGTATGGCAGCGCGCCCGACCATCCTGCCCATTCGGCCGCCGACTGGGGCTTGCAACCCACCATGACCCTGTCCAGCGAACTCATCGCCGTGCAGCACGTGCCGGCCGGCGAAACCGTGGGCTACGGCTCCACCTACACCGCCGCGCAGGACATGCGCGTCGGCATCGTGGCCTGCGGCTATGCCGACGGATACCCCCGGCATGCGCCGGGAGGCCAGACGCACGGGGCGCCGGTGCTCGTGCGCGGCGTGCGCACGCGGCTGGTCGGCCGCGTGAGCATGGACATGCTGGCGGTGGACCTCGGCCCGGTGGAGGCGGCCACCGGGCCCTGCCGCCCGGGCGATGAAGTGGTGCTTTGGGGCCGAAGCGCCCACGGCACCGTGCTGCCCGTCGATGAAGTGGCGCACGCGGCCGGCACCATCAGCTACGAGCTGCTGTGCGCCGTGGCCCAGCGGGTGCCGTTCCAGATAGACCCAGCCTGAGCGATTGAATCACCCCTTGTACTCCAGGGGGTATGTTGCTATACTCGCGGGCATGGAGAGTATCGCCATGTCCGCATCAACCGTTTCCACTTCTGCATGGATGGCCTCGCCCACTGGGCAGGCGCGTCGCCGTTGGGCGTTTTGGCTGGCCGCCGGGCTGGCCAGCCTCGCCCTGTCGGGCGCCTGGGCGCAGGCGCCGCAAGTCCCCGTGGCCGAAGTGACCCTGCGCCTGGTGGGCGAAGGGCTCACGCTCGACGGCACCCTGCAGGCCGTCAAGCAAAGCACGCTGTCGGCCCAGGCCAGCGGCCGCATTCTGGAACTGCACGTGAAAGCCGGCGACCGGGTGCGCGCCGGCCAGGTGCTGGCGGTGATCGACGACCGCCTCACGCAAGCCGGCGTGGCCCAGGCCCGCGCCGGCGTGGCCCAGGCCGAAGCCGCCATCGCCCAGGCGGAGGTGGAGCTGCGCGATGCCCAGGCCCATCTGCAGCGCACCCGCGAGCTGCGGGCCCAGAACTTCGTGGCCCAAGCCGCGCTGGACATGGCCGAAGCGCGCCACCGCGCCGCCGAAGCCGGCGTGGCGCAAGCCAAGGCCGCGGCCACCCAGGCCCGCGCGGGAGAGTCGCAATCGGCGCTGGCCCAAGGCTTCACCCGCCTGACCGCGCCCTACGACGGCTACGTGCTCGCCACCCACGCCGAAGCGGGTGATCTGGCCGCCCCCGGCGTGCCGGTGCTCACGGTGTATGCGCCGCAGCCGCTGCGCGCCGTGGTGCATGTGCCGGCCTCCCGGGCGCATTTGGCCCAGCAGGCCCGCCGGGTGGAGGTGGAGCTGCCCGATCCGCAAGGCACGCAGTGGGTGGCGCCGGTGCGGCAGACCCGCCTGCCGGCCGCCGACCCGGTGTCGCAAACGGTGGAATGGCGGCTGGACCTGGCGCCGGAACATGCCGAACGGGTCGTTCCCGGGCAGCAGACCCGTGTGCGCTTCGTGGCCGGCGACCAGCAACGGCTGGTGGTGCCCGCATCGGCGGTGCTGCGCCGTGGTGAATTGACGGCCGTGTATGTGGCCGGCCCCAACGGCTTCGTGCTGCGGGCCGTGCGGCTGGGCGCCCACCATGGCGACGCGGGCGTGGAGGTGCTCACCGGCGTGAAGGCTGGCGACCGCGTGGCTCTGGACCCGGTGCGCGCCGGGCTGGCGGGTGCCCAGGCGGCCCGGTGAAGGAGGCGCCATGACCACGCCCACCCCACCCCAGGCCGAACGCCTCGGTTTCTCTGGCGCGGTGGCCCGCGCCTTCCAGGCCAACGCCATCACCCCGCTGCTGGCGCTGGTGGCGTTGCTGCTGGGTCTGTTCGCCGTGCTGGTCACCCCGCGCGAGGAAGAGCCACAGATCAACGTGACGATGGCCAACGTCATCATCCCCTTCCCCGGCGCCTCCAGCGCCGATGTGGCGAAGATGGTGGCGCAACCGGCCGAGCAGGTGCTGTCGCAAATCCACGGCATCGAGCACACCTACTCCGTATCGCGCCCCGGCGTGGCGGTGCTGACGGTGCAGTTCCAAGTCGGGGTGCCACGGACCGAAGCCCTGGTGCGGCTGTATGACGTGCTCAATGCCAACCAGGACTGGCTGCCGCCGGGCCTGGGCGTGCTGCCCCCGATCGTCAAGCCCAAAGGCATCGACGACGTGCCGGTGCTGGCCGCCACCCTGTGGTCCACAGACACCGCCAGCGCCCACGAGCTGGAGCGGGTGGCGCATTCGATCGAGACGGAACTCAAGCGCGTGCCGGGCACGCGCGAGGTGCAGACCATCGGCGGGCCCGGTCAGGCCGTGCACGTCTGGCTGGAGCCGGCGCGCCTGCGCGAGCGCGGCGTGTCGGTGCAGGCCCTGCATCAGGCCATCGCCGCGGCCAACCAGGCCATGCCCTCGGGCACCGTGGTCAACCCCTTTGGCGACGGGGCCGACATGCTGACCGTGGAAACGGGCGAGTTCCTGCGCACCGCCGACGACGTGGGCGACATCGTGGTGGGCGTGCACCAAGGCCGCCCGGTGTACCTGCGCGAAGTGGCGCGGGTAGACGCCGGGGCCCGCCTGCCGCAACGCTACGTGTGGTTCACCCCCGGCCCGGCCGCCGACGCCGTCGCGGGCGCGCAAGCGGGTCAGGCCTACCCCGCCGTGACGGTGACCGTCACCAAGAAACCGGGCGAAAACGCCGTGGACGTGGCCGCCGCCGCCCGTGCACGGCTGGAGGAACTGCGCAACACCGTCATCCCCGACGACGTGCAAGTCACCATCACCCGTGACTACGGGCAGACCGCCGCCGACAAGGCCAACACCCTGATCAAGAAGCTGGCGTTTGCCACCGGCTCGGTGATTCTGCTGGTGGGGCTGGCGCTGGGCCGGCGCGAGGCCGTCATCGTCGGCGCGGCGGTGATCCTGACGCTGACGGCCACGCTGTTCGCCTCCTGGGCCTGGGGCTTCACGCTCAACCGGGTGTCGCTGTTCGCGCTCATCTTTTCCATCGGCATTTTGGTGGACGATGCCATCGTGGTGGTCGAAAACATCCACCGACACCGCCAGCTCACGCCCGATGAGCCGCTGTCGGTGATCATCCCGCGCGCGGTCGATGAAGTGGGCGGCCCCACCATCCTGGCCACCTTCACCGTGATCGCGGCGCTGCTGCCCATGGCTTTCGTCAGCGGCCTGATGGGCCCGTACATGAGCCCGATCCCGATCAACGCCAGCATGGGCATGGCGATCTCGCTGGCCATTGCCTTCACCGTGACCCCCTGGCTCGCGCTCAAACTCACGAAGACGGGCGAGCACGCCCATCACGGCCCCAGCAAGCTCACCAGCGGCCTGCAGCGCTTCTTCACCCGCGTGCTCACGCCTTTCCTGCACAGCGCCCGCAAGCGCTGGCTGATGCTGGCCGGCGTGCTGGCTGCGCTCTTCCTCTCGGTGGGGTTGGCCGCCATTCAGGCGGTGGTGCTCAAGATGCTGCCGTTCGACAACAAGAGCGAGTTCCAGGTGGTGCTGGAAATGCCCGCCGGCAGTTCCCTCGAAAGCACGGCCGCGGCCCTGCAGGACATGACCGCCTACCTGGCCCAACAGCCCGAGGTGGCCGACGTGCAAGGCTATGCCGGCACGGCCAGCCCCATCACCTTCAACGGGCTGGTGCGGCAATACTACCTGCGGGCCGACGCCGAACAGGGCGACCTGCAAGTCAACCTCGTGGGCGCAGGCCAGCGCAAGGAAAAGAGCCACGCCATCGCCCAGCGGCTGCGCCCGGCGCTGGAGGACATCGCCACCGCGCACGGCGGTCGCATCAAGGTGGTGGAAGTGCCCCCCGGCCCGCCGGTGCTGGCGCCCATCGTCGCCGAAATTTACGGCCCCGATGCCGCCGGCCGCGCCGAACTCGCGCGCCGCGTGGCCCAGGCCTTCGCCGAGACGCCCGACATCGTCGGCATCGACACCACGCTCAAGGAAGACGCCCCCCGCGTGTTCCTGCGCATCCAGCGCGCGCGGGCCGAATCCCTGGGCATCCCGGCGCAAGTGGTGGCACAGACGGTCTACACCGCGCTGTCGGGCAGCGACGCCGCCTACCTGCACGACGGCCAGGCCAAATACCCGGTGCCGGTGCGGCTGCAATTGCCGCGCGAAGCCCAAAACGGCCTGGAGCAGGTGCTGGCCCTGCCCCTGCAAGCCGCCAATGGGCGCATGGTGCCGCTGTCCGAACTGGTGCGGGTGGAGCGGGGTGTGATCGATCAGCCCGTATTCACCAAGAACCTGCTGCCCGTCACGTATGTGCTGGGCGACATGGCCGGCAAGCTGGACTCGCCGCTGTACGGCCTGTTCGGCATCCGCAGCCGCCTTGGCGAAGCCACGCTGCCCGAGACGGGCGAGCTGGGCGAGTACTGGATCCGCCAGCCCAGCGACCCGTACCGCCAGTACGCCCTCAAGTGGGACGGCGAGTGGCAGATCACCTACGAGACCTTCCGCGACATGGGCGCCGCTTACGCGGTCGGCCTGATCCTGATCTACCTGCTGGTGGTGGCGCAGTTCCGCAGCTACCTCACGCCGCTGATCATCATGGCCCCGATCCCGCTGACCATCATCGGCGTCATGCCAGGCCATGCGCTGTTGGGCGCGCAGTTCACCGCCACCAGCATGATCGGCATGATCGCGCTGGCCGGCATCATCGTGCGCAACTCCATCCTGCTGGTGGACTTCATCGAGCTGGAAACGGCCAAGGGCGTGCCCTTTGCCGACGCCGTGGTGCAGTCGGCCGCGGTGCGCGCGCAGCCCATCGCGCTGACCGGCATCGCCGCCATGATGGGCGCCTTCTTCATCCTCGACGACCCGATCTTCAATGGCCTGGCGATTTCGCTGATCTTCGGCATCGCCGTCTCCACCCTGCTGACGCTGGTGGTGATCCCGGTGCTGTACTACGCCGTCTACCGCCAGCGTCACTTGGGCGCCGCGGCGGCGGTGTGAGGGTTGTCCGATGTGTCCCCCCGGTTGTGTCCCCTTGATTGATTGTTCCAAAGGAGTGTGAAAATGACTGTCGAGCGTTATATCCGTGTGTTTGCCGGCCTGTTCATCATGGTGTCGCTGGCGCTGGGCGTCGAAGGCAGCCCGCTGTTCGTCAGCCCCTGGTTCCTGGCGTTCACGGCGTTCGTGGGGCTGAACCTGTTCCAGTTTGGCTTCACCAACTTCTGCCCGCTGGCCATCATCCTGAAAAAGCTCGGCGTGCCTGAAAGCAAGGCCAACTGCTGCAACTGACCCCACCGCCACCCCCTATGCCCACCGCCGCCCCCGCCCCGCTGAAGTTCCTCATGCCCGGCTGGTTCGCCCTGGTGATGGGGCTGTGCGGCCTGGCGCTGGCCTGGCATGCCGCAGCCCCTTGGCTGGGCGAGTTGGCCAATGGGGTGGCGCTGGTCATTGGGGCCCTGGCGGCAGGGGCGTTTGGCGTGCTGGCACTGGCTTCGTTGTGGCGCTGGCAGCGCCACCCGGCGGCACTGGCCGACGACCTCAGGCACCCCGTGCGTCACGCCTTCGTGGCCACGGTGCCGGTGTCGCTGCTGTTGCTGGCCACGTTGGCGCATGCGCTGGGCCTGTCCGGCTGGGGGGTGCGCGGCCTGTGGTGGGCGGGCAGCTTGCTGCAATGGTGGGCCACGCTGTGGGTGTTGGGCCGCTGGCTGGCGCCGGCTGACGGAGCGGCGGCAGGCACGCCCGCCCCAGGGCTGTGGCCATCGGTCACGCCCGTGTTGTTCATCCCGGTGGTCGGCAACGTGGTAGCACCCCTGGCGGGCATCGGGCTGGGGCACGGACTTTGGGCTGCGGCCCAGTTCGGCATCGGCCTGCTTTTCTGGCCGGTGGTGTTGAGCCTGGTGCTGGCGCGGCGCATCGCCCACGGACCGCTGCCGGATCGGCTGCTGCCGGCCTGGGCCATCACCGTGGCGCCACCGGCCGTGGTGGGCATTGCACTGCTGCGCTGGAACGCCCCGCTGCCCGTGGTGAGCGCTTTGTGGGGCATGGCCTTGTTTGCCGCCCTGTGGGTGGGCGCGCAAGCGCGGCGCATCGCCAGCCAGCCCTTCGGCATCCCTTTCTGGGCCTTGTCGTTTCCGCTGGCGGCCTTGACCGTGCTCACCCTGCAACTGGGCAGCGTCACGGGCCTGGCCGGGTATCAGACCTTGGGGCTGGGGCTGCTGGCCCTGACGTCTCTGGTGGTCGTGGGCCTGTGCCTGGCCACCTGGCGCGGGCTGCGCGACGGCACCCTGCTGGCCCCAGAACCCGTCGCCACCCTCACGCCCGCCCCCTGACCGGGGGTCACGGCGCCCGCGCGCAATCGGCCAACCCGTAGCGCTCGCAGAACGGGTGGCCGAGCACCGGCAGCCACGACGGCACATGCTGGAAGCGCCGGGCCGCCTCGGCCAGCACACCGTCCCGGTAGGCCTGGTACCGAAAGCCTTCGCCGTCGAGCCAGTGGTAGGTCACGCCGTGCACCTCGAAACGGTGCGCCGAGACCCGCTCGAAATACGGCGCGTGCGCGGCCAAATCCACCGGCTGCCGCATGAACACGCGCACCCGGGCACCGTCCCATGCCCGGAAATCCACCTGCAAGTCGTCCTGCCGGGCATGATGCCGGCCCACGCCATACACCGGCACGTAATGGCCGTCGTAATACCCCAGAATGGCCGCCGGGCTGTAGGCTTCGGCCATCAGGCGAACTTCTGGTGCGCGGCCGCGATTCAGTTCGGCCAGGACGGCGGGGGCATGGCGCAGAAACACCACTTTCTCATACCAGCGGCTGCCTTGCCACACACTCAAAGGCGCCGCAACGATCGCCACCACGGCCAGCCCATGCGGCACGGACAGCGCCACGGTCCACCGCCATGCCGTGCGCCAGCGAGGCAGAGGCAGCCGCATCGCCACCCAGGCCACGAAGAAAGGCACAAAGCCCAGCACCCAGTGCAGACCCACCTCCCGGCGCATGGCCAACACGGCAAACAACAGCGCCGGAAAACCCCACAACACCGCCAGCACCCGGCCCATCCGCTCGTCACCGCCAGGGGCGGGGCGGCGATGGACATGCCCAAGCAGCCAGGGCGTGAACAGATACGTCATCATCAGCAGATACACCACCAGCGACTGCCATTGCCAGCCACCGTGAGGGTCATGCCGGTTGATGAAGTTGAAGCGGATGTTCGGCCAGCCATGCGTGGCGTTGAACCACAGGTTCAGCGCGATGCAAGGCAGCGCAAACAGGAACATCCACGGCAGTGCCCACCACCGTTGCCGCCGCCACAGCAAGATGTACACCGCATAGGCCAGACCGAGCAGCGCCGCAAAGTATTTGGATAGGAAGGCCAGCCCCACAAACACCCCGGCCAGCGCGTACCAACCGAGGCCCCGATCCGCTTGGGCCTCGGCACGCAAAAACGCCCAAGCCGATAGCGCCATGAACAGCACCAGCGGGGTATCCGTGGTCACGAGCACGAACATCCACGACCACGGCATGGCCAGATACACGGCACCGGCCCACCAGGCCGCGGCTTCATGAGAAGCCGGCAGGTAACGCCGAAGCGCGTCCACCAGCCCCAGGGCGATCAGGCTGGTCACCGACAGCGTGGCCAGCCGCAGCGCCAGCGGATGATCCCCCAGCAGCCGCAACACCGCCAACCACCAGCCAATCATGGGGGGATGGTCCGAATAGCCCCAAGCGGGATACACCCCCCACTGATAGAAAAAGGCTTCGTCCCCCGTCAGGGGGAAACCCGCGGCCAGCGCGATCTTGACCAGCAGCGTCAGCGCAAACGTCCAGACGAACACCCGGCGCGCGGCGGCCACGTCCTGCGGCGCATGGGCCCAGGCCCTCATCGGCGTCTGCGGGCCCATGTCACGCATCCTGACCCCACAGCGCGATCCGGCCAGCCATGCTCACCCCCATGAGGCCCAAGCCCCCAACACCCCCAGCCCCAGCAGCACGCCCCAGCTGAAACGGTCACGCAGGGCAAACTGCAGCGGGTCTTCGCCCTGCAGCTCGCCCCGCCCGGTCTTGAACCACAGCCGCATGACCCACCACAGCAGCAGCGGCACCGCCGCCCACAGCCATTGCGGGCGCGCATACAGGTCCTGGGCCTGGGCGCTGCCGATGTACAAGGCCAGCACCACCACGGCCACCAGGCTGCTGGTGATACCCAAGGCCCGCAGCGCGGGCAGATCATCCTGGTGGTAGCCGCGCCCAGGCGCCTGATGGCGATCGGTGTCCAGCAGCAGCTTTTCCAGTTCGGCACAGCGCTTGACCAGCGCCAGCCCCAAAAACAGGAACAGCGACATCGCCAGCAACCAGTTCGAGAGCTCCACCCCGGCCACCACCGCGCCGGCCACCAAACGCCAGGTGTACAGCCCGGAGAGAATGAGCACATCCAGCAGCGCGATGCGCTTGAGATAGAGCGAATACGCGAGTGTGATGGCGGTATACCCCAGCAACAGCGCCAGGAATGTCAGCGACAGCCAGCCCCCCAGCAACAGCCCCGCGCCGAGCAACACCCCCGACGCCCCCACGGCCGGCGCAATACTGAGGCGCCCGGCAGCCAGCGGCCGACGACGCTTGTGCGGATGCCGGCGATCGTTGGGCAGATCCAGCAAATCATTGACGAGATACGTGGCCGAAGCGCACAAGCCGAAGGCCACAAAACCCAGCCACACCTGCGCCCAGGCCTGCAGCGCCCACCCGTGAGCCGCCAGCAACGGCACGAACAGCAAAGCATTTTTGGCCCATTGCGTGAGCCGAGCCGCTTCCAGCCAGGTGCGCCAGGTGGCCGGCTGGCTCGTGAACACTTGCGGCTGGGGATGACACTGACGCAAATCACGCAGCACACCGGACGGCGCATCCACCGCCACCGCCTCCTGTGCCGCCTGCCACACCGGCAAGTCATCCCGGCTGTTGCCCGCATAGGCAAAAGCCGCCCAGCCCTGGGCCTGCGCGTGGCGCCGAATCGCATCGCGCTTGCCTTGCCGGCTCAGATTGACCGCCCCCGCCTCTGGCTGGTTGGTGGCCAGCACCGCGGAAAACAGCCCCAGGTGCTCGGCCACCGCTTCGGCAATGCGCCGGTCCGCTGCGGTGGCCAACACCAGCGGACGGCCCAAGGCATGCTGCTGGCGCAGCCAATCCAGAAACGCCGGGTGATAGGGAAGATCCCGCGGGTCTGGCACCACCCACTCGGCCAAGCGGCGCTTGAAATACGCCTTGCCTTTGAACAGCCACGCCAGCACATGCAGCACCATCCATGGGCGGCGTCGGATCAACAGCAGCAAGGACTCGTGCAGCGTATCGCTGCGCACCAGCGTGCCGTCCAGGTCCACGTACAGCGGCCAGGCCACGGCACGGATGCCAGGATCGCAGCGGGCATCGTCTGAGGCAGATGAAGAGGTGGTCTGCATGCAAGGTCCGATGTTGCGGTCATTGTAGGCATGGCCCAACGCCTGCGGTACGATGACACATCCCCACCACCCCACTGCGCATGAGTCCTGCCACGCCTGCCGACCGCCCCGGATTCGCCGTGGCGCAATTGCTGACTGAACCTGAGGGCCGTCTGGCCGGCCTGTTGTGGCGCTGGCCGACGGCCGCTCTCGCCACCGGGCCACACGCTGATGCGTGGCAGCAACTGACCGTCCACGCAGCCTGTTTCGCTTTGCGCAATGAAACACCGGCTGAAGATGTGGACACCCTGGCCACAGCCGGCTGCCGCCTCCTCAATGAGGCCAACGTGACATTGGCTTCCTCCAGCCCAACGGAGCCTGGCGCTTGGACGGCTGGCCCTTGGTATTTGAACGCCCCAGCCGCCGCAGTCGCTGGCGCACAAGCGGCCTCGCGGCAACGGGCGTTCCAACTGCTGCAACTGGTCTCGGCCGACGCCGATACCCACGACATCGAGGAAGTATTCCGGCAGGATGCGCAACTCTCCTACCAATTGCTGCGGCTGGTCAACTCGGTGGCCTTTGGCGCCAGACGCGAAATCACCAGCTTCCGCCAAGCCATCCTGCTGGTAGGCCGTCAGCCGCTCAAGCGTTGGCTCAACCTGCTGCTGTTCACTGCCCGCGACGACGATGCACGCGGCGCCTTGCTGATGACCCACGTCTCGCTACGGGCGCGCGGCATGGAACTGCTGGCCCAGGCCATCGGACACGACAAGTCCGAACAGGATCAGGCCTTCATCGTCGGCATGTTCTCGCTGCTGGGCGTGCTGTTCGGCCGCCCGCTGGCCGAAGTGTTGCGGCCCCTGCAGCTCACCGAGACACTGCGTGCCGCAGTGCTCGAACGCCACGGGCCTCTGGGGCAGCTCCTGCAGGCATGGGAAACGCTGGAAGCGGCCGACCCGCAGCGCATCGCATCGAGCTGGGGCTGCTTTCCAGTGAGTGCGTCCACCGCGCAAGGGGTGGTGATCGACGCCTGTGCATGGGCCTGGCAGCTGAGTCGAAACCAGACCAACCATGGCACGGGCCACTGAATCCTCCGAAACCGCTGCGTCCCAGCCGTGCGTGCGGCTCGACCTGGCTGGCTTCATCACCGGCTGGAACGATGCCGCAGCCCGCTTTTTCGGCTACTCGGCCGATGAGGTGTTGGGTCAGCACTTGCTGTTCCTCAACTTGCAAGAAGGCGAGGATCTGGCCGAGCTCGGGAGCCTGGGCGACGGGGCCGAGGCCATTTCCACCATCGTGTATCGCCGCACCAAGGACGGACAGGCCGCCAAAGCCCGCCTGACGCTGAGCGTGGAGCGCAATGCCGCCGGCACACCGGTGGCGCTGTGCGCCCGCTACGACCCGCTCAGCCTTGACATCCCACTGCAAGACCGCTTGCGCCTGTATGTCCACATCATTGAGGACAGCTCCCAAGGTGTGCTGGTGACCGATGAGAGCGGCCACATCGTGATGGTCAACCGGGCTTTCACCGAAATCACCGGTTACAGCGCTGAAGAAGCAATCGGGCGCACCCCGGATTTGCTGCGTTCCGGCCGCCACGACGCAGAATTCCGCGCCCAAGTGCAGGCAGCCATGAAAGGAGCAGGCCTGTGGATTGGCGAAATCATGGGCCGGCGCAAAAACGGGGAGGTGTTCCCGCAATCCGTCTGTATCAGCGCGGTGCGCAACGAGCAGGGCCAAGTCACACACGCCTTTTCCATCTTTTCTGACATCAGCCATCACCAAGAAACCGAGCAACGGCTGCAAAGGTTGGCCAACTTCGATCATGTCACCAACCTGCCCAACCGGCTGCTTCTCGGTCAGCTCATGACGCAAGCCCTGGCTCAGGCCAAACGCAGCGGCGAGTGTGGTGCGGTGCTGGTTCTGCATCTGCATCGGCTCAGCTGGGTGTATGACACCTTCGGGCACGACGTCGGGGACGAATACATCGCGCAGGCCGCACGCCGGCTCCAGGATGGCCTGCGCGAGCAGGACATCCTGGCACGCCTTGGCCACGACAAACTGGCCATCACCCTCATCAACATGCGCCAGCCAGAACACGCCGCAGTAGTGGCGCAGAAGCTGCTGACTCAGCTCGGCCGTACCCTGCCGGTGCAAGGTCACGAGCTGGATGCCCCGGCATCGATCGGCATTGCGCTGTACCCGGGCAACGGCATGGAGACGGCCGGGCTGCTGCGCTATGCCGAAATCGCCTGCCAGCGCGCCGGCACGGGCCATGACGCACCCATCGTCTTCTTCAGCGAGGACATGAATCAGAAAGCCACCGAGCGCTTCCGTCTCGAAGGCGAGCTGCGTCAGGCCATCGCGCACGGCCAGTTGGAACTGTTCCATCAACCCAAGGTCAGCCTGCGCAACGGCCGCATCGTGGGCGCCGAAGCCTTGCTGCGATGGAACCACCCGCGCCACGGCCTGCTCACCCCCGGGCATTTCATCCCCTTGGCCGAAGACACCAGCCTCATCCTCGAACTCGGTGAATGGGTACTTGCCGAAGCTTGCCGCCAGATCATGCTATGGCGCTCCACCGGCCTCGACATGCCGCCGCTGGCCATCAACCTCTCGGCCCGGCAGTTTGACCGCCACTTGCCCAAACGCATCGAGCGGCTGCTCGACAGCTTCCGGATCTCGCCGCAGCACCTCAAGCTCGAAATCACCGAAAGCCTCATGGTGCGCAACCCCGACGAGGTCATTCACATCATGAACGAGCTGGCCGCCATGGGGCTGGGGATTGCGCTGGACGATTTCGGCACCGGTTACTCCAGCCTGGCCTACCTCAAACGCTTTCCCATCACCACCCTCAAGATCGACCGATCCTTCGTCATTGGCGTACCCCACCAGCCCAATGACTGCGCCATCGCACAGGCCATCGTGACCATGGGGAAACAATTGCGACAGGAAATCGTGGCCGAAGGTGTGGAAAATCGCGAGCAGATGCATTACCTGCGCCAACTGGGTTGCGACCAACTCCAGGGTTACCTGTTCAGTCAACCGCTGCCCGCCTCCCAATACGAACGCCTGGTGCGCGACGATGTGCGCCTGGCCCTTTGACGGTTTTCTCTGATGGATGTCCTGTTCATGCCCGCCTTGCTGGCGGCAGCGGCTTTTGCGGCCGGTGTGCTCAACGCGATTGCCGGTGGCGGCAGCTTCCTGACCTTCCCGGCCCTGGTATTTGCCGGCATTCCCCCCATCGTCGCCAATGCCACCAGCGCGCTGGCCGTCAGCCCCGGCTACATGGGCAGCACCCTGGGCTTCAAGGCCGAATTGGCCCAGCTACCCGCCCGGCGCTTGCGCCACGAAACCCTGATCGCCGCGACTGGCGGCGTGGCCGGCGCCCTGTTGCTGCTCGTCACCCCGGCACACGTGTTTCGGGGCCTCGTGCCCTGGCTGCTGCTGTTTGCCACGGCGCTGTTCCTGCTGGGCCCCAAACTGGCCGGCTTGAGCCCCACCCATGAGGGGGCCGCCCACCCCTTGGAACGCTGGCGCGCCCTGGGCTTGCTGGGTGTGGCCATTTACGGGGGCTACTTCAACGGCGGCCTAGGCATCCTGCTCATGGCGCTGTACACGGTCACGGGCGAGCGCAGCCTGCACACCACCAATGCCCTGAAAAACCTGAATTCGCTGGTGCTCTCCCTCTTGTCGGTCATCACCTTTGCGGTGGCTGGCGCCATCGCCTGGGGGCCGGCCATTCTGATGATGATCGCGGCCACCGCCGGTGGCTATGCGGGCGCGCACTGGTCCAAACGCCTGCCCATCCCTTGGGTACGGGCAGTGGTGATTGCCACCGGCCTGGTGATGAGTGCCCTGTTTTTCTGGCGCGGATGACACGATGAACCCTATCGACCTGATCCCTCCGCACGCACTGCCGGCCCCGATCACCCCGGCCGAGCGGATGCCCTGGCCCGTCCACAGCCCGTTTCGCATGCGTCCGGGCCTCAGCCATCTGGCCCAGGCCGAGGCGCCGCGCCTGTTTCTGCGCGACGACCTCGCCCCGGCCTACCAGGTGGCCAAAGCCCGGGTTCTGCAGGAAGCCCGCGATGAAGCGCTGGTGGGGCAAACCGATGCCGCGATCCTGCAGGCCATCGCCGATGCGTATGGGGCGGAAACCGGCCTCTCGATCGCCCCGACACTCGATGCGCTCAGCCTGAACCTGCAGGAGGACTTCGTGGTGCTGCGCGATCGCGGGCAGATGGTGACGGAATGCCTGTCGGTCTGCTTCCCTTCCAACTGGCGGCCCCAGGAAAAACATGGGCAAGACTTCGCCACGATTCACGCGCCAGTGGCCGACAACGCATTGTTGCTGGCGGGCGCCGCGGGGCTGATGGATCTCGCTTTCCGTCGCCACCGGATGCAGCGGCATGTCTGGCTGCTCACCCCCACGCCTGCTTTGTCGCTGCCCCCCCATGCGCAGCGCAGCCGCTGGGACGCCTTGGCCGATGCCAGCGGCTCTGCGCTGCTGGAGGGCACATGGTGGCGGATCGAGCGGCAGACCACCCTGCCCCTGCCAGCCCTGCAGGCAGGGGTGTTCTTCATCCGCGTGATGGTGTGTCCATTGACGCAGGTGCTCGCAGTGGCGTCCGAGCGGGCGGCCGAACTGCGCGCCGTCCTCGCCTCGATGAGCGAGGCCGTGGTGGCCTACCGTGGCATGAGCGCGGTGCGCGACCGCCTGGTGGCCGCCCTCTGACCCCGGCGGGGCATGGCAGGGCGCCAGGCGGGCTCACGGGCGGCTCATCTGGCAAGTGTGCGGCTGCTCGGCCGCTTGTGGCGGCAATTGCCGGATGACTCTGAAGCCGTAGCCAGACCCTTCCACATCGAACGGGACCCCGGGGGTGCCCTGACGCTCCATCACCGCCACCACCAGCGATTGCTGGGCCTGATGATCGGCCGCCCGCATGGTCAGGCGCTGGCCGGCCAGCGTGACGTCGGCACGCTCCAGTTGCCGGGCAATCGCCAGCGCATCAGGCACCTGCCCCGGGGGCAGCCCCGCGCCAGCGCGCTCGATGGCCTGCGCCAACGCCTCCATCATCAGCTGCATGCGCATGTGGACGTAATCATCCTGCGGGCGCGGGAAACGCTGGCGAAATGCCTCATAGAACGCTCGCGATTCGGCGGTGGGCACATTGGGAAACCAATCGGCCACGGCAATCACCCGACCGATCCCGGCATCACCCATGGCAGCCGGTGCGCCCAGGGCATTGCCGTAAAACGTGTAGAACTTGCCTGTGTAACCCGCCTCGCGCGCGGCCTTGACGAGCAACGTCAGATCGTTGCCCCAGTTGCCGGTGATCACTGCGTCGGCACCACTGGCGCGGATCTTGGTGATGTAAGGCAGAAAATCTTTGATGCGCCCGAGCGGGTGCAACTCGTCGCCGACGATGCGCACGTCGGGGCGCTGGATGGCCAATTGCCGCCGCGCCTCGCGCAGCACGGCTTGTCCGAAGCTGTAGTCCTGCCCGAGCAAATAGACGCTGCGCACCTCGCGGTCGTCCTTGAGCACGTCCATCAGCGCGGCCATGCGCATGTCGGCATGGGCGTCGAAACGGAAGTGCCAGAAATTGCAGCGCTCGTTCGTCAGAACCGGGTCCACGGCGGCGTAGTTGAGAAACACCACGCGACGCGCTGGGTCGCGCTCGTTGTGCCGCTGAATGGCTTCGATCAACCCCGCGGCCACCGCCGATGAATTGCCCTGCATCACGATGCCGATGTGCGCATCGATGGCCGATCGCAGCGCAGACAAGGCTTCCTCGGTCTGCCCTTTGCTGTCGAAGCGCTCGATCTGCAGCGCTCTGGCGCCCCCCGGCAAGGGCACGCCACCGCGGGCGTTGACGCGCTCGGCCGCCCAGACCAGGTTGCGGAATACGGCCTCACCGGTGTTGGCCATGGGGCCAGAAAGGCCCTCGATCATGGCGATGCGGATCGGCGCCAGCTGACCCTGGCGCCCGGTGCCGGCTGGCTGCGCCATGACGGCCACGGCAGCCAGCGTCAACCCCGCCACGGCCAGACCCCGGCCCATCACCCCCATCCAGGAACGCCGCCCCAGCCGCGGCATCCCCCACACACGCGAGGTCTTGCTCATCTTCACACGCATCACTGCTCCCAACATCATGTCGCCAACCCCGAGCCAGGCGCGGGGCGCGCCAGTTTACTGCACCGCATCACGGGCGATGTAAAGCGGGCGATGTAAAGCACGCACTTCGGCGCCACTCAGGCCGAGAGTTCAGCCAGCGGCCAGCGGGGCCGCACATCAAACGCATAGGAACCGCCCACCCGGCGGTCAGCCGCGGCAAGCGGCACCAAGCCCGCTTGCAGGCGCATGCCCGCTGCCAGGGCGATCATGGCCCCGTTGTCGGTACACAGATGCAGCTCCGGGTAGTGCACCCTCACACCGGCGCGGGCGCAGGCCGCATCGAGCTGCTGCCGCAACAGCGCATTGGCCCCGACGCCACCGGCCACGACCAGGCGTCGCAGCCCGGTGCGCTGCAGGGCCGTCATGGACTTGCGAACCAGCACCTCCACGATCGCCGCCTGCGTGGCCGCTGCCAGATCGGCCTTGCGCGCCTCCAGCGCGTCACCCAGCTTGCGAACCTGCGTCAGCACCGCCGTCTTGAGACCGGCAAAAGAAAAATCCAAATCGCCACTGTGCAGCAAGGGGCGCGGCAAAGCGAAGGCCTGGGCATCGCCCTGCTGCGCCAGGCGCGACAAGGCCGGCCCACCGGGATAGCCCAGACCGAGCAGCTTGGCCGATTTGTCAAACGCCTCGCCCGCAGCATCATCGATGGTCTCGCCCAACAGCTCATAACGCCCCACGCCGTCCACGCGCATGAGCTGGGTGTGCCCCCCAGACACCAGCAAGGCCACGAAAGGAAAGGCAGGCGGATCGGCGCTGAGAAAAGGCGAGAGCAAATGCCCTTCGAGGTGGTGGACGCCCAGCGTAGGCCGTCCCAACGCCGCAGCCATCGCGCAGGCCACGCCCGCGCCCACCAGCAGGGCCCCGGCCAACCCCGGCCCGCGGGTGTAGGCGATCCAGTCCAGCGCCTGCAGCGTCGTGCCCGCCTGCCTCAACACCGCTTCGGTCAGCGGCAGCACGCGGCGGATGTGATCTCGACTGGCCAGCTCAGGCACCACCCCGCCATAGGCCCGATGCATGTCGATCTGGCTGTGCAAGGCGTGCCCCAGCAGGCGCGGCACTGCGCCCGCGCCGGTTTCCACCAGCGCCACCCCCGTCTCGTCACAGGAGGACTCGATACCCAAAATCAGCATGGCGTTAGTGTAAGGGGCCATTCTTGCCCACAACGGCATAAATGTTGCTATGCAGCATATTGAATGAATGCCCCTGCCCCCAAAACCAGCCTGTGTTTTTTGCTGGCGGCCAAACGCTGCGAGATGGCCGACCTGCAACAACTCGCACAGACCAGCGGCCTGGTTCGCCGGACCGCCGCGCTGATTCATGAATTGCAACGTGAGCGCGGGCTGTCCAACCTCTACGCCGCCTCGCTCGGGCAAGCCTTTGTCGCCGAACGCCGTTTGCAACTGGCCCGCAGCGACGCGGCCAGCACGGCCCTGCGCGCTGGCTTCGACACGCTGGACACCGCCCCCCCTCGGCATGGAGCCCGTCTGTACAGCCGAATCGCTTTTGCCCTTCACGGGCTAGAAACATTGCCGCGACTGCGCCTTGAAGTCGAAGGACTGCGCGCACCGCCTGCATCGCTGACGGCCGCCTATACCCGGCTGATCGCCAGCTTGCTCGCAGTCGTCTTCGAGGCGGCAGACACAGCCACCGATCTGGCTCTGTCGCGCCGACTGGTGGCCCTGTTCCACCTGATGCAAGGCAAAGAGCTGGCCGGACAGGAACGGGCAACCGGTTCGGCCATGCTGGCCACCGGACGGGCAGACGGGGATGCCCAGCAACGCTTGCTGCACCTCATCGAATCCCAAGACCGCTGCCTGCAGGTGTTTGAAACCTTTGCTGATGAAGAAATACTCGCTCTGTGGCAAGCAAGTCGTTCTGCGCCGTTGCAGGCCGACATCGAGCGCCTGCGTCGCCAGCTGTGCAACACCCCACCCGGACAACCGCTGGACAGCCAGCGCAGCGCCACCTGGTTCGACACCTGCAGCCAGCGCATGGATGAAATGCGCCAAGTGGAAGAGCGGCTCACCGACAGCTTGGTCGAACAATGCCAAAGCCGGCTGAGACGCGTCGCTGACGAAATGCACGAGATCCAAGCCCTCCAGGCCCGGCTCGACGGCGACGCCAGTGCGCTCGACGATCACGCTGCGGCGCCACTGTTCCACGCGCCTGATCCAGCAGCCCCCAATCCCGCGCCGCCCATAGGGCTGGCGCTGGAGAAGTCGGTCCTGGAACTGGTGCAGGATCAGGCCACGCGCTTGCAGGCGCTATCGGCCGAACTGGAAACGGTGCGCGCCAGCCTGAACGAACGCAAGCTCATCGAGCGTGCCAAAGGACTGCTGATGGCCCATCAGCAACTCAGCGAAGAAGCTGCACACAAAGCCCTGCGCGACCTGGCGATGCGCCAGAACAAACGCATGGTCGATGTGGCAGAAGCCGTGCTGTCGATGGCGTCCCTGCTCTCCCCTCGGAACTGACGCACCAAGCCCGTGCAACGTCCCGGTTTGGTTCAGGCTTTTCCCCATTCACGGGCACCGCAGATGCGTTAACCATCCTCATCTGGCCATCCGACCGCAATTTACTGCTTGGCATGAAAGCTGCTTGTGCTCTGACAGAAACTTGAGCCAACGGCGGCGCAAGTCAACAAGCAACGCAAGCACCAGGACAACGGCGTCCCCGACCCCCTCGATGGGTGTGTCGTGGACGCCGTTCGTGTTTGCACGATCCGCATCTCTCATTTGCAGGAGCAGCCATGACCGTCCTTCCAACCGCCACCGCCGCGTCCCATCCCGATCGAGCCGATGGCCTCACCCGGCGCGACGCCTTGCGCCAAGGGATCGCATTGAGCGGCGGGGCATTGTTCGCCAGCCTGGGGCACCATGGCGTGTGGGCCGCCGGCTCCGACGCCCCCGAAAAGAAAGAAGTCCGTATCGGCTTCATTCCCTTGACAGACTGCGCCAGCGTGGTGATGGCCTCTGTACTGGGTTTCGACGAAAAATACGGCGTCAAGATCATCCCGACCAAAGAAGCGAGTTGGCCCGGCGTGCGCGACAAACTCGTCAACGGCGAACTTGACCTCGCCCACGTGCTATATGGCCTGGTTTATGGCGTGCACATGGGCACCGCCGGCCCTAAAAAAGACATGGCGGTGCTCATGACGCTCAACCGCAACGGCCAGGCCATCACCCTGAGCCGACGTCTGGCCGACGCTGGTGCACGCAACGTCAACGAACTGGCCAAATTGATGGCCTCAGACCGGCGCGAATACACCTTTGCTCAGACCTTTCCCACTGGTACGCATGCCATGTGGCTGTACTACTGGCTGGCCTCGGCCGGCATCCACCCTCTGCGCGACAGCAAAGTCATCACCGTTCCCCCGCCACAGATGGTGGCCAACATGCGGGTAGGCAATATGGACGGCTTCTGTGTCGGCGAACCGTGGAACCACCGCGCCATCCTCGACGGCATTGGGGTCACGGCTGCCACCACGCAAGATGTCTGGAAGGACCACCCGGAGAAAGTGTTGGGCGCCACGGCCGAATTCGTCCAGAAGAACCCCAATACCTGTCGCGCCGTCATGGCAGCCATTCTGGAGGCCAGCCGCTGGATTGACGCCGGACTGCAGAACAAACTGCGCATGGCTGAAACCATTGCCGCTCGCGCCTATGTCAACACCAGCGTCGATGCCATCAACCAGCGCATCCTGGGACGCTACCAAAACGGGCTGGGACGCACCTGGGATGACCCTGATCACATGAAGTTCTACGACGGCGGCGCCGTCAACTTCCCCTATCTGAGCGATGGCATGTGGTTCCTCACCCAGCACAAGCGCTGGGGCCTGATCAAAGAACACCCGGACTATTTGAAGATCGCGCGGGAAATCAACCGCATCGATCTGTACCGGCAGGCCGCCACCGCCACACAGACCCCTTTGCCCCCCAGTGAAATGCGCAGCAGCAAGCTGATGGATGGCGTGGTGTGGGACGGCAAAGAGCCCGCCCGATACGCCGACAGTTTCACCGTGCGCGCCTGATCGCGCAACAGGAGCCTTCCATGGTCAGCGCCACCCTCAAAACCAGGCTGGAAGCGGTCGATGCCCCAGCCCAACCTGCAACGCTTCATCCCATCAAGGCCAGTCTCCCCACGTGCTCAGGGGAGGAACGCCATCCCCCTCCACGTCTCGATACGCCCTACCCTGAGCGTACCTACCGGGTCCAGCCCGGAGAATTGGTCAACCGGATCGTGCCACCGTTGCTCGGCCTAGCCCTGCTCGTGGGGCTATGGTATTTGGTATCGGTATCCAGCGGCAGCGGCATACCCACGCCGCTGCAGACCTGGCAACAAGCCCAGGCCATTTTTGCCGACCCTTTCTACCAAAACGGCCCCAATGACCAAGGAATAGGCTGGAACGTGCTGATGTCTCTGCAACGCGTGGGGATGGGCTTCGGGCTGGCGGCATTGGTTGGCATCCCCCTGGGCTTTGCAATCGGCCGCTTCGACTTCCTGGGCCGCATGTTCAACCCCATCATCAGCCTGTTGCGCCCGGTCTCGCCTCTGGCTTGGTTGCCCATCGGCTTGTTGGTCTTCAAAGGCGCGAACCCGGCGGCCATTTGGACCATTTTCATCTGCTCGATCTGGCCGATGGTGATCAACACCGCCGTGGGGGTACAGCGGGTTCCACAGGACTACCTCAACGTCGCCCGCGTATTGGACCTGAGCGAATGGAAAGTGATCACCCGCATCCTGCTGCCTGCCGTGCTGCCCTACATGCTTACCGGCGTCCGGCTGGCCGTCGGCACGGCCTGGCTCGTCATCGTTGCCGCCGAGATGCTGACCGGCGGCGTCGGCATCGGCTTCTGGGTATGGGACGAGTGGAACAACCTGAACGTGACCAACATCATCGTCGCCATCTTCGTGATCGGCACCGTCGGTCTGGTGCTGGAACAGGCCCTGATCAAACTCGCCACGGCATTCACATTCGAGGAAGTGAAGTCATGAATGAGGCCAAATACATCCAGCTCGAAGGCGTGGCCCAGACCTTCAAGACAAAAAATGGCCCGTTCGTGGCTCTGCGCAATATCGATCTGACGATTGCCAAAGGCGAATTCGTGGCCCTGATCGGACACTCCGGCTGTGGCAAATCCACCCTGCTCAATCTGATCGCCGGTCTGACGATCCCCACCGACGGCGTGCTGCTGTGCGCCGGCCGCGAAATCACTGGCCCCGGACCGGAACGCGCCATGGTGTTTCAGAACCACTCGCTGCTGCCCTGGCTGAGTTGTTTCGACAACGTGTTCCTGGGGGTGGAACGGGTCTTTGGCCCCACCGAACCTCTGGCCCGTTTGCAGGAGCGCACCCATGCCGCTCTGGAATTGGTGGGTCTGGCGCACGCAGCCTGGAAGCGGCCTGGCGAAATCTCGGGTGGCATGAAGCAGCGCGTAGGCATTGCCCGCGCCCTGGCCATGGCACCGAAGGTGCTGCTGATGGACGAGCCCTTTGGCGCACTGGATGCGCTGACCCGGGCCAAGCTCCAAGACGAGTTGCTCGACATCGTGGCCCGCACCCAGAGCACGGTGGTCATGGTCACACACGACGTGGACGAAGCCGTCTTGCTGGCCGACCGCATCGTGATGATGACCAATGGCCCGGCCGCCACGATCGGTGAAATCCTGCCGGTGACGCTTCCTCGTCCCCGCCATCGGGTCAGCTTGGCCGAGGACCCCACCTACCTGCATTGCCGCAAGGCAGTGATCGACTTTCTTTACACCCGCCAGGCCCACGTGGAAAAAGCGGCCTGAGCCGGCAACGCCCCGAAAGCGTTATGGCCTCAATGGCGAAATGGAGCTGATCCATGGACATGCAAGTCAAATCCCGCAACAAAATGAAACTGGTGATGGTCGGCAATGGGATGGCCGGCGTACGCACCCTGGAAGAGTTGCTCAAACTGGCCCCAGACCTTTACGACATCACTGTCTTCGGTGCCGAGCCGCACCCCAACTACAACCGCATCCTGCTTTCCCCCGTGCTGGCCGGCGAGCAGACGCTGGACGACATCATCCTCAATGACTGGGCATGGTACGCCGAGCACGGCATCACGCTGCATGCCGGTTGGACCGTCACCGAAGTGGACCGGCAGCGCCGCACCGTCAGCGCCAGCAACGCACAGGGCGAACACCTGCAGGTGAGCTACGACCGGTTGATCCTGGCCACCGGCTCCAACCCCTTCATCCTCCCCATCCCGGGCCACGACCTGCCGGGCGTGCTTGCATACCGCGACATCGCCGACACCCAAGCCATGATCGAAGCAGCCAGGAAATACCGGCACGCCGTGGTGATTGGCGGAGGTCTGCTTGGCCTGGAAGCGGCCAACGGCCTGATGACGCGGGGCATGGAGGTGACCGTGGTGCATGCCGCCCCTTGGCTGATGGAGCGCCAACTCGACGAAGCCGCCGGGCGCATGCTGCAAGCCGCGCTCGAATCCAGGGGGCTGAAGTTTCGCCTGCAGACGCAAACAGCGGCGCTTCTCCCCCATGAGGGAGGCCGCGTCGGAGCCGTGCTGTTCCAAAACGGCGATCAAATCCCTGCCGACCTGGTGGTGATGGCGGTGGGCATCCGCCCCAACACTGCACTGGCCGAGCGCATGCGACTGCACGTCAATCGGGGCATCGTCGTCAGCGACACCCTGCAAACCGTCACCGACCCACGCATCTACGCGGTGGGCGAATGCGCCAGTCACCGCGGCATCGCTTATGGCTTGGTGGCCCCCCTGTTCGAGCAGGCCAAAGTGCTGGCCAACCATCTGGCCGAATTCGGCATCGGTCGGTACGCGGGTTCACAAACATCCACCAAGCTGAAAGTCACTGGCATCGACCTGTTTTCCGCAGGCAACTTCATGGGGGGCGCCGGCTGCGAGGAAATCCTGCTGAGCGACCCTGTGGGTGGCATCTACAAAAAACTCGTCATTCAAGGCGATCGCCTCGTGGGCGCCTGTCTGTATGGTGACACCGCAGACGGTGCGTGGTACTTCAAACTGCTGCGCGAAGGCCGCCATATTGGGGACTTGCGCGACCGGCTCATGTTTGGTGAATCGAACCTTGGTGACACGGGCCACCAAGGTCACCAACAGGCCGCCGCCATGGCCGACAGCGATGAAGTCTGTGGCTGCAACGGCGTGACCAAAGGTGCCATCTGCCAAGCCATCCGTGACAAAGGGCTATTCACGCTGGAAGATGTGCGCAAACACACCAAGGCCAGCGCGTCCTGTGGCTCTTGCACCGGGCTGGTTGAGCAATTGCTCATGTTCACCGCTGGCGGCGACTACAGCGCCGCGCCCAAGAAAAAAGCCTTGTGTGGCTGTACCGACCACAGCCATCAGGAGGTGCGTGATGCCATCCGCGAGCGCCGACTGCTGACCATTGCGGACACCTTCGCCACCCTGGGCTGGAAAACCCCGAACGGCTGTGCCACCTGCCGCCCAGCGGTCAATTACTATCTGATCAGCACCTGGCCTCAGGAAGCCAAGGACGATCCCCAGAGCCGGTTCATCAACGAACGCAGCCACGCCAACATCCAGAAAGACGGCACGTACAGCGTGGTGCCTCGCATGTGGGGCGGGGAAACCAGCGCCGCCGAATTGCGCCGTATCGCCGACGTGGTGGACAAGTACCAAATCCCCACCGTCAAGGTCACCGGCGGCCAGCGCATCGACCTGTTGGGTGTGAAAAAGGAAGACCTCATCCACGTCTGGCGCGACTTGGGCATGCCCAGCGGACACGCTTACGCCAAGGCGTTGCGCACCGTCAAGACCTGCGTCGGCAGCGAATGGTGCCGTATGGGCACTCAGGACTCGACCCAGATGGGCAAAGACCTCGAGCGCGCACTGTGGCGCATGTATGCGCCCCACAAGGTCAAGCTCGCCGTCAGCGGCTGCCCCCGCAACTGTGCGGAGGCGGGCATCAAAGACGTGGGCATCATTGGTGTCGATTCGGGCTGGGAGATTTACATCGCCGGCAACGGCGGCATCAAGACCGAGGTGGCCCACTTTCTGTGCAAGGTCAAGACCGCCAGCGAAGTGCTGGAGTACACCGGTGCCTTTCTGGAGCTGTACCGTCAGGAAGGCTGGTATCTGGAGCGCACCTGTCACTACGTGGCGCGCGTGGGTCTCGCCCACATCAAGGCAAAGATCCTGGACGACCCAGCGGGCCGCAAAGGCCTCTGGGAGCGGCTGCAAGCCGCTCTTGAAGGTCAACCCGATCCCTGGGTGGAATTTGCCCAGGCCGCGGTGGACCTTCGGCAGTTTGAACCTGTGATCTGCGTCACCCCGCCCTCCACCCCAGAAACCCGTAGCCAAGGAGCCCTGGCATGACCGCCCAACCCCCCGAATGGACATACATCTGCCGGATCGACGATATTCCCGTGCTCGGGTCGCGCCGGGTAGCACGCCCCCGCGGGCTCGATATCGCCCTGTTCCGCAACGCCGACGACGAAGTCTTCGCCCTGCTCGATCGCTGCCCCCATAAAGGGGGGCCACTGAGTCAAGGCATGGTTTTTGGCCACAGCGTGGCCTGCCCGCTGCACAACTGGACCATCGGCCTGCGCGACGGACAAGCCGCTGCACCGGACGAAGGCTGTACCCCGCACTTCCGCGTTCAGATCCAAAACGGTGAAGTGTGGATGGATGCTCAGGAACTGGCCCACCATGCCACCGACCTCTCGCGCCCGGTCGCGGGCCCCCGGACACGATGCCACCCATGACCTGACGCATCCCCAGTGTCTTTTGGAAGATATCCCCGTGAGAACCCCACCCCCCTCGAACACCCTCCCCCTGCGGACCACCCGCTCCACCTGCCCCTACTGCGGCGTGGGTTGCGGGGTGCTGATCGACAGCGTGAGCGAGCGGATCGTCGGGGTGCGTGGCGACCCGGACCATCCCGCCAATCGCGGGCGGCTATGTACCAAGGGCTCCACCCTGCACCACACCGCAGACCCGGCGGTTGCCGCGCAGGTCCGCTTGCTGCAACCGATGCGCCGTGACCGACGAGGCAGCGCCCCGCAACCCTTACGCTGGGACCAGGCCCTGGACTGGGCCGCCAACCGATTGGCCGAGATCGTGTGCCGTCATGGCCCCGACGCCGTGGGCTTCTACATCAGCGGACAGCTGCTCACCGAAGACTATTACGTGT
Organism: Tepidicella xavieri; assembly: GCF_004363315.1. GTDB lineage: Bacteria > Pseudomonadota > Gammaproteobacteria > Burkholderiales > Burkholderiaceae_C > Tepidicella > Tepidicella xavieri. The sequence goes on from NZ_SNYL01000009.1 coordinate 36,695, forward strand.
TCAACAAACTCGCCAAAGGGTTGTTAGGCACCAACAACATCGACACCAACTCCCGCTTGTGCATGAGCAGCGCCGTGGCCGCTTACAAGCTCACACTGGGAGCCGACGCCCCGCCGGCCTGCTACGCCGACATCGACCATGCCCACTGTCTATTCATCGCAGGCAGCAATACTGCCTGGGCTCATCCGGTGTTGTTTCGTCGCATCGAAACGGCCAAAGCCCGACGGCCCGAGATGCGCATCATCGTGGCCGACCCGCGCCGCACCGACACCGCCAGTCTGGCCGATCTGTATCTGCCGCTCCAACCCGGCACCGACGTGATGCTCTTTCATGGATTGCTGCACATCATGCTGACCGAAGGCTGGGTGGACAGCACCTACATCGAACAGCACACCACCGGTTTTACCGAACTGCGCCAACTGGTACAGAGCTACACCCCTGCTGCCGTGGCACAGGTCTGCGGCCTGTCCCCGGACAATCTTTACACCGCTGCCCGCTGGTTCGCGGGCGTCCCCGATGGTAAACCAGCCACCTCGCTTCCCAGCGCGCAGCGACTACCTACCCTCAGCCTCTATTGCCAGGGGCTGAACCAGTCCAGCAGCGGCACCGACAAAAACGCCTGTCTCATCAACCTGCACCTGGCCTGCGGCCAAATCGGGCGCCCGGGCGCTGGACCGTTTTCTCTGACGGGTCAACCCAACGCCATGGGCGGACGCGAAGTCGGCGGCCTGGCCAATCTGCTCAGCGCCCATCGCGATCTGTCCAACCCTGCCCACCGGGCTGAAATGGCTGCTCTATGGCAATTGCTCCCTGGCACCGATCTGCCCGCTTTGCCTGGCAAGACCGCCGTCGAGATGTTCGAAGCCGCGGCCGACGGTCAGATCAAAGCCTTGTGGATCGCCTGCACCAACCCGGCCCAGTCCATGCCTGACCAGGCCACCGTGCGCCGCGCGCTGCAACGGGCTGAACTGGTCATCGTGCAGGAGGCCTTTGCCACCTCTGCCACTTGCGACTGGGCCGACCTGCTGCTGCCCGCCACCACCTGGGGAGAAAAAGAAGGCACCGTCACCAACAGCGAACGGTGCATCAGCCGCGTAAGAGCCGCCGTCCCTCCGCCACGTGCCGCCGATGGCACAGGCCCGCGACACGACTGGCGCATCGTGGTCGATCTGGCCCGTCGGTTGGAGCAGCGTTTGCCACGGCGCAGCCATGGCACCTTGTTCCCGTACGACAACCCGCAAGCGATCTGGAACGAGCATCGGGAAAGCACCCGTGGCCGGGATCTGGACATCACCGGCCTGAGCTACACCATTTTGGAAACCGCACCTCAACAGTGGCCCTTCCCCGAAGGACGAAGCACCGGGACACCGCGCCTGTATGAAGATGGTCGCTTTCCCACTGCCGACGGCCGTGCCCGGTTTGTCGCCTCCCCTTATCGCCCACCCGCAGAGGACCGGAGTGCGCGATACCCCTATGCCATGACCACAGGTCGCCTGCGCGACCAATGGCACGGCATGAGTCGCACCGGCACGCTCGGCACCTTGTTCGGCCATATTCCCGAACCCCAATTGTGGATGCACCCGCAAGACATGGCTGAATCGGGGCTGAAACCCGGACAGCTCGTGCGCGTGCAAAGCGCGCGCGGCAGCCTCGTGCTGCCTGCCCACCCCTCCCATGAACTGCATCGCCGTCAGTGCTTCGTCCCCATGCACTGGGGCAGTGAGCACATCGGCGGACGCTCGGACGAAGGCACGGCACTGGCCGGTGTCAATGGCCTCACCACGTCAGCTTTCTGTCCGCAAGCCAAGCAGCCAGAGCTCAAACACACCGCCGTCCGCATTGACCCCGTCTATCTGCCCTGGACCGTACAAGCCCTCGCCTGGCTGCCCGCCCACAGCGCTTTGCTGACCTTGCGCCAGTTGCGCCCGCTGCTCACCCAATTCGATTACGCCGTTTGCGTTCCCTTTGCGCCCCCCTCTGCTCAAGCGCCTGCATCGAACACACCTGTTGGTTTGTGGTTCCAAGCGGCTCATGCGCAAGCCCCTGAGCCGACGTTGTCGTGGCTGGAGCCTCTGTGCGCAGCCTTGCAGCTCGATCACCCTGAAACCCTGCGCTACGACGATGCGCCGCGTCAGCAGCACCGTCGCATCCGCTTGACCGGCCCCGAAGGCCGACACCTGCAAAGCTTTCTGTTCTCAGGCGACAGTCGCTCTGCCACCTGGTTGTCACACCTGCTGCGCGACACCACCCCCTGCCCCTTCACGGGCCCCATCTTGCTGCAATCCATTCAACGCCCTCCTGGCAAGCTACCCGTCCAACGCGGCAAAACCATCTGCAATTGCCTGGGTGTGACCGAGGCCGCCATTCTCGACTGCCTGGCGGGGCTGGATTGCGCCGCCAGCGAGCATCTGCACATCCTGCAAACACGTCTGGGCTGCGGCACCCAATGCGGTTCCTGCCTGCCCGAACTCAAACGACTGACCCATCAGCAGTCAAACAATCTTTCTATATAACCTAAATTTATCAAAAAAACCTCACAATTAAGAAATGGGCATTTCGGTTTACCTCAAAGACATCGGTCGCGGCAAAGATGGCGCCCGATCTTTGGACCGCACCCAGTCCGCCGATCTGATGGGCCGCATTCTGGATGGTGAAGTCAGTGATTTGGAACTTGGCGCCTTCTGCATTGCCATGCGCGTCAAAGGCGAAACACCTCTGGAACTGGCTGGATTTCTTGATGCCATCCACGCGCGCCTACCCAGCGTCTCGGCTACCGATGTGCCGACCGTGGTACTGCCCAGCTACAACGGGGCGCGCAAATTGCCGGTGCTCACGCCGCTGCTGGCTTTGCTGCTGGCCCGCTGTGGCCTGCGCGTCCTGATTCATGGCCAGTCACAAGATCCAGACCGGATCACATCCGCCGAAATCCTGCGCAGTCTGCATGCCCAAGGCGTCAGCGGCATTCACTGGCCCAATCGCTTGCAGGAACTCCCCCCCTCGGTTGGCATTGCGTTTCTCCCGACCCACACCCTGCTCCCAGCTTTGCAAAAGCTGCTGGACGTGCGTCGCACCATTGGGTTGCGCAACAGCGCCCACAGCTTGGTCAAACTCATGCAGCCTGTACCCGCTGCTGTGCTGGTCACCAGTTACACCCACCCCGAATACCTGCACAGCATGAGCGCCCTGTTTCGCCTCAGCGGTCAGACCGCCTTGCTGCTGCGCGGAACAGAAGGCGAACCCGTCGCCGATCCTCGCCGCACTCCCCAGATGACGTTGTTTCATGCCGGCCAGAGTCGCACCGTACAACCCGCGCAAACCGGACCACTGGCCGACCTGCCTGAACTCCCCCCGGGCACCGACATTGCGCGGACGGCGGCTTACATCCGCGCTGTCCTGGATAGAACCTTGCCCACGCCTTTACCGATCGCCCTGCAAGTCCACCATTTGTGTGATGTCTGCCGGCTTTCTCCCACCCTTGCCCTGGAGTCAGCACCATGAGCACGCCGACCATCGCCCATCCGCCCTCTGCCGGTTCCGTCACCCTCGTTGGCGCCGGCCCTGGCGACCCGGAATTGCTCACCCTCAAAGCCGTGCGGGCAATCGCTTCGGCCACCGTCTTGCTGGTGGACGATCTGGTCAATGAGGCCGTCCTCGCCCACGCCCAACCCCGTGCGCGTGTCATCCCTGTGGGCAAACGCGGCGGCTGCGCGTCCACCCCGCAAGCCTTCATCGAAAAGCTGATGATCCAGCAGGCCCAGGCGGGTGAAACGGTGGTTCGCCTCAAGGGCGGCGACCCCTTCATCTTTGGCCGTGGCGGTGAGGAGGTCGAACATCTGCGCGCTGCTGGCGTGGAGGTTCGGGTGATCAATGGCATCACGGCCGGTCTGGCGGCGGCAACCAGCCTGCATGTACCGCTGACCCATCGCGACCATGCCCACGGCGTGGTGTTCGTCACCGGCCATGCCAAGCCCGGCGACCCAGGCACCGACTGGGCCACCCTGGCACACTGCGCCGCGGCCGCGCGGCTGACCCTGGTCATCTACATGGGCGTGACCAGCGTGGCACACATCCAAGACGGCCTGCTCCAAGGGCTTCCCGCCGACACCCCCGTGGCCATCGTTCAGCATGCCACGCTGCCCCAGCAGCGACACGCCGTGGCCACGCTGGACCGGCTGACCCAGACTTTGAACGATCACGCCCTCGGCAGCCCTGCCATCATCGTCGTGGGTGATGTGCTGCAAGGGCTGCAGGCCACCACCACTGCCACTGTGAGCTCGTCTGACACCACGGCGATGCCACCTTGGCCACTGGCGGCCTGAGCCAGCGCCTGAAAACGCCCGAGCGCCTGCCACGCGCACGCCGCTCCCCTGTTTTCGCTTCGTCCCAAGCACGCCCCATGCCATGCCGTGTCATCCACGGGCATGGGAAGCCGCCGGCGGCTCAACGGCATCGGTCCACAGAGGCGCCTCGAAAGCTTCGGTCAGCATCAGCCACGCCCCCTGGCGCTCGTACCAGGTGCGCCGCGTGGGCCGACAACGTTCGCCATCCTGCTGCGCCATGGGGGATGCCGGCGCTGGCGAAGTCCAGGCAAAACGCCGCTCGCCGCGAACGCCATCGCCATCCGCAAACAATCGCTCGCCCAATGGGCGGCTGCCCAACGCCCCCAACTCATGCCACGGGTTGCCAGGGTGCCAATCTGGGATCACGGTGCGGGCATGGACCAAAGGCACCCCGCGGCTGTGCAAGCACACCTCGCGCACCCAGCAAGGGGCCATCCCTCGGTCCGACAAACCCTCCCATTCATCGGCCTGGGGCTCGAGCACCCCTTCGTCGAGCACCCGGACCGTCACTTCGGCAAAGCAACGCCGCAAGCGCTGCGTGACGGAACCCGGCTCGTGCAGCCACGTCCAGGCCGCCCTGGCCCAGGGCTGCGCGGCCAATGCGGCTTCGGTCAACCAGGGTGTCTGCGGCAGCACGGAGCAATCCCCACAACGGCTTGCGCCCAGAAAAAAACCCTCTGCGCTGGCAGAGGGTTTCTGAATATGGTTGCGGAGGCAAGATTTGAACTTGCGACCTTTGGGTTATGAGCCCAACGAGCTACCAGGCTGCTCCACTCCGCGTCAAGACTGTTATTCTAGCACGATTTACTCGGCTGCTGCAACCTCTTCGGCCGGTTTTTCCTCGGCGCGGTCCACCAGCTCGATCAGGGCCATCGGGGCGTTGTCACCCACGCGGAAACCCATCTTCAGAATGCGGGTGTAGCCGCCTGGACGCGCCTTGAAGCGCGGGCCCAGCTCGTTGAACAGCTTGACGACCACATCGCGGTCGCGCAGGCGGTCGAAGGCCAGACGCTTGTTGGCCAGGGTCGGCTCTTTGGCCAGGGTGATCATGGGCTCGACGACGCGGCGCAGTTCCTTGGCCTTGGGCAGCGTGGTCTTGATGGCCTCGTGCGTCAGCAGCGAGTTCATCATGTTGCGCAGCATGGCCAGGCGGTGGCTGCTGGTGCGGTTGAGTTTGCGAAGTCCGTGTCCGTGACGCATGGTGATTTCCTTTCTAGTGTCACCCGCAGCCGTATCAGGTACTGCGGGGGGTCAGGGCAGTGAAAAAAACGCGATCAGTGCTTTTCCAGACCGGCGGGCGGCCAGTTTTCCAGCTTCATGCCCAGCGTCAAGCCGCGCGAAGCCAGCACTTCCTTGATTTCGTTGAGCGACTTGCGACCCAGGTTCGGGGTCTTGAGCAGCTCGTTCTCGGTGCGCTGGATCAGGTCACCGATGTAGTAAATGTTCTCGGCCTTGAGGCAGTTGGCCGACCGCACGGTCAGCTCCAGCTCGTCCACCGGGCGCAACAGGATCGGATCGAACTGCTGGGTGCTGCCCGTGGCCTTACCGACGCTGCCATCGGCACCCAGGCCATCGATCTGGGCAAACACGGCCAATTGCTCCACCAGAATCTTGGCCGCCGCACGCACGGCCTCTTCGGGCGTGATGGAGCCGTTGGTCTCGATATCCATCACCAGCTTGTCGAGATCGGTACGCTGCTCGACCCGGGCATTTTCCACCGCATAGCTCACGCGCTTGATCGGGGAAAACGACGCGTCCAGCACGATGCGCCCGATGGAGCGGGTGCTGTCGTCGCCGCGGCGCAGGTTGCCAGGCACATAACCACGGCCCTTTTCGACCTTGATCTGCATGTCCAGCTTGGCACCGGCGGCCAGCGTGGCGATGTGATGCTCGGGGTTGAGGATCTCCACATCGTGCGGCGTCTGGATGTCGGCTGCCGTGACGGGGCCTTCCCCGTCTTTGCGCAGGCTCAGCGTGACCTCGTCGCGGTTGTGCAGCTTGAACACCACCCCCTTGAGGTTGAGCAGGATGTTGACCACATCCTCCTGCACGCCATCGATCGAGGAGTACTCGTGCACCACCCCGGCAATCGTCACCTCCGTCGGGGCGTGACCCACCATGGAAGACAGCAGCACACGGCGCAAGGCGTTGCCCAGGGTGTGCCCGTAACCCCGCTCGAAGGGCTCGAGCGTCACCTCGGCACGGGTCGGCGAGAGGTGCTCGACATGGATGTTCTTGGGTTTGAGCAGGTTATTCAGCATTCGGACTTCCTTCAATACCCTCGGCTCGTTACACCGATAAGGCCGATGGAGCACAAAATCCCGGACCCCGCCAGCGGCAGAATCCGGGCTCTAGAGAGAGACTCGCGATCAACGCGAGTACAGTTCGACAATCAGCGATTCGTTGATGTCGGCGCCAAACTCATCGCGGTCCGGCACCTTCTTGAACGTGCCCTCGGCCTTGTCGGCAGACACCTCCACCCAGGCGGGGAAGCCGATCTGCTTGGCCAGTTCCAACGCCTCCTTGACGCGGGCCTGGTTGCGCGACTTCTCACGCACCGCCACCACGTCGCCAGCCTTCACCAGATAGGAGGGGATGTTGACGCTCTGCCCATTGACCAGAATGGCCTTGTGCGACACCAGTTGACGCGCTTCGGCGCGGGTCGAGGCAAAGCCCATGCGGAACACCACGTTGTCCAGTCGCGACTCCAGCAGGCTCAGCAGGTTGGAGCCGGTGTTGCCACGGCGGCGGTCGGCTTCGGCAAAGTAACGGCGGAACTGCCGCTCCAGCACGCCATACATGCGCTTGACCTTCTGCTTTTCGCGCAGTTGCAGGCCAAAGTCAGAGGTGCGCTGGCCGGAAGTGCGGCCATGCTGGCCGGGCTTGGAGTCGAACTTGGCCTTGTCACTGATGGAGCGGCGGGCGCTCTTGAGCAGCAGATCGGTGCCTTCACGGCGGGAGAGTTTGGCCTTGGGGCCGAGATAACGTGCCACGTGGATTTCCTTCTGGTTTCATCTGCCGCAGACGGGCTGCGGGAGCCGGCATCCATGGATGTCGGCGGTGGTCTTAACGACAACGCCACTGCGGCAAACCGCAGTGGCTTTCAACAAAAAGCTTTTCAGTATAGCGCCTGACGGAAAATTCCGTCAAGCCGTTCCATCCATCAAATACGGCGACGCTTTTGGGGACGGCAGCCGTTGTGAGGGATCGGCGTCACGTCAGAGATGGACGTGATGCGAATGCCCAGGGCACCCAACGCACGAACCGAGGACTCACGACCCGGGCCCGGGCCCTTGATCTCGACGTCCAGGTTCTTGATGCCCTGTTCCATGGCGGCGCGGCCAGCCACCTCGGAAGCCACCTGCGCGGCAAACGGGGTGGACTTGCGCGAGCCTTTGAAGCCTTGGCCGCCCGAAGAGGCCCAAGCCAGCGCATTGCCCTGGCGATCGGTGATGGTGATGATGGTGTTGTTGAACGACGCGTGCACGTGAGCAATGCCGTCGGCAATGTTTTTGCGGACTTTCTTGCGAACGCGGGCGGCGGCGCTGGATTGTTGCTTAGCCATGACTGTCCTTTAACCGATTATTTCTTCAGCGACTGAGCGGCCTTGCGCGGGCCCTTGCGGGTGCGCGCGTTCGTCTTGGTGCGCTGACCACGCACGGGCAGGCCACGGCGGTGGCGGAAGCCGCGGTAGCAGCCGATGTCCATCAGGCGCTTGATGTTCATCGTCACTTCACGGCGCAGGTCGCCCTCGATGGTGTAGGTGTTGACCTGGTCGCGCACCTTTTCCAGCTCGGCGTCCGTCAGATCCTTGATTTTCTTCGAGTAGTCGATGCCGCAGGCCTCGCAGATCTTGCGGGCGCGGGTACGACCAATGCCGTAAATGGCGGTCAGGCCAATTTCGGCGTGCTTGTGCGGCGGGATGTTGATACCTGCAATACGTGCCATGGTGGTCCTCTAAACGATTCAGCCTTGACGCTGCTTGTGTCGCGGGTCGGTGCAGATGACGCGCACGACGCCATGGCGACGGATGATCTTACAGTTGCGGCACATTTTCTTGACCGAAGCCGAAACTCTCATGACTTTCTCCTGAACAAATTCTCAAAAACTCACTTGCTGCGGAACACGATCCGGGCGCGGGTGAGATCGTAGGGCGTGAGTTCGACCTTCACCTTGTCACCCGGCAGGATGCGGATGTAATGCATCCGCATCTTCCCGGAAATGTGTCCCAGGACCACATGCCCGTTTTCCAGTTTCACACGGAACGTGGCGTTGGGGAGGTTTTCGATCACCTCGCCCTGCATCTCGATCACATCGTCCTTCGCCATGCTTCACACACCCGGGGACGCCTTGAAATTCGCCTTCTTCAGCAGCGACTCATACTGCTGCGACATCACGTAATTCTGCACCTGGGCCCAGAAGTCCATGGTGACCACCACGATGATCAGCAGCGAGGTGCCCCCGAAATAGAACGGCACGTTGTAACGCAGAATCAAAAATTCCGGCAACAGACACACCGCCGTGATGTAAATCGCGCCGGCCAGCGTCAGGCGCACCAGGATCTTGTCGATGTGGCGCGCTGTCTGGTCACCCGGGCGGATGCCCGGAATGAATGCACCGCTCTTCTTCAGGTTGTCTGCCGTTTCTCGGCTGTTGAACACCAACGCCGTGTAGAAGAAACAGAAGAAGATGATGGCAGCAGCATACAAGCCGACGTAGATCGGTTGCCCCGGCGACAAGGCCGCAGCCAGGTCGCGCAACCACCGGGTGGAGTCACCCGTGCTGACCCAACTCACCAGCGTGGTCGGCAGCAGAATGATGGACGAGGCGAAGATCGGCGGAATCACGCCAGCCATGTTCAGCTTCAAAGGCAAGTGCGATGACTGCCCGCCATACACCTTGTTGCCCACCTGGCGACGCGCATAGTTCACCAGAATCTTGCGCTGGCCGCGCTCGATGAACACCACGAAGTAGGTCACCACGATCACCAGCAGCACGATGAAGATCGCGGCCAGGATGCTCATGGCACCGGTACGCACCAACTCCAGCAAGCCGCCGATGGCACTGGGCAGGCCTGCCACAATGCCGGCGAAGATCAGCAGCGAAATGCCGTTGCCGATGCCGCGCTCGGTGATCTGTTCACCCAGCCACATCAGGAACATGGTGCCGGCCACGAGGCTCACCACCGCCGTGAAACGGAAGGTGAAGCCCGGGTCGATCACCAAGCCGGGCATCCCCTCCAGCGCCAGCGCAATGCCCAGCGACTGGAAGATCGCCAAGCCCAAGGTGCCGTAACGGGTGTACTGGGTGATCTTGCGCCGCCCGGCCTCGCCTTCCTTCTTGAGCTGGACGAGCGAGGGCACCACGTACGTCATGAGCTGCATGATGATCGATGCCGAGATGTACGGCATGATCCCCAGGGCAAACACCGCGAACCGCTCCAGCGAGCCGCCGGAGAACATGTTGAACAGGTTCAGGATGTTGCCCTGCTGGCCGCGGAAGAGCTGGCTGAGCTGGTCGGGGTCGATGCCCGGCACCGGAATGTGTGCGCCGATGCGGTACACGACCAGCGCGAGCAGCAAAAACACCAGCCGGCGACGCAAGTCACCGAACTTGCCGGTTTTCGCGAGGGAGGCTGCGTTTGTGGCCACAAGCGTTTCCGAGGTTTAGCCGATTCAGGCCAGCGAGCCGCCAGCGGCTTCGATGGCTGCCTTGGCACCCGCCGTCGCGCCAATGGCGTTGAGCTTGACGGCGATGCTGAGTTCACCGGTCTTGATGACCTTGACCTTCTTGGCGAGGGCGGGCGCGAGGCCGGCTTGCTTGAGGGTGAGCAGATCCACCTCGGCCGCACCCAGAGCCTGCAGATCGGCCAGGGTGATCTCGGCGTTGAACTTCAGGGCTTGCGACTTGAAGCCGCGCTTGGGCAGGCGGCGCTGCAGCGGCATCTGACCGCCTTCGAAGCCGACCTTGTGGTAGCCACCCGCGCGAGACTTCTGGCCCTTGTGGCCACGACCGGCGGTCTTGCCCAGACCGGAGCCGATGCCACGGCCCACGCGACGCTTGGCGTGCTTGGCGCCAGCAGCGGGCTTGAGAGTGTTGAGTTCCATCTTCAGACTCCGATCAGATCACTTGGACCAGATAGCTGACCTTGTTGATCATGCCGCGCACGGCAGGGGTGTCCTGCAGTTCGCGCACGCTGTTGAGCTTGCGCAGACCCAGCCCGCGCACGGTGGCACGATGGCTTTCTTTGCAGCCGATGGGGCTGCGCACCAGTTTCACTTTGATGGTGTTGGCAGTCGTCATGATCGCTCCAATCAACCCAGGATGTCTTCGACCGACTTGCCCCGCTTGGCAGCGACTTCGGCCGGCGTCGTCGATTTCTTCAACGCGTCCAGCGTGGCGCGAACCAGGTTGTAGGGATTGGTCGAGCCGTGGCTCTTGGCCACCACGTCGGTCACGCCCAGCACCTCGAAGACGGCACGCATCGGGCCGCCAGCGATGATGCCGGTCCCCTTGACGGCGGGCAACATCATCACGGTGGAAGCCCCGTGCTGACCATGCACCTCATGGTGCAGGGAGCCGCTCTTGAGGGAGACTTTGAACATGTTGCGGCGGGCCTCGTCCATGGCCTTCTGAACGGCCACCGGCACTTCACGCGCCTTGCCCTTGCCCATGCCCACGCGGCCATCGCCGTCGCCCACCACGGTCAACGCAGCGAAACCCATGATGCGGCCGCCTTTGACCACCTTGGTCACGCGGTTGACCGCGATCATCTTCTCGCGCAGGCCGTCGTCGTTGCCTTCGCTCTTCACATTGGCTTGCATCTTTGCCATTTGCATTTCCCCCATCAGAACTGCAGGCCGGCGGCACGCGCGGCATCTGCCAGGGCTTTGATCCGGCCGTGGTAGGCAAAGCCGGAGCGGTCGAAGGCCACTTTCTCGATGCCGGCGGCCTTGGCCTTCTCGGCAATGCGCTTGCCGATCAACTCGGCAGCGGCCTTGTTGCCACCCTTGCCGGCGCCACCCAGTTGGGCGCGCACTTCGGCCTCGACGGTGGAGGCAGACACCAGCACCTTGGCGCCGTCGCCGGAAATGACGTTGGCGTAGATATGCTGGTTGGTGCGGTTCACGCTCAGACGCACGGCGCCTTGCTGGGCAATGCGGATACGGGTCTGGCGGGCGCGACGCAAACGTTGTTCTTTCTTGGTCAACATGTTCGCTGTCCTTATTTCTTCTTGGTCTCTTTGATGACGACCTTCTCGTCCGCATAGCGGATGCCTTTGCCCTTGTAGGGCTCGGGCGGACGCACCGCACGGATTTCAGCCGCAACCTGGCCCACGCGCTGACGGTCAGCGCCCTTGACCACGATTTCGGTCGGGGCCGGCGTGGCCACCGTGATGCCTTCGGGCATCACGAAATCCACCGGATGCGAGAAACCCACGGACAGGTTGAGCTTGTTGCCCGAAGCGGCGGCCTTGTAGCCCACGCCCACGAGGGTGAGCTTCTTCTCGAAGCCCTTGCTCACTCCGTTGACCATGTTGTTGACCAACTGGCGCATCGTGCCGCGCATGGCGCTGGCTTCGGCGCTGTCGTCAGCCGCGGTGAAGGACAGCTTGCCATTGGCATTCTCGACCTTGACCAGCGGGTTGAGGCTCACGCTCAGGGCACCCAGGGCACCCTTGGCGGTGATCACGTCTTGCTTGATGGCCACTTCGACACCCTGGGGGATGGCGACCGGCGCTTTACCTACACGAGACATTTCAGGTACTCCTCAGCGCGCGTCAGGCGACGTAACACAACACTTCGCCACCGACACCGGCAGCGCGCGCTTTGCGGTCGGTCATCACGCCCTTGGGCGTGGTCACGATCGCCACGCCCAGACCGTTCATGACCTGGGGAATGGATTTGGCGCCACGGTACACACGCAGACCCGGACGGCTGACGCGCTCGATGCGCTCGATCACCGGACGGCCGGCGTAATACTTCAGCGCGATTTCGAGCTCGCTCTTGCCGCCCTCGGTCTTGACCTGGAAGCCATCGATGTAGCCTTCGTCTTTGAGCACCTGGGCAATGGCCACCTTCACTTTGGAGGAAGGCATGGAGACGGCGGCTTTTTCCACCATCTGCGCATTGCGGATGCGGGTCAGCATATCGGCGATAGGATCACTCATGCTCATTTCGTTACTCCTTCGCGGCTTACCAGCTGGCCTTGGTCACGCCGGGGATTTCGCCGGCAAAAGCCATTTCACGGATCTTCATGCGGCCCAGACCGAACTGGCGGAAGGTGCCGCGGGGACGACCGGTGATTTCGCAGCGGGCGCGCTGGCGGGTCGGGTTGGCGTTACGGGGCAGTTTCTGCAGGGCCAGACGGGCGGCGTCGCGCTCCTCGTCGGAACGCTTGGCATCCTTTGCGATGGCCTTCAACTCGTTGTACTTGTTGGCGAACTTGGCGGCGAGTTTTTCGCGCTTGAGTTCACGCTGGAGCAAAGCTTGTTTAGCCACACACCACCTCAGTTCTTGAACGGGAAACGGAAACCGGCCAGCAGCGCCTTGCACTCGGCGTCGCTCTTGGCGGTCGTCGTGATGCTGATGTTCAGACCACGCACGGCATCGACCTTGTCGTATTCGATTTCCGGGAAGATGATCTGCTCTTTGACACCGATGTTGTAGTTCCCGCGGCCATCGAAAGCCTTGCCGGAAATACCCCGGAAGTCGCGCACGCGCGGCAGGGCCACGGTGACGAAGCGGTCCAGGAATTCGTACATGCGGGCGCCACGCAGGGTGACCATGCAGCCGATGGGCTGGCCTTCACGGATCTTGAAACCGGCAATGGCTTTGCGGGCCTTGGTGGTCACCGGCTTCTGACCGGCGATCTTGGTCAGGTCGCCAACGGCGTTTTCCAGCACTTTCTTGTCGGCCACGGCCTCACCCACCCCCATGTTCAGGGTGATTTTGGTGATGCGCGGCACTTCCATGATGGACTTGTAGCCGAACTGCTCTTTCAGAGCCGGGGCGATTTTCTCGCGGTAGAGTTGTTGGAAGCGTGCCATGGTCATGCCACCTTGATTTCTTCGCCGCTGGACTTGTAGACGCGCACTTTCTTGCCGTCTGCCAGCACTTTGACCCCCACGCGATCGGCCTTGCCGGTGGCCGCGTTGAAGATGGCCACGTTGGACTGGTGGATGGGCATGGTCTTCTCGACGATGCCGCCCGTCACGCCCTTCATGGGATTGGGCTTGGTGTGCTTTTTGACGATGTTCACACCCTCGACCACCACGCGCTCTTCGTCGGCGCGGCGCAGCACCTTGCCACGCTTGCCCTTGTCGCGGCCGGCGATCACGATCACTTCGTCGCCTTTGCGGATCTTGTTCATGACAACTCCTTACAGGACCTCGGGCGCCAAGGACACGATCTTCATGAACTTCTCGGTACGCAGTTCGCGCGTGACCGGGCCGAAGATGCGGGTGCCGATGGGCTCCAGCTTGTTGTTGAGCAGCACTGCGGCGTTGCCGTCGAACTTGATCAAGGCGCCATCGGGACGGCGCAGACCTTTGGCGGTGCGCACGACCACGGCGTTGTAGACCTCGCCCTTCTTGACGCGGCCACGCGGAGCGGCTTCCTTGATGCTCACTTTGATGATGTCGCCCACATTGGCGTAACGGCGCTTGGAGCCACCCAGCACCTTGATGCACATCACGGACTTGGCACCCGTGTTGTCAGCAACATCGAGTCGAGATTGCGTTTGGATCATTTGAGTAAGTCCCAACTTGAATCCCTGCCACCACCGCGGCAGCAGGCGATCAGTCTTGGGCCCGTCGTCGTTGCGCACCCCCAGAATCTCAGCGATCCCGGATTCCACGCAACTTCGGTGGGCAGAAAATCTTCGCCCCAATACGGGCGAAGCTGCGCATTATTGCGCACCACGCAAAGGATGTCAAGCCTTTTGTACAAGGCCGCCACATTCTGGCACGCTCGACGGCGATGAGGCCGGGGCGATAGGCGTCGCCTTGGCCAACGCGCTACAGTGCGAGCACCGACGTCTCTGGCTGGATCACCCCATGACCCGATACCTGTTGGCCCTGGATCAGGGCACCACCAGCTCGCGCAGCCTCGTGTTTGACCCGCAAGGCCGTGTCGTGGCCTGTGCGCAACAGGAGCTGCGCCAGCATTACCCGCGCCCTGGCTGGGTGGAGCATGACCCGGCCGACATCTGGCACACCCAGCTCGACACCGCGCGGCAAGCCATGAGGCAGGCCGGCCTGACGCACCGCGACATCGCCGCCATCGGCATCACCAACCAGCGGGAAACGACGCTGCTGTGGGACCGGCGCACAGGCGAGCCCCTGCACCGCGCCATCGTCTGGCAGGACCGGCGCACCACGGCGCTGTGCGAACACCTACAGGCCGCGCTCGGCACCGAGGCCATCCATGCACGAACGGGCCTGCGGCCCGACCCCTACTTCTCTGGCACCAAGCTGGCCTGGCTGCTGAGCCAGGTGCCGGGAGCGCGACGCCGCGCCGAAGCGGGCGAGCTGGCTTTCGGCACGGTGGACACCTGGCTGGTGTGGCAGCTCACGGGGGGGCGCCGGCACGTCACCGACGTGAGCAACGCGTCCCGCACCCTGCTGTGGAATTTGCAGCGGGAAGCCTGGGACGACGCGCTGCTGGATGCGCTGGACATCCCCCGGGCGGTGTTGCCCGAGGTGCTGCCCTCCAGCGCGCCGTTTGGCGTCACCGACGAGCACCTGCTGGGAGGCCCGATCGCCATCGGCGGCGTGGCTGGCGACCAGCAAAGCGCGCTCCTGGGGCAGGCGTGCCTGCAACCGGGCATGGCCAAAAACACCTATGGCACGGGGTGCTTCTTGCTGATGCACACCGGCGATCGGCCCACCCCGAGCGCCAACGGCCTGCTGAGCACGGCCGCCGCACGCCATGGGGCCACGGCGGCTTACGCGTTGGAAGGCAGCGTGTTCGTGGGCGGCGCCGTGGTGCAATGGCTGCGCGATGGCTTGCGCGCCATCGCGGCCAGCCACGACGTGCAGGCCCTGGCCGCCTCGGTACCCGACAGCGATGGCGTGGTGTTCGTCCCGGCGTTCACCGGCCTGGGCGCCCCGTACTGGCAGCCCGAAGCCCGCGGCACCCTGACCGGGCTGACCCGGGGCACCACCGTCGCCCATATCGCCCGGGCCGCGCTGGACAGCATCGCCTACCAGTCCACCGCGGTGCTGCAAGCCATGAACCGCGATGCGCTGGCCCATGGCGCGGCGGCGCTGCAAGAGCTGCGGGTGGACGGGGGCGCCAGTGTCAACGACCTGCTCATGCAGATCCAGGCCGATCTGCTGGGGATCCCGGTGGTGCGCCCGGCCGTGACCGAAACCACCGCACTGGGCGCGGCCTGCCTGGCTGGCTTGCAGGCCGGGGTGTTCGACAGCCCCGAGGCATGGGGCCGGCTGTGGCGGGCCGAGCGCCGCTTCGAGCCGCAGTGCAGCGCCGCCCAGGCCGCCGAGCGCATGGCCGCCTGGGAGCGGGCCGTCAAACAAGCGACAATCACCGCATGAGTGCACACACCCCTTCCTCACCGGGCGCCTGGAGCGCCGGCATCCGCTTGGCGTTCATCGGCGGCGGCAACATGGCCAGCGCCATCGTGGGCGGCTTGTGCCAGAACGGCCTGAGCGCGCAACAGATCGACATCGTGGAACCCTATGCGCCGCAGCGCGACAAGCTCAGCGCCCAGTTCCCCGGCGTGCGGCTGCACGAGGCCGCCGGCCCGGCGCTGGCCGGCGTCGATCTGGTGGTCTGGGCCGTCAAGCCCCAGACCTTCAAAGCAGCCGCGTTGGCGTGCGCCCCCCACACAGCCGGCGCCCTGCATCTGAGCGTGGCCGCGGGCATCCGCACCGACAGCATGGCCGCTTGGCTGGGGGCGCGACGCATCGTGCGCGCCATGCCCAACACGCCTGCCCTGGTCGGGCTGGGCATGACCGGGCTGTATGCGCTCGATGCCGTCAATGCCGAGGACCGGCGACGGGTCGAAGCGGTGATCGGCACCACGGGCCGGTTCCTGTGGCTGCCGCAGGAGTCGGCGCTGGACGCGGTGACGGCCCTGTCCGGTTCTGGGCCGGCGTATGTGTTTTACTTCCTCGAAGCGATGCGCCGCGCCGGCACGGAAATGGGGTTGGACGCCGACACCGCGCTGCAACTGGCCGTGGGCACCTTCGTGGGTGCTGCGCGGCTGGCGCAGGATGCTGGCGAGCCGCCCGAGATCCTGCGTGAGCGCGTCACCTCCAAAGGCGGCACCACCCATGCCGCCCTGACGGCGATGCAGCAGGCCGGCGTGGCCGACGCCTTCGTGGCCGCGATGCATGCGGCCCATCGCCGCGCCCAGGAGCTGGGTGACGAGTTCGGGGCTTGAGGCAGCGCGGCTGGCAGCTGCTCACCCCCCCCATTGGCGCTGGGCATAGGTCAGCGCCACCCCGGCAAACAGCGTGAACCCCAGCCAGTGGTTGAGGCGAAAGGCGCGAAAGCACCCCTCGCGCGTGCGGTCGCGAATCATGGAAAAATGCCAGGCCACCTGGGCCAGCGCCAACCCCAGCGCCACCCCCAACCACCAGCCGCCCACCTCGGGCCACAACAGCAGCGCCCACAGCAGCAGGTGGATCAGGTAGAACGCCGTGACAGCGGCCACGTCGTACGTGCCCAAGGTGATGGCCGAGGTCTTCATGCCGATCTTGAGGTCGTCGTCGCGATCGACCATGGCGTATTCCGTGTCGTAGGCCAGCACCCAGAACAGATTGGCCACGAGCAGGGCCCAGGCTTGCCAGGGCACGGTGGACTGCACCGCCGCGTAAGCCATGGGGATGCCGAAGCTGAAGGCCACGCCCAGCACCGCCTGCGGCATGGCGACGAAACGCTTGGCATAGGGATAGACGATCGCCACCGCCAGCGCCGGCAAGGAAAGCCACACCGCGGTGGCCGTGGTGGTGAGCACGAGCAAGAAAGCCAACGCCGCCAAGGCCGCGCCCAACAGCAGCGCCTCTTTCACCGACACCTGCCCGCTGGTGACGGGGCGTTGCGCGGTGCGCTTGACGTGCCGGTCGAAATCGCGGTCGGCCACGTCGTTGACACAGCAGCCGGCGCTGCGCATCAAGATGGTGCCCAGCACGAAAACGGCCAGCAGATGCCAGCCGGGCCAACCCTCAGCGGCCAGCCACAGGGCCGTCAGCGTGGGCCACAGCAGCAGCAGCCAGCCGGCCGGCCGGTCCCAGCGGATGAGGTCCAGATAGAGCGACAGCTTGCTGCGGGCGGCCGCGGCAGGCGCAGGGGTATTCGTCTTCATGAGGTCAAGCGTTTGACGCCCGGCAATTCACAGGCATAGACCGCGTTGCGCAGCGCGGCAATCGCTTCATAGCGGGTGAAGCTGCGCCGCCAAGCCAGCACCACGCGGCGCGTGGGCGGGTCGCCGGCAAACGGCAGATAGCGCACGTAGGACGTGTCACCCGGCCCGGAGCCGGGGGCCGCCACTTTCGCGCCGGGAGCCAGCGCCCCCGGGGGCACGCTCAGGCGCGGCACCAGCGTGATGCCCATGCCGGCGGCCACCATGTGCTTGATGGTTTCCAGCGACGAGCCTTCGAAGCTCTTGCGGATGCCCTCGGCGTCGTTGGAAAAACGGGCGAACTCGGGGCACACCTCCAGCACATGGTCGCGGAAACAATGACCGCTGCCCAGCAGGAGCATGGTTTCCTGCTTGAGTTCCTCGGCCGTCACGGCGTCGCGCTGGGCCAAGGGGTGGTTGGCCGGCACCGCCGCGAAAAAAGGCTCGTCATACAGCGGCGCGATGGCCAGATTGGTGTCGGGGAATGGCTCGGCCAGGATGGCAGCATCGATCTCGCCCAGGCGCAGTTGCTCCAGCAGCTTGGCCGTCAGGTTTTCTTGCAGCATCAACGGCATCTGCGGCGTGTGCTCGATCACCTGTTTCACCAAATCCGGCAGCAGATAGGGGCCGATGGTGTAGATGACCCCCAAGCGCAGCGGTCCAGCCAGCGGGTCTTTGCCGCGCTTGGCGATTTCCTTGATCGCCGCGGCCTGCTCCAGCACCACCTGGGCCTGGCGCACGATTTCCTCGCCCAGCGGCGTGACCGCGACTTCGGTGGCATTGCGCTCGAAGATCTTGACTTCCAGCTCCTCCTCCAGCTTCTTGATGGCCACGCTCAAGGTGGGCTGCGAGACAAAGCAGGCCTCGGCCGCCTTGCCGAAGTGCCGCTCGCGCGCCACGGCGACGATGTATTTGAGTTCGGTCAGGGTCATGGCTGCTATCGGTTCAGGCTTTCAGATAGTCGGATTTTCCACCCAACCAGCGATCCATGTGTTTGTGCGCCAGTTCGGGCGATTGGTCAAGCAGGCGGGGCGCCCAAGCGCGCGCCCATTCGAGCAAATGGGTGTCGGTGGCGAGGTCCGCGAAGCGCAGCAGCGGCGCGCCGGACTGCCGCGCCCCCAGAAACTCGCCCGGGCCGCGGATGTCGAGGTCGCGCCGCGCGATTTCGAAGCCATCGTTGGTCTCGACCATGGCGCGCAGCCGGTCGCGGGCGCTGTCGCTCAAGCGGCCTTGCTCATTGGGGGCATACAGCAAGACGCACACCGACGCGGCCGTGCCTCGGCCCACCCGGCCGCGCAACTGGTGCAACTGGCTCAGCCCGAAGCGCTCGGCGTGCTCGATGACCATCACCGACGCGGTGGGCACGTCCACCCCCACTTCGATGACCGTGGTGCTGACCAGCACGGCCATGGCCCCGCTGGCAAACTGGGCCATGACGGCCTTCTTGTCGGCCGCGGGCATGCGGGAGTGCAACAACCCGACGCGCGCGGGGCTGCCGTCGGCATGGCACAGCCCTTGCAGGGCCGCCGACAGCTCGGCATGGGTGGCGGTGGCGTTGCGCAGATCCAGCGCCTCGCTTTCTTCGATCAAGGGGCAGACCCAATAGACCTGGCGACCCTGGGCGACCTGGGCGCGCAAACGGGCGATGAGCTCATCGCGCCGGCTGTCGGCCAGCAGCTTGGTGACGATGGGCGTGCGGCCCGGCGGCAGTTCGTCGATGGTGGAGACGTCCAGATCGGCGTAGTAGCTCATGGCCAGGGTGCGCGGGATGGGGGTGGCGCTCATCATCAACAGATGCGGCTCCCAGCCGGCGTCTTGCATCTTGGCGCGCAGCGCCAGGCGCTGGGCCACGCCGAAGCGGTGCTGCTCGTCGATCAGGGCCAGCGCCAGCCGGTGAAAGCGCACCTGCTCTTGAATGACCGCATGGGTGCCCACCACCAGCGCCGCCTCCCCGCTGGCGATGGCGTGCAACATCGCCGCGCGCGCTTTCTTGGTCTGGCCACCGGTCAGCCAGGCCACGGTTTTGCCCCGCGGCGCCAACAGCGGGGTGAGCCAGCCCACCAGCTTGCCGAAATGCTGCTCGGCCAGAATTTCCGTGGGCGCCATGAGGGCGCACTGCCAGCCGGCGTCGATGGCCACGGCCGCCGCCAGGGCGGCCACCACCGTTTTGCCGCTGCCCACATCCCCTTGCAACAGGCGATGCATGGGCACGGTGCGGGCCAAGTCGCGGGCAATCTCGTCGGCGACCCGGCGCTGCGCCGCCGTCAAGACAAACGGCAAGGCGGCGAGCAATTGCTCGTGCAGTCCCCCGGGCTGGGCACACAGCGCCGGGGCGCTGAGGGTCGAGCGCTCCCGCCGCGCCAGGTGTTGCGAGAGCTGTTGGGCCAGCAGTTCCTCGGCTTTGAGGCGTTGCCAGGCGGGATGGCTGCGGTCCTCCAGTGCCGCCAACGGCACATCCGGGGTGGGCTGATGCAGGAAATGCAGCGCTTCGCGCAAGCTCCAGGGCCGCCCGCCCCCGCGGGAGCACAGCCCCGGGCACGCCTGCAGCGCCTCGGGCGGGATGGTGTCGCTCAGATCGGCCCGCTGCAACCCCGCGAGCACGGCGCGGCGCAGATAGGCCTGGGGCAAGCCGGCGCTGCTCGGGTACACCGGGGTCAGCGCATCGGGCAACTCACCCTGGGCGGACCGAAAGCTCGGATGCACCATGCTCCACCCCCACAAGCCACCGCGCAGTTCCCCCCGGGCGCGGATGCGGGCGCCGACGCTCAGGGCTTTCTGATGGCTGGGGTAAAAGCTGAAGAAGCGCAAAGTGCAGATGGCGCTGCCATCGTCGAGCGTGACCAGCAATTGCCGCTTGGGGCGCAGCGCCACCTCGCACGCCGTGACCGTGCCTTCGATTTGCACCACCTCGCCCTCCCGCGCTTGCGCCAGGTGGGTCAGGCGGGTTTCGTCCTCATAGCGCAGCGGCAGATGCAGCGCCAGATCGATCGGGCGCACCAGCCCCAGCTTGCGCAGCGCTTTTTGCGGCGCAGACAGGGGCTTGACAGCGGCCGCCGCAGGCGGCGCCGCCGATGGCGGGGCGGTCCGGGGCATGACCCGATTGTGCCAGCCCTGATAGATAGGTTTTTACCTATGAATCGCGCAGGAGAAATGGATTTTACAAAATGCCTCTTCCCGCCTAGGATCACTCGTTTGCCTTCCGACGCCCCCTTGACGGGGGCCATCCGTGCCATCATCGCTGCCTATGGATCCGGTCATCCTGTTTTTTCTGTTCGGCCTGGTGGCCGGGCTGCTGCGTTCGGAGCTGAAGCTGCCCAGCGCGCTGTACGACTCCCTGTCCATCTTCTTGCTGCTGGCCATCGGCCTCAAAGGCGGGCAAGGGTTGGCCACGCAACCCCTGCTGCCGCTGCTGCCGCAGATCGGGGCGGTGATCGTGCTGGGGGTCTTGCAAACACTCATCGCTTTCAGCGCGCTGCGCCTGCTCTTCGGCTTCGATCGCCCCAACGCGGCCTCCACCGCCGCGCATTACGGCTCCGTCAGCGTGGCCACGTTCGCGGTGGCGGCGGCCTGGCTGGCCGCGCGAGACATCGCCATGGAGCCGCAAATGGCGGTGCTGCTGGCGGTGATGGAAATCCCGGCGATCCTGGTCGGCATCGTGCTGGCACGCGGCATCCACCGCGATACCGACTGGAAATCCCTGGGCCACGAGGCCTTTCTGGGCAAAGGGGTGACGCTGCTGCTGGGCGGCATGGCCATCGGCTGGGCGGCCGGCCCCGAGGGACTGGCCCCCATCAGCGGCTTGTACTTCGACCTGTTCAAGGCCGTGCTGGCCCTGTTTCTGCTGGAAATGGGGCTGATCGTGAGCCGGCAGGTGGGGGAGTTGCGCCGGCGCGGGCTGTCACTGATCGTCTTTGGCTTGGCCATGCCGCTGCTGTCGGCCACCCTGGGGCTGGGGACGGGTTGGCTGCTGGGCCTGTCTGTCGGCGGGCTGACCATGCTGGCCACGCTGGCGGCTTCGGCCTCCTACATCGCCGTGCCGGCGGCCATGCGCATCGCCGTGCCCGAAGCCAATCCGGCGGTCTCCCTGGCTGGCTCATTGGGCGTGACCTTTCCTTTCAACATTCTGCTGGGCATTCCCCTCTACCACTGGATGGCCACCCGTTTGAGTGGCGCCTGACCCCCTGCCGAGGAGCCTCCCATGAGCACCATGCACACCGAAAAGCGCACCCTGCTGACCGTATTCACCGAAGCCAGCATCGAGCAGCTCCTCATCCGCGACATGGACCGCCTGGGCGTGCGCGGCTACACCATTTCAGACGCGCGCGGCAAGGGCAGCCGTGGCGTGCGCGACGCCTCCTGGGACGAATCGCGCAACATCCGCATCGAAGTCATCTGCGCGCGCGAACAAGCCGAAGCCCTGCTGGCTCACCTGCAAGCACGCTATTACTCCAATTACGCCATGGTGGCCTGCTTCTCCGAGGTGGAGGTGCTGCGGCCTGGCAAATTCTGATGGCTCAGGGCTATGATGACGTCATCATGCCCACCGACCTGCCCATCGCGCTCCCGCCCTCGGACACCGCCTTCGAGCATGTGTTCGATCTGGCCCCTGTATCGCTCTGGTTGGAAGACTACAGCGAGTTGATCGATCTGTTTGACCGCTGGCGGGCCGCTGGCGTGGTCGACCTGGCCGCCTACCTGCGTGAACAGCCCGAGCGGGTGGCCGAATGCACGGCCCGCTACCGCGTGCTGAAGGTCAACCGGCGCACGCTGGAGCTGTTCCATGCCCGCTCGCAAGACGAACTGCTCGCCTCGCTGGGGCTGATCTTTCGCGGCGACATGCACGAGACGGCCATCCGCGAGCTGGTGGCCATCTGGAGCGGCCAGACGGTATTCGAGAACCAGACCGTCAACTACACCCTCGACGGGCAACGGCTGGACGTGCTCATCCGCGGACGGGTGCTGCCCGGGCACGAAGCCCGCTGGGACCGGGTATTGGTGTCTCTGGAAGACATCACCGCCCGCGTGCGGGCCGAGCGTGAGCTGCACGACAGCGAACAGTATGCCCGCGACCTGTTCGAGCGCTCACCCGTCTCGCTCTGGGTAGAGGATTTCCGGGCCGTCAAGCTGCTCATCGACGACGTGCGGGCGCGCGGCATCGAGGACTTCCCGGTGTTCCTCAAAGTGCACCCCGAATTCATCAAGCGCTGCATGCAGGAAATCCGGGTCATCGACGTCAACCGCCAGACCCTGCGCATGTTTGGCGCCGCCGACAAGGCCGAATTGCTGCGGCGACTGGACCAGGTGTTCCGCGACGACATGGAAGAGCCCTTTGCCGCCCAGCTCATCGACCTGTGGAATGGCAAATACACCCAGGAACGCGAGGTGGTGAACTACAACCTCAACGGCGATGCGCTGCACGTGCACATGCAGTTCGCCATCCTGGAAGAGCACCTGCATGACTGGGGCATGGTGCTGGTCTCGCTGGTGGACATCACCGCACGCAAGAAAGCCGAAGCCTATCTGGAATACCTGGGCAAGCACGATGTGCTGACCCGGCTGCGCAACCGGGCCTACTTCGTCGAGGAAACGGCCCGTCTCAACCGCAAAGGGCCATGGCCGGTGGCCGTGATCGCGGTCGATCTCAATGGCCTGAAGATCGCCAACGACGAAGGCGGGCACACCGCTGGCGACGCGCTGTTGCGCCGCGCCGGCGAAGTGCTCAACAAGGCCGTGGACCCCCCGGGCTGCGCAGCACGCATCGGTGGCGATGAATTCACGATCCTACTGCCTGCCACGGACGAAGAAGGCGCCCGCGCGGTGATGGAGCACATCCGCCAAGTGCTGGAACTCAACAACCAGTTCTACCCGGGTAAGGCCTTGAGTTTTTCCATGGGCATGGCGGTGTGCCCGCGCGGCGCCTCGCTCGAAGCCACCCTACAGGCGGCCGACCGCGCCATGTACGAAGACAAGGCGCGCTATTACGAAACCCACCCACCAGCGCGCCGCCGCACGGACCGCACCGACTGAGCCTGGCCACACCTCACGCCGCCACCGGCTCCAGCAAGCGCGCCAGCAAGGCGCCCTGCACCGGCTGGCCCAGAGGCACATACACCCGCACCGGGCTGCCCGGGGCAACTTGCACCGGCTCGCCATCGAGGGTTTGCATCGCCTCCAGGCGCACGATGCGGTTGCCGCTGGGGTGAATGACCTCGATGCGGTCACCCACGGCAAAGCGATTCTTGGTTTCCACCTCGGCCCAGCCATCGGCACGCACGCCACGCACCTCGCCCACGAAATGGCTGCGGTGCAGCTCGGAATGGCCGCTGACGTAGTTCTGGTAATCCTGCGCGGGACGGCGCTCCAGCAGGCCGCCGGTGTAGCCCCGGTTGGCCAGCCCTTCGAGCTCCAGCAGCAGCTCGGGGTTGAAGGGGCGGCCAGCGACGGCATCGTCGATGGCGCGGCGATACACCTGGGCCGTGCGAGCCACGTAGTACAGGCTCTTGGTGCGGCCTTCGATCTTGAGCGAATCGACCCCGATGCGACACAGCCGCTCCACGTGCTCGACCGCCCGCAAGTCCTTGGAGTTCATGATGTAGGTGCCATGCTCATCCTCCATGATGGGCATGAGCTCGCCGGGCCGCGCCTTTTCTTCGATCAGGTACACCCGGTCGGCCGCGGGGTGGCGCTGGCCATTGCCGCAGGTGGAAAACGCGGTTTCGGCGTCGGTGCGGGCCTGGGCGAAGTCGAAATCGCCCCCCATGCGCTGGACCGGCACAGCCTCGCCCGTCACCGGGTCTTCCGCCGCCGCCTGGGTCCCGTATTCCCAGCGGCAGGCATTGGTGCAGGTGCCCTGGTTCGGGTCGCGGCGGTTGAAGTAGCCCGAAAGCAGGCAGCGCCCCGAGTAGGCAATGCACAGCGCCCCGTGGACGAACACCTCCAACTCGATGTCCGGGCAGGCTTGGCGGATAGCCTCGATTTCGTCCAGGCTGAGCTCGCGCGACAGGATGATGCGGCTGATGCCCACCTTCTGCCAGAATTTGACCGCGGCCCAGTTGGTGGTGTTGGCCTGCACCGACAGATGGATGGGCACCTCGGGCCACTTCTCGCGCACCTGCATGATCAAGCCCGCATCGGCCATGATGAGGGCGTCGGGCTGCAGCGCGATGATGGGCTCGATGTCGCGCAGATACGTGCGCACCTTGTCGTTGTGCGCGATCAGGTTGCTGGTGACGAACAGTTTCTTGCCGCGGGCATGGGCCTCGGCGATGCCTTGGGCCAGTTGTTCCAGGCGGAATTCGTTGTTGCGCGCGCGCAAGCTGTAGCGGGGCTGACCGGCATAGACCGCATCGGCGCCAAAATCGTAGGCGGCACGCATTTTCTCCAGCGAGCCGGCAGGCAGCAGCAATTCAGGGGCTTTGAGCATCCCCGAATTGTCGGTGTTTTTGCCGTGGCGTGCGCTCAAGTCCGACGGACGTCTTGCAGCTGGGCCTTCAATTCACGGGCGGCCAAGGCATAACCGCCATCGGCGCCATCGACGAAATGCACATGCCGCCCGTCATAGCTGTGCACGATGCAGGTGATCAGGGCCGCGTCAGACTGGTGCATCCCGTACACCAGCCGCCCGGCCCGGCGCTGCGCCTCCAGCCACTGGCGCAGGCTCGCCACCTGTTCGGCGCTGGCATCGAGCACCATGCGCAAGGCGCCGTCGAATTTGCGCCGATCGCTCTGGCGTATCAGATCCCGCCGGTAGCGTCCCCACACCGTATCGGGTTGGCGCCGGTATTTGAAAAACACATACAGGGCCGCCAGATTGACGAAGAGCAGATGCCCCACATACCGCCAACGCGCCCACGCGCCTTGCCCCCAGGTGCGCACACGCGGCTCCACCGTCAGGCCCAAGCGGCCGAAGTGGATGCGCAAGCCGGCCAGGTCCAGCGGGTGCGAAGCGGCGTCGTCCCCCACCATCTCGCTGACTTTCTGCAAGGTCTCTCGGATGGCTTGCTGATTGAGCAGCGGATCCGGCGAACGGCCCAGCACGATGAGCGAGAGCTTGACCCCCTTGCGCGCCGGCACGTTCTGCCAGCGGCATTCAAACCCCGAGAAGTCGGCTTCGGCCGGTTCCGCATCGGCATCCAGCAAGCACACGGCCTCGCCGGCCTTGGTGCGTCGCTCCGCCTCCTCCCAGCCTCGGCCCGAGAGCACGGGCAAGTCCACTTGCGGCGAGAGCCTCACTTTGCTGGCCCGAACCCGCATTCCCTGTGCCTGGAGTTCACTCACGCGCACCAGCCCCACGCGCAAGACCAGGCCAAACGCGTCCCGCGCCATGCGCTGCGCCCCGCGCAGCGCCGCTTCCGCCCGCGCACGCAGCCTGTCGGGAATGGCCAGGGTGGCCCCATCGCCGCCAAACATGTAAGGCAGCGCCAGGGAACGGTCGAGGTTGAGCACCGCCGCGATGCAGGCCACCCCCACGGTGTTGACCTGTTTGTACTGGCCCCGCGCAATGGCTTCGGTGGAGCCGGCGATGTCGGCAATCACCACCCACCAGTCCCCAGGCACATCGGCATGGCGCGACGTGTCCACCGCCTCTTCCAGGGTCGGCACGGACTCGACGGCTGCGAAGAATTCGTCATTCAGACCGATGCGCTGGCTCATGCCCACCAATGTAGCAGCACGGGCTCCCGGGGCGAGGAGCCCGCGCCTCATGTCGACCAAGATCAGTTGGGCAGCAGCACGCTGTCGATCACGTGGATGACGCCGTTGCTGGCGGTGATATCGGCATTGACCACGCGCGAGTCGTTGACCTGCACACCCCCTTCGGTGCGCAGCGTGATGGCCTGCCCGGCCTTGGTTTGGACCTCGCCGGCCTGCACGTCGCTGGACATCACCTTGCCCGGCACGACGTGGTAGGTCAGCACCTTGGTCAGGGCCTCTTTGTCGGCCAGCAGGGCATTGAGTTTGTCCTCGGGCAGCTTGGCAAATGCTTCATCGGAGGGGGCAAACACGGTGAACGGGCCCTCGCCTTTGAGCGTGTCCACCAGCCCGGCGGCCTCGATGGCCTTGACCAGCGTGGAGAACTGCCCAGCCTGGACAGCCGTCTCGACGATGGTGGATGCCTTGGCATGCAAGGCGCTCAGCCCCAGAGCGGCGGCGCAGGCGGTCGCGATCAATGCTTTTTTCATGACTCAACTCCTCAGGTTTGCAGGTGACACAACGATGAAGGTGAGGCTGGCCAGCCATGTGACGTCACCCAGGTGGGCAACGCCACACTGGCCCGTTTTGTCTGGGACAAGTTCCGCCGTCGCCGGCCATCGATCGCAACAAAACGTTAACAATGATGCAAAAAAAAAACGGCCCCGAAGGGCCGCCATGGAAACCGGACGAGACAGGCCTCAGACCGTCACGCCCTTGGCCACTTCCGCATACTCCTCGATCTGGTCGAAGTTCATGTAGCGGTACACGTTGGCCGCGTCCTTGTTGATGATGCCCATGGCCTCGTGGTATTCGGCCAGGGTGGGGATGCGGCCGAGCTTGGAGCAGACCGCCGCCAACTCCGCCGACCCCAGGAACACGTTGGTGTTCTTGCCCAGGCGGTTGGGGAAGTTGCGGGTGCTGGTGGACATGACCGTCGCGCCTTCGCGCACCTGGGCCTGGTTGCCCATGCACAGGCTGCAACCCGGCATTTCGGTGCGCGCGCCTGCAGTGCCGAAGGTGGCGTAGTGGCCTTCCTTGATCAGCTCGTTCTGGTCCATCTTGGTGGGCGGCGCCACCCACAGCTTGACCGGAATGTCGCGCGCGCCACCGAGCAGCTTGGCCGCGGCGCGGAAGTGCCCGATGTTGGTCATGCACGAGCCGATGAAGGCCTCGTCGATCTTGGTGCCCGCCACTTCAGAAAGGAACTTGGCGTCGTCCGGGTCGTTGGGGCAGCAGACGATGGGCTCCTTGATCTCGTTGAGGTCGATCTCGATCACGGCGGCGTACTCGGCGTCCGGGTCGGCCTCCAGCAGCTCGGGCTTGGCCAGCCAGGCTTCGACGGCCTTGATGCGGCGCTCCAGCGTCCGGCGGTCCTGATAGCCATCGGCGATCATGTTCTTCATCAACACGATGTTGGACTGCAGGTACTCGATGATCGGCTCTTTGTTGAGCTTGATCGTGCAGCCGGCCGCCGAACGCTCGGCCGAGGCGTCGGACAATTCGAAGGCCTGCTCCACCTTCAGATCGGGCAAGCCCTCGATCTCGAGGATGCGCCCGGAGAAGATGTTCTTCTTGCCTTGCTTGGCCACGGTCAGCAGCCCCTGCTTGATGGCGTACAGCGGGATGGCATGCACGAGGTCGCGCAAGGTCACGCCCGGCTGCATCTGGCCCTTGAAGCGCACCAGCACCGACTCGGGCATGTCCAGCGGCATGACGCCGGTGGCGGCGGCAAAAGCCACCAGCCCGGAGCCGGCCGGGAAGGAGATGCCGATCGGGAAGCGGGTGTGCGAATCGCCACCGGTGCCGACGGTATCGGGCAGCAGCAGGCGGTTGAGCCAGGAGTGGATCACCCCGTCGCCCGGGCGCAGGCTGACGCCACCGCGGCTGCTGATAAAGGCCGGCAGCTCGCGGTGCATCTTCACGTCCACGGCCTTGGGGTAGGCGGCGGTGTGGCAGAACGACTGCATCACCAGATCGGCGCTGAAGCCCAGGCAGGCCAGGTCTTTGAGCTCGTCGCGGGTCATCGGGCCGGTGGTGTCCTGGCTGCCGACGGTGGTCATCTTGGGCTCGCAGTAGGTGCCGGGGCGGATGCCTTGCTGGTTGCCATTGACCACGGGCAAACCGCAAGCACGGCCCACCATTTTCTGGGCCAAAGTGAAGCCCTTGCCGCTGTCCACCGGGGCCTTGGGCAGGCGGAAGACGGTGGAGGCCGGCAAGCCCAGGAACTCCCGCGCTTTGCCGGTGAGGGAGCGGCCGATGATCAGGTTGATACGCCCGCCGGCACGCACCTCATCGAGCAGCACCTCGCTCTTGAGCGCGAAGGTAGCCACGACGGCGCCGTTCTTCTCGATCTTGCCGTCGTAGGGGTAGATGTCGATGACGTCGCCCATCTCCAGCTTGCTGACGTCCACCTCGATGGGCAGCGAGCCGGAGTCTTCCTGCGTGTTGAAGAAGATGGGGGCGATCTTGCCGCCCAGCGTCACGCCGCCGAAGCGCTTGTTGGGCACGAAGGGGATGTCCTCGCCGGTGTGCCAGATCACGCTGTTGGTGGCCGATTTGCGGCTGGAGCCGGTGCCCACCACGTCGCCCACGTAGGCCACCAGATGGCCTTTTTTCTTGAGGTTTTCGATGAACTGGATGGGGCCGCGCTTGCCGTCTTCCTCGGGCTCGAAGGGTGCGTCGGGCCGCTTGTTTTTGAGCATGGCCAGCGCATGCAGCGGGATGTCCGGGCGGCTCCAGGCGTCCGGGGCGGGGGAGAGGTCGTCGGTGTTGGTTTCGCCGGGCACCTTGAAGACGGTGACCGTGATCTTGCGCGGCACTTCGGGGCGCGACGTGAACCACTCGGCATCGGCCCAGGACTGCATCACCTCCTTGGCCTTGGCATTGCCGGCCGTGACCTTTTCGGCCACGTCGTGGAAGGCGTCGAACATGAGCAGGGTCTTCTTCAGCCCTGCGGCGGCCACATCGGCCACCTCGGCGTCGTCCAGCAAGTCAATCAGCGGCTTGACGTTGTAGCCGCCCACCATGGTGCCCAGCAGTTCGGTGGCCTTGGCCTTGCTGATGAGGCCGACTTGAATATCGCCATGGGCCACGGCCGCCAGGAAACTGGCCTTGACCTTGGCAGCGTCGTCCACGCCGGGCGGCACGCGGTGGGTCAGCAGGTCCAGCAGGAAGGCTTCCTCGCCGGCCGGCGGGTTCTTGATCAGCTCGATCAACTCGGCCACCTGCTTGGCATCCAGCGGCAGCGGGGGAATGCCCAGCGCGGCGCGCTCGGCGGCATGTTCACGGTAGGCTTGCAACATCATGGGCTCCAAAAAAACGGGGCATCAAGAAACGCTCAACGCGGCGGGCTCTGGGCCACGTCGAGCAGATGGGGAGAGGGATTGGCCTTCATGGCCTCGGCGGCGGCGCGCTGCACGGCATTGGCGCACTCGTCGGCCAGGCGGCGGCCCTGGCGCTGGCTCATGAGCATGGACTTGTTGGGCAACTGGATCCAGACCGCGCCCTGGGCGCGGTCTTCCAGGCGCACGGCGCCGGTGGTGGTTTCCACCGGCCGCACCCGGAAGCGCTGCTGACCCATGGTGAGGTGGAAGTAGCCCGGCGCATCGGCATCGGGCTCGATGCGCACGGAGCGCCCGAGCTCGCACTGCTTGAGCCCGACGTACACCTTGGGCACGATGGCCAGCTCGCGCTCGGTCAGCGGGCCGTCGGCAGGCGCGGGCGCCTGCACCGTGGGCACCTGTCGATTGGCCGCCTGGGCATGCAAGGCCACAGCCGCCAGCAAGGCGCAAACACCCAAGGTGCCTTGGCCCAGCCAGCGGTAAAGGCGTTCCCGATTTGGCATGTTCAACTCCTCTGGGCGACGCCCGAATCGAAAAAACACGAAATGCCGGCGGGCAACGTACGTCCAGTGCGGTGCGCGCGCTCCAGCACTTGCCAAAAATACCGGTAACTGGCCCGGTCGTGCAACTGCCCCCGGTGCGAAATCGGGGCCCATTCTGCCGCATGGGCGGCCGCGATGATCTCGCCGGCACGCTCGACCTCCTCGGCATCAGGGGCAAACGCTTCGACGATCGGCAGGATCTGATCGGGATGGATGCTCCACATGCGGGTGTAGCCCAACTCGCGGGCCGCCCGCCGCGCCGCCTGGCGCAGCGCTGCCACATCGCGGAATTCGGTGACCACGCCATGCGCAGGCACCTTGCCGTGGGCATGGCAGGCGCTGGCAATCTCCAACTTCGCCCGCAGCACCAGGGGGTGGTGGAACTGGCCCGCCACGCCCATGCCTTCGGCCGGGATGGCGCCGCCATGCGCCGAGACGAAATCCATCAGGCCAAAGCTCAGGGATTCGATGCGCGGATGGGCCGCGATCTCGAACGCCCGGTGCACGGCCAGCGCCGACTCGATGAGCGCATGCAGCGGCAGATGGCTGCCGCCGGCCGCGTCCACGGCCGCCACGGCCCGGGCCACGTCGTGCGCCGACTCCACTTTCGGAATCATCAGGTAGGCCAGCCGATCGCCCGCGCGGGTGACGATGGTGGCCACATCCGCCTCGAAGGCCGGGTGATCCACGGCGTGGACCCGGGCCCCCACGCGGCGCGCCACGGGGCCATCGGCCGGCAGGCCGGTCAGCAGTTCGGCCACCAGCGCGGCGTGCTCGGCCTCACCCCCGACGGGGGCGCCGTCTTCACAGTCCAGCGTCACGTCGAACACACAGGCGCCAAAGCGCTCCATGCATTCGGTCTGCAGGGCCAGGCTTTTGCGCATGCGCGCCTCCACGCCGCTGTAATGGTCGCACACCGGCAGCGCCACCGCGCCAGCCTGTGCGCCCAGCAACACGTCGCGAGGATGCATGCGCGCGCCCCGGTTTACAGCAGGTGCTTGACGCCGTCCTGCTCAGACAGCAGCTCGGCCAGGGTCTTGTCGATGCAGCCCTGGGAGAACTCGTCGATCGGCAGGCCTTCGACGATCTTGTACTTGCCGCCTTCGCAGGTGACCGGGTAGCCGAACATCACGTCCTTCGGGATGCCGTACTCGCCGTTGGAAGGCACGCCCATCGTCACCCATTCGCCGTTGGTGCCCAGGGCCCAGTCGCGCATGTGGTCGATCGCGGCGTTGGCGGCCGAGGCGGCCGAGGACAGGCCGCGGGCCTCGATGATGGCGGCGCCGCGCTTGCCCACGGTGGGCAGGAAGACATCCTTGTTCCAGGCGTGATCGTTGATCATGTCCTTGACCGAGGCGCCGTCGATGGTCGCGAAGCGGTAGTCGGCGTACATCGTGGGGGAGTGGTTGCCCCACACGCACAGCTTCTTGATCGAGGCCACGGGCTTGCCGGTCTTGGCGGCGATCTGGCTCAGTGCGCGGTTGTGGTCCAGCCGCAGCATGGCGGTGAAGTTCTCGCGCGGCAGGTCCGGGGCGCTCTTCATCGCGATGTAGGCGTTGGTGTTGGCCGGGTTGCCCACCACCAGCACCTTGACGTTGCGCGAGGCCGACTCGTTGAGCGCCTTGCCCTGGGCGGTGAAGATCTGGGCGTTGGCGGCCAGCAGATCGGCGCGCTCCATGCCCGGGCCGCGCGGACGGGCACCCACCAGCAAGGCGTAGTCGGTGTCCTTGAACGCCGCCTTGGCATCGCTGTGGGCTTCCATGCCGGCCAGCAGCGGGAAGGCGCAGTCTTCCAGTTCCATCATCACGCCCTTGAGCGCCTTCTGGGCCTTCTCGTCCGGGATCTCCAGCAGTTGCAGGATGACGGGCTGGTCCTTGCCCAGCATCTCGCCGGAGGCGATGCGGAACAGCAGGGCATAACCGATCTGGCCAGCCGCACCGGTGACGGCCACGCGAACGGGCTTCTTGCTCATGAAGACACTCCAAAAAGGAACGGTTGAAGAAAAGGAAATCTTGTCGAGTGTACTCTGGTAAACCCTGAACCGTCAATTTGTCTTATGTCTTATATAAGATATGATTGGCAGACCCATGAACCCTCCACCGCTTTCCGACGCCGCCACCCCGACCCCGCCTCCGAGCGAAGGCGCTGGCGCCGTGTTGCCCACGCCGGCCTTCAGCCCGCTGTATCAACAGATCAAGTCGCTCATCCTCCAAAGCCTGCAAAGCGGCGAGTGGAAGCCCGGCGACCTGATCCCCAGCGAAATGGAGCTGGCCGCCCGCTATCGGGTTAGCCAGGGCACGGTGCGCAAGGCCATCGACGAACTCGCGGCCGACAACTTGCTGGTGCGCCGGCAAGGCAAGGGCACGTTCGTGGCCACCCATGCGGAGCAGCACATCCAGTACCGCTTCTTGCGCCTGCACCCGGACACCGGCACGCTCGACAGCGAAGGGCCGGCGGCGCGCCGCATCCTGAGCTGCCGCCGGCAGCGCGCCACCGCGGACATCACCGCCCCCCTGGGCCTGCGCGCGGGAGATGCCCTGATCCAGGTCAGCCGGGTGCTGTCCTTCCACGGCGTGCCCACCATCCTGGAAGACCTCTGGCTGCCCGGCGGCCCCTTCAAGGGGCTGACGCTCGACACCCTGGCCCAACACCAGGGCCCCATGTACGCGCTGTTCGAATCGCAATTCGGCGTGCGCATGGTGCGCGCCGAAGAAAAGATCAAGGCCGTCGGGGCCGACGCCCAGGCCGCCGAACTGCTGGCCGTCCCCCCTGACACCCCGCTGCTGAGCGTCGAACGGGTGGCCTATACCTACAACGATGTGCCGATGGAGCTGCGCCGCGGGCTATACCGCACCGACCGGCACCACTACCGCAACGAACTGAGCTGACCCTCGCCCAAGCCCACGAAAGCGCCACATGCATTCCTGAACAACACAGTCATGAATGTTGCGTTGCAATAGAATGCGACAGTTTTTCGTCAGGGTTTTCCTGCACATTCACACGCCGGTCAAAAACCCCCGTTCTCTCGTCCAACCGAGGTCTTTTTCATGACAGATCTGAGCAAAAAGCGGCCCGAGTTCCGCAACATCAACGCCTTCAAGGATCTGACCACCTACCGTCTGCCGGCGGCGGGCTGGGTCTCCATCCTGCATCGGGTCAGCGGCGCCCTGATGTTCCTGCTGATGCCCTTCATCATCTGGATGTTCGACACCTCGCTGTCCTCGGAACTGTCGTTCGAGCGCTTCACCTCGGCGTTCGTGGCCGGCATCGGCTTCGTGCCGGGCTGGTTCGTCAAGCTGGTGGTGCTGGGCCTGATCTGGGCTTACCTGCACCACTTCATCGCCGGCGTGCGCCATCTCTATATGGACGCCACCCACAAAGTGACCAAGGAATTCGGCAAATCGTCGGCCGTCGTCACCCTGGTGCTGAGCCTGGGGCTGACCGTCATCCTCGGCGCCAAGCTGTTCGGCCTGTACTGATTCAACCGGAGTAGCACACCATGTCCGTCAATTACGGCTCCAAGCGCGTCGTCACCGGCGCCCACTACGGCACCCGCGACTGGCTGATGCAGCGCGTCACCGCCGCCCTCATGGCGCTGTTCACCCTCGTGCTGCTGGCACAGCTGATTTTCACCAGCGGCCCCATCGGCTACGAAACCTGGGCCGGCATCTTCGCCGCCCAATGGATGAAGTTCCTGACTTTCGCCGTCGTCATCGCGCTGACGTGGCACGTCTTCGTCGGCGTGCGCGACATCTGGATGGACTACGTCAAACCCGCGGGCCTGCGCCTGGCCCTGCATGTGTTCACGATCGTCTGGCTGGTGGGCTGCGCCGGCTGGGCATTCCAAGTGCTCTGGAGGCTCTGATTCATGTCGACCACTTCTTCCCTGCCCCGTCGTCGCTTTGACGTCGTGATCGTGGGCGCCGGCGGCTCCGGCATGCGCGCCTCGCTGCAACTGGCCCGCGCCGGCCTCAACGTGGCCGTGCTGTCCAAGGTGTTTCCCACCCGCTCGCACACGGTGGCGGCCCAGGGTGGCATTGGCGCGTCGCTCGGCAACATGAGCGAGGACAACTGGCACTACCACTTCTACGACACCGTCAAGGGCTCGGACTGGCTCGGCGACCAGGACGCCATCGAGTTCATGTGCCGCGAAGCCCCGAAAGTGGTGTACGAGTTGGAACACTTCGGCATGCCGTTCGACCGCAACCCCGACGGCACCATCTACCAGCGCCCCTTCGGCGGCCACACCGCCAACTACGGTGAAAAACCCGTGCAGCGCGCCTGCGCCGCCGCCGACCGCACCGGCCACGCCATGCTGCACACGCTGTACCAGCAGAACGTGGCGGCCCGCACCACCTTCTTCGTCGAGTGGATGGCGCTGGACCTGATCCGCGACAGCGAAGGCGACGTGGTGGGCGTGACCGCGCTGGAGATGGAAACCGGCGATGTGTACATCCTCGAAGCCAAGACCACGCTGCTGGCCACCGGCGGCGCCGGCCGGATCTTCGCCGCCTCCACCAACGCCTTCATCAACACCGGCGACGGCCTGGGCATGGCCGCGCGCGCCGGCATCCCGCTGCAGGACATGGAGTTCTGGCAGTTCCACCCGACCGGCGTGGCCGGCGCCGGCGTGCTGCTGACCGAAGGCTGCCGCGGCGAAGGCGCCATCCTGCTCAACAGCAACGGCGAGCGCTTCATGGAGCGTTACGCACCCACCCTGAAAGACCTGGCCCCGCGCGACTTCGTCTCCCGCTGCATGGACCAGGAAATCAAGGAAGGGCGCGGCTGCGGCCCCAACAAAGACTACGTGCTGCTCAAGCTCAGCCACCTGGGCGCAGAGACCATCCACAAGCGCCTGCCCTCGGTGTACGAGATCGGCGTCAACTTCGCCAACGTGGACATCACCAAGGAAGACATCCCGGTGGTGCCCACCATCCACTATCAGATGGGCGGCATCCCGACCAACATCAACGGCCAGGTCGTGGTGCCCGACGGCAACGGCGGCCAAAAGGTGGTCGGCGGCCTGTACGCCGTGGGCGAATGCTCCTGCGTGAGCGTGCACGGCGCCAACCGCCTGGGCACCAACTCGCTGCTGGACCTGCTGGTGTTTGGCCGTGCCGCGGGCAACCACATCGTGGCCCACATCGACCCCAAGGCCGAGCACAAAGACCTGCCCAAGGACGCCGCCGACAAAACACTGGCCCGGCTGGCCCGACTGGAATCGAACCCCAACGGTGAATACGCCCAGCACGTGGCCAACGACATCCGCTCGACCATGCAGCAGCACGCCGGCGTGTTCCGCACCCAGGCCAGCATGGACGAGGGCGTGCAAAAGATCAACGCCCTGCGCGCGCGTGTGGCCCACATTGGCCTGAAAGACACCTCCAAGGTGTTCAACACCGCGCGCATCGAGGCGTTGGAGGTGGAAAACCTGATCGAAGCCGCGCAAGCCACCATGACCTCGGCCGCTGCCCGCAAGGAATGCCGCGGCGCCCATACCGTCAAGGACTACGAGCGCCCGGCCGATGACGCCGAGTTCCCGCTGGGCCGCAACGACAAGGAGTGGATGAAGCACACCCTGTGGCACAGCGCCGACAACTCGCTGACCTACAAGCCCGTCAACCTCAAGCCACTGACGGTGGATTCCGTGCCCCCGAAAGTCCGCACTTTCTGACACGCCCCGCCCACAGGAGCACAAGATGGCCAAACGCACCTTCAAGATCTACCGCTACGACCCCGACAAGGACGCCAAGCCCTACATGCAGACCATCGAGGTCGAGCTGTCGGGCACCGAGCGCATGCTGCTCGACGCGCTCATGAAGCTCAAGGAAGTGGACCCCACCATTTCCTTCCGCCGCTCCTGCCGCGAAGGCGTCTGCGGCTCCGACGCGATGAACATCAACGGCAAGAACGGGCTGGCCTGCCTGACCAACCTGCGCACCCTGCCCGAGACCATCGTGCTCAAGCCCCTGCCTGGGCTGCCCGTGGTGCGCGACCTGATCGTGGACATGACGCTGTTCTTCAAGCAGTACCACTCGATCAAGCCATACCTCATCAACGAGACCCAGCCGCCCGAGAAGGAGCGGTTGCAGTCGCCCGAAGAGCGCGAAGAGCTCAACGGCCTGTACGAATGCATCCTGTGTGCGAGCTGCTCCACCAGCTGCCCGAGCTTCTGGTGGAACCCGGACAAGTTCGTCGGGCCGGCCGGCCTGCTGCAGGCCTACCGCTTCATCGCCGACAGCCGCGACCAGGCCACCGCCGAGCGCCTGGACAACCTGGAAGACCCGTACCGGCTGTTCCGCTGCCACACCATCATGAACTGCGTCGATGTCTGCCCCAAGGGGCTCAACCCCACCAAGGCCATCGGCAAGATCAAAGAAATGATGGTGCTGCGCTCGGTCTGAGCACACCGCCCCTGGCCATGGACGACAGCGCCCTCCTCGACGCCCGCGCCCTGAGCAAGCTCAAGTGGCGCTGCCGCCGTGGCCTGCTCGAAAACGACCTGTTCATCGAGCGTTTCTTTGCCCGGCACGAAGCCGGCATCACCGTGCGTCAGGCCCGGGCCCTGCATGCGCTGATGGAACTGCCCGACAACGATTTGCTCGATCTGTTGTTGCGCCGGACCGAACCGCAGGGGCCACTGGCCAGCGAAGAAGTCGTGGAAGTGCTGGGGCTCCTGCGGACGCCCCTGCCCCCACTGAAGCCCACCCTCACCAAGGAAGACGAATGAAACTCGTTGACAACAAAGCCACCCTGTCGTTCAGCAACGGCGCTCCCAGCGTGGAACTGCCGGTCTACGCCGGCACCATCGGGCCGGACGTGATCGACATTCGCAAGCTGTACGCGCAGACCGGCATGTTCACCTACGATCCCGGCTTCCTGTCCACCGCTTCGTGCCAGTCGGCCATCACCTACATCGATGGCGACAAGGGCGAACTGCTGTACCGCGGCTATCCGATCGAGCAACTCGCCACCAGCTGCGACTACCTCGACGTGTGCTACCTGCTGCTCAAGGGCGAGCTGCCCAACGAACAGCAGCGCAACGACTTCCACAAGCTCGTGATCAACCACACCATGGTCAACGAGCAGATGCAGTTCTTCCTGCGGGGCTTCCGCCGCGACGCCCACCCCATGGCCGTGCTGACCGGCCTGGTCGGCGGCATGTCGGCCTTCTACCACGACAGCACCGACATCAACAACCCCGAGCACCGCGAGATCGCCGCCATCCGGCTGATCGCCAAGATGCCGACGCTGGTGGCCATGGCCTACAAGTACAAGATCGGCCAGCCCTACATGTACCCGCTGAACAAGCTCAGCTATGCGGGCAACTTCCTGCGCATGATGTTTGGCACGCCGTGCGAGGAATACGTGGTCAACCCGGTGCTGGAACGCGCGCTCGACCGCATCTTCATCCTGCACGCCGACCACGAGCAAAATGCCTCCACCTCCACCGTGCGCCTGTGCGGCTCCTCGGGCACCAACCCGTTTGCGGCGATTGCCGCGGGCGTGGCTTGTCTGTGGGGTCCCTCGCACGGCGGCGCCAATGAGGCGTGCCTGAACATGCTCGAAGAAATCCAGGCCAACGGCGGCGTGGCCAAGATCGGCGAGTTCATCGAAAAGGTCAAGGACAAGTCCTCCGGCGTCAAGCTCATGGGCTTCGGTCACCGCGTCTACAAAAACTATGACCCGCGCGCCAAGCTGATGCAGGAAACCTGCCACGAGGTGCTGACCGAGCTGGGCCTGGAAAACGACCCGCTGTTCGCCCTGGCCAAGAAGCTGGAGCAGATCGCCCTGGAAGACGACTACTTCGTGCAGCGCAAGCTCTACCCGAACGTGGACTTCTACTCCGGCATCGTGCAGCGCGCCATCGGCATCCCGGTCAACCTCTTCACCGGCATCTTCGCGCTGGCCCGTACCGTGGGCTGGATTGCCCAGCTCAACGAGATGATCGGCGACCCCGAGTACAAGATCGGCCGCCCGCGCCAGCTGTTCACCGGCTCGCCGCGCCGCGACGTGCCGCCGCTGAACAAGCGCTGATCCCGCTTGCGCATTCCCCGGGGAATGCGGCCGGCGTCCAGGCCCGCCCCAGCGGCGGGCCTTGTTTTTGGGCCTTGGCCTACAATGAATCCTCAGACCGGCCGCGCCGGCATCGAGACTTGGAACACCCTGCCATGGGACGCACCCTCTACGACAAAATCTGGGACGAGCACGTCGTCCACACCGAAGAGGACGGCACCGCCATCCTCTACATCGACCGGCATCTGGTGCACGAAGTCACCAGCCCGCAGGCGTTTGAGGGCCTGCGCGTGGCCGGACGCAAGGTCTGGCGCGTCAGCTCCATCGTGGCCACCGCCGACCACAACACCCCCACCACGGGCTGGGAGCGGGGTTATGACGGCATCGCCGACCCCATCAGCAAGGAACAGATCACCACGCTGGATGCCAACATCCGCGAATTCGGCGCCGCGGCCTACTTTCCCTTCCTCAACGAGCGGCAAGGCATCGTGCATGTGATCGGCCCGGAAAACGGGGCCACCTTGCCCGGCATGACGGTGGTCTGCGGCGACAGCCACACCTCCACCCACGGCGCGTTTGGCGCGCTGGCGCACGGCATCGGCACCTCTGAAGTGGAGCACGTGCTGGCTACCCAGACCCTGCTGGCCAAAAAGGCCAAGAACATGCTCATCAAGGTCGAAGGGCAGTTGCCGCGCGGTTGCACGGCCAAAGACATCGTCCTGGCCATCATCGGCCGCATCGGGACCGCCGGCGGGACCGGCTACACCATCGAGTTTGGCGGCAGCGCCATCCGTGCGCTGAGCATGGAAGGCCGCATGACGGTGTGCAACATGGCCATCGAGGCTGGCGCCCGTGCCGGCCTGGTGGCGGTGGACGACAAAACCATCGAATACCTCAAAGGCCGCCCGATGGCCCCGGGCGTGGACCCTCAAACCGGCCAGTTCGTCGGTGGCGTGGAATGGGAGCAGGCCGTGGCCTACTGGCGCACCCTGCACTCCGACCCGGACGCCGTGTTCGACACCGTGGTGGAACTGGATGCTGCGCACATCCTGCCGCAAGTCACCTGGGGCACCTCGCCCGAAATGGTGCTGCCCATCACGGCCACCGTGCCCGACCCCGACAAGGAAAAAGACGCCAACAAGCGCAACGCCATGGAGCGGGCACTGGCCTACATGGGGCTGGAGCCCGGCAAGCCGCTGACCGACATCCATGTGGACAAGGTGTTCATCGGCTCCTGCACCAACAGCCGCATCGAGGACATGCGCGAAGCCGCCGCGGTGGTCAAGAAGCTGGGCCAGAAAGTGGCCCCCCATGTCAAGCTGGCCATGGTGGTGCCCGGGTCGGGGCAGGTCAAGGCCCAGGCCGAGCGGGAAGGGCTGCATGACATCTTCCGCGCCGCTGGCTTCGAGTGGCGCGAGCCGGGTTGTTCCATGTGCCTGGCCATGAACGCCGACCGGCTGGAACCGGGCGAGCGCTGCGCCTCCACCAGCAACCGCAATTTCGAAGGTCGCCAAGGCGCTGGCGGCCGCACCCATCTGGTTTCCCCGGCCATGGCCGCAGCCGCGGCCATCCACGGCCATTTCGTCGACATCCGTCAGTTTGCCTGACCCGTTCGTCTGAAAGGAGAACTGTCATGAAAACCGCCATCGCCCTGATCCTGACCAGCCTGAGCCTGCTGCTGACCGGCTGCAACACCGTGGCCGGGATCGGCAAAGACGTGCAACGCGGCGGCCAGGTGCTGGAAGACGCCGCCAAGAAAAAATAAGCCATGCAGAAATTCACCGTGCATCAGGGCCTCGTGGCCCCCATGGACCGCGAGAACGTCGATACCGACGCCATCATCCCGAAGCAGTTCCTCAAATCGATCCGCAAGACCGGCTTCGGGCCCAATCTGTTCGACGAATGGCGCTACCTGGATCAGCCGGGCCAGCCCGGCGTGCCGGAGAGCGAGCGCCGGCCGAATCCGGACTTCGTGCTCAATCAGCCGCGTTACCAGGGGGCGTCCATCCTGCTGGCACGCAAGAATTTCGGCTGCGGCTCCAGCCGCGAGCACGCGCCCTGGGCCATCGAGCAGTACGGTTTTCGCGCCCTGATCGCGCCCAGCTTTGCCGACATCTTCTTCAACAACTGCTTCAAGAACGGGCTGCTGCCCATCGTGCTGCCCGAATCCACGGTCAGCCAGCTGTTCGATGAGGTGTACGCGTTCCCGGGCTATCGGCTGACGGTGGACCTGGAGCGGCAGGTGATCGTCAAGCCCCAGGGCGAGGAAATCCCCTTCGAAGTCAACGCCTTCCGGCGCTATTGCCTGCTCAATGGGTTGGACGACATCGGGCTGACCCTGCGCCACCGGGACAAGATCGCCGCCTTCGAGGCGCAGCGCCTGGCCACCAAACCCTGGCTGGCGCGGACCTTCGTCGGCTGATCGTTTTTTCGTCGTCGGCGCCCCGCCCGGGGCCTGCCGATGTGGTTGTATGCCCCCCAGGCGCAGACGCGCCCCTTGTGTCATGAAAATCGCAGTACTTCCCGGTGACGGCATCGGCACCGAAATCGTGGCCGAAGCGGTCAAGGTGCTGCAGGCGCTGAGCCTGCCCCTGGAGATGGAACACGCCCCGGTGGGCGGCGCCGCTTACGAGCAGCATGGCCATCCGCTGCCCGAATCCACCCTGAAGCTGGCCATGGACAGCGACGCGGTGCTCTTCGGCGCCGTGGGCGACTGGAAATACGACAAGCTCGACCGCCCGCTGCGCCCCGAACAAGCCATCCTCGGCCTGCGCAAGCACCTGGGTCTGTTTGCCAATTTCCGGCCGGCCATCTGCTACGAACAGCTCGTCGGCGCCTCCAGCCTCAAGCCCGAGCTGATCGCGGGCCTGGACATCCTCATCATCCGCGAGCTGACCGGCGACATCTACTTCGGCCAGCCGCGCGGCCGCCGCACCGCCACCGACGGCCACTTCCCCGGCGCCGAAGAAGCCTTCGACACCATGCGCTACAGCCGCCCGGAAATCGAGCGCATCGCACACGTCGCCTTCCAGGCCGCGCGCAAGCGGCGCAAAAAAGTGACCAGCGTGGACAAGGCCAATGTGCTGGAAACCTTCCAGTTCTGGAAGGATGTGGTCAGCGACGTGCATGCCCAATACCCCGACGTGGAGCTGGAGCACATGTACGTGGACAACGCGGCGATGCAACTGGTCAAGGCGCCGAAGAAGTTCGATGTCATCGTCACGGGCAATATGTTCGGCGACATCCTGTCGGACGAGGCTTCGATGCTGACCGGCTCGATCGGCATGCTGCCCTCGGCCAGCCTCAACGAGCGCGGCCAGGGCCTGTACGAGCCCAGCCACGGCAGCGCGCCGGACATTGCCGGCCAAGGCATTGCCAACCCGCTGGCCACCATCCTGAGCGCGGCCATGATGCTGCGCTTCAGCCTCAACCAGCCCGAAGCCGCCGACCGCATCGAAGCCGCGGTGCAGCGCGTGCTGGCCCAGGGCTTGCGCACGCCGGACATCTGGAGCGAAGGTACCACCCGGGTAGGCACCGCGCAGATGGGCGATGCCGTGGTGCGGGCGCTGGGCTGACCACCACAGCCCAGCGGTGTGCCTGTCGGGCTTGTCAGGCTTTGGCAAGCCCGTATGCGATACAATGGTTCTATGTTTGCCGCACGCCCGTTCACCCTGAACATCGAAGCCGCCCAACCGGCAGGCTTGGCCGTGCGCGCAATCTCCACCAAAACCACGACCATTATTCAGGGCTGAATCAGCTCCGGTATCGTCGTGCGCCCTCCCTGGCCTAGACGAGCCGGGGCAAACAGGTCTGGTCTGGACCGTTTTTGTTTCACTACGAAAGGGCGTTTGACATGAGCAAGTTGGTAGGTCTGGTCGGCTGGCGCGGCATGGTCGGCTCGGTGTTGATGGATCGCATGATCGCCGAAGGCGACTTCGACCTCATCGAACCCATTTTCTTCTCCACCTCCAATGCCGGCGGTCCGGCCCCGGCACAGGCCAAGGCGCACAAAACGCTGCGCGACGCACACGACATCGCTTCGCTGGCCGAGTGCGACATCGTCATCACCTGCCAGGGCGGCGATTACACCAAGGAGGTGTTCCCCAAACTGCGCGAAGCCGGCTGGCAAGGCCACTGGATCGACGCCGCCAGCGCCCTGCGCATGGAGCAGGATGCGGTCATCATCCTGGACCCGGTCAACGAGCATGTGATTCGCAAGGCGCTGGCCGCCGGCGGCAAAAACTGGATCGGCGGCAACTGCACCAACTCCATCCTGCTGATGGGGTTGGGCGGCCTGTTCCGCGAGAACCTGGTCGAATGGGTCAGCTCCATGACCTACCAGGCCGCCTCGGGCGGTGGCGCCAACCACATGCGCGAGCTGCTCAAGGGCATGGGCGTCTGCCACGCGGCCGTGGCCGAGGATTTGGCGAACCCGGCTTCGGCCATTCTGGAGATCGACCGCAAGGTGGCCCAGGCCATCCGCGAGGACGTGCCGACCGAATTCTTTGGCGCGCCGCTGGCCGGCGGGCTCATCCCCTGGATCGACGTGCAGCTGCCCAACGGCCAGTCCAAAGAGGAATGGAAGGGGCAGGCCGAAGTCAACAAAATCCTCGGCACCGAGCAGACCATCCCCGTGGACGGCCTGTGCGTGCGCATCGGCGCCATGCGCTGCCACAGCCTGGCGCTGACGCTCAAGCTCAAGCGCGACCTGCCGCTGGCAGAGATCGAGGCCATCATCAAGAGCGGCAACCCCTGGGTCAAGTGGGTGCCCAACGACCACGCCGTCACCGTCAAGGAACTGACGCCGGCGGCCATCACCGGCGGGCTGCAGGTGGGCGTGGGCCGCGTGCGCAAGCTCAACATGGGCCCGGAATACGTCTCGGCCTTCGTGATCGGCGATCAATTGCTGTGGGGCGCGGCCGAGCCGCTGCGCCGCATGCTGCGCATCCTGCTGGATTGAGGGTATAGTCGGCCCCAGCAAGACCGGGAATGTTGCAATACTGCTACATTTCCGGTCCATGTCATACTTCGCACCGGCCGCCGCAGGGACTCAAGCGGCTTCTGAGCTTGTCACCGTAACCGCTTGATGTTAAGGTGATTTCTCGCTTGAATTGGTAGAGGTTTCCGTGCAACGATCGACGAGCAATCACCCCGGGGCGACCCGATCGACCAGCCCACGCGCTGCCGACAGCCCGCCCCCACGGCGCGGGTTGCGGGCCGTGGCCCTGGCGGTGGCCCTGTCTGCCGCGGTGACGGCCGGCAATGCTTGGGCACTGGCCCTGGGGCGCATCAGCGTCCAGTCGTTGCTCGGCGAACCGCTGCGCGCCGAAATCGACGTGCCCAGCATCACCCCAGAGGAGCGGGCTTCGTTGCAAATCGGCATCGCGTCGCCGGACCGCTTCCGGGCGGCCAATATGGATTTCAATGCCTTGCTGCAGGACGTGCGCCTGGAATTGGTGCAGCGCCCAGACGGACGCACCGTGGTGCGCCTAAGCAGCGACCGGGTGGTGACCGAACCGTTCCTGGACGTGGTGGTCCAGGCCACCTGGAACAACGGCCAGTTGTTGCGGGGCTACACGCTGCTGTTCGACCCGCCCAACCTTCGT
This sequence comes from Tepidicella xavieri, assembly GCF_004363315.1. Taxonomy (GTDB): domain Bacteria; phylum Pseudomonadota; class Gammaproteobacteria; order Burkholderiales; family Burkholderiaceae_C; genus Tepidicella; species Tepidicella xavieri. The sequence goes on from NZ_SNYL01000009.1 coordinate 80,599, forward strand.
CCGGCCCCGGCGCCGTTGCTGCCCGCCGCCCCGACCGCGCCCGTGGTCACAGAAGTGCGGCCTGCCGCGCCGGTGCCCGCCCCAGCCCCTGCGGCCCGCCCCTCCACACCCGCCCCGAGTGCGGCCCCTGCTCCAGCGCTCGCCCCACGCCCTGCGCCAGTGTCACCACCCGCGTCCGCCCCCAGCGCAGCGCTCACGGTGCAGCGAGGCGACACCGCCGGTCGCATCGCCTTGGCCCATCTGCCGGCCGGCGTCTCGCTGGATCAAATGCTGATCGCGATGCTGCGGGCCAACCCCCATGCCTTCATGGGGAACAACGTCAACCGGCTCAAGGCCGGAGTCATTCTGCAGCTGCCCGACGCCAGCGAAGCGGCTGCCGTCAACCCCGCTGAAGCACGCCAACTGGTGCAGGCCCAAAGCCGCGATTTCAACGAATTCCGGCGCCGCCTGGCCGGCATGGCCCCGGCACAAGCCACCCCCAGCGCCACCCGCAGCGCCGAAGGCACGGTGCAGGCCGAGGTGGCTGACCAGCGCCCCGCCGCCACGGCGCAGGATCGACTCACCCTGTCCAAAGGTCCGTCCACCGACCCTCAGGCCGAGCAAATCGCGCAGGCACGGCAACAGGAAGCCACGCAAGCGCGCACGGGCGAGCTCGACCGCAACCTGCAGGAACTCCAGCAATTGCAGGAAGCCGCCCGCAGCGTGACGGCAGACACCACCGCTGCCACGCCGGCCCCGGAAGCCGCGGAGGCGGCTGCCCAGGCCGAGCCCACACCGCCGGGCCCGGCCGTCGAAACCACCACGCCCACGCCACCGGCACCCCCCCCGCCTCCGCCGCCCGTGGAAACGCCGGCACCAGCGGTCGGCGGCTTCATGCAGAGCCTGCTCGCCCACCCGTATGCCCTGCCCGCTGGTGGTGGTCTGGTGGCCTTGCTGGGCCTGCTGGCCCTGATGCGCATCCGCCGGCAGCGCCAGGAAGCCGCCCTGGCCGCCTCTGGCGACAGTCCCTCGGAATACATGGCCGCCGAAGGGCAAACGGTGGACACGCGCGAGGACGCCCCGGTCTCCTCGATGATGTATTCGCCCAGCCAGCTCGATGCCGGCGGCGACGTGGACCCGGTGGCCGAGGCCGATGTGTATCTGGCCTACGGCCGCGACCGGCAGGCCGAGGAAATTCTGCTGGAAGCCGTCCGCCTGCATCCAGAGCATCTGCCCGCCCGCCTCAAGCTGTTGGACATCTATGCCCAGCGCAACGACGTGGCCGCCTTCAATGCCCAGGCCGCCGAAGTGCACGCGCTCACGGGCGGCTCGGGCGAGGACTGGCAACAGGCCCGCGAGGCCGGCCTGCGCATCGACCCGGACAACCCGCTGTACCTCAAGGGCAGCCCCGACGCGGCGCCTGCGGCCGAAGCACCGTCGAGCGTGCCGCCCGACATCGACCTGAGCTTTGACCAACCTGAGCCGGCCTCGGCGGCCGCCCCGGCGTCCGCCGACGACGACCTGGAGGCGCTGCTCAAGGCCGACGCCGCCACCGAACAGACCGGGTTGGATTTCGACCTGAGCGACACGCCTGCGCCGGCCGCTCCCGCAGCACCGGCAGCCAGCACAGATTTCGATTTCGACCTGACGAAAGAACTGGGGCCCGAAACCGCCGAGCCGCCGCCCGCCAGCCCAGCGACCAGCGACACGGCCGACGGGTTCGACCTGGACCTCAGCGAGCTCGAAAGCACGCCCGCCGCAGCCCCAGCCAGCACACCCGAATTGCCCCCCGAGGTCAAGGACCTGTCGCTGGACCTGGACCTGGATCTGGAGACCCCCACCGAGCCGCCCCGCGACGAGCCCATGCCCGCTACACCCGCCACGGCCACCGAAACCAACGAGGACCCGATGGCCGGTTTCGAGCTCGACGAAACCCTGGGCGACAGCGACCCGCTGGAAACCAAGCTCTCGCTGGCACGTGAATTCCAGGCCATTGGCGACACCGAAGGCGCGCGCTCGCTGGCCGAAGAGGTGGAAGCCGAAGCCAGCGGTGAGATGAAAGCACGCGCACGCGCCTTCCTCGCGCAGCTGGGCTGAGCCGTCGGCCCCGCGAACGGATGGCGTCGTGAGGATCGCGCTCGGCATCAGCTATCACGGCGGCGCCTACCAGGGCTGGCAAAGCCAGCCCGGCGGCCAAACCGTGCAAGACCGGCTGGAAGCGGCATTGGCCCAGTTTGCCGACGTGCCACACATCGCCACCCTGTGCGCAGGCCGCACCGATGCCGGCGTGCATGGGCTGGGGCAAGTGGTGCATTTCGACACCACCCTCAACCGCGCCATGAATTCGTGGGTGCGGGGCACCAACCGCTACCTGCCCCCCGATATCGCGGTGCAATGGGCCAGTCCAGTGCCCGAAGCCTTCCATGCGCGTGCCAGCGCCGTGGCGCGGCGCTACGCCTATGTGCTGCTCGAATCGCCCGTGCGGCCCAGCTTCGAAACCGGCCGGGTGGGTTGGGTGTTTCGCCCGTTGGATGAAGCGGCCATGCGCGCCGCGGCCGCCCATCTGATCGGCGAGCACGACTTTTCTTCCTTCCGGGCCGCGCAGTGCCAGGCGCTGTCGCCCATCAAGCACCTGCGCCGGCTGGACATTCGGCGCCGTGGTGCCTACTGGCGTTTCGATTTCGAGGCCAATGCCTTCCTGCACCACATGATCCGCAACATCATGGGTTGCCTGGTGGCCGTGGGGCAAGGGCTGCGGTCGCCGGACTGGATGGCCGAGGTGCGCGACGCCCGCAGCCGCGAAACCGCTGCGCCCACCTTCGCCCCCGATGGACTGTATTTCCTGGGCCCGGTGTACGAAGCCCGGTGGGGCCTGCCAGACACCACCCCGGGCTTCGACTGGCTCCCCTGATGACATCCGGCCAAGCCCGTCATAATGGCTGCATGACCGCTTGCGCCCCGTTTCCCCTTCGCCGCACCCGCATCAAAATTTGCGGCCTGACCCGCGAGGCCGATGTGCGCCACGCCGTGCGCGCCGGGGCCGACGCCATTGGCTTCGTGCTCTATCCGGCCAGCCCGCGGGCCGTGACCCCCATGCGTGCCGCCGAACTGGCGCGACTGCTACCGCCTTTCGTGACGCCGGTGCTGCTGTTCGTCAACGCCACGCCCGAGGACGTGCAAGCCGGCTTGCGGGCCGTGCCCCAGGCCTTGCTGCAATTTCATGGCGACGAAAGCCCCGCCGAATGCGCAGCACACGGCCGCCCCTACATCCGGGCTGCCCGCGTGCCCACGGGCGCTGGTGCAGCGGGCTTCGATCTCCTAGAATACGTGCGACAGTATGCGAGCGCCCAGGCCATCTTGCTCGACGCCCATGTGCAGGGCTATGGCGGTGGCGGCGTGTCGTTCGATTGGAAGGCGTTCGATTGGTCAGATCCACTACTCAACGCCGGCGATCGGCTCGTTTTGTCTGGTGGACTCACACCCGAAAATGTGACCGATGGCGTCCGGCTCGTGCGCCCCTGGGGGGTTGACGTCAGTTCTGGCGTGGAACAGGCCAAAGGCCTGAAAGACGCTGGGCTGATCGACCGTTTCATCGCCGCCGTGCGGCAGGCCGACTGCCCTCAGGCATAGCCCTACCGAAATGACCGGCCCCGCGGCCGCGCCACCCGATCCGTCCGGCCCTCAGCGGGCTGGTTTGCCCGACTTCACGATCCGCACCACCATGCTCACTTACGACCAACCCGATGCCAGCGGCCACTTTGGCCCCTACGGCGGCAGCTTCATCAGCGAGACGCTGACCCACGCCATCGAGCAGCTGCGCCAAGCCTACGCACGCTATCAGCACGACCTGGCCTTCCAGCGCGAATTCCGCCACGAGCTGGCGCACTTCGTCGGACGGCCATCGCCCATCTATCACGCCCAACGGCTCAGCCACGAGCTCGGTGGGGCCCAGATCTTTCTCAAGCGCGAGGATCTCAACCACACCGGGGCCCACAAAATCAACAACGTCATCGGTCAGGCCATGCTGGCCCAGCGCATGGGCAAGCCGCGCATCATCGCCGAGACTGGGGCCGGTCAGCACGGCGTGGCCACGGCCACCATCTGCGCCCGCTACGGGCTGGAGTGCGTGGTCTACATGGGGGCCGAAGATGTCAAGCGCCAAAGCCCCAATGTCTATCGCATGAAGCTGCTGGGCGCGACCGTGGTGCCGGTGGAAAGCGGCAGCCGCACCCTCAAAGATGCGCTCAACGAGGCCATGCGCGACTGGGTGACGAATGTGGAAAACACGTTCTACATCATCGGCACCGTCGCCGGCCCACACCCGTACCCGATGATGGTGCGCGACTTCCAAAGCGTCATCGGCGAAGAATGCCTGCGCCAGATGCCCGAGATGCTGGCCGAGCTGGGGCTGCCGGGCAACGGGGTCGAAGCCCAGCCCGATGCGGTGATCGCCTGTGTCGGCGGCGGCAGCAACGCCATGGGCATTTTCTATCCCTACATCCCGCTCGAAGGGGTGCGCCTCATCGGGGTGGAGGCCGCCGGCGAAGGGCTGGACAGCGGCAAGCACTCGGCATCGCTGCAAAAGGGGCAGCCTGGCGTGCTGCACGGCAACCGCACCTACATTCTGCAAAACGACGACGGCCAGATCACCGAGACCCACAGCATCAGCGCCGGGCTGGACTACCCGGGTGTGGGGCCAGAGCATGCCTGGCTCAAAGACAGCGGGCGCGCCGAGTACGTGGGCGTGACCGACGCCGAGGCGCTCGCGGCCTTCCACCGCCTGTGCCGCACCGAAGGCATCATCCCCGCGTTGGAGTCCAGCCACGCCGTGGCGTATGCCATGCGGCTGGCCCCCACCATGCGCCCCGACCAGTCGCTGCTGGTCAACCTGTCGGGACGGGGGGACAAGGACATCGGCACCGTGGCCGACCTGTCCCAGGCCGATTTCTATTGCCGCCCCAGCTGCCGTGGCCAGTCGGTCAAGGGCGACGTGGCGTTGGCGAGTCTGCGCTGATCCGAGGTCTGTGCCATGAGCCGCATCGCATCCACCTTCCGCCGCCTCCAGGCCCAGGGCCGCAAGGCGCTCATCCCCTACGTCACCGCAGGCTTTCCCTACCCAGACGTCACGCCCGCGCTGATGCATGCCATGGTGCAGGCCGGCGCCGACATCATCGAGCTGGGCGTGCCGTTTTCCGATCCCATGGCCGACGGCCCCGTGATCCAGCGGGCCGGTGAACGCGCCTTGGCCCACGGCATCGGCATGAGCCAAGTGCTGGAGATGGTCCGCCAATTCCGCCAGCAAGACGCCGACACCCCCGTGGTGCTGATGGGCTATGCCAACCCGGTCGAACGCTACGAGATCAAACACGGCGCCCAGCGCTTTGCGCGGGATGCGGCCGCTGCCGGGGTCGATGGCGTGCTGATCGTGGACTATCCGCCCGAAGAATGCGAAGCCTTTGCGGCCGCGCTCAAGGCCCAGGGGCTGGACTTGATTTTCTTGCTCGCCCCCACCAGCACCGAGGCCCGCATGGCCCAGGTCGGACGCATCGCCAGCGGGTATGTGTACTACGTCTCGCTCAAGGGCGTGACCGGCGCCGGCCACCTGGACACGGCAGCGGTCGAAGCCATGCTGCCACGCATCCGCGTCCACGTGAAGGTGCCGGTGGGCGTGGGCTTCGGCATTCGCGATGCGGCCAGCGCCTGCGCCGTGGGTCGCAGCGCCGATGCGGTGGTCATCGGCACGCGGCTGATCCAAATCATCGAAAACCAGCCCCGAGACGCCGTGGCTGGCGCAGCCGCGGACTTCCTGCGCGACATCCGGCAGGCGCTGGACGCCTAGCGCGGCCCGTTGGCGCGCCATCCCCCTCAGGGGCGCCACTGAGGGGAGGATCATCGGTGGCGGTGGGCGAAGGTGATGCCATGCTCATGGGGGCAGATTGGTACCCATCCTACAAGCTTGCAGGGACATAATCCATCCCGGATTCTTCGAATTTCCCTGTCCCCACGCACCATGAGCAGCACCTCCTCCATCGGCCACTACATCCAGGGCCAGATCTGTGCCGGCACCAGCGGCCGCGCGCAAGACGTCTTCAACCCCGCCACCGGCGCCGTCACCGGCCGTGTGGCCTTGGCGAGCCGCGCCGAGGTGGGCGCCGCCGTGGCCGCCGCGCAGGCCGCTTTCCCCGCCTGGGCCGACACCCCGCCGCTGCGGCGCGCGCGCGTGATGTTCAAGTTCCTGGAGCTGCTCAACCAACACCGCGACTACCTGGCACGGATGATCACCGCCGAACATGGCAAGGTGTTCACCGACGCGCAGGGCGAGGTCACGCGCGGCATCGAGATCGTCGAGTTCGCTTGCGGCATTCCACAGTTGCTCAAGGGCGACTACACCGAGCAGGTGTCCACCGGCATCGACAACTGGACGATGCGCCAGCCGCTGGGCGTGGTCGCCGGCATCACACCCTTCAATTTCCCCGTGATGGTGCCGATGTGGATGTTCCCGGTGGCCATGGCGTGTGGCAACACCTTTGTGCTCAAGCCCAGCCCCATTGACCCATCGCCCAGCCTGTTCATCGCCGAGCTGCTCAAGCAGGCCGGTCTGCCCGACGGGGTGTTCAACGTGGTGCAGGGCGACAAGGAAGCGGTGGACGCGCTGCTCGACCACCCGGACGTGAAGGCGGTGAGCTTCGTGGGCTCCACGCCCATTGCCAACTACATCTACGAGACCGGCGCCCACCACGGCAAGCGCGTGCAGGCGCTCGGTGGCGCCAAGAACCACATGGTGGTCATGCCTGACGCGGACGTGCAACAGGTGGTCGATGCGCTCATCGGCTCGGCCTACGGCTCGGCCGGCGAGCGCTGCATGGCCATCAGCGTGGCGGTGCTGGTGGGCGACGTGGCCGACCGGATCATGCCCGCGCTGGTGGAACGCACAAAATCGCTCAAGGTGCTCGACGGCATGAACCGGGCCGCCGAAATGGGGCCCATCGTCACCGAGGCGGCGCGCCAGCGCATCAGCGGCTATATCGAGGCCGGGGTGAAGGAAGGCGCCCAACTGCTGGTAGACGGCCGCGGCTTTGACGGCGCCCGGGCCGGGGCCGGGTGTGAAGGCGGTTTCTGGCTCGGAGGCACGCTGTTCGATCACGTCACGCCCGAGATGAAGATCTACCAAGAAGAGATCTTCGGCCCGGTGCTGAGCTGTGTGCGCGTGCCCGACTTGGCCACGGCGGTGCGGCTCATCAACGAGCACGAATTCGGCAACGGCACCAGTTGCTTCACCCGCGACGGCAACGTGGCGCGCGAATTCGCCCGCCGCATCCAGGTGGGCATGGTGGGCATCAACGTGCCCATTCCCGTGCCCATGGCCTGGCACGGCTTCGGCGGCTGGAAGCGCAGCCTGTTCGGCGACATGCACGCCTATGGCGAAGAAGGTGTACGCTTCTACACCAAGCAAAAGAGCGTGATGCAGCGCTGGCCCGAAAGCATCGCCAAGGGCGCCGAGTTCGTCATGCCCACCGCCCAATAACCCTGCCCACGCGCCCCATGCCCGACAACAGCCCCTACGACCCGGATGAAGGCGACTGGCAGACGCTGGAAAGCTTCTTCAGCCCCACCGAGGCGTACCTGTTGCAAGGCTGCCTGCAAGCCAGTGGCATACCGGCCATGGTGACGGACGACCAGACGGTACAAACCCACACCCTGCTGGCCAGCGCCATCCAGGTGCGGGTGCTGGTGCCCGAACGGCGGCTGGCCCAGGCCGAGGCGGTGCGCCAAGCCTGGCGCCGGGGCGACTTTGCCCTGCCCGACGACGACACGCAGTACCTGGACCCGAGATGAGCGACCTGGCCTTTGACTACATCGTCGTGGGGGCCGGCACCGCAGGCTGCCTGCTGGCCAACCGCCTCAGCGCCAACCCGGCGCACCGGGTGCTGCTGCTCGAAGCCGGCGGACCTGACAACTATCCCTGGATCCACATCCCGGTCGGCTACCTGTACTGCATCGGCAACCCGCGCACCGACTGGCTCTACCAGACCGAGCCCGACGCCGGGCTCAACGGCCGCCGCCTGCGCTACCCTCGCGGCAAGACGTTGGGCGGGTGCAGCAGCATCAACGGCATGATCTACATGCGGGGGCAAAGCCGCGATTACGACCAGTGGGCCGAGATCACCGGCGACGACGCCTGGCGCTGGGCCCACTGCCTGCCCGACTTCATGGCGCACGAGGACCACTGGCGGCTCGATGCCCAGCAGGCCGGCCTGAGCGACCCACTGCTGGCCACCCTGCATGGCCACGGCAGCTTGGGCAGCAGCGGTGAATGGCGCGTGGAAAAACAGCGTCTGCGTTGGGACATCCTCGACGCCTTTGCCCAGGCCGCCCAGCAGGCCGGCATTGTCGCCACCGACGATTTCAACCGCGGCAACAATGAGGGCGTGGGCTATTTCGAAGTCAACCAGCGGGCGGGCTGGCGCTGGAACGCCTCCAAGGCCTTCTTGCGGCCGGTGCGCCACCGCCCCAACCTGGTGGTCTGGACGGGCGCTCAGGTCAAGCGTCTGTGGCTGGAGCGCGGCTTCGACGGGGCCCTGCGCTGCCACGGCGCCGAACTGGTCCGAGCCGGTGAGGCGCTGCGCGTGCAGGCCCGACGCGAGCTGATCCTCAGCGCCGGAGCGGTGAATTCGCCACAGATTCTTCAGCTCTCGGGCATCGGCCCAGGCGCGTGGCTGCAACCACATGGCATCGCGGTGCTGGCCGACTTACCGGGCGTAGGGGCCAACCTGCAAGACCACCTGCAGATCCGTGCCGTGTTCAAGGTGCAGGGCGTGCCAACGCTCAACACCCTGGCCAACAGCTGGTGGGGCAAGGCCCGCATTGGGCTGGAATACCTGCTGCGCCGCACCGGCCCCATGAGCATGGCCCCGAGCCAGTTGGGCGCCTTCACCCGCAGCTCACCGGCCTACACATGGCCCAACGTGGAATACCACGTGCAGCCGCTCAGTCTCGACGCCTTCGGCGAACCCCTGCACCCCTTTGCGGCTTTCACCGCGAGCGTGTGCAACCTCAACCCCACCAGCCGGGGCACGGTGCGCATCCGCAGCCCCCACTTCACCGCCGCGCCGGCCATCGCCCCCCACTACCTCTCCACGCCCGAGGACCGGCAGGTGGCCGCCGACAGCCTGCGTCTGACGCGGCGCATCGTGGCCCAGCCGGCACTGGCCCGCTACCAGCCAGAGGAATACAAGCCAGGCCCGCAGTACCAGAGCGACGAAGAACTCACCCGGCTGGCGGGCGACATCGCCACCACCATTTTTCATCCGGTGGGCACCACCGCCATGGGCCGCGACGGCGATCCGCAGGCCGTGCTCGACAGCCATTTCCGCGTGCGCGATCCGGCCGGCGGGCCGTCAGGGCGGATACAGGGCCTGCGGGTGGTGGACGCGGGGGCCATGCCCATCATCACCAGCGGCAACACCAACAGCCCCACGCTCATGATGGCCGAAAAAGCCGCGCGATGGATCTTGGCCGGCGCCTGAGCCTGGCCCCGGGTAACTCCCTATGTTCGCCGATCAGGCGCTTTCCTAGAATACAACCACTCGCTGTATGGGCATTACTGCCTGCATCGTTGGCGAGAGGACCGAGGAGACAACCCCCAACACCAAAACCATCGATCCAGCGTCCCCAGAGATGCCTTTACATGCGCCAGCCTTCGTGCTGGCGTTTTTGTGGGCCCTGGGAGCGCGGTGGGCTCAGGCGCGCGTGTCCAGCAGCCGGCCCAGCGTTTGATCCGCGGCCCGCACCACCTGCAGGTTGGCCTGAAAGCCATAGGTGGCCATTTTTTGCTCGACCAGATCCCTTGGCAGATCGGCGCCCGGGGCGGGGCGCTTGTCCACCTGGGCCATCACGCCGCCGCTGGCCTGCGCCTGCTGGCGCACTTCGTCGCGCCGGAAGCCTTCGGTCTGGGCATTGGCCACGTTGTTGGCCGCCGCATCGAGGCGCAACTGCGCGGCTTGCATTCCGGACTGGGCAATCGACAGGGCATCCACGGCACGACTCCTAAAACCCCAGTGTACGCCCAAGCACGGCCTGCCGCCAAGCCATAGCCCTTCAGCGGCCGCGGCTGAGCAGCGCGTGCAGCAAGATGGCACCGAAGGTCGCCGTCCCGATGCCGCCCAGCTCGAAACCACCGAACTTCAGGGTGAAATCCCCGGTGCCCAGCACCAGCGTGATGGCGGCCACCAGCAGGTTCTTGTTGTCGGAAAAATCCACCTGGTTATCGACCCAGATCTTGGCGCCGGCAATGGCGATCAGGCCGAACACCACGATCGAGACGCCCCCCATCACGGCCAGCGGGATGGCCTGGATCACCGCGCCGAACTTGGGGCTGAAGCCGAGCAGGATGGCCATCAGCGCCGCGATGACGAAGATGGCGGTGGAATAGATCTTGGTCGCGGCCATGACGCCGATGTTCTCGGCATAGGTGGTCACGCCCGTGCCGCCCACGCCGCCGGCCACCATGGTGGCCACCCCGTCGCCCATGAAGGCCCGGCCCATGTACACGTCCAGGTTCTTGCCGGTCATGGCGGTCACGGCCTTGATGTGGCCCAGGTTCTCCGCCACCAGGATGATGGCCACCGGCGCGATCAGCAGCATGGCGTTGGCCTCGAACACCGGGGCGCTGAAGTTGGGCACGCCGATCCAGGCGGCATTCGCGACACCGCTCAAGTCGATCGGCTGGCCCAGGCCCAGGCCGTTGGTCAACACGGCGTAGATGAGACTGGCCACGATCAGGCCCATGAGGATGAGCAGGCGCTGCACCATGCCCCGGGTGAACACCGCCACCAGCGCCACGCTCACGAAGGTGATGGCCTGCATCCAGGCATCGAAGGCCGTGGGCGACATGTTCTTGATGGGGATGTAGGCCAGATGCAGGCCGATCACCGCCACCACCGAGCCGGTGACCACCGGCGGCATGAAGCGCTCGATCCAACCCGTGCCAGCCACATGCACGATGGCGCCGATGACGAAATACAGCAGGCCACAGGCCACGATGCCCCCCAGCGCCACCGCGATGTTGGGGTTGGCCCCGGGCCCCGTGTAACCGCTGGCCGCGATCACCACGCCGATGAAGGCAAAGCTGGAGCCCAGGTAGCTCGGCACCTTGCCGCCCGTCATCAGGAAGAAGATGAGCGTGCCGATGCCGCTCATCAGCACCGCCACGTTGGGGTCGAACCCCATGAGCAGCGGCGCCAACACCGTGGCCCCGAACATGGCGATCAGGTGTTGCACGCCCATCACCGTGGTCTGCCCCCAAGGCAGGCGCTCGTCGGGGCCGATGACGCCGCCAGCCTGCAGGGCCGCCGGGCTTTTCTCCGTCCATTGGAACATGGGAAACCTCACTCCTCGATATGAAATGGCGCGATTGTGCCCGAATGGCAAGTTTCGTGCCTGCAGGGACGCGCCGGTGATGGCGCGACCTGCCAGCCCGGCGAATAATGGAGGCCGAGGAGACGACCGCGATGACGACCACCCCGCCCTACATTCCCCAGATCCGCCTGTACCAAGACTGGCTGCGCGAGCAGCGCGGCCTGCGTTTCGACCATTACGACGCGCTATGGCGCTGGTCCACCACAGACCTGCAGGCTTTCTGGCAGAGCATCTGGGACTACTTCGGCCTGCACTCGCCCACGCCCTACCGGGCCGTGCTCGAAGGCGGCCCCATGCCACATGTGCGCTGGTTCCCGGGTGCGCAGGCGAACTACGCGCGCCAGGTGTTCCGCCACGCCGCACCGGCCCACGCCGCCGGGCATCCGGCCATCGTTGGCGAGGACGAACGCGGCCGGGTGCGGGTGTTGAGCTGGCCCGAACTGCGGCGACAGGTCGCTTCGCTGGCGCTGGCGCTCAAGGCCATGGGCGTGCAACGGGGCGATCGGGTGGCGGCCTACCTGCCCAACGTGCCGGAGACGGTCGTGTCCTTTCTGGCCTGCGCCAGCATTGGCGCCATCTGGAGCCTCTGCGCCCCCGACATGGGCACGGCGGCGGTGCTCGACCGCTTCCGCCAGATCGAGCCCAAGGTGCTGATCGGCGCCGATGGCGTGCACTACGGCGGCAAGCCACTGGACCGCTCCGCCGTCGTGGCCGAGCTGCACGCCGGCCTGCCCAGCGTGCAGCACCTCATCACTCTACGTACCCCTTATGCGGCCGAGCGGGTTGCCGGCGCCGCCGATTTCGACGCCCTGACCGACCGCGACAATGCCGCCACGGCCGCCTTGGAGCCCGAATGGCTGCCCTTCGAGCACCCGCTGTGGATCGTGTATTCGAGCGGCACCACCGGTCTGCCCAAGCCCATCGTGCACGGCCATGGTGGCATCCTGCTGACCATGCTGGCCATGAAGGTGCTGCACAACGACATCGGCCCCAGCTATGCCCCCAACAGCTGGGGCGAACGCTTCCACTGGTACAGCTCCACCGGCTGGGTGATGTGGAACGCCCAGGTGGCCGGACTGGCCGGCGGCACCACCATCGTTCTGTACGACGGCCACCCCGGCGGCAGCAAGGAACACCCGGACTGGCACGTGCTCTGGCGCTTCGCGGCGCGGCACCGAGTCACCTTCTTCGGCGCCGGGGCCGCCTACTACGCCAACTGCATGAAGGCCGGCGTGAACCTGCCCGCCCTGCAGGCCGACGGCTTCGACCTCACGCGCATCCGCGCCCTGGGCAGCACCGGCTCGCCGCTGGCCGAGGACGTGCAGCGCTGGGGCAGCGCCCAGTTCGCCGCCCTGGGCACTCCGGACATCTGGTGGGCCAACATCTCGGGCGGCACCGACTTTTGCGGCGCCTTCATCGGCGGCCACCGCGAACTACCACAAGTGCCGGGCCAGATGCAATGCCGCCAGCTCGGCTGCGCGGTCGAGGCCTGGGGCGAGGACGGCCAGCCGCTGATCGGCGAAGTGGGCGAACTGGTCTGCACGCAGCCCATCCCCTCCATGCCCCTGTACTTCTGGAACGACCCGGGCCAGCAGCGCTACCTCTCCAGCTACTTCGACATGTACCCCGGCGTCTGGCGACATGGCGACTGGCTCAAGATCGGCACCGACGGCGGCTGCGTCATCTATGGCCGCTCCGACGCCACCATCAACCGCCACGGCCTGCGCATGGGCACGAGCGAGATCTACGCAGCGGTGGAAGCCCTGCCCGAGGTGCTCGACAGCCTGGTGGTGGACCTGGAGTACCTGGGCCGTGAAAGCTACATGCCGCTGTTCGTGGTGCTGCGCCCGGGCATGACGCTGGACGACGCCTTGCGCGAGCGCATCGCCGGGGCCATCCGCACCGCGCTGTCGCCGCGCTTCGTGCCCGACGAGATCGTGCCCATGGCCGAGATTCCTCGCACCTTGAGCGGCAAGAAGCAGGAATTGCCCATCAAAAAGCTGCTGCTCGGTCAGCCGCTGGACAAAGTGGTGAACCGGGATGCCATGGCCAACCCAGGCTGCCTGGACGCCTACGTGGCCTTTGCCCAAGCCCGCCTGGCACCCGCCCTCGGACCGTGCTGAGCCCCGCGGCCGGCCACTCAGCGCCGGTTCACCAGCACGATGCCGGCGGCCACGCCCCCCAAGGCCAGCAGCAAGGCCAGCGTCAACGGCTCGCCCAGCAGGCCCACCCCGAACAGCAGCGCAAACACCGGTGTGAGGAACACGAACGACGACATGCGGGTGGCCGGGTAATGCCGCAACAGCCACATCCAGACCAGATAGCTGGCAAAAGCGCCAACCACCGTCTGCAACCCGATCGATCCCCAAGCCAGGGCCGAATAGTCCAGCCGCCAGGTCTCGCCCAAGGCCAGCGACAACAGCGGCGCGGCCACGGCCGTGACGGCGACCTGATAGAACAGCGTTTTTTCGGCGCTGGCCTGTGCCAGCGCGGTGGTGCGGATGACGAGCGTGGTCAGCCCCCACAAAATGCCTGCGGCCAGCGCGATGGCATCGCCCATGAGTTGGGTCGGGGTCGAGCGGGCAAACCCCTCGCCAAAGGCCAGCGCCACCGAGGCGAAGGCCATGCCCAAGCCCACCCACTGCACGGTGCGCAAGCGCTCCCCCGGCACGAAGCGGGGCAACAGCAAGGCCACCACGAACGGCGAGGTGTAGAGGAACACCGTCAAGCGCGACGCGGTGGTGTACTGCAGCCCGATGTAAATGCAGGCAAATTCGCCGGCAAACAGCAACCCGGCCAACAAGCCCGCCAGGAGCGTGCCGTCGCGCTGGAACAGCGACACCCCGCGCCACCGACACCACAGCCACAGCAGGGCCGTGGCCCCCACGAAACGCAAGCTGGCTTGCCACAGCGGTGGCACCTCATCCACCGTGGATTTGATGAGAATCTGCTGAAACCCCCAAAACGCGCAACAGGCCAGCAGCAGCGTGATGGCCAGGCGATCGAGATGGTCCTTGCGGGCCGCGGGCCCGCTCACAGCGGATGCTCCGTGTAAAAACGGCCGCCGTGATAAAGCAGAGGACGCAACTCGCTGCGGTGCTGGCAGCGCTCGACCTGACCCACGAAAATCACGTGATCCCCCTCCTCATAGCGGCTGCGGTTGAAGCACTCGAAGGTGGCGATCGCGCCTTCGAGCAACGGCGCGCCGGCGGCCCCCTCGGTGTACGCCACGCCGGCCCAGCGGTCCACGCCGCGGGCGGCAAAGCGCAGCGCCAGCTCCCGCTGCTGCGCGCTGAGCACGTTGATCGCGTAATGCGTCCTGCCGCGGAACACCGGCAAGGCGCTGGAACCGCTCGACAGGCTCCACAGCACCAGCGGTGGCGACAGAGACACCGAATTGAAGGAGTTGGCCGTCAGCCCCACCAGCGCCCCGTCTTCGGCCCGGGCGGTGACGATGGTCACGCCGGTGGCGAAGCGGCCCAGGGCGGCCCGGAAAGTCTCGGCGGTGGGGGGAAGCATGGAAACGATTGTGCCTGTTCGATCAGCGCCCCGGGCTCACCCAGGGTCCAAACCCCTGCTCAGGGCGCGGGCGCCGGCTGGTATTCGAGCACGGAAACCCGGTCACGCCCCTGGCGCTTGGCCTGATACAAGGCCCGGTCGGCCAGCAGGATGAGGGTATCGGGCGACAGCCCCGGCACCGGCCGCTCGCACGCCACCCCGGCACTGACGGTCACCACCCCCAGCGGGCTGCCCGTATGCGGCAGGCCGTGTGCCCGCACCTGCGCCACCACGCGGTGCGCCAGTTGCAATGCCCCGGCCAGATCGGTGCCGGGCAACAGCATGGCGATTTCTTCCCCACCGTAACGGCACACCACATCGCGCGGCCGCTGGGCCTGCGCCTCCACGACGCCGGCCACCAGTCGCAGGCATTCGTCACCCTGCAAATGGCCATAGGTATCGTTGTAGGCTTTGAAATGGTCCACGTCGAACAAGACCAGCCCCAGACTTTCCTGGGTACGCTGCGCATGGCGCCATTCGCGCTCGAACATCGCGTCGAAATGGCGCCGGTTGCCGATGTCGGTCAAGGCATCGATGTGCGCCATGGCGTGCATGCGTTCGGCCTGCTGCTTGAGCAGCCGCTCGCGGGCCACCGCCGGCGTGACGTCCCAGACCTGGATGAGCAGATAGCGCCCGCCCAGTTCACGCGCTGGCTCCGCGCCCGTCGGCACGATCTGGATGCTTTGCTTGAGCTGACGCTCGGGCGAGGGGTCCCCCGTCAGCGGATACAGGGGCAACGCGGTCGGGTGCAGCGTCTCGGAAAGCAGCGCGGGAAAGCCATCCTGGCGCACGCTGTGCAAGCGCCGCTCGAAATGCCCGCCTCGCAAAGCGGGAAACACGTCAAACAACGGGCGACCCACCACCGCATCGGCGCCGAGGCGCGCACGCCGCAACAGCCACGGATTGGCAAAGACGATGACCAGATCGTCATCGAGCACCAGCAAGCCCGCCTGCACGCTGGCCAGCGCCCACGCCAGCCACGGTGGCGCCCCCCCTCCCACCTGGCTCACGCCCCGCCTCCTGGCAGACGCCGGATGAAGTCCGCGACCCGCTCCTCCAGCATGCCGGTGGAACGCATGTCCAGCAGGAACGCCAGGTAGCCGTGAATGCTGCGCGTGGCGATGTCGAAGCGCACCTGCAGGCTCAGCAGCGGCTCGTCCACGTCCTGCTCGGCCAGCAGCACGTCCGACACCACGCCGAGTTCGACCTCCGGCAATGAGCCGTCCAGCGCCAGGCCCAGGCTGTCGGCCACGCTGGCCACCACCGAATTGAGCAAGATGTTGCCAATTTCGGCCAACGCCTCCTGCTCCATTTCGCCCAGATGCTCCAGCGGCACCTGCTCACCCACCATGATCTGCACGAGTTGCAAGCTCTGCTCGGCCGGGAACATGAGAATGGCATCGGTGACGATGTCGCCGTGAAACCCTTGGCGCACGGCGCTGACGCGCTTGTCGTCGCCACGGGCGAGCTGGCGGATCACCTCGGCCTTGGGCAACAGACGCACCTCGGGAATGCTCAGCAGCACCGGCTCGCCAGCGAGCTGGCTCAACGCGTCGGCCGCCTGGCCCACGCCCATGTTGAACAGCTCGGTCAGAGCGTCCAGTTCGAGGGGGGAGAGCTTCATGCGCTGGCCCGGAAATAGTCCACCGCCTGCTGGATGGCGGCTTCGGTCACGGGCTTCTGGATGAACTTGACGCCCAGCGTCTGGGCCCGCTCGCGGCTGCTTTCCTGGATGTTGGCCGTCAACATCGCGATGCGTGCCTGCGGCAAGAGGGCCTGCAGGCGCTCGGCGGCGTCAAAACCACTCATGCCGGGCATGTTCACGTCCATGGTGATGAAATCCGGCCGCAGCTCGAGGGCGCGCTGCACCGCCTCGTCCCCGGAGGCGGCTTCGAGCACTTCCCAGTCGAGTTGCAGCGAGGCTACCTTGCCCTTGATGATCATGCGCGAGACGCGGCTGTCGTCAACGATGAGCAGTCGCTTGGCCAATTCGGTCCCCTGAGAAGTATCGTTGGATGGATCGAAGGCCTTGGACGTCGTGCGCGCCCCCAAAAAACAATAACCGGCCTCGAAAAATGGTTATTGTCGCCCATTCGAGGCCGGCCATCAATACCCCCATAGGGGCCGTCACCGATCAGCGGAAGCGGGTGATGCGACCGCTTTGAATGCCTTCCCAGTACTGCTCCAGCTCTCGCTTGACCACCGGCATGAGGAAGTACAGGCCGATGATGTTGGCAATCGCCATGGCGAAGATCATCGAATCCGAGAAGTCGATGACCGGGCCCAGCGCCATGGTCGAGCCGATGACCACGAAGGCCAGGAACAGCAGCTTGTACGACAGATCGGCCGCCTTGCTGTCGCCAAACAGATAGGTCCAGGCCTGCAGGCCATAGTACGACCAGGTGATCATGGTCGAGAAAGCAAACAGCACCACGCACACCGCCAGCACATAGGGGAACCAGGAAATCGTGCTGGCAAAGGCGGCAGAGGTCAGCGCCACACCGCGGGCTTCACCGGCAAGTTCGGTCACGCCACTGGCCGTCACGTGACCGGTGATGATGATGACCAGCGCCGTCATGGTGCAGATGACCACCGTGTCGATGAACGGCTCCAGCAGCGCAGCGAAGCCCTGCGAGACCGGCTGATCGGTGCGCACGGCGGAATGGGCGATGGCGGCCGAGCCGATGCCGGCCTCGTTGGAGAAGGTCGCGCGCCTGAAGCCCTGGATCAACGCCCCAACCACGCCACCGGCCACACCCTCGGCCGAAAACGCGCCGCCGATGATCTGGCCAAACGCCCACAGGATCTGGTCGGCGTTGACGATCAGCACCACCATGCCGGCACCCAGGTACAGCAGCGCCATGCCCGGTACCAGCTTGGCCGTGACAGCCGCAATCGACTTGATGCCGCCGATAATGACCAGGCCCACGATGACCGCCATGATCAGACCGAACAACCACCCCTGGCCCGCCAGCGGGCTGCTGGCGCCACCGGTCACGTTGACCACCTGCTGGAAGCTCTGATTGGCCTGGAACATGTTGCCCCCGCCTATCGAGCCGCCGATACAGCAGATGGCAAAAAACACCGCCAGAAACTTGCCCAGCCGCGCCCGCCCCTGCTCGGCCAGGCCCTTGGAGAGGTAGCGCATCGGCCCGCCGGCCACCACGCCATCGGCTTTGCGGATGTCGCGGTACTTCACGCCGAGCGTCACCTCGGTGAACTTGGAGGCCATGCCCAGCAGGCCGGCCAGGATCATCCAGAACGTGGCGCCAGCGCCGCCGATGGCCACCGCCACGGCCACGCCGGCGATGTTGCCCAGCCCCACGGTGCCGGAGACGGCCGCCGTCAACGCCTGAAAGGGCGTGACTTCACCCGGGTGCTTGGGGTCGGCATAGCGCCCGCGCACGATGTCGATGGCGTGCTTGAACCCGCGGATCTGGATGAAGCGGAAGTAGAACGTGAAGACGATGGCGGCGATGATGAGCCAGCCGACGATGAGGGGGAAGGCCGTGCCGGCCACGGGCACGGAGTAAAAGATGAGGCCGGCAACGAAATCGGAAGCCGGTTGGATGGCCGAGCTGATGCGCTCGTCCAGCGTCATGGACGTACTCACGGGGGTCTCCTCGTACGGATGTTGTCGTTATCCGCTTGTGGCGGACGGAAAAAGGCCACCTTCAGGCCATCGCGCGTGGCGAGAGCGAGCCGGCGAACCGCTGGTACTCCGTCTCGGATTCACCGGCAAAACGCATCGCGATGGCGGGGCGCTCGCCGCTGATCAGCTCGGCCAGGGCACGGCCCGATCCGGCCCCGTGCGTCCAGCCCAGCGTACCGTGTCCGGCATTGATCCACAAACCGGCAATCCGGGTGCGGCCGATGAGGGGGATGTTCGTCGGCGTGGCCGGGCGCAACCCGCACCAGAACTGGGGGTCGCCCCCCTGCTCGGGCAGGCGCGTGTCCACCGCGCCGGGAAACACCTCCTCGATGCGGCGCACCAGCATGCGGCAGCGGGCCTGTGCCAGCGGGGTGTCCAGCGACAGATCGAACCCTCCAAGCTCGATCGTGCCGGCCACCCGCAAACGGTCACCGAGACGAGAAATCGCCATTTTACGGCCGTCGTCCAGCAGGCTGACCTGCGGCGTGCGGGCCGCGTCGAGCACGGGCAACGTGGCGCTGTAGCCCTTGCCCGGGTAGATGGGCACGCGCACCCCGACGGTGCGCAACAGCGGCGCGGTGTAGGAACCGCACGCCACGACCACGGCATCGGCCTCCAGGACCTTGGTGATCCCGGTCTGCGCGTGTTTGATGACCACACGCCGGATGGCCCCGCCTTCGACGGCGAGTTGCTCGATCTGGTGTGAAAACAGCAGATTGACCCCCTGCTGGCGACACAGCGCCGCCAGTTTCTGGGTGAACACGCGGGCGTCGCCATGCTCGTCGGTCTGGGTGTAGGTGCCGCCGACGATCCGGCTGGCGCAGGCCTGCAGCGCCGGCTCGATGCGCAGCAGCTCTTGGCGATCGACCACACGGCGCTGCACCCCATGACGCGCCATCAGCTCGGCCGCCTGCCCCGCCTCCTCGAAGGCTTTCTGATCCATGTAGTAGTGCGCGATGCCACGCTGCGAACGGTGGTATTCGATGCCGGTCTCGGCCACCATCGCTTTGAGGGTTTCGTGGCTGTAGCGGCCCAGGGCCACGATCTGCGCCAGATTGCGCTCGAAGGCGCGGTCGTTGCATTCGGCCAGGAAGCGCAGCAGCCAGACCCACTGGGTGGCATCGAGCTGAGGCCGCCACAACAGCGGGGCTTCGCGGTCAAACATCCACTTCAACGCCTTCCAGGGCGCTTCGCGGTTGGCCCAGGGCTCGCAGTAGCTCACCGAAATCTGCGCCGCATTGGCGTAGCTCGTCTCCAGCGCCGCTTCGGGCTGGCGATCGACGAGCGTGACCTCGTGGCCGCGCCGCATCAGATGCCAGGCCGTGCTCGTGCCGATGATGCCGGCCCCCAGAACGATGACGCGCATACCGTGTCCCCTTGTTGTCTACCCGCAAGAAAACCGCAGTATGCGAAATCCGTCAATAGTTGTGAAGTCGGATTAAACTTACGGCGATTCAATAAGCCAAACTGATTTGGAGGCGCGATGAGCACTTTCGACCCGGATGCGCTCGAATGCCTGGCCGCGATCGTCGAGGAAGGCGGCTTCGAGCGGGCGGCCCAGCGGCTGTCGATCACCCAGTCGGCCGTGTCGCAGCGCCTGCGGGCCCTGGAAGCCCAGGTCGGCACGGTGCTGGTGGTGCGCAGCCGCCCGCTCAAGGCCACGGCGGCAGGTCAGCTCTTGCTCAAGCACACGAAGATGATGCGGCTGCTGCGCGCCGACCTGGAGCGCGATTTGCGCGAACTGGCGCCCAACGCGGCCCGTGGCCAACGCGACGAGGACCGCATCGCCGTGGCCATCAACGCCGACAGCATCGCCACCTGGGCCCTGCCGGCCCTCACCCCTCTGATTCAGGAAGGCCTGGCCATCGAGATCATCCACGACGACCAGGATTTCACCCACGAGTGGCTGCGCGAAGGCCAGGTGATGGGGTGCGTGACCTCACTGGGGCAGGCGCTGCGCGGCTGCCGGCTGGAGCCGCTGGGCGCGATGCCCTACGCCGCCGTGGCCTCGCCGGCCTTTGCTGCCGAGGCGCTGCAAGGGCGGCTGACCCCTTACAACTTTCATCGCGTGCCTTTCATCGCGTTCAACCGCAAAGACGATTTGCAACGCGACTTTGTCTGCCAGGCGTTTGGGCTGCCGCGCGCCTCGCTCAAGCAGGTCTATGTGCCCTCTTCCGAAGGGCAGGTGCGTGCCGCGCTGGCCGGCTGGGGCGTGACGGCCGTGCCCCGTCCGCTGGTAGCGTCCTTGCTGCAGAGCGGGCAGTTGCTGGACGTGGCGCCCGATCACGATTACCGGGTGCCGCTGTACTGGCATTGCTGGAATCTGGCCTCCGACGTGCTCGACGGCCTCAGCCGCGCATTGCGCCAAGGGGCGGCCCAGGCGCTCGCGCCGCTGTGACGCGCGCCCGAAACCCCGTGCTTGGCTGAAGGTCAGGCGCACCCCAAGACTGCGCGATCGTCCACCTCCACCACACACACCGGATCGAACCCCTCCTGCTCGGCCTTGTCGGCATAGCCCAGCGGATTGGCCACCACGCGACAGCCGTGCAGACGGTAGTCCTGGCGGCAATGCAGGTGGCCATGCAGCCAGACGTCGGCCAGCGCCAGCCAGTCGTCGAGGGCGTTGCAAAAGCCGGCCGTGCCCGGGTTGATGCCATAGCGCGGATCCTGGCTGCGCAGACTCGGGGCGAAGTGCGTGACCACCACCGTCGGGCCGGGATGGGGCTGCTCCAGCGCCGTTCGCAGCCAGTCCTGCGCAGCCAGGGCTTCTTCGCGCACCGCCTGGGCATCGAACAGCCGGCCATGGCGCTGGGTCTGCATGCGCGTGAGGTGGAAATTGGCGGCGCGAAACGCGCGTTCACGCAGTTTCACGGCGCGTGCCTGCGGCTCGGCCGGCAGGCCGCGCCCGGCATGGGGCACCTGGGCCAAGGCGTCGAAGTCGCTCCACAAGGTCGTGCCGATGAAGCGCACCCCCGCCAGCACGTGCGTCGCGCGCTCCAGCCACACAATCCCCAGTCGCTCACAGGTGGCACGCAAGCGGCGGTGGGCGTCGTCGAAGTCCAGTCCGTCGTACTCATGGTTGCCCGGGCAGAACAGCACCGGGGTGGGCCACCCGGCATACTGGGGCAACGGTGAAAACCGCTGCAAGCCCCAGTCTGGCTCCGCCATCTGGGCGCCGTCGGGGCGGCGCTGGTAGGAGCCGATGTCGCCCGCGAGCACCAGCACGTCGGCACCTGGGGCCACCACGGGGCAAAAGCCTGGGTTGGCTTCGAGATGCAGGTCGCTGAGCAGTTGGATTCTCATGCGCCCGCCTCCTGCGCGACGGCTCGCCAGACGGTGTCGCGCAACCAGCGCTGCGCCGCCTGGCCGTGGCTTTGGCGGTGCCACAGCATGTCCACATGCACCGGGGGCAGCTCCAGTGGCAGCGGGCGATGCACCAGCGCGTGCTCCTGGCCAGTCATGCCCAGAAAATGGTGGGGCAGCACGGTCAACAAATCGGACGTCGCCACCACTTGCCCGGCCGTGAAGAACTGGTTGACCGTCAGCACCACGCGCCGGCGGCGCGACTGGGCCGCCAGCGCCTCGTCCACGAAGCCCCAGGGCCGCCCGGAAAAACTCACCAGCAGATGCCGGGCCGCGCAGTAGGCATCCAGCGTCAGGGGGCCGGCGGCCAAGGGATGCCCTTGCCGCATCACCACGACGTACGCCGTGTCGTACAGGCGGCGCGATTGGAAGCGCGGCACATGGTCCTGCAGGTGGGAGGCGCTCAGCTCGGCCAGCACGCCGGGGAAATGCCCGATCGCCAGATCCACCCCACCGTGCTCCAGCAGCTCGCGCGGGTCGCGCGTGGTCAGCGGCAGCACCCGCAACGTCACGCCCGGCGCTTCGCGGTCCAGACATTGCACCAGCGCCGGCATGATCTTGGCCGCCGTGGCATCCGCCATGGCCAGCACGAAATGGTGCGTGGCCGTGGCCGGCTCGAACGCCCCCGGGGCCAAAGCCCCCCGCAACTGCTGCAAGGCTTCGCGCACGGTGGGCCAGAGCGTGGCCGCCAGCGGCGTCGGCTCCACGCCATAGCCCGCCCGCCGCACCAGATCATCGCCGGTGAGTTCGCGCAGCCGCCGCAGGGCGTTGCTCACGGCCGGCTGCGTCATCGACAGGTTGTGCGCCGCGCGCGTGAGGTTGCGCTCGGCCATCACTTCGTCGAACACGCGCAGCAGGTTCAGATCCAAGGTGCGGAAGTTCAGCTCATTCATTTCAATGGCGAATATAAGCCATCACAAAAATAAATTGGTGTGACATGAGGGTTTGCCCTAATATTCGCCCCATGCAATGCTGCATTGCAGCACAAGGAGCCTGACATGACCGCATACGCCTCAACTTCTGCCCCTGTGGCTGGGGCGCCGAGCCGCCCCTCCGCCCGCCGCACCGACCGTCCGCTGGCCGCCCTGCTGCTGGCCGCCGCCGTGGCCGCGCTGGCCGTGGCCACCGACCGGCTGATGGCCTCCTGGGCCGACGAGCATCTGCTGGCCACCTGGGTGGCCATGTGGGCCGTGGTGTTTGCCGGCAGCCTGCTGCTGGCCGGCACCGCCCGCCGCGCCGCCCAGCGCCTGCTGACGCTGCTCGATGGCTGGGCCCGCGCCCGCGCTGCCGCCCGCGCCGACGCCCGGCTGCTGGTGCTGGCCCGTCACGACCCGCGCGTGATGGCCGATCTGCAAGCCGCCCGCGACCGCGCCGACCTGACCGTCCACACCGAGGCCCTGGCTCCGTTGGGCCTGCCCGAGGTGTCGCGCCGCTCGGCGATCGACCCGGCGCGGGAATGGAACTGGGAAGCCGGTGCCGTGGTGGACATGGACGGCCGCCGCCGCATGGTGCCGTTCTACGTATAAGCCAGCGGCCAGCGCCGTGGCGCTCGCCACGGCCGCCGACCTTGCCCAGGCAGCCGACGGCTGCCTTTTTTCATGCGCAAGCCGCCAGCCGGGCCTCGATGCGAGCCTTGACCTCGGTCAGCGCCTGGGGCAGGCGTGCCGCGAGCTGCTCGAAGTGCTCGGCATGCAGCGCCAGTTCACGCTGCCAGTCGGCCGGGTCGATGCGGCTGACGGCGGCGTACTGCTCGGGGCTGAAGTCCAGGCCATCCCAGTGCAGGTCTTCGTAACGCGGACTCACGCCGAAGGGGTGCTCCACGCCCTGGCCCATGCCTTCGAGGCGGTCCAGCATCCATTTGAGCACTCGCATGTTGTCGCCGAAGCCCGGCCAGACGAACTGCCCGTCGGGCCCTTTGCGGAACCAGTTGACGCAGAAAATGGCCGGCAGCCGGGCGCCAGCGGCCTGCAAGCGCGCGCCCAGATCCAGCCAGTGCTGGAAGTAGTCGCCCATGTGGTAGCCGCAGAACGGCAGCATGGCAAATGGGTCGCGCCGCACCACGCCCTGCGCCCCAAAGGCCGCGGCGGTGGTTTCGGAACCCATGGTGGCCGCCATGTACACGCCCTCCACCCAGTCGCGGGCTTCGGTCACCAGGGGCACGGTGTTGGAGCGCCGTCCGCCAAAAATGAATGCATCGATCGGCACCCCGGCCGGCGAGTCCCAGGCCTCGTCAAGCGCGGGGTTGTTGGTGGCCGACACCGTGAAGCGGGCGTTGGGATGGGCGGCTTTTCGGCCCGTGGCCTTGGCAATGTCGGGCGTCCACGCCTGCCCCTGCCAGTCGGTGGCACGCTCAGGCGCGGGCCCCATGCCTTCCCACCACACATCGCCGTCGTCGGTCAACGCCACGTTGGTGAAGATGACGTCGCGGTCCAGGCTGGCCATGCAGTTGGGATTGGTCAGCGTGTTGGTGCCCGGCGCCACGCCGAAATAGCCAGCCTCGGGATTGATGGCGTAGAGACGCCCATCAGGGCCGGGCTTGATCCAGGCAATATCGTCGCCGATGGTGGTGACCTTCCAGCCCTCGAAACCCTTGGGCGGGATGAGCATGGCGAAATTGGTCTTGCCGCAAGCGCTGGGAAAAGCCGCGGCCACGTGGTATTTCTTGCCAGCCGGACTGGTGACGCCCAGAATGAGCATGTGCTCGGCCAGCCAGCCTTGTTCGCGCCCCATGGTGGAAGCGATGCGCAACGCCAGACACTTCTTGCCCAGCAGCGCGTTGCCGCCGTAACCGGAGCCGTAGGACCAGATCTCACGCGTCTCGGGGTAGTGGACGATGTACTTGGTGGTGGGGTTGCAGGGCCAGGCCACGTCTTTCTGACCGTCGGCCAACGGCGCGCCCACGGTGTGCACGCAGGGCACGAACTCGCCATCGACGCCCAGCACGTCGTACACGGCGCGGCCCATGCGGGTCATGTGCCGCATGTTGACGACCACATAGGGGCTGTCAGACAACTCCACCCCGATGTGGGCGATGTGCGAGCCCAGCGGCCCCATGCTGAAAGGGATCACGTACAGGGTGCGGCCCCGCATGCAGCCGTCGAACAGCGGGCGCAGGGTGGCGCGCATCTCGGCCGGGGCGACCCAGTTGTTGGTGGGGCCGGCATCGTCGGGGTTTTCGGTGCAGATGAAGGTGCGGTCTTCGACCCGGGCCACGTCGGACGGGTCGGACCAAGCCAGGTAGGAATTCGGCCGCTTGGCCGGGTTGAGGCGCTTGAGCGTGCCAGCGGCCACCATTTGCTCGCACAGGCGGTCGTACTCGGCTTGGCTGCCGTCGCACCATTCGATGCGTTCGGGCTTGCACAGCGCGGCCATCTCGGCCACCCAGGCGATGAGCCTGGCGTTCTTGACGTAATCGGGCACCTTGAGTTCAAGGCCCTGCATCAGCGGTGCGTTCATGAGATCGACTCCAGAAGGTAAGAAAGCGGATGTGGAAAGACCACGCCGCGTCCGGGAGTCAGACGATCTCAGGGTATGGCATACGGCTTTCCATATCCCTTTCTTGACCGAGGGACTGCGCTTGTCGCCCGCACCAGGGGCAAGAATCATGAATTTTATGAAATGCGCATGAAATCGTCACCCGCTTTTCATGCAAAACTTGCATGAGTTAATGCCTCATAACGATCTCGGCACCCAACAAAAAAACCGGCCCAGGGCCGGTTTCTGGTCGTCAGCCTGAGAGGGATCAGGCCATGGTCACGGCAATGAAGGCCAGCAGAAAGATCAGCAGGGCGCCCGCCAAGGGCAGCACCCAGGGGATCACGTCCACGATGGCCTCGGCCGGATCGACTTCTTCCTGGTGTTGCTCGTGCTGCGGGGCGTGGCTCATGAAGGGCTCCTGAATAGGCGGTAATGGGGTTTCTCACTTGATTTTAATCAAATTGCCGCCAAACCGGCCTCGGGTTTTGCCGAGCCCCTTCCATGTTGCCGTCAGCTGGGGTATGGTTCGCCCCACAGGCCGGGCCACCTTGGGCTGCCCGGCTGGCAGCAGGAGTCGTCCTCGGATGGTCAAGCGTTCGACGTCACCCCGGGCCGATGGGCAGGTGCTGCGCGAGCGCTCGCCTGCCCCCAAGCCCACGCCCCCCGAGCCCGCCACGCGGGCGCGCCCGGAGCGCGCCGCGACGCGTGCCTTGGCCGGGGGGCACGCGGCTGGTCCGCTGCTGATGCCCCCCGGCGTGCGCGATGCCCCGGTGCTGGATCTGATGTGTTCGCATTTCGTGCTCAGCCTCGTGGCGCGACAGGGCGCGCGCTTCAACCTGAGGCGCGACCTCAATGCCTTGCTCGCGCTGGCCGGTCGCCACCTGGTCTGGCCGCCCACCATCCTGCGGCGGCTGCGCCTGTTTCTGCAGCAGCGCTGCCACGACAACGAGTGGTGGCACGGGCAGGAGGCGCTGAGTCCGGCGGCTTTTCTGGAGCGGTTCGGCATCTGGCAAGGCCCCTACGAAGAAGGCACGCTGTTTTTCCATCTGGACGAATACGCCCGCGAAGCGCCGAAGGACGTGATGACGGTGCTGGCCGCCACGGGCGAGTGGCTGCGCCAGGCACTGCAGCGCCGCCCCAGTCTGCTGGAGCGCAACATCGAGACGCTGGCCCACCTGCTGCAACTCAACGCCGGCGAAAAGGCCTTGCTGCTCTATGGCACCCTGGCCCGCTACCAGCGCGAGTTGCGCAACATCCTGGTCGAATTCAAGGTCCACAACGCGCCTGAGGCCTACGCCCTGCTGGCCGATGTGGCCGGCGTCAACGCCGCGGAAATCCGGGAGGCGCTGCGTGCCGGTTCGCGGCTGGAGCGCATCGGGCTGGTGGACAACTTGCTGCCGGAACACAACATCACCGACATGGCCGACCTGATGAAGGTCAGCGAGCGGCTGCCGCCGGTGCTGATGCGCGAGTACCGCAGCCACAACGAGTTGATGGCGGTGTTCACCCGGCCCGCGGCGCGCTCGGCATTGGATCTGGACGACTTTGCCTTCGTGGCCGAAGACGCGGCCCTGCTGTGCACCCTGCTGCGCGAGGCCGTGGCGCGCCGGGAAGCCGGCGTCAATGTGCTGATCTATGGCCCGCCCGGCACCGGCAAGACGGAATTGGCCCGCGTGGTCGCGCAAGCCGCCGGGCTGGAGTTGTTCGAGGTGGAATATGCCGATCGGGAAGGCCATTCGCTCAGCGGCAAGGACCGCTACCGATCGCTGCAGATTGCGCAAGTGTTCCTCAAGGGCACGGCGCGCTCGGCGCTGCTGTTTGACGAGGTGGAGGACGTGTTCCCGGCCGCCCCCGAGGGCTTGGCCCGCGCAGGGCGCAACGAAACGGCAGACCCCGGCGGCAAGGCCTGGGTCAATCAGGTGCTGGAATCCAACCCAGTGCCCACGCTGTGGATCACCAACCGCATCGACCAGATCGACCCGGCTTTTCGCCGCCGCTTTGCCTACCACCTCGAACTCAAAAGCCCGCCACCCGGCGCCCGCGAGCAACTGGTGCGCAAAGCCCTGGAGGGCCAGCCGGTTTCGGAACGGCTGGTGGGCCGGCTGGTGGAGCGCCCGGGGCTGACGCCCGCGCAAATCCACACCGCGCTGCGCTTCGCGCGGCTGGCCGCGCCCGACAGCGCCGACCCGGCGCATTTCGATCGCCTGATCGAGCGCCAGCTCCAACACGCGGACCAGGCACTGGGCCGGCGCGCCGGCGCCACGGCCCGGGCCCAGCCGATGGATTACGGTCTGCAGTGGCTGCACATCGAGTCGCGCCACGCGCTGCCGCGCATCGTGGCGGCACTGCGGACCAAAGGCCAAGGCACGCTGTGCTTCCACGGCCCACCCGGCACCGGCAAGACCGCGCTGGCCGAATACCTGGCCCATGAGCTGGAACGACCGCTGATGGTGCGACAGGCCAGCGATCTGGTGAGCAAATTCGTGGGCGAGACCGAGCAGCAGATGGCCACCATGTTTGCCGAGGCGCAAGCCGAGCAAGCGGTGCTGCTGCTCGACGAGGCCGACAGCTTTCTGCTGGACCGCCGCGGCGCCCTGCGCACGCACGAAGTCAGCGAAGTCAATGAAATGCTGCAGGGCATGGAACGCTTCGAGGGCATCTTTGTGTGCACCACCAACCTGATGGAGCGCATCGATGCCGCAGCCCTGCGCCGTTTCACGTTCAAGATCCGCTTCAAGCCGCTGACGGCCGCCCAGCGCCTGGCCTTGTTCGCCCGCGAGGCCCTGGGCAGCACGGAGGCAGCGGCCGTGCCGGCCGAGTGGTCGCAGCGGCTGCTGGCGCTCGATCAGCTGTGCCTGGGCGATTTCGCCGCCGTCAAACGCCAGTGGGAGCTGCTGCACGAAGCCCCTTCGGCGGAGGACTTCCTGTGCCAGCTCGAAGCCGAGCACCGGCTCAAGCCCGAAGTGCGCGAGCGGCGCAGCATCGGCTTTACGGGTTGACCACGCGCAACACCGCCGCCCCGTAAGCCTCCCGCTTTTTCTGCCCCAGACCGGGCAGGCCCTCCAGGTCTGCCCAGCTGCGGGGCTGGCGCTCGGCGATGGCGCGCAAGGTGGCGTCGTGAAGGATGACGTAGGCGGGCAGGTTGTGCTCGCGAGCCACCTCGGCGCGCCAGGCCTTGAGGGCCGCGAGCGTCTCGCGGGCGGCCAGTGGCAGGGTGGCTTCGGCCGCCACCACCCGCTGGCGCGCGCCGCCACGGCTGCGCGCTGGGCTGGTCGAGGGCACGCGCAAGCGCACCGTTGCCTCCCCGCGCAACAACGCGCGCGCGCCTTCGGCCAGGTGCAGGGTGGCAAACGGCCCACCGTCCACCCGCACCGCGCCGCGCGCGATCAGCTGGCGCAGCAGGCTGCGCCATTCGCTCTCGCCCAGTTGGGTGCCGATGCCAAAGGTGCTGAGACGGTCGTGCCCGTACTGGCGCACCTTGTCGGTGGCCTTGCCCCGCAAGATGTCGATCAGGTGCCCGGCGCCGAAAGCGCTGCCGCTGGCCTGCTGCACGCGGTAGATGCACGACAGCAGCTTGCGGGCGGCTTCGGTGGCGTCCCAGGTCTGCGGCGGCTGCAGGCAGTTGTCGCAATTGCCGCAACGTGCCCCCGCGGCCAGCCCGTCCGGGCCTGCCTGGCCGTAGGCTTCCCCGAAATAGGCCAGCAAGCGCACGCGCCGGCAGTCGGTGGCCTCGGCCAGCGCCAGCAAGGCATCGAGCTTGCCGCGCAGCACCTGCTTGAACTCGTCGGCGGCGGGGCTCTCATCGATCATGCGGCGCTGGTTCACCACGTCTTGCAGGCCGTAGGCCATCCAGGCATTGGCGGGCTCGCCGTCGCGCCCGGCGCGGCCCGTTTCCTGGTAGTAGCCCTCGATGTTCTTGGGCATGTCCAGATGCGCCACGAAGCGCACATCGGGCTTGTCGATCCCCATGCCGAACGCGATGGTGGCCACCATGATGAGCCCGTCTTCGCGCAAGAAACGGTCTTGATGGCGCTGGCGCACGGCGGCATCCAGCCCGGCGTGATACGGCAAGGCGCGCAAGCCGGCCTCGGCCAGTTGGGCCGCCACCTCCTCGACGCGGCGGCGCGACTGGCAATACACCACGCCCGCGTCATGGCCGCTGGCGTGGGTGTGCTCGTCGCGAATGAAGCGCAGCAATTGCTGCACGCTGTCTTTTTTCTCGACGATGTGGTAGCGGATGTTGGGCCGATCGAAGCTGCTGACGAAGTGCTGCGCTGCCTGCAATTGCAGGTGGTGCACGATGTCGTCGCGGGTGAGCGCATCGGCCGTGGCGGTCAGCGCGATGCGCGGCACGTCTGGGAAGCGTTCGTGCAAGGCCGCCAGCCCGCGGTACTCGGGTCGGAAATCGTGGCCCCACTGGCTGACGCAATGCGCCTCGTCGATCGCAAACAGGCTCAGCAGCCCACGCTCGTGCAACGATTGCAACTGGGCCATGAAGCGCGGCGTGGTCAACCGCTCGGGCGCGGCATACAGCAGCACCAGCTCGCCGCGCAGCAGGCGCCGCTCCACCTCGGCAGCGTCTTCCCCCGACAGGCTGGAGTTGAGGTAGGCGGCCTCGACGCCGGCTTCACGCAAGGCGCCGACCTGGTCGTGCATGAGCGCGATCAGGGGCGAGACGACGATGGCCACCCCATGCCCGGCCCGGTGCCGCACGATGGCCGGGATCTGGTAGCACAGCGATTTGCCGCCACCGGTGGGCATGAGCACCAGGGCATCGCCCCCGGCGCTGACGTGGGCCACGATGGCCTGCTGCGGCCCGCGAAAACGGGCATAGCCGAACACGTCGCGCAGCACGGCGTGGCACTCGCCCTCCCACGGGGTGACGCCGGGCTCGACCGTGTCTGGCACGGCAAGGGCTTCACTGAGCAAGCGACGGGCCTCCGCCTTTCACATCTGCTCCCAGGGCAGGCCGTCGTGGCGCCAGCCGTTGACGGTGGAGCGGTGAAAGTGCTCGTCGAGCTCGCCTTCGAAGCCGTGCACCACGTGGGCCACGTCGGTGAAGCCGGCGGCTTCGAGCGCCTGCCCGGCATCCAGCGTGCGCTTGCCACTGCGGCAGATCAGCAGGATGGGGCGGTCCTTGTGGCCCGCTTCGGCCTCGACCTGGCGGGCAAAGCGCTCGGGGTCGGGCTTGAGATCTGGGTAGTCGTACCAGGCAATGTGCACCACCCCGGGCGGGCGCCCGACGTAGAGAGACTCGATTTCCATGCGCACATCCACGAACAGCGGGGCCTGCTCGGGCGGATCGTCGGCATGGGCCTGCAGCCACTGCCAGGCTTCCTTGGGTTGGAGGTGCTTCATGGTGGGTATTGTCGCTGCGGCGAACGGCAGGGCCTGCGGCTCAGGGCTGGCGCAGCAGCCGCGCCGCCTCGCGCGCGAAGTAGGTGAGGATGCCGTCGGCCCCGGCGCGCTTGAAGGCCAGCAGGCTCTCCATCATCACCGCGTCGTGGTCGAGCCAGCCGTTCTGGGCAGCGGCTTTCAGCATCGCATACTCGCCGCTGACCTGGTAGGCAAAAGTCGGCACCTTGAACTCGTCTTTCACACGGCGCACCACGTCCAGGTAGGGCATGCCGGGCTTGACCATCACCATGTCGGCGCCCTCGGCCAGGTCCAGCGCCACTTCGCGCAGGGCCTCGTCGGTGTTGCCGGGGTCCATCTGATAGACCTTCTTGTCGGCCTTGCCCAGGTTGACGGCGCTGCCGACCGCGTCGCGGAAGGGGCCGTAGAAGCTGCTCGCGTACTTGGCGCTGTAGGCCATGATGCGGGTGTGCACGTGGCCATGGGCCTCCAGGGCCTGGCGGATGGCGCCAATGCGGCCGTCCATCATGTCGCTGGGGGCGACGATGTCCACGCCGGCCGCTGCCTGGCACAGGGCCTGTTTCACCAGCACCTCGACCGTCGGGTCGTTGAGGATGTAGTGGTGCTCGTCGAGCAGGCCGTCCTGGCCGTGGCTGGTGTAGGGGTCGAGCGCCACGTCGGTCATCACGCCGAGGTTGGGCACCTTGGCTTTGAGTTCGGCCACCACGCGGGGAATGAGGCCGTCGGGGTTGTAGGCTTCGCGGCCATCGGGCGTCTTGAGGGACTGGTCGATGACGGGGAACAGCGCCATGACTGGAATGCCCAGGTCCACGCACTCCTGCGCCACGGGCAGCAGCAAGTCCAGGCTCAGGCGCTCGACGCCGGGCATGGAGGCCACGGGTTCGCGGCGGTTGTGGCCGTCCAGCACGAACACGGGGTAAATCAGGTCGTGCACCGTGAGGTGGTGCTCACGCACCAGGTTGCGGGTGAACACGTCGCGGCGCAGGCGGCGCGGACGCGACAGAGGATAGGCAGCGGTGGTCATGCTCATGAACGCTATTGTGGCAAAGAAGGGACGCCGCAGCACTTCCGCCACTGGCGCGATTGCGGTACGCTCGCCGCTGATGATTGACACCCCATCCCCGGAACCGGCCCCACACCCCGCACTCCCCGCACTCCCCGACGAAGCGGACTGGCGCATGGCAGCGCATTGGCCCGAGCTGGCCACGGCGCTGACCGAACAGGCCGTGGACACGGTCGACGCCCTGCTGCGCGGTCTGGAGGTGCTGGTGCAGCGGGGCCGCCTCAGCCCTGCCGAGTGCCAGGTGCTGACCACCCCGGCACAGCGCCTCAAGCACTGTGCCGTGCATGCGCAGCAAATTATTCGCTTCCAGAGCGGACGGGTGCGTCAGTCGCACGAGAAAATCGATCTGGCCTATGTGGTCGAATCGGTGCTGCAGGAGCGGCGGGATGAACTGGCGCTGCAGGGCATCACGGTCCGGCGCAAATTCAAGCCCGTCGAGTTGCTGATCGACCCCACGCTGGGCTACGGCTTGACCCAGGCCATGCTGGACTGGAGCGTGCGCCTGGGCGCACACATCGACCTGCGACTGGACCAGGCACACGAGCCGCCACGGGCGCGTCTGTCGATGAAAATCCTCACGGCCGAGCCCCCGTCGCAGGCCGAAGTGTTCATGGACAACATCCAATGGCTGCTGCTGCGTCAGATCGCCGCCACCGATGGCGGCATCGAGCTGCACCGGGAGGTGGTGGCCGACGGCGTGGTGCTGACGGCCTGCTTCAAGCGGGTGCTGAACGCCCCATCGTCCAGCGCGGAGCTGCATACCGCCGACGGCACCCCGTCCACCGTGTTCAAAACCGTCAGCGGTGCCTATGTGCTGGTCTGCTCGGCCTCGCCCGAGACGCGTCTGCGGGCGTTGGGCATCGTCAAGCAGCTGGGCGTGACGGCCGATGGTGTGGCCAGCGCCGCGCAGACACTGGCCGCCATGCGCGACCGCGACGTGCACCTGCTGATCCTGGACGAAGACAGCCCGCCGGCCGACATCGGGCAACTGCGCCATGACTTGGCCGCGATGCACCCGAACCTGGCCGTGCTGCGGCTGGTGGTCCCGCGCGCCCGCGCCAAGGCACCGAAAGACGGGGACACCGCCGTGATGGCCGAAAAAATGAAAGTGCCGGTGGACGCGCTGGAGCAGTCGCTGGGGTCGGCGGTGATGTTCACGCTGTCGAATGTGATCTGAGAAACGCCCGCCATGACCACATCTTCGGCCCCCTGGTTCGAACACTTCGAGACCCACACCCTGGCCCTGCCGCAGAGCCGGGTTCACTACCGTATCGGAGGCCGGGCTGACGCCCCGGCGCTGGTGCTTCTGCATGGTTTTCCGCAGACGCACGTGATGTGGCACCGGGTGGCCCGTGCACTGGCAGCGCACTACCGACTGATCCTGCCAGACCTGCGTGGCTACGGCGACTCGGCCGCCCGGGCACCCGATGCCCCCGATCACGCACCGCACAGCAAACGGGCCATGGCCGCCGATGTGGTGGCCCTGCTGGACCACCTGGGCATCGACCAGGCGTTCCTGGGCGGCCATGACCGGGGTGGCCGAGTGGCTCATCGACTGGCGCTGGACCACCCGCAGCGCGTGCGCAAGCTCTGCGTCATCGACATCGCCCCGACGCTGGACATGTACGCCCGCACCGACATGGACTTCGCACGCGCCTATTACCACTGGTTCCACCTGATCCAGCCCGCGCCACTGCCCGAAACCATGATCGGCGGCTGTGCCCTCAGCTACCTGCACACCAAGTTGGGGGGATGGGGCGGGCAGGGCCTTGCCCATCTGGAACCCGAGGCGCTGGCCGAATACGAGCGGTGCTTCTGTCGGCCACACGCCATCCACAGCGCCTGCGAGGACTACCGCGCCAGTGCTGGCATCGACCTGGAACACGACGCCGCCAGCCGGGCTCGCGGCCAGCGCATCGCCTGCGACATGCTGGTGCTGTGGGGGGAGCGTGGCGTGGTGCACCGGCTGTTCCGCCCCTTGGCGCTCTGGCAGGCCCAATGCGCTGCCCAAGTTTCTGGGCAGGCCATGCCCGCCGGCCATTTCATCCCCGAAGAACTGCCCGATGACACCGCCGAAGCCCTGCGCCGGTTTTTTGTCTGACGCGGGACTGTTCAGTTTTTTTGAATGATTTCATGAAATCCATGCGCCGCACCCGGCGGTCGGTTTGCCTACAGTCTAGGCATTCCAACCGCTGGAGTTCATTCCATGTTTTTGCATCACCCGCTGTTTCCGCTGCTTGCCCGCCTGCTGATGGTGGCCCTGTTCCTGCCCGCGGGCCTGAACAAGATCGTCGGCTTCGAAGACACCGTGGGCTACATCGCCTCCGTCGGCCTGCCGCTGGCCACGCTGGGCGCCCTCATCGCCATCGTCGTGGAAGTCGTCGCTCCACTGGCGCTGCTGGCCGGCTGGCAGACACGGTGGGCCGCCTTGGCGCTGGCCGTATTCACGCTGGCGGCCACGGTGTTCTTCCACAACTACTGGGCCATGTCGGCTGAGCAGCAGTTCGTGCAGCAACTCATGTTCTTCAAGAACCTGGGCGTGATCGGTGGCCTGCTGGCGTTGGTGGCCAGCGGCGCCGGGGCCTGGAGCCTCGATGCCAAGCAGGGCCGCGCCTGAGGATACCCCACCCCAGACAGAGATCCGCATGCCCTCTGAAGCCGCCCCTTTCCGCACTGTGCATGGACAGGCCAAGGACCTGGGTGGCGGCTTCACGGTGCGGCGCCTGCTGCCCCAGGCCGGACACCGGTCGGTGGGGCCGTTCGTGTTCTTCGATCACATGGGCCCGCTGGACGGCATCGGCCAGCGCGAGCACGATGTGCGGCCCCATCCCCACATCGGCCTGTGCACGCTGACCTACCTGTTTGCCGGCGCCATGATGCACCGCGACAGCACCGGGGCGGTGCAACGCATCGAGCCTGGCGCCGTCAACCTGATGACGGCGGGCCAGGGGGTGGTGCACAGCGAGCGCACTCCCGAAGACCTGATCGGCCAACCGGTACAGACCCACGGCCTGCAACTCTGGCTGGCCCTGCCGCGCAGCCATGAGGAGGTGCCCGCATCCTTCGAGCACCTGGCGGCCGACCGCCTGCCGAACATTGCGCATGGCGGCGCACGGATCCGCGTGCTGGCGGGCGAGGCTTTTGGGGAACGCTCGCCCCTGACCCTGCCCATGCAGACCCTGTACCTGGATTTGCGGCTGGCGCCTGGCGCCTCGGTGCGTCTGCCACGGCTGGCACCGGAAGTCGCGCTCTACGCCCCCGATACGCCCTTCGTTCTGGACGGGCAGCCCGTGGCGGCCCGTGTGATGGCACTGCCCGACGCCAACGGCTGCACCGTCAGCGCCCCGCCCGGCGCGCCCGCCCAGGTGATGGTGCTGGGCGGCGAGCCGCCAGACGGCCCGCGCCACCTGTGGTGGAACTTCGTCTCCAGCCGCCGCGAACGCATCGAACAGGCCGTGGCCGACTGGGAGGCGGACCGCTTTCCCCAGGTACCTAGCGATACGGAACGCATTCCCGCCCCACCTTGGCGGCCGCCAAAAGCGCCATGAAACGCCCGGGCTGATCAGGTCAGCGTGGGCAGCAAATGGCGCTGAAACATCCTTGCAATTATGGAGTTTCATTCCGTGATTTGCAAGGATGATAAGCCTCAAGCCTGCCCGGCCTTGACCTTCAGGCGCCAAGCGTGCAGCAGCGGCTCGGTGTAGCCGCTGGGCTGCGCCTTGCCTTTGAACACGAGGTCCAACGCGGCCTGGAACGCCGCGCCATTGGGGTTGGCGACCAGCGACTTGTAAGCCGGATCGCCCGCGTTCTGGGCGTCCACCTTGGCGGCCATGCGGGCAAAGGTCTCGCGCACCTGCGCCTCGGTCACCACGCCGTGGTGCAGCCAGTTGGCCACGTGCTGGCTGCTGATGCGCAGCGTGGCGCGGTCCTCCATCAGGCCGACGTCGTGGATGTCGGGCACCTTGGAGCAACCGATGCCCTGATCCACCCAGCGCACCACGTAGCCGAGGATGCCCTGGATGTTGTTGTCCAGCTCGGCCTGCTTGTCGGCCTCGCTCCAGGTCGGGTGGGCGGCCACCGGCACGGTCAGCAAGCCGGTCAGCAGGTTGTCGCGCTCGGCATCGGCGTCGATGCGCTCCAGCTCGGCCTGGATGTCGGTCACCTTGACCTGGTGGTAGTGCAGCGCGTGCAGCGTGGCGGCCGTCGGGCTGGGCACCCAGGCGGTGTTGGCGCCAGCCTTGGGGTGCGCGATTTTCTGCTCCAGCATCGCCGCCATCAGATCGGGCATGGCCCACATGCCTTTGCCGATCTGGGCGCGGCCGCGCAGCCCACACTGCAAGCCCACCAGCACGTTGTTGCGCTCATACGCCTGGATCCAGGCGCTGGCCTTCATGTCGCCCTTGCGGATCATGGGGCCGGCCAGCATGGCGGTGTGCATTTCGTCGCCGGTGCGGTCGAGGAAGCCGGTGTTGATGAACGCCACGCGGCTGGCCGCCGCGGCGATGCAGGCCTTGAGGTTGACGGAGGTGCGGCGCTCCTCGTCCATGATGCCGAGCTTGACGGTGCTGTCGGGCAACCCCAGCATCTGCTCCACGCGGCTGAACAGTTCGGCGGCAAACGCCACTTCCTTGGGCCCGTGCATCTTGGGCTTGACGATGTAGACGCTGCCGGTGCGGCTGTTGCGGATCGACTCGCCACTGGGCAGCCGGCCACGGCCTTGCAAATCGTGCAGCGCAATCGTGGTGGTGATGACCGCGTCCATGATGCCCTCGGGAATTTCGCGCACCGTGCCGTCGGCGTCGGTGTACAAAATGGCCGGGTTGGTCATCAGGTGACCGACGTTGCGCACGAACATCAGGCTGCGGCCGTGCATCCGCACCTCCCCGCCAGCGGGCGCGGTATAGACCCGATCGGGGTTGAGGCCGCGCGTCATGCGCCGGCCGCCTTTGTCGAAGCTCTCGGTGAGCCACCCTTGCAGGATGCCCAGCCAGTTGCGATAGCCCAGCACCTTGTCCTCGGCATCGACCGCGGCCACGGAATCTTCTAGGTCCAAAATGGTGGACAGGGCCGCTTCCAGCACCACGTCGGCCACGCCCGCCGGATCGCTGGCGCCAATGGGGGTGCTGCGGTCGATGACGATGTCGATGTGGTTGCCGTTGTGCACCAGCAGCACCGACTGGGGCGCGGCCGCCTCGCCCTGGTAACCCACGAGCTGGGCGGGATCTTTCAGGCCGGTGGTGGCCCCGCCTTGGAGCGTGACTTGCAACCGGCCGCCCACGATGGCGTAAGCCGCGGCATCGGCGTGCGAGCCGCTGGCCAGCGGGGCGGCCTGGTCCAGAAACTGCCGCGCGAACGCAATCACTTTGGCGCCGCGCTTCTCGTTGTAGCCTGGGCCCTTGGCGCAACCATCGGTCTCGGGGATGGCGTCGGTGCCGTAGAGCGCGTCGTACAGGCTGCCCCAGCGGGCATTGGCCGCATTGAGCGCATAGCGGGCATTGAGGATGGGCACCACCAGCTGCGGGCCGGCCTGCACGGCCAGTTCGGCGTCCACGTTGGCGGTGGTCGCCTTCACGTCGGCCGGAGCAGGCACCAGATAGCCGATCGTCTCCAGAAACTGGCGGTAGGCGGCCATGTTCTGGATGGGCCCCGGGTTGGCGCTGTGCCATTTGTCCAACTCGGCCTGCAGGCGGTCGCGCTCGGCCAGCAGCGCCCGGTTTTTCGGGGCCAGATCGGCCACGATGGCATCGAAGGCGCCCCACCACCGGGCCGCGTCGAGGCCGGTGCCTGGCAAGACCTGCTGGTTGACGAAATCGTACAGAACGGTGGCCACCTGCATGCGGCCGACAGGGGTGCGAGCGGTCATGAAAACCTCCTGGGATGGTGAGAAAACGGGGCCGGTGGCCACTGCGGGGCGGCCACGGGATAGGTGTCACTGTACGGCAAGCCAACGCGGGCATTGCTGCACCGAAACCGCGCTCACTCATGACTTTTACGTACATAATGAGCCCCACAATCCTTCCAGAAGCGTTGGCAGACAACGCAATCCCCGCCGCCTGTGGACAAGCTCAAGGCCATTGAAACGTTTGTGACCGTCGTCTCGCGCGGCAGCCTGACCGCGGCGGCGCGCGCCGAGGGCGTGGCGCCGGCCATCGTGGGCCGACGCCTGGATGCGCTGGAAGCCCACCTGGGCGTGAAGCTGCTGGTGCGCACCACCCGGCGGCTGACGCTCACCCATGAAGGCAGCGCCTTCCTGGAGGACTGCCAGCGCCTGCTGGCCGATCTGGCGCAGGCCGAAGCCAGTGTCAGCGCCGGTGGCGCGCGGGTCAGCGGCCATTTGCGCCTGACCGCGCCGGCCGGCTTCGGTCGTCGCCACGTCGCCCCGCTGGTGCCGCTGTTTCGGGAACTCCACCCCGAGGTCACCGTTTCGCTCAATCTCAGCGACCGGGTGATCGATCTGGCGGCCGAAGGCTACGACTGCGCGGTGCGCGTCGGCGACTTGCCGGACTCCTCGCTCATCAGCGTGCGCCTGGCCGACAATCGCCGCCTCGTGGTGGCCGCGCCGGGCTACTTTCGGCATCGCAGCGTGCCGCAGCACCCGAACGATCTGCTGCATCACGACTGTCTGGTCTTGTCGTCGGACGCTTCCCAGACCCGAGGCTGGGCTTTCACCGTGCCCGAAGCCGATGGCCGAAGCCGCACGGTGCACATCCGCCCGCGCGGCCCCCTGACCTGCACCGATGGCCAAGTGCTTTACGAATGGTGCTTGGCAGGCTTGGGCCTGGCCTGGCGCAGCACCTGGGAGGTGCAGGCCGACCTGCAGGCCGGGCGGCTGGTCAGCGTGCTGGACGCTTTCATGGCGCCGCCCAACGGCATTTATGCGGTGTTCCCGAGCGCCCGGCACCTGCCGCGGCGCGTGCGTGCCTGGGTCGAATTCATCAAGGAACGGTTTGGCCGCGCCGATTTCGGCGCCTTGCCCAAGCGCTGATCCGGGCGCGGCTTCAGGCTGGGCCGCTCGGCGCCGCCTGGCCACCGACGGCCCGCGGCCCCACGTTGGCCTCGGCCACGGTCAGCGCCGTCATGTTGACGATGCGCCGCACGGTGGCGCTGGCCGTGAGGATGTGCACCGGCTTGGCCACGCCCAGCAGCATCGGCCCCACGGCGATGCCGCCGCCAGCGGCCGTCTTGAGCAGGTTGTAGGCGATGTTGGCCGCGTCGATGTTGGGAAAGACCAGCACGTTGGCATCCCCCTCCAGCAGGTTGCGCGGCATGATGCGCTTGCGGGCTTCGGCGTCGAGCGCCACGTCGCCGTGCATTTCGCCTTCCACCTCCAGCCAGGGCGCCTGCTCGCGCAGGATGGCCAGCACCTGCCGCATCTTCACGGCCGAGGGCTGGTCCGACGAGCCAAAGTTGGAATGCGACAGCAGCGCCGCCTTGGGCGTGATGCCAAAGCGCATGACCTTGCGCGCGGCCATCTGCGTGATTTCGGCGAGCTGCTCGGCCGTCGGGTCGTAGTTCACATGGGTGTCTACCAAGAACACCTGCCGCCCCGGCAGCATCAGCGCGTTCATGGCCGCGTAGCAGGTGGCGCCCGGGCGCTTGCCGATCACCTGGTCGATGTATTGCAGGTGCATGGGGTTGGTGCCCCAGGTGCCGCAGATCAGACCTTCCACATCGCCGCGGCGCAGCAGCATGGCGCCAATGAGCGACAGCCGCCGGCGCATCTCGATCTTGGCCAGCTGCTCGGTCACGCCGCGGCGCTCCATCAACTGGTGGTAGGTCTGCCACAGCTCGCGGTAGCGCACGTCGTATTCGGTGTTGACGACGTCGTAGTCTTGCCCTTCTTTGAGGCGCAGACCGAACTTTTCGATGCGTTGGGCGATGATGGCCGGCCGGCCGATCAGGGTGGGGCGGGCCAGCCCTTCGTCCACCACGATCTGCGCGGCGCGCAGCACCCGTTCCTCCTCGCCCTCGGCGTAGGCGATGCGCTTGTGCTGCGCCTTTTTGGCGATGGCATACACCGGCTTCATGATGGTGCCGGAGGCGAACACGAAGGTTTGGAGCTTCTCGCGGTAGGCGTCCAGATCGGTGATGGGGCGCAACGCCACGCCGCTGCGCTGCGCCGCCTCGGCCACGGCCGGGGCGATCTTCATCATCAGCCGCGGATCGAACGGCTTGGGGATCAGGTACTCAGGCCCGAACGCCAGCTTCTCCCCCGCGTAGGCCGCAGCCACCACCTCGCTTTGCTCGGCCTGCGCCAGTTCGGCGATCGCATGCACCGCGGCGATTTCCATCTCATCGGTGATGGTGGTGGCCCCGC
Organism: Tepidicella xavieri; assembly: GCF_004363315.1. GTDB lineage: Bacteria > Pseudomonadota > Gammaproteobacteria > Burkholderiales > Burkholderiaceae_C > Tepidicella > Tepidicella xavieri. The sequence goes on from NZ_SNYL01000009.1 coordinate 120,802, forward strand.
AGTCCAGCGCCCCGCGGAAGATGTAGGGGAAGCACAAGACGTTGTTGACCTGGTTGGGATAGTCGGTGCGGCCGGTGGCCATGATGGCGTCGTCGCGCACGGCCTTGACCTCTTCGGGCAAGATTTCGGGCGTGGGGTTGGCCAGCGCCAGAATGAGGGGCTTGGCGGCCATGCGGGCCACCATGTCGGGCTTGAGCACGCCCCCGGCCGACAGGCCCAGAAACACGTCGGCGCCGTCGATCACCTCGGCCAGCGTGCGCGCATCGGTTTTTTGCGCGAACTGGGCCTTGTCCGGGTCCATCAACTCGGTGCGGCCCTCGTACACCACGCCAGCCAGATCGGTGACCCAAATGTGCTCGCGCGGCACGCCCAGCTTGACGAGCAGGTTCAGACAGGCCAGGGCCGCCGCGCCAGCGCCGCTGGTGACGAGCTTGACCTGCTTCAGGTCCTTGCCCACCACCTTCAGGCCATTGAGGATGGCCGCCCCCACCACGATGGCCGTGCCGTGCTGGTCGTCGTGGAAGACGGGAATGTTCATCCGCTCGCGCAGCTTGCGCTCGACGTAAAAGCAGTCCGGGGCCTTGATGTCCTCCAGGTTCACGCCGCCGAAAGTGGGCTCCAGCGCGGCGATGATGTCCACCAGCTTGTCCGGGTCTTTCTCGTTGATTTCGATGTCAAACACATCGATGCCGGCGAACTTCTTGAACAGCACGCCCTTGCCCTCCATCACCGGCTTGGCCGCCAGCGGGCCGATGTCGCCCAGGCCCAGCACCGCCGTGCCGTTGGTGATGACGGCAACCAGGTTGCCGCGCGCCGTGTACTTGAAGGCGTTGACCGGATCGGCCACGATTTCCTCGCAGGGCGCGGCCACCCCGGGGGAATAAGCCAGCGCCAGGTCGCGCTGGTTGGTCAGCTGCTTGGTCGGAGCCATCGCCACCTTGCCGGGGGTGGGAAATTCGTGGTATTCGAGGGCGGCGCGGCGCAGTTCGGCACGCTTGTCTGCCTGGGATTGCGACATGGTGGGTGTCTCCGTCATATGAAATGAAGGGCCGCATCGTGAAGCGGGCGCCCGGCTATTGTAGGCCGCCCCCGTTTTTTACGCGATGTGGATAGCGCGTAGCGCACCGGCCCCGTTGCCTCGCCACCAAGCCCAGGCCGCGGGCGGCCTCACGCCGTGGCCGCGCCGGCTGCCGGGGTGGCGTCGGCTTGGGCCGCCGCGCGACGGCGGGCCCAGGCTTTTTCGTGGAAAAAGTACGCCACCGCCTGCACCGTGGGTTCGAGCACGCTCAGCGTCAAAGCCGCCCAGAGCTGTCCGGTGACGGCATAAGCCACCGCGGCGGCCACGACGATGTGCATCAGGTAGTAGCTGGCGGTCTTGAGCAAATCTTGGCGATGCCGATGCGCCAACGCACGGATTCGGGCCATGAGAACCTCCTGAAACGGTCAAACCATGCGGGAATGGTAGGGGCTTTCTTTAGAAATTTCCAATCGAAAAAGCTTATTCGTTCGATAAAAACTCTCCCAGAGCCGGGTGCGAATTCTTTCAAAAATATGCTTTTCAAAAAGTTATTTGTGATTTTTTTGATCCTTTTTGGCTCGACCAGCTCACATCTCTGGCGCATCCGCGCCTTGCCCTGAAGCGCCCAGCGGTTTATCCTGAAAAAAGACGGGCGGCCTCGCTGCCGCCCCATCGTCTGCCGCAAGCCCGGGGTGCCGCCCCGTCCGCAACGCGGCAGGCCCTCGTTCAACGGCCAACGGGTCGCTTGAGTTTTTTGTGGATCGGCGCTTCGGCGCCGATCGACCGACCGCGGTGCCCGCCCTCAGGCGCTGACGTGGTCTGGCGCATCGCCGGCTCAGCCGGCCCGCCACCCGAAACAACCCACGGCATGACCAGTACCGACCGAACCGATACACCGATTTCCACATCCTTTCGCTTTCGCAGCGCCCGGCCTACTGACGGCGCGGCCCTCTGGCAACTGGTGCGCGCCACCGGCACGCTGGAGACCAACTCCCCCTACTTCTACGTGTTGTTCGCCACCGACTTCGGCGCCACCTGCCTGTTGGCCGAAGCCCCCGATGGCGACGTGGCCGGCGCGGTGATCGGCTACCACCCGCCCACCCAGCCCGAGACCGCTTTCGTCTGGCAAGTCGGGGTACACCCGCGCCACCAAGGCCGGGGCCTGGGGCTGGCCTTGCTCCAGCACTGGCTGGCGCTGCCGGCCAACGCCCGCTGCCGCTGGGTCACGGCGACCGTGGCCGATGACAACGCCGCTTCCCAGGCGCTGTTTCGCCGCCTGGCCCGCGAGCATGGCGCCGGCTGCGAAGTGCGCCCGCACTTCACCCCCGACCTGTTCCCCGTCGAGCACCCGGCAGAGCCGTTGTTCCGCATCGGCCCGATCGAGCGCGGCACCCCGGTGCCGGTCTGAAACCGCGCTGCACAGCGCCTTCACGGCGCCGCCCCTGCCGTGCAGGCAGGGCGGCGCCATCCACCCAGGAAAAGGAGATCCGATGAACACCTTCGAACAGCACGAATCCGAAGTCCGCGGCTATTGCCGCAGCTTCCCCGCCGTCTTCAGCAGCGCCAAAGGGGCCTGGATGACCGATACCGAAGGCCGGCGCTATCTGGACTTTTTCTGCGGCGCGGGGGTGCTCAACTACGGCCACAACCCCGACCGCATCAAGCAGGCGCTGCTGGGCTACCTGATGCGCGATGGCATCACCCACACGCTGGACATGTACAGCGAAGCCAAGCAGCGCTTCATCGAGCGCTTCCATGAAGTGATCCTGCAGCCGCGCGGCTTGAACTACAAGTTCCAGTTCCCCGGCCCCACTGGCACCAACGCGGTGGAGGCGGCGCTGAAGCTGGCCCGCAAAGTGACCGGGCGCGAGCAGGTCGTGGGCTTCACCAACGCCTTCCACGGCATGACGCTGGGCGCCCTGGCGGTGACGGGCAACGGCTTCAAGCGTGCCGGTGCGGGCGTGCCGCTGAGCCACAGCGCCTCGGTGCCGTTCGACGGCTACCTGGGCGCCGACACCGACACGCTGGACTATTTCGAAGCCCTGCTCAAAGACGGCGGCAGCGGCATGGACACACCGGCCGCGGTGATCGTGGAGACGGTGCAGGCCGAAGGCGGCGTGAATGTGGCCCGCGTGGAGTGGCTGCAGCGGCTGCGCCGCCTCACGGCCGAACACGGCATCGTGCTCATCGTGGACGACATCCAGGTGGGCTGCGGGCGCACGGGGCGGTTCTTCAGCTTCGAGGAAGCCGGCATCGTGCCCGATATCGTCACGCTGTCCAAGTCGCTGTCGGGCTATGGCCTGCCGCTGGCGCTGGTGCTCATCAAGCCCGAACTCGACCAGTGGGCGCCGGGCGAGCACAACGGCACCTTCCGCGGCCATTGCCCGGCCTTCGTCACCGCCACGGCCGCGCTGCAGTTCTGGCAGAACGACGCGCTTGCGCAGAGCGTGCAGAAGAAAGCCCTGCAGGTGGAGCAGCGCCTGCAAGACATGGCCCGGCGCCTGACGCCCGATGCCCGGGTGCGCGGCCGCGGCCTGATCTGGGGCATCGAGTTCAGCGACCCTGCGCTGGCGGGCCGGGTCTCGCAGGCGTGTTTCGAGCGCGGGCTGATCATCGAGACCGCCGGCATCGACGACCAGGTGCTCAAGCTGCTGCCCAGCCTGACCATCAGCGAGCAAGAACTGGCCCACGGCCTGGACGTGATCGAGGACGCCCTGCGCGCGACCCTCGGCCTGCCCGTGGCCACGGCGCACGCGGCCGAGCCGGCCCTGGCCCAAGCCGCCTGACCCCCTGCCCCATCATCGAAGGAGAACCCCATGATCGTGAAACACCTCGACGACGTGATCGGCACCGCCGCGGACGTGGACACCGCAGGCTGGAACAGCCGCCGCCTGATCTACAAGGACGCCGGTGTCGGCTATTCGGTCAACGACACCATCATCAAACCCGGCACCGAGCACGAGTTCGAATACAAAAACCACTTCGAGACCGTGTACTGCATCGAAGGCGAGGGCGAAATCGTGGATCTGGCCACCGGCGTGACCCACCCCATCCGCCCGGGCACGCTGTACTGCCTCAACCAGCACGACCGCCACATCCTGCGCGCCAACAAAGGCACCCACATGCGCATGGTGTGCGTGTTCAACCCGCCGCTGACCGGCCGCGAAGTGCATGACGAAACCGGCGCCTACGCGCTGGCCGACTGACCAGGAGGTAACCGACATGGCCATGACATCGACCCCGACGACGATGGGCGCGGACGCCCGCACCCCACAGCTCAGCCGCCCCCGGCCCGACGACCGCTACCCCTCGCGCTTTGGCAGCGAGGTGCTGATCACCCGCCGGCTCGACCCGGTGGTCTGGGGCTCGGCCAGCGACGGGCCGCTCAGCGAGATGGAGCTGAACTTCTACACCGACAACGGCTACCTGCACTTCGACGACCTGCTCACCCCCGAGGAGGTGGACACTTGTCTGCAGGAACTGCAGCGCCTGCGCACCGATGAAACGATCAAGCACGCCGAGGAAGCCGTCATCGAGCCGGGCAGCCGGGAACTGCGCTCCCTGTTTGCGGTGCACCGCAGCAGCGCGGTGCTGAAGCGGCTGGCCAACCACCCCAAGCTGGTGGCCATCGCGCGCCAGCTGCTGGGCAGCGAGGTGTACATCCACCAGTCCCGCATCAACTACAAAGGGGGCTTTCGCGGCAAGGAGTTCTACTGGCATTCGGACTTCGAGACCTGGCATGTCGAAGACGGCATCCCCGCCATGCGCATGGTGAGCTGCTCCATCGCGCTGACCGCCAACACCCCGTACAACGGCCCGCTGATGATCATCCCCGGCTCGCACCAGCGCTACGTCAGCTGCGTCGGCGCCACGCCCGAGAACCACTACAAGGCCTCGCTCAAGCAGCAAGACATCGGCGTTCCCGACGACGTGAGCCTGTCGCAACTGGTGCAGGACTTCGGCATCACAGCACCCACCGGGCTGGCCGGATCGGTCACGTTCTTCGAATGCAACGTGATGCACGGCTCCAACTCCAACATCACCCCGCTGCCGCGCAGCAACGTGTTCCTCGTGTTCAACAGCGTGGACAACACCCCGGTGGCGCCGTTCTGCGGCTTGCCGCCCCGGCCCCCGTTCATCGCCGAGCGCGAAGACTTCACGCCCGTGGGCCCGGCCCGCGCCTGAGCACGGGGCCGCGCCCGCGCGGGCGGCTCACCCCGGGCGCGGCGCGCGCCCAGCGAGTGACAGCCGCACATCGGTCACCTGCTGGCCGCGCAGCACACCGCGCACCACCAGGTCGAATCGGCCCACCCGCACCCGGTCCCCCTCCACCGGGTGCCCCTGCAACTGGCGCTGCACGAACTCGCCGATCGTCACTTCCGGCCCATGGCTGAGCAGCTCCGGCAAGTCATACACGGCGGCCAGGTCGCTGAGGCGGGCCTGCGGGTCCAGCGCGAACTCGGCAGGCGCGTCCGCATCGTGGCTTTCGGGGTCGCGCGCCTGGGCGAACAGGCGATCGAGCTGGGGCTGGTATTCGGGCGGGGCGAAGAGATAGACCAGATCGTCGGGCTGTGGCGGCCAGGCCTGCTCCGGGCGCCAGGCCTGCCCATGGCGCACGAGCAACGCGGCATGCACCCCTTCGGGCAGACGCGCCACCCGCGCCAACAGCGGGCTGTGCGGCAGCACCCGGTACACCAGCAGCTCATGGGGCGGATTGCCCGGCAGCTCCAGCCCCACCCGCTCCAGTGGCCCCATGCCCGAAGGCACGATCAGCCGCAACCAGCGTGCCGCCGGGGTGATGGTCCAGCCCTGCACCAGCAGCGAAGTGACGACCATGATGAATGCCACATTGATGAACAGGTCGGCCCCCTCCAGGCCCATGACCGCCGGCAAGATGGCCAGCAGGATGGAGACCGCCCCCCGCAACCCCACCCAGGCGCTGAAGGCCACGCTGGCGCGGTCGATGCCAAACGGCAGCAGACACAACCACACCGCCAGCGGCCGTCCGACCGCGATCAGGAACAGCCCCAGCAGCAAGGCTGGCAACAGCACCGCGCCGAACTCCGACGGCGTGACGAACAGGCCCAGCACCAAAAACATGACGATCTGCGCCAGCCAGGTCATGCCCTTCTGGTAGCGGCGCAGCGATGCCGCCGCCCGCATGGGCCGGTTGCCCGCCACCACACCGGCCACGTAAATCGCCAGAAACCCGCTGCCGCCGAGGTGGGCCGTCACGGCAAACACGCACAGGGCGCAGGCCATCACCAGGATCGGGCTCAGCGCCTCCTCCAGCCGCACCCGGTTGGCCAGCTCCACGATCAGGTAACCGCCGATGCCGCCGCACAACAAGCCCAGACCCATCTGCAGGCCAAAGCCCTGCACGAAGGCCGCCACCCATCCCCCGGAGCGCTCGGTCAGGATGAGTTCGATGAACAGCACCGTCAGGAAAATGGCCATTGGGTCGTTGGAGCCCGACTCCACCTCCAGCAACGAACGCACGCGCTTGTAGATCTTCACGCCGCCGGCGCGCAGCAGAAAAAACACCGCCGCCGCATCGGTGGAGCTGATCACCGCCCCCATCAGCAGGGCATACAGCCACGGCAGATCGAACAGCAGCCGGGCCGCCGCCCCCACGAACAGCGTGGTCAGCAACACCCCGACCGTGGCCAGCACGAACGCCGGCGCGGCGGCGCGGCGCAAGGTCTGCACGCGGGTGCCAAAGCCCGAATCGAACAGGATGACGGCCAGCGCCAGGCTGCCTACGAAATACGCCGCCTCGGCGTCGTTGAACACCAGCCCCAGGCCATCCTCCCCGGCCAGCAGGCCGATGCCGAGAAACACCAGCAACAGCGGCGCCCCGAAGCGAAAGGCCACCATGCTCGTGAGAATGGACACGGCGATGAGGCCCGCGCCCATCAGAATGAGGGTGAACATCCAGTCCATGGATTGGCCTGTCGGGGTGCCGCCGCTGCCGCGGGGGTGAACGCGACGGGGCCGTCAGGACTGCCGGGGCGCCGAGGCGGCCCCCGGCACATCGAGGCCGTAGAGCCGGTCGATGGACAGGGTCAGCGCCAGCCCCTGCTGCGGCGACTGCAGGTCGAGCTCATCGTTGAGCGCCTGCGCCACGCGGTTGGCGGTGTCGGTATCGGCAATCCAAAACAACAGCGTCATGGACGCCTGGAAGGTCAGGCCGAAGAAGGTTTTCACCGGCGACTGGCTGATGCCGCTGGCCGGCAGAATGGTGGCGCCACGGATGCCTTCGCGCTCGGCAATCTTCAGCGCGGCTTCAGACACCTGGTCTGTGACGATGGCGATGAGCAACGAGACGGTCATGGCAGGCTCCGGTGGCAAGCGTCGGTCAGGCAGGTCCAGTTTACCGTGTCATCTTCCCATCAGGCGATGCTGCAATAATCGGCGCCGACGCCTTTTCGCGCCTGCGCGCGCCTTCCCTTTCGCTTTGCCACCATGAAATTCCTGCGTTTCTCCGACATCTGCGCCAGCGGCCAGGCCGCCGGCAAGCGCGTCTTCATCCGGGCCGACCTCAACGTGCCCCAGGACGACGAAGGCAACATCACCGAAGACACCCGCATCCGCGCCTCGCTGCCCGCGATCCAGATGGCGCTGGGCGCTGGCGCCGCGGTGATGGTCACCTCCCACCTGGGGCGGCCCACCGAAGGCGAGCCCCGCCCCGAAGATTCGCTGGCCCCCGTGGCCAAGCGCCTGAGCAAGCTGCTGGGCCGCGAAGTGCCGCTGATCACGGACTGGGTGGAGGGCGGCTTCGAGGTCAAGCCCGGCGAGGTGGTGCTGCTGGAAAACTGCCGCCTCAACAAAGGCGAGAAGAAGAACAGCCCCGAACTCGCCGCCAAGCTGGGCAAGCTGTGCGACATCTTCGTGCACGACGCCTTCGGCACCGCCCACCGGGCCGAAGCCACCACCTACGGCATCGCCGAAACCGCGCCCATCGCCTGCGCCGGGCCGCTACTGGCCGCCGAGATGGACGCCATCTCCAAGGCCCTGGAGAACCCGCGCCGCCCGCTGGTGGCCATCGTCGGTGGCTCCAAGGTGAGCACCAAGCTGAGCATCCTCAAGACGCTGGCCTCCCGGGTGGACCAGCTCATCGTGGGCGGCGGTATCGCCAACACCTTCCTGCTGGCGGCGGGCAAGCGCATCGGCGATTCGCTGGCGGAGCCCGAAATGGTGCGCGAGGCGCAGCAGGTGATGGACATCATGAAGGAGCGTGGCGCCGAGGTGCCGTTGCCGGTGGACGTGGTGGTGGCCGACGAGGTCTCGGCCCTGGCGCGCGCCAACCGCGTCTCGGTGGACGAAGTCGGCCCGCACGACCGCATCCTCGACGTCGGCCCCAAAACATCGGCCAAGCTGGCCGAGATCATCGCGCATGCCGGCACCATCGTGTGGAACGGGCCAGTGGGCGTGTTCGAGATCCCGCAGTTCGCGGGCGGCACCAAGATGATGGCCTCGGCCATCGCCCACTCCGAGGCGTTCAGCATCGCCGGCGGGGGCGACACGCTGGCCGCGATTGCCAAGTTCCACATTGAAGACGATGTGGACTACATCTCCACCGGCGGTGGCGCCTTCCTGGAGGTGCTGGAAGGCAAGACGCTGCCCGCCTTCGAGGTGCTGGCCAAACGCGCCTGACTCCCGAACGCCTGCCCCCGATTCAGGCCGGCAGGGTGTGCAGGGGCAGGTCGTGCGTCAGGGCCAGCTGCTCCAGCTGCTTGCGGGTTCGGCGGGCCATGAAGGCGGTCACCGCCTCGTGTGTATCGGGCTCCAGACAGGCCTGGGGGGTCAGCGGCCCCAGCCCCACCACACGCCCGAGCGCCGCGGCAAAGTGCGGCTCCAGCGCCGCCACGGCCACCCGTCCGCCCTTGCAGGCATAGACGCGGTAGCCGGCATGCTGGCCACCCAGCAAGGTGCCCGGGCCTGTAAGGCCCCACTGCAGGGGCCAGGTCAACCAGTGGGCGGCGTCTGCCAGCGACACTTGCAGATGCGCCCCCTGTCCCGTCTGACGCTGCTGCAGCAAGGCTTTGAGGACCGCCTCGGTCGCCACCAGGGCGCCGGCCATGTCGGCGAGCAGGCTTGGGGGTAAGGCGACACCCTGCACCAAGCCGACTTCGGCCTGATAGGTCAGGTCGTGCCCTGGCTTTTCTGCATTCGCCCCGCTGGAGCCCACGATGGCCACCGCCGACAGCGCCGGGTGGCGCTGCTTCAGGCTGGCACTGTCGAGGCCCAGCTTCTTCAAGGCCGACGGGCGAAACGAGGTCAGCAGCACATCACTTCGGGTCAACAGGCTCTGCAACTGCTGCTGCCCCTTCGCCGTCTTGAGGTCCAGCGTCCGCTGCACGATGCCCTGGGTCAGGTCGCGGTGGGCGACCGGGCTGTACAACGCCATCGGGTCGCCTGCTGGTGGCAACACCTGGGTGCAGCGCGCGCCCATGGCGCGCAGGCGGGCCAACGCCGCCGGCCCGGGCAGGTTCAAGGCCAGACTCAGCACTCGCACGCCTTTCAAAGGCCGGCCCGCAGTGCCTGCTTGCAGGGCATCAAAAAAAGGCAACGGGTTCATACGCCTCCACGGTCATCCAGACGCAACACCGGCACGCGCCGCCCTGACTGCGCCAGCGGCCGGGCCAAGGGCGCCGCCTCCGCGTCCACAAACACCGAGACCGCAGCCACCAGACGGTCGGCCTGCTCCCGCAACAGCTCGGCAGCGGCCGTGCTCTGCTCCACCAGGGCCGCATTCTGCTGAGTGACGCCGTCGAGGTGCGAGACAGCGGTGTTGATCTGGGCCATGCCTTCGCTTTGCTGGCGGCTGGCGGACGAAATCTCGGCAATCAGGTCGTTGACGCGCTGCACCCCCTCGACGATGCCGCGCATCGTTTGGGCAGCGTGGTGGGCCTGCGCATTGCCTTCCTGAACCCGCTCCACGCTGGCGTTGATCAAGTCCTTGATCTCCTTGGCGGCCTGGGCGCTGCGCTGCGCCAGCGTGCGCACCTCCGAGGCCACCACAGCAAAACCGCGACCTTGTTCACCGGCCCGCGCGGCTTCTACCGATGCGTTCAATGCCAGGATGTTGGTCTGGAAGGCGATGCCGTCAATCACGCCGATGATGTCCCGGATGCGCTCGCTGCTCTGGTGGATCTGACCCATGGAGCTGGCCACGTGTCCAACGACATCACCACCCCGGTTTGCCATCTCGGCCGCATGGGCAACCAGCTGGCGCGCCTGCTGAGCCGCCTCGGCGGTGTGGCGGACGCCCGAGGTCAGCTCCAGCATGCTGGCCGACGTTTGCTGCAGACTGCTGGCGGTCTGTTCGGTGCGCTGGCTGAGGTCGCGGTTGCCGTTGGCTATTTCTGCGGCGACTCCCTGCAGGTTGCTGGCCGCCGTGCGAACCGTGGAAACCGCCCCCGACATGAGCCCCAGATTGTCTTTGAGCGCTCTGGCCACCGGGGCGGCCACGGTCACCTGGGTGTCGAGCGCTATCCGGTCGCCCTGGCGCAGACCCTCGGCCAGCAGAGCCACTTCGGCATTGTCGCGCACGTTGCGTTGCAGCCCCAGCACCAGAAAGACCTGCAACGCCGTCTGCACCACCACGTAGAAAGCGTGCAGCAGGATAACGCCAAAGTTGGGCTCACTGAGGCAGTACAGCCCGAAACCCATGGCCTGCAAGCGATCGAACGCGACGTGGTGCACGGCAAACAGCCCGGCCGCAAACACGATGGGCCGCCAGTCCAGATACACCAACAGCAACGCCAGCGTGACGAACACACCGAAGTGGAACTCGATCATCCCCATCGAGGTGTGGATGTGCAAAGCCACCAGCGACACCAGCGAAAACGTCAGCAATAACCGCGATGCCAGCGTCCCCCGGGCCACGGCATAGGCCATCAGGCCTGGCAGCGCCAGCAACGCCGTCCAGAGCAGTGCGGTGACCCAGGTGAACAACGGCTGGTCGAACCAGAATCCGACGGCCAAGGCGCCAAGGGCATAGATGGCCAGAGCAATTGCCATCAGCCCGTCGCCGCGCAGGTAGGTGGGCTTGAGGGCGTCGTTGTATACGTGGGCTGCTGACATCAGGTCTCCTTCAGGACTGAAGCAACTATTGCTCCGGCCCCTAGAAGTTTCAACCGGCGGCGTATTTGACCCTGGGGTCCTGGAAGTAGCTCATCACCCGCTCGGGTGAGTTCTCCAGCAT
>NZ_SNYL01000010.1 GCF_004363315.1 Tepidicella xavieri
AGGGCTGCCAGGGGCTGGAAATGCGGATCCAGCCGGTTGAAAGCCGACGCAGGCAGAGCCTCGGCTGCTTCGATGGGCACTTTTTCAACGGCCTGCTAAACCCTGAGGTGATTCAGACGGACAGAATACTCACTTCTGCCTCACGCCGGGCTACGAGGCCAGGCAGAACCTTGCCTCCACCGTAGACCCACCGCCGTAGCTCAGTCGCGGCTGCGGTCCAATCCCTCTGATTGACCCGCCGCCGCAGCGCCGATGTCTGCAGCCGCCCCGCGCCGAGGTTGAAGGTGAAATCCACGATGGCCGCGAGCCGTCCTTCGGGCTCAGTGGCTAGCACTGGGCAGTAGCGCAGCGTGGCGGCGAGCGCCACCCGCAGATCCTGGGCAAGGTAGGCCTCGGCCTCGCCTTCCGTGATCGGCGGATGCTTGGGGTCGCAGAGGTGGCCGTAGCCGATGGTCCAGTAGCCGGCCGGGCAGACGTAGGGATGCGCCCGGCCAGGATCGGCTCGCGGCACACGGTGGAAGCCCTCGAAGCGCTTGGCCAGGTCGATGGCCGCCTGCGGCACCGCGATCACGGCCGCACCCGGTCGAACACTCGCCCAAGGAACCAGAAGTTCAGCACGCCAGCCCAAAGCGCCTGATCGGCCTCTGTCCAGGCGTGCAGGATGGCCAGGCCCCAGCCCGCATCGGCAGTCACGGCGGCCGCGAACGCCGCCGTCTTGGCCGCGCAGTACAGCGCCATGAACCAGTAAGTGATCACCGGCCGCACGCTGGCGGACAAGGCGTCGACCCAGCGCACGCCGGATCGTTGACCTTGGGCGGCGACCGACTCGCGCAAGGCCTCGAGGGCGCCGACGTTCCACGCCGCATCCGCGCTCGCACCGATCTCGGCCATCCGCTGCGCGCCGCGCAGTTTCTCGAACTCCAGCGCCTTGTCCTGCATGGCGAGTTCATGGCTGCGCTCGCCTTTTCGGTCAAGCCACTTCAGGATCTCCGGCGCCAGACGGAAGGCTCCGCCCAGCAGCCCACCGAGCAAGGTCTCGATCATTGGCTCCCTCCCATCAGCTTGAGCTTGATGGCGGCCCCGACCAGCAGTGCGGCGAGGATGCCGGTGGTGACGACCTTGATGACGGTCTGCCACGCGGTGCGCCGCGCGTCGCGCCAGGCTTCGAGCAGGTCGCGCAGTTCGCGGATGTCGCGCGCAGCGTGGCCGTTTTCCAAGCCAAGGTGGGTCAGGACACGCTCGGCCCCGCGTTCAGCGGCGCTGTCCAGCAGTTCGTCGAAGTCCTCGCGTCGAATGAGCAGCATGTTTTCCACGAGGGCGGCAGGTTGGTGTTCGTCGGTCATTGCAGTCTCCAAAAACGACGAACCCGCCTTGTGGGCGGGTTCAGATGGTTGCGGGTGGGTGAAGATCAGATGGCGATGCCCGCGCTCCAGCCGGTGGACTTGTAGGCCGAGAGCTTGGCCTCGTCCTCGATGTAGCAAAGCCAGCCGATCTTGGGCACGTGGTACTCCCAGGCATCGGCAATGCGCACGGCGATCTGGTTGGTTTTGCCTGCCCACACGCCCGTGGCAGCGGCAGGAATGAGGTAGCGGTCGCCGTTGGCGGGGCTGGCCGGTGGTGTGGTCAGGTCGCGGTCTTTCACGGACAGACCTACCACCGCGCCGAGGCGCTTGAGGTTGGCGTCCATGCCGGTGTCCCAGCCACTTTCGCCGAGCGTCCAGCCGTAATTGAGTCCCAGGTTTGGGTCGGTCGATGACATGGTTTATCTCCAGAGATTCGAGGCTTGACGAATACGCCGGACAGCGTCCGGGTCGCCGGTGCGGTGGCTTTGCTGCGGGTGTTGTCGCCAATGCCGCCCAACGATGGGTAGGTACAGCACGCCGCCGCGCTTGGCCACGAGCAGGGTCAGCAGCCAGTCGGCGAAGTTGTTGAGGTCGGTGGTTTCCTTGAGCACGGCCTCGACGACGGATCGACGCATCACGATCAGGCCATGCACGTGGCTGGCGCTGTTGGCGTGCTGCCAACGGCTGTAGGCCAGACGCCGCACCGCGATGTCCTGGCCGTTTTCGTCGGTCAGCGCCTCGTCGGTGTAGGCCATCACCGCCTGTGGGCAGGCATCCAGCGCATCGGCCAGTTGGGTGAAGGCACTGGCTTCGTACAGATCGTCGGGATCGACGAAGGACACCAGTGGCAAGGTGCCTTGCGCATAGCCTGCCGCGCGTGCTTCTCCAATCCTGCCCGGAATGCCCGGCAAGACGTGCAACTGAATAGGCGCACCATCGAGACTGGCGATGCAGGCCTCCCGCCATTCGGCAGGCTCGTTCAGGGTGAGCAGATGAACATCGATGCGCGGCTCCATCACACACCTCCCCAATACTGTCCCCAGCGCAGGCCGTAGCCCGCGCGATCCAAGACACGCACCTGGGGCTGCCAGCTGCTCAAACCATCGCGCTCGGCACGGATCTCGACCGTAATGCGGTCGCCCAGCGCACCGGTATCCAGCGCGGCCACGGCCGCCGTCCAGACGTAGGTGGTGCCAAGCAGCCCCGTTTCCGTGTGCGCCAGCACGTTGTTGCGATTGCGGATGCCTACCGTATAGGTCACGCCCGATTCTGGCCCGATATCGCCTTCGTCCTGCCGCACGAGGTAGGCGGTCTGCTGCGTGCGGTCACGATGTGCCCACGCGACGTTGAGATCACCGGCCACAACGGCAGGCTCAGTCTGGCCATTGAGGCGGATACGACCGGGTGGATATGGCAAAGCCTGCCGACCAGCGAGCACCATCGGCTGCCCATTAGCGGCCAGCAGAGGATCGCCCTGATCGGTCGACGTGCGAGGCATCGCGCCCACGAACACCGACTCGCCCGGGGCGCGCTCCGCGCCTTCCGATGCCAGCCATTCGCCGACACCGATCAGACGAGCCCCCGAGGCATGTGCTTGGGGTGTGGTGTCTAGTACGCCGCGTGCAAGGTCAACCGTGGCCGCAGTGGTATCGAAGTCCAGGACAGCGACGGCTTCGCGGATTTCACCGCTGCCATCGACCAGATAGGCGTAGTCGCCCACGGCCAGTCTTTCCGGCTGGCTGATGGCCGTCACCGGCACACCGATGGCATCGGCCTCACTGGCTGGCAAGGCGGCATCGAGCGTCAGCAGCGGCGCATAGTCCTCGCCCACGACGGCAGTGAGGTCGCCGCCGGATGCGCCGGTAGCCAGTTGCCAGTTCAGTTGCCCGGTGCCACCGGCGGCAGCCAGCGCTCCAAGATAGGTGTCCGTGTCGGTCAGGTAGGCCAGATCTGCGCGCGACAAGCGCCGGGCCAGTTCCCAATACGGCACTTCGACGGCCAGTACCAAGGCGGGCGGCAAAGGTTCGATGGTCGGCTCATCGACGTGCGGTGGCGGGGGCGACAACACGGTGTTGCTCATCCCGAACACATCTTCCATCGCTTCGATGCGCCACTCGGCCGCGCCCAAGGTGCCGGTGTCGATGCCGGTGACGCGCACCACCATCTGATCCACACCCAAACGCGGCCAGTTCAGCAGAAACACATCGCCCGGCAGCGGCGCACGGGGAAGCCGGTCGCGCGCCACGGTCAGACTCATCCGGGCCAGGGGTGAACCCAAGGCGCGCAGGTCACGCAAGGCCAGCCGGGCAGCCAGCGGCCCGTAGTTGACGCCCGGGTAGTCGCGGCGCTGATTGATCACGCCGCCTTGCAACTGGATGGCGGCCAGGTTCTCGACGGTGACCGTCGCATCACCGCCCGTTTGCCAGTCGGTGTAGACCACGGTCAGTTCGTTGGGCAGCTCGCCCCACTGGGCGCGCTCAAAGCGTTCCAGCCGCACGATTTCGTCAGGTCCCAACTGCGGCAGACTGTCGATCCAGTAGTCGTCACGCAGCAGCTTGAGTTCAAACGTGCCTTGCTCCGGATCGGTGTAGAGGATGCCGCCAATGTGGTCGACGACCTGGCCGATGAAGCTCTCGATGGGCTGCTGGCGCGTCCAGATCAAATTGAGGCCGAAGCCCTCGCTCGACAACGCCCATGCCGCGTTCCAGAAGCTCCAGCCGATGGTGCTGTGCGGATAGCCCATGCCCCAGTGCGGATCGGTGAGGCACTGAACCAGGATGTGCGCCGGGTTCATGCCGACGCTGATCTCACGGGCCTCAGTCTCATCCCAGGTGCGGACTTCGGCGTTCCACGCCATCCACGGCGCATCGAACCAACCCGCCGTGAAGCGACGCACCCGTACCGCCCATGGCTTGATGTACGGGTTGTTGGCCGCGAACAGGATCTTGCGCGCCACCAAGGACAGCACACCTCGGAATGCCGGAATGGAACTGCCGAGACGGCTCATCAGGTAGTCGTTACGCCCCTGACCAGCATGGCCCGACAGCACATCGATGGTGCCCACGACGCCGCCTTCGCGCTCGTCGCCGCCAAACAGCGTGGGCTTGTTGATCGAGAGGCTGGTCAGCCCATGCCCGTTCGGTAGCGGCGCACGGTCGGCATCGCCCCACGCGGTACGGTCGCCCATCTGGATTTCCTGCACGGCATCGACGGGCCCTTGGCACAGGGCCAGATGCAGCCCCATCCGGTAGCGGTAGCCGACGGTTTGCTTTTTGCTACGCCCGCCCATCAGTCGTGCTCCCGCTGGCTGGACTGATTGCGTGCGTGCTCGACCACCCGCTGCGCCATGGCATCGCCGGTGGCCAGCAGGATGTCGGCGTCACAGCCATCGCGCAGGAAGGCGCGGAAGTCCAGATCGTGGCGCGCAAACCATGTGCGTGTTCCGTTCACGCAAAGGCCTGCGGCGCGCACGTGATCGATGGTGATGACGGTCTGCGTGGTCTCAAGAAACACGCCGGGCCGCCCCAAGTGTTTCTTGGCCCCTTGAGGGGCAAAACGAGCGAAGCGAGTTTCGGGGTGTGGGATCACTTTTTGCCACCTTTCTTCTTGATCGGATCGGCTTCCAGATCGCCGTACCAGACGACGTTGGAGCCGCGCAGCAGCACGGTGCCGAACACGACGGGAATCGGTCGGCCTTCTTCTGCGGTGGGGGCATCGACGTCGGACAGGGACGCCGGTTTGGGTTCGGGCGGTTTCGGGGCGAGCGCGACCGAAACCAGCGCCGCCACCACGAGGACGACGAGGTACCACATGGCGATTTCTCCTGGGATTCAGAACACGCCCGTCGAGAACGGGTTCTTGCTCGGGATGGCGGGAAAGCCGCCGTAGTTGTGGCTTCGGCCGCCGCTGCGCGGCTTCACGTCGGCTGTGCCGACATGGGCCTTCGCCGAAACGCTGCGGTTTTCGGTCAGAAGATCGGTGTGCCGCTGAAGGGGTTCTTCGTTGGAATGAACGGGAATCCACCGAAGTTTTCGAGGTTGCCGAAGCGCGACTCGCAGGTGGCCGTGCTGTGGTCGCAGCCTACCGTCAGCAGCACTTCGGTGCCGACCTCAAAGGCGACCGGATAGAGCAACTCGACGCCGCCACCGTAGTCACTGACGATCATGTGGCGGGCACCTGCCGGGGTTTGCAACCAGCCACCGGCCAAGCCACCGCTGACGCTGCCGGGCGTGCCGCCGTCGAAATCGACGTTGCGGCCATAGCTGTTGCTCACGATGGCACTGGCGGAAATGGGTGAGGCACCACAGGCTGCCGAATACAGCACGTGGGAACACTTGCGGCTGTAGAGCCGCCGCAACCCGATGCGCTTGAGGCTGACTTGCGCCGACTCGCAGCGAACACGAGCCACATCGTCAGCGACTTCGACGCCCAGCACCCGGCCCATCCAGCGCGTGCCGGAGATCCACCAGTAGTCGCCCCAGGTGTCACGTCGACCGATGCGCAGGGTGATCGAGGTGGTGTCA
Organism: Tepidicella xavieri; assembly: GCF_004363315.1. Lineage (GTDB taxonomy): Bacteria > Pseudomonadota > Gammaproteobacteria > Burkholderiales > Burkholderiaceae_C > Tepidicella > Tepidicella xavieri. The sequence goes on from NZ_SNYL01000010.1 coordinate 5,867, forward strand.
CCGGTCAGCGAGTTGGCGAGCAGATGGCGCACCACATCACAGTTCGGCGGCAGTTTCAGATCCAGCCCAGCCTTCGCAGCTTCAGCACCCAGCGCCAGTTCGTTGCGCTCGATGGCAAGGCTCTGATAACGGTTGCCGTCGAGATCGACGTCGAATTCGTGGGGCGTCAGGAAGAACTGGGCGGTGTTGCTGGCGAAGGCGTATAGCTCGACTTCCAGCAAGGGGTTCTGGCTCATCGTGCTTACTCTCCCTCGTAGGTTTGACGGTCATTGCCACGTGGTTCGGGCAACTGGCGCGCGGTCAGGGTGATCTCCAGCAGCGTCGGGCTGTGCCAGTACAAGTCGATGGCATCGTGGTCGAGGCGGCAGCGCACGAGGCGAATGACACGGCTGCCTTCGGGCACTTGAGTCTCAAGTCCAGAGCGCAGCACCAACACACCGCCCTGATCCAGATGGCAAGTCGCCGTCAGGGCGTACTGCCGGTAGCCGTCCGGATGCACGATCGAGCAGGCGGCGGGGCGATGCCAGAACGCGGATATGTCTTTGCCATCCACGCGCAGGAAGCCATCTGCGGGATCGGCATCGACGGTCACCCACAGGATCGGGGCCAATCCATCGGGCAGCCAGAACGCTTCCAGACGGCCTTGGGTGCGCCACAACCGCGCCCGCCAGATTTCGATTTCATCGAGTGAGCTGGCCAGATAGCGCCGCTGCAAAGTCGTCGTCGACCACGGATCGTCCCGGCGCACCCACGGATCAGCGGGCGACAAGTCCTGGCGGGTGATCGTCGCTTGTGCGGCAGCCGTCGGATCGTCGCGCCAGTTGCCATCCGGCCAGACCGGGATCTCGTCGAGCCATGGGTCATCCAGGACATCCTGATCGGGCAATGGCGCAGGCTGGATCTGCGTAGGTACGTTGCCGCCGACCATGCCCGGCACCCACTGCGTGAGATCCGCCGGGTCGATGGCCTTGCCCCACACCAAGGGCATGACGGTGCTGCCCACGGCTGCGGCGCGTGCCAAGGGCTCCGTCAGCCACAGCAGGCCGCTTTCCACATCGCTGAGCTGGGCGATCTGCCAGCCGTCCAGAGCGATGATCAAAATCCAGCGGCCATTGTTCTCAGTTTCCTGCCAGCCCTGCACCCCATCGTAGGTCAGATGCACATTGGCCGAGAGGGGCCCGAACTGTTTCCCGTCCGCTTCCGTCACGCTGAGCGCCAGTGCGCCACGTTCGCAAGACTCGGTCAGGTGAACCGCGTACTGTGGCAGCGGCCACAGCGCCATTTGACCGAGATGATCGGCCAGCCAGTCGGCCACCAGGGCATCGGTCTGGCGAGCGTTACCCACCTTGTAGGTGAGCCAGCGCCGGGGAATGCGGCGGCGTGCCTGCCGGGATTCGCTGCCACTGGCCAGCCGCGTGACGCTGGTCTGCCACTCCAGCCGTTCCACGAGGGGCTCCATCCAATCGTGTCGGAAGGCAAACACGCCGCGTTGCACATCCGGCCACGGCTGGTCGCCAAAGGCATCCATACCGGTGGCATTGATGCCGCTCGAGGCCGTATCCCGGCGCAGCACTTCGACCAAAAAGGTCGGTGCATCGATGGGTGGCCAGGGGCCTGCCAAGGATTCCGCCAGCAGGCTGGCCGCCAGATTGGGGGGCAGCGGAGCCACAGCTGTTTCCGGCGTGAAGCGGGCTGCGCTCGCCCCGAAGGTGGCGCGCGAGAGCACTTCACCCTGGAAGGCGGGCAGTTCGCTTCCCGGCGTCGGCGAGCTTCCAACCTCCGCGAGGTCTTGAACGACGACGCGATCGGTCATGCTGACTCCACGCCGAACTCAGCGGCATTGAAGGCAGCCTCCGTCCACTGCACGTTGCCGTTCGGGTTGCGCTCGAACAGCGTGCTCTGCCACGCCAGTTGCTCCTGCAGAATGATGTCGGGGCTGACGGCGCTTTGCGCACCGCTGACCACGAGGCCTTTGAGCTTGCCCAGACCGGCGTCGGTCTTGCGCGCCAGCATGGTCAGTTGCACGCCGTAGATGGCAGGCGTGGCCATCACCGGCAGCGGCTCGACATCGAAGGACTGACGCAGACCGCTGCTTGCCGCACTGATTGCCGTGGCCTCGTCCTCGTCACTGACGGCTTCCCATGCGGCGGTACCGACCGGACTGGCTGTCCACTGGTTCAGGCTGCCATCGGCCTGAGCCTGCAAGGCATCGACGCGCACGTCGCCAAGAAAGGTGTTGTTGATCGTGCCGCTGGTGTCGGCAATGTAGAAGTCGTCGACATCGATGGTGAGCGGACAATTCTGACCGGGCACTGCGCCCACGAAAGCCGTGAGCAGTTGGCCACCGCCCTGGATGGTGTTCTGCGCCGTCATCTGGATGGCCAGGACGCCGTTGATGCGCACCGACAGAATGCCGTTGCTGGTGCCTTGGATGACCTGCAACTCGATGTAGTGCCAGCCGCGTGCCGAAGCCGTGGCTACCGAGGTCGAGATCAGCTGCTCGTAACCATACTGCCAGCGGTAGAGCTTGAGCCGACCGTCCTCGCCAATCTTCACCAAATGCGCGACCTGTGAGTTGGCATCGCGCACGCCGAGCAGCAAGGGTTCGGTGTAGGTGTTCTGGTACGGCACCACACGAATGGCCGCGCCCACGATGAGGCTGGTCTTGGTGGCGTCGAGGTTCTTGACGTAGCCGCCTCCGGAACCTTCCGGCAATCGCAGGGCATAGGAGGACGGACGACGGCCATTGATGCGGGTGGCCTGCGGCGACAGGTAGGCCGCCTTGCCGCGCGCCAGCCAAGGATCGCCAAAGCTGTCCACGGCTTGCGGGTCGTAGTGATCGAAACCGTCGATGAACAGAAGTGCCATTGGACTTTCCCCTGAAATTCAGCCTTGCAGCGCCGCACGGATGGCCCGTGCATTGCGCCCGATGATGTTGACGATGACTTTCTCCCCGGCAGGCGACTGCAGGTGGTCGTGGGTGACGCCCGGATCGACCGCGTTGACGATGCGCACCGCCTGGTTCATCTGCGGCTGCGCGGGCGGCACTTTCACTTGCGGAACCAGACCGCCTGCCGCGAAGGCCAATTCGCCGCCCTTGAAACGTGGGCCTGCCGACAAGCCGTTGAGCGAATCGAGAAAGGCCACGCCGACCTGGCGCACGGCGGCCGCCCGCACCACGTACTCGCCTGCGGACAGACGCGCCGGGATCGAATCCGAGGTGGCGCTGCCCGGCCCGGTGACCAGACCGCCACCCGCGAACTTCTTGATGCCGCCCAAGAGCGCCATCACCGCCGCGACCATCGCCACCATCGCGGCAATGGCCAGCCCCGGGCCGACGATGGGAATGGATGCCTGCGACGCTGCCGCACCGGCTCCCGCCTTGGCCGCATCCATCGACACCATGGCAGTGGTTTCCGTGGCCTTTTGCGCGACCTTGGCGGCGCTGGCCGCCGCATCGACGGTCTGCTCCTGCTGGATGAAACCCAACTTGAGGGCCAGCATCCGCGCCTGCATGGCGATCCACTGCTGGAACGGCTGGATCACGATTTGCTGCAGGAAGGTGTCGGCCACCTGCTGAAAAATGCTCGCCAAGGCACTGCGCCAGGTTTGCGCGCCGGTGATCATCCCGTTGAGCGCACTGCCGAAGCTCTCGCCGATGCGATTCCACAGCGGAGCCATTTCATCGACGGTGAGCCGGGTGCGCTCCAGCTCGTTGCGCCACGCCTGCACGCGAATCACCGCATCTGGCCCGATGGCCTGCGCGGCTTGCTGCATGGTCGGCAGCAGGCGCTCCATCTCGGCGGCCGATTGCTGCTGCAAGGCCACGATCTGCTGGCGCGCCTGCGCTTCGGTGAGTAATCCGGCCTGCTGCTGGATGCCGATGGCTTCTTGCGCATTGCGCAGTCGTTCGGTGACCTGTCGCCACTGGGCTTCCAGCGCCGCCAGATTGGCTTGCGCGGCCTTCACATTGATCAGCCGGTCAATGAGCGACACGCCGTCGGCATCGGCCTCGAGAGCCAGTCGCGCCCGTAGATCGCGATAGCTGCGTTCGATGGCGGCCTGCCGGTCGGCGTCGGTGGCCGTGCCGGTGATCTGCGCCAGTTCCTCGCGCGCAGCGGAGAGCGCATCGGCCAGTTCCCGCTCGGCTTGCGCCGCCTTGCGGGCATTGGCCTGCTCGATGTCCGTGCGCCGGTTGTTGAGCGTGATGAGTTCGGCTTCCGCCTTGGCGACTTCGGCCTTGGCACGCAGGCGGTCGTTCTCTGACTTGCCTGTGGTGGCGACTTGCTGACTGCGGGCCAGCTCCTGCTGCTTGCGGGCGATCTCGGCATCAACCTCGCGCTGCTCGATGGCCGTTTTCTGGGTGTAGTAGTCGCGCACCGAAACCAGACGGTCTTCGAGCGCAGCATCCAGCGCAGTTTGTTGCCGGGCCAGTCCATCCTTGAGCAGCGCAAACTCGGCGTCCAGCTGCGCTTTCATCAGCGTGGTTTGCGCGCTGGTCGTGTCCTGCGCGGGCTTGACGGCTTTGGGCTTGGTCAGGCGTTGCAGAAGCTCCGGATCGGCCTGAATCTTGGGTGCCTTGACCTCGATGGGCTTGGGATCGAACAGGCTGTCGCGGAAGGACGCCAGTTCATCCAGCCGTTTGACCAGATTGCCCTTGAGGTCGGCAATGATGGCCTTGGCCCCGTCGGTGTTGCCCTTGAGCGCTTCGACCGCCGCCGCCACACCGGCACCAATGGCCTCGCCCAGGGCGACGAAGGCCTTGCCAACCGTGGCGGCACCGAGCGCCAGGGTCTTGAGCACCAGCACCACGCCATCCAGGATTGCGCGCAGCGTGCCGCCTTGCTTTGCCGACTCGACCATGCCTCCGGCCATGTCGTTCAGGGCGGGCAGCAAGGACGCGATGATCTGGTTGCCGATGCTGGTGGTGGCCAGCTTCAGCTTGTCGAGCGCATCGTTGAAGTTGCCCGCTTGCGCTGCAGTCTCACTGCTCATCTGCACGCCGAGTGCCTGCATCTCGGCAGCGAGCTCATTGATGCCGTCGCGCCCTTGATTCAGAAACGGGATCAGCTCGGCTCCCGACTTGCCGAATAGTTGCACGGCCAGGGCGGTTTTCTCCGCACCATCGGGCATGGCCTTGAAGCGCTCGGCCAGATCCAGCAGCACCTGATCGGTGGCGCGCAGGGTGCCGTCCTGGTTCTTGAACTCGACGCCCACGGCGGAGAATCCGCGCGCGGCATCCTCCGACCCGGTCGCGGCTTCCAGCATCGTGGTGGACAGCTTGCGCAGGCCCTTCTCGAACGATTCGCCCGAAACACCGGACTGCTCGGCTGCCGGTTTCCAGACTGAAAGAGTCTCGACGCTGACACCGACACGTTGCGACATCTCATCCAGCGCGTCGCCAGTGTCGATGGCCGATTTCACCATCGCGGTCAGGCCTGCCACGGAGACAGCCACGCCGAGATTGGCCAGCACGCCGTTGACGCTCTTGGCGGTGTCGGTCAGGCCACCCAAGCCCCGCTTGATCGAGTCGAAGGCGGTCTTGGTCTGGTCGACGGCGCTGATCAGGATCTGGGCACGGTTGCTTGCCATCAGACTTTGTCCAGTTCTTGTTGAATCGCCCGCGCCAAGGCAGGCAGCGCGCGTTGCACGCCACCCGCCAGATTCAGTCGCCGTTTGAGATCGACGCGGCGGACCAACATTGCGATGGGAATCTCCTGGCCACGCTTGATCTGTTTTGCGCCAGTCCGGGCACGTTCGGCGCGCTTGAAGCGGCCCAGCTGCGCAGCGTTCTCTTTGATGTTCTCGGCCATCAGCAGCACGCGACCGTTCTTCTCGATGAAGAAGGCATTGCCCGAGCGCATCAGGCCGTCAATGACCGCCTTGAAGCGCTTGGGGCCGATGCGCCCGGGCAGCAGCGGGATCAACAGATTGCCACTGACCGTGCCGCCTTTTTCATGGATGCCCAGCCACGGAATCTTGCTGCCCACCCACAGGGCAGGCAGTTCCGTGGGCTTCTTGTCGAACACCTTGACGCCCATCGAGGAGATGAAACTGTTGCGCTTGACGGTGAAGGCCGTGCGCATCTCGGATCGCGCGGCGTCACGCACTTCACGCCCGCCCGATTGCATGCCTTTGGCGACGGCGGTGTGGATGGCACGACGCCGCTCGGTGCTCCATGCTGCCAACTGGCGGGGATCGAGCAGCCCGGTGGTGGTGAGGGAGAGACGCATGGCATCAGTTCTTCAGCAGATCGCGTTGCAGGTGCTCGATGCTGCGTCTGTCGCCCTGCGCTGCCACGGCATGAATGCCGAGCAGCTGGGCCAGTTGCTGCCGCTCGATCTGTCCGTCGGCATTCAGAAAGGCTTGCGCCTGCGTGAGCGTGTAGGCCATGACGTCGCCCAGGCGGTGCCCGGCGCGGATCAGGCGGGCGACGGCACTATCCCACCCACATTGCCAGCCGAGTTCGTCAGTGAGCGCAGCGTCGGCGCGAGTCGCTGGGCCGCGCCCTGAATCGCCGGGACGACGTGCGCCACGAAAAAATCCGCGTTGACCTCGAACACGGCGGCGGCCAGTTGCACGGCGTCCGCAAGATGAAGGTCGTTGATCCACGCACGCTCGCGTCGGGTGGTGATCGCCAGCAGGTCGAGCACGGCCTCACCGTGCCGCCCGAGCAGCGCGAGCCAATCCGGCTCGGCCGAGAGGTCGGCTGCGATGGGCCGCACCGCGGCGAGTAGCCGCGGCAACTCGCCCAGGCGGATCGGCGTGAGCTCGACGGACACACCGGCCACCGTGACCACCTGGGGCATGGGTGGGAATGTCTTGAAGTCATCCATCACAGCAGCACCAGACGGCCGAACTGACCGAGATCACCGCCCACTGGCTTGGTCAGATCCGCCAGCACCTGGCCCGACAGCTCGAACTTCAGCAGTTCGTCCGTGATGATCGAGAGTTCCTTGGCCGGGTTGATGGCCACGCGGTACAGGTCGATCACCACCTCGCGGTTGCCGTCGGCAGTATTGAGCCCCTCGAAGCGAATCCATCGCTCGGGCAGCGGCTGGGTGAACATCGCCGTGCTCTGCGCCGCACCATAGGCGTAATCGACCGTGAACGGCTCGGTGTACGGGCCGCCCGACGTGGCATCCAGAATCACCAGCGAGCCGTGCTTGGCATTGACGCTGTATTGGCTGGCCGGGAGCGTCTTGGGCGTGGCATCGGAGTCCTGGATCTGCACGGCCGAGACGTTCTGCATGGCCAGCGGGTACAGACTGCCCGGCGTGACCGGGAGGGGCAATGCTTCGCCAGTCACCGTACCGGGAGTGATCGTGGTCGTGGTGCCATAGAGCGCGAGCGCCAGATTGGTGGCGATCAGCTCTTCCAGCGTGCAGGCGAACTCGCCTTTCTTGGTCTTGATGAGTTGCAGGTCGGTCAGGCGCTGCCCCGACTGCGCTTCCTGGTGCTCGATGGTGTCCACCGACAGCGACACCTTCAGTTCGGGCACGTTGCCGACGAAGGTCAGCCCGGCCGGGTTGCCAAGCTCATCACGTGCGCCGATATAGACGCGGCCTTGTCCGGAAAAGTAAGCCATGTTCAGTCTCCTTGGGTGGCTGCAGTGGTGGAAACACCGGACGTGGCATCACGGCGGGTGGTTTTGGAATCGGTGGCAGTGGTGGCCGCTTTGGCCGTGCCTTGGGCGATCAGCCAACGGGCGCTGGCGTCATTCAGATCAAGGCGATCACCCACGGCGAGGCGCTTGCCTGCGTGGGTATGGGGTTTCAACAGTTCGATGTGCATTGGGGATTCATCCTGTTTGGGTAAGGTCGATGGCGTGGGTGCGGTAGCGGATTTCGTAGCGGGCGGGCAGCGCGACAGCCCCGGCGTCGGCGTCGTCGAATTCCCATTCGCAGTCGATCTCGCGCACGGCGATGGCCAGCCCGCCCAGATTCGGGTCGGCGAGCATTGCCGCGTGGGCCGCGACCAGCGCTTGGTCGGCGACGTCGAAGGCATCCGCGCCGCGTGCCACCACGGCGAGCCGGACGACCAGCAGCCGGTCGACGAGGTGGTTGGCGTGGGCGGTGATGCTGTCGCCATCGACGAACAGCAGCAGCGCCGGACTGGCCTCGCGGGTGACCGGCACGGCAGGCATGCGCAGCACCGGGATCGGGGCAATCGCATGGCCTAAGCGCGTGACGACCTCCCGCAAGACGCGCTCGCGGATGGAGTTCATGGGGCGTTCCTCAGAGTTGGGAGAGCGAGGCGCGACGCTCGGAGCCGTCGCCGATGGCACTCACGTCGCGCACCCGGTAGCTGTGGCCTGCCACCTCGACCATGTCCCCAACGGCCAGCGTCAGCCAGGACGCCGGGTAGTCGATCTGGTAGTCCCGCGACAGTGCGAAACCATCCAGCACGGTTTCGTCCGGCGCACGAAAGGCGCAGTGCACCGTGTTGCCTGCCACCGTGACGGCGGTGAGCAATCCGGCGTTGCGCGCCGCCTCGTAGAGCGTGACGACATCCATCAGGACGCCAGCACCTTCACCAGTACCGCAGGCCGGTGGCACATCGGCAGCGGGTTGGACTGCGTGTGCAGATCGGTGCCCCGGTCGAACTTGCGCGGTTCCTGCTTGGCGTACAGCGGCTGGCCCAGTGTGTTGGCCGTTTCGTTGAAGTCGGCAGGCGCGAAGTACGTGGCGAAGGTGTCCACCGTGCCTAGCGGAAAGGCGTGGCCTTCGCCTGCTTCGATGAATCGGCGCACGTTGTCGTCGCCATCGCTGGCTTCGCCTGCGTATTCCTCGAAGGTGATGCCGCAAAACGGGAAGCCCGAACGCATATCAGTGCGCAGCACCTGTCCGTCCTGCCAGCGATGGTAGGCTTCGATCACCTTCTCGTGGCTGGTGAAGGCGTCGAAGAACTCCGGTGACACGAGGCAATGCACGCCTGTCATCCGTTCACCCTTGAGGTTCTTTTCCATGTGGCGCTTGAGATCGAGACACTTCTTTTTGATGTCGGTGCCCGCGTTAGTCAGCTGGAAATTGACCACCTTCGGCGTGATCTCGAACAGGTCGAACAGGTCGTACAGCTGCGATCCATCGGCATCGAGGATGATGCCCTTGAGCGCGCCGATGCGCAGATGCTCGAGCGTGATCGCGTGCTTGTTGCGCATTGTCTGCAGATGCTCAGCCATCACTGTTGCGATGGTCTGCACTTCGGTTTCCGAGCCGAAGGCGCGGATGCCTTGCACTTCCTCCGGCAGCACCACGTCATCGTGCGGGATGTGCGGAATGGCAAAGGAGCGCAGCTTGCGCTTGCCGCGCACGCCAACCGTTCCGGGCGAACCCACCGGCATCGTCGGCAGCAGTGTCAGGACGCCGTTCTTTTCCTCGACGGCCACCGAACGAAAGCGCACCGGCTTGGGCGGGAACAGGCCCATGCTTTCCATCAACCCGTAGTTGTTGGGCAGGATGTTGATGGCAGCGGTCAGCGCCGACATCGAGAACGCGGGATTCTCGAAAACGTTGTTCATGGTCAGACTCCTTTGCGAACGAGGATGCCGAGGCTCTTGAGTTGCGCGATGGCAGCCTGTTTTTCGGCGGCGGTGATGGTGGCGGGCCACACCAGGGCGTGATCGGCGATGATGGCGTGGCGGGCCAGCATCAGCCCGTCCTCGCGGTCGATGAGCGTGGCGTCCACGGCCTGCATCAGCACGCCTGCGGCGTACTGGCTGCCATCGGTGGCCGATGGGTCGATCTGCTTGATCTTGCCGGTGGCGGTCACCAGACCGACCACTGTGCCCAGCGGCAGGTTTTGGCCTGCGCCCACGGTGATCTGGTCGCGCGAGTAGAGGTTCGGCGCTTCGTATTTCAGAAGATCGCCGAGGTTGAGGCCTTCAGTGACGACGGGCATGTCACTTCTCCAGTCCGGCGCGGGCGCGAGCGGCCAGCACCAAGGGGTTGTCGTTGAGGGATTGCGCCGCCGAGGTGGCAGCGTTCGGGGTGATCAGGCTGCTGATCTCCTGCCCGGTGGCGCGCGCCGTCAGCAGATGGCGGCGCACCGTGGCTGCCGGGGTGCGCGTTGCCAGAAAACCGGCAATGCGTTCGGGACATCCCGCCAGTGCGCACAGTTCGGCGACCTCCTGCGCGTCCTCGATGGTCATCTGCGGGGGCGTGCCATCAACGCGATCAGCATCAGCGCCAACCCCAGGGTCAGCAGTGGTTCCGGGTTCATTCATGAAATGCTCCAGTCGTGGTTGGTGAAGGTGTCCCAGCGCCGCAGCCGCGAGCGCCGGAGGGGGTGAAAGTGCAGCGGTGAGTTCGGCCAGCAGGTCGTCGAGAGTGCCGACGGCATCGGCAAGGCCAGCGGCAACGGCATCGGCCCCGAAGAACACGCCCGCTTCGGTGGCGCGCACCGCGTCATTGGTGAGGCCGCGATGGCTGGCCACGGTGTCGACGAACAACCCGTAGATCCGATCCACCTCGCTCTTGAGAAAGGCGTGCGCTTCATCGGAGATCGGTTCGTGCGGGTTGAGATCGTTCTTGCGCGCCCCGGCAAAGACGGTCGTGTAGCGAACGCCGTCTTTCGCGTCGCGTACCGACTGGTCGGCGTGCATGGCAATGACGCCAATCGAGCCCACGCCGCCGGTACGGGTGACAAAGAAGCGACTGGCGGCAGACCCGAGCGCGTAAGCCGCCGAGTACGCCATGTCATTGGCCAGCGCCCAGATCGGTTTGACCTGCGCCGCCGCACGCACGCGGTCGGCCAGATCGAACACGCCGCCGGATTCGCCGCCCGGGCTGTCGATGTCGAGCACGATGGCGGCCACCGAGGGGTCGGCAACGGCGGCATCGAGCTGGGCGGCGATGTCCTGGTAGCTGGTCAGGCCGGAGGCTGCTTCCAGTCCGACGGTGCGCCGCACCAGCGTGCCGTAGATCGGCAGGATGGCGATGCCACTATCCGAGGCGGGCGGACTGCGCGTAGCGGGTAACGGAATCGCCGTGCCGCTTTCCGTCAGGCCGATGCGTGACCCCAGAACGGCGAGGATGACTTCAAGTTTTGGGCGATGGATCAGCAGCGGCGCGCCAAAGATGCGCGCCGCCATGTGCGGTAGCAGGGTCATGGGGTGTTCCTTCAGGCGGACGACTGATTGCTGTCGGTGGCCTGTGCGTTGGGCTCGGCGCTGCCGCCATCCTTGGAGGTGCGACGCGGATCGGAGTCAAAGATCAGGCCAAGCTCATCGGCGCGCTGGTTGTCGGCGGCGATTTCGCGGTCGACATCCTCGGCGTCGTAGCCGAAGGCCGAGATGGCTTCCGAACGGCTGATCAGTCCTGCGCGGATCGCCAGCAACATCGCCTTGAATTCCTTTTCGGGATCGACCCATTGCCAGCCCTGCGGAATCCATTTGCAGGCGGTGTAGTCACGGCGGCGGCGGGCATAGCCCGGAGCCTTCATGGCGCCTGCCAGCACCGCCTGATCGAGCCAAGCATTCCAGACCGGACGGCAGAGCTGATGCACCAGCACGCCGTGCTGGATGGCCTCGGTGCGGCGGCGAAACTCCAGCATTCCGGCCCGGATCGACGAGTAGTTGACCCCGGAGAGGTCGCCGGTCAGTTGCTCATAGGTCACGCCGATGGCGGCCGCTACAGCACGAAACTGTGCGCGTAGGAATTCGCTGTAGCTTCCACCCACATCTGCGGGATCGGAGAACTTCACGTCCTCGCCGGGCTCCAGGATCTGCAGTGTCCCGGGCTCCATCCCAGCTAGCGCGATGCCTGCATCGTTGGCCACGCCTTCACCCATCAGGTTGTCCTCGGGGGACAGACGGGTGATAAAGCCAGCGAACATTGCGGCAGTTTTCTTGCGCACGAGCTCGGCATCGTCGTACTGATCCAACTCGTTCAACTTGACCAGAGCGCGCGCAAGCCACGGTTCGCCGCGAATCTGTCCGGGGCGCAGCACGCGGTAGAGATGGATGATCTCTCGCGCATCGACACGCACGGTGTCGAATCCGCCTTGCCCAGACATCGGCGCAAGTCGGCCGTCCTCGGGATGCGAGCGATACAGGTGATAGGCCACACGTCGCCCCATCGAATCGAACTCGATGCCAGAGCGCACGACATTGCCGGATGGCAGCTCCGTGTTGAGATGCAGCGGCAGGTGTTCGGCCTCGAGCAACTGCAGTTGCAGGGGTACGTCCAGACCATCCTCGGGGCGACGGGGACGTAATCGGATCAGGCATTCACCACCTTCGCACATCGCGCGTGCAGCCAGTGCCTGCAGGCCGTAGAAATCGGTCTGCCCGCTGGCATCGGCTTGTTCCGTCCAATCGCGCCAGAGGGCCTGTACCTCGGCGCGGAAGGTTTCGTCCTTGGCCATCGACTGCGGCTTGATGCCGGTGCCGACCGCGTTGGAAACGAAAGCCTCGATACCGGCATTGGCCCACGCATTGCGGCGAACAAGATCGCGGGATTTGACGCGCAGTTCATTTGAGGTGGCCAGCATGGCTGCCACGGCACCGGGATTGCCGGGCATCCACGCAAGGGATCGCCGCCCGCGTCCCGCTGCTTCGTGAATAGGTGACTGTCCGAACAGGCTGCGGAATTTGGAGTACCACGCCATCTCAGAACCCCTTGCCCGTGGTGACCCGGATCTGGCGTGGCGCACCGGGCCACAGTCCGGTATCCACGGCCTGCTCGAAGAGGTCGCGCTTGACCGCCGCAATGGCGGCCTGGAGTTCATCGATCGAGCGGTACTCGACCGTCTTGTCGCCAAAGGTCACGCGCTTTTCGCCCTTGACCAGCGCCGCTTCCAGTGCGTCGAGGTGTGCTTGTGTGTAAGCCATCAGCGGTACACCGTGAGGTTGATTTCGGATGAGTCGTCGAACGACGCGGCCGTGGTGGCGCAACTGATGTCGACGAACTGGGCAGTCTTCTGGTCGGTGCTGGATCGCACGATGGCAATGCGCTGCGTGCCGCTGTTGGTGCTGCTGCGGGCGAGCGCCGTCCAGCAGTAGTTGGAATCCGGCATGGCAGTAGCGAAGGTCACGCGGTAGCGGCCCGCCGCCGTCCTGGTCACGCTGGACACGTTGTGCGACGAGCGCACGACGATCTGGCTGCCGACGTAGCCAAAGCAGACCCACGCCCGCGCCAGACCGGGGTGGGCTGCGTCGATCTTGGTCTTGACCTCAAGCCCGACACGACTTGCCAGCGCACTGATGCGCGATGCGAGGCTCATCAGACCAGCGCGCCTACGAAGACCGCGACGAAGTCGGTATCGGTGTTGCCGACATCGCTGGCGGCGACAGCGCCGATGTTGCTGCGAGCCTGAAGTTGTTCGGCTACGGTCAGCGACTGAGCGGCGTCGAAGCGCACGCGGTTGTTGACGGCGGCGAGCAGCGCATCCAGACCACTGGTGCCGTTCTGCAGCAGTTGCTGGATTTCCAGCAAGGTGTCGTAGGCAGCATCGGCACCGCCCAGGATTTCTGACTTCAGTGCATCGAGCAGTGTGACGATCTTGCTGGACGAATAGGTGCTGGTGGTGGCGATGTTGGCGTCGTCAATCACCGCCGAGGACACCACGGCCGCCTTCAGTTCGTTGATGGCCGCGACCAGATTCGATTTGTCGGTGGTGGTCAGGTTGGCGAGGTTGCCCGCCTTGGCGCGGACGTCGTTGAACTCCTGCGCGACGCGGATGACCAGGCTTTCGATACGGGTAGCAAGACTCATGTTTTCTCCTTGGGATGTCAGGACAGCCAGCGGCTTTTGATCACGCGCCGACCGGGGTTGCGGTTGCCAGAAACAGCGAGGCCACCGCGTTGGGTGGCCTCAGTGGGTGATTCAGTTGTCTCAGGAGATGGCGGACTTGCCAGCCCCAGTTGTCGCTCCAGTTCGCGCCAGTGGCGTTCCTCAAAGCGATCCAGTCCCGCGCTGGATGCGGCCGCGCGGGCGTAGACGTAGCAGTCGAGCGCCTCGTTGCGCTCGCGCATCTTTTGCCACTCGCGCACCGGGAAGCCGTTGCGGTCACGGCGGGTGATCAGTTGCTCCGCGCAGAGTTGCTGGATGAACTCGGCATCGATTTTGGGCAGATGGACGAACCCGGCCGGGAACACCGTGGTCAATCCGTCCTCGCCAACATCTGCGCTCTTGCGCAGGTTGTTGTAGAGCTCGAGCTTGGCGATGCCCACTGCCACGCTGTAGACCTTGATACCCCGGCGCAGCTTCTTGCCCGCCTGGGAGACGTCCACCGCCGTTGGCGTGCCGATCAAGGCGGCGCCCCCCATCGCACCACTTCGCACGCCCTTGACCGCCATCACCCGGCTGTCGCGCACCTGCCGCACGAAGGCGTAGGCCTCCTGGGTCGCAAAGCCGGTGTCCAGCGCGAAGCGGGCCAGTGGCATCTGCGCCCCGCCAGCGTGCGTCCAGGTCTCGGCCAGCATCTCTGCGAGGCGCTTCCACACCGCGTCACGGGCGGTGTCGCCCATCAGCACCCGGTGCTCGATGAGCCAGCTCTCCTTGCCGCGCCCGAAGGCCCAGACCGACGCCTCGATGCGATCCTTCTGCACGTCGGCACCGCCCACCAGCAACAGGCCACCCTCGGGCACCCGGCCCAGCGGATAGTCCTCTCGCCGCTCGACCAGCCGCTGCCAGTCCGGCGCTTCGCCTTCCTCGACCCAGGTTTCACCCAGCTCGGTGTTCTTGAAGGTCTTGATCGCCGCAGCCGACCCGGACTCCTTGCTGACCGCAGCCTCCCAGGCTGCGGCGATGTCCCGCCACGAGCGCCAACCCACCGGGCTGTACAGCGAGGACAGGTGAAAGCCCGCTGTCTTGACCCCGTTCTCGGGGACAAGCGCGCGCCACTCGCCATGCTCCAGCATCCATGTCTTGTGATGCTCGGCAATCGCGGTGTCACATGACTCGCAGATGTAGGCAGCGGTTTCCGGTTGCCCTTTGTCCCAAAGCAGCTGCTCGAAACGCAGCCACTGCCGGTGCGAGCAATGCGGACACGGCACGAAGTAGCGCCGCTGGTCGCTGGCCTCATACTCGCGCTCGATAGCCGATGCCCCAGAGATCGTCGGCGTCGAGACGATGAAGATCTTGCGCCGCGCAAAGGTGCGCGTGCGGGCCTCGGCCAGCGAGATCGCATCGCCTTCGCCCTCGACGTCCAGGGGATAGCCGTCCACCTCGTCGAGGAACAGGTAGCGCACCGGCATTGAACGCAGGCCCACGGCGCTGTTCGCGCCGGTCATCACCAGCACGCCGCCGCGGAACTCCTTGGCCAGGATGGTGTTGCCCGAATCGCGGCTCCTCGCCGGTGCGATCAGTTCGGAGAGCACCGGCGACTCCTCGATCAGCGGGTCGATCCGCTGTTTGGAGTTGCGCTTGGCCATCTCCACCGTCGGCCACACCGCCATCATCGGCCCGGGCGCGTGGTGGATGACGTAGCCGATCCAGTTCGAGCCCATCTCGGTGGCCCCCAACTGGGCGGCCTTCATGAACACCACCCGCTCGACCGGCGAGGTCGGCGACAGGCAATCCATGATGGCCTTCAGGTACGGCGTGCGGCTGGTGCGCCAGCGCCCCGGTTCGGCAGAGGCCTTGCTGGACAGCACCCGGTGACGGTCGGCCCACTCGGACACGGTGAGCAGCGGATCGGGCGTCAGCCCCTCGCGCCACGCGCGTTCGATCTCGGCCGCGCCTTCGTACTCGAATTCCATCAGTCCACCCGTGGACGCAGCTCGCCCAGTTCGATCAGGTGCTCACGCACCGCCGCCTCCAGGGCGATGTGCATCGTGTGCGGATCGACGCCGAGCTTGGCTGCCATCTGTGCCGAGATGCGTGCGGGCCAGTTGAGCCACGCATCGCGTTCTGATCGCGCCAACTTGAAAACATGGGCGATGGCCTGCGGCCGATCCACCAGCTCGCCTTTGAGACGGGCCAGGCGCACCTTGTTGGTTTGCGCCTTGACCACCTCGTTGACCGTGCGCGCCTGCAGCAGCGAGGTGCCGCCCGCCGACATCGGCGGCGTGCTGGCGTCGATGGCATCGCGCTGCGGTATTGCTTCGGCTGGTGCACGTCGCGTCTGCGGCGTGCTGATCTTTTGCTGCGTGGCGGCGCGTCGTGGTTGCAATGTGTTCTGTGCCCACTGCGCGTCCGCCGCATCCGGGTCAATCGTGCCGTCCGGCAGCGGCGTGATCCGCCCGGTGTCGATGGCCTTCTTCACGGCCACGTGCGACACGCCACGGTGGCGCGCGTAGGCGCGAATGGACAGTCCCATCGTCACCTTCTTCAATCATCTGTTCGTCAATCTGCGAATTGAGCTTGGCTTCCATCGGGAACAGCGCGTTCATCACGTCACGCCAACCATCCCCGAAAGGAAACGCCATGAACCAGATCGACACCGTCCTCACCCTGATCGCCCGCAAGCACCTGGGCATCGACACCCTGCAAACCCGACACGCCGACAGCCTCGATTTCCACGACGTGGCGGTGTGGTGCCTCAAGGACGCGCTGGAAGCGGCCTTCAAAGCGGGCGTCGAACTCGGCGCATCGAGCCAGAAGGCCACGGAAGCGGATATCGCCGAGGACTGATTGGAAAGCAACGAAGCCAAGCAAAAAACGCTTGGCTTCACCGCCGAACAGCGCGTTCATCGCGTCACCCGATCAACCTCTGCGAAGGAGCAGACCATGACCACCACCACCCTGACCCCCGCCCAGCACGCCATCCTCGCCCACGCCATCCACCACACCGGCGGCAAGATCGAGTGGTTTCCCGAGCACATCAAAGGCGGTGCCCGCCAGAAAGTGCTCGACGGGATGTTCAACCGCGCCCTGATCACGCCCGATGGCGAGGGCTGGCGTGTCGCCGCCGAGGGCTACGACGCCTTGGGGCTGGCTCGCCCTGGCCTCGGCAACCAGCGCATCGGTCGATTCGAAGCCCGTCTCGACCGGATCATCGCCAACGCTGAAGCCGCACAAGCTGGGACGGGCGATCCTGAACTGGAGGCTGCGGTTGCGGCGGCAGAAGCCACCTGGGCCAAGCCGCGCACCCGGGCGAACAGCAAACAGGCCGAGGTGATCCGGATGCTGCAACGCCCCGAGGGCGCCACGGTCCGCCAGATTTGCGAGGCCACCGGCTGGCAGCCCCACACGGTGCGCGGCACCTTTGCCGGCGCCTTCAAAAAGAAGCTCGGTCTGAACCTCGTCTCCGAGAAGTCTCAGGGCGGCGAGCGGGTCTACCGCATCGCCTGAGCAGAAAGATCGAGAAAGAAGCCAAGCAGCGCTTGGCTTCTCAATCGAACAGCGCGTTCATAGAGCCATCGCAACGATCCACCGAACGGAGCCCACGATGACGACCCAGCAGACCATCCCCGTCACCCAGAACGCAGCCTGGGGCTTTTGGGGCACGATGAACGAGCACGCCAGCGCCGCATGGCCCCTGGCGATGACCGCGATCTCGGATGCCACCGGCCAGCCCCTCGAATCGGTTCGGGCCTTCCTCGACAGCCGCCACGGCCGCCACTTTGCCGACCACGTCCAGAACGGACTGTACGAAGGCAAGGCCCTGGCGGACGCGATCCACGCCGCCACCCGGCAATGGATGGCCTGGACCATCGGACGCCAGACCAGCAAGGACTACGGCATCCCGCGCGGCCTGCCTTACCTGACGGGCTTTGTGATTCACTGCGAGATCGTCGAGGAATCGCTGGCCGCGTGATCGAAGGCCACACCATCGGCTTCGCGGGTGGCCTGCCGGCCCGTCCAGTCCTGCCAGCGGCGTACGATCACATCGACGTACTTCGGATCGAGCTCGATCAGGCGCGCCGAGCGGCCTGACTTCTCGGCGGCGATCAAGGTCGTACCGGAACCACCGAAGGGGTCGAGCACCACATTGCCCGGGCGGCTCGAGTTGCGGATCGCCCGCTCGACCAGTTCGACCGGCTTCATCGTCGGGTGCAGGTCGTTCTTCTGCGGCTTCTTGATGTTCCAGACGTCGCCCTGGTCGCGGTCGCCGCACCAGTGGCGCTGTGCCCCCTCGGGCCAGCCGTAGAGGATGGGCTCGTACTGGCGCTGGTAGTCCGAGCGACCCAGCGTGAAGGTGTGCTTGGCCCAGATGATGAAGGTCGACCAGTGGCCGCCGGCGGCGCGGAAGGCTGACTGCAGCACGTCGAGCTCGCTGGAGGACATGGCCACGTAGATCGCGCCTTGGGTGTGGGCGATCAAGAGCGTCAGCGCATCCCGCAGGAAGTCGTGGAACCCGTCGCCCAGCGCGTCATTGAGGATCGGACGGTGCTTGCCGCGCAGCTTGTCTTTGGCCGAGTTGGCGTAGTTCACGTTGTAGGGCGGATCGGTGAAGACCATGTCCGCACGCTCGCCGTGCGGGAACAGGAGCGCGTAGGCCTCGGCGGTGGTGGCGTCCCCGCACACCAACCGATGGGGGCCGAGCAACCACACGTCGCCGGGCTGGGACACCGGTTCTTCAGGGGCCTCGGGCACCGCCTCGTCGTCGGTCTGGCCGCTGTGCTCGGGCTCGTCACCCGCCAGCAGATCGGCCAGCGCATCGGCGTCGAAGCCGGTAAGATCGAGATCGAAGCCTTCGAGTTGCAAGGCTTCGAGTTCGATGCGCAGCATCGCGTCGTCCCAACCGGCGTTCTCGGCGATGCGGTTGTCGGCGATCACCAAGGCGCGGCGCTGGGTGGGGGTGAGATGATCGAGCACGACCACCGGCACGACTTCCAGCCCGAGCTTCTGCGCGGCGGCCAGCCGTCCGTGGCCAGCGATGATGACGCCGTCGCTGCCTGCCAGGATCGGGTTGGTGAAACCGAACTCGGCGATGCTGGCGGCGATCTGCACCACCTGCTCCTCAGAGTGGGTGCGCGCGTTGCGGGCGTAAGGAATGAGTTTGGCGGTCGGCCAGTGCTCGATCTTGTCGGCCAGCCAGTTCATGCCACCCCCTCGGCTGGCTGGGTCGTGGCACGATCCGCCACCACCTGCTCGAAGGACTGACCGGTGGCCATCAAGCGCACCGGCACCCCGGGGTGGTTCTGCTGGAAGCGCCGGATGGCGACGTCCACGTACTCCGGCGCGATCTCCACGCTGCGGCAGCGGCGGCCCGTGCGCTCGGCGGCGAGCATCGTGCTGCCGCTGCCGCCGAAGGGCTCGAACACGAGGTCGCCCGCGTCGGTATAGGCCTCGATCACGAATTGGGGCAGCGCGACCGGGAACACAGCCGGGTGGTCGATCCCCTGGCCGATCTTGCCCTTGTGGCGCATCACGCGGATCACGCTGTCGGGGATGCGGCTGTCCTGCGTCGGTTGACCGGCATGCGTCCAGCCGCCGACTTCGCCGTCCTTGCCCCGCATTGCCGTGCTTGATCCATCGGCGCGAAGGTGCGATTCCTGGCCTGCGTGCTTGCAGGGCACGATCTTGTTGGGCTTGCGGCTCTCGCGGTTGAAGTGGAAAACGAACTCAAAGCTCGGCGCGAATCGACCCGCCCAGTCGCCGGGCATGCCCGGCCCCTGATCCCAGACGTACCACGCAAAGCGCCGCCATCCCTGTTGGCGCATCCAGGACAGCCAACCGTCCCAATACGGGATGACCTCGTTGTTTCTGTGGATCAGCCCCAGGTTGACCAACACCTGGCCATCGCCGGTCATCGGCAGGTGCGCGAACACGCCGCGCATCAATCCGTCCCAATCGGCGATGCCACCCGAGGTGTAGTCGCGCTGGTTCCCGTAGGGCGGCGAGGTGAAGCACAGACGAGCGGCATCGCCGTCCATCAGTGCCGCAACCACGGCCGGGTCGGCGGCGTCGCCGCAGATCAGGCGGTGCACGCCGATGGCCCAGACATCGCCGGGACGGGACACCGCCACGGCGGGGGCGTCGGGCACGTCGTCCGCTGCATCCTGTTCTTCTACATCGGATTCCGGGTCGGTACCGGCGTCGGTCACCTCACCCGTGAGCAGCGCCTCGATCTCGGCATCCTCGAACCCGGTCAAGGCCAGGTCGTAGCCGGCCTCGGACAGTTCCGCCAGTTCCAGCGCCAGCATCTCCTCGTCCCAACCGGCATTGAGCGCCAGGCGGTTGTCGGCGATCACGTAGGCGCGCTTCTGGGCCGGGGTGAGGTGGGCCAGTTCGATCACCGGCACCTCGTCCAGCCCAAGCTTGCGCGCCGCAGCCAGACGCCCGTGACCGGCGATGATCCCGTTGTTCCCATCGACCAGGATGGGGTTCGTCCAGCCGTACTCGACGATACTGGCCGCGATCTTGGCGATCTGCGCCTCGGAATGCGTGCGCGGATTGCGGGCGTAGGGAACCAGCGCCTCGACCCTGCGGTACTCGACGTTGAGCGTGTTCAAAGGGCAAGTCCAAAAGCAAAACCCGCCGAGCGCTGCCGCCGGGCGGGTTGGGTGAATGAGGATTCTGGCGGGGTGGTAACCGGGGCCGGTAACCTGGCCGGGTGGTAACCTGTTTTTGCGCCCTGACGCTAAACAAGCGCCGCGCTCGCGCCCCCCGCATGGCGGTTTCGGCAGGAAGGACCCGTTTTGCCTCGGGCCGCGCGCCGAACCGTCACCGCTGTCCAGAAGATAGCGGAAATACTACTCCCGACCGGGGTGGTTTGTTGCAGGGGCAAAAACCGCTGTAGGTATCCGATGGCAGCGCATAACAGCCTATCTGCGCTCATTCGCGTTCAAAGACGATACCGCGACGGTGCAATCGTTGAGCTGGTCAGCCACCGTCTGCAGCGCCCGCTGCCAGCGCCGCCACGCGGTGGTGCGGTCGCAGGCGAAGCGGATCGTGATGTCCCTCCAGCCGTAGCGCTTGGCCCGCATCCACACCAGGTGGCGCTGCTCGACCTCCAGCCACTGCACCCAGCGCATCGTCTCCAGCATCCGGTCGATGGCCTCGGGGCTCGGTGGAAAGGGGCGGTAGACCTTCTCGTCTGCTGCGAAAGCCTCCCACTCCTTGCGCACGAAGGCCGGCCAGGTGTTGAAGTAGCCCTGCACGCGCACCGGGGGCAGGCGCCGCCCGGTGTTTGCCGCCTCCTCGAAGCGCGCCGCCACGTCCTCAACCGTCCAGTCCTTGCGGGCCACGTCACACCTCCTGTCCCAGGTGGTGGTGGACAGCCCAGTACAGGAGGGCCAGCGCGTCAGCTTCGTTGTCGTCAGCTGGGGCATGGCCACGAGCACGAGCAGACGCAATGATCTCGTCTTTGCTGGCGTTTCCCTTGCCCGTGGCGTGCTTCTTGATCGTGCCCACCGGCACGCCCTGGTAAGGGATGCCGTGGTGCTCACACCAGGCGGTGAGCGTGGCCAGGAACCCGCCGTAGGCGTGCGCCGCATCGGTCGAGACGTGGCGGCGCACTTCCTCGAAATACAGCGCGCCGATGCCGTCCGCATGGCCCTTGAGTTCGGTGAGCCAGCGTTTGAAGCGCAGAAAGCGCATGCCGCCGCCTTCGAAGCGCTGCGGCCGGAAGCTCTCGCTGCCACTGGTGATCTGGCCGTCGCCGCTGCGCAGCGCCCAGCCGGTTTGGGAGCCCAGATCGAGGGCGAGGATGGTGGTGGTCATGGTGTCAGTCCTTATCCGGTGCGGATCTGACGCAGCTGACACGGACTATCGAAACCCTCCATGAGGCGCGCGCACGCACGCGCGCGTAGGAGTTACGACAAACTGCGTCAGCTGCGTCAGACCGGATGGTTTTCATGGGTTAGTCGTCCGCGTAAGGGGTGTAGGAAGCGGTCGGCGGGTGCTTGAGGCCAATGCCTTGAAACCCGCGCACGCCCATGCCGTTGCGCCATTTGTCGAACCCGCGCGTGATCAGCAGATCGGAGAAGCGTCGCTGTGCGCCGACAAACTCGCCCGCGGCTTCGGCCCACTGCCGCCAGTCGTTGAACAGCTCGGCAGTCAACGACTTGGCGTTGGGCTCGCGCACGCAGCGCTCATCGAGCCAGCGTCCCAGCGCGTCCTCGGCCTCGAAGTACTCCTCGGTGGCTTCCACCACGCAGCGCGGCGGATCGAGCCGCCCCAGCCTCTGCCAGGCGAGGCACCCTTCGACCGCCCAGGCCAGGATGCCGTCGCGCTCGGCCAGCAGCTTCTGCTGGAGATGCTTGTCGCGGCGCTCGGGCGGCACCGTGATCGTGAAGGGGATCAGGTGCAGTCGCCGCTTCATCGCCTCGTCAATGTTGCGAATCGCCGGTTTGTGGTTGCCCGCCACGAACAACTTGAACTGCGGGAAGAACTCGAAGAAGTCCTGCCGCATGAAGCGCGCCGAGATCTTGTCGCCGCCGGTGAGGCTCTTGACCTTGGACTCGGCCCAGCGCCGGCCCTGCTCGGTCTCGATCGCTGCCACAAAGCGCGCGCCGCGCAGGCCCGCCATATCGGTCGGGTGGCGGTCGCTGCGCGTTTCCATGAAGGTGTCCATCGGCGCACTGGTGGCGTAGTCGCCCAGGATGGTGGCCAGGGTGTTGACGAACACGCTCTTGCCGTTGGCTCCCGTGCCGTACAGGAAGAACAGCGCGTGCTCCTGCGTCGAGCCGGTCAGCGCATAGCCCGCCATGCGCTGCAGGTAGGCCTGCAACGCGGCATCCCCGCCGGTCACTTCGGCAAGGAACTGCCTCCACGTCGGGCAGTCGCCGCCCGGAGTGGCTGCGGTGATCTTGGTCATCCGGTCGGCACGGTCATGCGCGCGCATCCGTCCCGTCTTGAGGTCGACCACCCCGCCCGGCGTGTTGAGCAGCCAAGGGTCGGCGTCCCACTCGGCGGTGGTCGCGGCATGACGTCGATCCGAGCGGGCCAAGCGTTCCACCCCGCTCACGGTGCCGGAGGTGGCGAGCTTGGCGGCCACTTTGGGGTTGTCGGCGCGCACTGCCATCTGGCGGCACACACTGCGGATCAAGTCGGTGGCCGCCAGCGTCTCCTCGTGACGCCAGCGCCGCCCATCCCACACCAGCCAGCGCCCCCATGCCGCCACGTAGCGCCAGTCACGGTGATAGCGCCGGGTGAAGGCCAGTGCCAGCGCATCCTCCGTGCCCCACACCGACTCGTCGCTGCTGACCACCGGCTCGTCGGCATCGGCCACGTCGTGCATCTGCACGCGCGGGCCGTGGGTGAGGAAGGTGGCGACATCGAAGCCCTCGGCCACGGCGTCCGCCGCGTCCCAGCCCTCGGCGGCCTCCTCGGGCGGGTAGAGGATGTGGCAGGACTTCGCGCCCGCTGCCAGAACGGCCTGCGCCGCCTGCACCGCGTACTCCCAGCCCGGCTTGTCGCGGTCGGGCCAGATCAGCACCGCTTTGCCCGCCAGCGGCGACCAGTCGGTCTTGTCCACCGGGGCGTTGGCGCCGTGCATCGCGGTGGTGGCCACGAAGCCCGCGTCGATCAGCGCCTGCGCGCATTTCTCGCCTTCGACCAGCACGACCTGCGCGGCACTGATCATCCCGGGCTGGTTGTAGAGCGGGCGCGGCTCGGGCGGGGTCATCTTGCGGCGGCGCGCGTCCCAGGGCCGGAACTGCTTCTTCTGACCGGGCGGGTCGTAGCGGTAGACGACGGCGATCAGCCTGCCTGCCGCATCCAGGTAGTCCCACTTGGCGGTGGCGGGGCCGAGTTCATCGACCGGCATGCCCTTCTTGCTGGCCTTGCGTACTGGTGCGGAGCGCGAGCGTCCGAGCAGATCGGAAGCCTCGTCGAGCACACGCGGAAAGTCGCTCAGCACGTCGATACCGAGGTGCGCGGCGATCAGGTCGAAGATATCGCCACCATCGCCAGTGGCGCGATCCGTCCAGAGGCCAGCCTTCTCGCCGTCGAGCACGATCTCCAGGCTGTCGCCGGGGCTGCCCAGCACGTCGCCGATTAGGAACTTGCCACGACGTCTCTTGCCTGCTGGAAACAGCGTGGCCAGCACCGAGGAAAGGCCTGCAATCAGCCCGACCCGTAGTTCCTCGCGTTCCCTGTCATTAAGGACGCGCCGGGGTTCGACGGTTAATTGGGTGTCGTTGAAGTCAAGCATCGGCGGCACCTCCGATCACATCGGCGATGCCGGCCAGCTCCTGCGGGATGCGAGACTTGTGGCGCAACTTGCGCAAGGCCTTTGCTTCGATTTGACGGACGCGCTCGCGCGTGACTTCCATCTTCTCGGCGATCTCATCCAGCGAGGAATCAGAGAAAAAGCGCTCGCGAATCACGCTGGCTTCACGCGGCGTCAGCGAGTCAAGAGCATCCTGAATGATGCGGCTTGCCTGCGCATGGCTGGCCAGTCGCAAAGGATCGGCTGACGCCCCTCCACCGGCCAGTGCCTGCATGCTGTCTGCATCCAGATCGATGCTGGAATGATTCTTCGCCAGTGGCTGAAGTTGAGCGTCCGACCAAAGATCGGAGGGCGATGCGTTCAGGAAATCGCACAAGGCCCACGCGCATTCACGCAATAGCCCGTCCGGTGTCAATGGTGAGCGCGTGAGATTGATGTACGGCAATAATGCCCCGTAGTAGCTGATGCCGACGGCAGCTGCGAAAGGCGCGCCTGGCCTGTGGCCCGCACGCTCGATGGCACGCAGCAGACGGGCATTGCGTACGGAAATGCGAACACGGTAGTCACTCATGTGCGCCTCCTTGCGTGATTGCCCATGCGCTGAGCTCCGACATCCGGAAGCGAACCATCTGGCCTATCCGGTAGTGAGGAATGCGCTTCGAGACGCGGCACCGAGGCTTGGTGAAGTAATACAGCGGAAGATTGAGCAGACGGGCAACGTGGCGCGCCCCCATCATCGGTTCCGCCGCTGGTACTTGTGATTGGGGATGGTTCATGTCGTCCTCCAGCAGCGGTCTTGCCACGCACACATCCGGCATTCGAAGTGGGTCGGCTCATGGAAGGCGCGTGGCAGAAGCTCGCCTGCCTCAGTCGCCGTAATGACCTTCACCGCCCGGTCCGACATGCGCTGGGCAAGCGCCGCGTCAAAGGGCACGAGCTCGGTGTAGATCTCCATCGTGTCGGCGTTCAGCGCCGTGAAGATCGCCGGGTGCTCGTGCAGTTCGAGATAGGCCTGGTAGATCGCCACTTGCGCGGCGTAGATCGGCTTGGCCACGGCGAGCCGGTTTTTCTCCAGCTCGCGCCAGGACTTCGAGCCGAGGCACTTGTTTTCCCAGAGCGCGGGATAGGCGAAGCCCACTGGGCCACCGACGATGACGCCATCGATGTGACCCTGCAGACGGCCGTCGGCCACGGAAAAGCCGAACTGCTGGCCGTCGGCCTTGCGGGTACGCAGGTCGAAGCCCGCGTCCCGCAGCCACGCGACCATGCAGTCCTCCATGACGTGGCCGCGCTGGAAGATCCGCAACATCCGGCCTTCGGTGTCGCGGCCGGGGTCGACCGGTGCCTTGGCGTACTCGTACTGCAGCGCGCGCTCGCAAGCCACGCCGAGACGCGAGGCACCAAGGTACTGGCGTTCAGCCTGCCGGTCGCGCGCCTGTTGCATCGCGGCGTCGATCAGCGCCGTGACCTGCCCAGAGATGCTCGAGGAGGAATTGAAGTCGATCATGGCTTCTTCCCCTTCGGCTCGTCCCAAGGCAGGTCGTCCTCCAGATCTGCGAACGGATGGACGGCATCGGGGGCCAGCGGATCGGGCGTGGGCGGCAAGCCGCGCACCGGCGGGTACTTGCTCACCTCGTGGTGCGCGACCATCGCCTCCGTGTAGCGGGTCACGATGGCGTCGATCACCCGCAGCGCCTCGGCCTCGGAGTACTCGCCCAGCGGCTTGGCAAAGCCGATCTCGCCCGCCGCCTCGCCGAAGGCCTTGAGGCACTGCTTCATCGCGGCCAGCTCGACATCAGACGGATCGATCATGGCGACCCCCTTGATGTCGGTGTGTCCTTCCCGTACCCGCAGCCAGTTGCCGTACAGCGCGTGGAACGCCTCCTGGCAACGCCGCGAGCAGAACACCCAGTCGATGGGATAGCGCCGGGGATCGCCGACTCCGTGCCGGTTGTCGGTGTGGCCGTAGCCCCGGGCCTGTCGTTTGCAGATCCAGCATTTCACGCCACCTCCTCGAGTTCATCGAGCAGCAGGCCCAACTGCAGGGCAGCGCCCGCAAAGGCGGCTTCGCAGCGGCGCTTGAAGTCGGGGTAGCTCGTCGAGCTGCGCGCAATCGCGGTGACCGCGTGAATCTGCGATTCCAGATGCGCGAGCCCCTGATCGGACAGCCACTGGTGGTGCTTTTGCGAGATGCCCTTGCGGTTGCGAATCTCGCCCAGCAAGTCCTCCGGGAGCACCGGCCCATAGACCCAGCGCAGCGTGATCTGACCGACAACGTGCGGAGGGTTCTGGTCGTGCCCCTGGTACTTCCAGCCGAACAAGCGGTAGATGGCGCGGTAGTAGTCTGGGTGGAAGCGGCGCTCCCACGAGGCGCAGGACTGGCGCAGCAGCTTGGAGATCAACTCCTGCAGCGCGTCGGGGGCGCGGTGGTACTGATAGCCGGTGGCCTCGTCGATGAGCGCGACCTCGCCGGTGGTGGCCAGCGCCCGCATGATCTTCATGCAGTTGGGCACGATGCCCTGGCGGGCCTTGTGCAACGTACCGTTGATGGCGGCGTTGACGACCGCCGATGCGACGTCGGCAATGATTCCGGCGGGAAAGAACTGCGCCTGCCGCCCCGATGGCAGCAAAATCGGCCCAGATGATTTCTCCAATAACGACAATGAGTTAGGCGCGATTTCGGCGAGAAAGCGGGCAAAACGGCCACCCTTGTGCGATTCGTGGAAGCCGAGAAGCTTGGCCAGTTCTTTGCGGACGTAGCCGCGCTCACCGGTGGTGAGCACGACCGCCTCGCAGCCGAGATCGCCGAAATGCACAACGCCGTAGTGGCTGGCAGTGAGCATGGATGCGTTCATGGTCGCCCCCCCTCACTGCGCCCAGGACGGTTTGCCCGTCACCGACGCTCGCTGCGGGGCCGGGGCCGCATAGGTGGGCGCAGCCTGCACCGGAGCGCCGGAAGTGCCACCACCGGAAGTCTTGGGCGGCACGCCCATCAACTTGGCGTAGTCGGGGTGGTCGGGTTCGACCGCGATCCTGACCACGTTGCGGTCCTGGCCCTTGGCATCCTTCTCGATGTCCACGCGGGCGATGAACTCCAGACCATCCAGTTCGTGGAACCCCTGGATGCGGCGCGCGGCGGCGGCCTGCGGGCTGTTGTCCTGCGGGTGAACATTGCGGGCGCTGTTGAGGGCCGCGCGGATGAAGCTGCGCCCCATCTGGCCCCAGGTGGGGCCCTTCTTGGAGTAGAGGCCGATGTTCGACCACATCTTGCGCTTCGCGTACTCGCCCGAGGTGACCACGAATTCGGCGGCGAGATAGATGGAACCGGTCTCGAAGGACTCGGTGGCGTAGCCGCCGCCCCAGCCCTGCGACGGGTCGTCGTAGCCACCGGGCTTGAGGGTCATGCGCACCGGGACGACGGTGCCCCTGGGAATCAGATCGAAGCCGGATTGCTGGGCTTCGGCATCGTTGAAGTCAGTCCATGCGGTCATTGCGATTACTCCTGGGATTCGATGTGTTCGGGGGGGACGGCGCTGGCAGGCGCGACGGTTGCGCCTGCGCACTTGGCGATCAGCGCGCCGAGATGTGGTGGCTCCAGCAGGTCGAGGCGACCGCTGCGGTCTTTGGCCGGAAAGCCGTAGGGATTGACGGTGTGGGTGACGAAAGCGCGGTAGCTACTGCCGTCCTCGGCCTTGATCTCAGCCAGCGTCACGACCTCGTCGACGATGCCGGGCAGCTCCAGACTGGTCTTGCTGCCCTCGATCTGCGGCACGAACACCTTGCGGTTGTAGTCATCAAGGCGCTCGTCGAGGATCGCCACGAACACCACGTTCTTGCCCCTAGCGTGCTGCAGGTGGGTCAGCGCGCTGATCATTTCCTGGCCGAGCAGGCCATAGGCCGCACGCAGGTCGGACTTGCCGGATCGCTCGCTGACGGCACCCGGCTGCGTCTTGCACCACGCGAAGCACTGGCGGGACAACTGGGTGATCGAGTCGAGGAAGAAGGTCTGGTAGCGGTCGAGTTGCGCCGGGTCGCCAAACTTCTCGACGACGTGGTCGTAGTGCGCCTGCGAGAACGCAGCCTCCGACGGCAGCGACTTGTCCGGACCCGCGAGGAACACGAAGAAGTCGCGGGTCTCCGGCCAGGAGGCTGGGCGGATGGTGTCGCCCGGCCAGTCGGCTACGGCCAGGTCGCCCGCCTCGATGTCTAGGAACAGCGTGGTCGCCGGGTCGAGGTCTTTAAGCCGCGTGGTCTTGCCGATGCCGGACTTACCCAGCATCAGCAGCTTGACGCCCTTGCGCTCGGCCATCCGCTCGATGGCGGACACGATGGGGAGCTTTTTGCTGGTGGCTTCGCCACCTTTCGCCTGCGGCTCACGAAACTGCGCTGCGCTTGTTTTCATGCCGCACCCCCATCGAGCGTCAGGGTGATGCTCGGCTTGCCTTCCTCGACCGTGCGGGCGGCAGCGAACTGCTGCTGCAGGGCCGAGGGCCAGTTGGTGTAGCGCGACTCAGACACCGACAACTTGACGTCGATGTAATCCTCGACCTTGTCGCCCGAAGCGACGATGCGCTCGGCCATCTCCTTGAGGATGCCCTGATTCCAGGTCACCTTCTTGGGAAGCTCGTACTTGATGTGCAGCGCACCGTCCCTGACATGGACAGTGCCGAAGTCGCGGCCAGAGTCGCGCAGTGCAGAACGGGCCTGCTCGCCGTAACGCTGGAGCTTGGCGGCATCCAGCTTGGTGCGCAGTTGTTTGAGGTAAGCGACGGCCTCGTCGACATTGCGCTCGGCAGCGACGAAATCGCTGATCGGTAGCGCCGCCAGCTGGGCAGTGCTCATGGCCGCGAGGTCGGCGGGGTAGAGAGTCAGTTCTTTCATGACTGACCTCCTTTCACCGGCACACGTTCGGATGTGGAGGCGTAAACGTGGCGTTTCTCGTAATCGAGCACCCCGTTCTCGCCCTCGAGGGGGTAAGCCACCTTCTTCGAGAACTTGACGAAAAAGGGACCTTTTCCCATGCCGCGCCAGCGGGTGAGGGTCTTGGGGGACATGCCCCAGCGGTTGGCGAGCTCGACCTCGCTCAAGAACCGCCGTTGGGATAGCGCCGTGGTTTCAGGGGTAGGCGTCGAACTGAAGCCGACGCCGGAATTGAGGCCCGGTGTGCCACCGGAGCCTCCAGCTAATGCCATGGAATAGGCCATTGCCGTGCTCCTTCCCGTTCAGGGATTAGGGCGCGACCGGTGGCCAATCCTGTACTGGCCGTTGATGACCGATGCACGCCTTCATCGGGGAAGGCGCTACATCCGGCGTAGCAACAGCTACATTTGGCGTAGCGGAAAATTTTTTTGTTGGTTCCTCCGCTACCCGAGGGACGCGATCAAGCGGCGTTGCTCATCCCAGTCCAAAGGCACCTTGGCCCGCAGCAGGGCTTCCAAGGACACCGCCCGGGGCAGCCGTCCTTCGTAGGCGGCCTGGATGATGTCGGGGGCGAGAAGCGCCAGCCGCAGCAGATCGTTGACGGTGGAACGGTGGATGCGCTCCCGTTCGGCGATCTCGGTGCCGCTGGCCACTGTTCCGTTGTCGATCAGCTGCTGCCAGTAGATGCCACGTCCCAGTGCCTTGAGCAGAGGGCGATCCTGTTCGGGGGAAAGCACCGGGGTATCGGTAACGGCGACAGGCTGGCTGACGCCTTCCGGTGCGACGATCACCTTCTTGACGCCGCGCTTCTTGAAATGAAATGGCACGAAAGTCGTGATCCGGACACCGCCGCCTTCCAGCGGGTGGTGGCGCTCGTGGGGTTTGCCATCGCTGACCAGCTTCTTGGACGAGCGGTTCATGGGACAAGCTCCATTTCCAGCATTTCGCCCCCAATGCTGTTCGCCTGCAACTCACCGGCCAGATCCCGCCATCCCGACTCACGCCAGACGATGTCGATGCCATCGGAGAGGAGCTGGACACGCTCAATCAGCAGGTTGACCAGCCGCACCTGTTCAGCGGGGAACAACTGCTTCCAGACCTCGCCGAGGCGGCGCATGGCCAGCACGGTGGTTGGCTCGTCGATCTCCGGGTAGTTGATGCGCACCGTGTTCCAGACCCCTTGGATGCTTTCGGGCGACTGGAGCGCGCCCACCAGCAGGTTCACCACCACTTCCTCGATCTGGTCGGCCGGGATCATCCCGGTGGCGCTGCTGCGGTAGCCGTAGCGGCTGTCCGCCTTAGGGATGTAGTAGCGGTACTTCTTGCCCGAGGGCTTCTTGCTGTAGGTGATGTGGTACTTGCCACCATCAGGGCCGTACATCAGTCCGCGCAACAACGCATCGGTCTTGTGCCGGGTTTGGGTCTTGCCCATGCGCTGGTGAGCATCCTCGGCGAGGATGGCTTGCACGCGATCCCAAAGCTGGCGGGTGATGATCGGCTCGTGCTGTCCAGCAAACACCTCCCCTTTATGGCGGATCTCGCCAACGTAGATTGGATTGCGCAGTACCTTAGAGATGTACTTCTTGTCCATTGGCGTGCCGTTGCGCACGCGGCCATCCTTCAGGCGGTTGGGCTTGGTAGTGATTCCCTCCAGGGCCATCTCGCGGACGATATCCGTGATGGAGCGTGTCTCAGTGAAGCGCGTGAAAATGCGTCGGATGGTTTCGGCATCCCTCTCCTCGATGACCAGCTTGCGGTCTTTGACCTCGTAGCCCAGCGGGGTGTAACCGCCCATCCACAGGCCCTTGCGCTTGCTGGCGGCGATTTTGTCGCGGATGCGCTCGCCGGTGACTTCACGCTCAAACTGCGCGAAGGACAGCAGGATGTTCAACATCAGCCGTCCCATCGACGTGGTGGTGTTGAATTGCTGGGTAACCGAAACGAACGACACCTTGTGGCGCTCGAACACCTCCACCAGCTTGGCGAAGTCGGTGAGGCTGCGTGTCAGGCGGTCGATCTTGTAGACGATCACGATGTCAATTTGGTCGGCAATGATGTCGGCCATCAGTCGCTTCAAGGCCGGGCGCTCCATGTTGCCTCCCGAGTAGCCGCCGTCGTCGTAGTCGTCGGCCACCGGCAACCAGCCCTCGGCACGCTGGCTCACGATGTAGGCTTGGCCCGCTTCGCGCTGGGCGTCGAGGGAATTGAAGGATTGGTCGAGGCGCTCGTCCGTGGACACGCGGGTGTAGACGGCGCAGCGTTTCTTGGTCACGACAGTGCTCACTTGGTGCCTCGCTTCTGCTTGTTCTTGTTGTTCTTGGTGATTCCGAAAAACAGCGGCCCTGACCACTGCGTGCCGGTGATGTGGCGGGCGACGCCCGACAAGCTCTTGAAGCGACGGCCTTCGTATTCAAAAGTGCCGTCCGCCTGCGCGGTAACGCGGTGTTCGCGGTTGTCGAATTCCCGTACCAAAACGGTTCCGGGAACGACCTGGACTTCGACGCCACGCTGCGTCTTGATGTTGGATTGAGCTTCGCCGATCCGTGCCAGTTGCGTCTTCACGAGCAGGGTGGTACCCAGCGCCTCCTCCTGCATCTTGTAGGCGACGCGGCCTTCGACATAGGCCCGGTTATGGTGCGGTGGTCGCTGCGGGAAATACTTGTCCCAAAGCGCCCACAAGTCTTTCATGGACAGCTTTGGCAAATTGGCGATTTGCACCGCCAGGGACGGTGGTGTCTTTGGTACGTTCACTTGAAAACTCCTTCTGTAGAGGGGTTTGTATGAACGCGCTCGGGTGCCGAGAAGCCAAGTGGAATATCGCTGTCTTGCGGACGCGTGGAATGCAAGCGTGCGATGGCGGCCGCGATGATTTCTGCGGCCTCGCGTGCCCGTTGCCGCGGCGACATCAATTCAGGGAGTGTTGGTTCGACGGTCATTTCGGTAGCCATTAAAGTTGTCAGACCGTTACGAAGAATATGCACGCAGGGCGGTCGGGGTATCCCGTTTCAGCGTGCATCAGATGGGGAGAGCGAAATTTCGAGGAGATTTTTCTGGGCGACATTGATCGCCTTGACGGCTTGCAGTGCCAGCGCGGAGACCATCATGGGCAGAGTGGTTGGCGTGGCCGACGGCGACACGGTCACCGTCCTCGATGCGGATGGGACACAGCACAAGATCCGGGTGGCGGGGATCGATGCGCCTGAGAAGAAGCAGCCGTTCGGACAGCGATCCAAGGCGTCGATGTCCAACCTCGTGTTCGGCAAAGACGTCGTCGTGATGGGCAGCAAGCGCGACCGCTACGGGCGGCTTGTTGGCAAGGTACTGGTCGCCGACTCCTCCTGTACCGCACGCACCTGTCCGAAGACACTGGATGCCGGGCTGGCACAGATCACAACCGGGATGGCTTGGTGGTACCGCCAGTACGCACGGGAGCAGTCCGCCGAGGATGCCGGTACCTACGAGCTCGCGGAGCAGGATGCACGCGACCGCCACGTCGGGCTGTGGCGTGATGCTGCTCCGATCCCCCCTTGGGAGTGGCGTCGCGCCACGCACCCGCAGTCAGGCCAGAGATTTCCGCGTTGGGTCGCCTCCATTGACCTGATTTTTGTCAGGTCATATATTATGCAAATCGGCAAGGAGCAATGCCATGAGCAAGCGAAAGACCGAGGGCATTACTGAGCCGCAGACCAGAACGCTGAGGGCGATTTGCCAAATCTTCGACAGCACAGGCCTGCCGCCCACCGTCAAGGAATTGGCCGAGGTGCTGGGCATCAGCCACGCCAGCGCTCACGAACAAATCGCGCAGCTGGTACGCAAGGGGTACTTGAGAAAAGAGGAAAAAAAGGCCCGGAGTATCGTGATCGTGAAACGGCACGAGTGATCGCGATGCTTTGATCTGAACAAAGGGAGTCCTGGATGGGGCACGTTCGGCTCGGAGTACTGCCAAGAACGAAGGCGTGGAAGGAGGTCGTCGGTCTGATCGCCGCCGGCGCAAACGTCTCCCAAATTGCGAATGCCACCATCACGGCGGCCGAAAAGGCCTTCTCTTTCGTGATGAACGATGTGGGTTACACCGAGGCCGTCTGGCTGATGACCCAGATGGCGATTGCCGCCAAGAAGCCCGACATCCACCAGCACCTCGCTGCTGCGGGCATCCATCTTCCCACTGATCCCTCGCTCGTCGATGTGACCACGGCAATCACCGAAGCGCTGGATCGGCGCGTGGAAGGCACCGGCAAGCGCTCCGATCTCGGCATGCTCGCCAACCGGGCCATCGTTGGCGCCGTCAACGATGTACTGGCCCCCAAGCTCCATTCACTGTTTTCTTCCGACCCGGACACGATGCGGGCGGCCCTGGCGGATTTGGGCAAGCCCCGTGAGTTCGGTGAATTCTCCAGGCATTTCTTCGCCCGGCTTGCCAACGAGGGACTGCAGTATTTCTTGAGCAAAGTCATCAACACGCAGCTCGGCGAGGGGATGCGTTTTGCAACGATGAATCAGGCGGCCGAGTTCAACCTCGCGCTGCAAACCCACACCCGGGAGGCATCGCTCATCGTCGAGCAGTTTTCGAGTGAATGGTTTTCCAAGCACCGTTATCACGAAGGCGGTGACATCTCCAGAAAGTCATCGGACGGGTTCGCGGGCTACGCGCTGAAAAAGATGAGGGATGAGTTGAAGGTGGGAGCGAGTAGCGGCGATGCAAGATAAGCGATACATCCTTTGCGGCAACGTATCCGCCAAGGGCATCAGTGAAGACCCCGCACGCGACCTGCGCTTGCGGCTCTCGGGCAGGGCCGGGTTCGGGAACATCACCCTGCGGATCGAAGACGTTCATACCAAAATGTTTCGTGGCGTGCCGCCACTGTTTCACGACCTGCTGGAGATCGCCACCTATGTCTATAGCGCCGATCAGGCGGTCAGACGCGGCGCGGACGATGTCGATACCTTTGGCAATGGCTGGCGGCGCGACCTGCACTTTGTGGTGCCGGTGCGTAACCCTGACTTCTGGAACAGGCGGGACGTACGAGAGGCGCTGTGCTCGACGCTTGGGTTCCTGTCCGACGACCAGTACCAGTTCGACTTCGTCAGGCTCGACCAAGATCATCAGTTCCAGGAGTACCTTGAGTTCAACGACACCCAGCAGATGTACGGGATGCCGGAGCAAGTGGTCATGTTCTCCGGAGGGCTGGACTCCCTGGCCGGTGCCATTGATGAGGTTGTGAATCAGAGGAGGCGCGTGGTCCTGGTCACTCACAAGTCGACCTCCAAGCTCAACAAGCGACACCGTGTTCTCGAAGAGATGCTGGCCGCGAAATCAGGCGACAACGTGCCGCACCGCATTACCGTTCGCGTCCACAAGACCAAAGGACTGAACCACGAGTACACCCAGCGCAGCCGGTCGTTCCTGTACGTCTCCATCGGCGCGACGATTGCGAGGATGCTGGGCCTCAAGAGTGTGCGCTTCTACGAGAACGGCGTGATCAGTCTGAACCTCCCGGTATGCGCACAGGTGGTGGGCGGTCGAGCCACGCGCACAACGCACCCCAGGGTGATGAAAGGCTTTCAGGACATCATCACCCTGGTGGCCGGCGAACCCTTCATCGTCGAGAACCCGTACATCTGGAAAACCAAGGCCGATGTGGTCAAGGTCATCACCAACGCGGGTTGCCATGATCTGATCAAACATTCGATGACCTGCACGCACACCTGGGAGATGAGCAACCAGCACACCCATTGCGGCGGCTGCTCGCAGTGCATCGATCGGCGTTTCGCCGTCCTCGCCGCCAAAGCCGATCAGCACGATCCGGTGGAGCACTACAAGGTCGACGTGTTCACCCAGAGCAGGAAGAAGGACGAGGATAAGATCATGGCGGCCGCTTATCTGGAGCGGGCCAACCAGGTGAAGAACCTGACAGGCGTGGCCGACTTCATCAGCAGCTATCCCGATGTCGGTCGCGTGCTCAAGTACCTGAACACCAGCGCCGGGCAGGCCGCGCAGCGGGTGTTCGACCTCTACAAGCGGCACGCCGAGGAGGTAACCGGTGCTGTCGACGAACTCGGGCGGCGTTACTTCACCCAGATCCGGGAACGGTCTTTGCCCGGCGACTGCTTGCTGCGAACGGTCTACGAGTCCGCTTCGGTGAATTCGATCCCCGCCGTGGTGTCGGTCGAGAAACAGCCGGAGAACTTCTTCCGCAAGCGCGGGGCAGTCTGGGAAGTGCGATTCCAGGGCCGCAACACCATCTGCCTGCTCAACGTCGACAAGGGCGCGGAGTACATCAACCTCCTGCTGGCGTTTCCCGAACGGGAACTGTCGGTTTACGAAATCGCCTGCGGAAGCGCCGCCAATGCCGTCGATCTGCCTACCAATAGCGGGGTTGCGCCTGAAGAGATCGAGGATGGCTTTCAGGTCGTCACCGGCGCACCGCTGACCGACGCGGGCGATGTTGCAGATCGGCGTGCCCTCCGCGAGTGGCAGCAACGTGCCCGCGAACTCCTCGGCGAGATCGGAGAGGCGCGCGACTCCGGAGACCACGCGCGAGTCGAGGAGATCGAAGAGGAGATGGCCTTCCTGACCAAAGCGCTGGAGGGAGGAAAGGGACTCGGCGGGCGGCAACGCAAGGCCGGAGACAAGCGCAAGAACGTCCGGGACGCCTTTCGCAATGCCGTCGACCGAGCCATCAAACAGATCGAGAAGTACGACAAACCCTTGGCGGAGCACCTGAAAGCCAGCATCAAGCACGGAAACGAGGTCGTCTACCGGCCCGGGATGCCGATCACCTGGGAGGTCCGGCCCATCGTAAACACATAGGCCAGTTCCGGGGCCGGGTCGCCTGCGTGAACGCGGTTTCCGTGACGAACAAGCAGCCGAAAATCCCCGCCGTTGCTGGCGAGAGCGCGGCGGCGTCCTTCGCAGAAACAGAGAATAGACGGGAACAGAGAACGGAATACGGCCTGAAACCGGACCGCGCGGGGCAGCGGCGTCCTTCGCAGCAAGGCCGGAACCCGCGCCAATACTGGGCGTGCGCCCAAAAAAGAAAAGGGGACAGAGCGAGTCTGTCCCCTGTGATTGGTGGAGCTGGGGGGAATCGAACCCCCGTCCGCAAGCCTTCTTCGCGCAGTTCTACATGTGTAGTCGTCTGATTGGATCTCGCCTGACAAGCTGCGCAGCGACACGCTGCAAGCCAAGCCAGCAACCTTGGGTCTCACTGCCAGGCAAGTTGCCCGCCTGACAGCCAGCCTATGTGAATTCCCTCGCAGTCAGGACGGCTTTGCAGCCACCCTCACCCAGCCCACAGGCCAACTGTTGCGAGGCTCGCCGGATTAGGCGGCGAGTGTGAAACGTTCGTCGTTTGCAGTTACTTTTTTTCTGCGGTTTAACGAGGTGACAGAACCTCGACATGCCCTGCTGCGTGCCCGAACCCACGTCGAAACCAATGCAGCCCCATAGCCGCTTAGTTTACGTCAAGTCCAGAAAGTTCAAGAGGGCCATGGGCGTCTCGATGACGGCATCGGCCCCCCAGGCATTCACATCGGCTTC
Source organism: Tepidicella xavieri (assembly GCF_004363315.1). Taxonomy (GTDB): domain Bacteria; phylum Pseudomonadota; class Gammaproteobacteria; order Burkholderiales; family Burkholderiaceae_C; genus Tepidicella; species Tepidicella xavieri. The sequence continues at coordinate 42,333 of NZ_SNYL01000010.1, forward strand.
CACACCCAAATAGCCATACCGGGCCGCGATCGTCGGCATGCCCGCGGCTTTGCCGGCGACGATGTCGCGATGATCATCACCCACATAAATGCATCGATCGGGTGCCACCCCCAGACGCCGTGCGGCTTCGAGGAGCGGGGCCGGGTGGGGCTTGGGGTGCGGCGTGGTGTCTCCGCCGACAACGGCTCCCACCCGCGCAAACAACGGCATGCCCGCGGTCAACGGCAACGCAAAGCGTTCCAACTTGTTGGTCACCACCCCCCACGCCAAGCCGTGGTTCTGCAAGGCGCGCAGCATCTCATCCACTTCGTCAAACGGCTGCGTGCGTTGCGTCATGCAGGCTTGATAGCGGTCAAAGAACTCCTGCTTCAAGCCCTCGAAATCGGGATGATCCGGCCCGTAGCCAAACGCGACTTGAATCATGCCACGGGCACCGGCACCGGCCAATGGTCGGTAGCGTGCCAAAGGCAGTGAGGGCAGACCACGGGCAACCCGCATCTGGTCTGCCGCATACCCGAGATCGGGCGCACTGTCCACCAGGGTGCCGTCCAGATCGAACAGCACCGCCTGCACGCCCGCAAACTTCATGCAGGCTCCTTTTGCGTGGCCAACAGGTAGTTCACACTGGTGTCGCCACTGAGCCAGTAACGACGCGTCAGCGGGTTGTACTCCATGCCTCGCGTGGCCCGAAGCGTCAGGCCAGCAGCGCGGCAATGCGCCGCCAATTCACTCGGCTTGATGAATTTGGCGTACTCATGCGTGCCTTTGGGGAGCAGTTGGAGAATGTACTCTGCGCCCACGATCGCAAACAGGAAAGACTTGGGATTGCGGTTGATGGTGGAGAAGAACACCCACCCCCCTGGTTTGACGAGGCGGGCGCAGGCCTGGACCACCGAGGCCGGATCGGGCACATGCTCCAGCATCTCCATGCAGGTGACCACATCGAAGCTTTCGGGGCGCTCTTCGGCCAGTTGCTCGGCGCTGACCTCTCGGTACTGGACGCCCGTGGTACCCGCCTCCAGCGCGTGGAGTTGCGCCACTTTCAGCGCCTTGCCCGCGAGATCGATGCCCAGGACCTCGGCGCCTTTGCGGGCCATGGCATCGGCCAGAATGCCCCCTCCGCACCCCACGTCCAACACTGCCTTGCCCGCCAAAGCGGCGAGCCGGTCGATCCACTCCAGCCGCAAGGGATTGATCTGGTGCAAGGGGCGGAATTCGCTTTCCGGGTCCCACCAGCGGTGGGCCAATTCAGAGAATTTGGCCAATTCGGCCGGGTCGGCATTGACGTTTCTGTCCATGGGGGAATTATCGCCTTGCCCGATGGCAGGCAACAAAAAACCGCGCCGAAGCGCGGTTTTTTGCGATCCGTGATGCGATCGGTGGATCAGTTGTTGGGACGGGTGCCCACCACTTCGATTTCCACGCGGCGGTTCTTGGCACGGCCTTCGCGGGTGCTGTTGTCGGCCACGGGCTGAGTCTCGCCCTTGCCTTCGGTGTAGATGCGGTTGGCATCGATACCCTTGCTGACCAGATAAGCCTTGACGGCCTCGGCACGACGCTCGGACAAGCGCTGGTTGTATTCGGCAGGGCCGGTGGAGTCGGTGTGGCCGACGGCGATGATCACTTCCAGGTTGATGCCCTGGATCTTCTCGACCAGGTCGTCCAGACGGGCACGGCCTTCAGGGCGCAGCACGGCACGGTCGAAGTCGAAGAAGGCGTCGGCAGCGTAAGTCACCTTGGCAGCGGCCGCCACGGGCTCGGGAGCCGGGGCCGGGGCCGGGGCCGGGGCGGGAGCCGGAGCAGGCGCCGGGGCGGGAGCCGGAGCAGGTGCGGGAGCCGGGGCCTGAGCTGGTTGAGGCACGATGGCACCGTCACAACCTTGAGCAGCGGTGGCCGGCGTCCAGTTGGCGTTGCGCCAGCAGAGCTCGTTGGTGCCGTTTTTCCAGACGGTGCCGTCTGCAGCGCGCCAGTTGTCAATGGTTTGGGCGCCTGCGGCAGAGGCCAGTGCAGCCGTGGCGAACAGTGCTGCGATTTTGTTCAAGTTTTTCATCGGAATCCTCATTGATTAGGGTGAAATAACAGAGAATCAACCGAAGCGTGGTCGCCTCTCCCGAAACGGTTTCATTGTGCCATATTTGATCAAACGCGGCACTTTGAGCCGTTTCGGCATGTTACGGCTTGCAACGCGCGCGACTTTTTGTTGTCTTGCAACAACAGGTCGCGCGGCCTCCACCCTCGCATGCGCTCCACATTCCAGCGCTATACAGACACATAAAATGGCGGATTGTTCCCGAATCACGCCGTCGCACGTATGACCTCATTTGCCAAGGAAACCCTGCCCATCAGCCTCGAAGAGGAGATGCGCCGCAGTTACCTCGACTACGCCATGAGCGTGATCGTCGGCCGCGCCCTGCCCGACGCCCGGGACGGCTTGAAGCCCGTGCACCGCCGCGTGCTGTACGCGATGCACGAGCTCAACAACGATTGGAACCGACCTTACAAGAAGTCGGCGCGCATCGTGGGTGACGTGATCGGTAAATACCACCCGCACGGCGACTCGGCGGTGTACGACACCATCGTGCGCATGGCGCAGGATTTCAGCTTGCGGCACATGCTGATCGACGGCCAGGGCAACTTCGGCTCGGTGGATGGCGACAACGCCGCGGCGATGCGCTACACCGAAATCCGCCTGGCCAAGATCGCGCATGAGATGCTGGCCGACATCGACAAGGAAACCGTCGATTTCGGCCCCAACTACGATGGTTCGGAGAAGGAACCGCTGGTGCTGCCGACGCGCCTGCCCAATCTGCTGGTCAACGGCAGTGCTGGCATTGCGGTGGGCATGGCCACCAACATCCCACCGCACAACTTGAACGAGGTGGTCGATGCCTGCCTGCACCTGCTGCAACACCCCGACGCCAGCGTCGATGACCTGATGGAGATCATCCCGGCGCCGGACTTCCCCACCGCGGGCATCATCTACGGCATCCAGGGCGTTCGGGACGGCTACCGCACGGGGCGCGGCCGTGTGGTGATGCGGGCCAAATGCCATTTCGAGGACATCGACAAAGGCCAGCGCCAGGCCATCATCGTTGACGAGATCCCTTACCAGGTCAATAAAAAATCGTTGCTGGAACGCATCGCCGAGCTGGTGCACGACAAGAAGCTCGAAGGCATCAGCCACATCCAGGACGAGTCCGACAAGTCCGGCATGCGCGTGGTCATCGAGCTCAAGCGCGGCGAAGTGCCGGAGGTGGTGCTCAACAACCTGTACAAGCAGACCCAGTTGCAGGACACCTTCGGCATCAACATGGTGGCGCTGGTCGATGGCCAGCCCAAGCTGTGCAATCTCAAGGAGCTGATCGACCTGTTCCTGCAGCACCGGCGCGAGGTGGTGACGCGGCGCACGGTGTTCAACCTGCGCAAGGCGCGCGAGCGCGGCCATGTGCTCGAAGGCCTGGCGGTGGCGCTGGCCAACATCGACGAGTTCATTCGCATCATCCGCGAAAGCCCCACCCCGCCGGTGGCCAAGGCCGAGCTGATGTCGCGCCGCTGGGACAGCGCCCTGGTGCGCCAAATGCTGACCCGCGCCCGGGCCGATGGCAGCCTCGTCAATGCCGACGACTACCGCCCCGAGGGGCTGGAGCGCGAATTCGGCATGCAGGCCGATGGGCTCTACCGCCTCAGCGACACCCAGGCGCAGGAAATCCTGCAAATGCGGCTGCAACGCCTCACGGGGCTGGAGCAGGACAAGATCGTGGCCGAATACAAGGAGGTCATGGCCGAGATCGACGACCTGCTGGACATCCTGGCCAAGCCGCAACGGGTTTCAGCCATCATTGCCGAGGAGCTGACGGCAATCAAGACCGAGTTTGGCCAAACCAAGCTCGGGGCACGCCGCAGCCAGATCGAGCACAGTGCGCAGGATTTGTCCACCGAAGACCTGATCACCCCCACCGACATGGTGGTGACACTCAGCCATGCCGGCTACATCAAGAGCCAGCCCTTGAGCGAGTACCGGGCGCAGAAACGGGGCGGACGCGGCAAGCAGGCCACCGCCACCAAAGAGGACGACTGGATCGACCAGCTCTTCATCGCGAACACGCACGACTGGATTTTGTGCTTCAGCAACCGCGGGCGGCTCTACTGGCTCAAGGTCTGGGAGGTGCCGTCGGGCTCGCGCGGCTCGCGCGGACGGCCCATCGTCAACATGTTCCCGCTGCAAGACGGCGAAAAAATCAACGTGGTGCTGCCGCTGACCGGCGAATTCCGCAGCTTCCCGGCCGACCACTACGTGTTCATGGCCACGGCAGGCGGCACGGTCAAGAAAACGGCACTCGATGAGTTCAGCAATCCCCGCAAGGCCGGCATCATTGCGGTGGACCTGGACGAAGGCGACTACCTGATCGGCGCGGCGCTGACCGACGGTCAGCACGACGTGATGCTGTTTTCCGACGGTGGCAAAGCGGTGCGCTTCGACGAAAACGACGTGCGCCCCATGGGCCGCAATGCCCGTGGCGTCAAGGGCATGACGCTGGAGGACGGGCAAAGCGTGATCGCCATGCTGGTGGCCGAAGACGAGACCCAGAGCGTGCTCACCGCCACCGAAAATGGCTACGGCAAGCGCACGCCGATCACCGAATACACCCGCCACGGGCGCGGCACCAAGGGGATGATCGCCATCCAGCAAAGCGAGCGCAACGGCAAGGTGGTGGCCGCCACCCTGGTGCGCCCGGACGATGAAATCATGCTCATCACCGACACCGGCGTGTTGGTGCGCACGCGCGTGGCCGAAATCCGTGAGCTGGGCCGCGCCACGCAGGGCGTCACGCTCATCAGTCTGGATGAAGGCGCCAAGCTCAGCGGCCTGCAGCGCATCGTCGAAAACGACGCCAATGGCGACGGCGGCAACGAAGACGGCGCGACCACCGGCGGAGAAACACCGTGACACAAACCATGCGCCAGCGGCCCTACAACTTTTCGGCCGGCCCGGCCGCCATGCCCGAGGCCGTGCTGCAGCAGGCGGCCGCCGAGATGCTGGACTGGCACGGCAGCGGCATGAGCGTGATGGAGATGAGCCATCGGGGCAAGGAATTCGTCTCGATCTGCGAGCAGGCCGAGGCCGACTTGCGGGAACTGCTGGCCGTGCCGCCTACCTTCAAAATCTTGTTCATGCAAGGCGGGGGCCTGGCGGAAAACGCCATCGTGCCCATGAATCTGGCGGCACGGAAACCGGCTCGCCTGATGGATTTCATCGTCACCGGCGCATGGAGCCAGAAATCGGCCCAGGAAGCCCGCAAATATGGCGACGCGACCGTGGCCGCCAGCGGTGCCGATACCGGCTTCACCACCATCCCGGCCCCGGCCACCTGGCCGCTGCGCGACGGCCTGAGCTACGTGCACCTGTGCAGCAACGAAACCATCCACGGGGTGGAATTTCACGAGTTGCCCGACCTGCAGGCGCTGGGTTGTGACGCCCCGCTGGTGATCGACTTTTCCTCGCACGTGCTGTCGCGTCCGGTGGACTGGTCGCGCGTCGGGCTGGCCTTTGGCGGAGCCCAGAAAAACATCGGCCCCGCCGGCGTGACGCTGGTCGTGGTGCGCGAGGATCTGCTGGGCCACGCCCTGCCCGTTTGCCCCAGCGCCTTCGACTACCGCACCGTGGCCGAGCACGCCTCCATGTACAACACGCCACCGACCTACGGCATCTACATGGCTGGACTCACCTTTCAGTGGCTCAAAGCCCAGCGCGAAGGCGCGCTCAGCGGCGTCGCGGCCATGGAGGCACGCAACCTCGCCAAAGCCCGGCTGCTGTACGACTGCATCGACGGCTCGCAGCTCTATGTCAACCGGGTCGATCCGGCGTGTCGCTCACGCATGAATATTCCATTCCAACTGCGTGAGGAGCGACTCAACGACGCTTTCCTGGCCCAGGCTCGGGCGCACGGGCTGTTGCAGCTCAAAGGGCACAAATCCGTCGGCGGCATGCGGGCCAGCCTGTACAACGCCATGCCCTTGGAAGGGGTGCAGGCGCTGGTCGAGTTCATGCGCGATTTCGAGCGCCACCATGCCTAACCCCCTCCTGCGCCCCGTGCCATGACCGACCCACGCCCCCCCCACTCCGCGCCCGGCCCCGTGCAGAGCGAGGCCCTGGCCGCGCTGCGCCAGCAAATCGACGCCATCGATCAGCAATTGCTGAGCTTGCTCAACCAGCGGGCACGGGTGGCCGAACAGGTGGGCGAGATCAAACGCGCCGAAGGCTCCCCCTTCTTTCGCCCCGACCGGGTGGCCCAGGTCATCGACAAAATCCAGACCGCCAACCGTGGGCCTTTGCTCAACCAGCATGTGGCGGCCATATGGCGCGAAATCATGTCGGCCTGCCTGGCGCTGGAGGCTCCGCAGCGGGTCGCCGTCCTGGGCCCCGAGGGCACTTTCACCGAGCAGGCGGCGATCGAATATTTTGGCAGCGCGGCCAACCTGATCCATTGCAGCAGCTTCGACGAAGTCTTCCACGCCACGGCGGCGGGCACGGCCCAGTTCGGGGTCGTGGGCGTGGAAAACTCCACCGAAGGGGTGGTCACCCGCTCGCTGGACCTGTTTCTGCGCTCGCCGGTGCACATCGTGGGCGAGGTCAGCCTGCTGGTGCGGCACAACCTGCTGCGCCAAGCGCCCAGCCTGGACGGCATCGAGGTGGTGATGGCACACCCCCAGGCGCTGGCGCAGTGCCAGGGATGGCTGTCCACCCATTTGCCGCAGGCCGAACGCCGCGCCGTCGCCAGCAATGCCGAAGGCGCCCGCCTGGCCACGGAGAACCCCGCCTGGGCGGCCATTGCCAGCGAACGCGCCGCCGCGCAGTTTGGGCTGCACATCGTCTCTCACGCCATTCAGGACGAAGCCTACAACCGCACCCGCTTCGCCATCATCTGTCTGCCACAAACCATGGCCATGCCGCCGGCTTCCGGCAAGGATTGCACCAGCCTCGTGGTGTCGGTGCCCAACCGCCCAGGCGCGGTGCACGACCTGTTGGTGCCCCTGAAGCAAAACGGCGTGTCCATGACCCGTTTCGAGTCCCGACCGGCCAAATCCGGGCAATGGGAGTATTACTTCTACATCGACATCGCCGGCCATCCCTCGCAGCCGCATGTGGCCACTGCGCTGCGTGAGCTGCAAAGCCTCTGCGCCTTCTACAAGGTGCTGGGGGCGTACCCGGTGTCGGATTGAGGGCCAGCCACATGCGGCCCACACCGGTGTTTGAGCAATTGGGGCTGATCGGCTGCGGCCTGATGGGCGGATCGTTCGCCCTGGCGCTGAAGCAAGCGGGCTTGGTGCGCCGGGTGGCGGGCTACAGCAAATCGCCCAGCACGTTACAACGCGCCCGTGAACTGGGCGTGATCGACGTGGAAGCGCCCTCGGCCCTGCTGGCCGTCTCTGGCGCCGACCTGGTGCTGATTGCCGTGCCGGTGGCGGCCACCGAAGACACCTTCAAAGCCATTCGCCATCTGGTCGGCCCCGAGGCGCTGGTGATGGACGTGGGCTCCACCAAAGGCGATGTGGTGGCCGCAGCGCGGCGCTCGTTCAAAGACAAGCTGGCGCAATTCGTGCCGGCGCACCCCATCGCCGGCAAGGAGTGCGCCGGCGTGGACCATGCCGATGCCCGGCTGTACCACGGCTGCCAGGTCATTCTGACGCCAACGCCCGAGACCCGAACGGCCCAGGTGGACCGGGCCCGGCAAGTCTGGACGGCCTTGGGCGCGCAGGTGCGCCAGATGAGCCCCGAAGCCCACGATGCTGCCTACGCCACCGTCAGCCACCTGCCCCACCTGCTGGCCTTTGCGGCCATGAATGCCATCGGCGCCCAGCCCCAGGCCCAGGAATTTCTGGAACTGGCTGGCCCGGGGTTTCGCGACTTCACCCGCATCGCCGCGAGCGACCCGAGCGTCTGGCGCGACATTTTGCTGGCCAACCAGGCCGAGGTGCTGGCCCAGGCCCGCCATTTCCGCGCGGCGCTCGACACGCTGGAAGACGCCATGCGCCGTCAGGACGCCGCCGCCCTGCAATCGCTCATCCGCCAAGCCAGCGAAGCCCGCGCCCGCTGGCGGCTCGGCGGCCAGGCCGATCCATCGGCCCCGCCCGAATCCCCCTGAATAGCCCATGTACGCCATCCCGTTTCTGGACATCCCCCCATTGCGCAGCGCAGGCGGCACCGTCACCCTGCCCGGCTCCAAGAGCATCTCCAACCGGGTATTGCTGCTGGCCGCGCTCAGCGACGGGGAGACCACGCTGCACGATCTGCTGGACTCCGACGACACCCGCGTGATGCTGACCGCGCTGCAAACCCTGGGCTGCCAGGTCACGCGACTCGGGCCGCAGCAAGTGAAAGTGCAAGGATTGGGCGGACGCCTGCCCGTGCGCCAGGCGCAACTTTTCCTGGGCAATGCCGGCACGGCCATGCGCCCACTGACCGCTGCGCTGGCCTTGCTCGCCAGCACGCACGGGGGCGTGTTCGAGCTCAGCGGCATCCCCCGCATGCATGAGCGGCCCATCGGCGACCTGGTCGATGCCTTGCGCCAACTCGGCTGCCCCATCGCCTGCCTGGGGCGCGAAGGCTACCCGCCGCTGCGCGTCGGCCATGGCGCGCCGGTGCCGCTGCAGCTGCAAGCCCCCATCCGCGTGCGTGGCGATGTGTCCAGCCAATTCCTGACGGCGCTGCTGCTGGCCTTGCCCCTGGTGGCCCAACAGGATGTGACCATCGAAGTGGTGGGCGAGCTGATTTCCAAGCCTTACATCGAGATCACGCTGGCCCTGCTGGCGCGCTTTGGCGTGGCCGTGATACGCGACGGCTGGCAGCGCTTCACCATCCCGGCCGGCAGCCGCTACCGCTCCCCCGGCGGCGTGCACGTGGAGGGCGACGCCTCTTCGGCGAGCTACTTCATCGCCCTGGGCGCGATTGCCCCCGCATCCCCCGGCCACGACGGCATCACCATCCAAGGCGTGGGGCTGGCGTCCATGCAGGGCGACATCCGCTTCGTGGACGCCGCTCGCGCCATGGGCGCCGACATCACCGGCAGCGCCAACCAGCTCCATATCCGCCGCGGCCACTGGCCCCTGAAGGCCATCGACCTGGACTGCAACCACATCCCCGATGCGGCCATGACCCTGGCCGTGATGGCCCTCTACGCCCAGGGCACGACCACGCTGCGCAACATCGCGAGCTGGCGCGTCAAGGAGACCGATCGCATCGCCGCCATGGCCTGCGAGCTGCGCAAACTCGGCGCCACCGTGGAGGAGGCCCACGACGCGATTCGCATCACCCCCCCGACCCACTGGCACGCGGCCCGCATCCACACTTATGACGACCACCGGGTGGCCATGTGCTTTTCGCTGGCCGCCTTCAACCCGGCCGGGCAGCCCGTGCGCATCGAAGACCCAAAGTGCGTCGCCAAAACCTTTCCCGACTATTTCGAGACGCTGTTTGGCGTGTGCCAGGCCGCGCCGGCCGACATCCCCGTGATCTGCATCGATGGCCCCACCGCCTCGGGCAAAGGCACGCTGGCCACCGCCGTGGCCGAGCGGCTCGGCTACCACGTGCTGGATTCGGGCGTGCTGTATCGGCTGGTGGGGCTGGCCGCCGAACGCCAGGGCATCCCGACCGATGCGGCCAGCCTGACCCAGCCCGCCGTGGCCGAGCGGCTCGGCCAGCTGGCCGCCACGTTGCCAGTGCGGTTTGACGCCGGCCGCGTGTGGCTCGATGGCGAAGACGTCAGCGATGCCGTGCGCACCGAATCGGCCGGCATGGCCGCCTCCCGGGTATCGGCGCTGCCGCCCGTGCGGCAAGCGTTGCTCGACCTGCAACGGCGCTTTCGCGCCCTGCCCGGCCTGGTGGCTGACGGCCGCGACATGGGAACGGTCATCTTCCCGGATGCCGCGCTCAAGGTGTTCCTGACCGCCAGCGCCGAGCAGCGGGCCAATCGGCGCCATAAACAATTGATTTCCAAAGGAATCCCTGCTAGAATAGAAGACCTTTTGGCGGATTTGAAGGCGCGTGATGCCCGCGACATGTCGCGGCAAGACGCGCCCCTCAAACCCGCCGAAGACGCCTTGCCGCTGGACAACTCTGCGCAAAGCATCGAAGAATCGGTGCAGCAGGTGCTGGCTTGGTGGCAGGCGCGGCGCCCGGATTGGGCGCATTGAAGCGCCGCCCGCAAGGGCGGCTTGGCCCTGATGGCCCCGCCGGATGTTCTGCCGTCCGCAGGCCGGAAGGTTATCAACCTGCAACCCGCACACCGCCTGGTGTTGCGATCTTGTACATGCCGCATGTGCCACCACACGCAAAGGCCATGCGGTTTTAGGAAACCACATGTCTGAATCTTTTGCCGCCCTGTTCGAAGAGTCGCTGAAGCGCGCCGAAATGCGCCCGGGCGAAGTCATCACCGCTGAAGTCGTGCGCATCGAGCACAACCACGTGGTGGTCAACGCCGGCTTGAAGTCCGAAGCCTACGTGCCCATCAGCGAATTCAAGAACGACCAGGGCGAACTGGAAGTCCAGGTCGGCGACTTCGTCTCCGTGGCCGTCGAAGCCGTGGAAAACGGCTATGGCGACACCATCCTGTCGCGCGACAAGGCCAAGCGCCTGGCTTCCTGGATGGCGCTGGAAAAAGCCCTGGAATCGGGCGAATTCGTGACCGGCACCACCGGCATGAAAGTCAAAGGCGGCCTCAAGGTCATGGTCAACGGCATCAGCGCCTTCCTGCCGGGCTCGCTGGTGGACAGCCGTCCCACCAAGGACCTGACGCCGTACGAAAACAAGACCATGGAGTTCAAGGTCATCAAGCTCGACCGCAAGCGCAACAACGTGGTGCTGAGCCGCCGCGCCGTGGTCGAAGCCTCCATGGGCGAAGAGCGCGCCAAGCTGCTGGAAACCCTCAAGGAAGGCGCCATCGTCACCGGCGTGGTCAAAAACATCACCGAATACGGCGCGTTCGTGGATCTGGGCGGCATCGACGGCCTGCTGCACATCACCGACATGGCCTGGCGCCGCGTGCGTCACCCCTCCGAGGTGGTGCAGGCCGGCCAGGAAGTCACGGCCAAAGTGCTCAAGTTCGACGCCGAGAAGCAGCGCGTCAGCCTGGGCCTCAAGCAGATGGGCGACGACCCGTGGCTGGGCGTGGCTCGCCGCTACCCCGCCGGCACCCGCATGTTCGGCAAGGTCACCAACATCGCCGACTACGGCGCCTTCGTCGAGCTGGAGCCCGGCATCGAAGGGCTGGTGCACGTCTCTGAAATGGACTGGACCAACAAGAACGTGGCCCCGAGCAAAGTCGTCTCGCTGGGCGACGAGGTCGAAGTCATGGTGCTGGAGATCGACGAAGACAAGCGCCGCATCTCCCTGGGCATGAAGCAGTGCAAGCCCAACCCCTGGCACGAGTTTGCCGAAACCACCAAGCGCGGCGACCGCGTCAAGGGCCCGATCAAGTCGATCACCGACTTTGGCGTGTTCGTCGGCCTGGCCGCCGGCATCGATGGCCTGGTGCACCTGTCCGACCTGTCCTGGAACGAGCCCGGCGAAGTGGCCGTGCGCAACTTCAAGAAGGGCCAGGAAGTCGAGGCCGTGGTGCTGGGCGTAGACGTCGAGCGCGAGCGCATCAGCCTGGGCATCAAGCAGCTGGACGCCGACCCCTTCACCACCTTCGTCTCCATCAACGACAAGGGTGCCACCGTGACCGGCAAGGTCAAGAGCGTGGACGCCAAGGGTGCCGAGATCGACCTGGGCGACGACATCGTCGGCTACCTGCGTGCCTCGGAAATCTCCCGCGACCGCGTGGAAGACGCCCGCAACGTGCTCAAGGAAGGCGATGAAGTCACGGCCGTGATCATCAACATCGACCGCAAGACCCGCAACATCCAGCTCTCCATCAAGGCCAAGGACATGGCCGAGCAACAGGAAGCCATGGCCAGCCTGAGCCAGAACGCCGGCAACGCCGGCACCACCAGCCTGGGCGCGCTGCTGCGGGCCAAGCTGGACAGCAACAACGGCTGATCGGCCGCTTGAAGTCCTCGGGGCCCGGTGCCGACCCACGGCGTCGGGCCCTTTTTGATGTCATACAGCGCATTCCTCTCATGACCCGTAGCGATCTCGTAGATGCCTTGGCCGAACGCTTTGGCCAGCTCGGTCAGCGCGATGCGGAACTGGCGGTCAAGACCATCCTGGAAGCCATCGGCGACGCCCTGGTCAAAGGCCAGCGCATCGAGATTCGGGGTTTCGGCAGTTTCTCCGTCAATCAACGCCCGCCTCGCATCGGACGCAACCCCCGCAGCGGTGAAAGCGTGGCCATCCCGGCCAAAAGGGTGCCTCACTTCAAGCCGGGCAAGGCCCTGCGCGAAGCCGTGGATGCCTCCACGCCGCCGGCGCCTTGAATCGCTGGCGCTGTCGCCCCCGGCGAACTGCCCGCCGCCAGGGCCGCTACAATCCTTCAGACCACTGGGGGATTGTGTGAAATACCTCTCGTGGCTGCTCAAGGCAGCCATTTTTTTCACTGTGTTCGCCTTCGCCCTGAACAACCAGGGTGATGTGCGGTTGCATCTGTTTTTCGGCGCGTATTGGGACGCACCGCTGGTGCTGGTGGTGCTCGTGGCGCTGGGCATCGGCGTGTTCATGGGCATTGGGGTGATGGTCCCTCCGTGGCTCAAGGCGCGGCGCGCGGCCCAGTCCCGGCAGCAAGCCGCTGAGGCGGCCCAGCCCGCTGCACAAGGCGAAGCCCCTCCGCATGGAATTTGATTTCACCTGGCTGCTGTGGAGCCTGCCGTTGGCCTTTGCGCTGGGCTGGCTGGCCTCACGTTTCGACTTGCGGCAATGGCGCTTTGAAAGCCGCCAAGCCCCGAAAGCGTATTTCCGCGGCCTCAACCACTTGCTCAACGAGCAGCAGGACCAGGCCATCGATGCCTTCATCGAAGCGGTGCAGAACGACCCGGACACCTCGGAACTGCACTTCGCCCTGGGCAACTTGTTCCGCCGCCGCGGCGATTACGACCGGGCGGTACGGGTGCATGAGCATCTGCTGTCGCGCGCCGACCTGTCCCCGAAAGACCGCCAGCGCGCGCAACACGCCTTGGCACAGGATTTTCTGAAAGCCGGCCTGCTCGACCGCGCCGAGGCCGCCCTCGTCAAGCTCGACGGCACCCCTTTCGAGGCCGAAGCGCGGCTGGCACGGCTGGCCATTTACGAGCGCACGCGCGAATGGAACAAAGCCGCCGAAGTGGCCGAGTTGCTGGAGCACGCGCAGCGCGGGAGTTTTCGCTTGCGGCTGGCGCACTACCGCTGCGAGCAGGCCACGGCCTTGCGTCAGCACAACCGCACGACGGAGGCGCTCACCCTGCTGGAAACGCTGGTGGCCGATGCGCCGGAGTCGGCCCGGGGCTGGATCGGGCTGGCCGAACTGCGTCACAGCCTGTCGAACACCGAAGGGGCTTGGGAGGCGCTGCGCCAGCTCTGCCTGCATGTGCCCAGCCACGTGCCGCTGGTGGCGCACAACCTGGCCATCTGGGCCAAGCTGTTGCAACGCACCGCCCAAGCGCGTGAATTGCTGCACAGTTGGTCGGCGCGCCATGCGCCGTCGCTGGACGTGACCCAGGCGCTCGCCCACCTGGAAGCCGACCCCACCGCGGGCCGACAGCTCTATATCGAGCATCTGCGGCGCGAGCCTTCGCTGGTGGCCGCCAGCTTGTGGCTGGCTGGTGAGCACTGGGGCCAGGGCGAGGAGGAAAAGCTCGTCAAGCAGTCGCTGGATCGCGCCTGCGACCCCCTGAAACGCTACCGCTGCGCGGCTTGCGGATTCGAGGCCCGGCAATATTTCTGGCAATGCCCTGGCTGCCAAAGCTGGGACAGCTACCCACCGCGACGCGTCGAAGAACTCTGACCCGGACGGAGGCCCTGGATGAACCTGGAAAAAGTGATCTTCGGTTTTTTCATTCTGCTGGCGGCCACGCTCAATTTCGGGTTCTTCCTGGGCGAAATCGACAACCCGGCCCACCACGACATTTACGAGCTGTTTGCCGCCCTGGTGGTCAGCCTGATTGCCACCGTGCTGAAACTGGGCGACCGCACGCAGATCGGGGCCGTGCACCTGTCCACCAGCCTGGTGGCCGATTTGCAGTTGCTGGCCGCAGCCATGGTCTGGGGACATGCCGCGCACATTGCCCCAAGCGGCGTCACGCCCGAAGTGATGGCCAGCATCGTTTCGCTCTCCGGCGGGGCGCTGTTTGCCAACGTGGTCTCCGTCATCATCCTGATCGCCGAAACCATCATGCAGCGCCGTTGAGCGCCCGCCAGCCATGACCCGCCACGAGGAGATCAGCACCTTTTTTCTGGTGCTGAGGCGCGTTCGCAAGACGCTGATTGCGCTGATCGTGATCTACGCCGTCGCCGTGCTGGGCCTGACGCTGGCGCCAGGCCTGCCCGGCGAAGACGGCCAGCCAACGCGGCTGAGCTTTTTCCACGCGTTCTATTTCATCAGCTACACCGCCACCACCATCGGATTTGGCGAAATACCGGCCGAGTTTTCCGAGCAGCAGCGGCTGTGGGTGCTGGTGTGCATCTACCTGTCGGTGATCGGCTGGGCATTGTTCATCGGCTCGCTGCTGCAATTGCTGCAAGACACGAACCTGCAAAACGCGATTCGCGTACGCCGCTTCGCGCTGGAGGTGCGCAAGCTCCACGAGCCCTTTTACATCGTTTGCGGCTATGGCGAGACGGGGCGCCTGCTGTGCGCAGCGCTGGACCGGATGGGCTTTCGGGTGGTGGTGCTCGAAATCCGCGCCCAGCGGCTCGCCGACATCGAATTGCAAAGCTATTCGGCCGACATGCCCCATCTGGCCACCGACGCGGGCAACCCCCAAGTGCTGCGCATGGCCGGGCTGACACAGCGCCATTGCAAGGGGCTGATCGCGCTGACCAATGACGACGCCTGCAACCTGGCGGCCGCGATGACCGGCCGCCTGCTTGCCCCGCGCCTGCCGGTGCTGGCACGCGCAGAAAAACCGGAAACCGTGGACAACATGGCGTCGTTCGACACCCGGCACATCATCAACCCGTTCGAGAAGTTCAGCAGCTACCTGGCCCTGGCCATGCACGCGCCGGCGGCCTACCATTTGCTGATCTGGCTCACCGGGCTGTCCGGCACCACCGTCTCGCGCCACCGCGACCCGCCCCGCGGGCCATGGGTGCTGCTGGGATTTGGCCGTTTCGGCCGCAGCCTGGCCCAACGCATGGCCCAGGAAGGACTGCCCGTGGCCGTGATCGATCTGCATGAAGCGCCACAGGAACCGCTCGACGGCGTGCGCTGGATCCAGGGCGATGGCACCGGCGCCAGTGCCTTACGCCGTGCCGGCATCGAGCAGGCGGTGGGCATCATCGCCGCCACGGCCAACGACGTGAACAACCTGTCGGCTGCGGTCACGGCGCGCCAGCTCAACCCCCATGTGTTCGTCATCGTGCGTCAGAACGAACACACGAATCAGCCGCTGTTCAAAAGCCTGCGCGCCGACATCACCATGGTGCCCAGCGAGATCATCGCCCAGGAGTGCCTGGCGATTCTGACCACCCCGATGCTCGCGCCGTTTCTGCAACGCCTTGAAAGCGAAGGCGAGCCCTGGTGCGAGCAGGTGCTAGAGCGCCTGACCGCTCGGTTCGACGGACAAACGCCCCATGTCTGGAGCGTGCGCATCAGCGAAGCCGAAACGCCGGCCTTGCTGCGCCATTTGCAGGCAGGCGAGATCATCCGCCTCGGTGACGTGCTGCGTCAGCCGTCGCGCCGCAGCGAGCCGCTGGACTGTGAGGCGCTGCAAATCGACCAGCGGGAGGGCGAGCGACTGATGATGCCCGGCCCGGAAGTGGTGCTGGCCCCAGGCGATGAGCTGCTGCTGGCCGGCCGCCGCTCGGCCCAGTCGGCACTGGCGTTGACGGTGAACAACGAGCACGCGCTGAACTACGTGCTCACGGGGCGGGATTTGCCGGGCAGCTGGGTGTGGCGGTGGCTCAGCCGGCAGTGACGCCCCCAGCCGGCCATGACCAAGGGCATCACACGCACGAATAGACCGCTAGCACTGAAGCCTTGGAATCGCCGCTTCAGTGCGCTCGCCTCAGTTGAAAGGCTTGGGCCGCGGCGTCTGATCCGATGAAGGGGGCAGAATCGGCAGCATGAATTGCGGCTGATCCCCCGTCAAGGTCTTGAGGAAGGCGACGATCTGGTCGTTTTCCTCCTTGGTAAACCGCTTGCCCAACTGCAAACGCCCCATGATATCCACGGCTTCGGTCAAGGTATTGGCTGCGCCATCGTGGAAATAGGGATAGGTCAACTCCACGTTGCGCAGGGTGGGCACTTTGAAATTGAATCGATCGGCATCTTTGCCCGTGACTGCCGCGCGACCATCGGGCATATTGCCTTTGTAGGGCTCGACCACGCCCATTTTCTGGAAGGAGTTCCCACCCAAATTGGGGCCGTTGTGGCAGGCCACGCAGCCACTTTCGTTGAACAGCCTGTAGCCGGCAAGCTCATCTTTGGTCAGCGCGTCCGTTTTGCCCAGCAACCATTGGTCGAAACGCGAATTGGGCGTCACCAGCGTTTTCTCGAACTCGGCAATCGCTTCGGTCACCTGATCGATATCGATCTTGTCTTTTTTGAAGACGAGCTTGAATTCGCGAACGTAGGCAGGAATGGACTCCAGCACGTCAATGGCCAGCGTGTGGCTGAAGGCCATTTCCGCCGGATTGGCGATCGGCCCGCCCGCCTGCTCTTTCAAGTCCGCCGCGCGGCCGTCCCAGAACTGGGCCAGGTTCAAGCTGGAATTCAAAACCGTGGGCGAATTGATGGGGCCTTGCTGCCACTTGTCGCCAATGGATGTGCTCAAATTGTCCGACCCGCCACGGCTGAGGTTGTGGCAAGAATTGCAAGAAATGAAGCCGGACTTGGACAGGCGGGGATCGAAAAACAGTTTCTTGCCCAACTCGGCTTTCCCCAAGTCGATCGACTGCGGCGGCGCGATCGGCGCATACAACGAGCGAAACTGGTCGGCCGATGCCACTCCCATGGCTGCCATCCCGGCAGCGGCCACCGCCGCCACAGCCAACATACTTTTGACGTTCATCACTCTCTCCTTCTTGGCTTAAGAACCTTTGTTGTGGCTCAAGGGTAAACCCTGAAGGCAAGAGGGTTATTGACTCAGATCAAACCTGCGGGAGACCGAGGCGGCTCAACCCGCCGGCGGCAGCAGCAGAGATTCGTCGAGTATGCGGTACAGGCGGCCTTGTCGGTCGAGGGGCGCGATGGCGCCGATGCGTACCAGGGCGCTGATCTCGCGGCTGACGGTTTCGAGCTTGAGGTCCATCATGGCCCCCATGTCTTCGCGGGAAAACAGGGTAGTGACGGCCGGGTCGGTGGCGTGGCGCATCTTGAGCACGAAATTGGCCACACGCTGGCGGGCCGTGCCGAAGTTCAGGGCGGCAAGCCAGTCATCGGCCTCCTTGAGCGCCTGCTGCCATTTCTGCAGCAAGCGCCAGTGCAGCCGGGGGGAATTTTGGCTCAGGCGGTGGATCACATCGGACGGAATGCGGCACACGGAAACGTCTGTCAGCGCCACGGCCTCGCTGTCGTAACGGCTGGTGGCCAAGGCTTCGAGCCCGGCCACGTCGCCTGGGCGCAGAATCCGCAGGATGCGCTGGCGGCCGTCCGGGGTCACGCGCACCAGCTTGAGCAGCCCGGTGCGCAAGGTGAAGATGCCGGCGGCAGGCGCGCCTTCCTGATACAGCGACAGGCCGGCGGTGTAGCACAGGTCATCGATCGGCGCATGGATCAGACCGAAGTCCTGTTCGTTGAGATCGGAAAACAGCACCATGTCGCGGATGCCGCAGGACTTGCAGTCAGACGTTCCGCGCCAGGCGGATTCGGTCTTGATCGGGATCATGCCCGAATTGTGCCTTGAGTCGATACCCCAGGGGGCAAAACCCGGGAAATCCGATCGGTAGCACCCTCAATTTGTCATGGACAGATATGACATCGAACGAGCCGCTGTCTATCACAAAACCGATACGCACCGCTCATCGCGCAGAATGCCGCGTCCGCCAGGCGGCCACTTGGGCGGTGACATCACTGGCGCGCCCCAGCACCCGCACCGGCGGCGGCATGACCTTTCTGTAGAGCACGGCTGCCGCGCCCCCCACCCAGACTTCCACCCCCTCGGGCAGTTGATCAGCCAATTGCCGCAGGCTGTCGAGCACCTCGCGCCGGGACGCATGGGCGCTGAAGCTCAGCGCCACCACATCGACGCCGAGCTGCCGGGATGCGCTGACGATGTCGGGAACCGGCGTGCTGGCGCCCAATGACACCCGCTGGCAAGCCTCCAGCGCGAAAAAACTCTCGGCCATGAGCAGCCCCAACGTGTGGGATTCGGACGGCGTGGTCGTCAGCAGCACCTTGGGGCGCCGCATCAACTCCTGACCGCTGGCCTCCACGGCGGCGATCGCGTCCCGCAAAACGGTGCGCACCGTCTCGGAAAACAGGTGCTCCTGAAACACCGAAACGTCGCCGCGCAGCCACGCATCCCCCACCGCCACGCACAGAGGCGCGACCAGCCGCTCCACCGCCGCCCCCAGGCCCTGGCGCATCACCTCGCGCTGCAAGGCGTGGCGCAGGCGATCGACGTCGTTGCGGCGCAGCCATTCGATCCATTGGGGCTCCAGCGCCGTCGATCCGATGGAATCGACCGGACAAGCAGCCGCTCGCCCGGCGGCCTCATCGCACAACGCTTCCAGCGCCTCCAGCGGCAAGCCCACCACCTTGCCGGGGCGGTGCCCAGCATCCATGAGCCGCTTAATGAGGCGCAGCCGCAGCAATTGGGCATGGTCGTATTGCCGCTCGCCAAAGGCGTCGCGCGTCGGGGTGGGGAAGCCGTAGCGCCGCTCCCACACGCGCAGGGTGTCTTTGCCCAACCCGGTGTCGCGCTCGACGTCGGCAATCGACCACAACACGTCCTTGGGCTCAGGAGAGGCATCCACGGCACATCCCATCGTTGAGGTTTGGGGTTGGACAAAAACTTCACACACGCAGACGAAATGTAGCATACAATTATTTTGTCTAGGACATTTTTAGTCTGACCGGGGGTTTCATGAAAGTCGCCGTCATTGGCTCCGGCATCGCCGGATTGACCGCCGCCTACCGGCTGCGTCAGCAGGCACGGATCACGTTGTTCGAGGCCGCCGACTATTTCGGTGGGCACACCCACACGGTGGACGTCACGTTGCCCGACGCATCGGGCGCGCCCGTCACCCACGGGGTGGATACGGGTTTTCTGGTGTTCAATGAGCGCACCTACCCCCAGCTGATTGCCTTGCTGGCCGAGTTGGGCATTCCCTCGGCGCCTTCGGACATGTCGTTTTCGGTGCAAGTGCCTGCCGCCAGCGGCGGCTCGGGGCTGGAATGGAGCGGCAGCAGCCTGGCCACCGTGTTTGCGCAAAAACGCAATTTGCTCAATCCGCGCTTCTTGGGGATGCTGTCGGATCTGCTGCGCTTCAACAGCCTGTGCACACAAATCGCCACCGAAGGCCGCGACAGCGCCCTGAAGCAGCCCCTGGATGCGTTTCTGGCCCAACACCGCTTCGGCCAGGCATTCCGCGACTGGTACTTTCTGCCCATGCTGGGCTCGATCTGGAGCTGCCCCACCGACCAGATGCTGAAGTTCCCCGTGGCCACCATGATCCGCTTCTGCCACAACCACGGCCTGCTGCAAATCAATGACCGGCCGCAGTGGTTCACCATCCCCGGTGGGGCGCGCCGCTATGTGCAGGCCATGGTGGCGGCGCTGCCCGACGCGCGCCGGTCCACGCCGGTGCGCCGCATCGTGCGCGATGGCACCGGGGCCGTGGTCCACACGGCCGAGGGCAGCGAACGCTTCGATCACGTGGTGTTGGCCACGCACTCCGATCAGGCGCTGGCGCTCCTGGATCGGCCCACGCCGCTGGAACAGGAGATTTTGGGCAGCATCCGCTATCAGCCCAACCTGGCGGTGCTGCACACCGACACCTCGGTGCTGCCCAAGCGGCAGGCGGCCTGGGCCTCGTGGAACTACGAGCGGGCCGCCGACGCCGGACAGGAGTCCACCCGGGTGTGCCTGCACTATCTGCTCAACAAGCTGCAGCCCCTGCCCTTCGCGCAACCGTTGGTGGAAACCCTCAACCCGGTGCGCCCGATCGACCCGCGGCATGTGCTGGCCACGTTTGAATACGCCCACCCGGTGTTCGATCTTCGGGCCATCGAAGCGCAGCAACAGCTCGATCGCATCCAAGGCCGCCAGCGAACCTGGTTCTGCGGCGCCTGGGCCGGCTACGGTTTTCACGAAGACGGTCTCACATCCGGGATGCGCGTGGCGCAGTGGATCGGGACGCTGGCGGACTCGCCCGCGAGGCTGGCGGCATGAACACGACCGCCTGGCCCCACACGCCCACGGCGCTGATCGGCTTCGGTCAAGTTCGGCATACGCGCCTGCGCCCCTCGCGCCATGCGTTCAGCTATCCCACCTGGTTTTTGCTGCTGCCCATGCGCAACCTGGACCGTGGCGCGGCCAGCCAGGGGCTGGCGATCAACCGGCCGGCCGCGATCAGCTTCTATGACCAAGACCATGGCGACGGCCGCGGCCCACAAGCGGGCGGCGCGTGCGCCTGGATGGATGAGCTGCTGCGCACGCACGGCATCCTGGATGCCACGGGCCCCCTGTGGCTGCACACATACCCCCGGGTGCTGGGCTACACCTTCAAGCCGGTGAGCTTCTGGTACGCCCACCGGCCCGATGGCTCGCTGCGCGCCATCGTGGCCGAAGTCAACAACACCTTTGACGAGCGCCATTGCTATTTGCTGGACGCTCCCAGGCTCGGGCAGGAACTGCACGCCAGCAAGTGCTTCCACGTCTCGCCTTTTTGCACCTTGGACGGGGGTTACCGCTTTCGCTTCATGCACGCGCTGCGCGATGGCCAGCCGCGCACCGTGGTGCGGGTGGACTACGACGATGACGACGGCCCGCTGCTGCAAACCAGCGTCAGCGGGACGCTGGCGCCCGTCTGCCCATCCACATTGCGCCGCGCCTTGTGGCGCTACCCGGCCATGACCGCCATGGTGATGGCCCGCATCCACTGGCAAGCCTTGCGCCTGTGGCTCAAAAAAGTGGCCGTGCACCGCAAGCCACCGCCGCCCCAGCGCTTCGTGACCCGCTAAACACCCACTGCAACGACGCAGGAGTCTCGCCGATGAACAGCCTCACCGCCCACTCCCCTGCCTCATTCACCTTGCCGCCCCACGTCCCGCCTGCCGCGCGGACGGTGTTCAAGCTGCTGCGCCACCTGCGCCACGGCACGCTGACCGTTCACCTGCCGGGCGATGGGCACATGCTGGTGGCCGGTGACGGCCAAGGGGAGCACGTCAGCATCCATCT
The DNA here is from genome assembly GCF_004363315.1 of Tepidicella xavieri. Taxonomy (GTDB): domain Bacteria; phylum Pseudomonadota; class Gammaproteobacteria; order Burkholderiales; family Burkholderiaceae_C; genus Tepidicella; species Tepidicella xavieri. Next base: position 63,804 of record NZ_SNYL01000010.1, read on the forward strand.
GCGCAACTGGAATGTCTGCGCCCAGGCCCTCAAATCCGGCGACATCGGCTTTGCCGAAAGCTACATCGCCGGCGACTGGAGCACCAACGATCTGCCCGGGCTATTGCGGCTGTTTCTGGCCAACCGGCAGGCCATGGACGCGGTCATCTACGGCACCTGGGCGGGGCGGCTGCTGTACCGCATCAAGCATCTGCTCAACCGCAACACCAAGGCCAACAGCCGCAAGAACATCCACGCCCATTACGACCTGGGCAACGCCTTCTATCGGCTCTGGCTGGATGAAACAATGAATTATTCCTCGGCCTGGTTCGAAAGCGGCCACGACCAGCCGATGCACGAGGCGCAGCATGCCAAGGTGCGCCGGGCGCTGCGCATGGCGGGCGTGCGCCCGGGCGATCGGCTGCTGGAAATCGGCTGCGGCTGGGGCGCGCTGGCCGAAAAGGCGGCCGCCGAGTTCGGCGCCCACGTCACCGGGGTGACGCTGTCCACCGAGCAACTGGCCTATGCCCGCCAGCGCTTGGCCAAGGCGGGCGTGGGCGAGCGCTGCGAGCTGCGTCTGCAAGACTACCGCGACATCCAGGACGCCCCATTCGATGCCATCTGCTCCATCGAGATGGTCGAGGCCGTGGGGCAGGCGTATTGGCCCACGTATTTCGACACCGTGGCGCGACTGCTCAAGCCCGGCGGCCGCGCCTGCATCCAAAGCATCGTGATCCGGGACGAGCACTTCGAGCGCTACCTCCAGTCCACCGACTTCATCCAGCAATACATCTTCCCCGGCGGTTGCCTGCCCTCGCCGACGGCTTTCCGGACGCACGCGCGGCAAGCCGGCCTGCAGGTCGTTGACGAGTTGGCCTTTGGCAAAGACTACGCCGAAACCTGCCGCCGCTGGCGCCGGGATTTCATGGCTCGCCGCGACGACGTGCTGGCGCTTGGGTTCGACGAGCGCTTCCTGCGCATCTGGGAGTTCTATCTGGCGTACTGCGAAGCCGGTTTCGAATCGGGAGACATCGATGTGGTCCAGTTCACGCTCTGTCGCTGAGCGGCGCCGCAGGCGACTGCTCGGCTGGCCGGCGCTGGCCCTGGCGCTGGGCATGCTTGGTTGGGAGGCCAGCGCCAGCAGCCCCCTGCCCCACGGCATGCCTGCCGCGGGCGAAGCCACGCTGCGCTTTCTGGGCATGCAGGTGTACCACGCGCGGCTGTGGGCCGATGCCGATTTCGCCCCGGAACGGCTCGGCGAGCAACCCTTGACGCTGGAACTGGAATACCTGCGCGCCTTCCGCGGAAAAGCGATCGCGGAGCGGTCCATCGTCGAAATGCGCCGCGCCGGTTCATTCACCGAGGAGCAGGCCCAGCGCTGGAACGAGGCCATGCAGCGTCTCTTCCCCGACGTGCGCGCCGGCGACCGGCTCACCGGCGTGCTCCAGCCGGGTCGGGGTGCCGAGTTCCATCACAACGGGCGCCTCCTGGGCCGCATCGACGACCCCACATTTGCCCGCCTGTTCTTCAGCATTTGGCTGGGTCCCAACACGTCGGAGCCTGGCCTGCGCCGCCAGTTGCTGGCCCGCTGGCTCGACGCTCCTCGCTGAACGCCGCTCCGCCCATGGCCACTCGCCCGCCTGCTCCGCCCTTCGCTGCGCCAAGCCCGGCCTTGGGCGCGCGTGCCGGGCTGGCCTACGGCCTGCTGGGTTTGCCATTGGCGTTTGTGGCGCTGCCGCTGTATGTGCACCTGCCGCACCACTATGCCAACACCTATGGCGTGCCACTGGCCGCCTTGGGCGCCTTGCTGCTGATGGCCCGGCTGTTCGACGCCTTGACCGACCCGCTGCTGGGCCGTTGGAGCGACAGCCTGTTTGCCCGCTCGCACCGATGGGTGCTGTGGGTGGGCGCGGTGTCGGCCGGGGTGCTGCTGCTGGGCATGGTGGCCTTGTTCTTTCCGCCGCATGGCGTCCGCGCGCATCTGCCCACCTGGGTGCTGCTGGGCCTGATCGTCACCTACACCGCATTCAGCCAGCTGGCCATCGCGCACCAGTCGTGGGCAGCTCGGCTCGGGGGTGCGCCGGTGTGGCGCGCGCACATCGTGGCCTGGCGCGAAGGCGCGGCGCTGGTGGGCGTGGTGCTGGCCTCGGTGCTGCCCAGCGTGCTGGGCTGGCCCGCCTGGGTGACAGTATTCGGCCTCTTGCTGGCAGGCGCTTGGTGGGCGTGGTGGTGGGCGCCCGTGCCGGCCACACCCCGCGATGTCGCCCCCCCAACCACGACGCGGCCCTGGGCGCAGAGCCTGACCCACCCCTGGCGGCAACGGCCGTTCCGGCGCCTGCTGGGCGTGTTCGTGCTCAGCGGGCTGGCCAGCGCCATGCCGGCCACGCTCGTGCTGTTTTTCATCCAGGACCGCCTGGGCGCGGCCGACTGGGAACCGGTGTTTCTGGCCACCTATTTCGTGGCAGCCGCGGCCTCCATGCCGCTGTGGCTGCGCCGGGTGCGCCACTGGGGACTGGCACGCACCTGGCTGGCTGGCATGCTGCTGGCTTGCGCCACGTTCATCTGGGCCGCCACGCTGGGCCAGGGCGATGTGTGGGGCTTCTGGCTGGTGTGCGCGCTCTCGGGCTTGGCCCTGGGCACCGATCTGGCCTTGCCCAGCGCCCTGCTGGCCGGACTCATTGCCCAGCAGGGCGACCAAGGACAGCGCGAAGGTGCTTATTTCGGCTGGTGGAATCTGGCCACCAAGCTCAACCTGGCGCTGGCGGCTGGTCTGGCGCTGCCCCTGCTCGGCTGGCTGGGCTACGTGCCGGGCCAGCACACCGAAAGCGGGCTGCGCGCGCTCACCTGGGCTTATGCGGTGGTGCCCTGTGCCATCAAGCTCGCGGCGGCGGCTTTGCTCTACGGGTATTTCGCGCGCCATCCCCTGCTGGCCGAAACCGCCCACCCCGCGGCCCTCACCCCAAAGGAGACCCCATGATGCCCCTCTTGCCATCTCGACGCCGCATGCTCGCGCTGGCCTTGGCGACCCTCTCGCTCGGCCTGTCTGGCTGCGCCAGCCAAGACATCCGGCAATACGCCAACGAGCGCCCTGTGCTCGATCTGTCGCAATACTTCAACGGCAAGGTCATGGCCCACGGCGTGTTTCAGAACCGCAGCGGCCAGGTGGTGCGCCGCTTCGTGGTCGAGATGGACGGCCGCTGGGAAGGCCATCAGGGCGTGCTCGATGAGTGGTTCACCTACGCCGACGGCACCCGGGAACGCCGCATCTGGCGGCTGACCAAGCACGAAGGCGGCCGCTACACCGGCACCGCCGACGACGTGGTCGGGCAAGCCGAGGGCCAGGCCGTGGGCAACGCGTTCTTCTGGACCTACACGCTGCGCCTGCCCGTGGACGGCAAAGTGTACGAGGTGCGGTTCGATGACTGGATGTACCTCGTGGACGAGAAGGTGATGCTCAACCGCGCCACCATGAGCAAGTTTGGCATTCGGCTCGGTGAAGTCACGCTGGCCTTCACCAAGGTGGACCCATGAGCCTCAACCCCCGGATCACCGACTGGCACGGACGGCGCACGTGGCTGGTCGGCGCCTCCAGCGGCATCGGGCTGGCCTTGGCCGAAGCGCTGCATGCGCGCGGCGCCCAAGTGATCGTCTCGGCCCGCAACGCCGCCGCCTTGCAGGCGTTTGCCGACACCCACCCGGGCAGCATGGCCCTGCCGCTGGACGTGACCGACGCGCCCAGCCTGGGGGCCGCATGCGCGCGCGTGACCACCCGCGGCCCCGTCGATCTGGTGTGCTACTGCGCCGGCCACTACCACGCCATGCGCGCCACCCAGATCGACACCCACGACCTGCTGCGCCACCAGGCGGTCAACGTCACCGGCGCCCTGCACCTGCTGGCCCCGGTGGTGCAGGCCCTGCTCGTCCAGGGGCATGGACACCTGAGCTTCATCAGCAGCGTGGCCGGTTTTCGTGGACTGCCCAAAAGTCTGGCCTATGGCCCGACCAAGGCCGCCCTCATCAACCTGGCCGAGACGCTGTACCTCGACCTGTCCCCGCATGGGCTGGGGGTGAGCGTCATCAACCCCGGCTTCGTGGCCACGCCGCTGACCGCCCAGAACGACTTCCACATGCCCGCGCTCATCCAGCCCGCCGAAGCGGCCGAGGCCATCTTGCGCGGCTGGGCCCGCGGCGCCTTCGAGATCCATTTCCCCAAGCGCTTCACCGGGCTGCTCAAGCTGCTGCGCTGCCTGCCCTATCCCCTGTACTTCGCGCTCGTGCGCCGCATCACCCAGCCATGAACACCCAGCTCCCGCCCTGTGACCCGGCGCTGCGGCGGCTCATCGATTTTTACGAGCGGCTGCAACCCGCCTCATTGGAACAACTGCCAGCCCTGTATGCGCCCAATGCGCGCTTCAAAGACCCGTTCAACGACATCGTTGGCCCGGCAGCCATCGCGGGCGTGTTCGACCACATGTTCCGCAGCCTGAGCGAACCCCGCTTCGTCGTCACGGCGGCGGTGCAGCAAGGCGATCAAGCCTTTCTCACCTGGCGCTTCCACTTCCGCTTCCAGCGCTTCGACACCACCACCGTGCAAACCATCCACGGGGCTACCCAACTGGTGTTCGATGCGGCAGGGCGCGTCAGCCTGCACCGCGACTACTGGGACGCTGCCGAGGAGTTGTACGAAAAACTCCCAGGCATCGGCGCCCTGATGCGCTGGCTCAAACGGCGGGCGCGGCAGTGAGGCGGGCATGGGCTACCGCGTCGTCTGGTTCAAGCGGGATCTGCGGCTGGCAGACCATGCGCCCCTGGCTGAAGCGGCGCGACAGGGCCGGGTGCTGTGCCTGTACGTGATCGAGCCCAGCCTGTGGGCGCAGCCCGATGCGGCCACGGCCCATTACCACTTCGTGCTGGAAAGCCTGCAGGCCCTGGATGCAGAGCTGCGGCGGCACGGCGGCCAGCTCTGGACCGTGGTAGGCGAAGTGGTGGCGGTGCTGGACCGGCTGCACCATGCGGCCCCGTTCGAAGCCATCCATGCCCATGAAGAAACCGGCAACGCCCACACCTACGCCCGCGATCTGGCCGTGGGCCGATGGTGCCGTGCCCACGGCGTCGGCTGGCACGAATGGCCGCAGTTTGGCGTGGTGCGACGGCTGCGGCACCGCCGGGAATGGCAGGCCCAGTGGGAGGCACGCATGAGCGCGCCGCAGCAGGCCTTGCCAGCGCTGTGGTTTGAGCCACCCCCTTGGCCCGGCGATGCGCCTCCGCCGGCCACCGCGCTGGGCCTGCCGGCCTGCGACGCGCCGCTGCGCCAGCGTGGTGGCCGCCCGCGGGCGCTGGCCGTGCTGGACGACTTCCTGCACGCACGCAGCAGCTGCTACCGCGGCGGCATCTCCTCGCCACTGACCACCCCCAGCGCTTGCTCCAGGCTGTCGCCCTACCTGGCTCAGGGGTGCCTGAGCCTGCGCGAAGTGGTGCAAGCCACCCGGGCCACGCTGGCCGCCCTGCCGGCCGACGCGCAGCGCCAGCGCCTGGGCCTGCAGGCCTTCCACAGCCGGCTGTACTGGCATTGCCACTTCATCCAGAAGCTCGAAAGCGAGCCCGAGCTGGAATGGCGCAACCTGCACCGGGGTTACGACGGCCTGCGCGAAGACGCCTGGAACGCCGAGCATTTCGCCGCCCTCCAGGCCGGACGCACCGGCTGGCCGCTGGTGGACGCCTGCATCGCCATGCTGCGCCAGACCGGCTGGATCAACTTCCGCATGCGCGCCATGCTGGTGTCGGTGGCGGCCTACCCGCTGTGGCTGCATTGGCGCGAAGTCGGGCTCTGGCTGGCCCGCCTGTTCCTCGACTACGAACCCGGCATCCACTGGAGCCAGATGCAGATGCAAAGCGGCACCACCGGCATCAACGCCACGCGGGTATACAACCCCGTCAAGCAAGCGCGTGACCACGATCCCCAAGGCCACTTCGTGCGCCGCTGGCTGCCCGCGCTGCGCCGCGTGCCCGATGCCTGGCTGTTCGAGCCTTGGCGCATGCCCGCGACCGTGCAAGCGCGCATCGGCGTGCGCGTGGGGCATGACATCGCCGTGCCCCTGGTCGATTGGGAAACCGCCAGCCGGCTCGCCAAGGCCCGCCTGCACGAGCGTCGCGCCCAACCCGAAATCCAGCGCCACAACGCCGCCATCGTGGAGCGGCACGGCTCACGCCCCACCATGCCCGGCGCCAGCCGCGACGCCCAGGGCCGCGAGCGCCCGGTGCGCCGCCCGCGCCAGCCCGCAATCCCCGCCACGCAACTCCCCCTGCCCTGGTAAGCCCATGAAGATGCGCCGCAAAGCCGACTTGCCACACAAAACATGCCCCGTCTGCGGCCGCCCCTTCAGCTGGCGGCGCAAATGGGCCCGGGACTGGGAACAGGTCAAATACTGCTCCGAGCGCTGCCGGCGCCGCCCCCCGCATGGCTGAATCATCGCCCACCCTGCGTCTGATCCTCGGAGATCAGCTCAACCCCCTGCACCCCTGGCTGCGCGCGCCGCGCCGTGACGTGGTTCATCTGCTCATGGAGGTGCGGCAGGAAACGGATTACGCGCGCCATCACGCGCAGAAGGTGATCGGCATCTTCGCGGCCATGCGCGCGTTCGCGCAGCAGCTGCAGGCCCAAGGGCACCGCGTGCGATACGTCCGCATCGACGATCCCTCCAACCGCCAGTCGCTCACCGCCAACCTCGACGCCCTGGTGCGGCACTACCGGGCCGCGGCGTTGGAATACCAAAGCCCTGATGAATGGCGGCTCGATGCCCTGCTACGAGACTGGAGCCAGCGCCAATCCATCCCCTGCCGAGCGGTGGACAGCCAGCATTTCCTCACGGCCCGCGAAGAAACCGCCACGCTCTTTGCAGGCCGACAGCAATGGCTCATGGAGCACTTCTACCGCGTGCAGCGCCGCCGGCACCGGGTGCTGATGGAAGGCGCCAAGCCTGCCGGTGGCCGCTGGAATTTCGACGCCGACAACCGCAAGCGCTGGAACGGCACCCCTCCTGAGCCACCCGATACGCGCCCCATCCACGACCACAGCCGCTTGTGGCAAGCCATCGAATCGGCGGGCGTGCAGACCATCGGCCATCCTCAGGCCGAGCAATTTCGCTGGCCGCTGAACCGCACCGAAGCCCTGCAGCAGCTCGACCGTTTCATCGAACACGCCCTGCCCCACTTCGGCGACTTCCAAGACGCCCTCAGCCCGACGCATCACCTGCGGCTGTTTCACTCGCTGCTGTCGCTTGCCCTCAACACCAAGATGCTGCATCCCCGGGAAGTGCTGCAGCGCGCCGAAGCCGCCTGGCAAGCCGGGCACGCCCCATTGCCGGCCGTCGAGGGCTTCATCCGCCAGATTCTGGGCTGGCGCGAATATGTGCGAGGCGTGTATTGGGCGCACATGCCAGGCTACACGGCACACAACGCCCTGCAGCACCAGCGGCCCCTGCCACACTGGTTCTGGACCGGCCAAACCCGTATGGCCTGCATGGCCCAGGCCATCGGCCAGTCCCTGGCGCATGCCTACGCCCATCACATCCAGCGGCTCATGGTCATTGGCAACTTCGCCCTGCTTGCCGGGCTGGACCCGGCCGAGGTCCATCGCTGGTACCTCGGCATCTACATCGACGCCTTCGAATGGGTGGAGGCCCCCAACACCTTGGGCATGAGCCAATACGCCGACGGCGGGCTGCTGGCCACCAAGCCCTATGTGAGCAGCGCCGCCTACCTGCAGCGCATGGGAGCGCCCTGTCCACGTTGCCACTACGACGCGCAGGCCCGCACCGGCGAACGGGCCTGCCCCTACAACGCCCTGTACTGGCACTTCTGGCTGCGCCATCGCCAGCGCTTCGAACACCATCCCCGCATGGGCATGGCATACCGGCAGCTGGACCGCATGGACGCCACCACCCTGCAGGCCCTGCGCCAGCAGGCCGAGCAAACCCTCAATCGCTTGGACGCGCTGTAGCGGCTGGCGGCGCGGCAGCCTCCGCCATGGCCCCCTCCGGCTGGGGCAAGCGCCGGATCAGCACCTCATCGATGCGCCGGCCGTCCAGCCGCAGCACCTCAAAGCGCCAGCCACAGATGTCCACCGCATCCCCCTCGCTCATCAACGCCCCGCTGACCGTCTGCATCAGGCCGGCCACGGTGTTGTAGCGGTCCTTGTCCTCGTCCGGCAAGGCATCGATCTCCAGCCGGGCTTTGAGCTCGTGGGCGGGCATGGCCCCATCGACCAACCACGACCCGTCCTCCCGCGGCGTGGCCCAGGCATCGGCAGGCTGCTCGGGCGAGAGCTCCCCGGTGATCGCTTCCAGCAGATCCAGCGGCGTCAGCAGCCCCTGCACCACGCCGTACTCGTCCACCACGAACACCATGCGCGAAGCCCGGGCCCGGAACTGCTCCAGCAGCTCCATGCCGCTGAGCGTCTCGGGCACGAACACCGGCGCCACCGCATGCCGGTGCCAGCCCTCCGTGGCCCCCTGGGACTGCAGCTCCAGCAAGCGTGCCATGTGAATCACGCCAATCACATCGTCCAGCCCCCCTCGGCACACGGGGTACCACGAATGCCCCCCCTGCTGGGCCTTGTCCAGCGCCACGTCCAGCGGGTCGGCCACGTCCAGCCACTGGATGTCGGAACGGGGCAGCATGATGCTGGCGAGCTGACGGTCGTCCAGCAGGAACACGTTGCGCACCATGCGGTGTTCATGCTCCTCGATGATGCCTGCACCCACCCCCTCTTCCAGGCTGGCGTTGATTTCCTCTTCGGTCACATGCTGCACCGCCCTGTTGTCGATCCGCATCAGCTTCAGAACCCCGTGGGTGGTCACCGACAGCAACATCACAAACGGCTTGGCGGCCTTGGCCACGCCCGCCATGGGACGCGACACCCAACGTGCCACGGTTTCTGGGTACATCTGGCCAATCCGCTTGGGCACCAGTTCGCCGAACACGATGGTCACGAAGGTGATGACCACCACCACAATGGCCGTCGCGGTGACGTTGGCTGTCGTCTGTGGCATGCCCAGCTGACCCAACCAGGCCGCCAAACCGGCGCTGAAAGCCGCCTCTCCCACAATGCCGTTCAGCATGCCGATGGAGGTGATGCCCACCTGCACAGAAGACAAGAACTGGGTCGGGTTGTCCAGCAACTTCAAGGCCGCCACCGCCCCCTTGTCACCACTTTCAGCCATGGCGCTCAAGCGCGCTTTGCGGCTACCGGCCAGGGCCAGTTCGGACATGGCAAACGCTCCATTCAGGAGCGTCAAAAAAACGATTAAGAGAATATCCATAATGCGTGGATGGCACTTTACTTGATTGGCGACGTGCAGGGCTGCGACGGCCCTTTCGAGCGCCTGTTGCAGACGGTGGATTTTTCGCCCAGCCGCGATACCCTGTACCTGCTGGGCGACGTGGTGAACCGGGGGCCGGGCTCGCTGGCCATGCTGCGGCGGCTGATGGCGCTCGGCGACTCGGCGCACTGCCTGCTGGGCAACCACGATCTGCACCTGCTGGCCGTGGCCCACGGCGTGCGCCGGGCCCACCGCAACGACACCCTCGCCCCCATCCTCCAGGCCCCGGACCGGGAGGCGCTGCTCCACTGGGTGCGGCAGCGCCCGCTGGCCCTGCAGCGCCATGGCTGGCTGCTGGTCCATGCTGGCGTGTTGCCCCAGTGGAGCGCCGAGCAGACCCTGGCCTTGGCGCAAGAAGTCAGCCAGATGCTGCGCGGCCGCGACGGCCCGCAATGGCTGCAACAGATGTACGGCAACCAACCCGACCACTGGCGCGACGATTGGCCCGAGGCCGACCGCTGGCGCGTCGTGGTCAACGCCCTGACTCGGCTGCGCTTCTGCAGCGCCAGCGGCGTGATGGAATTCGCCACCAAGGACAGCGCCGAGGCCCCGCCGGCAGGCTTCATGCCGTGGTTCGATGTGCCCGGCCGGCGCACGGCCCACACCCCCATCGCATTCGGCCACTGGTCCACCCTGGGGCTGCTGCAGCGGCCCCATCTGCTGGCTCTCGATACGGGCTGCGTCTGGGGAGGCTGCCTCAGCGCTGCCTGTCTGAGCCCAGACGGCTCTGTGAGCGACATCGTGCAGGTGCGCTGCCCGCAAGCCCAGGCGCCTGGGCAGTGAATCGATCGGCGAGCCACTGCCTCCATTCAGGGGGAGGTGTCGGCCGTGTCTGTCACCGGGGGCTTGAACAGCGCCGGCACCTTGCGCCGCGGCCGGATATAGGCCGACAGCCCCTTGCCCACCGGCGCCTTGGACGGCTCTTCCCATGAGGGCTTGACATCCGGGGGCAGGCCCGGCTCATAAGGCTGGTCGAACAGGGGATCGGCCGGCGGCGCAGCCCGGCGACCGCGCTCGCGGCGCGCCTCTGCCGCACCACGCTCGTCGTGCCACAGCCGCTGCCCGTCGTTGATGCGCCCGGCCGGCCCACCGAAGCGGCGGCGATCGGTCTCCAGCTCCAGCGGCTCGACTTCCGCTTTCTTGCCAATCAGCTTTTCAATGTCGGCCAGCAGCTTGGCGTCTTTGCCGCTGACAAAAGAAATCGCCAGCCCCGAAGCGCCGGCCCGACCGGTGCGGCCGATGCGGTGGACGTAGTCCTCGGCGTTGAAAGGAATATCCACGTTGAAGACGGCCGGCACGTCCTTGATGTCCAGGCCACGGGCAGCCACATCGGTGCAGACGAGCAATTCCACCTCGCCCTTCTTGAAGGCTTCCAGCGCCTTGAGCCGCTCGTCCTGGCTCTTGTCGCCGTGCAAGGCGGCCGTGTTGAGGCCATCACGCTCCAGTGCCCGCGCCAGCCGCGCGCAGCCCAGCTTGCTGTTGACGAACACGAAGGCTTGCTTGACGTCGTGCTCGCGCACCAGTTGCTTGAGGGCCTGCCGCTTGTCGTCCTCCTCCACCCGATAGAACCGCTGCTCGATGGTGGAGGCCGTGGCGTTGGATCGCGCCACTTCGATGGTGACGGGATTCTGCAGGTAGCTGTTGGCCAGCCGCTTGATCTCGGGCGAGAAGGTGGCCGAAAACAGCAAGGTGGTGCGCTGCTTGGGCAGATAGGACAGAATGCGCTGCAAGTCCGGCAGGAAACCGATGTCCAGCATGCGGTCCGCTTCGTCCAGCACCACGTATTCCACCTGATTGAGCACGCAGTTCTTGGCCTCGATGTGGTCCAACAAGCGGCCCGGCGTGGCCACCAGGATTTCCACCCCTTTCTTCAGTTCGGCGGTCTGGGGCTTCATGTCCATGCCGCCAAAGACCACGGTGCTGCGCAACTGGGTGTACTTGGCGTAGAGCCGGATCTGCTCGGCCACTTGGTCGGCCAGCTCGCGTGTGGGCAGCAGCACCAGCGCCCGCACGGGATGCCGCGCCGGCGAGGTGGAAGCGTTTTCGTGCTTGAGCATGCGCTGCAACAGCGGCAACGAAAAGGCTGCCGTCTTGCCCGTTCCGGTCTGGGCCGCGCCCATCACGTCGCGCCCCTGCAGCACCACAGGGATGGCTTGCGCCTGAATCGGCGTCATGGTGGTGAACCCCATCTCCGCGATGGCGCGGGCCAGGGGTTCAGCCAGAGAAAGTTCGGTAAATGCTTGTGTCATCGAACTCCGTATTGTCGCACCAAGGCGCTTACGGCGTGTGACAAGCCACCGGCAGGGGTCGGATCACGCGTACGCCGGCGCCTGCGCGCTGGTGGGGCGGCCTTGAAAATCCGTCCAGCAGCGGCGGGTGAAATCGTAGAGCTTGCACTTGCGTGCCGTCTCGAAATACCAGCGCCAGCTGAACCGCTGGATGATGATGCGGCCAGGCAGCATGTCTTCCAGCTTCTTCTGCGCCTCTTTGAGCTTGTACAGGGGCACGCTCATGTCCACATGGTGTGCCGTGTGCTCCATGATGTGGTGCATCAGCGCGCCCAATTTCCAAGGAAATTGCAGATGCACCGTCGTGGAAACGAAAGGCGCGGCCTTGGCCCAAGCCTGTTTGTCGTTGTGCCACTGCACGCTGGTGTGGGTGTGGTGCACATAGACCACGAACCCGATCATCGCGTTCCAGAACAGGAAAGGCACCACGAAGCCCATGCCCACCAGCATCCAAGCCGACTGCCCCGTGGCCCAAGCGGCCCAGACCAGCCCCGCCACCCACAGCACGGCCACGGCCGAGACGAACACCCCGTCCCAAACGAATTCGGCACGCCGCGTGCCCATGTACGTCTTGCGCGGGAAGAACATGCGCAGCCACCACATCTCGATGAGGTAATACAAGGCCGGCCCCCAGCCACTGCGGTAGATGCGCTCCAGCACGCGGCGGGCCGGCGACAGCGCATCGAACTCCTCTTTGGTCAGCGGCGCCCAGACGAAGTCCACGCCCTTGAGGTTGGTGTACCCGTGGTGCACCACGTTGTGCCCCACTTCCCACAGGCTGTAAGGGGTCAGCGAAGGAACCATGGCGATGCGCCCCAGAATGCGGTTGAGCCCACGGTGCGGGGTGTAGCTCTGGTGGCAGGCGTCATGGCCGATGATGAACAGCCGCCCAATGGTGAAACCGGCCGCCAGGCCACACAACAGCTTGGCCCACCAGGCTTGCAGCAGCACCGTGCCGGCAATGAAAGCCGAGAAGATGACCCAGTCGAGCACCAGCAGGGCGATGGCCACCGCCGTGCGCCGCTCGGCCAGGGGCGTGAGCCAGCCACGGATCACCTTCCGATGCGGCATGGGCGCATCAGGAGCAATGGGCGCAGGCTCAGCCTCGACGGAAGCTGCAACGGACGGGGTGGCGGCAGGCGTGGGCGGCACAGGGCCGCTGCGTTGTTCTTCGGGGGTGTACATGAGGGAATCGGGCTCTGTGAGGGAAAACGCGGCTCAACCGGGCTGCCGGGATGGTAACGACTCGGCCGGCGCGACGCTTTGACCCATGTCAAACGCCGGCCCGCCCTGTAAGCCTAGGCATTGATCAGGTTCTTATCTATAATACTGGGTTTTGCTGGCAACATCCACAAACATCGAAGGAAACCCATCATGGCAACCAAGCCGAAGAAAAAGAACCCGCGCCTGGCCTCCGGCCGCAAGCGCGCCCGTCAGAACATCAAGCTCAACGCCGCGAACTCCTCGCTGCGTTCCAAGTACCGCACCGCCATCAAAAACGTGGAAAAAGCCGTGCTGGCCGGCGACAAGGCCAAGGCCACGGAGCTTTTCGCCAAGATGCAGGCCGTGGTGGACACCATCGCCGACAAGGGCATCTTCCACAAGAACAAGGCCGCTCGCGACAAGAGCCGCCTGTCTGCCAAGGTCAAGGCCCTGGCCGCCGCCGCGGCCTGATACAGCCGCTCGCCCGGGCCCAATCGGGCCCGCCGTTTGATCCGGGTGCGCTGCCAGCAAACCCCCAAAATGCCGCCCACCGAGGCGGCATTTTTCATGGCCCGCGCCCGGGCCATGCCTCGCGGCCGCGGGCGTTTATTCAGGCTGTGGGGGCGACTGAGGCGACTGGGCCGGCTCGTCGGGCAGCAGACAGGCCTCGACGATCTGCAGATCGTTGTCGCGGGCGAAATTGAGCACGAAATCCCAAGCCATCACGTCGTAGTCGCGCAGCGCCCGGTTGACGACCACGCACTTGACGCCATTGATGACTTGCGGCAGACACCATGGCGAATAGCCCAGATGTGCCCCCGGCGCCTTGCCCGCCGGATGGAACTGGCTCATCACGCCGCACAAGCGCTCGGCCCAGTCGCTGGGACGAAACACCTTTCCGCTGTGGGTGATCCCCTGGATAAAGACTTCTTTGGCGCTGGAGGAGACCATCGGGTGGAGGCCTGTGAGGCGGTGGACACGGGCGTTGCCCAGGGATCGCGGGATCGCCGCGATGCGACAACAGAATTCTATCTTATATAAGAGTTGGCACACGGGTTAACCCCAGCATGGCCCCACGCCATCGCACGGATGTGCCTTGGGGTGGACCTACAATGTTTCATTGCACAGGCCATGTGGCCATCCGTTTCCGACAACCCGGGCCAGCCCCGTTACACAGGACACCGCCATGTCTCATACCGCTCCGGTCGAACCCCATGTGATGAACACCTATGGCCGCGTGCCCATTGCTTTGTCTCACGGCAAGGGCTGCCGCGTGTGGGATGTCAACGGCAAGGTCTATCTGGATGCCCTGGCCGGCATCGCCGTCAATACCCTGGGCCATGCCCACCCGAAGCTGGTTCGGGCGTTGCAGGACCAAATCGGCAAGCTCATCCACATCAGCAATTACTACTACCACCCCGCCACCGAGGAGTTGGCCCGCATGCTGGTGGAGCGTTCGGGTCTGACGAACGTGTTTTTCTGCTCGACCGGACTGGAAGCCAACGAGGCTGCCTTGAAGCTGGCCCGCAAATACGGGCATGACAAAGGCATCGACAAGCCGCAGATCGTGGTTTATGAAAAAGCCTTCCACGGCCGCTCCATCGCCACGCTCAGCGCCACCGGCAACCCCAAGGTCCAGGCCGGCTTCGGCCCGCTGGTCGAAGGGTTCATTCGCGTGCCCATCAATGACATCGAAGCCATCCGACGGGCCACGGCCAACAACCCCAATGTGGTGGCCGTGTTCTTCGAGGCCATCCAAGGCGAAGGCGGCGTCAATCCGCTGACGACCGACTACATGCAGCAGGTCCGCGCCTTGTGCGACACCCACGACTGGCTGCTCATGATCGACGAGGTGCAATGCGGCATGGGCCGCACCGGCAAATGGTTCGCGCACCAGTGGGCCGGCATCCAGCCCGATGTGATGCCGCTGGCCAAGGGGCTGGGCTCGGGCGTGCCCATTGGCGCGGTGGTCGCCGGGCCCAAAGCGGCGCACATCTTCCAGCCCGGCAATCACGGCACCACCTTCGGCGGCAATCCGCTGGCCATCCGGGCCGGCCTGGAGACCATCCGCATCATGGAGGAGGAGGGCCTGCTGGACAACGCCGCCAAGATGGGCTTTCACCTGCTGTCCACGCTGGCCGCGCAGCTCATGCATGTGCCCGGCGTCAAAGACGTGCGCGGCAAGGGCCTGATGATCGGCATCGAGCTGGACCGCCCCTGCGGCGCGCTGGTGCAACGCTGTGCCGAAGCCGGGCTGCTGCTGAGCGTGACGGCCGACAACGTCATCCGCATGGTGCCGCCGCTGATTCTCTCGGGCGCCGAAGCCGACGAGATCATCGCCATCCTCGTGCCCCAGATCAAAGCCTTCCTGGCCGATACCCCCAAGGCCTGAGCCCGATTCCTGACCTACGCTCCATGTCCGCTTCCATCACACCCCCCGTGCCCGTGCGGCACTACCTGCAGTTCAAGGATTTCAGCGCCGAGGAATACGCGTACCTGTTTGCGCGCGCCTGGCTCATCAAACGCAAATTCAAAACCTACCAGAAGCACCACACCTTGACCGACCGCACGCTGGCCATGATTTTCGAGAAAGCCAGCACGCGCACCCGCGTCAGCTTCGAAGCCGGCATGTACCAGCTCGGCGGCAGCGTGGTGCACCTGACCACCGGCGACAGCCAGCTCGGCCGCGCCGAGCCAATCGAGGACAGCGCCCGGGTCATTAGCCGCATGACCGACATCGTCATGATCCGCACCTTCGGGCAGGAAAAGATCGAGCGCTTCGCGGCCCATTCGCGGGTGCCCGTCATCAACGGCCTGACCAACGAATTCCACCCTTGCCAGATCCTGGCCGATCTGTTCACCTGGCTGGAATACCGCGGCCAGCGCCCAGACGGCACGCTCGATGTCGATGCCCTCAAAGGCATCACCGTGGCCTGGGTGGGCGACGGCAACAACATGGCCAACACCTGGCTGCAAGCCGCTCAAATCCTGGGTTTTCGGGTGCACATCAGCACCCCGCGCGGCTACGAGGTGGACCCGGCGGTGGCGGGCGTGCCGCGCGGCGATTTTTGGCAGGTGTTCGACAACCCGATGCAAGCCTGCCGCGGCGCCGACCTCGTCACCACCGACGTGTGGACCAGCATGGGCTTCGAGGCCGAAAACGAAGCCCGCCAAAAAGCCTTTGCCGCCTGGTGCGTCACCCCCGAGATGATGGCCGTGGCCAAGCCTGAAGCCCTGTTCATGCACTGCCTGCCCGCCCACCGGGGCGAGGAAGTGGCCGCCGAAGTCATCGACGGCCCCCAATCCGTCGTCTGGGACGAGGCCGAGAACCGCATGCACGTGCAGAAAGCGCTGATGGAATACCTCCTGCTCGGCCAGCTATGACCCACGCGGTCGGGGTTCGATCATGAGTGAATGTCAACGCTGCGGCGCCTGCTGCGCCTGGTGCCGCGTGGACTTTTCCCTCTACGAGCGCGAGGACGCCGGAGGCCGTGTGCCGGTCGGGCTGACCGTGGAGGTCAACGGCACCACGGTGCGCATGCGCGGCACCGATCACTGGCCTCCGCGCTGCGCGGCCCTCAGCGGCCGGGTGGGCCAATCGGTGGGCTGCAGCATCTACGAATGGCGCCCCTCGCCCTGTCGCGAATTCAGCGAGGGCAGCGACGCCTGCACCCGTGCCCGGGCGCGCCACGGGTTGCCGCCAGTGCCAGGGGCCGAGCCAGGCTGAGCCCATGTCAGCCGCCTCCGTGTTCGACGTCATCATCATTGGCGCCGGTGCTGCGGGCCTGTTCTGCGCTGGCGTGGCCGGCCAGCGTGGGCTGAAGGTGCTGCTGATCGACCACTCGCCCAAGGTGGCCGAGAAAATCCGCATCTCCGGCGGCGGGCGGGCCAACTTCACCAACCGCGATCTGGACCCGCGCCAACCCCACAAGCATTACCTGAGCGAGAACCCGCATTTTTGCCGCTCGGCCCTGTCGCGCTACACCCCTGCCGATTTCGTGAGCCTGCTGCAGCGCCACGGCGTGCCGTTTCACGAAAAGCACAAAGGCCAGCTGTTTTGCGACCGCTCGGCACAAGACCTCATCGACGTGCTGCTGCGGGAATGCGCCGCTGGCGGCGTGACCCGCTGGCAGCCTTGCGCGGTGCAGGCGGTGCGGTTTTCCGATGCCGAGGCCGCCACCCGCTACACGGTGGAGACCGACCGGGGCCCCGCCCACGCGCCGGCTTTGGTCGTGGCCACCGGCGGGCTGCCCGTGCCCAAGATCGGCGCCACCGACTTTGGCCTGCGCGTGGCCCGGCAGTTTGGCCTGAAGGTGGTCGAACCCCGGCCCGCCCTGGTGCCCCTGACGTTTGAACCCTCGGCCTGGGCGCCGTTTGCCCAATTGTCGGGGCTGGCGCTGCCGGTGCGCATCGCAACCGGCGACAAATCACAGCGCCAGTCTTTCGATGAAGACCTGCTGTTCACCCACCGCGGGCTCAGCGGGCCGGCCGTGCTGCAAATATCCAGCTACTGGCGGCCCGGCGCGGCGCTGCGCATCGACCTGCACCCCGAGGCCGCCCTGGAGCCGCTGCTGCTGGCGGCCAAAGCCCAGGCATCACGTAAACAACTGCCCAACGAACTGGCCCGCCACTTGCCGCAGCGCCTGGCCGACACCTGGACCGCCACCCGCGCCGACTGGCAGCGCCCCATCAACGAAACGCCGGACAAGGCCCTGGCCCAGTTGGCCGACAGCCTGCACCGCTGGGCGCTCACCCCCTCGGGCACCGAAGGCTATGCCAAGGCCGAGGTGATGGCCGGCGGCGTGGACACGCGGGAGCTGTCCTCGCAAACCATGGCATCGCGCCAGCCGGGGCTGTACTTCATCGGCGAAGTGGTGGACGTGACCGGCTGGCTGGGGGGCTACAACTTCCAGTGGGCCTGGGCCAGCGCCTACGCCTGCGCCCAGGCGCTGCCTGGCGTACTGCGCTGAGCGCGACGACGCTCAGCGCTTGCGCCCCACCTTGTCCAGCGCCCGCTCCAGCCGTTCGCACAACAGACGCAGCACCTCGATGCGCGCCCACAGCTTGTCGTCGGAGGCGACCACATGCCACGGCGCCACCTGCGTGGAAGTGCGGTCGATCATTTGCTCGACGGCGCGTTCGTACAGCGGCCACTTCTCGCGGTTGCGCCAGTCCTCTTCGGTGATCTTGTGGTGCTTGTGCGGCGTCTGCTCGCGGGCGTGGAAACGGCGCAACTGCTCATCGGGCGTGATGGCGAGCCAGAACTTCACGATGACCGCGCCCGCCTCGCTGAGTTGCTCCTCGTATTCGTTGATTTCGGCATAGGCCCGCGTCCAGTCAGCGGTGCTGCAAAACCCTTCCACCCGCTCCACCAGCACCCGGCCGTACCACGAGCGGTCGAAGATCACCGCCTTGCCGTGGCCCGGGATGTAGCGCCAGAAACGCCACAGATAGGGCTGGGCCCGCTCGTTTTCGTTGGGCGCGGCCACAGGCACCACGCGGTAGAAACGGGCATCAAGCGCCTGGGTGATGCGGCGAATGGTGCTGCCCTTGCCGGCCGCGTCCATGCCCTCGAACACCATCACCAGCGAACGGCGGCGCATGCGCGGGTCGCGGCTGAGCAGCGCCAGCCGCCCCTGCCAGGTCTCCAGCGCATCGGCATACGCCTTGCGGGTCAGGCGCCGCTCATAGTCCTGCACCGCCAGCAGCCCTTGCTCGCCCAGCGCTTTGGCCGGCACGCGGCGCTCAGGCCGGCCTCGGGCCGGCTTGGGCCGGGTCACGGCGTGCGTCAAGGCATCGAGCAAATGCTGTCCCGCCTTGAGCGAACGATAGGCCGGATCGCTGCCGTCGATGACGATCCAGGGCGCTTCGGCAATGCTGGTCTTGCGCAGCGCCTCCTCGCTGACCTGCACGAACCGGTCGTAATGTCGCAGATTGGCCCGCTGCTGCGGCGTGACGCGCCAGGCCGTCTTGGGGTCGGCCTCCAAAGCTTTCATGCGCGCCTTGGCCGTTTTCTTGGACAGGTGAAACCACAGCTTGAGCAGCACCACCCCTTCGGCCACCAGCATCCGCTCGAACTGCCGAATGCGCTCCAGCCGGTGGGCAAAGCGGTCGTGCGTCTGCGCTTCGCGCACATGGGCCTGGATCGGATCGGTGTACCAAGAGCCGAACAAAATGCCGATGTGCCCTTTGGGTGGCAGCACTTGCCAAAAGCGCCACATCTCGGGGTGTTGTCTTTCAATTGGCGTCATCGGGCCGAACGCCTCGGTGCGGATGTGGCGCGGATCCATCCATTCGTTGAACAAATTGACCGTCTCGCCCCGCCCGGCGCCATCGACCCCGTTGACCAGAATCACCACCGCGCTGCGGGCGTCTTGCAGCAGCCGGTACTGGGCCTGGAGCAATTCCCGTCGCAGGCGCGTGGACGCCTCTTTCCAGCGCTGCTTGTCCACCCGGTGCCCGATTTCGGCCGATTCAAACATCGCCTGCCTCCTGTTTTTGTGTTGCGTCCCCCGCAACTGTAGCCCGAAAACCCCTTCCGCAAACTGACAACCTGTCGCTATAATCAAGAGCTTTGCTGGCAAAACCCCGTCGGCCGTGATCACCTGATGACGGGGACAACTTGCCGCGGCACGGGTCCAGGGCCCGATCTTCCCCGGGCACCGGCGCGGCGCATTTCGGAAACCATTAGCTAATGACCACCATCCGCGTAAAAGACAACGAACCTTTTGACGTCGCCCTGCGCCGCTTCAAGCGCACGATCGAGAAGCTGGGCCTGCTCAACGACCTGCGCGCCCGCGAGTTCTACGAGAAGCCGACCGCCGAGCGCAAGCGCAAAAAGGCCGCCGCCATCAAGCGCCACTTCAAGCGTGTGCGCTCCATGCAGCTGCCCAAGCGCCTGTACTGATCGCCGGAACACCCCCTGCACAGCCCGCTCGAGGACGCTCCGGCGGGCTGTGTCGTTTCGGCACGCCTTGTCCCTGACACGCCCCCCGGATGCGGAGCCCCACCGAGATGCCTCTGAAAGACCAGATCACCGACGACATGAAAGCCGCCATGCGGGCCAAAGACGCCGCTCGCCTGGGCACCATTCGACTCCTGCTGGCGGCCATCAAGCAACGCGAAGTCGATGAGCGCACGACGCTGGACGACGCGGGCGTCATCGCCGTGGTAGACAAACTGCTGAAACAGCGCCGCGATTCCGTGGCCGCTTACCGCCAAGCGGGCCGGGAAGACCTGGCCGCCCAGGAGGAGGCCGAAGCCGCCGTGCTCCAGGGCTATCTGCCCGCCCGGCTGGACGCCGCCGCCATCGCCGCGGCCGTGCAAGACATCGTCGCGGCCCTGACGGCGGAACTGGGGCGCCCCCCTGCGCCGGCCGACATGGGCAAAGTGATGGCACAGGCCAAAGCCCGCCTGGCGGGGCAAGCCGACATGGCCGACGTGTCAGCGGCCGTCAAGGCGGCGCTGGCCCGCTGAGCGTCCCACTGCCCCGCACCGCATGAACCCCCTGGCGGCCACGGCCCCTGTCGGCGTATTCGATTCCGGCGTGGGCGGCCTCTCCGTGCTGCGCGAGATCCACGCGCAGCACCCGGCCGAGCCGCTGATCTACGTGGCCGACTCGGGCCACGCCCCCTACGGCGACAAGCCCGTTGATTTCATCGAGGCGCGTGCGCAGCGGTTGATCGAGCACCTGCGGGCCTGTGGGGCCAAGGCCATCGTGGTGGCCTGCAACACTGTGACCGGCCTGGTCATCGAACGGCTACGGCAGCACCACCCGCAACTGCCCATCGTGGCCATCGAACCGGCCGTCAAGCCGGCGGCACAGGCCACCCGAAGCGGCGTGGTGGGCGTGCTGGCCACCCGCCGCACGGTCGCCAGCCCCGGCTTGGCACGCCTCGTGGACACCTATGCACAGGGCCGGCGCATCCTGCTGCAAGCCTGCCCGGGCTGGGTGGAACTCGTCGAGCAAGGCTTGCTCGACGGGCCACAGACCGAAGCGGCCGTGGCCGCCTACGTGGAGCCGCTGCTGGCCCAGGGGGCGGACACGCTGGTGCTGGGCTGCACCCACTACCCGTTTCTGGCCCCCGTCATCCAGCGGCTGGCAGGCGCCGACGTGCGCGTCATCGACCCGGCCGCTGCCGTGGCGCGCGAGTTGGGCCGCCGCCTGCAGCACGCGGGCCTGGCCGCGCCCGCCGGCGGCCCTGCGGCCTCGGTGACCTTCTGGACCAGCGGTGACGTGCAGCAGGCGGCCCGGGTGATGCAAACGCTGTGGGGCCAGCCGGTGCGCCCCCGGCCACTGTCCTAAAGCAGCGGCCCGAAGCGCTACCTCAGCTGCCCGCCACCTTCATGCGGCCAATCAGCACCGACCCCACGTTCTTGGCGCCGTAAGCATACTCATCGGCACCCACGGCCTCGATGCCCAGGAACATGTCCTTGAGGTTCCCTGCGATGGTGATTTCTTGCACCGGGTAGGCCATCTGCCCGTTCTCCACCCAAAAACCGGCCGCGCCGCGCGAATAGTCCCCGGTCACATAGTTGACGCCCTGCCCCATGAGTTCGGTCACGAACAGCCCGGTACCGAGCTTGCGCAGCATGGCATCAAGGTCGTCTCCGGGCTGGGTCTGCCGGCTGCGAAGGTACAAGTTGTGCGAGCCGCCGGCATTGCCGGTGGTGCGCATGCCTAGCTTACGGGCCGAGTAGGTGGACAGGAAGTATCCCTTGACGCAGCCGCCGCTGACGACTTGCCGCGCCACGGTGCGCACGCCTTCGTCGTCGAACGGCGCGCTGCCCTTGCCACCAATGATGAGCGGGTCCTCGTACAGATCGATGTGCGGCGCAAACACCTGTCGCCCCAGGCTATCGACCAAAAAACTGGTGCGGCGGTACAAGGCGCCACCGCTGACCGCCTGCACGAAGGCCCCGAGCAAGCCCGCGGCCAGCGGCGCCTCGAACAGCACCGGGCACTCGGTAGTGGCGATTTTGCGGGGCTTGAGCCGCGCCAAGGCCCGGCGCGCCGCGTACTCCCCCACGGCTTCGGGGCTCGCCAGATCGCGCGGATTGCGCTGCGAGCTGAACCAGTAATCGCGCTGCATGCCAGCCCCTTTGCCCGCGATGGGCGCCACCGACAGGCTGTGCCGCGAACTGGCGTAGCCGCCCCGGAAGATGCCCTGCCGGCCGCGCTCCCCGCCGCGCATGTGCTCGGTGTAGAAATGCGACTGCTGCGCCGAGACGCCTGCGCCTTCGCTGTTGGTGATGAGCCGGCTGGTGGCAAACGCCGCGGCTTCGCAGCGCAACGCCATCTGCGCCGCCTCCTCGGCGCTGATGGCCCAGGGGTGAAACAGTTCCAGATCGGGGTACTGGTCGGCCACGTCCTGCTCGTCGGGCAGGCCGGCCACCGGGTCCTCGGCGGTGAAGCGGGCAATGTCGTAAGCGGCCTGCACCGTCTGCCGGATCGCCTGGGGGGAGAAGTCCGACGTGGACGCATTGCCCCGCTGCTGCCCCCAATAGACCGTGATGCCCAGCGATTTGTCGCGGTTGCGCTCCACGTTCTCCAGCGCGCCTTTGCGCACCGACACGCTCAGCCCCGCCCCTTCCGAAACCTCGACCCCGGCATCGCGCACGCCCAGCTGGCGCGCATGGCTCAAGGCCAGATCGGCCAAGGCCTCGAATTGGGATGGGGTGAACTGGAAACCGGATTCGGGCGCATCGCCGGTCTGGGCGGGGGCGGTCAAACGTGTCTTTTTCATGCTGGCGGCTATGATACTTGGATGGCACGCAAACCCACCAAAGGCTACTTCGTCAAAGGCCATTTCGTGGCCGAAGGCAGCGAGCTCGACCTCGAGCTCAAGCGCGAACTCAAAGGCGAAGTCAGCAAAACCGACCTCAAGAAACACAGCGACCGGCTGCAGCAATTGGGCCAGCAATTGCTGACGCTGCGCCCCGCGCTGATGGAGCCCCTGGGCGTGCCCGACAAGTTGCTCGACGCCCTGGCCGAGGCCAAGCGCATCACCGACTTCGAAGGCAAGCGCCGGCAGATGCAGTACATCGGCAAGCTCATGCGCCAGCTCGACGAAGCCGCCATCGCCGCCATCGAGCACGCGCTGCAAGTACAGCACCAGGGCAGCGCGGCCGACACCGAGCGCCTGCACCAGGCCGAACAATGGCGCGATCGGCTGCTGGCCGACGACCAGGCCCTCACCGACTGGCTGAGCCTGGACCCGCAAGCCGACGTGCAACGGCTGCGCTCGCTCATCCGCCAGGCCCGCAAGGACGCCCAGGCCACCCCCGAGCGCCCCGGCCAGGCACCGCGCCACGGCAAAAGCTATCGCGAGATTTTCCAGATCGTCCGGGCCACGCTGGACGCCCGGGCCGACACCCTTTCCACCACCGACGCCCCATGAGCACCCACGACCCCGTCCGCATCGGCATCGTCTCCATCAGCGACCGCGCCAGCACCGGCGTCTATGAAGACAAGGGGCTGCCCGCGCTCAAAGAGTGGCTGAGCCGGGCGCTGAAGAACCCCATCACCTTCGAGGCGCGGCTGATCCCCGACGAGCAAGCCCTCATCAGCCATACCCTGATCGAGCTCGTGGACCAGGCGGGCTGCGCGCTGGTCCTGACCACCGGCGGCACCGGGCCGGCCGCGCGCGACGTCACCCCCGAGGCCACGCTGGCGGTGGCCGACAAAGAAATGCCCGGCTTTGGCGAGCAGATGCGCCAGATCAGCCTGCGCTTCGTGCCCACGGCCATCTTGTCGCGCCAGGTGGCCGTCATCCGGGGGCGCAGCCTCATCATCAACCTGCCCGGTCAGCCCAAGAGCATCGCCGAGACGCTCGAAGGCTTGAAAGACGCCGCCGGTCAGCCGCTGGTGCATGGGATCTTCGCCGCCGTGCCGTACTGCATCGACCTCATTGGCGGCCCCTACCTCGAAACCCACGACGAGGTGTGCCGCGCTTTTCGCCCCAAGTCGGCCATCCGGGCCTCGGCCGGCGCCTGAGCGGCGGGCGGGCTATTTGCCCACGAGCTGGTTGAGCCGTTCGGCCTCGAAGTGCTCGGTCTTGGCCGCGTCGCTGGGCACGCAATCGCCGCGCTGGGCGCAGGCCAGCTTCTCGATGGCTTGCCACAGCAGGGCAATCTGATGCTCATGGCTGGCGGCGTTGTCGATGAGGCCGCGCAGCGCCTGGCTCAGCGGATCGTCGTTCTGCGTCACGCCGTAGGCCGAAAAACCCATCTTGGAAGCGGCTTCCTCGCGCTTGGCGTCGGCTTCGGCCTGGATGATGCGGGCCGGGTTGCCCACGGCGGTGGCGCCGGCGGGCACCGGCTTGGTGACCACCGCGTTACTGCCCACCTTGGCGCCATCGCCCACGGTAAAGCCGCCCAGCACCTTGGCCCCAGCCCCCACCACCACGTTGCGGCCCAGGGTGGGATGGCGTTTCTCGCCTTTGTACAGCGACGTTCCTCCCAGCGTGACGCCGTGGTAGATGGTGCAGCCGTCGCCGATTTCGGCCGTCTCGCCAATGACCACGCCCATGCCGTGGTCGATGAAGACGCGCTCGCCGATCTTGGCGCCGGGGTGAATCTCGATGCCCGTGAGCCAGCGGTTCCAGTGTGAGATCCAGCGTCCCAACCACTTGAAGCCGGCCCGCCAGCAAGCGTGCGCCCAGCGGTGCATGACCACGGCATGCAGGCCGGGATAACAGGTCAGCACCTCCCAGCGGCTGCGGGCAGCCGGGTCGCGCTCCAGGATGCAGTCGATGTCGGACTTCAGTCGGGCAAACATGGCGTCAGTCTAGCGTTTCGCGCGGGCGGCGGTCTCCAGCATGGCGCGCGCCACCCCGCGCAGTATGTGGACTTCGGCCTCGGTGGGCTGGGCGCGGTTGAGGAGTTGTTGCAGCCGGGGCATGAGTTTTTTGGGGGCGGCCGGGTCCAGATAGCCGACGGCGGTCAGGGCCTGCGCCCAGTGGCTCAGCAACCCCGCCACGGCCTGTGCGTCGGCCAGGCGCTGCGAAGCCAACAGGGCTGTCTGTGGCGGCGACACGCGGTCCGACGCCTCCCAGCCACCGATCGTCTGCCGCCATTCATAGGCGATGAGCTGGACCGCCGCGGCCAGATTCAGCGAGCCGTAGTCTGGCGCGGTGGGAATGCGTAGACAGACGTGGCTGCGCCAGACATCGGCGTTGCTCATGCCGTAGCGCTCGGGGCCAAACAGGAACGCCACGCCCTGCGGCAACCCTCGCGCCACCAACGCCTCAAAATGCCCGCGGGGCGGGCGCGTCGGGGGGCCGAAGTCGCGCGGCGTCATGGCCGTGGCGCAGACGTGGGTCATGCCGTCGAGCGCCTCGTCCAGCGTGCTGACCACGCGCGCCCGCTGCAACACGTCCACCGCGCCACTGGCCCGCTCGATGGCCTCTGGCCGCTGCAGCACATCGGGCCAGCGCGGGCGCACCAGCACCAGATCGTCAAAGCCCATCACCTTCAACGCGCGGGCGGTGGCGCCCACGTTGCCGGCGTGGCTGGTTTCGATGAGGACGAATCGAGTGACGGGCGCCATGGCGTGAGGAGGGACTGTGCGTGGGCTTGTGTGGCAGCAGTTTCGGGTTGCGCCGGCTGAAGGCGGGCCGGTAAAATGCGGTATTGTCGCTGTCATCGCACAGCCCCGTCCACGTTCCTCGCACAATCCATGTCCTCCCACCTACACCCCATGCTCAACGTGGCCATCAAGGCCGCGCGTGCCGCCGGCACCCTCATCAACCGCGCCTCGCTCGACATCGAATCGGTGCGCGTGTCGGCCAAGCAGACGAACGACTTCGTCACCGAGGTGGACCACGCCGCCGAGCAAGCCATCATCGAGACGCTGCTGGGCGCCTACCCCGACCATGGCATCTGGGCCGAGGAGTCGGGGCGCCGGGAGGGCAAGGGACGCGACCGGCATCACGTCTGGATCATCGACCCGCTGGACGGCACCACCAACTTCATCCACGGTTTTCCGGTGTACTGCGTCAGCATCGCGCTGATGGTCGAGGGCCGCATCGAGCAGGCCGTGGTGTACGACCCCACCCGCAACGATCTGTTCTGCGCCACCCGTGGCCGGGGCGCCTACCTCAACGACCGGCGCATCCGCGTGGCCAAGCGCACCCAGTTGCGCGACTGTCTGATAAGCACGGGCTTTCCGTTCCGCCCGGGCGACCATTTCCAGACCTTCATGCAGATGCTGCAGGACATCATGCCCCGGGTGGCCGGCGTGCGGCGGCCCGGCGCGGCCGCCCTGGACCTGGCCTATGTGGCGGCCGGTTTTGCCGATGGTTTCTTCGAAACCGGCCTGAGCCCGTGGGACGTGGCCGCCGGCGCGCTGCTGGTGACCGAAGCCGGCGGTCTGGTGGGCAACTTCACCGGCGAAGCCGATTTCCTGGAACGGCGCGAATGCATGGCCGCCAACCCGCGCATCTATGGACAGATGGCCAACCTGCTGGGCAAGTACAGCCAGTGCGGCACCGCGCAGGCCGCTCGCGCCACCCCCTCCGCCAGCAGCGACGATCAGGATGGAAACGCGCGCTGACGCCTTTCGGCTGCCTGGCGAGAACAGCCCATACTGGATCCAGTATCCGCTGGACATCCGCCAGCAATTCCGCCTGCTGTGCAAGCACGGCGAGCGGGTGCGGCTCTGGTACGGCCCGGCGGACTCCATCGTCTCGGTGGTGCTGGAGGTGCGCGACAACGGGGAGCTGGTGTTCGATGTCGGGCCAGACGCCCGCACCAACCAGCGACTGCTGGCCGCCCCGGACGTGCTGCTCAGCGGCATGGTGGACGGGGTGGAGCTCAAATGCGCCCTGGGGCCGCTGCGCGAGGTCGTTCACCAGGGCTTGCCGGCGTTCCTGTCGGCCTTGCCCAAGCGCCTGCACCGCCTGCAGCGCCGGGAGTTTCACCGCATGCCCATTCCCGTGGGGCATGCGGCGCGGTGCGAGATCCCCGCGGCCTTGCCGGCTGCGGGCCGTCCGGCGCCACGCGTGCCGGCCACGCTCATCGACATCTCCCTGGGGGGAGTGGCCATCGAGATGCCCACCGGCACCTCTCTGACCTGGGAAACCGGGCTGCGCCTGCCCGAATGCCGCCTGCAGCTCGACGACATGGGCGTCATCAGCGCCGACCTGGAAGTGCGCCACATCGACGAGATCCACACCCGCAGCGGCCATGTGCGCCGCAAGGTCGGCTGCCTGTTCGTCCGCCTGTCGGCCGGGGCCGAAAACCTGCTGCAGCGCTACATCACCCGGCTGGAATTGGACCGCCGCAACCTGGGCTGATGCCGCGCCTGGCCGACAATCCCGCCATGGACCGATCCGCCTTGCTGCAAGACATCGACAAGCACACCCCCATGATGGCGCAATACCTGCGCCTCAAAGCGGACTACCCCGACACCCTGCTGTTCTACCGCATGGGGGATTTCTACGAGCTGTTTTACGACGACGCGGAAAAAGCCGCCCGTCTGCTCGACATCACCCTGACCCGGCGCGGCCAGTCGGCGGGCCAGCCCGTGGTCATGGCCGGGGTGCCCTTCCACTCGGTGGAAACCTATCTGGCGCGCCTGATCAAGCTCGGCGAATCCGTGGCCATTTGCGAGCAAATCGGCGATCCGGCCGGCGCCAAGGGGCCGGTGGAGCGCAAGGTCGTGCGCGTGGTCACGCCCGGCACGCTGACCGACGCGGAACTGCTCAACGACAAGAACGAGTCTGTCCTCCTGGCCGTCCACGCGGGCCAGCGGCACACCTGCGGACTGGCCTGGCTCAGCGTCACGCAGGGCGTGATCCATCTGGCCCAATGCCCCCGCTCGGCGCTGCGCGCCTGGGTCACACGCATCGGCCCCAGCGAGCTGCTGCACAGCGCCGACGTGACGCCCGCCTTCGAACAGGAATTGCAGGACCTGCAGCGCCAGTGGCCGGCGCTCAGCGGCCAAGGCCCAGGCGCCCGGCTGTCGCTGGCCCTGCGCCCCGCCTGGGCCTTCGATGCCGCGCTCGGCGCGCGCAAGCTGTGCGAGCAATTGCAGGCCAGCAGCCTCGCCGGCTGGGGCGCCCAAGACCTGCCCGACGCCCACGCCGCCGCTTCGGCCCTGCTCGACTACGCCGAACACACCCAAGGCCGCGCCCTGACCCACGTGCGCCAGTTGCACGTGGCGCGGCCGCAGGAGCACATCGAGCTGCCCGAGACGACCCGCCGCAACCTCGAACTCATCCAGACGCTGCGCGGCGAAAGCGCGCCCACGCTGTTTTCCCTGCTCGACACCTGTCAGACCGGCATGGGCAGCCGCCTCCTCAAGCGCTGGCTGCTGGAGCCGCCTCGCGACCGCACCCTGGCCCGCGAGCGCCAACAGGCCATCACCTGCCTGCGCGACGGTCTGCACGCCGGTCTGCGCCAAGCCCTCAAAGGCGCCAGCGATGTCGAGCGCATCACCGCCCGCATCGCGCTGCGCCAAGCCCGCCCGCGTGAACTGGTCGGTCTGGCCCAAACCCTGCAACGCACCCAGGCGCTGGCCGATCAGCTGCGCCAGGCACTGCAAGCCGGCGCGCCGTCTGCCGGCGAGCTGCTGCCCCGCCTGGCCGAACGGCTCCAGCCCCCGCCCGGCTGCGCCGAGCTGCTGCACCACGCCCTGCTGCCCGAGCCGGCGGCGCTGGTGCGCGACGGCGGCGTCATCAACCACGGCTACGACAGCGAGCTCGACGAACTGCGCGCCATCCAGACCAACTGCGATGGCTTTCTGCTCGACCTGGAGGCCCGCGAGCGCCAGCGCACGGGCATCGCCAACTTGCGCGTGCAATACAACAAAGTGCACGGCTTCTACATCGAAGTCACCCAGGGCCAGCTCGACAAAGTGCCCGACGACTACCGGCGCCGCCAGACCCTGAAAAACGCCGAGCGCTTCATCACCCCGGAACTCAAAGCCTTCGAAGACAAAGCGCTCAGCGCCCAGGAACGCGCGCTGGCCCGCGAGAAGTGGCTTTACGAAGACTTGCTGGACCGCCTGCAGGCCCACCTGGGCGTGCTCAGCCACATCACGCAGGCCATGGCCACGCTGGACGTGCTGTGCGCGCTGGCCGAGCGCTCCCTCACCCTGGGCTGGTGCGCGCCCGAATTCGCCATCGAGCCGTGCATCGAAATCCGCGCCGGCCGGCACCCGGTCGTTGAAGCCCGCCTTCAGGAAACCGGCGCCGGCCCCTTCATCCCCAACGACACGGTGCTCGGCCCCAAGGCGCGCATGCAGATCATCACCGGCCCCAACATGGGCGGCAAATCGACCTACATGCGGCAAGTCGCCGTCATCGTGCTGCTGGCCAGCATGGGCAGTTACGTGCCGGCCAGCCACTGCCGCCTCGGCCCCATCGACGCCATCCACACCCGCATCGGCGCGGCCGATGACCTGGCCAACGCCCAGTCCACCTTCATGCTGGAGATGACCGAAGCCGCCCAAATCCTGCACAACGCCAGCCCGCACAGCCTGGTGTTGATGGACGAAATCGGACGCGGCACCTCCACCTTCGACGGACTGGCCCTGGCCTCGGCCATCGCCACCCATCTGCACGACAAGGTCAAGGCCTTCACCCTGTTCGCCACCCACTATTTCGAGCTGACCGAATTCCCGGCCCAGCACCATGCGGCGGTCAATGTCCACGTCAGCGCCGTGGAGGGCCAGGGGCGCGACATCGTGTTTCTGCACCAGATCGAGCCCGGGCCGGCCAGCCGCAGCTACGGCGTGCAGGTGGCCCGGCTGGCCGGCGTGCCGGCCGCGGTGGTGCAGCACGCCCGGCACACCCTGGAAGCCTTGGAAGCCCAAAGCGCCAGCACGCGCCTGCAAGTGGACCTCTTTGCCGCGCCCCCGGCAGCGCCGGCGCCCGAGCCACACCCCCTGGAGCAGGCGCTGGCCGCCATCGACCCCGATGCCCTCAGCCCCCGCGAGGCGCTCGACGCCCTGTACCATCTGCATCATCTGCTGCGCCAGTCGGCCTCGGGCACATGAGCAACGCCTTCACAGGTACCCCCAAACCCGGAAAAACCCTTGCTTGGGTAAAATGACCCAGAATCGGCTAATATACCCACTGGAGTATTTATGAGCACTGCAGCCTCCGCCTTCAACTTCGAGCAAGCACGCTTCAACATGATCGAACAGCAGATTCGGCCATGGGAAGTGCTGGATGCGCGCGTGCTGGCCTTGTTGGCCGAAGTCAAGCGCGAGCAATTCGTGCCCGCGGCCTTCCAGTCGCTGGCCCTGGCCGACATGGAAATTCCGCTGAGTCATCCGGTGGTCGAAGGCGAGTGCATGCTGCCGCCCAAGGTCGAAGCCCGCGCCCTGCAAGACCTGGCCCTGCAACCGGGCGACAACGTGCTCGAAATCGGCACCGGTTCGGGCTACATGGCCGCCTTGCTGGGCAAGCTCTCGGCCCGTGTGCTGAGCCTGGAGATCAACCCCGAACTGGCCCGCCAAGCCCAAGCCCGGCTGGCCGCTGCGGGCATCGACAACGTGGAAGTGCGCGTGGCCGACGCCGCCGCCAGCCGCTTTGCCGCCTGCGTGAGCGCCGCCCCATACGACGCCATCGTGGTCAGCGGCTCCATCGCCGAAGTGCCCTCCGACCTGCTGGAACTGCTGCGCCAGGGCGGCCGCCTGTTTGCCATCGTGGGCAACGAACCCATAATGCGTGCCACCATCGTGCGGCGCACCGGCGATGTGGCCTTCCACACCGAGCAGCCCTGGGACATCGTGGCGCCCCGCATGCGCCACTTCCCGGAGCCTTCCCGCTTCCAATTCTGAACAGGACGCCCTGTGATCGACCATATCCGCCCCGCCCAACTCGCCGAATGGCTGGCCCAATGCCGCCAGCAGGGTTGCGATCGCCCTGTGGTGCTCGACGTGCGCGAGCCCTGGGAGGTGCAGCTTGCCAGCGTCAAGGCCGAGGGGTTCGACCTCGTCCACATGCCGATGGCCAGCCTGCCCGCCCGACTCGGCGAGCTGCCGCGGGACGGGCACATCGCCTGTCTGTGCCACCACGGCGGCCGCAGCGCGCAAGTGGCCTATTTCCTGAAGAATCAGGGGTTCGAACACGTGGTCAACATCCACGGCGGCATTCACGCCTGGTCCGCGGAAGTGGATCCGTCGGTGCCACGCTACTGAGCTCATTTCAGCCTGTTTCTGCAACGAGGACGCCCCATGACAGCCCGCCCAATTACCCCCACCCGTTTCCTGCCATCTTCCCTCTCCGGCGCGCGCCGTCCGCTGGGCATGGCGCTGGCGGCAGTGGCCTGGGCGACGCTGACGCTGACGCAGCCGGCCCGGGCCCAGAGCCTGCAAGAGCTGTTCGAAGCCGCCCGCCAGTACGACGCGACCTTCCTCGCCGCGCAGGCCCAGTTTGAAGCCGACAAGGCCCGCGCCGAGCAAGCCCGTGCCGGCGTGCTGCCCAACGTGGGCTTGAGCGCCGGCGCGAGCTGGACCCGCACCGACAGCAGCGTGGCCGCGCTGGACCGCACCACCAACAGCCAGAACGTGGGCGTCTCGGCCAGCCATCCCCTGTGGCGCCCCGCCAACCGGCTCGCCCTGGAGCAAGCCGAAAAATCGCTCGACATCGCGCAGGCCCGGCTGCTGAGCGCCGAGCAGGATCTGATCGTGCGCACCGCCCAGGCTTACTTTGACGTGCTGGCCGCCGAAGACAACCTGGCTTTCGTCAAGGCGCAGAAGGCCGCGGTGTCTGAACAGCTGGCCGCCGCCCGGCGCAATTTCGAAGTCGGCACCGCCACCATCACCGACACACGCGAAGCCCAGGCCCGCTTCGATCTGGTCACCGCGCAAGAAATCGCCGCCGAGAACGACCTGCGCGTGAAGAAACTGGCGCTCGACCAGCTCGTGGGCCGCCGCGATACCCAGCCCTGGCGGCTGGCCGAAGGCGCGGCGCTGCCGGCCATCACCCCCGACGGGGTGGACGCCTGGATCGGCCGCGCGGAGGCGGAGCACCCGCAACTGCGGCAGGCCCGCACGGCGCTCGAAATCGCCCAGCTCGAAGCCCGCAAGGCGCAAGCCGCCCAAGGCCCGACGCTGGATGCGGTGGCGCAATACCAGATCGCGCGCGGCCCTGGCCAGGGCACGATCCCGGGCTACGTGCGCAACCACAACGCCACGGTGGGCGTGCAATTCAATCTGCCGCTTTACACCGGCGGGGCCGTTCAGAACCGCATCGCCGAAGCGCTGGCCCTGGAAGACCGTGCCCGCGCCGACCTCGACGCGGCCCAGCGCGGGATTGCCCAAGCCACCCGGGCCGCCTTTTTCGGGGTCGTATCGGGCATGAGCCAGGTCAAGGCCCTGGAAGCGGCCGAAGCGTCCAGCCAGAGCGCGCTGGAGGCCAACCAGCTCGGCTATCAGGTCGGGGTGCGCATCAACATCGACGTGCTCAACGCTCAGAGCCAGCTGTTCCAAACCAAGGCCGATCTGGCACGGGCCCGCTACAGCGTGTTGGTGGGCAACCTGCGGCTGAAGCAGGCCAGCGGCGTGTTGGCGGCCGACGATCTGCAGCCCATCAACGCGCTGCTCAAGCCCTGATCATCCGGCCCGCTTGCCGCCGCTGCCTGAGCGGCGTTCGGCGGCGCGCGCGGCCTCGGCCTGCAGCGCGGCCTCCAGCCAGGCCGCGTATTCGTCGGGCGTCTCCAGCGTGATGCGCCCCAGGGCGCCGCTGCGAAAATCCGTCAGCAAGATCTCGGCGGCTTTCTGGGCGTGCAGGCGGCCCCCCGGCAGCAAGGCCCCGCGCTTGCGGCCGATGGCGCCCAGCAGTTCATCCGCGGGCATGGCTGCGACGGCTTCGGGTGCCCAGCCCCAGCGGTAGCGCGCCTCCAGCAAGTGGGCATAAGGCCGCTTGATCGCCTCCAGCAGCTCCAGCGCCACCTCTTCTTCATCGTAAGCGTTGCGCCCGACCGCGCCGCTGGCGGCCAGGTGATAGCCACTTTGCGGCACGATGATCTTGGGCCACAGCACGCCCGGCGTGTCGTACAGATAGAAGTCATCGGCCAGCACGATGCGCTGCTCCTGCTTGGTCACGCCGGCCTCGTCGCCGGTCTGGGCGGCACGCTTGCCCACCAAGGTGTTGATGAGGGTGGACTTGCCCACGTTCGGGATGCCCCCGATCAGCACGCGAACCGGCTTGACCATACCGCCGCGGTGCGGTACCAGTTCCCGGCAAGCGTGGATGAGGGCGCGCGCCGGCGCGGCCATGCCAGCATGCAGCCCAATGGCCCGGGTGCCAGGCCGGGCGTTGTAATGCGCCAGCCAGGCCTCGGTGCGCACGGGGTCGGCCAGGTCCTGCTTGTTGAGCACTTTCAGGCTGGGCTTGCCGACAGTGAGCTGGGCCAGCATCGGGTTGGCGCTGGAGCCGGGCAGACGCGCATCGAGCATTTCGATGAGCACGTCGATCTCCTTGATGCGCTGAGCCATCGCCTTGCGGGTGGCATGCATGTGGCCGGGGAACCACTGAACCGTCATGGCGAGCGCTCCTACAGGGGATCAGGCGTGGGCGCGCAGCCAGTCGTGCAGTTCCTGCACCGAGTGGGCCACGAATTGCGGATCGTACTCGGCAAAGCCTTGCGGGTCGTGCGCCCCATAACTCACGCCCACGCTGGCGCAGCCGGCGTTGCGCGCCATTTGCAGGTCGTGCGTGGTGTCGCCGATCATGAGGGTGCGCTCCGGCTCCACGCCAAATTCGCGCATGAGCTGGTGCAGCATGAGCGGATGGGGTTTGCTGGCGGTCTCATCGGCCGTGCGCGAGCCATCGAACAGGCCGTGCAGTTCCACATGCCGCAATGCCTCGTCCAGCCCGCGGCGGCTCTTGCCGGTGGCCACCACGAGCCAATGGTGACGCGCTTTGAGGTCGTGCAGCAGCGGCAGCACCCCCTGAAAAAGGGAAATGTCGTGCTGGTGCGCGAAGTAATGGTGCCGGTAGCGCTCCCCCAGCAAGGCATGGCGATCTGGCGGCACGTCGGGCGCCACATGGGCCAGGGCCTGCATCAACCCCATGCCGATCACGTAGGCCGCCTCTTCGTCGGTGGGCACGCGACCGCCCACGTCACGCACCGCCGCCTGGATGCAGCGCACGATGATGGCGGTGGAGTCGAACAGGGTGCCGTCCCAATCGAAGGCGATGAGATCGAATTGACGAGGTCGCATGTGTGGAGAACCGAAATGACAAAGGGCGCATTGTGCGCCCTTTTCAGGATGCCCATCAAGAAGATGGTCAGATGCGGTAGGCCTCGATGTCCTTGCCCTCGGCCAGAATGGCCTTGACCCATTCGGGCTTGCGACCCGGGCCACCGGACCACAACTCGCCATTGGGGCCACGGTATTTGGCCGGGGCCTTGGTGCGGCGGCCAGCGGGGCGAACGCGCACGGGCGTCACGCCCAGATCCTCGACCGTCAGGCCGTATTGGCGCATCGTGGTTTTGATGTCGGCAATCACTTGTGCCAATTCTTGTTTTCTGACTTGTTCGGCCTGAGCCATCAATGCCTGGGCCTGGGCCATCAACTCGGAATAGGTTGCCATGGTGAAATCCTAAAAGGGAGAAAGGATCGAGACAATGGCCACATTCTAATCACAAAACGCCGAGACGTTGCCCCAGCACCGCAATTCCGGGGGCAAGGGCGCGGTCAATTCGATCAGACGCCCATCGACCGGATGGCGAAAGCTCAATTGCCACGCATGTAGAAACATGCGCCGCAGACCGCTTTTGTGCAATAGCCGGTTCAATTCGAAATCGCCATATTTGTCATCACCCACAATCGGGTGCCCGCCGTGGGCCAAGTGCACGCGAATCTGATGGGTCCGCCCCGTCTTGATAGTCACGGCCAGCAGGCTGAAGCGCTGCTCGGCCGCTGCGGGCCACCCAGCCGGCGGCGCTACCCGTCCCAGCACCCGCACCAGGCTGATCGAGCGCATGCCCTCCGGGTCGTCCGGGGTGGTGACGCGCACGCGGCGCTCGCCATCAGGCAGCAGAAATTTGTGCAGTGGCACATCCACCACTTTGCGGCCAACCGGCCAATCGCCTTTGACCAAGGCCAGATAGGTTTTGCCGGTGGAGCGCTCGCGGAATTGATCCTGCAATTGCCGCAGTGCGCTTTTTTTCTTGGAAATGAGTAAAATGCCACTGGTTTCGCGGTCCAGGCGGTGCGCCAATTCCAGGCTTTGCACCTGGGGGCGTGCCTGCCGCAATTGCTCGATCACACCGAATGACACGCCGCTGCCCCCGTGCACGGCCACGCCAGCGGGTTTGTCCACGGCCAATAAGGCGGCATCTTCCCACAACACGGGAAATTCCCGCGCGGGCGCGGCCGGCGCAGCGGCCACCGAGCGGGCCGGCAGGCGAATCGGCGGCACGCGCAACACGTCGCCGGCCTGCACCCGCGTATCGGCCTGCGCCCGGGCTTTGTTGAGCCGCACTTCCCCAGAGCGGATGATCCGGTAGATGTGGGTTTTGGGCACGCCTTTGAGCTCGCGCAGCAGGTAATTGTCAAGGCGCTGGCCGTCGGAGTCGGCATCCACCGTGAAATACTGAACGGCCGGCGCCGGGACGGTTTCGGAAGCAGGCATGGGCATGGCAGACTGGGCAAGCGTCACGTGCGGGGCAGGCTCTTGGCCCGCGACGACCGGCAAGCCTCTATAATGGGGGCGTCTGGTTGCGATTGGCAAGTGCTTGATGGGCCGTGAAGTTTAAGGCACGCACGAGTGACAGTCGGCCCAGGCAGGTAGCCCGCTTCGGCGCACGCCGCTTGCGCACGATCGCGCAGCGCGCCGCCGCAGTCGTGCCGACGTTGTCGTTTCAGCGAACCCGATACGGAATACCCCAAACGCCCAGCCACCGGCCGATCCGGCGGGGCTGGGCGTGGACGCAAGTGAACTCAGAGACGCACAGGCAGACGCAGTGTCCCACACCGACTTGCCCCCTTTGATCACCCAACTCCGCGCGCCTATGCCCAGGCTTGCCTGAGCGTGCGCGGCGCCCGGCTGCGCCGCCGCTCAGACGCCCAGGGCTCTCCGGCAATTCCTCCTCGTTCGCCACCACCACGCCGGCCTGTGGCTGTGCGCCCGTTGACGGGCCGTTGTGATCGAAAAAACGAGGACTTTCATTTCATGAAGCGCATGCTGATCAACGCCACGCAGGCCGAAGAGCGCCGCCTGGCGATCGTGGACGGGCAGAAACTGCTCGATTACGAAATCGAAATCGAGGGGCGCGAACAGCGCAAGGGCAATATCTACAAAGCCGTCGTCACGCGGGTGGAGCCCTCGCTGGAGGCGTGCTTCGTGGACTACGGCGAGGAACGCCACGGCTTTTTGCCGTTCAAGGAAATCTCGCGCCAGTACTTCCAGGGCAATGTGGCCCCCTCGCAGGCCCGCATCCAGGACGTGATCCGCGAAGGGCAGGAACTCATCGTTCAGGTGGAGAAGGAAGAGCGCGGCAACAAAGGCGCGGCGCTGACCACCTTCATCAGCCTGGCCGGGCGCTATGTGGTGCTGATGCCCAACAACCCGCGCGGCGGCGGCGTGAGCCGGCGCATCGAAGGCGAGGACCGCGCCGAACTCAAGGCCACGCTCGACCAGCTCGAATACCCCAATGGCATGAGCATCATTGCGCGCACGGCCGGCATCGGGCGCGACGCCGCCGAGCTGCAATGGGACTTGAACTACCTGCTCAAGCTGTGGAATGCCATCGACGGCGCGGCCAAGGCGGGCAAAGGCGCCTTCCTCATCTACCAGGAGTCCAGCCTCGTCATCCGGGCCATCCGCGACTACTTCAACAGCGACATCGGTGAGATCCTGATCGACACCGACGACATCTACGAGCAAGCCCACCAGTTCATGACGCACGTGATGCCCGAGCACGGCCACCGCGTCAAGCGCTACCGCGATGCGGCCCCGTTGTTTTCGCGCTTCCAGATCGAACACCAGATCGAGACCGCCTACAGCCGCACCGTGAACCTGCCTTCGGGCGGCGCCATCGTGATCGACCAGACCGAAGCCCTGGTTGCGGTGGACGTGAACTCCGCACGCGCCATCAAAGGCGGCGACATCGAGGAAACCGCGCTGCGCACCAACCTGGAAGCCGCCGACGAAGTGGCGCGCCAGGCCCGCCTGCGCGACCTGGGCGGCCTGATCGTGATCGACTTCATCGACATGGAGGACAGCAAGAACCGCCGCGAAGTGGAAAACCGCCTGCGCGACGCCTTGCGCCAGGACCGCGCCCGCGTGCAGTTCAGCGCCATCAGCAAGTTCGGCCTGCTGGAGATGAGCCGCCAGCGCCTGCGCCCGGCCCTCAACGAGGGGGCCTCCATCCCCTGCCCGCGCTGCGGCGGCTCTGGCCACATCCGCGACACCGAATCCTCGGCGCTGCAAATTCTGCGCGTGATCCAGGAAGAATCCCTCAAAGACGGCACCGCCGCCGTGTTCGTGCAGGTGCCGGTGGAGGTGGCCAGCTTCCTGCTCAACGAAAAGCGCACCGAAATCACCAAGATCGAGCTCAAGCAGCGCATCAACGTGCTGCTGGTGCCCAACAAATCGCTCCACACCCCGCACTACAAGCTGGAGCGCATCAAGCACGACGATCCCCGGCTCGACCACCTGGACGCCAGCTACAAGCTGGCCGAAGAAGTGGACGACGTGGCCACCTTCACGCGCCGCAGCCAGGAACGCGCCAACAAACAGGAGCCGGTCATCAAAGGCGTGCTGCCCGACAGCCCGGCCCCGGTGGCGGCCCCCAAGCCGGCCGCGGCACCGTCGCCGGTGGCCGCTGCCCCAGCCACCCCGACGGCGGCACCCGCGCCGGCAGAAACCGGCTTCATGGCCTGGCTGCGCCGCCTCTTTGGCCTGACACCGGCGCCCGCCACCCCCACGCCAGCGCCGGCGGCTGCGGCCCCTGCACCCGCCGCCCGCGCCGACCAGCGCGGCCCCAACGCGCGCGGCAACCGCGGCCGTGGCGGCGAACGGCAGGGTCAGCGCCAGCCCGACGGCGAAGCCCCACGCCAGGGCGATGCCCGCCGCAACCCCGAACGCGGCGAGCGGGGCGACCGCTCGCGCCCCAACGGCGAGCGCCCGCTCGCCGAACGTGCGGCCAACGGTGAAGCCCGCAACGAATCCCGCCCCGATGGCCGCCGCCCCTCCCGCCCGGAACGCGAACCCCGGCGCGACACCCCCCAAGAGGCCGCAGGCGAGGCCGTGGCGGTCAACGAAGGCGCTCCACCAGCCGCTGCCGACAGCGATACCCCGCGCCGCGAGCGCGGCGAAGGCCGCCGCCGTGGACGCGGCGAAGGCCGCCGATCGGCCGAGGAAACCGCCATCACCCCCGCCCCGCTGCCCGCCAGCGCCAGCGAGTCCCCCGCCGCCGAGGCCGAAGCCGAAACGAACGGGGCCGAGCCAGCCGCCACCGATGCGGGCACGGCGGCAGCCGGTCGCAACAACCGACGCAGCCGCGACCGCTATGGCCGCGAACGCCGCCAGCGCAGCGAGGCCGCCAACGAGGCCCCCGCCTCGACCACCACGGCCGAAGCGGACGCCGAACCGACCGAGCCGCCCGCTCGGTCCTACTTCACCATGCCGGCCGCCGCGCCACTGGCCAGCCCCTCGGCGCCTGGCACCGAAGCAGCCGCCACCGCCCAACCGGCCAGCGAAGCCACTGCCCCGGCCAACGACGCGCAAACCCCGGCCGAGCCGATCGTCGTGGCCACGGCTGAGCCTGCCTCCATTGAGAAGCCCACGGACGCCCCGGCGCCCTATGTGCTCGACGTGGACCGCCTGGCTCAAGTGGCGCAGGCCGCCGGCTTGCAATGGGTGCAGTCCGACGCCGACAAGGTCGCCCAGGCACAGGCCGCCATCGCGGCCGAGCCGCAGCCGATTCGCGTGCCGCGCGAACCCAAGCCCGTGGTGCTGGCCGATGACGACCCCCTGGTGCTGGTCGAAACCCGCCGCGATCTGCGCGAGCTGCGGCTGCCGTTCGAGCAGTGAGCCATCGCCGTCGGGGCTTGATCTGCGTCAAGCCCCGGCTCGGCCCAGCGCCTTATCCTTCGCCCCATGACCGAAGCCGCCACCGATTTCCCCGTCGTCCCGGATCTGCACTGGAGCGACGAACTGCACACCGGCGACGCCCGCATGGACGAGACACACGAGGAATTCGTGCGCATGCTCGCCGACCTGCGCGCCTTGCCTGCCGAAGCGCAACTGCCGCTGTATCGTGAGCTGACCGCGCACACCGAGGCCCATTTCGCGCAGGAAGATCGCTGGATGCTGGCCACCGGCTTCACCGCCGACAACTGCCACAGCCTGCAGCACAAAAGCATCCTCGACACCATGCGGGCCGTGGAAACCCACTACCTGCAAGGCGATCTCGACATCATCAGCCGCATGGCCGACGCCTTGGCGGAATGGTTCCCCATGCATGCCCGCAGCATGGACGCGGGCTTGGCGCAGCACATGCGCTCGCTCGGCTTTGACACCCACACCGAAACCCTGCCTGACCCCTCGCGGGTGCGGCCTGCCAGCATGAGCGGCTGCGGCAGCATCACCTGCAGCGACTGACCCCCTCGCAGCCCGCTTCGGGCAGGACGCAATTTATTTCACACGCGCCTGTCACGCTTTCACAAGACAGGCGCCAGGGCGAAAGCTACGATCACGGGCGAACCGTCCCGAGGAGTACACCCGAATGCCCGTGATCACCCATATCGAAGACCTGCGCCGCCTGGCGCAGCGCCACGTGCCGCGCATGTTCTACGACTATGCCGACAGCGGCTCGTGGACCGAAAGCACCTACCGCGCCAACGAATCCGACTTCCAGCCCATCAAGCTGCGCCAGCGCGTGGCGGTGAACATGGAGGGCCGCACCACCCGCACGACCATGGTCGGGCAGGACGTGGCGATGCCGGTGGCCATTGCCCCCACCGGGCTGACCGGCATGCAGCACGCCGACGGCGAAATTCTGGCCGCCCGCGCCGCCAAGCGATTCGGCGTGCCCTTCACCCTGTCCACCATGAGCATCTGCTCCATCGAGGACGTGGCCCAGCACGCCGGCGAAGGCTTCTGGTTCCAGCTCTACGTGATGCGCGACCGTGATTTCATCGAGCGACTGATCGACCGCGCCAAGGCGGCCCGCTGCGGCGCCTTGGTGCTGACGCTGGATCTGCAAATCCTCGGCCAGCGTCACAAAGACCTCAAAAACGGCCTGTCCGCGCCACCCAAGCTCACCCTGCCCAACCTCCTGAACATGATGACCAAGCCCCGCTGGTGTCTGGGGATGCTGGGCACCTCGCGGCGCCAGTTTGGCAACATCGTGGGCCACGTCAAAGGCGTGGACAACATGGGCAGCCTCTCGGCCTGGACGGCGCAGCAGTTCGACCCGCGCCTGAACTGGGGCGACGTGGAATGGATCAAGAAGCGCTGGGGCGGCAAGCTGATCCTCAAAGGCATCATGGACGAGGAAGATGCCCGGCTCGCGGTGGAATCCGGGGCCGATGCGCTCATCGTCAGCAACCATGGCGGCCGCCAGCTCGACGGCGCCGAAAGCAGCATCCGCGCCCTGCCCAAAATCGTCGCCGCGGTGGGCCATCGGATCGAAGTCCACATGGATGGTGGCATCCGCAGCGGCCAGGACGTGCTCAAGGCCCGCGCGCTGGGCGCGCAAGGCACGTACATCGGCCGGGCCTTCCTCTATGGCTTGGGCGCCATGGGCGAGGCCGGCGTGACCAAGGCCTTGGAGATCATCCACAAGGAACTCGACCTGACCATGGCCTTCACCGGCCACACCGACATCAACCGCGTGG
Organism: Tepidicella xavieri; assembly: GCF_004363315.1. Classification (GTDB taxonomy): domain Bacteria; phylum Pseudomonadota; class Gammaproteobacteria; order Burkholderiales; family Burkholderiaceae_C; genus Tepidicella; species Tepidicella xavieri. The sequence continues at coordinate 104,465 of NZ_SNYL01000010.1, forward strand.
ACCGCAGCATTTTGCTGCCCGGCACCTATCCGACAGCGTGATGCCGGGGGCCGGCCCCGTCAGAGCGAAATGCCCGGGTCGCCGGCCACGTCGATGAGCTTGGGCGTGTTGATCTTCAGCGGCTTGATGACCTTCTTGTCGCGCAGGTAACTGCCCACCACGTCCCAGATCGGGGTGCCCTGCACGCCCTCCTGCACCGAGGCCCAGCCGGCCACCTTGTACTTCTTGTCGGCCTCGATGGGCTTGCCTTTGAGCATCATGTTGTTGATGCGCTGGCCCATCGGCGCCTTGGGCGAGCAGGTGTATTCCAGCCCGCCGACGCGCACCATGTCCCCACCCTGCTGGAAGTAGGGGTCGGGGTTGAAGATGTTGTCGGCCACGTCTTCGAGGATGGTCTTGATCTCGGCGCCAGTGAACTCGTTGAGCGTGGTGGCCGGATAGGTCAGCGCCATCTGGTCCATCATGCGCTCGTAGGTGATGGTGTCACCGGCCAGCAGGCTGGTGCCCCAGCGCACGCCCGGCGAGAACGAGATTTCGGCGCCGCGCACTTCCATCAGCGCTTCGCAGATGAGCTGGTCCCAGGATCCATTGAAATTGCCCCGGCGGTACAGCGTGCCTTCGGTGACCGCGAGCTTTTCTTCCAGCCGGTCTTTGTAAGGCGCGCGCACCTTGTCGATGAAGGCCTGCATCTCGCGGTCGGCGGGCAGGAAGTTGGAGAACACCGGCAGGAGCTTGTAGCGGTAGTCCTGGATCTTGCCGCCGCGGAAGTCGAAGTCCAGCACGGCGAGGAATTTGCCATTGGAGCCGGCATTGGTCACCAAGGTCTGCCCACCGGCGTTTTTCACCACCACTGGCGCGGGCATGCCGTCATGCGTGTGGCCGCCCAGGATGGCGTCGATGCCGCGCACGCGCGAGGCCATTTTGATGTCCACGTCCATCCCGTTGTGCGAGAGCACCACCACCACCTGCGCCCCCTTGGCCCGGCACTCGTCCACCATTTTCTGCATGTGGTCCTCCTGGATGCCGAAGGTCCAGTCGGGCACGAAGTGGCGCGGGTTGGCAATCGGGGTGTAGGGGAAGGCCTGGCCGATGACGGCGATCTTGACGCCGCTTTGCTCTTTGAAGGTGTAGGGTTCGAAGACGAGGTCTTCAAAGTCCGTCGTCTTGACGTTGTGGGCCACGAAGTCGATGTGGCCCTTGAAGTCTTTCTGGACGATTTCCTTGACGCGGTCGGCGCCGAAGGTGAATTCCCAGTGCGGGGTCATGATGTTGACACCCAGCAGCTTGCAGGCGTCCACCATGTCCTGCGCGTTGGTCCACAACGAGGTGGCCGAGCCCTGCCAGGTGTCGCCGCCGTCGAGCAGCAGCGCATGGGGGCGGCTGGCTTTGAGCTGCTTGACCAGGGTGGCCAGATGGGCGAAACCGCCGACCTTGCCGTAGGTACGCGCGGCACGGTCGAAATCCAGATAGGTGAAAGCGTGAGCTTCGGGCGTGCCGGGGCGAATGCCAAAGAACTTCAGCAGGTTTTCCCCGACGATGTGCGGCGGGCGGCCGAAGGCTTCGCCCACCCCCAGGTTCACGTTGGGCTCGCGGAAATAGATCGGCATGAGCTGCGCGTGGCAGTCGGTGAAATGCAGGAAGCTGACGTTGCCGAATTTGGGCACGTCATAAAGCCGTTGGGCGGCGCTGTGGTTGCCGGCCAGCACGTCTTTGTGGCCAATGGCCATGCCAGCGGCGCTGGCCACCGCCAGAACCTGCAAGAACTCGCGTCGGCTGAAGCTCATGGGGTCTATCCTCGTTATGGGTGGTTATCGGTGTTTATGGGTCTATCGGGAGCGAAAAGGCCAGCGGGTGCTGGCCTGTGAGGGGGTGGGAGGCGTCAGGAGATGGTGGCCTCGTCGGTGCGGGACTCACCCTTGTTGTCCACCCACTTGACCACCACCTTGTCGCCCTTGGCCGCGCCCTTGAACTTGAACGCCAGAAACGGGTTCTGCGACACCGCCCCGCTCCACTCGCACTTGAGCACGCTCTTGCCGTTGTGGGTGGCCTCCACGTTCGTGATGTAGTGCGCCGGCACCAGATTGCCCGAGCCGTCGCGCCGCGTCCCCGGCTCCATCACGTGCGACATCAGCACGCGCACCGT
>NZ_SNYL01000011.1 GCF_004363315.1 Tepidicella xavieri
GGAACTCAACTACGGAGTCGATCTATCAACCATCTGAGGGTGGTATCAGATTGATGGGGTGAAGGTGCCCCATCAACCATTAAATCCGTATACCCTAAATTTTTCGGGCATCGAAGGGGGAGGCCATGGCGGTCGGGGTCGCATTTGCGTTGGCAGCAGGTTTGTTGTGGGGGCTGGTATTCGTTGCCCCCCTCATGCTGCCCGACTACCCGGCTGCCCTACAAGCGGTGGGCCGGTATCTGGCTTTCGGCCTGCTGTGCCTGCCGCTGGCCTGGGTGGACCGGCGCCAACTCCGCGGTCTGACACGAGGCGACTGGCTCGAAGCCCTCAAACTCGCCGCCGTCGGCAACCTGCTCTACTACACGTTTTTGGCCAGTTCCATCCAGCGCACCGGAGGGCCGCTGACGACGATGATGATCGGCACCCTGCCGGTGGTGATCGCCGTGGCAGCCAATCTGCGCAATGCCCGACGCGATGGCCGCCTGCCCTGGGCGCGGCTGGTCTGGCCGCTGGGGCTGATGCTGTTGGGCATCGGCATGGTCAATCATGTGGAAATGGGCGCCGTGCGGGCCAGCGATGACGCCTCCCTGAGCCGCTATGCCTTGGGTGCCGTCTTGGCCGTGGGGGCGGTGGTGTGCTGGACTTGGTACCCCTTGCGCAACGCCGACTGGCTGCGGGCGCATCCGGGGCGCAGCCCGCGTGCCTGGGCCACCGCCCAAGGGCTGGCCACCTTGCCGCTGGCGTTGCTGGGCTACCTGCTGCTGTGGGCCTGGATGGGGGCGACCGGAGCGGCTTTTCAGATGCCCCTGGGCCCCGATCCGCTGTTCTTCGTGACGTTGATGGTTGCGGTGGGTCTGCTGGCCTCGTGGCTCGGCACCCTGTGCTGGAACGAGTCCAGCCAGCGTCTGCCGACGGCGTTGGCCGGGCAACTCATCGTGTTTGAAACCCTGGCCGCCCTGTGTTATGCCTACCTCTGGCGCGGGCAATGGCCCGCCATGCTGACCTGGGGCGGCATGGCCGCCTTGGTGCTCGGCGTGCTGTGGGCCGTGCGCATCAAGCCCCAGCCCGTGGTGGCCGAGGCCCATCCGAACTGACCCCTCTCAATTCCTCCCCCGAAGCCAGCGCCACGGGGGCACGGGAGGGCCTGGCGCCAGGTGGTCAAGTCCACAAAAAAGGCGGCCAGCGGCCGCCTCGGGTGTGATGGGCACCAACCCTCAGAGCAGGGACTTCAGCAGACGCCCCATCTCAGAGGGGTTGCGCGTGACCTTGAAGCCGCACTCTTCCATGATGGCCAGCTTGGCGTCGGCGGTGTCGGCGCCGCCGCTGATGAGCGCGCCGGCATGGCCCATGCGCTTGCCGGGCGGGGCGGTCACGCCGGCGATGAAGCCGACGACGGGCTTTTTCATGTGTTCCTTACACCAGCGGGCCGCCTCGGCCTCGTCCGGGCCACCGATCTCGCCGATCATGATCACCGCGTCGGTGTCCGGATCGTCGTTGAACATGCGCATCACGTCGATGTGCTTCAAGCCGTTGATCGGGTCGCCGCCGATGCCCACGGCCGACGATTGGCCGATGCCAAGCTCGGTCAGTTGGGCCACGGCTTCATAGGTCAGCGTGCCGGAGCGGCTGACTACGCCCACGCGGCCTTTTTTGTGGATATGGCCCGGCATGATGCCGATCTTGATTTCCTCGGGCGTGATCAGGCCCGGGCAGTTGGGGCCCAGCAGCAGGGTCTTCTTGCCTCCGGCCGCTTCCTTGGCCTTCATCTTGTTGCGGACCATCAGCATGTCGCGCACGGGGATGCCCTCGGTGATGCAGATCACCAAGTCCAGGTCGGCCTCCACGGCTTCCCAGATGGCGTCGGCTGCGCCGGCCGGCGGCACGTAGATGACGCTGACGGTGGCGCCGGTCTCGGCAGCGGCTTCCTTGACGCTGGCGTAGATGGGGATGTCAAAGATCTTCTCGCCGGCTTTCTTGGGGTTGACCCCGGCGACGAAGCAGTTTTTGCCGTTGGCGTATTCCTGGCACTTCTCGGTGTGGAACTGGCCCGTCTTGCCGGTGATGCCCTGGGTGATGACCTTGGTGTCTTTGTTGATGAGGATGGACATGTTCGTTTTCCTTTCCGGGCTCAGGCTTGGACGGCGGCCACCACCTTCTGGGCGGCCTCGGCCATGGTGTCGGCGCTGATGATGGGCAGGCCTGACTCGGCCAGCATCTTCTTGCCCAGTTCCTCGTTGGTGCCCTTCATGCGCACCACCAGCGGCACGTTCAGGTTCACGGCCTTGCAGGCGGTGATGACGCCGGTGGCGATGGTGTCGCAGCGCATGATGCCGCCGAAGATATTGACCAGGATGGCCTTGACCTTCGGGTTCTTGAGCATGATCTTGAAGGCTTCGGTGACCTTCTCAGGGGTGGCGCCGCCGCCCACGTCGAGGAAGTTGGCCGGCTCGGCGCCGAACAACTTGATGGTGTCCATGGTGGCCATGGCCAGGCCGGCGCCATTGACCAGGCAGCCGATGTTGCCGTCCAGGCTGATGTAGGCCAGGTCGAACTTGGAGGCCTCGATCTCGGCCGGATCTTCTTCGTCCAGGTCCCGCAGCGCCACGATTTCGGGGTGGCGGAACAAGGCGTTGCTGTCAAAGTTGAACTTCGCGTCCAGCGCGATGATGTTGCCCTTGCTGTCGCGGTTGAGTGGGTTGATCTCGACCAGCGAGGCATCGGTGTCCATGTAGCACTTGTAGAGTTTCTGGCACACGTCCACGAACTGGGCCACGGAGTCGGCAGGCATTTGCACGCCTGCGGCGAGTTCCTGGGCCTGGGCGTCGGTCAGGCCGACCAGCGGATCGATGAACACCTTGACGATCTTCTCGGGCGAGTGGGCGGCCACCTCTTCGATGTCCATGCCGCCTTCGCTGGAAGCGATGAAGGCCACCTTCTGCGTGGCGCGGTCGGTCACCACGGACAGGTAATACTCTTTCTGGATGTCGGCGCCGTCTTCGATATAGAGGCGACGTACCTTCTGGCCTTCAGGGCCGGTCTGGTGCGTGACGAGCTGCATGCCCAGAATCTGGCCGGCGAGTTCCTTGACCTGATCGATGGATTTGGCCACTTTCACGCCACCGCCCTTGCCTCGGCCGCCCGCATGGATCTGCGCCTTGACCACCCAGACCGGGCCGCCCAGCTTTTGGGCCGCTTCGACCGCTTCCTGCACCGTGAACGCGGGGATGCCGCGCGGGACCGGCACGCCGAACTGACGCAAGATTTCCTTGCCTTGGTATTCGTGAATCTTCATGAAAATCGCTCTCTGAAAGAGTCAAACACAACACGTCCGCCCTGAGGGCAAGGTAGCGTGGGCATGTACGGCCACGATTACGGTGCAACAGGCCTAAGGACACACGAAGCCTGAACTGTATCATGCTGCCATGCACAAAACCTTTTGCCAACCTGACACCACCTTCACGCGGATGATAGGACGCAGGACTGGCCGCATACCCCAAGGAGAATAGCCCATGCCTCAGGTTTTCATCGATGGCGAAGCCGGCACCACCGGCCTGCAGATCCGCGAGCGGCTGGCCGGCGTGCCCGCGGTGCAAATGCTCAGCATCGACCCGCAGCGCCGCAAAGACCCGGCCGCCAAGCGTGAGTTGATGGCGCAGGCCGATCTGGTCATCCTCTGCCTGCACGACGACGCGGCCCGCGAATCGGTGGCCATGATCGACGCCATCAAGGCCGAAAGCGGGCGCGCGCCGCGCATCATCGACGCCTCCACCGCGCACCGGGTGGCGCCCGGGTGGGTGTATGGGTTTGCCGAATTGTGCGCCGGGCAGGCCGAAGCGGTGCGCACCGCCGAACGGGTGGCCAATCCCGGGTGCTACGCCACGGGGGCCATTGCGCTCATTCGCCCGCTGATCGATGCCGGGCTCATGCCGAAGGACTTTCCCTTGACCCTGCCCAGCGTCAGCGGCTACACCGGGGGCGGGCGCGCCATGATCGAGGCGTACGAGGCGGGCAGCGCCGCCCCCTTCGAACTGTATGCCCTGGGCCTGAGTCACAAGCACATCCCCGAGATCATGGCCTGCACCGGTCTGACCCGGCGCCCGCTGTTCGTGCCGTCGGTGGGCAACTTTCCGCAAGGGATGCTGGTGCAGTTGCCTTTGCACCTGGACATGCTGCCTGCGCAGGTGCGTGGCGCCGATCTGCACGAGGCGCTGGCGGCGCACTACGCCGGCAGTGCCGTGGTGTCGGTGTTGCCGCCCACCGAGGACGGCAAGCTCGATGCCGTGGCGCTGGCCGGCAGCGACCGGCTGGAGCTGCGCGTTTTTGCCAACGAGACGCACCGCCACGCGGTGTTGGTGGCCCGGCTGGACAACCTGGGCAAAGGCGCCAGCGGCGCGGCGGTGCAGAACCTGCGCTTGATGCTGGGGGTGTGACGCGCCTGCTCAGGCGTCGATCACCCAGCCGGGTTCCAGCCGGGCCGCGCCCGAGGTGGCCAGGTCTTGCAGGATTTGGGCGAGCCAGTCGTCGATCGCCTCGCCGCCGGCATGACGGCGGTGCTGCTGCACCAGGTAAGGGGTTTGCCGCGCCCAGGCCATGAAGGCGTCGTAGGGTGCGCGCTGCCACTCCAGCAGCTTGAATTTCAGCAGCACCTTCAGGGCATAGCGCGTGTGGCGCTGCGGGTCGTCGATGAATTGCCGCAGCCGGCTGCGGGCGCGTGCCAGCGCACCGGCCACGGCGGCTGGCCCACCGAAGGGGCGTCCGTGCCCCGGGATGACCAGCCGTGGCTGCAAAGACTCGATCAGGTCCAGCGTGGCACCCACTTCGTCGAACGCGGATTCGCCGTCCAGTTCCGGGAACACCACGCCAAAGCCGTTTTCCCACAGCGCGTCGCCCGAGATCAGCACCCCACTGTCCGGCTCGTGGAGCAAGACCGCATGGGGGTCATGGCCCGGGGCGGCATGGATGACCCAGCCCCGCCCACCCAGCGACACGGCCGTGCCTGGGGTCAGCACCGCGTCATGCCGGAAACGCGGGCAGTGCTGGCCGGTGGCTTGGTAGGTCAGGGTGTCCATGTCCCAGCGGGCCACGGCATCGGCGTGTCCCGGTGGAATCCAGGTGCGCAAGCCGGGGTAGCGGGCCTGCAAGGCGGCGTTGCCGCCGCAGTGGTCGCTGTGCAGATGGGTGTTGATGAGACCGGCCAGTGGCCGCTGTCCCAGGGCGGCAGACACCAGGGCCAGCGTCTGATCGGCATGGGTGCAGTAGCCGGAGTCGATGAGGGTGGGCCCAGGCGGGCCGTCAATCAGCACGCTGTTGGACGACAGCCAGCCGCGCTCCCAGACCTGGAGGCCTTCGGGCAGGGCTGGGGAGTCGTGCGGGAGGGTCATGCGGGTGACAGAGCAGCTTGCACGGTCTGGTCGCGCCCCAGTGCTTTGGCTTGATACAGGGCGGCATCGGCCCGTCCAATGGCGCTTTCCAAGCGGGAGTCCATGGAACTGCTCGCCGCGGTCGGTGGTATCGCGGTCAGGCCAATGCTGACGGTGTAAGGTGGAATGCCGTCCGATGCGGGAAACGTGCGGATGCGTTCAGCGATGGCAAGGGCTTCGGTGACCGGCGTTTCTGGCAAGAGGGCGATGAATTCCTCGCCCCCATACCGACCCAACCGGTCGGTGGCGCGCAAAACACGCTTCAGACGCTGCCCAAAATCGCGTAGCACAGCGTCCCCTGTCTGGTGGCCATAGGTGTCATTGATGCGTTTGAAGTGATCCAGATCCAGCATGAGCAAGGCGGCTGGCTTGACCGTGCGCTGCTGGCGCTGCAACTCATGAACAGCGGCTTCCCAGAAGGCCGTGCGTGTTGGGATACCCGTCAGACTGTCTTGTGTCGCCAACTCACGGATGTGCGCGTGTAGCCGCTGCTGCCCCAACAGCACCAAGCCAATGGTTTCGCCGAGCAAAGAAAAGGCGTAACTGGCAAGGTAAATGTTCTGCCAGATCGAGGGGGTGAACAGGTCGGCGTCGACGCGCTCCAGGTGGGCGGTGGCGACGCGGAAGGCCAGGGCCAAGGTACAGAAGGCCAACCAGCCGATCAGGAACCGCCCGCCGAAGCTGTGCCGGTCATGCCGCCAGATCAAACGCCAATGGGCCAGTTGAACGACGGCCATCAGGCCAGGGACGATGGTCAGCCGCAGCGGGTAGTGCGGCCAAACCGTGCTGAGCGCGAGCAGTGCGACCAGCGCCAGCCATACCCAGAGCCATCGTGGCAAGGGCTGGTTCCAGAATCGGCACGAGCCCAAGTACATCGCGATGGCGCCAGCAAGGATGAAGCCGTTGCCCAGCACGATGCTGACCGGGGCACCGATGAGCCCACGCAGACCCAGTAGCACGGTGCCGGCGAATATGCTCAAAGGGCCGGCGCCCCACCAGGCGGCCGCCTCCAACAGGGAACGGTTCTGCCGCCACAAATGAAGCAGCACCACGGCAGTCAAGACGCCGATCGCCCCCAAAAGCAGCACGACGGCGCGCAGGTCGAGTTCGTTCACAATGCGTCTGATGGCAACATGGAATCGCCCTCAGTGTAGCCGTTGGAGAACCGGGCCGCCGCAGCCACCTCACTTCTGACGCAACTCCCGGCGCAGAATCTTGCCCACGGCGCTCTTGGGCAATTCGTCGCGGAACTCGATGTACTTGGGCCGCTTGTAGCCGGTGAGGTTGTCGTGGCAGTAGCGCAGCACGGCCTCTTCGGTCAGCGTCGGGTCGCTGCGCACCACATACACCTTGATGGCTTCGCCCGAATGCTCGTCGGGCACGCCCACGGTGGCGCATTCCAGCACGCCCGGGCACAGGGAGATGACGTTGTCGAGCTCGGTCGGATAGACGTTGAAGCCAGAGACGATGATCATGTCCTTCTTGCGGTCCACGATGCGGATGTAGCCGCGCTCATCCATGATGCCGACGTCGCCCGTGCGCATGTAGCCGTCGGCCGTGAAGGTCTTGGCGTTTTCTTCGGGCTTGTTGTAGTAGCCCTTCATCACGTTCGGGCCTTTGATGCAGATTTCGCCCGTGCTGCCTAACGGCAGGCTGTGACCGTCGTCGTCTTTGATGGCGATGTCGATGCTTGGCAGCGGCAGGCCGATGGTGCCGGTGAACTCGGTGTTGGTGACTGGGTTATTGGTGCCGATGGCGCAGGTCTCGCTCATGCCCCAGCCTTCGATCATGGCGCAGCCCGTGACCTTTTGCCACTGCCGGGCGGTGCCTTCGGAGGCCGCCATGCCGCCGGCTTGGGAGAGCACCAGGGTGGAGAAGTCCAGCTGGCGGAAGCGCGGGTTGTTCAGCAGGCCGTTGAACAGGGTGTTGACGGCCGGCAGCATGTGAAACGGGCGGCTCTTGAGCGTTTCGACGAATTTGGGGATGTCGCGCGGGTTGGGGATGAGGGTGGCGTGCGCCCCGTGGCGGATGACCAGCAGCATCAGCGTCAGCGCGAAGATGTGGTACAGCGGCAGCGCCATGATGTGGTTGGCGCTGCGCACGTCGCCGATCTTGTCCAGTGCCGGGGTGAACCACGCTTCGGCCTGCAAGGTGGCGGCGATTACGTTGCCATGGGTCAGGATGGCGCCTTTGGACAGCCCGGTGGTGCCGCCGGTGTACTGGAGAAAGGCGATCGAGTCGTGGTGCACGTCGGCCGGCTTGAGGCTGAGGGCCTGCCCCTGATCGATGGCGTGCGTGAAGCTCACGACGGTACGGCCATCGAGCGGCAGCTTGAAGCTGGGCACCATCTTGGCCAGGTGCCGCACGGCGAAGGTGATCCAGTGCCCATACCAAAAGCCCAGCAGATCGCCCATGCTGGCCAGCACCACGTGCTGGATCTGGGTGCGTTCGATCACCGCTTCCAGGGTGTGGGCGAAGTTTTCCAGGATGACGATGGCCTCGGCGCCCGAGTCTTTGAGCTGGTGCTCCAGCTCGCGGGCGGTGTACAGCGGGTTGACGTTGACGCAGGTGTAGCCCGCCCGCAGCACCCCGGCCATGGTGACCGGAAACTGCGGCAGGTTGGGCAACATGATGGCCACCCGCGCGCCCGTGCTCAGCCCGAGGGATTGAAGGTAGGCGCCCAGTGCCTGGCTGAGCCGGTCGAGCTGGCCATAGGTCATCCACTCGTTCATGCACACGGTCACCGGCTCGCGGGCGTTTTGCCGGAACGAGGCTTCGAACAGTTCGTTGAGCGAGCGGTATTGGGAGGGGTCCACGTCGTGGGGCACCCCTGGCGGATAGCTCCGGAGCCAGATTTTGTCCATGGGAGAAGGGAGGTCGTTGTGCAAATGAGGCGTCGGCGTGGCAGGATTGTGGGCTGGGGGGCATGCGGCCCGTCTCAGGGCAAGCCCCTAGAAACTGTCGCGCGGGGCACACTTGGGGAATCGGTCATGACGGTGGCGGCTTGGCAACGCCTGGGGGTGGGGGCAGCGGTGCTGGCGCTGGTGGGCTGGCTGTGGGTCTGGCGCTCGTCGCCGCTGGGCGTGCTCGCGGGGCTGTGCGTGATCGGTGCGGGCATGTGGTGGGCGCAGGCCGCGCACAGCCTGCTGGCCGCCTGGGTGGGGCGCGGGGCGCCGCGGCCGCCCGGCTGGCCGACGCCCACTTGGCGCGCTTGGTGCCTGGCCTGGTGGCGCGAATCGTGGCTGGCGCTGCGGGTGTTTGCGTGGTGGCAGCCCTTTCGCGCCGCCGCCGTGCCGGACGGCTTGGGCGCGCCGGCTGGCGTGCCTGGGCGCACCGGCGTCGTGCTGGTGCATGGCTATCTGTGCAACCGGGCTTTGTGGACGGATTGGCTGCGCCGTTTTCGCGCCGAAGGCCGCCCCGTCGTGGCGGTGACGCTGGAGCCGGTGTTTGGCGATATCGACGCCTATGCACCGGCCATCGAGCGGGCGGTGCAAGCGATGACGGCCCACACCGGGTGCCGGCCCTTGTTGGTGGGCCACAGCATGGGTGGTTTGGCGGCGCGGGCCTGGTGGCGGGCCTGGCGCCAAGCCTGCGTGCAAGCGGGCGAGCCTGTGCCGGCTTTGGCCGATCGGGTGTGTGGCATCGTCACGCTGGGCACGCCGCACCAAGGCACCTGGCTGGCGCGGTTCAGCCACACCGCCAATGGCCGGCAGATGCGCATGGGCAGCCGCTGGTTGCAGGCGCTGTCGGCCGATGAGCCGCCTGCGCAGCGCCAGCGGATCGAGTGCTGGTCAGCGGCTTGCGATGGGGTGGTCTATCCCCCCGGGGTGGCCGAGCTGGATGGGGCCCCGCATCGGCGCGTGGACGCGGTCGGGCATCTGGGCCTGATCGAGGCCTCCGAGGTGTGGCAGGCGGTGCAGGCCCATCTGTGGCAGGCCGACCAAGTGGCCGACCAAGCGGCCGCCCAGGGCGCAAACCCTGGCCGTTTGTCGTGTTTTTCCCGGTTGGCGGCTGCCGAATCTAGGGAAAACCCTTATATTTCGCCCATGGCACGCGATTCTTCTGTTTCCCGGCACGTCAGGGCGCCCATCCGCACCCTCGGGGTGGAGCATCGCCCGGCCATTCTGAAGCACTTGCTCGCCCTGGGCGAGCGCGACCGCTACCTGCGTTTCGGCTATGCCGCCACCGACGAGCACATCCGTCGCTATGTCGAGCGGCTGCGCTTCGATTGCGACGAGGTGTTTGGCATCTTCAACTGGCGGATGCAACTCATCGCCATGGCGCATCTGGCCTATATGGTCGAGGGGCAGGGGCGGCACAGCGCGGAGTTCGGCGTCAGCGTGGCGCCCCATGCCCGCGGGCGCGGCTATGGCGAGCAGTTGTTCGCACGCGCCGTGCGGCATGCGCGCAACGAGGGCGTGACGCGCCTCATCATCCACGCCTTGAGCGAGAACGCCGCCATGCTGGCGATTGCCCGCAAGGGCGGGGCCACGGTCGTGCGCGACGGCTCGGAAAGCCAGGCCCATCTGGAGCTGCCCCCGGCGGACTTCGAATCCAACGTGACGGAACTGCTGGAAGAGCAGGTGGCGCGTTCCCAGTATTGGGTCAAGCTGGGTCGGCACCGGTTGCGCCAGGGCTGGCGCCGGCTGGCCGGCTGGGGTGGCCGGTTGATGCGGCGCGGCCGCTCGCGGGTCTGACCCACGCGGCGTTTGCGGCCGATGGCGCGGCCCGGTTGTGGGCTGTCATGCGGCTGTTGTATCCTTGAGCCATCGCAACTACGCCCTACGTCAGTGGCCGAACCCTATCCCAGTCCGTCGCCGCACCGCCCGGTGCGGCCCGAAGACAAACGCGGCTTTCTGCAAAAGCTGGCCGAATTCATCCACCCCGGACCCGACTCCAAGGACGAGCTGATCGAGACCTTGGCCGACGCCGAGGACAACGAGATCATCGACGCGGAGTCGCGCGTGATGCTCGAAGGGGTGATACGCATCGCCGACATGACCGCTGGCGATGTGATGGTGGCGGCCCCGCGCATGGATGCCATCGACATCAACGCGCCGTTTCAGGAGATTCTGAACACCGTCATCGAGACGGCGCACTCGCGCTTTCCCGTGTACGACGGCGATCGCGAGAACATCATCGGCATCCTGATGGCCAAGGATTTGCTCAAGCTCTATCGCGCGCCTGAGCTGAATTTGCGCACGCTGCTGCGGCCGGCCGTGTTCGTGCCCGAGAGCAAGGGCCTCAACGATTTGCTGCGCGAATTTCGGGGCAACCGCAACCATTTGGCCATCGTCATCGACGAATTTGGGCGCGTGGCCGGCCTCATCACCATCGAGGACGTGCTGGAGGAGATCGTCGGCGAAATCGAGGACGAGTTCGACGAGGCCGAGGACGACGGCGACATCTTCGCGCTGGCCGACGGCTCCTGGCGCGTCAGCGGCGACACGCCGATCGAGCGCGTCAATGAATGGTTTGGCGCCGCGCTGCCCGACGATGAGCTCGACACCATCGGCGGCCTGGTGTCGCACGACATGGGGCATGTGCCCAAGCGCGGCGAGCAGCACGAGCTGGGGGGGCTGCGTTTTCTGGTGCAGCACACCAAGGGCGGCGCGGTGACGTGGTTCAAGGTCACGCGCGCGGGCGGCGGCGCGTGATGCCCGGGCGTTGGGCCTGGGCCCTGCTGGCCGCGGGTGTGGCCCATGCCGCGGCGCTGGCTTGGCCATTGCCTGGCCCTGTGGCGGGGCAGCCTCTGCCGTGGCTGCAATGGCTGGCCCTGTGCGTGCTGGCCGCGGGCGTGCGGCGGGCGCCGTCGCGGGCGGCGGCTTTCTGGCGTGGCTGGGGCTTTGCCACGGCATGGCTGGCCGCGACCTTCTGGTGGCTGTTCATTTCCATGCATGTGTACGGTGGCCTGGCGGCCCCCTTGGCGGCGCTGGCGGTGCTGGCGCTGGCGGCCTTTCTGGGGCTGTACACGGCAGGGATGGCGGCGCTGCTGTGGCGCTGGCGCCGCAGCGGGCCGTGGCGTTACGCGCTGGTCTTTGCCGCAGGCTGGACGCTGGCCGAATGGGCGCGCGGCACCTGGCTGACCGGCTTTCCGTGGGGGGCGGCCGGCTATGCCTTGGTCGATGCCTATGCCGCCTGGGCGCCCTGGGTGGGGGTGTATGGCATGGGGGCGCTGAGCGCCGGGCTGGCCGCGGGGCTGGTGGCCTGGGGGCTGGGACGGCTGGGCCGTGAGGCCACGTCGCCCCAGGGCCGCTTGGTCGGCGCGGCATGGGGCGCGCGCATCGCGGCTGGGGTGGTGGTGCTGGCATTGGGGCCGGTGCTGTGGTGGCCGTCGGGTGGGGTTTGGCTGGCCGAGCGCCTGCCGGCCTGGACCGCGCCGGCTGGCGACATGCCGGTGGCGCTGTTGCAGGGCAACATCCCTCAGGACGAGAAATTCACCCCCGGCGTGGGCGTGCCGCTGGCGCTGGACTGGTACGAAACGCAGGTGGCCGAGGCGCTGCGCCAGCTCGATGCCCGAGGCGGGGGGCTGGTGGTGGCGCCCGAGACGGCCATTCCCCTGCTGCCTCAGGATATGGACCCGGCCTGGTGGGCGCGCTGGCTGGCGCGCATCGCCGACAGCCGTTCGGCCGTGCTGCTCGGCTTGCCGCTGGGCAGCTGGACCGAGGGCTACACCAACTCGGTGGCCGGGTGGGCGGCCTCGCGCGAGATGTACCGCTACGACAAGCACCATCTGGTGCCTTTCGGCGAGTTCGTTCCCCCGCTGTTTCGCTGGTTCGTGGCGATGATGGACATCCCGCTGGGGGATTTTCGGCGTGGGCCGCTGGGGCAGCCGCCGTTTGAGTGGAATGGGCAGCGCATCGCGCCCAACGTTTGCTATGAGGACCTGTTCGGCGAAGAGCTGGCGGTGGCCTTCCATGACGCCTCAGGGGCTCCCACGGTGCTGGTCAATGTGAGCAACATCGCCTGGTTCGGGGACACGGTGGCCATCGACCAGCACCGGCACATTTCCCGGTTGCGTGCCTTGGAATTGCAGCGCCCCATGCTGCGGGCCACCAACACCGGGGCCACCGTGGTCATCGATCACCTGGGGCGGGTGCAGGCGGAGTTGCCGCGCCTGACGCGCGGCCGCCTCGAAGCCACGGTGCAGGGGCGTCAAGGGCTGACCCCTTACGCCCGCTGGGCCGGCCGCTGGGGGCAATGGCCGCTGGTGGGGCTGGCGCTGCTCGTGCTGGTGGGCGCGCGCCGCCCGCGCTGAGCCTTCGCCCTCATGGCGGCCACTAAAATGAAGGGTTACGCCTCATGGATCTCAAGCCCATGCTGACCTTTCAACAAATCATCCTCAAACTCCAGGCCTACTGGGACGCCCAGGGCTGCGCGCTGCTGCAACCCTACGACATGGAGGTGGGCGCGGGCACCAGCCACACCGCCACCTTCCTGCGCGCCATCGGCCCGGAGCCCTGGAAAGCCGCCTACGTGCAGCCCAGCCGCCGCCCCAAGGACGGTCGCTACGGCGAGAACCCCAACCGCCTGCAACACTACTACCAGTACCAGGTGGTGCTCAAGCCCGCGCCCAGCAACATCCTGGAGCTGTACCTGGGCTCTCTCGAAGCCTTGGGCTTCGACCTGAAGAAGAACGACATCCGCTTCGTCGAAGACGATTGGGAGAACCCCACGCTGGGCGCCTGGGGACTGGGCTGGGAGGTCTGGCTCAACGGCATGGAGGTGACGCAGTTCACCTACTTCCAGCAGGTCGGCGGCATCGACTGCAAGCCCATCACGGGCGAGATCACCTACGGCCTGGAGCGTCTGGCCATGTACCTGCAGGGCGTGGAAAACGTCTACGACCTGACCTACGCCCCTGGCCTGACCTACGGCGACGTGTTCCACCAGAACGAGGTGGAGCAATCCACCTACAACTTTGAGCACTCCGACGTGGACTTCCTGTTTGCTGCCTTTGCCGCGCACGAAAAGCAGGCCCGTCACCTCATGGAGCACCGGTTGGCGCTGCCCGCGTATGAGCAGGTGCTCAAAGCCGCGCACACCTTCAACCTGCTGGACGCGCGCGGCGCCATCAGCGTGACCGAGCGCGCCGCCTACATCGGCCGCATTCGCAACCTGGCGCGCAGCGTGGCGCAGAGCTATTACGAAAGCCGCGAGCGCCTGGGCTTTCCCATGGCGCCGCGTGAGTGGGTCGCACAGCTTGCGGCGCAGACCGACACGAAAGCCGCCTGAGGAATCTGCCCATGACCACGAAAAATCTGTTGGTGGAACTCTTCGTGGAGGAGTTGCCCCCCAAGGCCCTGAAGAAACTGGGCGAAGCGTTTGCCGGCGTCCTGTTCGAGCAGCTCAAAGCGCAAGGATTGACGGGCGAAGGCGCCGTCGTCACGCCCTTTGCCTCGCCGCGCCGGCTCGCGGCGCACGTCACGGCGGTGCGGTCCAAGGCACCCGATCAGACCGTGCAGCAAAAACTCATGCCCGTCTCGGTCGGGCTGGGCGCGGATGGACAGCCCACGCCGGCGCTGCTCAAGAAACTGGCCGCCCTGGGTGCCGACGTCAGCGATGCGGCCGCCGTCCTGGGCCGCCTCAAGCGCCAGGGCGAAGGCAAGGCCGAAGCCCTGTACTGGGACAGCGTCGTGCCCGGGGCCACACTGGTGGCGGGCTTGCAGAAGGCGCTCGACGACGCCTTGCGCCAGCTGCCCATCCCCAAGGTGATGACCTACCAGCTGGAGACCGACTGCGAGCTGCCCGGCTGGAGCAGCGTGCACTTCGTGCGCCCCGCGCATGGCCTCGTTGCCCTGCATGGCGAGACCGTGGTGCCGGTGAAGGCCCTGGGCCTGACGGCGGGCAACACCACGCAGGGCCACCGTTTCGAAGCGGCCAAGTCGCCTGTGGTGATCGCTCACGCCGACGCCTACGCGGCCACGCTGCGCGACGACGGCGCGGTGATCGCCAGCTTTGCCGAGCGCCGTGCCGAAATCGCGCGCCAGCTGGCCGCCCGCGCCGCCGAGGTGGGCGGCGGCTGCCGTCCGATCGAGGACGATGCCCTGCTGGACGAAGTGACCGCGCTGGTGGAGCGCCCCAACGTGCTGGTGTGCCGGTTCGAGCCCGAATTCCTGGAAGTGCCGCAGGAGTGCCTGATTCTGACGATGAAGGCCAACCAGAAGTACTTCCCGCTGCTGGACGCGCAAGGCAAGCTGACCAACCAGTTCCTGGTGGTGAGCAACATCCGCCCGGACGACCCGAGCGCGGTGATTGGCGGCAACGAGCGCGTGGTGCGCCCGCGCCTGGCCGATGCCAAGTTCTTCTTCGACCAGGACCGCAAAAAGACGCTGGAGAGCCGCGTCGAGGGTCTGGCCAAGGTGGTGTACCACAACAAGCTGGGCTCGCAGGGCGAGCGCGTGGAGCGCGTCAGCGCTATTGCGCGCGGCATTGCGCAGCAGCTGGGCGGCGATGCGCTGGCGCGCCAGGCTGACCAGGCCGCGCTGCTGGCCAAGGCCGACCTGCTGACCGACATGGTCGGCGAGTTCCCCGAGCTGCAAGGCATCATGGGCGGCTACTACGCCCGCCACGATGGCCTGGGCAACGACATCGCCGAAGCGATCGAAGACCACTACAAGCCGCGCTTTGCAGGCGACGAGCTGCCGCGCAACCCGGTGGGCCTGTGCGTGGCGCTGGCCGACAAGCTCGAAACCCTGGTGGGCATGTTCGGCATTGGCAACCTGCCCAGCGGCGACAAAGACCCCTACGCCCTGCGTCGCCACGCCCTGGGCGTGGTGCGCATGCTGATCGAGAAAGACCTGCCGCTGGACCTGCCGGCCCTGCTGGCGCTGGCCGTACCCGTGTTTGGCGACAAGGTCACCGATCCCTCAGCCGCGCTGACCGACTTCATCTATGACCGCCTGGCCGGCAGCCTGCGCGATCAGGGCTACAGCGCCCAGGAAGTGGACGCCGTGCTCGCCCTGCGCCCGCAGCGCCTCAGCGAAGTGCCGCGTCGCCTGGCTGCGGTGCGCGCGTTTGCCGCCTTGCCTGAAGCGCCGGCCTTGGCCGCGGCCAACAAGCGCGTGGGCAACATCCTCAAGAAAGCCGAAGGCGATGTGCGCCCCCAGGTGGCCTTGGAGCGTTTGGTCGAGCCGGCCGAGCGTGCCTTGCACGACGCGCTGGCCCAGCTCTCGCCCCAGGCCGATGCCGCCTGGACGGCCGGCGATTACACGGGCAACCTCCGGGCGCTGGCGGCGCTCAAAGCCCCTGTCGATGCCTTTTTCGATCAGGTTATGGTCAATGCCGACGACCCGGCCCTCAAGGCCAATCGCCTGGGCTTGCTGGCAACGCTGCACCGGGCCATGAACCGGGTGGCGGATCTCTCGCGCCTGGCCGCCTAAAGCCATGCCCTACGGCCGCGAACTCAAACTCGTCGTGCTGGACCGCGACGGCACCCTCAACGAGGAGCCGGAAGACTTTCTGCGCGGTCCCGACGACTGGCGGCCGCTGCCCGGGGCGCTGGAGGCGGTGGCGCGGCTCAACCATGCCGGCTGGCGGGTGGTCATCGCCTCCAACCAGTCCGGGCTGGGCCGGGGGTTGTTCGACGTGGCCACCCTCAACGACATCCATGCCCGCATGCACCGCGAGCTCACCCTGGCCGGGGCCCGGGTGGAGGCGGTGTTCTTCTGTCCGCATGCCCCTGAGGACGCGTGCGATTGCCGCAAGCCCGCCCCCGGCCTGTTTTTGCAAATCGCGCAGCGGTTCGGCGTGCCCGCCACGCACCTGGTGGCGGTGGGCGATTCCGTGCACGACGCCCAGGCGGCCGCCGCTGCCGGGTGCGAAACGCACCTGGTGCTCACCGGCAAGTCCCTGCGGTATCGCCATGGCCCCCTGCCGGCCGGGCTGCCGGCGGGCGTGACCGTGCATGCCGATCTGTCGGCGTTTGCCGACGCGCTGACGGGTGGCGACCTTCCCGTCTCGAGTCATCATCAACCATGAATCTTTTGCGTTCCTGGCTGCACCTGCTTTTCATGGGCGTCACGCTCGTGCCTTGGGCCCTGACGGCCTTGGTGGCTTCGCTGTTCATGCGCGGCGAGCGGCTGTACTGGCTTTGCGTCGGGTGGGTGCGGCTGGTGGTCTGGGCGGCAGGCTGGATGCTGGGCATCCGCAACCGCGTCATCGGCTACGAAAACCTGCCCACGGGCACCCGCGCGCCCGCCATTTTGCTGGCCAAGCACCAGTCCACCTGGGAGACGTTCTGCTTGCCCGTGCTCATGCCGCACCCGCTGGCCTTCGTGTTCAAGAAGGAGTTGCTGTACGTGCCCCTGTTCGGCTGGGCGTTGGGCCGGCTCGACATGATTCACATCGACCGCGCCAAACGGGCCCAAGCCTTTGCCAAGGTCGTTCAGCAGGGCCAGCGCCTGCTCGATCAGGGCACCTGGGTCATCATGTTTCCCGAAGGCACCCGCATCCCCCGCGGGCAGCAGGGCACGTACAAAACCGGCGGGGCCCGGCTGGCCGTCCAGACGGGGGTGCCCGTCATCCCCATTGCCATCACCTCGGGCAAATGCTGGCCGCGCCGCGCCATCGTCAAGCGGCCTGGGGTGGTGGAGTTCTCCATCGGGAAGCCGATCCCCAGCGCCGGCCGCGACCCGGATGAGCTGATGCAGGAAGTCGAAGCCTGGATCGAGGCCGAAATGCGCCGACTCGATCCGCAGGCCTATGCCGACCACCCCGCCACCCGCGCCTGAAGCCATGGCCGCGCAGCTGGCCCTGTTCGACGACGCGGGGCATGCGCCAGCGGCGCGGGCGGGCCGCCCGGCCGCCTGGCGCCACCCCCGCGCCAACCGGGAGTGCTGTCTGGAGAATGCGGTGGTGGCCTACGAATTCCGCCGCGCCCGGCGTCGAACCATTGGGCTGGTGGTCAATGCCCAAGGCTTGAGCGTGCGGGCGCCGGCATGGGTGCCGGAAGCGGAGGTGCTGCGCTTCCTGCTCAGCAAATCGGCCTGGGTGCTGGACAAGCTGCGCCAGCAGGCCAGCCGCCCCGCGCCGGCGATGGTCTGGCGCGATGGCGCGGTGGTCGATTTTCTCGGTCAGCCGTTGACCCTGTCTCTCGACCCTTCGCACCGCTTCGAGGGCGCCGGCGCGGCCCAGGTGGGGCAGCGCCTGTGCGTGGCTTTGCCCCAAGACTGTGGGGCCGAACGCCTGCGCGAAGCGGTGCACGCCTGGCTGCAGGCCCAGGCGCAGGCCTGGTTCGTTCGGCGGCTGGACCATTTCGCGCCCCAGGTGGGCGTGCGCTGGAGCCGGCTGCGACTGTCGCGCGCCACCACCCGCTGGGGCAGCGCCAAGGCCGACGGCTCCATCGCCTTGCACTGGCGGTTGATCCAGCTCGCGCCCGACCTCATCGACTACGTGGTCGTTCATGAGTTGTGCCATCTGCGCGAGATGAACCATGGCCCGGCCTTCTGGCGCCTGGTGGAGCAGGTGCTGCCCGATCAGGCGCAGCGCCGCCAGGCCCTGCGTCGGGTAACATTGTTGACGTTGACGTAAACGTCAATCGGCGGCACCATCGCCCCATTCCCGAACCGCATTCGCCATGGCCCATCCCCAGCGCTACACCATCCGCGACCTCGCCAAGGAATTCGACCTCACCACCCGGGCCATCCGTTTCTATGAGGACATGGGCTTGTTGCAGCCCCAGCGCGAAGGCCCGGGCGGGCGCAACCGGGTCTATTCCGCGCGGGACCGCACGCGCCTGAAACTGACGCTGCGGGCCAAACGCCTGGGCCTGAGCCTGACGGAAGCCAAAGACCTGATCGACATGTACGACAGCCCGCGCGACACTGGGCCGCAGCTGCGCAAATTCCTGGACGTGCTGGCCGAGCACCGGCGCCAGATCGAGGAGCAGATGGCCGACCTGCAGGCCACGCTGGACGAAATCAAAGTGCACGAGAAAGAGGCCAAGGCCCTGTTGGCGCGGCTTGACAAGGCGTGAGCCGCCACCCGGCAGGTGGTCGGCCGTTTGCGTCATAATTGACGTTTACGTAAACGTCAATAACAGCGGAGACCCCCCATGAACACCATGCCGACGCCCGACCCCGAAGCCCTCTGGACCCGGGTGCAGGCCAGCCTGGCCCGGCAGGGCATGATGCGGCACCTGGGCGTGCGCTTGGTGTCGGTGGCGCCCGGGGAAGTGGTATTGGCCCTGCCGTATGGCGAGCGGGTCACGCAGCAGCAAGGCGGCTTCCATGGGGGTGCCATGGGGGCGCTGGCCGATATTGCCGGCGGCTATGCCGCGCTCACCGTGGCTCCCGAGGGCATGGAGGTCACCACCGTGGAGTACAAAATCAATTTTCTGGCCGCTTTTCATGACGGGGAGCTGCAGGCCCGTGGCCGCGTGCTCCGAGCGGGCAGGCGCATCATCGTGACGGCCGCCACGGTCGAGCACGTGGCCCCCGATGGACGCCGCGCCGACTGCGCCGTGATGCAGCAAACCATCGTGCCGGTGCCGAAAACGTATTGACATCGCCCCCCCTTTTCCACACCCTTCCATACCCAGGAGACCCCCATGAGCACACTGCCCCAACTGCCCGGCCTCGATTTCATGCTGGGCGACGACATCAACGCCCTGCGCGATGCCGTGCGCGACTTTGCCCAGGCCGAAATCGCCCCCCGCGCGGCCGAGATCGACCGCACCGACCAGTTCCCGATGGACCTGTGGCGCAAGATGGGTGATCTGGGCGTGCTGGGCATCACCGTGCCCGAGGCGTACGGCGGTGCCAACATGGGCTATCTGGCGCACATGATTGCGATGGAGGAAATCTCGCGCGCCTCGGCCAGCGTGGGCCTGAGCTACGGCGCGCACTCCAACCTGTGCGTCAACCAGATCAAGCGCAATGGCACCGAGGCGCAAAAGCAAAAATACCTGCCCAAGCTCATCAGTGGCGAGCACGTGGGCGCCCTGGCGATGAGCGAGCCCGGCGCTGGCTCCGACGTGGTGAGCATGAAGCTGCGCGCCGAGGACAAGGGCGGCTACTACCTGCTCAACGGCAGCAAGATGTGGATCACCAACGGCCCGGATGCCGACACGCTGGTGGTCTATGCCAAGACCGAGCCCGAGTTGGGCGCGCGTGGCATCACCGCCTTCCTGATCGAAAAGGGCATGAAGGGCTTCTCGGTGGCGCAAAAACTCGACAAGCTGGGCATGCGCGGCAGCCACACCGGTGAGCTGGTGTTCCAGAACGTCGAGGTGCCGGCCGAGAACATCCTCGGTGGCCTCAACAACGGCGCCAAGGTGCTCATGAGTGGGTTGGACTACGAGCGCGCGGTGCTCGCCGCCGGCCCCATCGGCATCATGCAGGCGGTGATGGACAACGTCATTCCCTACATCCACGACCGCAAGCAGTTTGGCCAGAGCATCGGCGAATTCCAGCTCGTGCAGGGCAAGGTGGCCGACATGTACACCGTGCTGCAGGCCGGGCGCGCTTTCCTCTACACCATCGGCAAGAACCTGGACCGGCTGGGTGCCGAGCACGTGCGCCAGGTGCGCAAGGACTGCGCCAGCGTCATCCTGTGGTGTGCCGAGCAGGCCACCAAGATGGCCGGCGACGGCATCCAACTGTTCGGCGGCAACGGCTACATCAACGAATACCCGCTCGGCCGCCTCTGGCGCGACGCCAAGCTCTATGAGATCGGCGCCGGCACCAGCGAAATCCGCCGCATGCTGATTGGCCGCGAACTGTTCGCCGAGACGATGTAAACCCGGCCATGCTGCCACAGCGCCTGGACTCCACGCTGGCACACGACATCGCCCGCGCGATGATCGACGGCTTCAACCGCCATTACCGGCTGTTCCGCACCGAATCCGCGCGGGCCAAGCACCGCTTCGAAACGCAGGACTGGCACGGCCAGCAGCGGGCCCAGCGCGAGCGCATCGAGTTTTACGACTTGCGCGTCAAGGAATGCGTGACGCGGTTGGAGCGCGAATTCAAGGCGTCGCGGCAGCCCATGGAGGTGTGGCAGCAGGTCAAGCTGTTCTATGTGGGCATGCTGGTGGACCACCGTCAGCCCGAACTGGCCGAGACGTTCTTCAACTCGGTGACCACCAAAATCCTGCACCGCAGCTACTTCCAGAACGACTTCATCTTCGTGCGGCCGGCCATCAGCACCGAATACATCGAGCCGGAGGACCCGCAGTCACACACCACCTACCGGAGCTACTACCCACAAACACTGGACGAGTTGCAGCCCACCCTGCGCCGCATGGTGGAGGATTTCGGGCTGCGCGTGCCCTTCGAAGATTTGGCGCGCGACATCGCGTGCGTGCACGAGGCCCTGCTGCCGCTGTTCGACCACCACAAGCTGCGCGCCAATTTCCAGATCCAGGTGTTGCACAGCCTGTTCTTCCGCAACAAGGGCGCTTATGCGGTGGGCAAGCTCATCAACGGCTTTCAGGAGGTGCCGTTTGCCCTGCCCATCCTGCACAGCCGGGAAGGGCTGCTGCGCATCGATGCGTTGCTGCACGGCGAGGACGATCTGCTCATGATCTTCAGCTTCGCGCGGGCCTATTTCATGGTGGACATGGAGGTGCCCAGCGCCTACGTGCAGTTCCTGCGCAGCCTCATGCCGCGCAAGCCCCGAGCCGAGTTCTACAACGCGCTCGGCCTGGCCAAGCAGGGCAAGACGCTGTTCTACCGCGACTTCCTCTACCACATGCGGCACAGCACGGACAAATTCCGCATCGCCCCCGGCATCAAAGGCATGGTGATGCTGGTGTTCGACCTGCCGAGCTTCCCGTTCGTGTTCAAGGTCATCAAGGACTATTACCCGCCCCAGAAAGACACCACGCGCGAGCAGATCCGCAACAAGTACCTGTTGGTCAAGCAGCACGACCGAGTGGGCCGCATGGCCGATACCCTGGAATTCAGCGGCGTGGGGTTTCCGCGGGAGCGTTTCAGTGACGAGCTGATCGAGGAAATCCAGAAGTTCGCGCCCAGCCAGATCGAAATCGGCGACCGCAACGGCGACGGCAACATCGAGGTCTTCCTCAAGCACGTGTACATCGAGCGGCGCATGATCCCGCTCAACATCTACCTGCAAGAGTGCTTTGACGCCCTGCAGAAAGACCCCGACAACGCCCAGGCGCGGCAACAGATCGAGCACGCCGTCATCGAATACGGCAACGCCATCAAGGATTTGGTGGCGGCCAACATCTTCCCCGGCGACATGCTGTGGAAGAACTTCGGCATCACGCGCCACGGCAAGGTGGTGTTCTACGACTACGACGAGATCGAATACATCACCGACTGCAACTTCCGCCGCGTGCCGCCGCCGCGCGACGAGGACGACGAAATGAGCGGCGAGGTGTGGTACAGCGTCGGCCCGCACGACGTGTTCCCCGAAACCTTCGGCCCCTTCTTGCTCGGCAATCACCGGGTGCGCGAAGTGTTCATGCGCCACCATGCCGATCTGCTGGACGTGGACTTCTGGCAGAGCCACAAAGAACGCATCCTGGCCGGCCACGTGCACGACGTTTTTCCCTATGAGCGCGAAAGGCGCTTTGTCCACCAACGGAGACCTTCATGAGCCTGACCCCCGATTCCATCGTCATCACCGGTGCCGCTCGCACCCCCATGGGCAGCTTCCAGGGCGACTTTGCCAGCCTGGCCGCTCACGACCTGGGAGCGGTGGCCATCGCCGCGGCCGTGCAGCGCGCCGGCATCGCGCCCGATCTCGTCACCGAGGTCATCTTCGGCAACTGCCTCATGGCAGGCCAGGGGCAGGCCCCCGCGCGACAGGCGGCGCTCAAGGCCGGCCTGCCCCAAAGCGCCGGCGCCGTCACCATGAGCAAGATGTGCGGCTCCGGCATGCGCGCGGCCATGTTCGCGCACGACATGCTGCTGGCCGGCAGCCACGAGGTGCTGGTGGCCGGCGGCATGGAGAGCATGACCAACGCGCCCTACTTGCTGCCCAAGGCCCGCGGGGGCTACCGCATCGGGCACGACCGCATCTTCGACCACATGATGCTCGACGGCCTGGAAGACGCCTACCAGCCCGGCCGCAGCATGGGCACGTTTGGGGAAGACTGCGCGGCCAAATACCAGTTCAGCCGCGAGCAGCAGGACGCCTTTGCCACCGAAAGCGTGCGACGCGCCCAGCGCGCCACGGCCGATGGCAGCTTTGCCGCGGAAATCGCCCCGGTGACCGTGAAGGACCGCGCTGGCGATCGGGTGATTGGCACCGACGAAGGGCCGGGCAAGATCAAGCTCGACAAAATCCCGGCGCTCAAGCCCGCCTTCAAGAAGGACGGCACCATCACCGCGGCGTCGAGTTCCAGCATCAACGACGGCGCGGCCGCGCTGGTGATGATGAAGGCTTCCACCGCGGCCAAGCTCGGCAGCCGGCCGCTGGCGCGCATCGTGGCCCACGCCACCCACGCCCAGGCCCCCGAGTGGTTCTCGACCGCGCCGGTCGGCGCGACCGAGAAGGTGCTGACCAAGGCCGGCTGGACGGTGGCCGATGTGGACTTGTGGGAGGTCAACGAGGCCTTTGCCGTGGTGCCCATGGCCCTGATGCACGACCTGAAAGTGCCGCACGACAAGGTCAACGTCAACGGCGGCGCCTGCGCGCTCGGGCACCCCATCGGGGCCAGCGGCGCGCGCATCATGGTCACCCTCATCCACGCGCTGCAGGCCCGCGGCCTCAAGCGCGGCGTGGCCACCTTGTGCATCGGCGGCGGCGAGGCTACCGCCGTGGCGCTGGAACTCCTATGATGGCAGGCTGAAACCCGGCGTGGTGCCGGGCAGGGAGCCGTGTCCATGCGATTTGATACCCGAATCCTTCTGTCGGCCGTGGTGCCGGCCGCGCTGTTCATGCTGGGCCTCATGGCCAGCATCGCGGGGTTGATGTACACCCAGCAGCAGTTTGGCAGCTACGTGGACAACGAGCAACGGATACGCACCGACCTGTCCGAGATATATGCCCAAGGTCTGCAGATGGGGCAGGCCCTGCGCAACGTGGTGCTCAACCCGGCCGACCAGCGCGCCATGGACAACCTTGCCAATGCACGCGCCGCCTACGACCGGGCTTACGACAGCGCGTTGCGCGTGGCGCAGGGCACGCCTTTCGAGCAACCGGTGCGAGGCTTGGCGGCACTGCGTCAAACCCATGCCCAGGCCCAGGAAGCCGTGCTGACCAAGGTGCGGCAGCAGGCCGACGACACGACGGCCACCCTCAGCGGGGTGGAGACGCCGGCCTGGCGCGCGTTGCGCGCCGAGTTGCTGCAACTCATCGAGCAAGCGGGCGTGGCGTCTGACGAGGTCTATGACTCGGTCCATCGCCACGTGGACCGGCTCGTGACCCTGGCCGTGCTGGCTGCGGCGGTGGCCGTGCTCGTGGCTGTGGGGTTCACGCTCTACCTGCTGCGCACGCTCAAGCGGGAACTCGGTGGCGATCCGGCCGAGGCGCGTCATGCGCTGGCCCGCATTGCCGATGGCGATCTGGCCCAAGTGCCGACGCACGACGCCCACCCCGACAGCCTATTGGGCGCCCTGGACCGGATGCAGCAGGCGCTGCGCCGGTTGGTGGGCGAGGTGCGGCATTCGACCGACAGTATCACCAGCGCCAGCGAGGAGATCGCGGTCGGCAGCCAGGATTTGAGCCAGCGCACGGAGCGGACGGCTGCCAATCTGGAGGAAGCGGCCGCCTCCATCACCCAACTCACCGGCATGGTGCGCCAGTCGGCCGATGCGTCGCGTCAGGCCAATCAGTTGGCCGTCTCGGCGGCCGATCTGGCGGCCCGTGGGGGCGAGGAGGTGGGGCAGGTGGTTTCCACCATGAACGAGATCCAGTCCAGTTCCCAGAAGATTGCCCACATCATCGGCGTGATCGACAGCATCGCCTTTCAGACCAATATCCTGGCCCTCAACGCAGCGGTGGAGGCGGCCCGGGCGGGCGAGCAGGGCCGCGGTTTCGCCGTGGTGGCCACGGAAGTGCGGGCGCTGGCCGGACGCAGCGCCGAGGCCGCCCGCGAGATCAAGGCCCTGATCGGGGCCAGCGTTGAACGGGTGGAAGCCGGGTCTTCGCTGGTGGTGCATGCCGGCCAGACCATGGAGCAGATCGTGCACTCGGTGCGCCAGGTGGCCGACCTGATTGGCGAAGTGTCGGCTGCCATGACCGAGCAAAGCGCTGACATCGGCAACGTCAACGGGACGGTCGAACAACTCGACCAGATGACCCAGCAAAATGCCGCGCTGGTGGAGGAGTCCACCGCCGCGGCTCTGAGCCTGCGCGAGCAGGCCCAACACCTCAATCAGTTGGTGAGCGCCTTCAAACTCTAGAAACCGGATAGCCCATGTTGCTGACCCAAGACCAGGAAATGATCCGCGATGCGGTACGCGCCTTCGCCCAGGAAGAACTGTGGCCCCACGCCGCCCGTTGGGACAAGGAACACCACTTTCCCAAAGACGCCCACCGTGGCCTGGCGGCCCTGGGCTGTTATGGCATTTGCGTGCCCGAGCAGTACGGCGGCGCGGGGCTGGACTATCTGACGCTGGCCGTCGTGCTGGAGGAAATCGCCGCAGGCGACGGCGGGGTGAGCACCACCATCAGCGTGACCAACTGCCCGGTCAATGCCATTTTGTTGCGCTATGGGACGGAGGCGCAAAAACGGCGCTGGCTGGTTCCGCTGGCCAAAGGGGAACTGCTCGGAGGCTTTTGCCTGACGGAGCCCCATGTGGGCTCGGACGCATCGGCCTTGCGCACCACCGCCGTGCGCGAGGGCGATCACTACGTGCTCAACGGCGTCAAGCAGTTCATCACCAGCGGCAAGCACGGCGATGTGATGATCGTCATTGCCGTCACCGACAAAGCCGCGGGCAAAAAAGGCATCAGCGCCTTCATCGTGCCCACCGACACACCGGGCTATGTGGTGGCGCGGCTGGAAGATAAGCTGGGCCAGCACAGCAGCGACACGGCGCAAATCCAGTTCGATCAGTGCCGCATCCCGGCCGACAACCGGATTGGCGAGGAAGGCGAAGGCTACAAGATCGCGCTCAGCGCCCTGGAAGGGGGGCGCATCGGCATTGCGGCGCAGAGCGTGGGCATGGCCCGCAGCGCGCTGGAGGTGGCCATTGCCTATGCCAAGGAACGCGAAAGCTTTGGTCAGCCGATCTTCAACCACCAGGCCGTCGGTTTCCGCCTGGCCGAATGCGCAACGCAGTTGGAAGCGGCGCGGCAACTCATCTGGCACGCCGCCAGCCTGCGCGATGCGGGTCGGCCCTGTCTGAAAGAAGCGGCCATGGCCAAGCTCTTTGCCAGCGAGGTGGCCGAGAAAGTCTGCTCCGCCGCCATCCAGACCCTGGGCGGCTATGGTGTGGTGACTGACTTCCCGGTCGAGCGCATCTACCGCGACGTGCGTGTGTGCCAGATTTACGAAGGTACCAGTGACGTGCAGAAGATCCTGATTCAGCGCAGCCTGTAGCAAGCGGCTCCGCGCCGTGCATGGCCAATGGCGCCCTGCTGCGCATCGACGGGCGCATAATTCGGGCTATGTCTCACAGGATCGGCTCCTGCACCGTCGCCCCCCTTGACCGGCATCGCCGAACGGCTTTGGCGTGGCTGGTTGCCGCCGGGGCCGTTGGGGCGTGGTACGGGCACCCTGCACGTGCCCAGGGGCTGGCCAGCCTGAGTGCCGCCGATGCCGCGGCTGGCATGCGCACGGCCCTGGAGCGAGGGGCGGCGGTGGCGGTGGACCTGCTGGGTCGGCCCGATGGGTTCCTGGGCAATCCGAAGGTGCGAATCCCCTTGCCGGGTTTTTTGGAAGATGCAGCCCCGCTGCTGCGCAATGTGGGGCAGGGCCGGCGCGTGGACGAACTCGTCACGGCCATGAACCGGGCGGCGGAGCTGGCCGTGCCGCAGGGCCGAGACATCCTCCTCAACGCCGTGCGCACCATGACGCTGACCGATGCCCGAAACATCCTGACGGGTGGCGACACGGCGGTGACCGATTTCTTTGCCGGGCGCACCCGCGCGTCGCTGACCGAGCGCTTCCTGCCACTGGTGCGCCAGGCCACCGAGCGGGTGGCGTTGGCGCAGAAATACAACGACCTGGCCGGCCGGGCGTCGCGTCTGGGGCTGTTGCCGCCGCAGGATGCGGATTTGCCCCAGTACGTCACGGGCAAGACGCTCGATGGCCTGTACCTGGTGATTGGCGAGGAAGAACGCAAGATCCGGCGCGACCCGGTGGGCACCGGCAGCCAGATCCTGCAAAAAGTGTTTGGCGCTCTCAGGTAACACATGAACATCATCATTCTGGGCGCTGGCCGCGTGGGCGAGAGCGTGGCCGAAAGCCTGGTGTCGGAGCAGAACGACATCACCGTCATCGATCAAGACCCGACACGTCTGCGCGCGCTGGAGGAGCGGCTGGACCTGCGTGGCGTGGTCGGCAACGGCATCCAGCCTTCGGTGCTGCGCGAGGCCGGCGCCAAAGACGCCGACATGGTGATTGCCTGCGCGGCGGCCGACGAGTCCAACCTGGTGGTGTGCAAGGTGGCGCACGACGTGTTCAACGTGCCGACCACCATCGCTCGCATCCGTTCCCCGGAATTCGTCGAGGGCGACGAGCTCATGTCCAAGAACGGCTTCGCGGTCGATCGGGTGATCTGCCCCGAGGAGTCGGTGATGCGCTACATCCATCAGCTCATCGACTACCCCGAGGCCTTGCAGGTGCTGGAATTCGCCGAGGGGCGCGTGTGCCTGATTGCGGTGCGGGCGGCCGCTGGCGGCGCGCTGGTGGGGCACACCATTGGCGAATTCCGCGAGTTGCTGCCGCATGCCGAAATGCGCGTGGTGGCGCTGTACCGGCTCGACACCGAGATGGAGGCGACCAAGAACACCCGCATCCTCCCGGGCGATGAGGTGTTCGTGCTGGCGGCCAGCGATCGCATCCGCCATGTGCTGGCCGCCATCCACAACATCGACAAGCCCGTGCAGCGGGTGATGATTGCCGGCGGCGGCCGGGTGGGCTTGCGCTTGGCGCGCAGCCTGGTGGGCCAGTGCCATGTGAAGCTCATCGAGCACAACGCCAAGCGGTGCGAATACCTGGCCAGCCAGCTGCCCTCCAGCGTGCTGGTGCTCAATGGCGACGCGGTGGACGAAGACCTGCTGATGGAGGAAAACGTTGCCGAGATGGACCTGTTCGTCGCCGTGACCAACGCCGACGAGGACAACATCATGGCGGCCATGCTGGCCAAGCGGTTGGGGGCGCGGCGCGTCATGTCGCTCATCAACCGCCGCGCCTATGCCGACATGATGCAGGGCAGCACCATCGACATCGCGATTTCCCCGGCGCAAACCGTGATTGGCGAGTTGCTGGCGCACATCCGGCGTGGCGATGTGGTGGCGGTGCACAGCCTGCGGCGTGGTGCTGCGGAGGCTCTGGAGGGCATTGCCCGCGGGGATGTGAAGACCTCGCGCCTGGTGGGGCGGCGGATCGAGGAAATCAAGTTGCCTAAGGGCGCCCGGATCGGCGCCATCGTCCGCGGTGAAGGGCGCGCCGCCCAGGTGCTCATGCCCCACCACGACACCCTCATCGAAGCCGACGATCACATCGTCATCTTCATCCCCAACAAACGGCTGGTGCGGGAAGTCGAAAAACTGTTCCAGGTCAGCGCCACCTTCTTTG
The DNA here is from genome assembly GCF_004363315.1 of Tepidicella xavieri. Taxonomy (GTDB): domain Bacteria; phylum Pseudomonadota; class Gammaproteobacteria; order Burkholderiales; family Burkholderiaceae_C; genus Tepidicella; species Tepidicella xavieri. Next base: position 28,084 of record NZ_SNYL01000011.1, read on the forward strand.
GATGATGATGCATCTGTTCGGTCCCGCGCTGGCGCTGCTGTCGCGCATCATGATGGCGTTTGCGTTTGCCAATCTGGTGCCGCTGGGCTGGGCCTGGTTCGAGGACGACGAGGCCTTGCGCGCCGTCTGGGGCGCCTCGTTTGGCTTCACGTTCGGCAGCGGCTGGCTGCTGTGGTTGCTGACCCGCGCCCACAACCGGGAGCTCATGGCGCGGGATGGCTTTTTGCTGGTCAATCTGGTGTGGCTGGTGCTGACGGCGTATTCGGCCCTGCCGCTGATGTTCACCGTGCCCGATATCACCTGGAGCAAGGCGTTTTTCGAGACGATGAGCGCGTTGACGGCCACGGGGGCGACGGCGTTGTCCGGCTTGGACCATCTGCCGGTGTCGGTGAATATCTGGCGCTGTTTTCTGCAGCTCATTGGTGGCCTGGGCATCGTGCTGCTGGTGGTGGCGATTTTGCCGTTGCTGGGGCTGGGTGGGGTGCAACTCTACAAGGCCGAAACCCCGGGGCCCATGAAAGACGCCAAGTTCACCCCCCGCATTTCCGAGACGGCCCGTGGCTTGTGGGGCGTGTATTTTCTGTTTTCCGCGGCCTGCCTGCTGGCTTACCGTTGGGCCGGCATGAGTTGGGCCGATGCCTTCATGCACATGTGCACCACCATGGGCTTGGGCGGTTTTTCCTCGCACGATGCCAGCTTTGGGTACTGGAACTCCGCGCAGATCGAGACCGTGGCCATCGTTTTCATGACGCTGGCGGGCATCAGCTTCTTGCGCTACTTCGTGGTGCTGCGTTCCCTGTCGCTGCGGCCTATCACCGGTGATCGGGAAATCCGCTCCTACTTCTTCGTGCTGGCTGGCTCGATCGCTCTCGTCACCCTGATGCTGGCCTGGCACCGCGTGGAGGAAGACTGGCTGGTGGCCTTGCGCACCAGTGCGTTTCATGTGCTCTCGCTGGCCACCACCACGGGTTATGCGTCGGCTGACTATGCCCAGTGGCCGGTGTTCGTCCCGGTCTACCTGATGTTTCTGGGGTGTTTTGTCTCGTGCGCCGGGTCCACGGGCGGCGGGATCAAGATGGTGCGCATGGTATTGCTCATCAAGCAGGCGCGGCGCGAACTGGTGCGTATCATCCACCCGCGCGTGGTCAACCCCGTGACCATGGGAGGGCAGACGATCGCGCCTTCCACCATGACGACCGTGCTCGGCTTCATGCTCATCTACGGCGCGGCCACCATGGGCTTGACCTTTCTGATGCTGCTTTCGGGGCTGGACATCGTCACGGCGTTTTCCTCGGTGGTGGCCACCGTCAACAACATCGGCCCAGGCTTGGGCGAAGTGGGGCCGTCGAGCAACTATGGCAGCCTCAATGCCTTTCAGTTGTCGGTGCTGAGCTTTGCCATGCTGCTCGGGCGGCTGGAACTGCTGACGGTGCTGGTGCTGTTCACGGGGCATTTCTGGAGGCGATGAGGGGCATGTCGCGCCTGGCGCTGGAACGTCACCAGGTCTGGTGTTACCTGTTGGGCATTGCCGCCGGCCTCGCGGTCGGGACGGCATGGCCCGGCGCCGCCGGGGTGATGGAAGCCTGGCTGTGGCCAGTCATCGGCCTGCTGCTGTTTGCCACTTTTTTTCAAATCCCGCTGCTGCATTTGCGTGCCGCTTGGCGCGATGGGCGGTTTGCCCAGGCGGTGCTGGTGGGCAATTTCGTGGGTGTGCCGCTGCTGGTGTGGGCGCTGGTGGTGGGTTGGGGGCTCGAAGGCCCCGTGCAGCTGGGCGTGCTGCTGGTGTTGCTGGTGCCTTGCACCGACTGGTTCATCACGTTCAGCCAACTGGGCCGCGGTGACGTGCCGCGTGCCATTGCCGTCACGCCGTTGAATCTGGTGCTGCAATTGCTGCTGCTGCCGGTGTACCTGTGGCTCATGGCGGATACAGGCAGTCTGGCGCGCTGGCGTGTCGGTGATCTGTTGGCCGCCCTGCTGTTGGTGCTGGGCCCGCTGGCGCTGGCCGCCTTGGCCGAACGCTGGGTGGAGCGCCGGCCTGCCCGCGGGCACTGGCGCGAAAAGGCCGCCTGGTGGCCCGTGCCTTTGTTGACGCTGGTGGTTTTTTTGATCGCCGGCGCGCAGGTGGGCGCTGTCAGCGGCGCCTGGCAGGACGTGTCTGCGGCGGTGCTGTTGTTCGTGGCATTCCTGGCGCTGATGCTGGGGCTGGCCTGGGGGCTGGCCCGCTGGTACTGCCTCCCCCCAGCGCAGGGCCGAACCCTGGCCTTCAGCCTGGGGACGCGCAACTCCTTCGTCGTGCTGCCCATTGCCCTGACGCTGCCCGGCGGCTGGGAGGTGGCGGCGGTGGTCATCGTCGCGCAGTCGCTGGTGGAACTGTTTGGGATGGTGTTTTACGTGTGGGTCGTTCCCAGATACCTGTTCCCTGACGCTGGGGGCCACTGACAGTATGATGCCATCCACCGGATTTGGTGCATTGCAGCATGCTTGACGTCTTACAGATTTCAGACCCCGTCGCGGTTTTCGCGCTGGTGGCCTTCCTGATCTTGCTGGCGCCCATCGTGATGGGCCGCTGGCAACTGCCCGGCACGATCGGCCTGTTGCTCGCCGGGGCCGTGCTTGGGCCCAACGGGCTGGGCGTGCTCGCGCGCGATCAGTCCTTCGTGCTGTTCGGCACCGTGGGGCTGCTGTACATCATGTTCACCGCCGCGCTCGAAATCGACATGGTGGTGCTCAAGCGTTCCAAGTTCCACAGCATCGTGTTCGGGCTGTGTACCTTTGCCATTCCTCAAGGCTTGGGCACGCTGGTGGGACATTACGTGCTCGGCTTTTCCTGGCCGGCGGCGATTTTGCTGGCCTCGCTGTTTGCCTCACACACCTTGCTGGCCTATCCGATTGCCAGCCGTCTGGGCATTGCGCGCAATACCGCGGTCACCACGGCGGTGGGCGGCACCATCATCACCGACACGCTGGCGCTGCTGGTGCTGGCGGTGATTGCCGGGCTGACACGGGGGGAGGTGGACGAATACTTCTGGTACCGGCTGGGGGCCAGCCTCGGGTTGTATGTGTTTGCCATCCTCTACGGGCTGCCCAAGCTGGCGCGCTGGTTTTTCCGGCACGTCGGGCGCGACGGGGTCACCGAGTTCGTGTTCGTGCTTGCGGTGGTGTTCGGCTGCGCCAGCCTGTCGCACGCGGCGGGCTCCGAGCCCATCGTGGGGGCCTTCTTGGCCGGCTTGGCGCTGAACCGCCTCATTCCCCACAACAGCACGCTGATGAACCGCATCCAGTTCACCGGCGAGGCGATTTTCGTGCCGTTCTTTCTGCTGTCGGTGGGCATGTTGCTGGACGTTCGCGTGTTTCTGGCGGATGGGCGGGCCTTGCTCATCACCACGGCCATGGTGGCGACGGTGACGGTGAGCAAATGGCTGGCTGCCCGGCTGAGCAGTTTGCTGCTGGGGTATAGCCCGGCGCAAGCCCGGGTGGTGTTTGGCTTGAGCGTGGCGCAGGCCGCGGCCACGCTGGCGGCCACCGTGGTGGGCTACGAGATCGGCCTGTTCGATGATGCGGTGGTCAACGGCGCCATCGTCATGATTTTGGTGACTTGCGTGATCGCGCCCTGGCAGGTGGACCGTTATGGACGCCTGGTGGCGCAGGACAGTGCCGACGCGCCCGTGCTGGCGCCCACGGAGCGACAGCGCATCCTGACGGCCCTGTCGGAACGCTCGCCTTCGCGCCACTTGCTCGATCTGGCGCTGATGCTGCGCAAGCCCGACCATGAGCAGCCGATCTACCCGATCACCGTGGTGCAGGACAACGGCAACACCACGCCCCAGGTGGCCGGGGCCGAGCAGGTGCTCAGCGACGCGGTCAGCTACCTGTCGCAGGCCGAGGTGCCAGCCTCGCCCCTGACCCGCATCGACCTCAACCTGGCCTCTGGCATCTTGAAGGCGCGGCGGGAGCTCAACGCCACCGAAGTGGTGATGGGCTGGAGCGAGCAGAGCCGGGCGCCCGAGTTCTTCTTCGGTTCGCTGATGGAGAACCTGCTGCGGGATCGCGATTTCTCCTTGGTGGTGCTGCGCCCGCGCGAGCCCTTGAACACGACGCGCCGCCTGTTGCTCGCCATCCCGCCGGAGGCGGATCTGGAGCCTGGCTTTCAGGCCGGGGTCGGGCTCATCAAGCGGCTGTCGCATCAGCTCAGCGCGCCGGTCATGGTGTTGACCGAAGAGGAGGGGGCGCAGCGCATCTTCAAGCGGCTGCGCGCCATCAAGCCCGACTGCGATCTGGTGCCCGGCAAGCTGCCGCGCTGGGCGGGGTTGCGCCGTGTGCTGCAAGAGCACTACCGCGACGGCGACCTGATCGTCCTGCTGGGCGCCCGCCAGGGCGGCCTGGCCTGGAAGCCGGTGATGACCCGCCTGCCCGAGGACTTGGCCGACACCTTCCCGAAAGCCAACCTGCTGGTGGTGTACGCCGGCGAGCCGGATCGGGAAAACACCTTGTCCATCGTCAATCCGGAGCCCGCCACGCGCATGGCGTAAGGATTGGGGCCGCCAAGTTGCCGCTGGATAGCGGTGCCGCGTGTGTCGATCCGAAATATCAATCCGGAGCGGGGTTGGGGTTGCGATATTCAATCTCCCTGCCTTTGAATAAAAACGATTCTCATTTATGATTTGGGTGTCACTCAGGAGATACCCATGCCCTCTTTGCCCCATCCCCATGACGATCACGACGGTTACGACATGCCGTGTGCGGAGGCCATGCTGGCCGCCACCCTGGCATTGATGACGGGGCATGCCCAGAGCGGGTGCCATCGGCATCGCGCTTTGATGGCGAAGAAGGTGACGTCTCACTTGTTCTTTCTGTCCCGTCACCCGGTGATGAGCGACAACTTTCGCGCGGTCATGGCGCGGATGCACGGCTTGTGGCGCGCGCTGGCCGAGGCCGATGTCGATGCTGCGCCCAGTGTGTGCGATGGCCTGGCGCCCGACACTGTCGAAAGGGAAGCGCCTTGGGGCGGTCGGTCTCATCCCTTGCACTGAAATGAGGCAAGCGATGGACGAGAACCTGGTGCTGGCCAGACACCTTGGGCGCGTGCAGCAGCGCATGACGCACGCCGTCGGCGCCATGGCCGCGCGCATCGAGAAGTTGGAGCAGGAAGTGGTGCGTTTGCGGGCGCAATGCGTGTTGGCGCGCACCGCCTGGGCGTGGGGGCTGCCGGGCTGGGGCGGCGGTGGATGGCCGCGGCGGCCAAGCGCCCCTCAGCGGGCTGGGGCCAAGCATGCGGTGTCGCCATGGCGCGAGGCCGAGCAGGTGGTTTGCCAGACGGGCTGCGTCGGGCATGCCCATGTCTGGCTGCAAGACGACGGCTCCTGCCGCCGCCACGGCACGCCCTGCGAACGTGTGGTCAAGCATGAGTTGACGGTGACGGCCAATGTGTCTGCCGCGTAAGCCAACGGCGGTGTTCCCGGCGGCCTGGTTTGAGCCGCCAGAGCGGCCTCTGGCCATCGACGTGAGCGCCGTAACACCGACCAGCGAAGCCCCCAAGCGTCGCCGCCGTTTGTGGGAGCTCAGCCCCAGTGCGGCCTGCCCAGTGTTGGGGGTGTGCCTGCCACTGGACGTTCAGCGCCGCTTGATGTCCAAATGCGGGATCGATGTGCAAGACCGCAGCGAGTATGAGGTCCATCAAATCGCGGTGACCGAGTGCCGGCGTCGATCGGCGCTGGCCGAGCACGTGGAGCGCTGGCTGGATGAGCGTTTTGGCAGTGTCGTGCGGCGCTTGAAAGCGGTGCAGGACGAGGGCGAGCTCACGCAGCGCTGGCGGCAGGCGCGCCAGGGGCCGGGCTGGCCGGCCACGATGTGGGCGGTGCTCACGCACTCGGCTTGTCGCCTTCCGCTGGAAAACGAGGTGTTGGGCGATGTGCACATGATGCAGCACCAAGTGGGCATGGTGACCCGGGTGGAGCAGCAACGCTGGGAGGCGCTGCAACACAAGTTGGAGCGCAGTCAGGCCGAAGCGAAGCATTGGCAGGCCCGCTGGCAGGAGGCCCAGCGCGAAGCGCAGCGCCGGCTGGAGCTTGCGCAGAAAGAGGAGCTGGCGTTGCGCGGCCAAGTGGCTGCGCTCCAAGCCCAGTGCGTGGCCTTGCAGCAGCGCTTGCAGCAGGGAGGCTGCCTGGATGTGCAAGCCAGTGAGCGCTTGCAGGCCGAGGTGCGGCAGTTGAGGGAGGAGAACCAGAGCCTAAGACGCATGCTCCGGGCCGCAGAAAGACAGCAAGCCAAAGAAGCGCCGGAGCGCGAGGCGGAACCGATTGAAGTACCTTCGGCCGACGAGGCCGAACCGTTGAGGCAGGGATGGGTGATCATGGGCCCGCAAGTCGTGCAGGGGGTGCCGAAGCGCGTCGCATGCGTGGGGGGGAGGGCGGCTCAGTTGCCGGCATATCGAGCGGTGGTGGAGGCCCATGGCTTGGAGTTGTTGCACCATGACGGCGGCGATGAGGACAGCATCAACCAATTGCCTGCCACACTGGCCGCCGCGGACTTGGTGATTTGCCAGGTGGGGTGCGTGAGCCACAATGCTTATTGGCGGGTGAAAGACCATTGCAAGCGCCAGGGCAAGCCTTGCGTGTTCGTGGAAAGTGCCAGCCGCAGCGCGTTGGAGCGGGCCATGAGCCGCGTCATCGAGGCGTGGCCGCGCTCAGCCGCTGCTTGAGGGCAGGTGGCGTCGGGGGAACTGGGCCAGGGGCAGCCCAGCGCCCGGTGTGTCACAAGGGCCGGTCGTGCGCCCTTGGCGGTTGCAGGCGGCAAGGCGCAGGCACGCGAGGCGTCTGCGTCGGGCGGCTCGGGCGAGTGTCTCAGCGGCACAGACCCAAGGATTTGCCCTGTTATGCCACCCAGGGTAGTCGCATAGAATGGCTTGAGACTCCGCAAGGAAGCGTTGGGTGCCACCATGTTGAAAAAAATCGCCGTGCAGGATGTGCGCCTGGGCATGTACATCCACGCCTTTGCCGGCTCCTGGCTCGATCACCCTTTCTGGCGCTCCAAATTCCTGCTCGAAGACCCGGCCGATCTGCAACTGGTGCGGCAAAGCGCGGTGCGCGAGGTCTGGATCGATGTGAGCAAGGGGGCGGATGCGGCGGCCGAGGCCATGCCGGTGGCGCAGGTGGCCTCTGCCGAGCAGGTGGAGGAGGCGTTGCGCCAAGACCGCGCCGTCGAGCGGTCGCTGGAACCCACGTCCACTGCATCGGAGCTGATGCGGGCGGCAGCCATCTGCAAGAGTGCCAAGCACGCCATCACCTCGATGTTCACCGATGCCCGCATGGGCAAGGCGATCGATCAGGCCGTGGCGCGCCAGGTGGCCGAAGACATCGCCGATTCGGTCATCCGCAATGGCAATGCTCTCATCAGCCTGGCGCGCCTGAAGACGGCGGACGACTACACCTATATGCATTCGGTGGCCGTGTGTGCCCTCATGGTGGCGTTGGCCCGGCGGCTGGGTCTGCCGGATGAGGAGGTGCGGGCGGCGGGGTTTGCCGGGCTGCTGCACGATCTGGGCAAGATGGATGTGCCGCTGGAAGTCCTCAACAAACCCGGGCGGCTCACCGACGAGGAGTTCGAGCTGGTGCGCCAGCACCCGGCCAAGGGCCACGAGCGCCTGCTGGCCGCCGGCATTCACCACGAACAGGCGCTGGAGGTGTGTCTGCACCACCACGAAAAGCTGGACGGCACGGGCTATCCGCACCGGCTCGCCGGCCCGCAGGTCAGCCTGATGGCGCGCATGGGCGCGGTTTGTGACGTGTACGACGCGATCACCTCGAACCGCCCCTACAAAGCGGGGTGGGACCCGGCGGAGTCGCTCGCGCGCATGGCCCAATGGGTCAACAGCCACCTGGATGGCCGGGTGTTCCAAGCGTTCGTGCGCAGCCTGGGGGTGTATCCTGTCGGGTCTTTGGTGCTGCTGAGCAATGGCAAGTTGGCGGTGGTGGTGGACCAGTCCCGCGGTTCGTTGCTCAAGCCGATCGTCAAGACGGTGTTTTCCGTCAACAGTTATGAGCGGGTGGTGCCGGAGTTGATCGACTTGTCGAGCCCGAGCTGCCGCCACACGATCGTCAAGCGGGAAGATCCGGCCAAGTGGCGCATCAGCGGATTGGATGAAATCTGGGCGGGCTCGCTCGCGGCCTGAACCCGTCCCCCCTCGCCTCAATGGTGGGCGGGCATCGGGTCGGCGGGGGTGGAGCCGGCAAGGTGCCCATGAACCCGCTGGTGCAAGGCCTCGACTTGATCCAGCCAGGTTTGCAGCGCATCGGGGTATTGCCCCTGCCGTCCAGCCGCCCAGCGCCGGCGAGCCTGGCGCGAGATGGCTCGCAACTGCCAGACGGCTTCTCGGGCCAGCAGCGACAACTCCTTGTGCAGCAGCGGATCGGCGTCCACGGCGTCCAGGTGGGCGAGCTGTTCTGGGGTGGCCCCAGCCTCGGCCAGCGTGCGCAGCAGTTCGTCGATCAGCCCACTGACCGCGACCAGGCCCTCTTGACGGGCCGGGGTCAAGTCGGTACACGAAGGACAGCCGCGTGGCCATTGTTGCAGGACGCGGTGTGCATCTTGCAGCACGGCGTCCGGGCGTTCCAGCACCGGCACGCTGTCGCTGCGAGGGTCTTGGGCTGGGTCCAGCACGGCGAGCACGCGCTGGATCAGCGGGCGGGCATAGCGGTGCATGTTCATGCGCAGCAATACACTCAGCCGCAATTCGCCACCGTCGTCGTGGCCGCTGATCATGGCCACCACCAAGTCGGCCAGGGCCAGTTGCTGCCCCATGAGGCTGATCTGGCGGCCGCGCAGCCCACGCGGATAACCCGAGCCATTGAGGTATTCGTGATGCTCCATTACCGCACGCACCACCTCCTGGGGATAGACGTGGTGGCGCTCCACCAGCAGTCGGCTGACGAGGGGGTGGCTGTAGAGCTCGCGCCGTTGTTCCCGGGTGAGTTCGATCTTGGGCTGCGTGAGCACCGGGTTGAGGTGCAGCATCCCCAGGTCGTGCAGCAGGCCGGCGGCGGCGGCCATCGCGATGTCGAATTGGGGGCGCAGGGGTTCGTCGGCCATCCAGGCCATGAGCCAGGCGCTGCGCAAGGCATGTTCGTAGAGCGCAGGTCGGGCTTCGCGCGCGATGGTCAACTGCAGCGCAATCGCCTGGGGCAGAGGGATGCTTTCGATGATGTCGAGCAGGCGGTCCAGTTTCGTTGACTCTGGCACCAGCCGAGCGTAGAACGCCTCGAAGGCCAGCAACATTTCGATGCCCTGGCGAATCGCCCGACCGTCCACCATGCCCTCGATGGCCAGCGAATCCTCCAGCGGGCGGCTGAGCTGATGGGCCATCAGCCGGTCGTACAGGCCGGCATGGATGGCGGCCCCTTTGTCCAGCACCTTCATGCCCTGGGTGTTGTAGATGGCTTCCCGGGCCGTGACCGGCCTCGTGTCCGCGCAATCGATCACGGCGCGAGCCAGGTGGGCGGTGGGTGAGGGCAGGGTCTCATTCATGTGCATGGTTTCCTCGGCCATGCCCTGTCATGATGGGCAATAAGCATTGTGGCACAAGCCCGTTCAGCCCCGGGCAGGGTTGACGCCTTGGCGACGGTAGGCCGCCGGGGTCAGCCCGGTCCAATGGCGGAAGGCGCGGATGAAGCTTTTTTCGTTCTGAAACCCGACCGCTTCGGCCACTTGCTTGACGGGTTTGTGGGTGCGCAGCAGCAGCTCGCTGGCGCGTTCGCGGCGCACGGTGTCTTTGAGGTGTTGCAGCGTCGTGCCCTGTTCGTGCAGCTGACGGTGCAGGGTGCGTGCCGACATGTGCAACAGGGCCGCCAGGCCCTCGGCGCTGTGGGTGTGCTGTGGCCGGGTGAGCAGCCATTGCCGCGCGCGTTCGACCAGCAGCCGGTCGCGTCGGTAGGGCTGCACCATCAGCGGCAGGGCGTGTTGCAGCATGTGGGTCAGCGCCTGTTCGTCGCGGCGCAGGGGTTGTTGCAGGTAGCGGGCATCGAAACGCAGCCGTGTGGCGGGCGCGTGGAAGTGTGCCGGCTCCGGCGTGGGGAAAAGCAGGGCATAGGCCGGCCGGTAAGGGGGCGGCGCATGGGCGAAGGCGGCCGCGAGCAAAGGGATGCGTGAATCGATCAACCAGCTGCCCAGGCCCATGATGTTGCGCAGCATCGACACCAGGCAAAACTCACGCACCGGCCCCAGGTCGCGGTGCTCGTCGATCACGACATCCACCAGCCCGTCATGGCTGTCCAGCCGCAGGGTGATGTCGTCGGTCAGCAGCCCGTGGTGGCGGCACCAGCGCTTGAGGGCCACGCCCAAGGTGGGGGCGCTGATGGAAGCGCGTGCCAGCATGCCATAGCTGCCCCAGGGCAGGCGGCGTGAAAACCAGCCCAGCGCCTCGTCGTCGAGCTCACGCATCGCGTACCCCGACAGGCGCTCCATCTGGGTGGCCGTGATTCGGGCGGTCGGGTCTGCCAGTTGTTCCGGCGCGATCTGTGCCTGCGCCAACGCGCCCGAGGGGTCCATGCGCCGTTGGGTGTAGGCCCAGACGATGGCGCGCGCGAAGGCCATGGGCGTGTGCGCCCTGGGGGGGCGGCGGCGGGCGGCGGGGGGCGGCGTGACGGCGCGGGACGGCATGGCCGGAGTGTGCCAAAAAATACCGATCGAGTGGCGTGATTTGCACCCTTTTTGACGCCACGCCGCACTGGTCGGATGGCGCGGGCTGCCGCACAATCGCTCGTGCATGCCGGCTCCATCGTTCCGGCCACGAGGAAAACCAGTCATGACGGTTTTGGAGACACAGCTCAACCCCCGGTCCACCGATTTCCAGCACAACGCCCAAGCCATGCGCGCGCTGGTGGACGATTTGCGTGCCCACATCGACAAGGTGGCTCAGGGCGGCGGCGAGGCCGCCCGCGCCAAGCACACCGCCCGCGGCAAGCTGCTGCCGCGCCAGCGCGTCGAAATGTTGCTCGACCCCGGCACGCCGTTTCTGGAGATCGCGCCGCTGGCGGCGCTGAACATGTATGGCAACGAGGCGCCGTGCGCCGGGCTGATCGCCGGCATCGGGCGGGTCAACGGCGTGGACTGCATGATCGTGTGCAACGACGCCACCGTCAAAGGCGGCACGTACTACCCCATGACGGTGAAAAAGCACTTGCGGGCGCAAGAAATCGCGCAGCAAAACCGCTTGCCGTGCATCTACCTGGTCGATTCCGGTGGCGCCAACCTGCCCAACCAAGACGAGGTGTTCCCGGACCGCGACCACTTCGGGCGCATCTTCTACAACCAGGCCAACATGAGCGCGCAGGGCATCGCGCAGATCGCGGTGGTGATGGGCTCGTGCACCGCGGGTGGCGCCTACGTGCCGGCCATGAGCGACGAGACCATCATCGTCAAGAACCAGGGCACGATCTTCCTGGGCGGCCCGCCGCTGGTGAAGGCCGCCACCGGGGAGGTGGTCAGCGCCGAGGATTTGGGCGGTGGCGACGTGCACACGCGTCTGTCGGGCGTGGCCGACCACCTGGCTCAGAACGACATGCACGCGCTGGCCCTGGCGCGCGAGGCGGTGCGGCATCTGCAACGCGCCAAACGCCCCGAGGTGGCGTTGCAAGCCCCCCGCGCGCCGCTGTATGCCGCCGAAGAGCTCTACGGCGTCATCCCCACCGACACGCGCAAGCCGTTTGACGTGCGCGAGATCGTCGCCCGCATCGTCGATGGCAGCGAACTGCACGAATTCAAGCCGCGCTATGGCACCACGCTGGTGTGCGGCTTCGCCCACATCGAGGGCATGCCCGTGGGCATCATCGCCAACAACGGCATCCTGTTTTCCGAGTCGGCGCTCAAGGGGGCGCACTTCATCGAACTGTGCTGCCAGCGCAAGATCCCGCTGGTGTTCTTGCAGAACATCACCGGCTTCATGGTCGGCCGCAAGTACGAAAACGAAGGCATCGCCCGCAACGGCGCCAAGATGGTCACGGCCGTGGCCTGCGCCCAGGTGCCCAAGTTCACCGTCATCATCGGGGGCAGCTTCGGCGCGGGCAACTACGGCATGTGCGGCCGTGCCTACAGCCCGCGCTTTCTGTGGATGTGGCCGAACGCGCGCATCAGCGTCATGGGCGGCGAGCAGGCCGCCAGCGTGCTGGCCACCGTCAAGCGCGATGGCATCGAAGCCAAGGGGGGCAGCTGGAGCATGGAGGAGGAGGAAGCGTTCAAAGCCCCGATCCGGCGCCAGTATGAGGAGCAAGGGCACCCCTATTACGCCACGGCCCGCCTGTGGGACGATGGCGTGATCGACCCCGCCGACACGCGCCGCGTGCTGGCGCTGGGTCTGTCGGCCGCGCTCAACGCCCCCATCCCCGACACCCGTTTCGGCGTCTTCCGCATGTGAGGAGCGTGGCATGAGCAACCTGACCGTGAACGTCCAGGCCCATCGCGCCACCGTGACGCTGACCCGTCCGGCGCTGCGCAATGCGTTCAACGACGAAGTCATCGCCGACCTGACGGCGGCGTTTGCCGAACTCGGCGCGCGCGACGACGTGCGCGTGATCGTGCTGGCGGCCGAAGGGCCGGCGTTTTGTGCCGGGGCCGATTTGAATTGGATGCGCCGCATGGCCGACTACAGCCGCCAAGACAACCTGGCCGACGCGGGCCGCTTGGCAGCGATGCTGCGCACCCTCTACGAGTGCCCCCGGCCCACCATCGCCCGCGTGCAGGGCGACGTGTACGCCGGTGGCATGGGGTTGGTGGCCTGTTGCGACCTGGTCGTGAGTGCCGAGACGGCCGGCTTTTGCCTGAGCGAAGTCAAGCTCGGGCTGATTCCGGCCACCATCGCCCCTTATGTGATTCGCGCCATGGGGCCGCGAGCCGCCCACCGCTACTTCCTGACGGCTGAACGCTTCAGCGCTGCCGAGGCGCGCCGCATCGGCTTCGTGCACGAAGTGGTGCCGGCCGACCGGCTCGATGCCCAGGTCGATGAATGGGTTCGCGCGCTCAGCAGCGCCGGCCCCGCGGCCGTGCGGGCCTGCAAGCGGCTGGTGCAGGACGTGGCCGAACGCCCCATCGATGCCGCCTTGATCGAATCCACCGTGCAGCGCATCGCCGACATCCGCGCCAGCGCCGAAGGCAAGGAGGGCGTCCAGTCCTTTCTGCACAAACGCCCGCCCCAATGGCTGGGCTGAGGGAGACGCACCATGTTTAAAAAAATCCTCATCGCTAACCGTGGCGAAATCGCCTGCCGCGTGGCCGCCACCGCCCGGCGCCTGGGCGTCAAGACCGTGGCCGTGTACTCCGACGCCGACGCCCAGGCCAAGCACGTGGCTGCCTGCGACGAGGCGGCCCATATCGGCGGCAGCGCGCCCAAGGACAGCTATCTGCGCTGGCAGGCCATTCTCGATGCCGCCCGTGCCACCGGCGCGCAGGCCGTTCACCCGGGCTACGGCTTTCTGAGCGAAAACGAAGATTTCGCCCGCGCATGCGCGGAGGCGGGGCTGGTGTTCATCGGGCCGCCGGCGTCTGCTATTCAGGCCATGGGCCTCAAGGCCGAATCCAAGCGGCTGATGGAGCAAGCCCAGGTGCCGCTCGTGCCCGGCTACCACGGCACGGACCAGGATCCGGCCCTGTTGCAGCGCGAGGCCGACCGCATCGGCTACCCTGTGCTCATCAAGGCCAGTGTCGGCGGTGGCGGCAAGGGGATGCGCGCGGTTGACCGGCCCGAGGACTTCCTGGCCGCGCTGCAATCGTGCAAGCGCGAAGCCCTCAACAGCTTTGGCGACGACGCGGTGCTCATCGAGAAATACGTGCAGCGCCCGCGCCACATCGAAATCCAGGTGTTTGGCGACACCCATGGGAACTGCGTGTACCTGTTCGAGCGCGACTGCTCCGTGCAGCGCCGTCATCAGAAAGTGCTGGAGGAGGCCCCCGCGCCCGGCATGACCCCCGAACTGCGCGCCCGCATGGGCGAAGCCGCCGTGGCCGCGGCCCGCGCCGTCGGCTATGTGGGGGCAGGCACGGTGGAGTTCATCGTCGAGCAGCCGGCCGGCTACGACCACCCCGAGCAGATGCGCTTTTATTTCATGGAGATGAACACCCGCTTGCAGGTGGAGCATCCCGTCACCGAGGCCATCACGGGGCTGGACCTGGTCGAATGGCAATTGCGCGTCGCCGCGGGTGAGTCCTTGCCGCTGAAGCAGGAAGACCTGCGCATCCACGGCCATGCCATCGAGGCACGCATCTGCGCCGAAAACCCCGACAACCAGTTCCTGCCCGCCACGGGCACGCTGGCCGTGTACCGCAAGCCGGCGCACGTCAGCTTCCAGCGCGGGCCGGTGCGCTTCGATGACGGCGTGCGCGAAGGCGACACCATCAGCCCCTTCTACGACTCGATGGTGGCCAAGCTGATCGTGCACGGCGACAGCCGCGAACAGGCCTTGGCCCGGCTCGACGATGCCCTGGCGCAGACCCACATCGTGGGGCTGGCGACCAATGTGCAGTTCCTGCGCCACGCGGTGCGCAGTGCGTCGTTTGCCCAGGCGCGGCTGGACACGGCCTTGATCCAGCGCGAGCAGGCGGCCTTGTTCCACCAGCAGCCTGTGAGCCTGCCGCTGGCCGTGGCCGCCGCGGTGGCGCACACGCTGGTGCAGGAACGCGCCGGCGAAACCACCGACCCCTTCAGCAAAACCGACGGCTGGCGCAGTCACGGCCAGTTCCAGCGCCGCTTCGCGTTCGAGGACGGCGATGCCCATGTCCCCGCCGTCTTGGCCTATGGGCATGGGGGTGGCCTGCGCCTGACCGTGGGGGAAGGCGCGCACGCGGTGACCGGCGAGTTGGTGTTCAGCGCGCATCCCGCCGCATCGGCCAGCCCGTTGGCCGATGCCCCCCCTTGGGCGTTGGACCTGTGCTTTGCCGGCGAGCGCGTCCGCGCCACCGTGTACATGCAAGGCGAGCGCGCCCATGTGTTCACCCCCCAGGGGGCGCGGCAGGTGGTGGAGGTGGACCTGCTGGCCCATGCGGGCGATGCCGCGACCGAAGGCGGGCGGTTGACCGCGCCCATGCCCGGCAAGGTTGTGTCGTTCGCGGTGCAGGCCGGCGAAGTGGTCAAGAAAGGCCAGCCGCTGGCCGTCATGGAGGCCATGAAGATGGAACACACCATCGCCGCGCCTGCCGACGGCACCGTCACCGAACTCCTGTACGCCCCGGGCGACCAGGTGGCCGAAGGCGCCGAACTGCTCAAGCTGGCCCCGGCCTGAGCCAGCGCCCCGCCGCCGGCCCACCCGGCCGCCGGGGCGCATGGCCATCGGCCGGCTCGCCCTGGGGACGGCAGGGCCGCAGCGAGCCGTGTATGGTATGGGCTGATCCATGAAGCAACCCTGACCATGAACATTGTGTTTTGCTGCACCGATACCCGTCCCGAGCCCTGGCTGGAGGGCTTGCAGGCGGCGTTGCCCGAAGCGCAGGTCACCCTTTGGCGGCCTGTGCCGGAGCCCCTGGGCGTCGCGACCGAGGCGGCCAGCGCCGACTATGCCGTCGTCTGGGCCCCGCCGCAGGCGTTCATCGACTCGCAGCCGCGGCTCAAAGCCCTGTTCAACATCGGCGCCGGGGTCGATGCCCTGTTGCGCTTGCGCCTGCCTCCAGGTTTGCCGGTGGTGCGGCTCGACGATGCGGGCATGGCCGTGCAGATGGCCGAATACGTGTGCCACGCCGTCATCCGCCACTTCCGCGAACTGGATCCGTACCGGCAAGCGCAGGCCCGCCATGAATGGGCCTTTCGCAAGCCCCAGCGGCGCGAGGATTTTGCCGTGGGGGTGATGGGTCTGGGCGTGCTGGGCACGCGCGTGGCGCAGGCGTTGCGGGCGTTTGAATTTCCGGTCCATGGCTGGAGCCGCAGCCCCAAGGCGCTGGAAGGCGTGCGCACCTTCCACGGCGAAGGGGACGGCCTGCGCCGTTTCCTGGCGGCCAGCCGCGTGCTGGTCAACCTGCTGCCGCTGACGCCACAGACGCGCGACATCCTCAACCGCGACACCCTGAGCCGTCTGCAACCCGGCGGCTACCTCATCAACGTGGCGCGCGGCGCGCATCTGGTGGAGGAGGATCTGCTGGCGCTGCTCGACAGCGGCCATCTGGCCGGCGCCACGCTGGATGTGTTCCGCACCGAGCCCCTGCCGCCCGAGCATCCTTTCTGGGCCCACCCCCGCATCACCGTGACGCCGCACACGGCCGCCCGCACCCTGCGCGACGAGAGCATCGCCCAGATCGCCCGCAAGATCCGCGCCCTGGAGCAAGGCCAGCCCATTGCCGGCGTGGTCGATCGGGCGCGGGGTTATTAAAACCCAACCTGTTGGGTTAATATCTGGCATGTCCAGCATCCGTGTCAACCATCTTCGCCTGGTGGTGTATCCGAATGACCATCCGCCACCCCATGCCCACGTGCTTGGGCCAGGCTGGGAGTTGCGAATCGAGCTTTCCCGCCCCCCTGCATTGATGACGGTCAGTGGCAAAGCAAAAACCGGCGATATTGCGGTGGCGTTGATGGCGGTGAGCGATCACCTGGGGACTCTTCGCCAACGATGGAGGGATTTGCATGAGTAAGCCTGCATTGCCCGATTGGGTGCGTGCCGAACTGGAGCGCGTACCGGAAGCCGCTGCGCGTGGTCTTGCCGCCGATCGGCCGGATTTGCGTGCCGTGGCGGCTCGCTACGACGCTCGTCGCAAGCGGGTGGTGGTGGAATTGGCCAATGGCACCTGGTTTGCCTTTCCGCCGGCATTGGCACAAGGTTTGGCGGGAGCCAGTGCCGCAGACCTTGCGGTCATTGAAATCAGCCCGATGGGAACGGGCCTGCACTGGCCGCGACTCGACGCGGACTTGACCGTCGAGGGTTTGCTGGCAGGCGCATTTGGCAGCCGTGCCTGGATGCGCGAATGGGCAGCCAAGGCGGGCCGCGTCTCATCGCCGGCCAAGGCCTCAGCGGCCCGCGCCAACGGGGCAAAAGGCGGGCGGCCGCGCAAGGCGGTGGCCTGATTGATGAAGCCGTTGCATCGCGGCGGGTCGAGTCTGCCCATGCATGCGGAAAAGTTTTTTGAGAAAGGCATCACCTTGAACACCACCCACTTGCCCCCACGAGTACGTCTCATCGACGTCGGCCCGCGCGACGGCCTGCAAAACGAAAAGCAGCCCGTGCCCGCGGCCGTCAAGATCGAGCTCGTGCACCGCCTGCAGGCCGCGGGCCTGCGGGAGATCGAAGTCACCAGCTATGTGTCACCCAAGTGGGTGCCGCAGATGGCCGACAACCACGAGGTCATGGCCGGCATCACCCGCCAGTCGGGCGTGCGCTACTCCGTGCTCACGCCCAACCTCAAGGGCTTCGAGGCGGCGCTGGCCGACCGGCCGGACGAGATCGTGGTGTTCGGCGCGGCCAGCGAAGCGTTCAGCCAGAAAAACATCAATTGCAGCATCGCCGAGAGCATCGAGCGCTTTGCGCCGGTGGTGGAGGCCGCGCGCAAGGCTGGCATCGCCGTGCGCGGCGCCATGAGCTGCACCGTGGGCTGCCCCTATGAGGGCGACATCGCGCCCGAGCGCGTGGGCATGCTGGCCCAGTTGATGAAGGACATCGGCGTGCAGCGCGTGGACGTGGCCGACACCATCGGCGTGGGCACGCCACTGAAGGTGCAGCGCGCCATCGAGGCGACGCTCGCGCACTACGACATCGACCACATCAGCGGCCATTTCCACGACACCTACGGCCAGGCGCTGGCCAACACGCTGGCGGCGCTGCAGATGGGGGTGTGGAACTTCCAGTCCTCGGTCGCGGGGCTGGGCGGCTGCCCTTACGCCAAAGGCGCGACCGGCAATGTGGCGACCGAGGACGTGGTCTATCTGCTGCACGGCCTGGGCATCGACACGGGCATCGACCTGGAGGCGCTGGTGGACACCGGGGCCTGGATCAGCGCGCAGCTCGGGCGGCCGAGCGCCTCTCGCGTCGGGCGCGCATTGCTGGCCAAGCGCGTACACTGACGCCTTATGGATCTGCACGTCTGGTTGGCTTATTTCGTCGCGGCTTGGGTGATTGCCATTTCCCCCGGTTCGGGGGCGGTGCTGTCGATGACGCATGGCTTGGCCTATGGCGTGCGCCATGCCAGCGTCACCATCCTGGGCTTGCAGGCGGGGCTGTCCATCGTGCTGCTGGTGGCGGGCGTGGGGGTGGGCGCCTTGCTGGTGGCGTCGGCCACGGCGTTTACCGTCATCAAGGTGCTGGGGGCCGCGTACCTGCTGTGGCTGGGCTGGCGGCAATGGGTGGCGCCGGTCGCTGCCGATGCCCCGAGCGCCTCATCGCAGGCGTCACCGGGGGGCAGCGCGCTGCCGCCGGGGCTGCCGTCGGCGCGGCAACGGTTCGTCCTGGGCCTGTTCACCAATGTCACCAACCCCAAGGGCATCGTGTTCATGGTGGCGGTGCTGCCACAGTTCATCAGCCCGCATCGGCCGCTGTGGTTGCAGTTGCTCATCCTGCTGGTCACGTCCGTCGCGGTGGACTTGGTGGTGATGCACGGTTATGCCTGGTTGGCCTCGCGGGCCCAGCGCTGGCTCGCGTCGGCCCGCGCGCGCCGGGCGCAGAACCGGGTGTTCGGCGGGGTGCTCATGGCCATGGGGGCCAGCCTGTTCATGGTCAAGCGGGCTGCGGCCTGAAGCCCTCGGGCGGCCGCGCCTGCGCCCGTGCCCCCGCTATCATCCTCGCCCATGTGTGGTTCCGAACTTCAACCCTTGCCCGAGGCCGTGCAGCGCGTGGCCGCGGCACTCATGCGGCTGGGCCATCCCCATGCCCCGGTGATGCTGGACAGCGCGGCGCGCACCGCCCAGGAAGCGGCCGATGCGCTTGGCGTGGCGCTGGGCCAGATCGCCAAGAGCATCATTTTTTGTCGTCAGCCCGATGAAGTGGCTGTGCTGGTCATCACCAGCGGGGATCGCCGGGTCGATGAGCGCAAGGTGCAGGCGCTGGTGTGCGGCCCGGGCCAGTCGTTGGGCCGGGCGACGCCCGCATTCGTGCGGAACAAAACCGGCTTTGCGATTGGCGGCGTCTCGCCGGTGGCCCATGCCCAGACGCCCGTGACCCTGATCGACGAAGAACTGTTTCGCTTCGAGCGCATCTGGGCCGCGGCGGGGCATCCCAATGGGGTTTTTCCTTTGTCACCGCAGGACCTGGGGGCTTTGACCGGCGCGCCCGTGGCCGACGTGACGGTGCGCTAGAGTGCGGGCATGCCGGTCCGCCCCCCTGTTCCCGCTCCCGTGTCGCTGGCCGATGCCCGCCAGCGCAAGGGAGGGGCTTTTCCTTCCCCCTGTGTCAATGTGTGTCGCATGTCGCCTCGGTCGGGCTGGTGCGAAGGGTGCTGGCGCACGATCGACGAAATCCGCCAGTGGAGTGTGATGGACGAGGCCGAACGCGCCGCCTGCTGGGAGCGGATCATGGCTCGCCAGCGCGAGGCTGGTGTCACGGCCTGACGGCGGGGACCTCGGCGAAGGCGATGCGCGATGGCTGGCGCTTGGCCGCATACATGGCCTGATCCGCCACGCGCAGCAGTGTTTGCAGGTCTCGGCCCTGCTCTGGCGCCAGCGCCACGCCCACGCTGGCGCTGACCTGGTGGCTGAGTCCGTCGATCTGCATCGGGGCCGCCACCGCGTCGCACAGACGCTGCACCATCGCGTCGAGCGCCGGCCGGCCCGGGCAATGTCCGAGCACGACAACGAATTCATCGCCTCCCAGTCGGGCCGCGATGTCGCTGTCGCGGCTGTGTTGCAGCAAGCGGCGCCCGATTTCCACCAGCACCTGATCGCCCACTTCGTGGCCGTGACGGTCATTGATCGGCTTGAAGCGGTCCAGGTCGAACAACAGCACTGCATGCCGCCCAGGCTGGGCCAGCAGGCGCTGGGTGCCATCGGCCAAGCCGCGGCGGTTGGCCAGTCCGGTGAGCGCATCGGTCATGGCGGCGCGGGCCAGGTGAGCGGCACGCAGGCTCAGCACGGTTTTTTCACGCTGGATGGCGCGGATGCGCGCGCTCAGTGCAATGGCAAAGACCACCATCTCGGCGGCCATGCCGATCTGGAGCCCGTAGGACAGCACCACCGGGGCATGCCACCAGCCACGCGCCACGGCCACCACGCCGATGACGCTGGCAAACAGGGTGAGTTTGGCCAGCAAATACCAGCCCGCGCTCGGCTGTCCGCGGCGCCAGATCCACAGACCGATGGCCGTGATGCCAGCGATACCGACCAGGGCAAGGGTTTCGTTGAGTTGTTGCGAAAGGGCCGTGTGGCCTGCGGCACCGATGGCGGCCGATGCCAGCGCCACGCCCGCCATCGCCAACACCGGCCCGTCCGCCGCCCTGCCCACGACCCGGGTGGACAGAAAGGCTCTGGCAAAGCCGGCGCTGCTGGCCAGCCACAAGGCGGGCCAGATCACATAGCTGTGCTCGATCCACCACGGTGACCCGGGCCAGAGGTAGTGCGCGGTATGGCCATTGAAGGTGGCGATGGTCAGCAGCGCGGTGAGGCAGGTCAGGACGTAGTGCAGATAGGCCGCGTCACGAAACACCCCGGCCAGCGTGAGGTTGTAGATCAGCAGTGCCAGCAACACGCCGTAGATGACGCCATCGAACAGCTTTTTGTGTTGGCGGTTTTTCACGTAATCCCCGATTTCCCAGATGGCAGGGGTGATGTTCTGCGCAATCGTGTTCTGTACCCGCACGTAAAGCGTATAGTCCCCGGCAAAGGGCAGGTGAAAGGGGTAAGTGATGCGCTCCATGCCCAGGGGGCGGCTGGCATACGGGCGGATCAGACCGGTTTGCGCGCCGCTGCCCCAGTTCAAGCCGTCGCTGGCGAATGGGCCGTGAAACGCAATGTCGCGAATGGCGGTGGTGGGAAAAGTCAGGACCCACTGGTCGTCTCGCGTGCCTGTGGTCATCTGGATGCGCAGCCACCACGCCGACGGGCCGTGCAGGCGCAGCGGGCCTGGGGGCACTTGCCAGGACTGGCCGGGCGTGGATTGCCGAATGTCCTCCAGGGTGAGGTGCCCCTCACGGTCTTCCAGCACCGCGACCCGGCCTTGCAGCCACACCCCTTCGGCCCGTGGTTGCAGCACCACGGTTTCCTGCGCCAGTGCTGCGTTTGCCCACAGCAGCGTCAGCAGTCCCAGCATCCACCACCCCTTCAGGAACCATGCCGGCAGACCTGCAAGACGCGCAGCCCCAGAGGGCTTCAACAAGCGGTGGATGGAAAGCAAGAACAGCGGCATGATCAATATGCCACTGTACTCCGTATTGGGTGCGCTGTTGGCGGGGCGAGAAATGCAGTAATATGCATTTTTGTGCATAAACCCAAATTACATTTGTAAGACAATGAATCAGAGTGCATCGTCTGTGACGTGGATGCGGGCGCAAGGCCGGCTGGCCCGAAGCACGCCCAAAGGGCGCCAAGTCCGCCCGGACGATCGGGAACGGGTGGCGCGGCTGTGTGCCGATCTGCCGCCCCAGCGGGCGCTGTTGATCGAGCACCTGCACCGGTTGCAGGATGCCGAGGGCGGTTTGCGCAAGGGGCATTTGGCCGCGTTGGCCGAGCGGCTGCGGCTGAGCCAGGTCGAGGTGTACGAGGTGGCAACCTTCTATCACCACTTCGACGTGGTGGAGGACGATGCCGTGCTGCCCCGCCACACGGTGCGGGTGTGCACCAGCCTGCCCTGTGCGATGGCCGGCGGGGAAAGGCTGTGGCGCGAACTGCGGGATCGGCTGGCCGGCGAGCCCGGCGTACGGGTGGTGGAGGCGCCGTGCATGGGCCAGTGCCATGCGGGGCCGGCCGTCTGTGTGGGCCAGCGGCAGATGGGGGCGGCCGATGCCCAGGCGGTGCGAGATATGCTGGCCCGTGGCGACATCGGGCCCAGAACGTTGCCCGCCAGCCAGGCCCCGGATGCGCCAGCCGATTTTGCGCAGTTCGAGCGCCTGCTGCGCGGGGAATGGTCGGTCGAGCGGGTGCTGGCCGAGCTGAAGGCGTCCGGCCTGCGTGGCCTGGGCGGCGCCGGTTTTCCCGCCTGGCGCAAGTGGGAGACGGTGCGTGCCCAGCCCGGGCCCCGGGCCATGGTGGTCAACATCGACGAGGGGGAAGTGGGCACCTTCAAGGACTGGCATGTGCTGGCCCACGAGCCACGCCCTTTCCTGGAGGGCATGCTGATCGCGGCGCACGTGGTGGGCGCCGAGCACATCTGGATCTACCTGCGCGACGAATACCACGACGTTCGCCAGCTCTTGCAGGCGGAACTGGCGCGTCTGGCGCAGCGCATCGAGGGCTGGCGGGAGGCGCACCCAGGCATCACGTTCCCCGAGGTGGAACTGCGGCGCGGCGCGGGAGCCTACATCTGCGGCGAGGAATCGGCGCTGATTGAATCGGTGGAGGGCAAGCGCGGCATGCCTCGCCTCAAGCCGCCCATCGTGGCGCTGAATGGGGTGTTTGGCCGGCCCACGCTGGCGCACAACGTCGAGACGCTGTGGTGGCTGCCCACGGTGCTGGCGCGCGGCGGTGCCTGGCTGGCTCGACAAGGGCGGCACGGGCGCAGCGGCCTGCGGCGCTTCAGCGTGTCGGGGCGGGTGGCCAAGCCTGGGGTGTATCTGGCGCCGGCGGGCATCACGCTGCAGGAGCTGCTGCACGAATACGCGGGTGGCATGGCGCCGGGCCACACCCTGTATGCCTACCTGCCCGGTGGGGCGTCGGGCGGCATCCTGCCGGCCGCGCTGACCGATGTGCCGCTGGACTTTGACACCTTGGCCGAACATGGCGCCTTCGTCGGCTCCATGGCGGTGGTGGTGCTGAGTCAGCACGATAGGGTGCGCGACGCGGCCTTGAACCTCATGCGTTTTTTCGAGCACGAGTCCTGCGGCCAGTGCACCCCTTGCCGGGCCGGCACCACGCAATCGGTGGCCTTGATGCAAGCTCCGTTGTGGGACGCGGAGCGCCTGGGCGACCTGTCGCACGTGATGCGTGAGGCGTCCATCTGCGGGCTCGGCCAGGCCGCGCCCAACGCTTTCGACAGCGTGCTGCGCTTCTTCCCGCAGGAGGTGCAGGCATGAGCGCGTCCGATCTGCCCCTGATCGATTTCACCCTGAACGGGACGCCCGCCCAGGCCCTGCCCGGCGAAAGCGTGTGGCAGGTGGCCCAGCGCCTGGGGGTGGCCATTCCGCACCTGTGCCACCAGCCGGGTCTGCCCACGGCGGGCAATTGCCGCGCCTGCGTGGTGGAGGTGGAAGGGGAGCGCGTGCTGGCGCCTTCGTGCTGCCGCTTCCCTCGGGCCGGCATGGCCGTGCGCACCGACACCCCCCGCGTGCAACGCGCCCAGCGCACCGTGCTGGAACTGTTGCAGGCCGATGCGCCCGACACCCGCCGCCTGAAGCACGACAGCGAGCTGGCGCGATGGGCCGAGCGGCTGCATGCCGATGGCCAGCGCTTCCCGGCACGCGGGCCGTCGCAGCGGCAGAGGGCCGCCCAGGGGCCGGATACCAGCCATCCGGCCATGACCGTCAGCCTGGATGCATGCATCCAGTGCACGCGCTGCATCCGCGCCTGCCGCGACGTGCAGGGCAACGACGTGCTGGGCCTGTCGTTGCGGGGCGCTCAGGCGCAGGTCGTCTTCGACCAGGGTGACCCAATGGGCCAGAGCACCTGCGTGGCCTGTGGCGAATGCGTGCAGGCCTGCCCGACCGGGGCCATCGCGCCGGCCAACGGCGCCTACACCCGCGTGGCCGAACGGCAGGTCGATTCCGTCTGCCCCTACTGCGGCGTGGGTTGCCAGCTCACCTACCACGTGCAAGGCGAGCGCATCGACCGGGTTGAGGGCCGCGCCGGTCCGGCGAACGACGGGCGGCTCTGCGTCAAAGGCCGCTTCGGTTTCGATTACATCCACCACCCGGACCGGCTCACCGTGCCGCTGGTGCGCCGTGCCGACGCGCCGAAAAACCCGGCCCTCCTCACCCAAGGCCCCGGTGGCCGGACCGACATGGCCGCCGTGCGCGCCCAGTTCCGCGAAGCCACCTGGGACGAAGCGCTGGCGCTGGCGGCCGAGGGGCTGATGCGGGTGCGCGACGCCCAGCCCGCGAAAGGGCGCGGCGCAGCGGTGGCCGGTTTCGGTTCCGCCAAGGGCACGAACGAGGAAGCCTACCTGTTTCAGAAGCTGATCCGCAGCGCCTTCCATACCCACAACGTGGACCACTGCACGCGCCTGTGCCACGCCTCCAGCGTGGCCGCGCTGATGGAGGGCATCGGTTCTGGCGCGGTCAGCAATCCGCTGCGCGACGTGGCGCATGC
The DNA here is from genome assembly GCF_004363315.1 of Tepidicella xavieri. Lineage (GTDB taxonomy): Bacteria > Pseudomonadota > Gammaproteobacteria > Burkholderiales > Burkholderiaceae_C > Tepidicella > Tepidicella xavieri. The sequence goes on from NZ_SNYL01000011.1 coordinate 52,427, forward strand.
CGAATTCATCTTCCTCATCGGCGCCAACCCGGCGGTCAACCACCCGGTGGGGGCGAGCTGGATCAAGAACGCCGTCAAGCGCGGTGCCCGGCTGGTGCTGGCCGACCCGCGCCGCACCGAGCTTGCCCGCCACGCCTGGCGCACGCTCACCTTCCAGCCCGGCAGCGACGTGGCGCTGCTCAACGCCATGCTCTACGTCATCCTCAGCGAGGGGTTGACCGACGACGCCTTCATCGCCGAGCGCACGCAGGACTATGCGCGGCTGCGCGACCACATTCTGAACGGCCCGGAACACGGGGGCGAGGACTGGCGCCCCGAAGCCATGGCGCCCATCTGCGGCATCGACGCCGAGACCATTCGCGAAGTGGCCCGCGCCTACGCCACCGCCCCAAGCAGCATGATCCTGTGGGGCATGGGCGTGAGCCAGCACACCCACGGCACCGACAACGCACGCTGCCTGATCGCGCTGGCCATGGTCACCGGCCAGATCGGCCGCCCCGGCACCGGGCTGCACCCCTTGCGCGGCCAGAACAACGTGCAGGGCGCCAGCGACGCCGGGCTCATCCCCATGGTGCTGCCCGATTACCAGGGCGTGGCCAACGCCAGCGCCCGCGAGCAGGCCGAACGCCTGTGGGGTTTGCCGCCAGGGGCGCTTGATGTCCAACCCGGCCTGACGGTGGTCGAAATCATCGACGCCGCCTACGACGGGCAAATCCGCGCCATGCTGATCCAAGGCGAAAACCCCGCCATGAGCGACCCCGACGCCACCCATGCCCGCGAAGCGCTGGCCCGGCTGGAGCACCTGGTGGTGCAGGACATCTTCCTGACCGAGACGGCGGCGCTGGCCGACGTGGTGCTGCCTGCCACCGCCTGGCCTGAAAAGACCGGCACCGTCACCAACACCGACCGCACCGTGCAACTCGGCCGCAAAGCCGTGGCCGCGCCCGGCCAGGCCCGCGCCGATGCGTGGATCACCGAGCAGTTGGCCCAGCGGCTGGGGCTGCCCTGGGCCTACGGCATCGCGGCCGACGGCAGCGGCGCCGAGCCCGACAGCGGCATCGGCCGGGTGTACGAGGAGATGCGCGCTCTCATGCCGTCGATTGCCGGACTCTCGTGGCGCCGGCTGCTGCAGGCCGGCGCCGTCACACACCCGGTGCGCAGCGAAGACGACCCCGGCCAGCCCATCGTGTTCATGGATCGCTTTTCCACCCCCAGCGGCAAGGCGAGGCTGGTGCCCGTGGGCCTGCGCGAGCCGGCCGAGCGCCCGGATGCCGAATACCCCCTCGTGCTGGTGACGGGCCGCCAACTGGAGCACTGGCACACCGGCTCCATGACCCGGCGCAGCGATGTGCTGGACGCGCTGGAGCCCGCCCCCACCGTCAGCCTGCACCCGGCGACCATCGAGCGGCTCGGTCTGCAGCCCGGGGCCTGGGCGCGCATCACCAGCCGCCGTGGCGAAGCGCACGTGCGCGTGCGCGCCGACGAGGGCATCCAGCCCCATGTGGCCTTCATGCCGTTTGCCTATGTGGAGGCGGCTGCCAATCTGCTGACCATTGCGGCTTTGGACCCGGTCGGCAAGATCGCGGAGGTGAAATACTGCGCGGTGCGCATCGCTGCGCATGCGCCGGCCGGCGCGGCTTGATCTGGCGCAAGGGTCTGCGGCACACTCCCTGTTAGGATGGCGTCAGGCCATCGGCCTGGTGGCTCGATCCCTACCCATGGAGCTTTGCATGTTCAACAAAATTCTCGTGCCTTCCGACGGTTCCAAGCTCGCGCACGGCGCCGCCGAGTTCGCCGCCGATCTGGCCAAGCACCACGGCGCGCAGGTCGTGGGGCTGTATGTGATCGACCCCTTCCCCTACATCGGCATCGGCGACGCTTCCGCCGCCGGCCTGCAGGCCTACATGGCCGAAGCCCAGGCTGCGGCCGACCGCGCCCTCAATGACATCCGCCAGTGCTGTGAAGCGCGTGGCGTGACCTTTGCCGGCGACACCATCGAGCGCAATGTGACCTACGAGGGCATCCTGGAGACGGCCGACGCCGAGGGGTGCGACCTCATCGTCATGGGCTCGCACGGCCGCAAAGGCGTGCAGGCCCTGATTCTGGGCAGCGTGGCCCAAAAAGTGCTGACCCACGCCAAAGTGCCGGTGCTCATCGTCAAGCCCTGAGCATGGCCAACCGCTGGGCGCCATGCCCAGCGCGGCGCAAGGGCATTGGCCCGGCCGGGCGGCCCGTGGCGCGGGGGCTTCCTAGAATGTTGGCCTCATCGTGCCAGGGGCTTGCATGTCCGAACACCCGGTTTCTTCCTCCGACGCCGTCACCGATGCCTCCTTGCCCGCCGCGGCGGCTGGGCAGGGGGTCATCCGCATCCGTGGCGCGCGCCAGCACAACCTCAAGCACGTCGATCTGGACATCCGCACCGGCGAGTTGACCGTCGTCACCGGCCCCAGTGGCTCGGGCAAGTCCAGCTTGGTGTTCGACACCCTGTTTGCCGAAGGGCAGCGCCGCTATGTCGAGACGTTCAGCGCCTACGCCCGCCAGTTCCTCGACCGCATGGACAAGCCCGCGGTGGACAAGGTGGAGGGGGTGCCGCCAGCGATTGCCATCGATCAGACCAACCCGGTGCGTTCATCGCGCTCCACCGTGGGCACGATGACCGAACTCAACGACCACCTCAAGCTGCTGTTCGCGCGCGCGGCGCAGTTGTTCGACCGGCGCACCGCGCAGCCGGTGCGTCACGATACCCCCGACACCATTTATGAGACCTTGCGCCAGCGGGCCGAGGCCGCGGGCGACCCGAGGCTGGTGATCACCTTTCCGGTGGAATTGCCCGCCAGTGCCACGCCGCAAGACATCGAGCAGTGGCTGGCGGCCAGCGGCTTTACCCGGGTGCAGGCCGAGCGGCTGGTCACCCGGGCGTCGGCCCCCGAGGCGGCCCGCTCCGCCAAAACCGCCAAGCGCGGCCGGGCTCCGTCGGCGGCTCCGGCGCAGGTGCGGGTGCTGGACGTGGTGGCCGATCGCTTTCGCTTCAGCCGCGCCGAGCGCGCCCGCGTGATCGAAGCGCTGGAACTGGCGCTCCACCGGGGCCATGGGCAACTCACGGTCTATGCCTTGCGTGATGAAGGGGCGCAGGCCGCATCGGGCGATGCGGGTGGGCCTGCCGCGCCAGACGATGGCGCCGAGTGCTGGCGATTTTCCGCCGGCCTGCATTGCCCAGACAGCGATTGGCGCTATGCCGAGCCGGTGCCTTCGATGTTTTCTTTCAACTCGCCGGTGGGGGCGTGCGAGACGTGCCGCGGCTTTGGCCGCGTCATCGGGGTGGACATGGGGCTGGTCATCCCGAACGACAAGCTCACGCTGCGCGCGGGGGCCATCAAGCCCATGCAGACGCCCGCCTGGAAGGAGTGTCAAGACGACCTGATGCGCCATGCCGAGGCCGCCGGCATTCCCCGCGATACGCCGTGGTACCAGTTGAGCGAGGCGCAAAAGGCCTGGGTCATCGAGGGCTCGCCCGAATGGAGCGGCAACTGGACCCAGCAGTGGTATGGGGTGCGCCGTTTTTTCGACTATCTGGAGAGCAAGGCGTACAAGATGCACATTCGGGTGTTGCTGTCGAAGTACCGCAGCTACACCGAGTGCCCGGATTGCCGGGGGGCGCGGCTCAAGAGCGAGAGCCTGCTCTGGCGCCTAGGCACCAAGGCCGATGCGGATGCGGTGCTGCCACCTGCCCAGCGCTTCATGCCGGTGGGGGTGGAATGGACGCGCGAGCAGTTGGAGGCGCTGCCGGGCCTGTGCTTGCACGACCTGATGCAGTTGCCGATCGAGCGGTTGCGCCGTTTTTTTGCGCTGTTGAAAGGAGCGGCCGAGGGGGCCGACGGTTGGTTGGCGCTTGCTGCTGAGGTGGGGGGAGTACCGAGCACCTCATGCCGTCCGCTGCGCGGCCAAAAATCGGTGCCCGGCACTCCCCCCACCTCAGCGGGTACGGGCGAACGCATGGTATCTGACCCACTGCGCGCCGATGCCGCCACGCAGGGCGGCGAGGGTACGGCGGGCGACGATTTTGGCTTGCCGCATGAGGCGTCCGCCGTACCCTCGTCGCCCCACCAGAGGCCCACCGAGAAACACCCGTCGAGTACCCAAGCCAGCCCACCAGCCGGCGAAGCCCAAGCCCTCAAGCTGCTGTTCGACGAAATCACCGCCCGCCTGAAATACCTGTGCGATGTGGGCATCGGCTACCTCACGCTCGACCGGCAAAGCCGTACCTTGAGCGGCGGCGAAGTGCAGCGCATCAACCTCACCACCGCCCTGGGCACCTCGCTGGTCAACACCCTGTTCGTGCTGGACGAGCCCAGCATCGGCCTGCACCCGCGCGACATGCACCGCATCAACCAGGCCATGCATCGCTTGCGCGACGCTGGCAACACCCTGGTCGTGGTCGAGCATGACCCCGCCGTCATGCTGGCGGCCGACCGCATCATCGACATGGGCCCCGGCCCCGGCGAGCGTGGCGGACGCATCGTGTTCGACGGCACGGTGGCCCAACTGCGCGAGGCCGATACCCTCACCGGCGCCTACCTGGGCGGGCGCAAGCAGGTGGGTTTCGGCTTCAAGCGCATGGTCACCGAGGCCACGCCCCGGCTCGTGCTGGAGGGCGCGCGCGAGCACAATCTGCGCCATCTCACGGTGGCGTTCCCCTTGCAGCGGCTGGTGGTGGTTACCGGGGTATCGGGCTCCGGCAAATCCACGCTGATACAGGATGTGCTGGTGCCGGCCTTGATGCGCCATTTCGGGCAGGTCACCGAAACGCCCGGCGCCCACGACCGGCTGCTCGGCGCCGAGCAGCTCAGCGGCGTGGTGTTCGTCGATCAATCGCCCATTGGTAAGACGGCCCGCTCCAACCCGGTCAGCTACGTGGGTGCGTGGGATGCCATTCGCGACCTGTTCGCCAGCACGCCTTTGGCCCAGCAGCGCGGCTATACGGCGGCCAAATTCAGCTTCAACAGCGGCGACGGGCGTTGCCCCACGTGTGGCGGCTCGGGCTTCGAGCACGTGGAAATGCAGTTCCTCAGCGACGTGTACCTGCGCTGCCCCGATTGCGATGGCCGGCGCTACCGGCCGGAGGTGCTGGAGGTCACGCTCGAACGCGGCGGCCGCAGCCTGCATGTGGCCGATGTGCTGGCGCTGACGGTCAGCGAAGCGGTGCAGCTGTTTGCCCAGGACCGGGAAGTGCTCGTGGGCTTGCAGCCCATCGTCGATGTGGGGCTGGAGTATGTGAAGCTGGGGCAGCCCGTGCCCACGCTCAGCGGCGGCGAGGCGCAACGCCTGAAGCTGGCCGGGCACTTGGCCGATGCGGCCCGCGCGCGTTCGGCATCGGGGTCGGGCAAGCGCGCCAGCCGCAGCGCCTCGGGCCAGCCGCTGGCCACCAAGGGCATGCTGTTCGTCTTCGATGAGCCGACCACCGGCCTGCATTTCGATGACATCGCCAAGCTGATGCGCGCGCTGCGCAAGCTGCTGGAGGTGGGGCATTCCCTGATCGTGATCGAGCACAACCTGGACGTGATTCGCGCCAGCGACTGGTTGATCGATCTGGGGCCTGAAGGCGGCGACCAAGGGGGGCTGCTGGTGGCCGAGGGCCCGCCCGAGGCGGTGCGTTTGCATCCGCACAGCCACACCGGCCAGGCGCTGCGCGAGTACGCCGAGGCGGTGGGCGAGCTGACCATGGCGCAGGAGGGGCGGGTGACGGATTACCTGCCTCTTCGGGGTGAGGTGGGGTCTGCGCCTGTGGCTTGGGCTGATAGATTGGCGCTTGCTGCCGGGTCAAGGGGAGTGCCGGACTCGTCAGTCACAAGCTCCGATTCCTCGCCCGGCACGCCCCTTGCCCCGGCGGGAGCCTTGGGGATCGCTGCGCTTGCGCATGCAGGGGTCGCGAAAAAATCGCCCCATGCTGGGCAGGGGATACGCCCCGGCAAGGAATTGGAGCCTGCGACTGACGCGCCGGGGCGTATCCCCTGCCCAGCCGCGAGGTCTCCGAACGAAACCGCCACACCGCCCCAAAATGCCATCCGCATCATCAACGCGCGGGAACACAACCTCAAGGGCCTGTCGGTGGACATTCCCCGGGGCAAGTTCAACGTCATCACCGGCGTCAGCGGATCGGGCAAGTCCACGCTGGCGTTCGACATCTTGTTCAACGAAGGCCAGCGCCGCTATCTCGAAAGCCTCAACGCCTATGCCCGCAGCATCGTCCAGCCCGCAGGCCGGCCCGAGGTCGATGCGGTGTACGGCATCCCGCCTACGGTGGCCATCGAGCAGCGCTTGTCGCGCGGCGGCGCCAAATCCACCGTCGGCACCACCACCGAAGTCTGGCACTTCTTGCGTCTGCTGTATGTGAAGCTGGGCACCCAGCATTGCGTGCATGACGGCGCCCCCGTGCAGCCGCAAACCCCAGAGAGCATTCTGGCGCAGCTCATGAGTGGCTTTCGGGGCCAGCACATTGGCGTGCTGGCCCCCCTGGTGGTGCACCGCAAAGGGGTGTATGCCGAGCTGGCCGACTCGGCGCGGCAGCGTGGGCACACCCATTTGCGGGTCGATGGCGAATTCGTGCCGACCCAGGGTTTCCCGCGCATCGATCGGTTCAAGGAACACACCATCGAGCTGCCCGTGGGCAGCCTGGATGTCACGCCCGAGGCCGAGGGCGATTTGCACCGCCTACTGGCGCAAGCCCTCGAACACGGCAAGGGCGTGGTGCACGTGCTGTCGGGGCTCGACGGGCTGGAGGCGGCGCTGGCCGCCGGCGCCTCCACCCGAGACATCGGACAGTTGCAGGTGTATTCCACCCGCCGCGCGTGCCCCGTGTGCGCCACCAGCTACGCCGAACTGGACCCGCGCCTGTTCTCCTACAACAGCAAGCACGGCTGGTGCCCGGACTGCGTGGGCACTGGCGTGCAACTGACCCGCGAGCAACGCCAGGCGTTCGACGATTCGGTGCGCGATGACGAGCAGGGCCGCGAGCGCCGCCTGAGCGAACCCGACATCGATGCGGTGGGCGATCAGCCCTGCCCCAGTTGCGCCGGCACCCGCCTCCATGCCATCGCCCGCGCGGTGCGTTTTCAGGGCTACGCCATCACCGATCTGGCGCGCCTGAGCGTGCGCGACCTGCACGCCTTGGTGCGCGACTGGCGCCAATCTGGCCGCCTGACGGCCCGGCAAGCCGAGATCGTCCGCGACCTGCTGCCCGAAATCGAAAGCCGCCTGGCCTTTTTGCAGGACGTGGGGCTGGGCTACCTCACGCTGGATCGGGGCGCCCCCACGCTCAGCGGCGGGGAGGCGCAACGCATCCGCCTGGCGGCCCAACTCGGCTCCAATCTGCAGGGGGTGTGCTACGTGCTCGACGAACCCACCATCGGCCTGCACGCGCGGGACAATCAAATGCTGCTCGATGCCTTGCGGCGCTTGGGCGATCAGGGCAATACGCTGGTGGTGGTGGAGCACGACGAGGACACCATTCGCCGCGCCGATCACGTCATCGATATCGGGCCGAGTGCCGGGGTGCGGGGTGGGCGTGTGGTGGCCGAGGGTTCGGTGGATGATGTGATGGCTGCTGCCGATTCACAGACGGGGCGGTATCTCTTGCATGCGATGAAGCATCCGTTGCAGGCGCGGCGGTTCGTGCCCGCTCCTCTCGCTGCCGAGGGCAGGGGTGTGCGGGACTCGTCAGTCGCAGGCTCCGATGCCTCGCTCGGCACGCTCCTGCCCTCGGCGGGAGGCGCGGTGCGCAGTGCGACAGACGATGCCCCAGCTTCCGCCGGGTCTTTCCCCGCGGCCGCACTCCGTTCCGCCCCTTCAGCCGGGGAGGGCTTGCCCCCCGGTAAGGAATCGGAGCTTGCGACTGACGCACCGGGGGGCAAGCCCTCCCCGGCCACGAGGCCAGAGAGCGAAACCCCAACCGAGCCCATCCTCTGGCTCACCGTCAAAGGTGCCACCCTCCACAACCTGCAACACATCACCGTCCACGTACCGCTCAAACGCCTGGTGGCGGTCACCGGCGTCAGCGGATCGGGCAAGTCCACCCTCGCGCGGGATGTGCTGCTGGCCAATGTGGCCGCGGCCGTTCACATGCAGGCCAGCAAGGCCGGCCGCGATGCCTGGGAGGCCGGCCAGCGGCCGTCGTGGCAGGGCTGCGAAGGCGTGGTGGGCACCGAAGCCATCCAGCGCGTGCTGGAGGTGGACCAAACCCCCATCGGCAAGACGCCGCGTTCTTGCCCGGCCACCTACATCGGCTTTTGGGACACCATCCGCAAGCTGTTTGCCGAAACCCTGGAGGCCAAAGCCCGTGGCTTTGGGGCGGCCCGCTTCAGCTTCAACACCGGCGATGGCCGCTGCCCCGTCTGCGAAGGGCAGGGCATGCGCACCATCGAGATGAGCTTTCTGCCCGACGTGAAAGTGCCGTGCGAGGCGTGCCATGGCGCCCGCTTCAACCCCGAGACGCTGGCCGTGACCTGGCGCGGCAAGAGCATTGGCGACGTGCTGCGCATGGAGGTGGACGAAGCCGTGGATTTCTTCGCCACCATGCCCAGCATCGCGCACCCGCTGCAATTGCTGCGCGATGTGGGGCTGGGCTACCTGACCCTGGGCCAGCCTTCGCCCACCTTGAGCGGCGGCGAGGCCCAGCGCATCAAACTGGTGACCGAACTGACCAAGGTGCGCGACGATGTGGGACGGCGCGGCCAGAAAGCGCCGCACACGCTGTATGTGCTCGACGAGCCCACGGTGGGCTTGCACATGGCCGATGTGGACAGGCTCATCCGCGTGCTGCACCGGCTCGTGGATGGCGGACACAGCGTGGTCGTGATCGAGCACGATCTGGACGTGATCGCCGAAGCCGACTGGGTCATCGATCTGGGGCCCGAAGGCGGGGCCGGTGGGGGCCGCATCGTCGCGCAAGGCACGCCGGAAGATTTGGTGGCCAGCGGCACGCACACCGGGCGCGCGCTGGCGCCCGTGTTGGCCCGGCGCTGAAGGTCATGCCCAAGCCCCGCGGCCCGTTGCCGCAGGTGGTGTACATCCACCCCGATGCCCCGCCCCAGCCGGCCTGGGGCCAGCCCTGCAACGGCTGTGGCGTCTGCTGCCTGGCCGAGCCTTGTCCGTTGGGCATGGTGCTGTCGCGGCGTCGGCGCGGCAGTTGCATCGCCTTGCGTTGGGACGCTGCCGCCAGCCAATACCGTTGCGGGGCGCTGGTGGACCCGCCGGCCTTCCTGCCCGTCGGCTGGCGCTGGGTGGCCTCGCTGTGGCGCCGCTGGGTGCATCGCTGGATCGCGGCCGGCCAGGGCTGCGACGCCACCTTGCGTGGCGAGCGGGACAGTGGGCCGGGCCGCGGCCACTGAGCCGGGCGGCGGCTTCAACCCCACATCGCCAGCGCCACACCGCCCAGCAGCAGCGCCATGCACGCCCCGCCCAGCCAGCGGGTGCGCCAGCGCAGCACCTCCACCGCCTGCACCAGCCGGCTGTTTTGCTCGGCCAGTTCGGCAGCGGTTTGCGCCAGCTGCGCCATGTCGGCCTGCAACTGGTGGTGAGCGGCTTCCAGCGCTTGCAGCCGTTGCGGTAGGCTGTCCGCGCCCGCGCTGGCTGCTGGGGCGGCCTGGGCTTTCTGCTTGTCCAGCAGCCGCCGGGCGCCCTTGAGCACCTTGGGGGCATGCTCGATCACGTCTCCCCAAGGGATTACTTTGAGCGCCATCATCCACGGAAAAGCCATCGTCGGTCTCCAAATGCTTGCTGTCTGATGCCAGTGTAGGGGGCTTGGTTCACACGCCGCGCACAGGCGGTTACAGTCGGAGGATGGAAACCCCAACCCCCTTTGACGTGAACACGGTCCAGCAGTTGCTGGCCGACTGGTTTGCCCCTTGGGTGCAGGCGCTCGGTCTGCGGGCCGAGTCTTGCGCCGATGGCGAAGTCACGCTGCGGCTGCCGTTTTCGGAGCGGTTGACGCGCATCGGCGGCATGGTTTGCGGCCAGGCGCTGATGTCGGCGGCAGACACGGCCATGGCGCTGGCCATTGCCTCGCGCCTCGGGGTGCGCCAACCCATGACGACGGTGCAGCTCAGCACCAGCTTCCTCAAACCGCTGGTGGGTCAGGATGCACTGGTGCAGGCGCGCATCGTGCGGGCGGGCAAGAGCCTGGTGTTCGGCGAGATCGACATCGTGGCCGCTGGCGATGGCAAGAGCGTTTGCCGCGTCAGCACCACGTATGCCTTGCTCTGATGCTTGGCCGTCTCAGTCGCTGACCTCGCTGAACGTGCCGCGGTGGGTGAAGAAGATGCCCATGCGCACGGGCGGACCTTCGCTGAACAGCCGGCGGTAGCGGGCGAGCTGCTCGCGGTAGACGGTGGCATCGGCGTCGTCGTCGCGCGTGGTCTTGTAGTCGATGATCCAGCGGATGCCCTCGGCGATGAAGGTGCGGTCGATGACGTGGGTGCGTGCCTGGCCATCGTTCCAGGTGGTGATGGCCCATTCGCTGGCGGCCTCATCGTGCGGCGCCAGCACCCACCGCCCCTGTGGCGAGCGCAGCGTGGTCAGCAATTGGTCCGCCGCCTCGTCGGCCGCCTGCCGGGCGGCGGCGGCTCCGTGGCCCTGGGCTTGGAGCCACAGCCGCATCGCCGGCCGCAACGCCTCCACCCGCTCGGGCGGCCAGTGGTCCACGCCGTCGAGGGCGATAATTTCCAGGTAGCGGTGCACCAGCCGGCCCAGGTCGCTGGCCAGGGCGGGCTGGCCAGTGCCCGTGGCGCGGGTGTCGCCCCCGGTGGCGGGGGGCGGCGCATCGCGGCCGGTAGCCGGCAGCGACGCGGGCGGCGCGGCCTGCCAGGCCGGTGGCCAGCCCACTTGGGCCAGACGCTCCAGGCGGTGGGCATACCCGCTCAGAGGCAGCGCGGGTGGGGCAGATGGGTTGGCTTCGACAGAGCCCGGGGCGTCTGCCTGGGCGATGAAGTGGGGTTCGGCCACGTGCCAGAGCAGGCCGAGCAGGCTGCCCGAGGGGGGCGACAGCAGCCCGTTGGCCGCCCGGGGGCTGCGCTGGACCGTGCCCAGCAGGTGCAGTTGGCGCCGGGCGCGGGTCACGGCCACGTAGAGCAGTCGGCGGGCTTCGTGCAGGTGCCGTTCGGCCTCGAAGGCCTGCAGAAAGGCAAACCGGCTCGGGGTGGCGGCGTCATGGTCGCGACGGGTGGGGGGCGCGGCCACCACCAGCCGCTCCTGGCCGTGTTCGTCCAGCACCTCGTCCCACAGCAGCAGGGGGCGATCGGTGGTGGCAGGCTTGCCGTGCAGGCCGGGCAGGATCACGGTGTCGAATTCCAACCCTTTGGATTTGTGGATGGTCATGAGCTGCAGCCGCTCGCCGGCCTGGGGATCTGGTGCCGCAAACAGCTTGGCCACTTCCTGGGGCAGCAGGTGCAGGTCGATCGTGCCTTGGCGCTCGCAGCGGTCGAGCGTCTCAAAAAAGGCTTGCGCGTCGAGCCATTCGGCGGGTTGCTTGAGGCACCACGGCCCCCCGAGAGCCTGCCACACGCCCTCAATCCAGCGCCGGGGCCGCTGCTGGCCTTGGTGCGCCAGTGCCTCGGCCATCACGGCGTGCAGATGGGCCAGCCGCGCCTGGCCGTCGGGGCTGAGGCGGGCACGGCGTTCGGGGGCCTGGATGAGGGTCCACACAGCGCTGTGGTGATCGTCGGCGGCGAGCTGGTGCAGGTCGTGCAGGGTCAGGCCGCACCAGGGCGCGCGCAGCACGGCGAGCCAGTGGGTGCGGTCGCCCAGGTGGCACAGGGCGTGCGTCAGGCTGAGCAGATCCTGGATGACTTGGCGTTCCCCCAGCGCCTCGATTTCCACCGCTTGAAAGGGCAAGGCCGGGTCGGCCGAGCGCAGCGCGGCCACCAGGGTTTCGAGGTGGCGGCGTGCGCGAACCAGCACGGCGATGGTGCCGTCTGGGCTTTCGGCCTGTGCCTGCCGGATGAGCTGGATGACCTGTTGCGCCTCCCGTTCGCTGCTGGAGAGGTCGTCGGCTGACGCCTCGTCCGCGTCGGTGCCGTCGTCTGCGACCAGCGGGTGCCAGCACACGTGGGCCAGGGCGTGCGCGCCACGCGTGGCGATGGCCTCGGTGAAGCGGACGGCGCCCCGGTGGTGATCGTCCCGTGGGGAAAACACGCCCGGGAAGGTGGCGTTGACCCAGTCCACCACCGCGGTGTGGGAGCGGTTGTTGCGGTACAGGTGCAAGGCCTCCAGGGGCAGGTGGCCGAGGCCGCGTTCACGCACTTTGAGGAACAGGCCGACGTCGGCCTTGCGGAATTTGTAGATGGACTGCATCGGGTCGCCCACCAGGAACAGGGTGCGGCCATCGCCCGGCGTCCAGCCGGCCGTCAGGCGGCGCAGCAGCTCGACCTGGGTGGGGCTGGTGTCCTGGAATTCGTCCACCAGCAGGTGGCTGATGCGGTAGTCCAGCCGCAGTTGCAGTTCGCTGGGGGCGGCCTCATCGCCCAGCGCCAGCAGGGCGTTTTGCGCCATTTCGGTGAAGTCCACCTCGCGGGCCTGCTGGAAGGCGAGCCAGAGCTGGGCGGTGGCCACCTTGAGCACGGCGATGAGGTCGCCGATGAATTGGCGATCGTCGGCGTCGTACTGGGGGTCGGGCAGGCGGGTCAGGGCATGCAGAGGGGGTGCTGCGCCCGCGTCGGCCAGCCGTTGCAGCAGGGCTTTGAAGTCCTTGGCCAGCGTCTGGCCTTCCGGGGTGTTGAAGCCGCAGTTCGTCGGCGCCGTCTTGCGCAGTTCCCCCCTTTGGGTGAGCAGCAGCGCGGGCAGGGCGCGCCAGCGCGGCAGTTCGCTGGCCAGGGGGCGCAGGGGCTCGGTCCAGTCGGCCAGCGGCGTGATGCCTTGCAGCGCCGGCACGGGCTGCCCGCTGGCCTGGCTGACGAGCACCTGGTTCGCGGCAAAGCGCGCCAGTGGCATGAGCTGGGCCTGCAGGTCTGGGGTGAGCACGGCCGCGGCGCGCGCGAGTTCGTCTTCGATGAGGTCGCTCAAGGCGGCTTCGGCGGCATCCAGGTCCACGCCTTGCACGGAGTGGCGCAGCCATTGGTCGCGGCTGGCCAGCATGGCGATGAGCTGCGTTTGCAGGCGGGCGCTGTCGTTGTCGAAGCGGTCCAGTACCCGCCACAAGGCGTCGGCCACGGGGTGGTCGGTGTCCAGCAAGGCCAGGGTGTCGCGCGCGGCTTGGCGGTAGTGCGGCTGCGGGTCGGTGGCGATGGCGGGTTGGCTGCCCAGCCGCGACAGCAAGGGCATCTGCCGCACGAGCCGGCCGCACAGCGCGTCCAGCGTGGTGATCTGCAGCCGTGATGGATGCGCCAGCAGGCCCCAGCCGCGCGCGCGGTCTTGCGCCATGACTTCGAGGCCCAGCCGGTGGGTGGTTTGCCGGTGCGGCTCGGGAGGGGCTTCGCCCCGGGCGCTGCGCTGCAGGCTGCCCAGGATGCGCTCGCGCATTTCGGCGGCGGCTTTGTTGGTGAAGGTCAGCGCCACCACCTCCTCGGGCTCCTGCACTTGAGCCAGCAGGGCCAGGAAGCGTTGGGTGAGGAGCTCGGTCTTGCCGGCGCCGGCCGGCGCTTCGATGAGGAAGGATCGCCGCGGGTCGATGGCTTGGGCGCGGTTGTCCGTGTCTTGGGTCAGCAGGTCGGGCATGGCGAGGGTCATGGGGCGAGCCTTTCCGTGGCGGCAGCGGATGGCTGCCGGCGCAGCGCCAGCCATTGGCTGCGACGCTCGCTCAGGCGCAGCAAGGGGCGCACGTCGCAGTGTTCCAGCAGCCGTTCGTCGGCGCAGCGCACGGCGGCTTCGCCCTGCCGGATTTCGGCCGCCACCGCGCGCAGCGCTTGCGCCCAGTGTTGGAGCACGGCGTCCCAGTCAGGGAAACGGGCGGCATCGAAATGGCGGCGGGCGTGGCGGCTGTCGAGGGCATGCACGCTGGGCAGTTGCAGGTCGTGCGCGGCCAGTCCGGCCCAGCCAGGTTCTTTCAAATGCACCTGGGCAAAAGCCACGGCGGCCACGCGCCCATGGGTTGGGTCGCTGGGCGCGGCGATGGCAGCGTACAGCGGCAGTTGGGGCTCGGTCAGGCGTTCGGAGGCCCAGTTGCGGGTGTCGGTGCGCGTGCCGGTTTTGTAGTCGATCATCAGCCAACCGCCATCTTCGAGCGCGTCGATGCGGTCCACCTGCACCTTCAGGGGCAGGCCGTCGAGGTCCAGTGGCAGCTCGCGCTCGGTGGCCACGACGGTGAAGGGGAGGGCCCGCTGGCGCTCTTGTTCCAGCCAGGTCTGCAGCAGGCGCATGAGCCGGGCATGCTCCAGGCGCCGGGTGCGGGGCGACAGCGGCGCCATGCCGGCCGTGGCATCCCGCGCATCCAATGCCTGCTTCACGCAGGCCTCCAGCTTATCGATGCAGTCCGCTTCCCCCAGAGCACGCAGGCGAGCCGAACTGCCCACCGTGTTCCAGAAATGCTCCAGCGCGGCGTGGACCAGGGTGCCGCGCTGGCGCGGGTCCAGGCCTTCGGTGGGATCTTCCAACGTGCCAGCCCCCAGGCGGTGGCGGTAATAGGCCCACGCGGGGCAGATGGCTTGCGCCTTGAGCAGCGAGGTGCCGCCGCGCACGCGCTCGTCTGGCCCGAGCGCTGGCGCGTGAGCGTCCTCCATCGGGGGGGCGAGCCGGCTGGGCTCATGCAAGGCGCGCACGCCCCAGTGGCCCGAGGTGGGCGATGGCAGCCGCTGCTGCGCCTCTGGCTCGGGCAGCAGGGGGCTGGGCTGGCATTCGGCCGTGCCTTCGCTGCGCGGCCAGGAGAGCACCAGCGCCGGCGCGGCGCACAGCAAGCGCTGATGCACCTGCCGCGCAAACGCCTGCTGGATGCCGGCGCTGGCATGGGGGCTGCCGGCTTCGCGCTGGGCGGCGCTGGGCAGCAGGGGATTGGGACGCGGGGCAGGGGGCCACACGCTGGCGCGCAGGCCCATGATCCACGCCGCATCGAAACGCAGGCCGCTGGCTTCGAGCAGGCCCAGCACCTGCAGGCGGGGCAGCCCCTCGGTTTCGGGTTGGAACACGCGCTCGCGACACATCTGCCGCAGACGCCGCACGGTCTCGGCCAGGGTGATCGGCCCAAGGATGCCATCGAGCAAGGCCAGCGCCTGGACGGTTTCTTCAAACGTTTGCCGGGCTTGGAAGGCGTGGCTGCCCAGGGCGTGGCGGTGCAGCCAGCCAGCCTGTTGCAGCCCATTGGGCAGCCAGTTGCTCCACTCGGAAGGCAGGCGTCGTCCAGCGCCTTCGGCGTTGAGCCGCAGCGCAGTCGCGAGGTGTTGGCGCAGCATCGGCGTGGCGCGGCGCAACGCTTCCGGGGCCCGATCCAGCCAGCCGATGAAGCCCTGCAGCGTCGTGTGCGCGGGCAATGCCGTGCGCATGAGGGCATCGACTTGAGCGCGGGCCACGGCTTCGGCCGGGTCTGACCAGTGAGGGTGGCGCAGCAGGCTGCCGAGCGCCTGCAGATCCAGATCATGTGGGTGGATGAACACCTCCAGCAGACGCAAGGCGGCGCCGACCAGCGGCGTTTCGCTCAGCGGCTGCCCCAGGCTGATGTTGAACGGCCGCGGGGCTTCGGCATGGGCGTTGCGCAGCAGCCACGGGGCGAGCTCGTTTTCCAGGGTGTCTTGCAGGCGCAGCCGCTGCTCGGCCAGGTCCGGCACGATGATGGCCAGTTCGGCCTCGGGGTGCCTGGCCCACTGGGCTTGCACCCACTGGGCCGCGGCGAGGCATTCGGCGGCGGCATCCGGATAGCTGCGCACCTCCTGTTCACTGGCCGCGGGCTCGTCGGTCAGGGTATAGACCGGGTGGCCCCGATCGCGCAGCGCCTCCAGCCATTGGAGCGCCGCTGGCGGCAGCCGATGGAAGCCGGCCAACACCAGCCGTTCGGGCAGGGGGGTGGCCGTCGGGTCGGCCGCGAGTGTGCGCAGCGTGGCCGTGTCGAGCTCATGGGCCGTGGCCCAGCCATGCGTCTGGCACCATGCTTGAAAATCCGCTCGCCATTGTTGGAACTGGCGATGTTCCTCGGTGAGCCAACTGGCCGGGGCCCGCACCTGCCACACGGTTTGCAGGGCATGCGCTTCCTGGGCGGTCTGGGCCAGCGTGCCCAGATCGAACAGCGGCGTATCGGTCTCGCCAAGACGCTGGCGAATCCGCATTTCCCACGCGGTGCGCTCCTGTAAGGGCGTGAGTTCGCGCCGCTGCCAGGCCTGGGGGCTGCCGCGCAGCAGCCACGCCTCGCGCAGATCGGCCAGCCATTGTTCCAGGGTGCGGCAGTCCAGCGCGTCCCAGCGCCGACGCCCCTGCTGCGCCTGCAGGCGGCCAAAACGCTGGCGCAGCGCAGCCGCCAGACGCGGCGTGGCGCACAGCACCAGGGTACCAGGGCCTGAGGGCAGTTCGGACAGGACGATCGGGGACATGCGGCGCAGGCGTGTGAATAGCAGCCCAATAGTCTAGCGGCCGCCACGATGCCCAAGCGCGCATCGCGTGGCTGTGGTCTTCATGGTTTTGTGACGACTTCATGACAACCTGTCGTGCGCCAAGGGTAATGGATACGGGCAAGGTGGTGAATACTACAATTCAATAATTGTTGAATTGTTGATTTTTCTGCCATCCCTCATTCAAGGAGAAACCCATGAAAGTCGGTATCAACGGCATGGGGCGCATCGGGCGCCTGGCATTGCGCGCAGCCATGGGCGCGGCCGAGCGGCCGGCAGACGACCCGCGCGCCGGCAACCGCCTGGAGGTGGTGGCCGTCAATGAGCTCAAGGGCGGCGCGGCGGCCACCGCCCACCTGCTGGCTTTCGATTCGGTGCAGGGCAAGTGGCGCGAGCCCATCCGCGCCGAGGGTGACGACGCCATCGTCATTGGCCAGCAGCGCATCGCGTTCAGCAGTCACGCCAGCCCGGCCGACATCCCGTGGGGCGACCTGGGCGTGGATGTGGTGCTGGAGTGCACCGGCAAATTCCTCACGCCCGACACCTTGCAGGGCCATCTGGACCGTGGAGCCAAGCGCGTCATCGTCGCCGCGCCGGTCAAGACGGGTGGCGTGCTCAACATCGTGGTGGGGGTCAATGAGCAACTCTACGATCCGGCCAAGGACCGCATCGTCACCGCGGCCAGTTGCACCACCAACTGCCTGGCGCCGGTGGTGAAGGTGGTGCACGAGGCGCTGGGCATTCGCCACGGGCAGATCACCACCATCCACGACCCGACCAACACCAATGTGGTGGTGGACGCGCCGCACAAAGATTTGCGCCGCGCCCGCAGCGCCATGTTGAGCCTGGCCCCCACCACCACCGGCAGCGCCACCGCCATTGCGCTGATCTACCCCGAGCTGAAAGGCAAGCTCAACGGCCACGCGGTGCGTGCGCCGGTGCTCAACGCTTCGCTCACCGACTGCGTGTTCGAGCTGCAGCGCGCCACCACCGAGGCCGAGGTCAACGCCCTGTTCAAGGCGGCCGCCGCCGAGGGGCCGCTCAAGGGCATTCTGGGTTACGAAGAACGCCCGCTGGTGAGCGTGGACTATGCCCGCGACACGCGCAGCTCCATCGTCGATGCCCCCTCCACCATGGTGACCGACGGCACGCTGCTGAAGGTCTACGCCTGGTACGACAACGAGATGGGCTACGCCTGCCGCATGGTGGACCTGGCCAAGCACATGGAAGCCCAAGGTCTCTGACGATGAACCACGCCTTGCGCAACTACGGCATCGTCACCGCCGCCTACTGGGGCTTCACCCTCACCGATGGCGCGCTGCGCATGCTGGTGCTGCTGCACTTCTACCAGCTCGGCTACTCGCCGTTCACGTTGGCCTTTCTGTTCCTGCTGTACGAGGCGGCAGGCATCCTGGCCAACCTCATCGGCGGCTGGCTGGCCACGCGCTTTGGCATCGCACGCATGCTCACGGTCGGGCTGGTGACGCAGATCACCGGGTTCACGCTGTTGTCGATGCTGGATCCGTCCTGGACGGTGGCCCTTTCGGTGGCGTGGGTGGTGGTGGCGCAGGGCATCTGCGGCGTGGCCAAGGACCTGACCAAGACGGCCAGCAAGTCCGCCATCAAGGTCACCCAGGCCGAGGCCAAGGCCCAGGGCGGTGAAGGCCACAGCCAGCTGTTCAAGTGGGTGGCTTTCTTCACCGGCAGCAAGAATGCCATGAAGGGTTTCGGCTTTTTCCTGGGCGGCGTGCTGCTGCAGACGGTGGGCTTTCAGGGCGCGCTGTGGCTGATGGCCGGCTTGCTGGGCGTGGTGCTGGTGGGGGTGGTCCTTTCGTTGCCACCGATGATGGGCAAGAGCAAGGCTTCGAAAAGCGCCAAGGAACTGTTTGCCAAGAACCCCGGCATCAACGCGCTGGCCGCCGCTCGCGTGGCGCTCTTTGGCGCGCGCGACGTGTGGTTCGTGGTGGGCGTGCCGGTGTTTCTGTACTCGGTGGGCTGGACCTTCACCATGGTCGGCTCCTTTCTGGCCGCCTGGACGATCGGCTACGGCGTGGTGCAGGCCTTGGCGCCGCAGATCGTGCGCCGCAGTGCCGACGGCCTGAGCCGCGAAGTGCCCGCCGCGCGCCTGTGGTCGGCCCTGCTCGCGGTGGTGCCCGTGGCTCTGGCCGCGCTGGTGTGGTTGGACGTGCCCCGGCTCGAATGGGTGGTGGTGTTGGGCCTGGGGGTGTTCGGTTTCGCGTTCGCGGTCAACTCCTCGGTCCACTCCTACCTGGTATTGGCCTACGCCGGCTCGGAAAAAGCCGCCGAGGACGTGGGCTTTTACTACGCCGCCAATGCCCTGGGGCGCTTCATCGGGACGTTGCTCTCAGGGCTGCTGTACCAGTGGGGCGGACTGCTCTATGCGCTCATCGGCTCAGCCGTGATGCTGCTGTTGTGCTGGGTGGGCACGCTCAATTTGCCCTCGCGCGCCACCGGGGACGGAGCGCCGACCGTCAAAGCCACGCAGCCATGACCGAAGCGCAAGTCATCAAGGCCCTGGGCGCACTGGCGCAGGAGACGCGGTTGCGGATTTTCCGGCAACTCGTGGTGGCTGGGCCGCAAGGGCTCACGCCCACCCAACTCAGCGAGGCGTTGAATGCCGCGCCCACCGCCCTGTCGTTTCACTTGAAAGAACTCAGCCAAGCCGGTCTGGCCTATGCCCAGCGGGATGGCCGTCACCTCATCTACCGCGCCGACGTGGACACCATGAACACCCTGCTGGGCTTCCTTACCGAGAACTGCTGTGGCGGCGAGCCGTGCCTCGCCGTGCCGCTGACCGCTTCGAGCGGCTGCGGGTGCTGAAGGGTGCAGCATGGGCATTTTCGAGCGTTATCTGACCGTTTGGGTGGGCCTGGGCATGCTGGCCGGCGTGGGGCTGGGCTGGATGGCGCCGGGGGTGTTCCAGACGGTGGCGGCGCTGGAATACGCCCACGTCAACCTGGTGGTGGCGGTGTTCATCTGGGTCATGATCTATCCGATGATGATCCAGATCGAATGGTCGGCGATCAAGGACGTGGGCAAGCGGCCCCAGGGCCTCGCGCTCACGTTGACCGTCAACTGGCTAATCAAGCCTTTCACCATGGCGGGCCTGGGGGTGCTGTTCTTCCACCATCTGTTCGCCCCCTGGGTGGACCCGCAGTCGGCCAACGAATACATCGCCGGCATGATTCTGCTCGGCGTGGCGCCCTGCACCGCCATGGTGTTCGTGTGGAGCCAACTCGTCAGAGGCGATGCGAACTACACGCTGGTGCAGGTCTCGATCAACGACGTGATCATGATCTTCGCCTTCGCGCCGATTGCGGCGCTGCTGCTGGGCGTGACGAACCTGGCCGTGCCTTGGGAAACCTTGTTCCTGTCCACGCTGCTGTACGTCGTGCTGCCGTTGCTGGCCGGCTTGGCGACGCGGCGGGCGCTGTTGCGCCGCTCGCCACAGGCGCTGGAGGCGTTCGTGCGCGGCATCAAGCCTTGGTCGGTGGCAGGGCTGATTGCCACCGTGGTGTTGCTGTTCGGCCTCCAGGCCGAAACGATTTTGGCGCAACCGGGCGTCATCGGGCTGATCGCCGTGCCGCTGGTGCTACAGACCTATGGCATTTTCTTTCTGGCTTGGTGGGGCGCGCGCTGGCTGCGCTTGCCCCATC
Organism: Tepidicella xavieri; assembly: GCF_004363315.1. Lineage (GTDB taxonomy): Bacteria > Pseudomonadota > Gammaproteobacteria > Burkholderiales > Burkholderiaceae_C > Tepidicella > Tepidicella xavieri. The sequence goes on from NZ_SNYL01000011.1 coordinate 72,618, forward strand.
CGGTGGCAGGCCCGGCCTGCCTGATCGGCACCTCCAATTTCTTCGAGTTGGCGGTGGCCGTGGCCATTTCCCTGTTCGGCCTGCATTCCGGCGCCGCGCTGGCCACCGTCGTGGGGGTGCTGGTGGAAGTGCCGCTGATGCTTTCGCTGGTGGCGTTCGTCAATGCCCGCCGGCCTGCACAGGCGGCACCTACCTGCTGAGGTCACAACAAAAAGCCCGCAGAACCGTGAGGCTTGCGGGCTCGGAAATTTGGTGGCGCTTCAGGGATTCGAACCCCGGACCTGCGGATTATGATTCCGTCGCTCTAACCGGCTGAGCTAAAGCGCCAAACAGACCAAGATTATAGCAAGTTTTCGATGGCGCAAATTCTAGCGTTGGCGGCTCAGCCAGGGGGCGAAAAGGTCTTCGGCGTTGCGCCGCAGCAGCCGATCTTGTATCGCTGGCGGCAGGTCGCCTGTCCATTGGCGGATATGCTGGGCGATCTCGCCGTAGCGTTCCCAACGACGGGGGCTGAACGCATCGATGGCCACGACGAAGCGCTCCGGATGGGTTTCGAACACGTGCCGCCATTCGGGCCGAAGCCGGCCGCCAGGGGCGATGCGGTCATCCCGCACCGAGGTGTCGATCCACAATGCCCGTTCGGCGTGGCGTTGCAGCACGCGGGTCATGACGTCGGGCTCGGGCACCGTGCCCAGATGCGCCCACAGCACGCGCACGTCAGGCGCCACCTCGAAGGCGCGATCGACGATTTGTTCGTCGCCGTGGAGCAACAGCATCAGCCCATGGCGTTCGGCCAGCCGCACCAACTCGGCGAACACGTCGCTGCCGGCGTCTCGGGCAAACAGGTGCAGTTCGCCGATGCCGGCCCAGTGGCCGTGGGCGAGCAGGGCCGCCACGCGGCTGGGCAGCGTGGGGTCGTGCATCCAGCGGGCTTTATCGGCTTCGGACTCGTACACCCCAAGCAGGGGAATGATGCGTGTGGGGGCCTGGGCGTGCAGCTCTCGGGCGAGCGGCCAAGGGGTGCCCGAGATTGCTGCGTGGGATACGCCGGCGGCATCGAGCCACTCCATGATGGCGGCCGCATCCCACTGGCGTGCGTCGGCGGCGGTGTAATGGGAGTGGGCATCGAACAGCGGGGGCGGCTCGGCCTGGGCGGAGGCCAGCACCACAGCCGCCCACAGCATCGAGAACCCTCGCCCCCTCATGGCGTCGCTCCGTCAGGCCCGGGCCGGGACGCAGACGCTCATTGGTGGGTGAAGTTCGGCGCCCGCTTCTCCAAAAACGCGGCCATGCCTTCTTTTTGGTCAGCGGTGGCGAACAGCGCGTGGAACAGGCGGCGCTCGAACATCACGCCGTCGGCCAGGGTGCCTTCGAAGGCTTTGTTCACGGCCTCCTTGGCGGCCATCACCGCCACCTGCGAGAAGCCGGCGATGGTCAATGCCGCGCCCAGCGCCTCGTCCATGAGCTTGTCCAGCGGCACCACGCGGCTGACCAGCCCGGCGCGTTCGGCCTCGGTGGCGTCCATCATGCGGCCGGTCAGGGCCAGGTCCATGGCTTTGCTCTTGCCCACGGCGCGCGGCAGGCGCTGCGTGCCGCCCGCGCCGGGGATGATGCCGAGTTTGATCTCGGGCTGGCCGAATTTGGCGTTGTCGGCCGCGATGATGAAGTCGCACATCATGGCCAGTTCGCAGCCGCCACCGAGCGCAAAGCCGCTGACGGCCGCGATGATGGGCTTGCGGATGCTGCGGATGGTTTCCCAGTTGCGGGTGATGTAGTCGCCCTTGTACACGTCGGCGAAGGTGTAGGTGGCCATGGCCCCGATGTCGGCGCCGGCGGCAAACGCTTTCTCACTGCCGGTCAGGATGATGCAGCCGATGCCGTCGTCGGCGTCGAACGCCTTGAGCGCGGCGCCCAGCTCGTTCATCAGCTGGTCGTTGAGCGCATTGAGTTGCTTGGGGCGGTTGAGGGTGATGATGCCGACGCGGCCTTCGGTGCGTACCAGGATCAGCTCGGGCGTGGTGCTCATGGGTCAGTCTCCGCGGTATGTGGGGGATGCAAAGCTTGCACTATAGCGCCGCTGGCGCGCACGAAGCCGGCCAGCTTGGGTGCAAAATCGGACCGCTGACAACTTTGGAGACACCATGAACGATGTGCAGTCCTGGGCCGAGCAAGGCATTCTCTATGAAGAGCAAGGGGCGGTGGCGGTGGTCACGCTCAACCGTCCGCAAGCGCTCAACAGCTTCACCCGCGGCATGCACGGTGCCTTGCAGGCAGCGCTGCGTCATGCCGAAGCCAATGCCGCCTTGCGCGCCCTGGTCGTGACCGGCGCGGGGCGCGGCTTTTGTGCCGGACTGGATTTGTCCGAGCTGGACTTCACCCCCGGAGAGGGGCTGATGGAGCGGGCCAATCCGGGGCCGGTGATCGAGCAATGCTTCAATCCCACCGCCCGCGCGTTCATGAACCTGCGCATGCCCACGATTGCAGCCGTCAATGGCGTGGCCGCGGGTGCTGGCGCATCGCTGGCCATGGCGTGCGACATCGCGATCGCCGCGCCGGGCGCCAGTTTCGTGCAGGCGTTCAGCAAGATCGGCCTGATCCCGGATGCCGGTGGCAGCTGGCTGCTGGTGGAGCGCCTGGGGCTGGCCCGGGCGATGGCGCTGGCCATGACCGGCGACAAGCTGCCCGCCGCGCAGGCCAAGGAATGGGGCCTGATCTGGGACGTGGCCGATGACCCCTTGGCGGCGGCGCTGGCGATGGCCCAGCGCCTGGCCCAGATGCCGACCCGGGCGCTGGTGGCCACGCGCAGCCTGTTGCGCGAGGCCGGCACGCGCAGCTTCGACGCGCACCTCGACGTGGAGCGCGACTTGCAGGCCGCGCTGGGCCGCACCCACGATTACTTCGAGGGCGTGACAGCTTTTCTGGAAAAACGTACCCCGGTTTTCAAGGGGGAGTGAGCGGCCAGCTCCCCCGCGCTCAGGCGCACGGTGCGGGCCGCTGGAGGCCATGACAGCGGGCAGCGCAGCAGCCGGCCATCGCGCGCCACCAGTGCGGTGCATTGATTCTGGCCACGCATGTGCAGCGCCACGTCGTCGAGCTTGCGAACGCGCCAGCCGCTGGCCGAGCCCTGCGCCGATCCAGGCAGCTCCACGCCCAGCCATTCGTCGCCAGCGGCCATGCCTGCGGCTTCGGCCGCGCCGCCGCGCAGCACGTTCTTCAGCACCAGGCCGTCGGTTTCGCTGACCCGCAGGCCCAGCCGCTGTGCCAGCGGGGCGGCTTCGGTCTGCCAGACCACGCCGTGCGCTTCCAGCAAGGCTTGCAGCGGCAACTCGTCGCGGCCATGCGCCCAGGCGTCGATTTCTCGGGCGTAGCTGCGCCGCCCCAGCCGTTTGAGCACGGCCAGCAAATCGGCCTCCTGCATCGGGCCGCCGGCGCAGCGTTCGTACAGCGCACGCATCACCGCGTCCAGCGTGGTGTGGCCCTCCTGCCGCAGCGTGAGGTCCAGGCACAGCGCCACCAGCGCGCCCTTGGTGTAGTAGCTCACCGTGGCGTTGGGGGTGTTTTCGTGGATGCGGTAGTACTTGATCCAGGCGTCGAAGCTGGCCTCGGCCACGCTCTGCACCTGTCGGCCGGGCGTCTGCAGCACCTGGTTGATGGTTTTGGCCAGCAGTTGCAGGTAGGTGGCGTCGTCGATCAGGTCGGCGCGGTGCAGCAGCAGGTCGTCGTAGTAGCTGGTGAAGCCTTCAAAGAACCACAGCAGCTGGGTGTAGTTTTCCTGCTCGTAGTCGTAGCGGGCAAACTCGTGCGGGCGCAGCCGCTTCACGTTCCAGGTGTGGAAGTATTCGTGGCTGATGAGGCCGAGCAGGCTGGTGTAGCCGTCGGTGGCTTTCAGGCGGGGCTCGGCGGCCATGCCATTGCCGGGCGACAGCGCAGCGCCCGTGTCAGGCAGCAGGGGCAGGTCGCCGCGCTGGCAGATCAGCGCGGTACAGTGCCGGTGCTCCAGGCCGCCGTAGCCGTCGGCGCTCGCGTGGAGCATGAAGAGGTAGCGGTCGAAGGGCGGGGCCTCGTTTCCGTGCCACAGCGCCATGGCCGCTTCGCAGATGCGGGCCGTGTCGCGCAGCAGCCGTTCGCCGTCCAACCCTGCGGGGGCACCGCTGACCACGAAGCGATGGGGCACGCCCCGCACCTTGAAACGACCGCTCCAGAAACGGCCCATCTCTACCGGGCTGTCGGCCAGCTCGTCATAGTCTTGCGCGATGTAGTGGCCGAAGCCGTTGCGGCGCGCCTTCAGCGGGGTCAGCGCGGTGGCGAGTTCCCAATCGGCGGCGTGGCCGGGTGGGGCCACGTCCAGCGCATGCGGTTCGGCTTCGCGGCCATGGACCCGCAGGCACAGGCTGGTCGGGTTGAAAAAACCACGGCAGGCGTCGAGGAAAGCGGTGCGCACCGAGGGATCGAAGGCGTACACCTCATAGCGCAGTCGCAGCAGCCGGGTGCCTTTCGGGAGGCTGAGGCGCCAAGTGTTCTTGCTGAGCTGCCGCGCCGGGGTGATGTGCCCGTCGGCCCAGGCGTGCAGGCGCTGCAAGTGCTGCGCGAATTCCCGCACCAGGTAGCTGCCCGGAATCCACACCGGCAGGCTGACGGTGGTGATCCGCGCGGGGCGGTCCACTTCCAGGGTGATGCCGTAGAGGTGGGCGTGGGGGTCGAGTGCCTCGACGCGGTAGCGGATGGCCGGTGGCTGTTTCATCGGGCCGAAGACAGGGCTTGCTCGATGCGCCGGAAGTCGGCGCCGACGACGCGGGTGCCGTCGCTCAGGAAGCTGGTGGGGGTGCCGGTGATGCGGTGCTTGGCGGCAAACTCCAGGTTGCGGTTCAGGGCGGCGGTGTCGCAGCTCGCGTTCGGTGGCGTGACGCCGTTGAGCATCCAGTCGTTGTAGGCGGCGGCTTTGTCGCGGGCGCACCAGATGTTGCGCGATTTGACCTGGGAGTCTGCCCCCAGCATGGGCACGAGGAAGGTATAGACGGTGATGTTGTCGAGCTTGAGCAGGTCGCGCTCCAGCCGCTTGCAGAAGCCGCAATTCGGGTCGCTGAAGACGGCAATCTTGCGCTGGCCATTGCCGCGCACGGTGGTGAAGGCGTCGGCCAGTGGCAGGTCGCTGAATGCGATGGCGGTGAGCTGGTCGATCCGTTGCTCGGTGAGGTTGGCGCGGGCGCGGGTGTCGATCAGCGTGCCCTGGATCAGGTAGTTGCCTTCGGCGTCGGTGTAGAGGATGTCGGCGCCGTTGATGCGGATTTCGAACAACCCGCGCATGGGGGTGGGGCGGACTTCCTCGATCGGGGGCAGGTTGGGCAGGCGCTCGGCCAGGTTCTTGCGGATGGTGGCTTCGTTGGCGGCGCTGGGGGTGCAGGCGCTGCTCAGCAGGGCCAGCGCGAGCACGCCGCCGATCCATGAGGCCATGCGAACGGGATGAGGCATGTCAGGGTTTCCGGGTCGGGTGGAGGGCCGCCTGGCCGGTGGCCTGGCGGATGGCCCATTGCTTGAGCAAGGGCAGTTCGTTGAAACGGCGCAGGCCCCAGCGCCGCAGGGCCTGGATGCGGTCGTCGGTGTGGCCGAACAGGCCATAGAGCCCATCGGTCACGCCGGCCATGCGCAAAAAATCGGCCTGCCGGGCGCGCTCGTAGCGCCGCAGCAGCCGCCAGTCGCCGGGCTCGCGCCAGTATTCGCGCGTCTGCAGGGTGTGCGCCAGGGCGGCCACGTCGGCCAGACCGACGTTGAGGCCTTGGCCGGCCAGGGGGTGCATGGCGTGCGCGGCGTCGCCCGCCAGGGCCACGCCCGGCTGCACCCAGCGCCGGGCGCGGGAAAGCTCCAGCGGCCAGGCCGCTGGTTGGCCTTGCAGGGTCATGGCCCCCAGGGCATGGTCGCAGGCTTGAGCCACCGCCTCGGCAAACGCCTCGGCCGGCCGCCCCAGCAGTTCGCGGGCACGCTCGTGGCTGACGGACCAGACCAGCGCCACCATGCGGCCTTGCTCGCCTTCCATCGGCAGCAAGGCCAGGATGTCGCCTTGGTGGAACCACTGGCGTGCCACCGCGCCGTGCGCTCGTTCGCACTGCAGACGCGCGGCCACGGCGGTGTGGGCGTAGGGCTTGACCTCGAATTCAAACCCCAGCCGCTCGCGCGTGGCGCTGCGCTTGCCTTCGCAAATCACTGTGAGCTTGGCTTTGGGTGGCGGGGTGTCGAGCACGTCCACGCCCGGTTGGAACTGCAGCGCCTGGGCCAGGGTGGCCTCCAGCGCGGGCACGTCCACGATCCAAGACAGCACGCCATCGGCGTCGGGGCTGTCGAAGCGCAGCGCGGCCGGGTCATCGGCATCGGCTTCACCGACCCACATGTGGCGCACAGGGGTGACGGCCGGGTCGGCGGGCCACACCCGCAGCGACTCCAGTAAGGCTCGCGAGGCATGGTTGAGCGCGTAGGCGCGGATGTCAGGCGGCGAGCCGGCGGGGCCGGCCGGGCGTCGCACCAGCGCCACCCGCCATCGGTCCCGGGCCAGCAGCAGGGCCAGCGTGTGGCCCACCACGCCTGCGCCCAAAACCGCCACGTCGTATGTCCTGCTCATCGCCAAATTGTAGGGGGACTGCCAAGCCGCCGAAGCTTGCCGGCACAATGTCGGCTGAAAGGAATGTTGCCCATGAGCGATCTGCCGTCTTCCGATGCGCCCGTGCCGCTGACCATCGAGCAATTGTGGATTTACCCCATCAAGTCCTGCGCGGGCATCCGCATGCGCCACATCGAGCTGCTGGACACCGGGCTGGAATGGGACCGGGCGTGGATGGTGGTGGATGAACGGGGAGAGTTCGTTTCGCAGCGGGAGTTCCCGCGCATGGCTCTGGTGCAGCCGCGGTTCCGCATGGGGCATCTGGAGCTCAAGGCCCCGGGGATGCTGTCGCTGCATCTGGCGCTGGATGGAGTGGAGTCGGCCTGCAAGGTCCGCGTCTGGGACGATGAGGTCGATGCCTACGACATGGGCGATGTGGCGGCCCAGTGGTTCACCGATTTTTTGCTGGCCGATCGGCCTGGACGGGCGCAGCGGCTGCGGCTGGTGCGGTTCGACCCCGACTGCCGCCGGCCCTCGGACGTGCGCTGGACCGGCGGCATCGAAGCCCCCAACCAGTTCAGCGACGGCTATCCCTTGCTGATCCTGTCGCTGGCCGCGCTCGACGAGCTCAACGAGCGCCTGCGCGTGCTCGGCCATGCGGCGGTGGGCATCGAGCGGTTTCGGCCCAACATCGTGCTCGGTGGCCTGCACGCCCATGACGAGGATCGCCTGTCCGCGCTGCATTTCCACGCCATCACCCCGGGGCAAGGGGCGGACCAGGCCCCGGCGGTGTGGCTGCAGCCCGTCAAGCCCTGCGCCCGATGCAGCATCCCCGATGTGGATCCCGCCACGGGCGAGGCAGACGTCCGCGTCAGCCCGCTGTTGCAGACCTATCGGCAAGACCGCCGCCTCATGGGTGCTGTGACCTTCGGTATGAATGCCATCGTGCGCCAAGGCGACGGCCAAATGCTGTACGAGGGCATGAGCGGCCAGGGGCGCTGGGGCGTGTGGTGATCAGACCCGGCGCAGCAGCCGGGCCTTGTCCAGCCGGATGCGCACATCCTCTGGCGAGACGGGTGATTGGATGGCATAGATGGGCAGCTGCGTGTCGCGCTTGCCCGGGGCCGACAGGAGCAGGCCGTCCGGGTCGGTGATGGCCATGGCCAGCGGCGTGTTGACGCGCGCGCCGCGCCTGACGATCACGGCCACTTCGTTGGTTTTCAGGCGCACGTAGCTGCCCGGTGGGTACATGCCCAGTTGCCTGACGAAATAAGCGCCCAGTGGGCTGGCCCGCGTCTGCGACTCCAGATAGAGGTTGCCCACCACCACGTTGGGCCACAGTCCGCGACGCGAGGCGCGGGGGCTGATGCGGGCGATGAACAGGTCGCTCATGCGCAGCAGTTGCTGGGCCACCGTCAGCGCCGTCTTGTGGTGGGGGTAGCCACTGCCATCGGGCGCTTCGTGATGGTCCTGCACCAGTTCCAGCCACAGGGGGTCGTCGATCCCGAGCGCGCGCAGCATGTTGGCGCTCTCGGTGGGGTGGGCCTCGATCTGTTCGCGCTGATACGGCGTGGCTTGTGGCGCCTGCTGGGCCAGCACGTCCTGCAACTCCGCCATGGCCATGTTCATCGTCAGCGCGGCACGCACCAGCGATGACAACTGCGGCTCGGCGATCTCGGCCAGCGGCGCCACCAGCAAGCAAGTGGTGGCGGCCATCAGCGCGTGCGTCGCGCAGTAGCCATACTGCCGGTCCGACAGCATTTGCACCAGCACGAACAGCGTGTCGTCCTCCCGGGCACGCAGGATGGTGCGCAGACCGGCTTCGATGAAGGCCAAGCGGCGGCTGAAGTCCCGGGCGTCCCGGCCTTCGAGCAACAACTGGGCCAGGCGGCGGCGCAGCGCCGGAATGCCCTCGGTCGGGTCGGGATCGAGCTGGGTCTGGACGTCCTTGAGCACTGCCTCCAGGTCGGGAGGCAGGCCGTGGGCAGGGGCATCGGCAGGCTCGCGGGACATCGCCCCGAGTGTAATGGCTCCGGCCGCAGGGGGTGGCCGGTAAAATCCGGGGTTTTTCGGTTACCTCAAAGGCTTACATGAGTCTCAAGTGCGGCATCGTCGGCCTGCCCAACGTCGGCAAATCCACCCTGTTCAACGCCCTGACCAAAGCGGGCATCGCGGCGGAGAACTATCCCTTTTGCACCATCGAGCCCAATGTGGGCGTGGTGGAGGTGCCCGATCCGCGCCTGGCGCAGCTCGCGGCCATCGTCAAGCCCGAGCGCATCGTGCCGGCCATCGTCGAGTTCGTGGACATTGCCGGGCTGGTGGCTGGTGCATCCAAAGGCGAAGGTCTGGGCAACCAATTCCTGGCGCACATCCGCGAGACGGATGCCATCGTCAACGTGGTGCGCTGCTTCGATGACCCCAACGTGATCCATGTGGCCGGCAAGGTGGACCCGATCGCCGACATCGAGGTCATCCAGACCGAACTGTGTCTGGCCGATCTAGGGACCGTGGAAAAAGCCCTGCAGCGCTACACCAAGGCGGCCAAGAGCGGCAACGACAAGGAGGCCAGCGCGATGGTGGCGCTGCTGACCAAGGTGCAAGCGGTGCTCAACGAGGGCAAGCCGGTGCGCACTTTGGCCTTGAGCGAGCAGGAGCGGGCGCAGCTCAAGCCGCTGTGCCTGATCACGGCCAAGCCGGCCATGTTCGTGGGCAACGTGGCCGAAGACGGCTTCGAGAACAACCCGCTGCTCGACCGCCTCCAGGCGTATGCGGCGCAGCAGAACGCGCCGGTGGTGGCCATTTGCGCCAAGATCGAGGCCGAGCTGGCCGAGATGGACGAGGCCGACCGGTTGGAATTCCTCAAAGCGCTGGGGCAGGACGAGCCCGGCCTGAATCGCCTCATCCGTGCCGGCTTCAAGCTGCTGGGGTTGCAGACCTACTTCACCGCCGGCGTCAAGGAAGTGCGGGCCTGGACCATTCCCATCGGGGCCACGGCCCCCCAGGCGGCCGGCGTCATCCACGGCGACTTCGAGCGCGGCTTCATCCGCGCCCAGACCATCGCCTTCGACGACTACATCACCTACCAGGGCGAGCAGGGCGCCAAGGACGCCGGGAAAATGCGCGCCGAAGGCAAGGACTACATCGTCAAAGACGGCGATGTGATGAACTTCTTGTTCAACGTCTGACCGCTCTGGCCCTGTTACGCCCTCATTGGAACAGGGGCGCCAGGCCATGCTGCTGCCTCTTTTCTCGACGCAGCAAGGTGTTGCGAGATTCGCGGTACAGTACCTTCTCATGAAGGAGGAACTGACAGGCACTGGTCGCCGCTCAGTGTTGGGAGACTGAACTGACATGGCCAACCCTCGTGCGCTGGTCCACGCGCTCTACACCCACTGGGACACCGTGGAGCTGTTGGTGCGGCTGGCGCGCGAGTTTGCCGTACTGACCAGCGATCAGGTGTTGAACGGCATTGCCAAGGTATCCGGGCAACGGGATGCCGAAACGCAGGGGGCGGTGCTGCGTGCCCTGGTCAATGCGGACATCCTGCAAGCCTTGCCGCGCAGCAGCGATTGGCAGCTCAATGCCTATGTGCTGGAGTTCGTGCGCGGCCTCACCCGTGAACATGAGCTGGGCCTGGCTGCCGTCCTGCAGGCGCGTGTTGTGGCCATCCGTGAAGCCACCGAAGCCCTCCATGAAGGGATGCTCGGCGCCGACATGGATCGCGTGCGCGGGGCCGCCCACAAGCTGGCAGAACTCTTTCGCCAGATCAGCCTGCAGCTCGATCAGGACCGGCACGCGCTCTTTGAGCTGGCGGAAAACGCCAAAAGCGCCGACAGCAGCATGCCGATCAGCCAGCGCTACCGCGAGGTGCTGGAAGCCTACGATCATTATGTGGAGCCGATGAACCAGATGATGGACAGCGGCCCACAGGGCACCTTCTACCGCTATCTGGAAGACGCAGAGCGGGCGCTGGACCAGGCGTTGGAGCAATTGTCGGTACAGGGGGTGCTCTATTCGCATCGCCTGCAGTTGCGGCAGGTGGCGCACCAGGCCAAGGAACTGCGGCGCTTTGGCCGGTTGGTGGCGCAACAGTGTGCCGATACCCTGCTGCCCTTGCGCGAAGAGCTGCGTCAGCACAACGCCCTGACCAGTGCCATCAGCCTGCTGTTGGGGCAGGTGCGTAAACGCGGCCTGCGTCGCGCCCTGTCGCGCCCGGCAGATGGCGCGGCGCTGCCTGTGTGGCGCAACGAGCGCGGCTTCAAATTGCAATTGGGCGATGAGGTACGGACGGTCATGGCTGCCGCGCGCCATTACCAGCCGCAGGCGGTGGCCTTTCCGCAGGATGAACCCGGCGATGACGCGCCGTTGCTGGAGCAGGTGGACGAAGCCGCCATTCGCGCGCATCTGGCCCGCAGCCTGCCGGTGGACAATCTGCTCGATTGGCTGCGCCGCCATTACGCCCACCTGCAAGATGCCACCCTGCTGCGCCTGTTCCATGACCTGCAACATGAGCCCGGCTGGCAGTTCGAGGCCGCCAGCCAGCCTGAAGCCACCACGCTGCAGACGATTCGCGTCCTGCATCACCCGCACCGCGTGAGCATCCGCCAATGACGACACCTCAACCTTTGGCCTCCGCCCTGTCGCAAATGCCGGCATTGGCCGAGCTGTTCCGCCTGTTTCTCTCTGGCAAACACCTGAACCGCATGGCCGAGCCCGCGCTGTGGGCAGAGCTGGAGCAGCACGAGGCCAGCTATGTCGGCTTGTTTGCCGCGCTGGGGTTCGAGCTGCGCCTGGATGCCAGGGGCTTTGCCTGGTTTCACCACAGCGAGGCCAACAGCCACATCGGCAAGACGAGCCGCCAGCTGGCCTTGCTGTTCATGGCGATCTTCGATGCCCAGGCCAACGCCGGCAAGGCCCTGCAGCGCTTTACCGATTGGCTGATCGACAGCGCCTGGCTGGCCGAGGTTTACAAACAACAGCAAGACTTGCTCGATGCCGAGGGCCTCAACCCCGACGCCCTGGTGGAACTGCTGGGCCGCGCCTGCAACCTCGGCTTTGCCGTGGCCGAACCGGCAGGCTGGCGACTGCTGCCCGCCGTGTGCCGCTACCTCGATCATTTCGAAAGCCTGGCGTTGACGGCCAAGACCGACGGCGACGTGACAAACATGCCAGCCGAGGAAGACTGGGCGGCGGATGCGCCGGACGACGAGGAGAACGCCTGATGCAGTACGGCTTTCAACGTTTGGTCCTGCTGGGCAGTGCCGGCTACTCGCGCGCCGAGCTGCCGCTCGATGGCGCGGTCTCGCTGGTGGCGCCCAACAATACCGGCAAGACCAGTCTGATCAATGCCTTGCAGTTCCTGCTGATCATCGACCGCCGCCGCATGGATTTTGGGGCGCACGACGTGGACAAGAGCCGGCGCTTCTATTTCCCCAACAACAGCGCCTATGTGCTGCTGGAGGTGTCGCTGCCGGAGTCTGGCACCGTGGTGCTGGGCTGCGTGGGCAAAGGCGTGAGCTTCGAGTACGAGTATTTCGCCTATGCCGGGCCCCTGAAGGTCGAGGAGTTTTGCTTGCCGGATGGTACTCTGGTAGCGCAACCGCAACTGGCCAGCCATCTGGCGAGCTTTGGGCGCCGGGTGTTCAGCTACAGCAGCAGCGAATTCGCCGACATGGTCTATGGCGGGCGCAGCCGCAAGCTTGCCAGTCAGCAGGATTTCTGCGTTTTCCGGCTGGAGCACGCCGGCGATGCCAGCGTGTTTCAGCGGGTGCTGACCCGCACGCTGCGCCTGGACAAGCTGCGCTCCAGCGAGGTCAAGGACTATCTGCTGCAGATTTTCCGGCGCGACCTGCCGGATGCCAGCATCGACTTCAAGGCAGAATGGGACAAGGCGTTTGCCGACCTCAACGCCGAACGCAGCCAGTACCTGGCCGCCGTGCGGCTGCGAGCCACCCTGGACGACCTGGAGCAAAAGCAAGAGGCCCGCTTGGTGTTGCGCGGCAAATGGCTGTGCTGGCGCCCCCTGATCGACGCGGCACTGGGTCAGTGGCAACAGCATTACGAGACCCGCCAGCAAACCTTGCAGCACGAGCTGGCGCAGTGCGATGCCGAGCTAACCCGCCTGCGCGAACAGGATATGCAGTCGGCACGTGAGCAGTATCAATGCGAGCAGGAGCGCAAGCAGCTGATCGCGCAGTGCGAGCAATTGCGCGCACTGCAACAGCGCTTTGCCTTGATTGCCGATCGATCCATGCTGGAGAAGCATCGTCGTGATTTGCAGGAGCAGCGCGATGCGCTGGTGGTACGGATCGGCCAGGCCCAGAGCCGCACGCCAGCGGCCATCGAGCGCGAGCTGGCGCGGATCGAACGGGAATCCGCGCAGCTGACGCAGGAGTTGCGCACCCAGGGGCAGAACCTCTATCAGCAACTGGCCAGTGTCGTATCTGCGGAACAGCTCAACGCGCTGAACAAGGTGCTGGCCAAGCCGGTACTGACCCTGGGCAGCGAGGATTTCCGCCTCGATGGTGACGCCCTGCTGGCGGCCTTGGCCGATACGAATGCCAGTCAACTCCATTGGCCGGGCCTGCAACTGCGGCTGGAAGCCCTGCCGGCCCAGTATCAGCAACGGACCCTGGCGGAACTGCGCGAATGGCAGCAGGAGTTGCAGCAACAGCAGGCGCAGCTGCAAGAACAATTGGCCACCGCCCAGGCGCTGGAAAACGTGAAACAGCAACGCCAGGCGCTGGAGCAGCAACTGGCCGAACTGGATGCCGAATTGCGGGACTACACGCACATGCAGGACTTGCAGCGCAGCGAGGCCGAGCGCGAGGAGCGGTTGCAGACACTGACGAAAAAACTCGCTGAACTCGACGCCAGTCTGGCGCAGTCGGCCGAGCGGCACCGCGCATGGGATCGGCAGCGGCAGCAGCGGCAACAAGATTTGGCGGCCCTGCAGCAGCAACACCGCCTGATCGAGCAGCGCCGTCATCAGCGCATCGACCACGAAGGCCCTTTCACCTGGCTGGCCGAGTTGCCACACCACCCCTGGCTGGCCCAGCCCGAGTTCGCGCTGGAGCAACTGGCCGATCGGCTGCAGACCTATCTGACTGACTGCCGCCAGTTGCTGGAGCTCGACGAGCAGATTCGCCATTTGCTGGGTGAAATCCATGCCGGCGGATTGACCAAGTACCAGTTTGTCGGCGAACCGGAAAGCGAGATTGCTCGCCTCGTTGAATTTGCCCATCACCTGCCGCAGGAAGCCGAAGCCCTGGAAAAGAAGGTACGCTCGGCGGTGGTGAATGTGGCCGCCTGCCTGCGCGAGCTGCGTGACGGCCTGTTTGCCTTCAAGCGCCGGATGCGCGAGTTCAACCGCAAGATCAGCGGCCGACAACTCTCCGACCTGGCCGTGTTCAAGATCGAACCCGAGGACGAAACCCTGCTGGTGGAGGCCATCGAGCTACTGATCAATACCGCTGCCACCGTGGACAGCGGCGAAACCTTCGAGCTGTTCAACCAGCAGAGCGTCCTTGACGACGAGCAGATCAATCGCGCCAAGACCCTGCTGATCGAAGAGGGCAATGCCCGCCACGGCCTGCGCGTGGCCGACCTGTTTCGCCTGCGCTTCTGGGTCGGCAAGGCAGATCGCGAGCCGGAAGCCTTCGATGACCTCGACAGTGCCGCTTCCAATGGCACCGTACTGATGGCCAAACTGGTGACGGGGCTGGCGATGCTGCATCTGATGCAGGATCAGCGTCGCCCCATCCAGGGCATCTGCTACCTGGACGAAGCCCTGGCGCTGGACGCCCGCAATCAGCGCAGCCTGATCGACACGGCGGCGGAGTTCGGTTTCTCGCTGATTTTTGCCTCACCCGCGCCGCTGACGACCGTGCGCTACTGCGTGCCGATTCACACGCGCAACGGCAGCAACCAGATCAGCCGTCATAGCTGGCAGATCATCGAACCGCTGGACGCCTGAGCATGGATCGAACCCTGCGCGCAGCCTTGCTCAAACTGCATGGCCAACAAGCCCTGCCGGCCAGCCATTTCACCGCCGCTCAGCGCAGCGCTCTGGATCGCTTTGCCCGGCAGACAGGAGCGGTAATCTGCCAGCGTCAGGGGCGCGGTGATGTTTACCGTGTCAGCGATCCGCGACTATTCGATATCCATCTGAGCGCACTCTCCCCCCAAGTCGGGATGCTGGCCACGGACGACCTGCCGCTGCGGGCGCAACACATCGCCCACGCGCGCGACAGCAAAGCGCGCAATCATCAGCATGAGTGTTACTACCCCTTGCTCAAGGCCGTTGGCGAAAAGGTACTTTGGCGGCAAGGCGAGCGCGGGTGCGAACTGCCACTGAGCCAGCTCACGCACCAGTTCGGCGCTGCCAGCCTGTGCATCGAAACGGGCGATACCTGGCAAAGCGGGCAGCCGCTCTGGCTGGTGGAGAACCAGGCGCTGTTTGACCGCACGGACTGGCTGCCAGTGGGAACGCAAGCCACCCTGCTGTACTACGGCGGACAGCTCGATGGCCGGTTACTCGCCTGGCTGGGGCAGCGCCCACGCGCCAGCCGTGTCGTGCTGTTCCCGGACTATGACGGTGTGGGGCTGGCCAATTTCGCGCGGCTCTATGCACAGTTGGGCGATGCCTGCGAATGTTGGCTGATGCCGGACTGGCCCAGCAAGCTGGCGCGCTATGGCAGCCAGCGGCTGTGGCAGGATACGTTGCCCGAGTTCACCCGTGCCGTGCCACAACTGCCGGAGGCATTAGGCCCGCTGATCGAACAGATGCGCCAAACCGGACTGGCGCTCGAACAGGAAGCGGTGTGGCTGCCGGCCGAGTAGCCGCTTTGGCCGCAAGCACTCAATCGCATTCTGTATTTAAAAGACATTAAAATGATATTTAGTCATGATTTGAATATATAAGAGCCAAAAAAATGACTTTTTGTCTATCGACTCCCGCTGAAATCCTGCACGCGCTGGGTGTGCGTCTGCGCGAGCAGCGGCTTGCCCAGGCGCTGACGCAGCGTGAACTGGCGCAAATGGCTGGGCTGTCGCTGGGGGCGTTGCGCAAACTCGAAAGCAACGGCCAGTGCTCGTTGGAAACGCTGGTCCGCGTCGTGCAGGCGCTGGGCTTGCTGGACGAGTTGGACGATCTTTTCGTCCTCAAGCGCCAATCCATCGCCCAGATGGAGCGGGCGGAGTTGGCCCATCGGCGCCAGCGCGCGCCGCGCAAGAGAACACCATGAAGCGGCTGACGGTGCATTATTGCGGGTGGGGAGAAGACTGGCCGTTGGGACGCTTGGCCGATGACGGGCAAACCCTGCTCTTCGAATATGTTCCCGAAGCCCTTTCTCAAGGCTTGGAGCTGTCGCCTTTGCACCTCAAGCTGCGCGCCGATGCCTACGGAGGCTTTCCGGCCCATTTGCATCGCCTCCCCGGCTTGATTGCCGACAGCCTGCCGGACGGCTGGGGTTTGCTGCTGATGGATCGCTTGTTCCGTCAACAGGGTTTGCGCCATCCCGGACCACTGGACCGGCTGGCCTTCATTGGCGAGCGCGCGATGGGCGCGTTGCGCTTCGTTCCGGCCAGCGACGCTGACATTCGGGAACCCGACTGGTCCTTGCTGGCGCTGGCCGAGCAAAGCCGTCTCGCGCTCGCGGGCGAGGCGGGGGCAGCCCTGCGCGAGCTCGCGCTCACCGGCGGCTCACCGCAAGGGGCTCGACCCAAAGCCTTGGTGCAGTACGATGCAATGACCGGGCAAGTCAGCACCCGTCCAGATGCGCCCGGCAGCCCCTGGCTGGTCAAGTTCCCGGCGCAGAACGAACACAAGGAGGTCTGCGTCATCGAGCAGCTCTATGCCGAGCTGGCTCGGGATTGCGGACTGGATGTGCCCGAAAGTCGCTGGTTCGACCTTGGCCCTGAACTGGCCGCCTTCGGCGTCGCGCGCTTCGACCGGGAAGGTGGGCACCGTGTCCCGGTGCACAGTCTGGCTGGATTGTTGCAGGTGGATTTTCGCCTGCCCGGTGCCACCGACTACACCGCTTTCTTGCGGGCTACCCGTTTCCTGACGCGCGACGAGCGCGAAGTGGAGAAAGCCTACGCGCGAGCCGTCTTCAATGTGCTTTTCCACAACCGTGACGACCATCCCAAGAACTTCGCGTGGCGTCTTGGGCCTGACCGGCGCTGGCGTCTGGCGCCGGCATTCGACCTGACCTTCAGCGAAGGCCCGATGGGCCAGCATCACCTGGACGTTTGCGGCGAAGGTGCCGCCATCGAACGCCGGCATTTATTGCGTCTGGCGGAGGAAGGTGGCATCCCAAGGAAACGGGTGGAAGAGGTCATCGACCGGATGTTGCTCCAAGCCAGCGCATTGGGCGAGCGCTTTGAGCGCGTGCCGATTCGCCATCAAGTGGCGCGGCAGATCACGGCCGCCGTGGATGCTTGCCGTCGGCGACTGCAGGGCTGAAGGCAGGCCATCGCTTGACCCCGGCCCACCCTCACTCAAACAGGGCCTCCCAGTCCACGCTGCTGTGCCGTCCGATGGCCGAGCGGTGGGTTTGTAGCCAGGCCAGGGCGCGTTCGCGGCCGAGTTGGTGCAACTGCTCGAAAAACCGGCGGTGCACGGCGAGCCGGCTTTCGGCGGGCTGTTCGCTCAGAAGGTCGCTCGCTTCGATGAGGTGAAACCGGGTGCGGGCCAGGCGGCGCTCCAGCGGGCCACGCCGCCACCAGGCGGTGGCCTGGATGTGCCGATGCCATTGGGCGTACATGCGCATTTCGCGCAGGAAATTCGCATGGAAGGCCAGTTCCAGGGTGCGTTGCCGGATGGCCTGCGCGGTCTGCGGGGTTTCGGGGTGCTGCAAGGGAGCCAGCAGCACCAGCAGGATGTCGGCCGCGCTGCAGTCGTGCAGCAGTGGATAGACGGCTGGGTTGGCGGCATAGCCGCCGTCCCAGTACGGTTCGCCGTCGATCACCACGGTGCGGTGTAGCATGGGCAGGCAGGCCGAGGCCAGCACCGTGTCGGCGCTGAGCTCGGCGGTGCGAAACAATCGCAATTTCCCGGTGTTGACGTGCGTGGCGGCGATGAACAGCCGCACCGGGGCGCTGCGGCGCAGGCGCGCGAAATCCACCTGGGCATGCAGGATGTCGCGCAGCGGGTTCAGGTCCAGGGGGTTGATCTGCTCGGGCGTGAAGTGCTGGCTCCAGTGCAGCAGCATCCGCCAGGCTGGCACGAGCACATAGCGACGGCCGTCGGCGCTGGGCTGGGCCACTTCGAAGGGCAGGCTGTCGGCCACGGCCATCCAGAACGCCCGCAGCGCTTGCCGGGCGGCTGGTGGGCCGCCTTCGGCCAGGCCGTGGGCCAGCACCACCGCGTTCATGGCGCCGGCGCTGGTGCCGCTGACGCCATCGAACGCGCAGCCGTGCTCCAGCAGGGCGTCGAGCACGCCCCAGGTGAAGGCCCCGTGGGCCCCACCCCCTTGCAGGGCCAGGCTCAGGCGAGGCGGTCGGATGGGCCATGGCATGGCAAGAAGCCTCCCGGAACGCATGCCATCGCCGTTTCCAGGTTGCGGGCAAGGGCGATGGGCAGCCGATCCCGGCATCGTAACCGCGTCGCCGCTGGGGCGTGAACTTTTGTCGCCATGCCCTGTCGGACAGTCGGGTCGGTGCCACAGCCCGGTTGCCAAAGGGCGTCGATGGTGGAAACATCCGATGCCAGAGTCCGTTGCAGAAAGGAAGGTGTGCCATGTCCATCTTCGCCCACTACCAGAGCCGCTTCGAGGCCACGCAGGAAGAGGAAATGTCGCTGCAGGACTACCTCGAACTGTGCCGGCGCGACCCTCGGGCCTATGCCAGCGTGGCCGAACGCATGCTGCTGGCCATCGGAGAGCCGGAACTGGTCGATACCCGGACCGACCCGCGCTTGTCACGCCTGTTTGCCAACAAGGTCATCAAGATTTACCCGGCTTTCCGCGAGTTCTACGGCATGGAGGAGACGATCGAGAGCATCGTGGCCTATTTCCGCCATGCGGCGCAGGGCCTGGAGGAGAAGAAGCAGATCCTTTACCTGTTGGGGCCGGTGGGCGGGGGCAAGTCCTCGCTGGCGGAAAAACTCAAGTCGCTGCTGGAGAAAGTGCCGTTTTACGCCATCAAGGGCTCTCCCGTGCATGAGTCGCCGCTGGGCCTGTTCAATCCCGACGAAGACGGCCATTTATTGGAGCAAGATTACGGCATTCCGCGACGCTACCTCAATGCCGTGATGAGCCCCTGGGCCGTCAAGCGCCTGCACGAGTTTGGCGGCGATGTGACGCGCTTTCGCGTGGTCAAGCTCTACCCTTCGGTACTGCGCCAGATCGCGATTTCCAAGACCGAGCCGGGCGACGAGAACAACCAGGACATCTCCTCGCTGGTGGGCAAGATCGACATCCGCAAGCTGGAGTCCTACTCGCAAAACGACCCGGATGCCTACAGCTATTCGGGCGGGCTGTGCCTGGCCAACCGGGGCCTGATGGAATTCGTGGAAATGTTCAAGGCCCCCATCAAGGTGCTGCACCCGCTGCTGACCGCCACCCAGGAGGGCAATTACAAGGGCACGGAAGGCTTTGGCGCCATTCCTTTCGACGGCACGATCCTGGCCCATTCCAACGAGGCCGAGTGGCAGACCTTCAAGAACAATCGCAACAACGAAGCCTTCATCGACCGGATCTACATCGTCAAGGTGCCGTACTGCCTGCGGGTGTCTGACGAGGTGCGCATTTATGAAAAGCTCATTCGCAACTCGTCGCTGGCCCATGCCCCTTGCGCGCCCGATACGCTGCGCATGATGGCCGAATTCGCCGTGCTCTCGCGCCTGAAGGAGCCCGAAAACTCCTCCATTTAC
This sequence comes from Tepidicella xavieri, assembly GCF_004363315.1. Classification (GTDB taxonomy): domain Bacteria; phylum Pseudomonadota; class Gammaproteobacteria; order Burkholderiales; family Burkholderiaceae_C; genus Tepidicella; species Tepidicella xavieri. The sequence continues at coordinate 92,081 of NZ_SNYL01000011.1, forward strand.
TCCAAGATGCGGGTGTACGACGGCGAAAACCTCAAGGACACCGACCCCAAAGCCAAGAGCCTGCAGGAATACCGCGACTTCGCCGGGGTGGACGAGGGCATGACGGGCTTGTCCACGCGCTTTGCCTTCAAGATTCTGTCGAAGGTTTTCAACTTCGACCACCGCGAGGTGGCGGCCAACCCAGTGCACCTGATGTACGTGCTGGAGCAGCAGATCGAGCAGGCGCAGTTTCCGCCCGAGGTGGAGGAAAGCTATCGCCGCTTCCTCAAGGAATACCTGGCGCCGCGTTATGCCGAATTCATCGGCAAGGAGATCCAGACCGCCTACCTGGAGAGCTACTCCGAGTACGGCCAGAACGTGTTCGACCGCTACGTCACCTACGCCGATTTCTGGATCCAGGACCAGGAGTTCCGCGACCCCAACACCGGCGAGATGCTGGACCGCCAGGCGCTCAACGACGAGTTGGAAAAGATCGAGAAGCCCGCCGGCATCTCCAACCCGAAAGACTTCCGCAACGAGGTGGTCAACTTCGTGCTGCGCGCCAGGGCCAAGAACGACGGGCGCAACCCGAGCTGGACCAGTTACGAAAAGCTGCGCGCCGTCATCGAGAAGAAGATGTTCTCCAACACCGAGGACCTGCTCCCGGTGATTTCCTTCAACGCCAAGGCCAGCGCCGAGGAGCAGAAAAAACACCAGGACTTCGTCAATCGCATGGTGGCCAAAGGCTATACCGAAAGCCAGGTACGGCTGCTGGCCGAATGGTATCTGCGGGTGCGCAAGTCCTCCTGAGCGCGGCGGGCATGGGCGGCGCACGCCTGCCGCCCATGCGGCGTGGCGCGCAGGTGCCGGGGGAGAGGGATCATGAGCCAGATGGTGCACATCGTCGATCGGCGCCACGATGCTCGCAACAAGAGCACCGTCAATCGCCAGCGTTTTCTGCGTCGGTTCAAGGGGCAGATCCGCGATGCCGTGCGTCAGGCCATTGGCCGGCGCAACGTGCGCGACATCGACGCCGGGGAAGAAGTGCACATCACCGGCAAAGACATTTCCGAACCCCAGTTTCGCCATGGCCGCCCCGGCGTGTGGCGGCGTGTCAATGCCGGCAACGACCGTTTCGTGCCGGGCGACGAGCTGGACCGCCCCAGTGGGGGGGCGGCGGGCAGCGGCAGCGGGCAGGCCAGCCCCGACGGCGAAAGCCTGGACGACTTCGTCTTTACCCTCAGCCGCGAGGAGTTTCTCGACATCTTCTTCGAAGACCTGGCTTTGCCCAACCTCGTCAAGACGCAGCTGGCGCAGATCCAGGAATACCAGAGCCGGCGCGCTGGCTACACCCCAACTGGCACGCCGGCCAACATCAGCATCCGCCGCAGCATGCGCGGAGCGGCGGGGCGTCGAATCGCGCACGGCGCGCCGCTGAAGCAGCGGCTGCAAGCCCTGCAAGCCGAATGGGAGCAGGTGGTGGCCGAGCGCGGGGAGGGCGACCCTCGCGCCCGCGAGCTGGAAGAAGAAATGGCGCGGCTGCGCCACCGCTTGGAGGCCATCCCCTTCATCGATGAGTTCGATTTGCGCTACACCCACCGCGTGCGTGTGCCGCAGCCTTCCACCCAGGCGGTGATGTTTTGCCTGATGGACGTCTCCGGCTCCATGGACGAGGAACGCAAGCAGATCGCCAAGCGGTTTTTCATGCTGCTGTACCTGTTTTTGCGGCGCACTTATGAGCGTATCGAACTGGTGTTCGTGCGTCACCACACCCAGGCGGCCGAGGTGGATGAAGACGAGTTCTTTCACTCCCGGGAGTCTGGGGGCACGGTCGTCTCCAGCGCGCTGGCCCTGACCCTGAAGATCGTGCGCGAGCGCTACGGCAGCCAGGCCTGGAACGTCTATGTGGCGCAGGCTTCCGACGGCGACAACTGGAACGACGACTCCCCGCTGTGCCGGCAATTGCTCGATGAGTCGCTGCTGCCGCTGTGCCAGTATTACGCTTACATCGAGATCAACGACGAGCAGCCGCGCAATCTGTGGGAGGAGTACGCCCGCTTGCTGCCGCGGCATCGGGAGCGCTTCGCGATGCAGCGCATTGCCACGCCGGCAGACATTTTTCCCGTCTTTCGCAGCTTGTTCCAGAAGCGTTTGAGCTAACAGGCCGTTGAAAAACTCCCCTGTGGCCGGTCTTGGTACGGGTACCATGTGAGCCACGGCGACGACGACCAGACACCAGACACCGAAGATGAGAG
>NZ_SNYL01000012.1 GCF_004363315.1 Tepidicella xavieri
CTCTCATCTTCGGTGTCTGGTGTCTGGTCGTCGTCGCCGTGGCTCACATGGTACCCGTACCAAGACCGGCCACAGGGGAGTTTTTCAACGGCCTGTTAGGGCTTGCAACGTGGGGTTTTTGGTTTTTCGCAGGCGCGGTCTGTGCAACACCGGATGTGCCGACCGAAGCGGATTTCTTTGGCGAGGTTCCCACCGTTCTGACGGTCAGCCGCCTGGCCCAGCCGTTGCAGGACACGCCCGGCGCGGTGACGGTGCTGGACCGCGAGTGGATCCGTCGTTCCGGGGCGCGCACCCTTGCCGAGTTGCTGCGGCTGGTGCCAGGGTATCTGGTCTCGGGCTACAACGGGGCCAATCCGGTGGCCGCCTATCATGCGCCGGTTGATGAACTGGGCACTCGCAATCTGGTGTTGATCGATGGGCGATCGGTTTACTCTTCCACTTACCTCGGGGGCACCTTGCATGGCATGTACGTGCTATCGCTGGAAGAGATCGAGCGCATCGAGGTGCTGCGAGGATCGAATTCGGCCGCTTTCGGGGCCAATGCCTTGTTCGGTGTCATCAACGTCATCACCCGCCACCCGCAAGACACGATGGGGGGAACGGTCTCACTGACCGCTGGCGAGTATGGGATCCGCGATGTGTATGTCCGGCACGGCTGGGGGGACGCGCAGGCCAGTCACCGGCTGTCGGTGGCACAGCGGCACGATCACGGCTATCGATTCGTCAACGATGATACCCGTCTCAACACCGTCAAGTGGCGCAGCGACTGGCGGCTCAGCGCCGAGCACGACCTCATGTTGGCAGCCGGGTACGCCGACAGCCGAACCGGAGATGGGGTGCCGGCGGATTTCGACAATCCTGAGCGCGATGTGCAGCGGCGTTCGGCCTACCTGCTGGCGCGCTGGGTGTTCCAACCCTCGATCGATGAGTCTTGGCAGGGCACGTTCAGTTGGAGCGAGGAGCGCGCCACCGACCGCTTCATCTATCAGCGACCGGGTTTGCAGGGCGTGGTCATCGATTTCGGCAATCAGGAGCGGCGCCTGCATGCAGAGATTCAGCACCAGTTCCGGGCGGGCCAGCACTGGCGCTGGGTCTGGGGGGTGGGCCTCAACGAAGACAGTGCCCTATCGCCGCCCCTGTTTTTCCGCGATTCGCGCCTGGCACAGCGGGATTGGCGTCTGTTTGTGAACGCCGAATGGGCGTTGGCCCCAGACTGGGTGCTCAATGCCGGCTTGTTCACCGGGCGGCACAGCCATACCGGCAGCTATGCCACGCCGCGGTTCATGATCAATCACCACATCACGCCGGACCATACGGTGCGTTTCGGACTGGCCTCTGCACAACGGGCCCCCACGCTGTTTGAGCAGTTTGCGGATGTGCGCTACTTCCGCCCCGATGGCTCTTTCCTGACACGCACTTTCGTCTCCAGCGGGCAGGTGCGCCCTGAACGACTCGTCAGTCGTGAAATCAGCTACTTGGGGCGTTTCCCTGCCCTCAACCTCGTGTGGGACGCACGCCTGTACGACGAGCGTTTCGACCGCGAGATTGACTCCTTTTCGCTGGGTGGTCTGCAGCGCGACTTCATCAATGGCCAAGGTTTTCGCACACAAGGCCTGGAATATCAGCTGCGCTGGCAACCCATGGCGGGTACCCATTTGTTGTGGAATCACAACCTGAACCGCTTTCGCTGGGACGACCCAGCCAAGGTCGGCCAGCGCACGCCGCCCCGGCAGTTCTGGACGCTGGGGTGGATGCAGGAATTGCCACACGACTGGTCATTGGCATTGTGGGCCTACGGGCGGGACGAAATGGCCTGGCGTCGCGCCAACAGTGCACTGGACGCGGATTACCGCATCGATCTTCGCATTGCCCGCGCCTTGCGCTGGGGCACGACACGTGCCGAATGGTCCTTGACGGTGCAATCGCTCAATGGCGACCGGCAGGAGTTCTTGTCCTCGCGCCCTTCGACGTTTCCGCGGCGTGCGTTCACACCTTGCATGTGGAGTTCTGAGGTGCCTCGACTGAGCCGACGTCGCTGGCTGGCTTGGCCGCTGGCGGGAGGTCTGCTCTTGGGCGGGCCCGCGGTGGGATGGGGGCAGCCCGCGCGGGTGCGGGTGTGGGCGGCTGAGCGCACAGGGGCCACGGGTGAGGTGCTGGAACACCTGGGGCGGCTGTGGGATGGGGGGCAGCCTTGGGAGGTGTCCACCGACAGCCCCACGCCTTTGCCGGCAGGGGAGGTGCGCCTGCACCTGACGCTGGGGGTTCGCCCACTGGCGGAACTGGCTGTGCAGGTGCAGCGCCAGCCCACTGCCTGGTCTGTGCCTGTGCTGGCCGCCCTATTGCCTGAGGCGGCCTATGTGGCCGTGGGACGCTCCTTGCCTGTCGGTTCTTCGGCCATCTGGCTCGATCAACCGCCCGAGCGCTTTCTGGCTCTGATTCAGCGCGTCATGCCACGCCGCCGCCGGGTTGGCGTGCTGTTGGGGCCAGCCTCGGCACCGCTCGAACCGGCGCTGGACCGAGCAGCAGCCGAACGTCAGCTGGTCCTGGTCAAGGCACGTGTGCAAGAAGAAGCCGCGAACTTGTTCCCGTTGCTGCGCAACGTGCTGTCCGAATCCGAAGTGTTGTTGGCCTTGCCCGATCCGATGATTTACAACGCGGCCACTTTGCAAAACATCTTGATCGCCACCTATCGGCAGCGTATTCCGATGGTCAGCTATGCCGAATCCCACGTCCGGGCTGGTGCCACTTTCAGTCTGCACACCACCCCGCTGCAGGTGGCTCGCCAGGTGGCCGCTGCCGTTCAGGGGTGGTGGGCGCAAGGCCAGTTGCCAGCGCCCGCCCGCGCAGCCAGCGGCGCGGTCGCAGTCAACGATCAGGTGGCCAGATCCCTGGGCCTTGATGTGCCCGATGTCGAGGCCCTGCAGCGGGCCCTGGCAGGAGAGATCCGATGAAACGTTTGCCGCAGGCGCTGGGCATACGGGCACGGCTGTGGTTGGCAGCGGCCCTGCCGGCCGTGCTGGTCACGCTCGCCTTGCTCTGGCTGTTCATGGACCGTCATGAGCGTAACTTGGCTGAAGCGGTCGCGGACCGGGTCCGCGCCAATGCCCTGCAGATGGCCAGTGCAGCTGAGTTCGGCCTGTTCGTGGGAGATCGCCAGAACCTGCAGCGGCAGGTCAATCAGCTGTTCGAGTCCGCGCCCGAACTGTTGGGGGTGGCGGTGATCCCGGCCGATGGCCAGTACCGGGTCGTGGCCGGGAAATTGCCGGCCCAACTGCCGCCCTTCAGCGACGAGGTGATCACCGAATTCGGGGATGTGTTGACCGTTTCCGTGCCCGTGCATTACACGGCCATCCAGATGGACGACCCCTTTGCCCTGACGCCTGCTTTGCGTGCTGGCATGGCGCCAAGGGGCTTGGCCGGGCAGGTGGTGGTGATCTATGACCTGGACAAATTGCGCGGGCAGCGGCGGGACCTCCTGATCTGGGCCGTGCTGGTCACTGCGGGCGCATTGGGGCTGGCCTCGATCCTGTCTGCCTTGATGGCGTCCAGCGTCACTCGGCCCATGGCGAGCGTGTCCAAAGTGGTCGAGCAGATCGGGTTGGGTCATCTGCACGAGCGTGCCGACGTGGAGGCGGCGGGGCCTCTGGCCTCCTTGTCCCGGGGCATCAATGCCATGGCCTCGCGGATAGCGATGACACAGGAAGACCTACGCCAGCAGGTGGCCGCTGCCACCCGGGAACTGCGCCTGCAGAAAGAAGCCGCTGAGCAAGCTGCCCGCATCGATGCATTGACGGGCGTGGCCAGCCGTCGCGCATTCACGGAACGCGCTGAGCTGGAGATTCAGCGTGCGCTGCGATACAGCCAGCCCCTGTCGGTGGTGATGGTGGACTTGGACCGCTTCAAGCGTGTCAACGACACCTATGGCCATGCCGTGGGTGATGCGGTACTGGTGAGTTTTGCCCAGGCGCTGATGCACGAGGTGCGGGAAGTGGACATGGTGGGGCGGCTGGGGGGCGAAGAATTTGCCGTCCTGCTGCCGGGGATTGAGGGGCAGGAGGCGGTCCGGGTGGCCGAACGCATGCGGCAAGCGGTGGAGGCGCGGGCGTTGACCGTAGGCGGGCAGGCATTGCATTTCACCGCCAGTTTCGGGGTGGCGGACTTCGATGGGGTGGACGTGAATCTGCCCGGCTTGCTGGCGCGTGCCGACAGCGCCCTCTATCAGGCCAAGCACACCGGACGCAACCGCGTGGTGTACGCCGACGACACCCTGCCCGCGTTCGAGGATACCCGGCCGGCCTGACGCCGCTCCTGCGGTTCAGGAGGTTCAACCCAGACGGGCGCGGTGGCGCTCGATCTGCGCCTGCACCTGGGCCGGCGCGGTGCCGCCCAGGGTGTTGCGGGCCTGCAGCGAGCCGCGCAGGCTCAGCACGTCGTACACGTCTTTCTCGATCAGGGGGTGGAAGCCCTGCAGCACCGCCAGCGGCAGCTCCGACAGGTCGCAGGCATGGCTGGTGGCGGCCTTGACGGCGTGGGCCACCGTCTCGTGCGCGTCGCGGAACGGCACACCCTTCTTGACCAGGTAGTCGGCCAGGTCGGTGGCGGTGGCGTAGCCGCGCCGCGCCGCGGCCTCCATCGCCTCGCGGTTTACCGTCAGGCCCCCCGAGCGCTGCCCGGTGGCCGGGTCGCGCTCGCCGCCGATCATGTCGGTGAAGATGCGCAGCGTGTCCTTGAGCGTGTCCGCCGTGTCGAACAGCGGCTCCTTGTCTTCCTGGTTGTCTTTGTTGTAGGCCAGCGGCTGGCCCTTCATCAGCGTCAGCAGCCCCATCAGGTGGCCGACGACGCGGCCGGTCTTGCCGCGCGCCAGCTCCGGCACGTCGGGGTTCTTCTTTTGCGGCATGATGGAGCTGCCGGTGGTGAAGCGGTCGGCGATGCGGATGAAGCCGAAGTTCTGGCTCATCCACAGGATCAGCTCCTCGCTCAGGCGGCTGACGTGCACCATGATCAGCGCGGCAGCGGCGCTGAATTCGATGGCGAAGTCGCGGTCGCTGACCGCATCCAGGCTGTTGAGGCACAGCTGCGGCTCGCCGCGCTCATCGACCATGCCGAGCGTGCGCGCCACGCGCGCGCGGTCCAGCGGGTAGGTGGTGCCGGCCAGCGCCGCGCTGCCCAGCGGCAGGCGGTTGGTGCGGCGGCGCACGTCGGCCAGCCGCTCCTCGTCGCGCGCGAACATTTCCACATACGCCAGCAGGTGGTGCGCGAAGCTGACCGGCTGCGCCACCTGCAGGTGCGTGAAGCCCGGCAGGATCACGTCCACGTGCCGCGCGGCCACCTCCACCAGCGCCGTCTGCAGCTCGCGCAGCAGGGCGGCGATGGCGTCGATCTCGTCGCGCAGCCACAGGCGCACGTCGGTGGCGACCTGGTCGTTGCGGCTGCGGCCGGTGTGCAGCCGCTTGCCGGCGTCGCCGACCAGCTGCGTCAGCCGCGCCTCGATGTTGAGGTGCACGTCCTCCAGATCGAGTTTCCACTCGAACTGGCCGGACTCGATCTCCGCGCGAATCTGCGCCATGCCGCGCTGGATGTCGGCCCAGTCCTGCGCGCTGATGATGCCCTGCGCCGCGAGCATCTCGGCGTGCGCCAGACTGCCCTGGATGTCGGCCTGCCACAGTCGCTGGTCGAAGAAGACGCTGGCGGTGTAGCGCTTGACCAGCTCGCTCATCGGCTCGGAAAACAGGGCGGACCAGGCTTGGGATTTGGTGTCGAGTTGGTTCGATGACATGGGAGCGGGCGCGACAGCGACGCGAAAATTTGGAAGAATGCCAAAAGGCGCCACATTTTACGTGGCCGCCTTCTGGAAGGCGGGAGTGAAGACGATGCGGATTCTGCTGGTGGATGACGAGCCCTTGGCCCGGGCCCGGCTGCGCAGTCTGCTGGACGAATGCGACTGGCCCGCGCCGGCCCGTCCTCAGGTGGAGGAGGCCGCGCACGCCGTGCAGGCCATGGAGCGCTTGCAGCACGGGCACTGGGATGTGCTGCTGCTGGATATCCACATGCCGGGTGTGGATGGCCTGAGCCTGGCCCGCCTGCTGCGCCAACACGACGATCCGCCTGCCGTGGTGTTCGTGACGGCGCATGCCGAGCACGCCCTGGAGGCCTTCGACGTGGAGGCGGTGGACTATCTCACCAAGCCGGTGCGCCGCGAGCGCTTGCAGCAGGCGCTGGAAAAAGTGGCGCGGCGCCGCTTGCCGCCCGCTGCGGATGCGGCACCCACCCCAGCGCCCGACTTTCTGCTGATCCACGACCGTGGCCGCACCGAGCGCGTCCCGCTGGATGCCATCATTTACCTCAAGGCCGAACTCAAGTACGTGACCGTGCGCACGCGTGAGCGCACCTACATCTACGACGGCTCTTTGCACGAGCTGGAGCAGGCGCACCCCCAACGTTGGCTGCGCATCCACCGCAACGCACTGGTGGCGCGCCGCTGCATCCGCTCCCTGGAAAAAGGGCATGACGCGGGTGACGATCCGGAAGGCTGGCGCTTGCGGCTCGACGGCGTGGAAGAGGCGCTGGCCGTCTCGCGCCGGCAACTGCCCCTGGTGCGTGAGGCGCTGGCCGGGGGGGCATGCTAGCATCAATGGTTTTCTCGATCGATGCGTCGCCGCTGGCGGCGCTCTGCCCATCGCATGTCTGAACCGTCTACGCGCCTCTTCCAGCCCCCCCTGACCATCGCCACCCGCGAAAGCCGCCTGGCCCTCTGGCAGGCCGAGCACGTGAAGGCGTTGCTGCAGGCACGGGGGCATGCCGTGAGCCTGCTGGGCATGACCACCCGGGGCGATCAAATCCTGGACCGCACCCTCAGCAAGGTGGGCGGCAAAGGGTTGTTCGTCAAGGAACTGGAGGTGGCGCTGGAGGAAGGCCGCGCCGATCTGGCGGTTCATTCGCTCAAAGACGTGCCGATGGAACTGCCCCCCGGCTTCGTGCTGGCGTGCGTGATGCCGCGTGAAGATCCACGGGACGCCTGGGTGTCGCCCCGTTGCGCCGACCTGGCGGCGTTGCCGCCCGAGGCGGTGGTGGGCACGTCCAGCCTGCGCCGCATGGTGCTGCTGCGTGAGGCGCTGGACCGGCTGGACCGCCAGGATGTGCGCATTGAGCCTTTGCGCGGCAACCTCGATACCCGCCTGCGCAAGCTCGACGAAGGCCAGTATCACGCCATCGTGCTGGCGGCCGCCGGGCTCAAGCGCCTAAAGCTGGAGGGGCGCATCCGCAAAATCTTTTCGCCCCAGGAAATGCTGCCGGCTGCCGGGCAAGGCGCCTTGGGCATCGAGGTGCGCGCCGAGCGGGCCGAGGTGATCGAAGCCTTGGCGCCGCTGGCCGACCGGGCCACCTGGTGGGCCGTGGCGGCCGAGCGCGCTGTCTCGCGCGCCATGGGCGGCAGTTGCTCCATGCCATTGGCGGCGTTTGCCACCTGGGTGGAGGCGCCCGACGGTGGCAGCGGCGTCCTGCGGCTCGATGCCGCTTGGGGGCACCCCGAGGGCCGCGGGCCGGTGCTGCGGGCCGATGGGCAGGCGCCGGTGGCCTCGCTGGACGATGCGGATGCCTTGGGCACCGCCGTCGCCCACGCCTTGCAACGGGCCGGGGCCCCGGAGGGCGGCCTGTCTGCATGACGCCGACGGTCATCGTCACCCGGCCGGCCCGGGAAGCTTCTCCATGGGTGGCCGCGCTGCAGGCGGCGGGCTGGGCCGTGGCGGCTTTGCCTTTGATCGAGATCGCTGCGGCGCCCGATCCACAGGCGTTGCGTCGCGCCCAGGCTTCGGCCGGGCAGCACGACGCCTGGATGTTCGTCAGCGCGCAGGCCGTTCATGCGTTCCTCACCCCGGCCTTGGCCCGGCTGGCGCCCCGGTGCTGGGCCCCGGGGCCGGGCACGGCCAAAGCATTGCGCGAAGCGGGTGTGCCGCCCGAGCGCATCGATCAACCCGATGCGGCGGCCGAGCAGTTCGACTCCGAAGCGCTGTGGCAGGCCGTCGCGCCTCAAGTGCAGCCCGGCCATCGCCTACTGATCGTCCGAGGGCAGTCGGCCGATGGACAGACCGGTCGCGACTGGCTGTCCGCCCGTTGCCAGGCGGCAGGTGGCCAGATCGAAACCTGCATCGCCTACCGGCGCCAACCCCCGGTGTGGGACGCGGCCACCCGAGGGCGCGTGGCCACGTGGGCCATGGAAGGCGCGGTCTGGCTGCTCAGCAGCAGCGAAGCCGTCGCGCATTTGGACGCCCTGTGCCCGGGCCAGTCTTGGGGCCGTGCCCGTGCGCTCGTGACGCATCCTCGCATCGAAATGTCAGCCCGCCGCATGGGATTTGGCGAAATAATCACCACACGGCCTGCGCTTGCCGATGTGCTGCGGGCCCTTGAAACCTATCGCTGATCATGTCCGAACCGGAAAAAGACCTCGCCTCCTCTTCTGCGCCCGTGGCCTCCGGCGGTGGTGCGCCAGCGGCTGCTGATGCGCCGCCGGTTGCCGCCACCGGCGAGCCGGCGCGCCGCCCGGCCCGGTGGTTGGCTTGGGCCGTCTGGCTGGCGCTGGCGCTGGCGGTCGTGGCGCTGGCATGGACGGCCTCGGTGGCGCAGCGCCTGAGCAAGACCCAGGAGGAGATGGCCCGGCGCAGCGCCGATACCCTGGCCGAGGCCGCCGCCGCGCGCACCTTGGCCCAGCATGCCGAGTCCCTGTCCAAAGAGCTCGTTGCCCGTCTGGGCGTGGCCGAACTGCGTCTGTCGGAGGTGTCGCTGCAGCGCAGCCAACTGGAAGAGTTGATGCTGTCGGTCTCGCGCTCGCGCGACGACAGCCTGGTGCAGGATCTGGAAGCGGCGCTGCGCTTGGCTGTGCAGCAAAGCCAATTGACCGGCAGCGCCCAGCCGTTGATTTCGGCCCTCCAAGGCGCGGAGCAGCGCATCGAACGCGCCGCCCAGCCCCGCCTCAATCCGGTGCAACGCGCGATCGCGCGCGACATCGAACGCCTGCGTGCGGCCGAGTTGGCCGATGTGCCGGCTTTGGCCCTGCGGCTCGACGAACTGCTGCGCCAGGTCGATGAGTGGCCGCTGCGCAATGCGCCTTTGGTGTTGAGCGAGCCGGCCTCCACCCGCGCTGAACCGCCTGCTCCTGCAGAGGCGCCGTCACCCGCCGCTGAAGCCAAATCCACGCCCGCCGAACCCGAAGCCCCCGGCGGCATGCTGGCGCGTGGCTGGCAGCGTTTCGACGCCTGGCGCAGGGCGGCCTGGGACAGATGGTGGGCCCATGTGCGCGAGGGCACGGCCGATCTCATCCGCGTCAGCCGGATCGACCAGCCCGAAGCGGCGTTGCTGGCGCCCGAACAGTCTTTCTTCCTGCGCGAGAACCTCAAACTCACCCTGCTCAATGCCCGGCTGGCCTTGCTGGGGCGCCAGTTCGAGACCGCGCGCGCCGATGTCCGCAAAGCCAGCGAGTTGGTGCGGCGTTACTTCGATGAGCAGGCCGTCTCGACCCGGTTGGCCTTGCAAACACTCGCCCAGCTCGAAGCCGACATGCGCCAGGACACGCTGCCCCGGCCCGACGAAACCCTGGCCGCGCTGGCGGTGGCGGCCAGCGGACGCTGAAGGAAAGCGCTCCCATGAGAACCGTGTTCTGGTTTTTGTTTCTGGCCGCGCTGGCGGTGGCCCTGGCCTTGCTGGTCGGTGACAACGCCGCCACCGTCACCGTGTTTTGGCACCCCTGGCGGCTCGACATGTCGCTCAATCTGGTGCTGTTTGCCATCGTGGCCGGCTTTGCCCTCATGTACCTCACCCTGCGCGGGCTGGCGCTGCTGCGCGGGCTGCCCCAGCAGGCCCAGCGCTGGCGCGCGCACCAGCAGGAGCGGGCCGTGTATGTGTCCTTGCTCGATGCGGTGACTTACCAGCTTGCCGGCCGTTTCGTGCGGGCGCAGGCCGCTGCCCGGCACGCCCTGCAGGTGCTCGAAGGGCTGCCGGCCGACGGTGGTATGCCCCGGCGTGCCCAGTGGCTGGTGTTGGCCCGGCTGCTGCAGGCTGAAAGCGCTCAGGCCCTGGGCAACCCCGCGCAGCGCGACCAGGCCATCGAGGCCTTGGTCGCGGTCCAGGACGCTGACGCCGCCGCTGCCCGAGAAGGGGCCATGTTGCGTGCCGCGGCTTGGGCCATCAAAGGCCGTGATGCAGCCGCCGCCCGGCAATGGTTGGAGCAACTGCCACAGGGGGCTGCCCGGCGCATACAGGCCGTGCGTCTGCGCCTGAAGCTGGCCCAGCTGGAGCACAATGCCCGCGACGCCATCGACATGGTGCGCCTGCTGACCAAGCACAAGGCGTTTTCGCCGGCCGTGGCCGACAGCTTGCTCAAAGGCCTGCTCAGTGATGCCCTGCAGCAAGCCCATGATCTGGACCAGCTCAGCGCAGTGTGGCGCTCGCTCGATGCGCGTGAGCGCCAGGAGCCCCGGTTGGCCTTGCAGTTCTTACAGCGTTGGCAGGCCCTGGAGCCTGTGACCCCGCCCGACAGCGCGGTTTCGCCCGCCGATGCCGCGGACGAGGCGGGCGCCGATCCGCAAGTGACCGCCGCGCCGCTGGACAAGCCCGTGACCGAGGCTTTGGAGGCGGTCTGGCAAGGCTATGCCGGGCTGTCGGACCGGCAGCGCCGCGCCTGCTTGCTGCTGCTGGAGGCCTACCTGCCTCGGCTGGACGCCCCATGGCTGCCGCGGATCGAAGCCGCCCAGCAAGCCCAGCCCACAGACGCCGGGCTGCAATATCTGGCGGGGCAGGCCTTCATGCAGCGCCAGCTCTGGGGCAAGGCCGCCCGGTTGCTGGCGCAGGCCACTTCGGGGCTGCACGACGCGGAACTGCGGCGCCGCGCTTGGTGCTCGCTGGCCCAGTTGGCCGAGCAGCGGGGTGACGAGCAGGCCGCCCAACAGGCCTGGAAGCGCGCGGCACAGAGCTGATGGCAGGCCGTCGGGTGACGGCGCTCTTCTCAGCGGGGATTGCGCATCTTTTCCAGTCGGCGCCTGCGCTCCCAGCGCACCCGCAGCATCCACAACCCGTGGATCAGGAAATACGCCAGCACACCCGCCACCGTGGCCACGATGGCCAACCCGACGATCAGCGGTTTGCCGACTTTGCCCAACTGGTGCCACGCGTACTGGATCCGGTCCACCATGCTGAACTCACCTGCCAGTTGCTTGTCGCGCGCTTTCTTTTCAATCAGCCGCTCGATCTCGTCCGCCGTGGGTTCTTCCTCCAGCAGCACGAATTTGCCCAGCCGGTAGGCCCCGTAATAGACGGGCCCGAAAGTCACCGGGTTCGTGACCAGGGTGCTGGCCACCGCCACCGGCAAATTGGCCCGCAGAATCACGGCCATGGTGGCTGAAAACGGGATTTGTGCCACCGGGATCAGCAGCCCGAAAAACACCCCCAGCGCCAGCCCCATGGCAATGCCCTTGCGGCTCATGTGCCACAGCCGCGGGTGGTTCAGCCAAGGGCCCAGCCAGCGCAGCCAGCGGTTGCTGTGCAGGCTGTCTTTGGTGGGCAGGAGTTTTTTCAACCGTTCGAGCATGATGTCCGTCGCAGACGCTTCGCGCACGGGTATTCATGCGCAACCCTCAATTGTCGCCGATCGGTGCCTTGCCAACGGGGGACTGTGGCGCCGTAGCCGCTATGCTTGACGCCATGCAGTTGCCAGACATTTTGTTTACACAGGGCTTCGGTACGCGGCGCGTATGCCTCGGGCTGGTGCAGCAGGGGCGGGTCAGCGTCGGCGGGCCCGCTCAGGTGTGCGCCGATCCCTCGGCCGTTTTCGAGCCCGAGGGGCTGGTGTTTTACGTGGAGGGGCAGCGTTGGGAGTATCGGCATCGCGCCTATTTGATGCTGTACAAGCCCGCGGGTTTCGAGTGTTCGCAGCGGCCCAGCGCCTGGCCCAGCGTCTACACCTTATTGCCCGCGCCGTTGCGCCAGCGGCCGGGGGGCGCGGCCAGTGGCGTGCAGGCGGTCGGCCGACTCGATCAGGACACCACCGGCTTGTTGCTGCTGTCCGACGACGGCGCTTTCATCCACCGGCTGTCCTCGCCTCGGCACCATGTGCCCAAGGTGTATGAGGTGACGTGCCGACACCCGGTCAGCGAACCCCAGGTGCAGCGGTTGTTGGCCGGGGTGGTGCTGGATGACGATCCCCGGCCGGTGCGGGCCGATGCCTGCGAGGCGGTGGGCAGCCACGGTCTGCGGCTGACGCTCACGCAGGGCAAATATCACCAGGTCAAGCGCATGGTGGCGGCCGTGAGCAACCGGGTGGAGGCGCTGCACCGCAGCCGAATCGGGCCCATCACCCTGCCGGCCGATCTGGCGCCTGGGCAATGGCGCTGGCTGGAGCCGGAGCAAGTCCAGGCGCTCATGGCAAAGGGCTGAGGAAGCGGGCCAGGGCTTCGGTGAGGGCGGTGGGTTGATCCCGATGCGGGCTGTGACCGCAGTCGTCCAGCACGAGCCGCTGGGCGTGGGGCGCAGCCGCTTCGATGGCGTCGAGCTGAGCGAGCGTGCCGTATTCGTCCTGCAATCCTTGCACGAGCAGCAAAGGCGCGGTGATGGCGCGGCATTCGGGGCGAATGTCGAAAGCGCGAAATGCAGCCGACAGCCACACGTCATTCCACTGCCAGAAGGCGCAGTCCACCGCTTCATGGTGGCGCGCCAAGCGCTCGCGCAGCCCGCCGTGCAGGTAGGCCTGCCGGGCTTGTTCGATGGAGCGGATGGCAACCTCTTCCACGAACACATGGGGCGCCATCGCCACGCAGGCCGTCACCGGGTGCCGGGCGGCATGCAGCAAGGCGATGGTGGCGCCATCGGAATGGCCGATGAGCACGGGGCGCTGGACGCCCAGGGCATCGAGCAGCGCGGGCAGGGTGTGCTGGGCTTCGCGGTGCATGTAGTCCGGCCCGTGCCGGCCGCTGCCACGCACGTCGGCAATGGGCGCGGAGCGGCCATAGCCACGCCGCGCATACACCCAGCCCGCGCGTCCGGTGGCCCGGCACAACTCGGCCGGCCAGTAGCGCTGTCGCTGCCCCCACATCGACACCGATCCCAGCCCCTCGTGCAGAAAGACCAGAGGTGCCAGATCGGCGGCGCCCGGCAGGCGCAGCACCTCCAGCGCTTGGCCGTGAACCGTGACGTGGGTGCTGGCAGGCAAGTCGTCCATGTGCCGATGTTACGACGCTTGTCTTGCCAAACCTGTATCCTTGGCGTCATGCGAAGGCTTGTCGATTCCTCATGGCGGGCGGTGGCTTACTGTCTCCATCCCAAAGTGGTGGCGCTGTCTGTGCTGCCGCTGGTGCTGATGGTGGCCGCGTCGTTCTTGCTGGGCTACTTGTTCTGGGACGCCGCCGTCAGCGCCATGCTGCGCTGGCTGGAGGGCTGGGCCCCTTTCGTCTGGGCCATGCAGTGGATGACCACCCTGGGCTTGCCCGAGGTCAAGACCCTGCTGGCGCCGCTGTTCGTGCTGGTGCTCGTCACGCCCTTGATCGTGTTGCTGGCCCTGCTGTTGGTGGCGTTGCTGATGACGCCCGCCATCGTCGATCTGGTGGCCCAGCGACGCTTTCCCGATCTGCAGCGGCTGCGTGGGGGCAACTTCTGGGGCAGTGTGGTTTGGTCGCTGTGGTCCACCGTGCTGGCGTTGCTGGCGCTCGTGGCCTCCATCCCGTTGTGGCTCATCCCGCCGCTGGTGCTGATTCTGCCGCCGCTGATCTGGGGTTGGCTGACCTATCGCGTGTTTGCCTTCGATGCCCTGGCCGAGCATGCCAGCGTGGCCGAACGCCGCGAACTGATCGGGCAACACCGCTGGGCGTTGCTGGGCATGGGGGTGCTGTGTGGTTATCTGGGCGCGGCGCCGAGCCTGCTGTGGGCGTCCGGGGCGGTGTTCATTGCCCTGGCGCCTTTGCTGGTGCCGCTGGCGGTGTGGATTTATGCGCTGATGTTTGCGTTTGCCGCTTTGTGGTTTACCCACTACCTGTTGGCCGCGTTGGCAGATTTGCGCCGCCAGCGTCAGACCGACGAGACCGTTGTCCCGCCCCCTGAGCCAGCGCCGCCACGGGCCGTGCCGGGCGAAGTCATCGATGTGACTGCCAAAGAAATTCCATGACCAACCAGACTTCCATGCCACGTTTTGGCCTCCTCATCGTCGGTGACGAGATCCTGTCGGGCAAGCGGCAGGACAAGCACATGCCCAAAGTCATCGAACTGCTCGGCCAGCGCGGGCTGGCGCTGTCGTGGGCCCGCTACGTGGGCGATGACCGTGCCGCCATCACCGCCGCCTTGCGCGAAGCGTTTGCCGGAGGCGACGTGGTGTTTTCGTGCGGTGGCATCGGCGCCACGCCCGACGACCACACCCGCCAGTGCGCGGCGGCGGCCTTGGGCGTGGAACTGGCGCTGCACCCGCAGGCGCGTCAGCTCATCGAAGAACGCATGCAAGACGTGGCCCGCGAGCAGGGGCAGGTCTATGACCCGCAGCGCCCCGATAACGTGCACCGCTTGAACATGGGCGTGTTCCCGGTGGGCGCGCGCATCATTCCCAACCCTTATAACAAGATACCCGGCTTTTCCTGTGATGGGCCAGGCGGCGGCACGGTCCATTTCGTTCCCGGCTTTCCGGTGATGGCCTGGCCAATGATCGAATGGGTGCTGGACACGGGTTATGCCGCACACTTCCGCCGTGTGGACTGGAAGGAACGATCGGTCATTGTGTTTGGCGCCATGGAAGCGGCGTTGACGCCCCTGATGGAACGCATCGAGTCCGGCCATCCCGGGGTCAAGGTGTTCAGCCTGCCCAGCGTCGATCATCCGACCTACGGCCGTCACATCGAACTCGGCGTCAAAGGGGAGGATGCCTTGGTGCAGCCCGCCTACGCGGCCTTGCTGGAGGGCTTGCGTGCCCAACAAGCCTCCCTGGGCCCTGAATTGGTGCGCTGAAGCTTTTTCGACCAATATGCACCAATAAAGTGCAATTTGGTGCCATTTTGGGGCATCATGGTGGTGCGTGCTGGGCCCTTCCTTGGGGAGTCGGGCTGGCACGGTTGCTGCTACAAATCAGCCGTCCGATTTTTTACCCCCTCGACACAGGAGATTCCAGATGGCCAAAACCGTCGCCGACGTGATGAACATGGTGAAAGAAAACGACGTCAAGTTCGTCGATTTCCGCTTCACCGATACCCGTGGCAAAGAGCAGCACGTGACCGTTCCCGTGTCTGCATTCAGCGAAGACAAGTTCACCTCCGGTCACGCCTTCGATGGTTCCTCGATCGCTGGCTGGAAAGGCATCGAGGCCTCGGACATGCTGCTGATGCCCGACCCAGCCACGGCCAACATCGACCCGTTCTTCGAGGAAACGACCATCTTCATCCAGTGCGATGTGGTCGAGCCCAGCGACGGCAAGGCCTACGACCGCGATCCGCGCTCGATCGCCAAGCGCGCCGAGGCCTACCTGAAGTCTTCCGGACTGGGCGACACCGCCTACTTCGGCCCCGAGCCGGAGTTCTTCCTGTTCGACGGTGTGCGCTGGAGCACCGAGCCGGGCCGTGGCTTCTACGAGATCGAGGAATACGAAGCCCCTTGGAACAGTGGTGCCAAGTTTGAAAACGGCAACCGCGGCCACCGTCCGCGCACCAAGGGTGGCTACTTCCCCGTGCCCCCGGTGGACAGCACGCACGACATGCGCGCCGAGATGGTGCTGATCCTGGAGTCGCTGGGCATCCCGGTGGAGGTGTTCCACCACGAGGTCGCCGGCGCCGGCCAGTGCGAGATCGGCACCAAGTTCAGCACGCTGGTCGAGCGTGCCGACTGGACGCAGGTGCTCAAGTACGTCATCTGGAACGTGGCCAACAGCTACGGCAAGACGGCCACCTTCATGCCCAAGCCCTACCACGGCGACAACGGCAGCGGCATGCACGTGCACCAGTCGGTCTGGAAGGACGGCAAGAACCTGTTCGCCGGTGACGGCTACGCGGGCCTGAGCGATTTCGCCCTGTACTACATCGGCGGCATCATCAAGCACGCCCGCGCGCTCAACGCCATCACCAACCCGACCACCAACAGCTACAAGCGCCTGGTGCCGCACTTCGAGGCCCCGGTCAAGCTCGCCTACTCGGCCAAGAACCGCTCGGCGTCCATCCGCATCCCGTACGTGGCCAATCCGAAGGCGCGCCGCGTCGAGGCCCGCTTCCCGGACCCGATGGCCAACCCGTACCTGTGCTTCGCGGCGCTGCTGATGGCCGGTCTGGACGGCGTGGAGAACAAGATCCACCCGGGCGAGGCCGCCACCAAGGACCTCTACCACCTGCCGCCGGAGGAGGACAAGCTGGTGCCCACCGTGTGCCACAGCCTCGACCAAGCGCTGGATTACCTGGACAAAGACCGCGCCTTCCTGACCAAGGGCGGCGTCTTCACCGATTCGATGATCGACGCTTACATCGATCTGAAGATGCAGGAAGTCACCCGCGCCCGCATCGAGGTCACGCCGACCGAGTTCGACATGTACTTCAGCCTCTGATCTGCCCAGGGGGATGTCATCCAAGGACGGCCGGCGTGCCGTCCTTTTTTTCTTGGCTTACCCGACGGGCTTTTCGGCGATACTGGATGTTCCTGACCGTTGAATCATCCCGTATTTAGTCAGCGATGCCACGCATGTCATTTCCTCTCCTGCTGTCCTGGTTGGCGTCCGTTGCCGTGATGCTGGGGGTTGGATCCGCCCATGCTCAGGGAACGATTTGGCGCTGTGGCAACGAGTACACCAACCACCCGGGCCCACAGCCCGAAGCGCGAGGGTGCCGGGTCGTGGAAGGGGGCAACCTCACGGTGGTGGAAAGCGGTCGTGCGGCTGGCAATGCCGCATCGCCCTCGACGGTGCGGCCATCGGCCAGCTCGCCGTCGGCCAGTGCCACCGGGGCACGCAACGGCAATGAGCGCGTGGGCCGGGCTGAGCAGCAGGCCCGGGATCGCGATGCCCGCCTGATTCTGGAAACCGAATTGCGTCGTGCTCGCGAAAGGCTGGCCGAACTGGAGGTCGAATACAACCAGGGTCAACCGGTTCGGCTTTCCAGCGAACGGGGCGACGAGGCGCGTTACCGCGACCGGACCGATGAGTTGCAGCGCCGCGTGGAACGGGCGCGGGGCGATGTGGCCGCCATCGAGCGGGAACTGGAACGCCTGCCGGCGCCGCGTTGAGGGAACAGCCGGTGATGGTGCGCAGGTCAACGGGTGCGACACAGCAACGCTTCCAGGCGCTGGACATGCTGGCCACGCTGGTTTCGGTGGTCGATGACGACGGTCGCCTGTTGTTTGCCAACAATGCGCTGGAAGACGCCATCGGTCTGTCGCGCCGCAGCCTGCTCGGCGTGCCGCTGACCGACTGGTTCACGGCCCCCGAGCTGTTGCAGAACGCGCTGCAGGGCTCGCATGGCCACGAGTACGCGGTGATCCGCTACGACGCTTTCCTCAAGCGCCTGAACAACGAGCCCTTGCCGGTTCATGTGGTGGTGGCCAAGAGCGATGCGCCGGGTGAGGTGGTGGTGGAGATGCTGCCGCTGGAGCAGCAGACCCGCCAGGAGCGCGAAGAGCGCCTGATCGATCAGGCCCAGGCCAACAAAGAGTTGATTCGCAATCTGGCGCACGAGATCAAAAACCCGCTGGGCGGGATTCGCGGGGCCGCGCAGTTGCTGCAGATGGAGCTGGAATCGCGCGAGTTGGTGGAATTCGCCCAAGTCATCATCCACGAGGCGGATCGGCTGCAATCGCTGGTCGATCGCCTGCTGGCGCCGCACCGGCGGGCACAGGTGGTGGGCGACGTGAACATCCACGAAGTCTGCGAGCGCGTGCGCTCGCTCATCCTGGCCGAATTTCCCAAGGGCCTGAAGGTGGTGCGCGATTACGACATCTCCATCCCCGAATTTCGGGGGGATCGCGAGCAACTCATCCAGGCCGTGCTCAACATTGCCCACAACGCGGCTCAGGCCCTCAAGGAGCGCATTGCGGCGGGAGACGCCGAAATCGTTTTCCGTACCCGGGTGCTGCGGCAGGTGACGTTTGGGCGCCAGCGTTACCGGCTGGCACTGGAATTGCATGTGATCGACAACGGGCCCGGCGTGCCCGAAGAGATCAAGGACCGCATCTTTTACCCGCTGGTGTCGGGGCGCGATGGCGGTTCCGGCCTGGGGCTGACTTTGGCGCAGACCTTCGTGCAGCAGCACCACGGCCTGATCGAATGCGACAGCGTGCCGGGCCGAACCGACTTCAAGCTCTTGATCCCGTTGCCTTGAGACGTGGCGGCGGGCGGGGGAGACGTCACAAGGAAAGAGGAAACGCTCGCATGAAACCCATCTGGATCGTGGATGATGACCAGTCCATCCGGTTCGTCCTGGAAAAAGCCCTGTTGCGCGAGAGTTTGCCCACCCGCAGCTTCACCAACCCGCGCGAAGTGCTCGACGCCCTGGCCGACGCCAGCGACGAAGGCCCCCAAGTGCTGGTCAGCGACATCCGCATGCCGGGCGGCTCGGGGCTGGAACTGCTGGAGAAGGTCAAGAAGCAGATGCCGGGGTTGCCCGTCATCATCATGACGGCGTTTTCCGACTTGGACAGCGCCGTGGCCGCCTTTCAGGGCGGGGCGTTCGAGTACCTGCCCAAGCCGTTCGATTTGCCCAAGGCGGTGGAACTGATCCGGCGCGCGGTGGAAGAGAGCCAGCGCGAGGAGGTGGCCGAGGAACGGTTGAGCGCCGCGCCCGAAATTCTGGGGCAAGCGCCGGCCATGCAAGATGTGTTTCGCGCCATCGGCCGCTTGAGCCAGAGCAATGTGACGGTGCTCATCACGGGCGAGAGCGGCTCGGGCAAAGAACTGGTGGCCCGGGCGCTGCACAAGCACTCGCCCCGGGCCAAGGGACCGTTCGTGGCCATCAACACCGCCGCCATCCCGAAGGATTTGCTGGAATCCGAACTGTTCGGGCATGAGCGGGGGGCCTTCACCGGGGCCCAGACCATGCGCCGCGGGCGCTTCGAGCAGGCCGAGGGCGGCACGCTGTTTCTCGACGAAATCGGCGACATGCCGTTCGATTTGCAGACGCGGCTGCTGCGTGTGCTCTCCGATGGGCATTTCTACCGCGTGGGGGGGCACAGCGCCGTCAAGGCCAACGTGCGGGTGATCGCCGCCACCCACCAGAACCTGGAGCAGCGCGTCAAGGAGGGGGTGTTCCGCGAGGACTTGTTTCACCGGCTCAACGTGATTCGCCTGCGTCTGCCCGCTTTGCGCGAGCGGCGGGAGGACGTGCCCCTGCTGACCCGGTTTTTCCTGCAACAGAGCGCCAAGCAACTCGACGTGGAGCCCAAGCGCATTTCGGATGCGGCGCTGAAGGTGTTGTGCGCATTCGACTTTCCGGGCAACGTGCGCCAACTGGAGAACATCTGCCATTGGCTGACGGTGATGGCGCCGGCCCAGTCCATCGAAGTGAAGGACTTGCCCCCGGAGGTGCTGGGGGCGCCGGGGGCGGCCGCGAGTGCCAGCGCCGTGGCCCCGGCGCGGGCCGAGACGATGGCTTCGTCCGGCGCGTCATTGGTGTCGGCCATGCCGGTCCAGGTGTCTGGGTTGGCCGCCGAAGCCCCGCCGCCAGCGCCAGCCGGTAGCTGGGAGCAGGCGTTGCGGGCCGAGGCCCTGGCGCTGCTGACCGCTGGCCGCACCGATGTCTGGGACGAGCTCACCCGCCGGTTTGAAACCAGCCTGATTCAGACGGCGCTGGCCTGTACCCGTGGCCGCCGCATCGAGGCCGCGCAGAAGCTGGGTATTGGCCGCAATACCATCACCCGCAAGATCCAGGAGCTGAACCTGGAGTGAGGCGCAGGTTCAGTCCAGGGTCAGCACCACGGGGGCGTGATCGCTGGGCTGGGGGTTCTTGCGCGGGGCGCGGTCGATGGTGCAGGCCGATGCCCGCGCGCGCAGCGCATCGCTGATGAGGATGTGGTCGATGCGCAGCCCGCGGTTCTTCTGAAAACCCAGCATGCGATAGTCCCACCAACTGAAGGTCTTGGGCGGCTGGGGGAACAGGCGGTGGGCGTCGTGCAGCCCCAGCGCGATGAGGGCTTGCAAGTGGGCGCGCTCCTCGCTCGTGCAATGGATGGTTTCGCGCAGGCCCTCCGGGTCCCAGACGTCGGCGTCGTCGAATGTGATGTTGAAGTCACCCATGAGCGCCAGCCGCGGATGGCGGCGCAGTTCATCGGCCAGCCAGCCGCGCAGGGCGTCGAGCCAGCGCATCTTGTAAGCGAATTTGTCGCTGCCCGGGGCCTGGCCGTTGGGGAAGTAGGCCCCGATCACGCGCAGCGCTGTCTCGCCTTCGCCGTAGGTGGCCGCAATCAAGCGGGCCTGCTCGTCGGCGAAGCCGGGGATGTTGCGCACCACGTCTTGGGCCGGGGTGCGCGAGACCAGCGCCACGCCGTTGTAGGTTTTCTGGCCGAACCAGGTGGCATGGTAGCCGGCCTGTTCGAATGCCGCCGCGGGGAATTTGTCGTCGGTGAGCTTGAGCTCTTGCAGGGCGAGTACGTCCACCGGGCCGTCTTGCGCCTGTCGGTCCAGCCACGCCAGGACTTGGGGCAGCCGCACGCCGAGTGAATTGATGTTCCAGGTTGCCAGTTTCATGCGCACAATGTAAGCGATTCCTCATTCGCCTTGGTTGGCCCCGTCACGCTGCTTCCCATTGACCATGCCATCGCCTCAAACCGTGCTGCCTGATTTCCGCAACCTGGGGGTGCTGCTGCGGGTGCTGCTGTTGGCCGAAGGGCTGCGGCTGCTGGTGTGGTGGATACAGGCGCCGGGTGGGTCTGTGGGGTGGAGCGGCTATCTGGAGCAGGCCCTGCTTTACGAGCCCGCCTTGTTGAGCACGGTGCTGTTGCTCTTTGTGCTGCAGCCTTGGCTGGCCCGCGTGTCGTATGGGCGCGGGGTGGTGGCCGTGCTCGCGCTGGCGGCTTTGTCGGCCGTGGCCTGGCAAGGCGTGCTGGCCTGGAGCCTGGGGGAGCGCCTGGGGCCGGCGGCGTGGCACAGCGCGACGGTTGCAGCCATCGTGGCGGCTGCCGTGCTGTTTTATTTCAACTGGCGCCACCATCGCCTCTCGCCCGCGCTGGCCGAGGCCCGGGTGACGGCGCTGCAATCCCGCATTCGGCCCCACTTCCTGTTCAACAGCCTCAACAGCGCGATGGCCCTGCTGCGCACCCAGCCGCGCCAGGCCGAGGCGGTGCTGCAGGATTTGGCCGACTTGTATCGCGCTTTGTTGTCGGACGCCCGGGCGCTGGTGCCACTGGCTCAGGAGTTGCAACTGGCCAAAGCGTATGTGGACATCGAGGCCGTGCGCCTGGGCAGCCGGCTGCGGATGCATTGGTTGATCGCCCACGCGCCCCAGGATGCGCTGGTGCCGCCACTGCTCTTGCAGCCGCTGCTGGAAAACGCCGTGCGCTACGGCGTGGAGCCTGCCGCCGACGGGGCGGACGTGACGCTGGAGATTTACGCCGAAGACGACCGACTCGTGATTTTCGTGCGCAACGATCTGCCGCCCGAGCACAGCCCGCCCGTCCCCAACGGCAACCACATGGCGCTGAGCAACATCCGCGAACGGCTGGAACTGCATTTCGATGCCGAAGCGCAACTCAAGCGCCACACCACCGAGCGCGAGCATGTGGTGACGGTGCGGCTGCCGCGTCGAAAGGCGTGAGGGCGCCGGCGGTTCAGGCCGCCGTGCGTTCTTCGACCACCACCTCCCCGCGCAGCGAGTGCGGCAGGGCCTGGGTGATGCGCACGTCCAGCATCTGGCCGATCAGGCGGGCGCCGTGGGGGCCGCCGTCGAAGTTGACGATGCGGTTGCATTCGGTGCGGCCCATGAGTTCCTGCGGGTTTTTCTTCGAGGGCCCGGTGACCAGGATGCGCTGCACCGTGCCGACACGGGTGGCGCTGATGCGTTGCACGTTCTCCTCGATGGTGGCTTGCAGGTGCTGCAGGCGCTGCAGCTTGACCTCGTGCGGGGTGTCGTCGTGCAGGTTGGCGGCGGGGGTGCCGGGCCGCGGGCTGAAAATGAAGCTGAACGAGGCGTCGTAGCCCACGTCGGTCACCAGCTTCATGAGTTTTTGGAAGTCTTCGTCCGTCTCGCCCGGGAAGCCGACGATGAAATCGCTGCTCAGCGAGAGCTCGGGCCGGATGGCGCGCAGCTTGCGGATGGTGCTTTTGTATTCCATCGCTGTGTAGCCGCGCTTCATGGCCATGAGGATTTTGTCGCTGCCGTGCTGCACCGGCAGATGCAGGTGGCTGACCAGCTTGGGGATCTTGGCGTAGGCTTCGATCAGGCGCGGGGTGAATTCGTTGGGGTGGCTGGTGGTGTAGCGGATGCGCTCGATGCCGGGGATGTCGCCCACGTATTCGAGCAGCAGGGCGAAGTCGGCGATCTCGTCGGAGTCGCCCATCTTGCCGCGGTAGGCATTGACGTTCTGGCCCAGCAGCGTGACTTCCTTGACGCCCTGGTCGGCCAGGCCGGCCACTTCCACCAGCACGTCCTCGAACGGGCGGCTGAATTCCTCGCCACGGGTGTAGGGCACCACACAGTAGCTGCAATATTTGCTGCAGCCTTCCATGATGGACACGAAGGCGCTGGCGCCCTCCACCTTGGCCGGGGGCAGGTGGTCGAACTTTTCGATTTCGGGGAAGCGGATGTCCACCTGCGGGCGGGCCTGGCGCTGGCGTTCTTCCAGCAGCTGCGGCAGGCGGTGCAGGGTTTGCGGGCCGAACACCACGTCCACGAACGGGGCGCGCTTGATGATTTCTTCGCCTTCCTGGCTGGCCACGCAGCCGCCCACGCCGATGAGCACGCCTTTTTGTTTCAGGTGCTTGACGCGTCCCAGGTCGCTGAACACCTTTTCCTGGGCTTTTTCGCGCACCGAGCAGGTGTTGAACAGGATGAGGTCGGCTTGCTCGGGGTCGTCGGTGGGTTCGTAGCCTTGCGCGGCTGCCAGGACGTCGGCCATTTTGTCCGAGTCGTACTCGTTCATCTGGCAGCCGAAGGTTTTGATGAAGACTTTTTTGCTCATGGGGTGCAGCGGTGCTGGTGTAAAGCCAGGGGCTGTGGGGAAGTGGAAAACCTTTGATTTTAAAGGGTTGGCTGGTTGGGTGGGGCTGCTCTACACTTGTCAGATATCCATGCATCACAGGGAGAACATCATGACCGCACTGGCCGCCATGAAACGCTTCATCACGCCCCAGGAATACCTGGAAGGCGAACTGCGCAGCGAAGTCCGCCATGAGTATGTGGACGGGCAGGTGTACGCCATGGTGGGGGCGAGTGACCGGCATGGGCTGATCGTGAACGCGGTGGCTTTTGCCCTGACGCCCAAAGCGCGACAGCACGGCTGCCAGCTGTTCACGTCGGACATGAAGGTGCGCTTGGACTTTGCCGGGCAGGAGGTGTACTACTACCCCGACTTGCTGCTGTGTTGCGATGACACAGACCGCGCGACCTACTTTCGCGAACGCCCCTGCCTGATCGTGGAGGTGTTGTCGGAAAGTACCGAACGCATCGACCGGCGGGAAAAGTGGCTGGCCTACCAGCAGTTGCCCAGCCTGCAGGCTTACCTGTTGGTGGCGCAGGACCGGCGGCAGGTCGAAGTGTTTCGCCGCGCGAGCGGCTGGCGCCACGAGCTGCACACCGAAGGCGCCATTGGGCTGCCCTGTGTGGATGCCGCTTTGTCGTTGGACGAGATCTACATCGACGTGTCGGACTGAGCGTGCTTGGGGCGCCGCGGCCTCAGGCGATCTGCAGGGACAGGGTGCGCGCGATGTGCGCGGCCAGCCGGGCACCGGTGCGGGCGGTTTGGCCGTCCCGGTCCAGCGCCGGATTGAGCTCTGCGATGTCGGCTGCCACCACTTTGCCGCTCATGAGCACCGTGTCCATCAGCGGGATCAGCCAGGGCAGGGGCACGCCCAGCGTCGCCGGGGCGCTCACGCCCGGGGCTTGGTGCGCCGGCAGTACGTCCAGGCAGATGGTGAGATAGACCGCATCGCACGCGGCCAAGTCCGCTTGCATCGCTGCGCGGGCGGCGGCCACATCGGTCTCGGTTTGCAAGGCTTCGTCCAGCCGGTAGCGCACTCCCAGCGCGTGCGCCCGGTCGAACAGCGCTTGGGTGTTGGCGTAGCGGCTGATGCCCAGCACGTGGTAGTCAAAAGGGCGGCCCTGGGCTTGGCACCATTGCGCGATTTGCCGAAACGGCGTGCCTGAGTTGGCCTGGGCCGCGTGACGCAGGTCGAAGTGCGCGTCGAAATTGACGATGAGCAGTCGCTGCCGCTTGAGCTCGGCCTGCACGATGCCCTGGAACGTGCCCCACGCCACCTCATGCCCGCCGCCCAGCACCAGGGGGAAGGCGCCTTGCGCCAGCACCTCGGCCACCCGGGCGGCCAGGGTGGCTTGGGCCGCTTCCAGCGCTCGTCCTTCGCACGTCACGTCGCCGCTGTCCCACAGCGTGGGCTCGCCCAGCACGGGCAGGTTGGCCAGCGCCTGCCGCAGGGCAGTCGGCCCCTGGGCCGCGCCGGGGCGTCCGCCGTTGCGCCGCACCCCTTCGTCGCAGGCAAAGCCCAGCAGCGCCACGCCGCCGCGGGCTTGCGCATGCCAGGGGCGCACGTGTTGGTGCCAGCGGGTGGTGACGCCGGTTTCTTCGGCATCGATGCGGCCTTGCCACACCAAGGGCTGGCCGGGGGCGGGCGCGTTCATGCCGGGGCCTCCGAGGTCATGCGCCGGCCGCCGACGACCACGCCTTGGCAGGCGTCGTGGCCGAACCAGTAGGTCAGCTCGTTGGGGTGCTGCAGGTTCCATGCCGCCAGATCCGCGCGTTGGCCCACGGCCAGGGTGCCGCGGTCGCGCAGGCCGAGGGCCCGTGCCGCGTGGACGGTGATGCCGCGCACGGCCTCCAACGGCGTGAGGCGGAAGAAGCTACAGGCCATGTGCGCCATCAGCGGCAGCGACAGGGCCGGCGACGTGCCGGGGTTGTGGTCGGTGGCAATCGCCATGGGCACACCGGCTTCGCGCAGGGCGGCGATGGGCGGCAGCTGCGTTTCACGCAGCATGTAAAACGCCCCGGGCAGCAGCATGGCCACCGTGCCCGCCGCCTGCATGGCCGCCACGCCAGCAGGGCTGAGGTGTTCCAGATGGTCGCAAGAGAGGGCGCCAAAGCTGGCCGCCAGCGCCGCGCCGCCTTGGTCGGAGAGCTGCTCGGCGTGCAGCTTCACCGGCAGCCCCAGGCGCTGAGCAGTTTCGAACACGCGCCGGGTTTGCGCTGGGGTAAAGCCGATGTGCTCGCAGAACGCGTCCACCGCATCGACCAAGCCTTGCGCGTGCCACTCGGGCAGCCAGGCGCACACCGCGTCGATGTAGTCGTCGGCCCGGCCGTGGAATTCGGCGGGCACGGCGTGCGCCGCCAGGCAGGTGACCTGCACCCCGATGCCCAGGGTCTGCCCCAGGCGGCGGGCCACGCGCAGGCAGCGGGCTTCGTCGGCCAGCGACAGGCCGTAGCCGGACTTGATTTCCACCGTGGTCACGCCCGAGCGCATGAGGGCGCGGGCGCGGCGCAGCGCCTGGGCCAGCAGGCTTTTTTCGCTTGCGGCCCGGGTGGCCGCTACCGTGGCGCGGATGCCGCCACCGGCGCGGGCGATGGCTTCGTAGCTGGCGCCATTGAGGCGTTGCTCGGCTTCATCGGCGCGGTGGCCGCCATAGACCAAATGGGTGTGGCCGTCGATCAAACCCGGGGTCAGCAAAGCGCCTTGCAGGTCATATTCCTCGTCCACCTGCAGTGCAGCGGGCAGGTCGGCCTGCCGGCCCAGCCAGGCGATGCGCTCGCCTTCGGCCAGCAGGGCGCCGTCTTCGATCAGGCCCCAGCCGGGGCCGCTCATGGTCGCCAGCCGGACGTTGCGCCATAGGCGGCGCGGGGTATGGTCGGTATTCATGCCCCGTCGTCCCAAAGCAGGCCCAGCACATCGGCATTGCCCTCGGCGGCGCGGCCTTGCATCACCAGGGTTTTGGCCGCTTCGATGTCGGGGGCGAACAGCCGGTCGTGCGCGTAAAACGGCACCTGCGCCCGCAGCACCGCATGGGCTTTTTGCAGTCGCTGCGAAGTCAGCAGGGGGCGGTGAAAATCCACCCCTTGCGCTGCGGCCAGCCACTCGATGCCCAGGATGGTGGCGGTGTTGTCGGCCATCTCGGCCAGGCGCCGGCCGGCGTAGGTGGCCATGCTCACATGGTCTTCTTGGTTGGCGCTGGTGGGCAGGCTGTCCACGCTGGCCGGGTGGGCGTGGGATTTGTTCTCCGAGGCCAGCGCGGCGGCGGTGACGTGGGCGATCATGAAGCCACTGTTCAGCCCCGGGTTGTTCACCAGGAACGGCGGCAGCCCGGAGAGCGTGCTGTCGATCAGCAGCGCGATGCGCCGCTCGGCAATCGCCCCGATTTCGCTGATGGCCAGCGCCAGCGTGTCGGCGGCAAACGCCACTGGCTCGGCGTGGAAGTTGCCGCCCGAGAGCACCTCGCCGGTATCGGTGAAGACGAGCGGGTTGTCGGTGACGGCGTTGGCCTCGATCAGCAGCGTTCGGGCGGCCTGGGCGATGAGGTCGCGGCAGGCGCCCATCACCTGGGGCTGGCAGCGCAGGCTGTAGGGGTCCTGCACGCGTTCGTCGTTGTCTAGGTGGGACAGGCGGATCTGACTGCCCTGCAACAGCGTCCGCGTGACGGCGGCGCTGGCGATCTGCCCTGGTTGGCCCCGCACCGCGTGGATGCGCGGGTCAAAGGGGGCATCGCTGCCCTTGGCGGCATCGACGGACAACGCGCCAATCACCGTGCCGGCTTCCAGCAAGCGCTCGGCCATGAACAGGCCGTGCAAGGCCAGCGCGGTGGACACTTGGGTGCCGTTGATGAGCGCCAGCCCTTCCTTGGCCGCCAGCGTCAGCGGGGCGATGCCTGCGGCGCGCAAGGCTTGCGCGGCCGGTTGCCATTGGCCCTGATACCAGACTTCGCCTTCGCCCATCAGCGCCAGCGTCATGTGCGACAGCGGGGCCAAATCGCCGGAGGCGCCCACCGAGCCCTTGACCGGGATGCGTGGCACGATGCCGGCGTTGAGCACAGCCAGCAGCGTGTCCACCACCACCGGGCGCACGCCCGAGTAGCCGCGCGCCAGGCTGGCGGCCTTCATCACCATCACCAGCCGCACGGTGGCCGCGCTCATCGGCTCGCCGCTGCCCACCGAGTGCGACAGGATCAGGTTGCGCTGCAGCGCCTCCAATTGATCGTCGGGAATGCGCGTCTTGGCCAGCTTGCCAAACCCGGTGTTGATGCCGTAGGCCGCATCGCCCTGGTCCACGATGGACTGGATGGCCGCGCTCGATGCGCGCATGGCCTCGTAAGCCTCGGCAGGCAGTGACGCTTGCACCGGGCTCAGCCAGACGGTGCGCAGGTCGGCCAGGGTCATCTGGCCGGGTTGAATCAGCAAGGAATGGATCATGGTCGTCATCATGCACGCAGCATGGGCAAGTGCAAGCCCTGTTTCTTGGCGGTTTCGATGGCCAGTTCGTAACCCGCGTCGGCATGGCGCATCACGCCCGAGCCGCAGTCGTTGACCAGCACGCGCGCCAGGCGCTCGGCGGCGGCGTCGGTGCCGTCGGCCACGATGACCATGCCTGCGTGCTGGGAATATCCCATGCCCACGCCACCACCATGGTGCAGGCTGACCCAGGTGGCGCCGCCGGCGGTGTTGAGCAAGGCGTTGAGCAGCGGCCAGTCGCTGACGGCGTCGGTGCCGTCCTTCATCCCTTCGGTCTCGCGGTTGGGGCTGGCCACCGAGCCGGTGTCGAGGTGGTCGCGTCCGATGACGATCGGCGCCTTGAGTTCCCCCTTGCGCACCATTTCGTTGAAGGCCAGGCCCGCGCGGTGGCGCTCGCCCAAGCCCAGCCAGCAGATACGCGCGGGCAGGCCCTGAAAGGCGATGCGCTCGCGCGCCATGTCCAGCCAGCGGTGGGTGTGGTGGTTGTCGGGGAAGAGCTCCTTGATCTTGGCGTCGGTTTTGTAGATGTCTTCCGGGTCGCCAGACAGCGCCACCCAGCGGAACGGGCCCTTGCCCTCGCAGAACAGCGGGCGAATGTAGGCGGGCACGAAACCGGGGAAGTCGAAGGCGTTTTTCACGCCCTGATCGAAGGCCACCTGGCGGATGTTGTTGCCGTAGTCCACGGTGGGCACGCCCATCGCGTGGAAGTCGAGCATGGCCTGCACGTGCACGGCGCAGCTCTTGGCGGCGGCCTCCTTCAGGGCGGCGTGTTGCGACGGGTCTTGCTGCGCCGCCTTCCACTGCGCCACGGTCCAGCCCATGGGCAGGTAGCCGTGGATGAGGTCGTGGGCTGAAGTCTGGTCGGTGACGATGTCGGGACGCGGGCCACCGGCCTGGGCGCGCTTGACGAGTTCGGGCAGGATTTCGGCGGCATTGCCCAGCAAGGCGATCGAGACGGCTTCTTTCTTGGCCGTGTGTTCCCGGATCAGTTCCAGCGCGTGGTCGATGTCGCGGGCTTGCTTGTCCACATAGCGCGTGCGCAGGCGGAAGTCGATGCTGCTTTGCTGGCACTCGATGTTGAGTGAGCAGGCGCCCGCGAGCGTGGCGGCCAGGGGCTGGGCGCCGCCCATGCCGCCCAGGCCAGCCGTGAGGATCCATCTGCCCGAGAGGTCACCGCCATAGTGCTGGCGCCCGGCCTCGACAAAGGTCTCGAACGTGCCCTGCACGATGCCCTGGCTGCCGATGTAGATCCAGCTGCCGGCGGTCATCTGGCCGTACATGAACAGGCCCTTGCGGTCGAGTTCGTTGAAGTGTTCCCAGGTGGCCCACTTGGGCACCAAGTTGGAGTTGGCGATCAGCACGCGCGGGGCGTTGGGGTGGGTTTTGAACACACCCACGGGCTTGCCCGACTGGATCAGCAGCGACTCATCCTCGTTGAGTTCGCGCAGCGTGGCCAGGATCTGGTCGAAGCAGGCCCAGTCGCGGGCCGCGCGCCCGATGCCGCCATAGACCACCAAGGCCTGCGGGTTTTCGGCCACGTCGGGGTCCAGGTTGTTCTGGATCATCCGGTAGGCCGCTTCGGTCAGCCAGTTCTTGCAGTGCAGTTCCGTGCCGCGCGGTGCGCGGACGACGCGGGAGGGATCGATGCGTGGGTCGGGAGAGCGGTTCATATCAGGGCTCCAGTGAGGCAGAAAAGAGGAAGGTCAGGAAGCGGGCAGCCAACCCACGGACATGGCCAGTGCAATGACCGCGGCCGCCAACACGATGCTCAATACCGTGCGCAGCAGCCAGATGATCAAGAGGTGGGACACCCGCAGCGGGATGCCGGTGGCCAGGATGCAGGGAATGCAGCCCGACAGGAACAGCACCATGCTCACCGACACGATCGCGGCCAGGGCGCGCACGGCAAACTCCGCGTCTTTGAGCAGGATGGCGGGCAGGAACATTTCGGCCAGGCCGGAGGCAAAGGCACCGCTGGCTGTACTGGCGCCAGTGGTCCCAAGAAAAGCGTCGGCCAGCATCAAGGCAGGTTTGAGCAACAGACCCACCCACTCGAATATAGGGGTGAATTTGGCCAGGCACAGACCAGCGAAGCCCACAGCCAGAATGCTGGCCACCACCGTCGCCGACATGCGCAGCCCATCGAGCAGATTGCCCCACAGCATGCGATGCAGCGGCTCGCGGCTGGTGTAGCGTTCGATGCCTGCATCCAATGCGCGGCTCAGGCGGCTGCGCGTGCTCGGGGCTTCGGGAGCCACATCCTGGTGCGGCAAGCCAGAGATGGGCGGCAGATAGGCCGTGATGGCGGTCACGGCAAAGGTGACGAACAGCGTTGCCCAGAAATAGAAGGTCCAGTATTCCATCAGCCCCAGTGTGCGGGCCACCACCACCATGAACGTGGCCGAGACGGTGGAGAAGCCCGTGGCAATCACCGCCGCATCCCGCACCGAATAGCGGCCTTGCGCATACATCTTGCTCGTGACCAGCAGACCCACCGAGTAGCTGCCCACGAATGAGGCGACTGCATCCAGGGCCGAGTGCCCCGGTGTGCGGAACAGCGGCCGCATGACGCGCTGCAGCAGCACGCCAATGATTTCCAGCAGCCCGAAGCCCAGCAGAAACGTCAAAGCCAATGCACCGATCGGGATCAGCACCCCAACGGACAGGGCCAGTCGTTCGAACAGGAAGGGCAGCATGTCGCGCTGGTTGGCCCACTCAGGCGTCAGACCGGACAGATGCACGACGGCCAGCCCAAGCCCAGCCCACTTGATGGCGGTGAACAGCGCCGTCCCCGCGCTGCGCCGCCAGGAGCCGTCCCAGAGCGGGCGCACGGCCGCCCACGCCATCAGCGCCATGATGAACACCACAGCCAGCAGGCGCTGCTCGCGCACGATATAGCTGCTGAGGTGGTCCACCGGAATGGTACGGCGCCCACCAAGCTCGATCTGGGCGAAGAACAAGAACACGCCCAAGCCGCTGAACAGCAACAGCTTGATCAGGTTGAGGGCGCGACCGCTGCGCAGCGGGCTGGAGTCCAGCGACAGGTCTTTCATGGGGTCTCCTCGTTTAATCTATACAAATCAACTCGTTTAAATACAAGTTGTATATACATTATCGATGTGATGGACCCATCGCGTCAATACAATAGAGGCTCATCGCCCTCCGTACAAACCCGCATTGCTCAACCATGCCTGCCGCCGTTCCGGCCTACCAACAGATCAAGGACCATGTGCTGGCGCAGATTCACGCCGGTGTGTGGAAGGAAGGCGATGCCATTCCTGGCGAGGAGGCGCTGGCGCGGCAGTTTGGCGTCTCGCGCATGACGGTCAACCGCGCCATCCGCGAACTCAGTGATGAGCAGATCGTCGAGCGGGTGCAGGGCTCGGGCACCTATGTGGCGCAGCAGAAATACCAGTCCACGCTGGTGGAGATCCGCAACATCGCCGACGAGATCGCGGCACGCGGGCATCGGCACCGCAGCGAGTTGCACCGGCTCGAACGCCTCAAGGCCAGTCCCGTACTGGCCCGGCGTTTTGGGTTGACGGGGGGCGGGACCTTGTTTCATTCCGTGGTGGTGCACTTCGAAAACGATCAGCCGATTCAGGTGGAAGACCGCTACGTCAATCCGCAGGTGGCTCCGGACTATCTGACGCAGGATTTCGCCACCCAGACGCCCAACGCCTACCTCATGCGCGTGGCGCCGCTACAGGCCGTCAGCTTCGAGATCGAGGCCCGCCTCCCGCCCCCCGAGGTGGCCGAACTGCTGCACATGCCGGCGCACGACCCTTGTCTCGTCTTGCACCGGCAGACGCATTCCCAGGGGCAGGTGGCCTCCTATGCCACGATGTGGCACCCGGCATCGCGCTATCGGTTCACCGGTCGTTTCTGACCGGCAGAAGGAGCGCTGTCAA
Organism: Tepidicella xavieri; assembly: GCF_004363315.1. Lineage (GTDB taxonomy): Bacteria > Pseudomonadota > Gammaproteobacteria > Burkholderiales > Burkholderiaceae_C > Tepidicella > Tepidicella xavieri. The sequence goes on from NZ_SNYL01000012.1 coordinate 31,494, forward strand.
CGAACCACCAGCCGCAGGCCGTCGTTGCCCACGGCGTCGATACGACCGATGTCGGCGGCTTGCTCGAAACCGTGGCGCCGGAAGACGGCCAGCACCTCGTCCACGCTGTCGGGGGCGCACGCCACCAGCAGCCCGCCGCTGGTCTGAGGGTCGGTCAGCAGGGCTTGATCGATGGGGTCGAGGCCCGCGTCCAGCCGGACTTCGTGCCCGAAGGCGGCCCAGTTGCGGCCCGAGGCGCCCGTGACCATGCCCCGGGTCGCCAGGTCGCGCACGCCCTCGATCAACGGCACCCGGGCCATGTCGAGATGGATGCAGGCGTCGGCGCCGCGGGCCATTGCCAGGGCATGGCCGGCCAAGCCGAATCCGGTGACATCGGTCAGGGCATGCACGCCGGGCAACGCGGCCAGCTCCGGGCCGGGGGTGTTGAGTTTCGTGGTGTGGGCGATCATCTGCGCGTAGCCATCGGGGCTGAGCGCGTCTTTTTTCAGGGCGGCCGACAGCACGCCCACCCCCAGGGGCTTGCCCAGCACCAGTCGGTCGCCCACCTGGGCATCGGCGTTGCGCTTGACGCGGTTGGGGTGGACCAACCCGAGGGCCACCAGGCCATAAATCGGCTCCACCGAGTCGATGGTGTGGCCGCCAGCAATCGGGATGCCTGCTGCCCGGCAGACCGATTGCCCACCTTCCAGAATTTGACCGATGGTCTGGACCGGCAACACATTCACCGGCATACCTACCAGCGCCAGCGCCATGATGGGCGTGCCGCCCATGGCATACACGTCGCTGATGGCGTTGGTGGCGGCGATGCGGCCGAAGTCGAACGGGTCGTCCACGATGGGCATGAAGAAATCGGTCGTGGCGATCAGCGCCTGTTCGTCATTGAGCCGATACACGGCCGCATCGTCGGCGGTTTCGATGCCCACCATCAGCTCCGGTGGGATGGGCATGGCCGAGGTGCCGCGCAAAATCTCGCTGAGCACGCCCGGCGCGATCTTGCAGCCGCAGCCCCCGCCGTGCGAGAGGCTGGTCAAGCGGGGCGTGGAGGAGGGAGATGAGGCATTCATGGGGCGCGGGATTCGGAAACAGGACAGAAAAACAAATGGGTTTCAGGCGCGGATGGGCGAGTCGTTCAACGCGGCGCAGAGCACGCGCCGCAGGGCTTGCGTCTCGGTCGCTGGCGCGAACAGGGGCGCCCTCAGCGCACATTGTGCGCGCAAATGGCTCCACCCTGTGCCGGCGGAGGCCAACCCCATGCGTTGCTGCTCGGTCCGACACCGGCGCAGCCAGGCACAGGCCGTCGGCACGTCGCCAGCGGGAAAATAGCCTGCATAGTCTTGCCCCAGCATGCCGATGTTGCCCGGCACTTTAGACGCCAACACGGGGGTGCCGCTGGTCACGGCCTCCATCACCACATGGGCGCCGCCCTCCATCTGGCTGGGGTGCAGCAACAGGTGCGCGCGCTGGATGCGCCGTCGGGCCGCTTCATGCGGCACGCTCCCGAGCCAGCGGTAGTGAGGGCAGGCTGCCGCGGTGGCCTGGGCTTGCACGCCCAGTTCCGCATCCAGCGCATGGCCCAGGTGATCGATGCGGATGCCCTCATCGGACGAGAGCTGGCGAGCGATCTCGAACACCGTCTGGGGCGACTTTTCCGGGCGCAAGTGGCCCACCACCACCACACGCAGGTGTCGATCGGTGCGGGGCAACGCTGCGCGCGGCGTGCAAGATTGGTACACCACGTGGGCTTTGGCCCGATGGGCCGCCGGCAACGCCAGCGGGGCCTGGTCTTGCAGCACGATGAGCCGATGCGCCAACGCCAAAGCGCGCTGGGCGCTGGCGTCTTGCGCAATGTCGCGGTACAAATCGGTACCTGTCAGCGCCAGCACCAAGGGCCGATCGGGGTGGTGCTCGGCCCAGGCCACGATCGAGGCGGCGGATCGCCTGGCATGCAAGGCCAGCAGCAGGTCGGTGTCGTCGGCATCGGCCACGACGCCATCGGGCCAATGCCGGGCCAGCCGCACCCGGTACACTGGGCGCAGCATCCGCGCCCAGCGCCGGGCGGTCTGCCAGTTGCCGTTGTTGGCGTCGGCCAGCGCGGGCGTGACGATGCACACGGATGGGGGCAGAGACACGGTGGACACCATGGCAAGCATTGTGACCGATTCGGCCATCAGCGCGCAGGCTTGGATTGCACGCTGCGGTGGCCGTGCCGAACTGGCCCAGGCTTTGCGAGAAAGCCGAGAGCGCACGCTGCAAGGGTTGCAGGCGTGGGCGCAGGCGCTGGGGCCAGATTGCCGCGTGCCCTATGCGCCCGAGCTCAATCCCCCGCTGTGGGAGGCCGGTCATGTGGGGTGGTTTGCCGATTGGTGGGTTGCCCGCTACTCCCAGCGGCATTGGGGTGTGGAGGCCGATCCAGACGCTCCCCGGGCGGCTGCGCGACAGTCGGCCCGTGGGGTGGATGCCGATGCCCTCTACGATTCCAGCCGCGTGGCGCATGCACAGCGCTGGCAGTTGCCGCTGCCGGACTGCAAGGCCGTGCAGGAGGATTTGCTGGCCAGTCTTGAAGACACGCTGCAGGCGCTCGATGCGGCTGTCGCCGATGACCGTGGCCTCTATGTGTTCCGGCTGGCGCTGTTTCACGAGGACATGCATGCCGAGGCCGCGGCTTACATGGCCCAGACCCTGGGCGTGGACTGGCCCCTACCTACACACATGCCGCCTGACGGCGCTGCCGCGCCTGCGCAGACGGAGTTGTTCGTGCCCGGGCAGTCGGTGCAGCTCGCCTGGCAGGGGTCAGGCTTTGCCTTCGACAATGAATTGGCCGATGCCGTGCAGAGGATGCCGCCTTTCCGCATCGATGCCGGCGCGGTCAGTTGCGGACGCTTTCTTCCTTTCGTCGAAACCGGTGGCTACCGCGAACGCCGCTACTGGAGTGAAGCCGGTTGGGCTTGGGTGCAGGCCCAGGGCCGCCATGCGCCACGAGACTGGCGCCGCCATGCCGGGCAATGGCAGGTGCGTCTGGGCTCGACTTGGCAAGCGCTGGACCCCCAGGCCGCCGCCAGCCATCTCAGCCGGCACGAAGCCGAGGCGTGGTGCCGCTGGGCTGGCCGGCGTTTGCCCACCGAAGCCGAATGGGTGTGCGCCGCCTTGGCGCTGCCGGACACTTTCGTTTGGGGCCAGGTGTGGGAGTGGACCGCCAGCCCCTTCATGCCCTTCGATGGTTTCGTCCCCCACCCTTATCGGGACTATTCCCGGCCTTGGTTCGATGGGCGGCCGGTGCTCAAGGGGGCCAGCCGAGCCACGCACCCCCGGCTGCGGCACCCGCTGTACCGCAACTATTTCACTCCGGAACGCTGCGACGTGTTCGCGGGCTTTCGCAGCGTGGCGTCAGCCGATTGAGCCCGCGCCCAGAACACGCTGAACCACTGTTGCGCATCACTCCAGTGGGCGCGGGGATCGAAGCCGGCCGATTGCAGCAGTTTCGCAAAGCCGGCGGGCGTCCACTTGTACGCATTTTCGGTGTGGATGCGCTCGCCATTGGCAAAGTGGCGTTCTCCGCCCGGCCAGCGCACGCTCTGTGCCGCCGTGCTTTCCAAATGCATTTCAATGCGCGACGCCTGCTCGTCGAACACGGCCACGTGCCGCCATTGCCTGGGCGCAAAGTCCGATCCAATGAGCCGATTCACATGCCGCAGCAGGTTGCGATTGAACGCCGCGGTCACGCCCAGCGCGTCATCGTAGGCCGCCAGAAGCAGATCCACCGGCTTGAGTCGGTCCACCCCGATGAGCAAGCCCCCACCCGGTCCGCCCAACTGGCAGACCGCATGCGCCTGCCTCAACAGGCGCAGCGCCTCCTCGGGCGTGAAATTGCCGATGCTCGACCCGGGGTAGAAAATCAACCGGGGCCGATCGGTCAAGCCCTGGGCTTGCAGCCATGCCGTGGCCTCATCCGGCCAAGCCAATGAGGTGGAAAAGTCCAGCCCCAGCCCCAGCATGGGCAAAGACGGGTGGCGTTGCTGAAGGCTGCTTAGGGCCTCGCGAACGAACGCCACCGATATGTCCACCGCCACATAGCCGGCTGGGCGTAGCACGGGGAAAAGACGCGCTGCCTTGGTACAGCAGCCGGCGCCCAGGTCGATGAGCACGGCCTGGGGAGGCACTTGCATGGCGATGTCGGCCGCTGCAGACGTGAAGATGGCGGCCTCGGTCCGGGTGGGATAGTACTCTGGCAGTGCCGTGATCGCGCTGAACAGGCGCGAGCCGAGCTCATCGTAGAAAAATTTGGGCGCGATATGGGCCGGGGATTGTCGCAGCCCATCGACGATTTCGTGCCGCACGGCGGCATCATCGGCATGGTGGCGCTGCAGGAAGGTGGGTTGCGGATGGCTCATGGGCTTGCAATGACTATGCACAGTGTATGCCCATGACACCGCTGGACAGCGGTTTTCCGGTCTAATTCAGATGTTTTCATTTTTTTGAGGGCAGGACATGAGCCAGACAGGGACTCGCGTCAAGGTCACCCGCCGTTGGCTGGTGGGGGTGGGTGTGGGAGCGTGGTTGTGGAGTGCGGCCGGCTGGGCCCAGGCGCAGGCCGTGCTGCGCGTGACCACCATCCCCGAAGAAGCGGCCACCGAGCAGGTGCGCAAGTTCACACCGCTGGCCGCTTACCTGGAGCGACAACTGGGCATGAAGGTGGAGTTCAACCCGGTCAACGACTACCCCGCCGCGGTGGAAGCGCTGGTCAACAAGCGGGTGGATCTGGTGTGGTTTGGCGGCTTCACCCATGTGCAGGCCAACCGCCGTTCGGGCGGCAAAATCGTGCCATTGGCGCAGCGCGAGGAAGACACGCGCTTTCAGTCGGTGTTCATCGCCAAGACGGATTCAGGCATCCGCACTCTGGCCGATCTCAAGGGCAAGCAAGTGTCTTTCGGCTCGGCCAGCAGCACCTCGGGGCACCTGATGCCGCGCAGCTTCCTGCTGCAAGCCGGCATCGACCCCGAGCGGGATTTCCGTCGCGTGGCTTTCAGTGGGGCGCACGATGCCACCATCGCCTCGGTCGTCAGCGGCAGGGTCGATGCCGCGGCGCTCGACATCACAGTGTGGCGCAAGTTCGTGCAGGAAAACAAGGTGGATACGCGCGCGGTCGATGTGTTCTACACCACGCCGCCGTTCTTCAATTACAACTGGTCGGTGCATGCCGACATGCCCGTGGAACTGCAGCAGCGCATCAAAAACGCGCTGCTGGCGCTCGATCCGGCCATCCCGGAGCATGCGGAAATCTTGCGCCTGAACCGGGCCACGCGCTACGTGCCCACCCGCCCCGAAAACTACCAGGGCCTCGAAGCCGCCGCACGCAGCGCCGGGCTGCTTTGAGCGACCAGGCAGAGCCGCTTGAAGCTGGAACTCGACGATCTCACGGCGGGGCATCCGGCCGCCCGCTCCACCGCGCAGCCCGCCTTGCGCCGCATCGCCTTGCAGGTGGCGGCTGGCGAGCAGGTTGCCGTCATCGGCCCATCGGGAGCGGGCAAGACCACGCTGCTGCAGGTGCTGGCCTGCAGCCTGCCGCCCCGGCAGGGGCGGTTGCGGCTCGACGGGCAGGAGCCTTGGCGCCTGTCGCGCCGGGCGTTGCAGCGCCTGCGCGGCACGCTCTTTCTGGCCCCGCAAGTGCCGCCGCTGCCGCCGCGCCAGCGTGTGGTCACCGCGGTGCTGGCGGCACGCCTGCCGGCCATGGGCCTGTGGGACAGCATCCGTTCGCTGTTCTATCCCATCGACATTCCGGCGGCATTCGACGCCCTGGACCGCTTCGATTTGGGCGATAAGCTCTTTGAGCGGGTGGATCGGCTCTCGGGCGGGGAGCGCCAGCGCGTGGGGCTGGCTCGTGCCTTGCTGGCCCCGGCGCGGCTCTGGCTGGTGGACGAGCCCCTGTCGGCGCTGGACCCAACTCGTGCCCGCCAGGCCGTGCAGACGCTTACTGAAGGCGCGCGTGACCGTGGCGCCACTCTGGTGGCCACGCTGCACCAGGTGGACGTGGCGCTGGCGCATTTTCCGCGCATCGTCGGCATGCGCGACGGCGCGTTGGCCTTCGATCTGCCGGCCGGCGAAGTCACGCGCGAGCGCTTGGCCCATCTGTACGCCCAGCATGAGCACGAATTGCGTGGCGAAGTGCCTGATCCGTCGCACCATGCGGCAGCGCCCGCGCCGGTGACGCTGCATTGCCGATGAAGCCGCCCCAGCAGACCCACGCCACCCGGCGTCTTCCCCCCGCACGGGATCCGGCCTGGCTCGGGCGCCTGTTCTGGCTGGGGGCCGCGCTCGTGGTGCTGTGGCCGTTGCTGCTGGCCACCGAGTTTCGGCCCTGGGTGTTTTTCGAGCCCGAGAACATGCGCGTCAGCGCCCAGTTCATCGGCAGTTTCTGGCCGCTGGCGCACGATGCCGAGTTCCTGCGCATGGTTTGGCGCGAGACCTGGCGCACGGTGGCCATGGCCACGGCCGGCGTCACGCTGGCGCTGCTGGTCGCCATCCCCCTGACGTTGCTCAGCACCCATGTGCTTTCGGTCTCTGCCCTGTCCGGGCGCATGGCGTGGGGGCCGTTCTGGCTGCGCCAAGGGGTGCGATGGCTGCTCATCGTGCTGCGCAGCATTCCTGAACTGGTGTGGGCACTCGTTTTCGTGCGCGTGGTGGGCCTGGGCCCCACGGCCGGGGTGCTGGCCATCGCGCTGACCTACGGCGGCATGCTGGGCAAGGTGTATGGGGAAATTCTGGAGAGCGGCGAAACCCATGCCACCGCCACCCTGTTGCGCAATGGCAGCTCCCGCTTGCAGGCGTTTTTCTACGGCCTGCTGCCCACCAACGCCGCCGAGCTCACCAGCTATACCGTTTACCGTTGGGAGTGCGCCATCCGGTCTTCTGTGGTGCTGGGCTTCGTTGGCGCTGGGGGTTTGGGGCAACAGCTCGACAATTCGATGAAGATGTTCGAGGGGGGTGAAGTGGCCACCCTGCTGCTGGTGTTCATTTTGCTGGTGGCGCTGGCCGATCGCCTCAGCAGCGAACTGCGCAAGGCATTGGGGTGAGTGGATGGACAAGCCCCGAGCCGCCAATCCGCCGTATCGCTTGCCGCCGCGCCTGTTTGACGCGCGCTGCCGGGCCTGCTGGTTCGCGGCCGCTGTGCTGGCGTTGGTGGTGGCCAGTTTCTGGTCGCTGGACTTGCAGTGGCGCCAGTTCTTCTCTTGGGAGGCCCTGCGCAGCATGGGCCGATTCGCGAGCGAGTTCTTCCCGCCCGACCTGTCGCCGGCCTTTGCGCGCCGGGTGGCCCTGGCGGCGTGGGAGACGTTGGCCATGTCGGTGGTGGGCACTGGGCTGGCGGCACTGGCTGGCCTGGCGCTGGCTTTGCCCGGCAGCCGCTTGCATCCAGGGGATCGGGCCTGGGCGCGCGGCCTGACCCGCTGGCTGCTCAACGCCCTGCGTTCCATTCCCGAACTGGTGTGGGCGGCCTTGCTGCTCATCTCGGCGGGGCTGGGGCCATTGGCCGGCACGCTGGCGCTGGCCATGCACACCACGGGCGTGCTGGGCCGGCTGTTTGCCGAAGCCATCGAAAACGCCCCGGCCGGCCCTGGCGATGCCCTGCGCGTGCAGGGGATGGGCAACGACCGGGTGTTCCTGTATGCCACCTTGCCGCAAGTGCTACCGCAGCTGTTGAGCTACACGCTCTATCGCTGGGAAAACAACATCCGTGCTGCAGCCATTCTGGGGGTGGTGGGGGCTGGTGGTCTGGGGCAGCTGCTGGCCTTCCACATGGGGCTGTTTCAGATCGACAAAACGGCCACCGTGCTGGCGGCCATGTTGCTCATGGTGGCGGCGGTGGATGCCGCGAGCCACGGCATCCGCCGTGCGCTGACCCGTTGAGCAGGGCGTGGCGCGGCTTTACTCGCGCTGTTGTGCCATGGCCTGTGCCTGCCGGTCCAGGCTCGCGCCCACGCCGCGCAGGAAATACACCAGCCGTTCGGCCGCGCCCGTGCTTTGCAGGCACGCCGCGGCCTGCCAGGCGTCTCGGGCCTGGCCGATGCGGGTTTGCCAGTCGGTGGCCTCGCCGGCCCAGCGGCTGGCTTGCCGCTGGCGCTTGCGCGACATGGCGCCGGCCAGGGCCTCGCTGCCATAGCGCAGCCGTTTGGCCAGCAGCCGGGCTTCGTGCAGGCTGGCCAGATCAATGGCGCCATGTTCCGCGCTGTCGAGCAGGCGATGCAGTTGGCGGTGCCAGCGCTGCAGCCGCTGGCGGGCGGCTTGCCGGCCAAAGCCCTGTCCACCGGCGCCCATGCGCCACAGCGCTTCGGCCAATTGCAGCAGCCCGAGTCCGGTGGCGGGGGTGGCGAGCTGCGCGCGCACGGCCCGGCGCTGCGCTTGGCACGCTTGCGCCAGGCGGTCGATGGCGGCCTGCCATTCGCTGGCCGCGCCTGGCCAGGCGTCGGCCCAGGCCGGCAGGGTTTCGGTGCGCGCCACGTCCAGATTGCGCTGCTCGCCCAGCGCTTGCAGCAGAGGCCGCAGGGGCGCATGATCGATGGGCCATGGCCACCAGGGCCGCAGCAGCTTTTCCATGCTGCGCCAGCGCCGCCAGCCGACGCGGGCCTGGTGCACCAGTTCCGGGGCATCGGCGTGCCACAGGGCTTCGAGGTTGCGGGTGAACTGTTCCAGCATGTCAGCCATGGCCCGTTGGGCCAGCGCCCAGGGCGTCTCGCCGTCCCGCGGTAGCAGGCGGGCGGCCTTGGTCACGCCGTGCAGGGTGCCGTCGGCCAGTGCCTGGGCGCGTTCGGCCTTGCTGCGGCTCGATGGCAGGCAGGGAACGCGAGCGGCCAACTCCCGTGCCAGATCGAACAGCGCCGCCGGGTCGCCCTGGATCAACTCCAGCTCCAGCTCGGCAAAGGCGTCCATGCGCCCGCTGGCTTTGGCCACGCCCGCGTCGAAGGCCACTTCCACCACGCTGCCATCGCGTCGGCGTACCCGCCAGGTGGTGCGCTCGCAGCGCGTCTCGAAGCTCGGCTGCAACCGCTCAAACCATTGATCTGCCGGGTCCAGCGTCTCCCAGGCCGTTCCTTGCAGGGCAGCGCGCTGCAACTGACCGTCCGGCACATCGGTTTCCCACTCGCCCCGCTGGCTCAAGCCGCCCTGGGCGAGCCCAGCGGTTTTGAGGGTCTGCTTCCATGGGCCGGCCGCGCCGTCGCCGGGCGGGGCGTCGAGCGTTTGGCGCAGCCGCAAAGCGCAGCGGTGTTGGCGCAGTTGCTGATCGGGCGTGTCGAAGTAGCGGTTGACCAGCCAGCGGCGCAGAGCCCGCCGCCGCGCCAGACTCGGGCTGCGGGCGATGCGCTGACGCGCCTCGTCGGGCGGCAAGCCCAACACCAGCAATTTGAGCTCGACTTCCACGGGATGGGGTGCTGCCGGGCTGGCGGCAGGGGTATGCGACGGTTTTGGAGCCATGGCGTGTTTGTACCCGGTTTGCGGCACAATTTGAACCAACCCATCCCTCATTGGCCATCATGACCCACACCCCCCGCGACACCTCCCACATCCAGCCGCGTGACCGCGCCGAAATCCTGGCCCAGGCGCTGCCCTACATCCGCAAGTACCACGGCAAGACCATGGTCATCAAATACGGCGGCAATGCCATGACCGACCCCGAGTTGCAGGCCGCCTTTGCCGAGGACGTGGTGCTGCTCAAGCTGGTGGGCATCAACCCGGTGGTGGTGCACGGTGGCGGCCCGCAGATCGAAGGGCTGCTCAAGCGCCTGGGCAAGCAGGGGCAATTCATCCAGGGCATGCGCGTGACCGACGCGGAAACCATGGAAGTGGTCGAATGGGTGCTGGCGGGCGAGGTGCAGCAGGACATTGTGGGCCTGATCAACCGCGCTGGTGGCAAAGCCGTGGGCCTGACCGGCCGCGACGGGGCCATGATCCATGCCCGCAAGCTGCGCATGGTCGACCAAGCCGACCCGACCAAGGAGCACGACGTGGGGCAGGTCGGCGACATCGTCGGCATCGACCCCAGCGTGGTCAAAGCCTTGCAGGAAGACCAGTTCATTCCCGTGGTCAGCCCGATTGGCTTTGGTGAGCAGAACGAAAGCTACAACATCAATGCCGATGTGGTGGCTGCCAAGCTCGCCACGGTATTGCAAGCGGAAAAACTGCTCATGCTGACCAACATTCCCGGCGTGCTGGACAAGCAGGGCCAGTTGCTGCCGACGCTGACCATGCGCCAGATCGACGAACTCATGGCCGACGGCACCATCAGCGGCGGCATGATTCCCAAGCTGGCTGGCGCCATCGATGCGGCGCGCAGTGGGGTGAATGCGGTGCACATCATCGATGGGCGCGTGCCTCATGCCATGTTGCTCGAAATCCTGAGCGACCAGGCCTTCGGCACGATGATCCGCTCTCACTGAGCCGCCATGAGCACGCCGCGGCCTCAGCCCGGAGAGCGGCGCTTGCAGATTTTGCAAGCCCTGGCCGACATGCTGCAGGCCCCGGGTGGCGAGCGGGTCACGACCGCGGCGCTGGCGGCGCGGCTCGGCGTCAGCGAAGCGGCGCTCTACCGCCATTTCGCCAGCAAGGCGCAGATGTTCGATGCCCTCATCGAGTTCATCGAAACCAGCGTCTTTGGCCTCATCCAGCAGGTGACCGATCGCGAGCCACAGCCCCAGGCCCAGACCCGTCTCATCGTCACCCTGCTGTTTCAGTTCGCCGAAAAAAATCCCGGGATGGCGCGTGTCATGGCGGGCGACGCGCTGGTGCTGGAGCACGAGCGCCTCATGGCACGCATGGAGCTGTTCTGGGACAAGTTCGAATCCGCGCTCAAGCAGCGACTGCGCGAAGCGCAACACCCGCAGGCGGTGGCCCTGGCGGGCGTTTTGTCAGCCCTGGCGCAGTCACGCTTGCAGCGTTATGCGCGCAGTGGGTGGCGGCGCCCGCCCAGCGAACGCCTGTCTGAAGTCTGGCCGCTCTTTTTCGACAATCTAGGGTAAACCCTAGTGTTGGGCGGACGCCCATGTCTTGACGCTGTCACAGTCCTGTCTAAAATAGAACGATCGTTCGTTTTATTTTTTGACATGACCGCTGTCGTCCGCCGCCGTACCGCCGCCCCTGCCCGCGCTGCGCACAAAGGCCAGCAGACCAAGGCCGCCATCATCGATGCCGCCTTGGCGCTGGCCTCGCAAGTCGGGCTGGAGGGGCTGAGCATCGGCGCCATTGCCGAAGTCATGCAAATGAGCAAGTCTGGCGTGTTTGCCCACTTCGGCTCGCGCGAGGAATTGCAAATCTCCGTGGTCCGCGAGTATCACGACCGTTTTGAGCGCGAAGTGTTCTATCCCGCGCTTCAAGAGCCCCGTGGGCTGCCCCGCTTGCGCAAGCTGTTCGACAACTGGATGCGCCAGACCTCGGCCGAGATCGACTCGGGCTGCATCTACATCAGCGGAGCCGTCGAATTCGACGACCGGCCTGGCCCGGTGCGGGACGCGCTGGTCGAGACGGTCAACACCTGGCAGGCCGCCATACACCGCGCGGTGCAGCTGGCCATCGCCGAAAAGCATCTCAAGGCCGACGCCGACGCCGCCCAGATCGCCTTCGAAATCCACGGCCTCATCCTGGCCCTGCACTACGAAGCCCGTTTCCTGCGCAACCCCATGGGGTTGCAACGCGCCCGCCAGGGGTTTGACAACATCCTGGCGCGCAACCTTCCCTGAGTCATCCCTTCGCCACCTTCCACCTAGGAGACCACCATGCCTACCTACACCCCTCCGCTGCGCGACATGCAATTCGTGCTGCACGAAGTGTTCAACGTCGTCGAAGAACTCAAGGTGTGCCCGCCGCATGCCGAGGTGGACGCCGACACCATCAATGCCGTGTTGGAAGAGGGCGGAAAATTTGCCGCCGAGGTGGCTTTCCCGCTCAACCTCAGCGGCGACCAGGAAGGCTGCACGCTGGACAAAGCCACCCATGAGGTCAAGGCCCCCAAGGGCTTCAAAGAGGCCTACAAGACTTACATCGAGGGTGGCTGGCCTGCGCTGAGCTGCGATCCCGAGTACGGCGGCCAGGGCCTGCCCTTCGTGGTGAACCAGGCCTTCTACGAGATGCTCAACAGCGCCAACCAGGCCTGGACCATGTACCCCGGCCTGAGCCATGGCGCTTACGAGTGTCTGCACGCCCACGGCACCGAGGCACAGAAAAAACTGTATCTGCCCAAGCTGGTCAGCGGAGAGTGGACCGGCACCATGTGCCTGACCGAGCCCCATTGCGGTACCGACCTGGGCCTGCTGCGCACCAAGGCCGAGCCGCAGCCCGATGGCACCTACAAGCTCACCGGGCAAAAGATTTTCATCTCCGCCGGCGAGCACGACCTGGCCGAGAATATTGTCCACTTGGTGCTGGCCCGCCTGCCCGATGCGCCCCAAGGCAGCAAAGGCATCAGCCTCTTCTTGGTGCCCAAGTTCCACGTCAAGGCCGACGGCTCGCTGGGCGAGCGCAATGGCATCTACTGCGGCGGCATCGAGCACAAAATGGGCATCCACGGCAACGCCACCTGCCAGATGATCCTGGACGGGGCCGTCGGCACCCTGGTGGGCCAACCCAACAAGGGGCTGCAGGCCATGTTCGTGATGATGAACGCCGCCCGCCTGGGCGTGGGCAACCAGTCCGTGGGCCTGACCGAAGTCGCGTTTCAGAATGCGTTGGCCTACGCCAAGGACCGCATCCAAATGCGCAGCTTGAGCGGCGCCAAGGCCAAGGACAAGCCGGCCGACCCCATCATCGTGCACCCGGACGTGCGCAAGATGCTGCTGACGGCCAAAGCCTACGCCGAAGGCGGCCGTGCGCTGCTGACTTTCTGCGCCCTGCTGCTCGACAAAGAGCTGCACCATCCCGATGAGAAAGTGCGCCAAGACAGCGCCGACCTGCTGGCCCTGCTCACCCCCATTGCCAAGGCCTTCCTGACCGACAACGGCTTCGAGGCCACCAACCACTGCCTGCAAGTCTTTGGCGGCCACGGCTACATCAAGGAATGGGGCATGGAGCAGTACGTGCGCGATGCCCGCATCAACATGATCTACGAAGGCACCAACACCGTGCAGAGCCTGGACCTGCTGGGCCGCAAGGTGCTGGCCAACAACGGCGCCACGTTGAAGAAATTCGGCAAGTTGGTCGCCGCGCTGGTGGAAGAAGAAGGCGTCAACGAGAAGATGGCCGAGTTCATCAATCCGCTGGCCTACCTGGGCGAGCAGATGACCAAGTTCACCACTGAAATCGGCTTCCGCGGGTTCCAGAATCCCGACGAGGTCGGCGCTGCGGCGGTTCCCTACCTGCGGGTGGCCGGGCACCTGGTGTTTGGCTACTTCTTTGCCCGCATGGCCTCGGTGGCGCTCAAGGCTATCGCCGCCGGCAGCACCGATCCCTTCTACACCGCCAAGCTGCAGACGGCCCGCTTCTATTTCGCCAAGCTCTTCCCCGAGACGGCGACCCTCATGCGCGTGGCCCGCGCTGGCAGCCAAGTCCTCATGGACACCGACGCCGCCCTGGCTTGAACCTTCACCCATCCACCTAGGAGACGCACATGAAGCTGCTGCACGCGAAATCTGCCCTGGCCTTGCTGGCCGGCTGGACCCTGTCGGCCTGTGCTTGGGCGCAGCTCACCCCGGTGGGCACCTGGCACTCGATCGATGACAAGACCAAGGAAATCAAGTCCGAGATCGTGATCAGTGAACAGCAGGGGCAGCTGACGGGCCGCATCACCAAGCTGCTGCGTGCCGGCGCCGACCAGAACGCCCGCTGCACCGAGTGCACCGACGACCGCAAGGACCAGCCCCTGATTGGCCTGGAAATCATCCGCGGCGCCAAGCAGGTCGAGGGCAAGGCGGTGTGGGAAGGTGGCCGCATCCTCGATCCCGAAAACGGCAAGACCTACAACCTGCGCCTGACCCCGGTCGAAGGTGGCCAGAAACTGGAAGTCCGGGGCTCCATCGGCCCCTTCGGCCGAACCCAGACCTGGGTGCGCGTGCAGTGACGCGGCTGGCTCCGCACAATCCCAAGGAATCGATATGAACCGCTTCAGCGTGAAACAAGTCGCCGTGCTCGGTGCCGGCGTGATGGGGGCGCAGATCGCGGCGCACCTCGTCAACTGCAAGGTGCCCGTCATCCTGTTCGACCTTCCGGCCAAAGAGGGTGACAAAAACGGCATCGTCACCAAAGCCATTGCCAACCTGAAAAAGCTCAAGCCCAGCCCGCTGGGCGTGGCCGATGACGCCGACCTGATCCAAGCCGCCAACTACGAGGAACACTTGGACCGGCTGCGCGGCTGCGACCTCGTCATCGAGGCGATTGCCGAGCGCATGGACTGGAAGCGCGACCTCTACCAAAAAATCGCGCCCTTCGTGGCCGAGCACGCCTTGCTGGCTTCCAACACCTCGGGCCTGTCCATCGGGGCCTTGTCCGAGGCGCTGCCCGAGGCGCTGCGCCCGCGCTTCTGTGGCATCCACTTCTTCAACCCGCCGCGCTACATGCCCCTGGTGGAGCTGATCGCCACCCCGCTGACCCAGCCCCAGGTGCTGGACCAGTTGGAGGCCTTCGTCACCACCGGGCTGGGCAAGAGCGTGGTGCGCGCCAAGGACACGCCCAACTTCATCGCCAACCGCATCGGCATTGCCGGCATGCTGTCCACCATGAAAGAGGCCGATCGCTTTGGCCTGACTTTCGATGTGGTGGACGACCTCACCGGCAAGCGCCTGGGCCGCGCCAGCAGCGGCACCTTCCGCACGGCTGACGTGGTGGGGCTGGACACCATGGCCCACGTCATCAAGACGCTGCAAGACACCCTCAGCCCCGAGACCGACCCGTTCTACGACAGCTTCGGCACGCCCGAAGTGCTCAAGGCCCTCATCGAGATGGGCCACCTGGGCCAGAAAACCAAAGCCGGTTTCTACAAAAAGGTCGGGCGCGACATCATGCGCTTCGAGCTGGAGAGCAAAGACTACGTGCCGGCAGGCCAGAAGGCCGACGAGGTGTACGGCCGCATGCTCAAGAAGCCGGCCGCCGAGCGCTTGAAGCTGCTGCGCAACGCCGAAGGGCCGCAGGGCCAATTCCTGTGGGCCATTCTGCGCAACGGCTTCCATTACGCCGCGGTGCATCTGGCCTCGATCGCCGAGACGGCGCGCGACGTGGACCAGGCCATGCGCTGGGGCTTTGGCATGAAGCAGGGCCCGTTCGAGCTGTGGCAGGAAGCGGGCTGGCTGGAAGTCGCCGAGATGATCCAGGCAGACATCGACGCCGGCAAGGCGCTGTGCAAGGCTCCGTTGCCCGAGTGGGTGTTCAAAGGCCCCGTGGCCGAGCGCGGTGGCGTGCACCAGCCCGAAGGCTCCTGGAACCCCGCGACCGGCCAGTTCCAGCCCAAGCGCGATTTGCCGGTGTACCAGCGGCAGATCTTCCGCGAGCAGTTGCTCGGTGAAAACGCCCCGGTGTTCGAGACGGCGGGCACGACCATCCACGAAGACGCCGACATCCGCCTGTGGACGCTGGACGACGAAGTGCTGATCGCCAGCATCAAGAGCAAGATGCACGCCATCGGCCCGGGTGTGACCGAAGGCTTGAGCCGCGCCGTCGATCTGGCCGAGGCCCAATACCAGGGGCTGGTGGTGTGGTCGGGCGACGAGCCCTTCAGCGTCGGCGCCGATCTGCAGGCCGTGATGCCCGCGTTCATCGCCGCCGGCGTGGCCGCCATCGAGGACGTGGAAGCCGAGCTGCAACGGGTGATGCTCAAGCTGCGCTATGCCCAGGTGCCCACCATCGCCGCCGTGCGCGGCATGGCGCTGGGCGGCGGCTGCGAACTGGCCGTGCACTGCGCCAAGCGCGTGGCGCACATGGAAAGCTACATCGGGCTGGTGGAGGTGGGCGTCGGCCTCATCCCCGGCGCCGGTGGCCTGACCTACATCGCCCGCCGCGCGGCCGAGAATGCCAAAGCCTCCACCGGTACCGACCTGCTGCCCTTCCTCACCGAAGGCTTCAAGGCCGCCGCCATGGCAACAGTCGGCACCAGTGCGCTCGAAAGCCGCAAGCTGGGCTATCTGCTGGACAGCGACATCGTCGTCCCGCACAAGGACGAACTCCTCTACGTGGCCATCGCAGAAGCCAAAGCCCTGTTCAACGCCGGCTACCGCCCCCCGCTCAAGCGCCTGTTCCCGGTGGCGGGGCGTTCGGCCAAGGCCACCATCCTGGGCTCGCTGGTCAACATGCGCGACGGCGGCTACATCAGCCAGCACGACTTCCACATCGCCAGCCTGATTGCCCACGTGCTGACGGGCGGCGACGTCGAAGCCGGCACCTTGGTGAGCGAGGAATACCTCATGAAGCTGGAGCGCCAAGCCTTCTGCAGCCTCATTGTGAATCCCAAGACGCAAGCGCGCATCCTGGGCATGCTGTCCACCGGCAAGCCCCTGCGCAACTGAAGCGGAGACCCGAGATGAAACACCTTCAAGACGCCTACATCGTCGCGGCCACCCGCACCCCCATTGGCAAGTCGCACAAAGGCTACTTCAAACACACCCGCCCCGACGACCTGCTGGCGCACGTGCTGCGCGCCGCACTTGCCCAAGTGCCCAACCTGGACCCGGCCACTATCGAAGACGTGATCTGCGGCTGCGCCATTCCCGAAGCCCAGCAGGGCCTCAACGTGGCGCGCATCGGCGCGGTGCTGGCGGGGCTGCCCAAGAGCGTGGGCGGCATCACCGTCAACCGTTTCTGCGCCTCTGGCCTGAGCGCGGTGCAGATGGCGGCCGACCGCATCCGTGTGGGCGAGTCCGACGTGATGATCGCCGCCGGCGTGGAAAGCATGAGCATGGTGCCGATGATGGGCAACTCGCCCAGCCTTTCGCCCTCCATCTTCGCCGACACCAACAACGTGGACGATTACGGCATCGCCTACGGCATGGGCTTGACCGCCGAGAAAGTGGCCCAGCAGTGGAAGGTGACGCGCGAAGCGCAAGACGCCTTTGCCCTGCAGTCGCACCAGCGGGCCCTCAAGGCACAGGCCGCCGGCGAGTTCACCGACGAAATCACGCCGGTGGAAGTCACCCAGCGCGAGTTGGACCTGGCCAGTGGCGAGGTACGCGTCAGCACCCGCACCGTCACCCTCGACGAAGGGGCCCGGCCCGACACCTCCATGGAAGGGCTGGCCAAGCTCAAGCCGGCCTTCGCCATCCCGCGCCGCGCCGACGGCACGCCCACCGGCCTGGGCAGCGTCACGGCGGGCAACAGCTCGCAGACGTCGGACGGCGCTGGCGCCCTGATTTTGGCCAGCGAAGCCGCCGTCAAGCGCTTTGGTCTGACGCCGCTGGCCCGCTTCGTCAGCTACGCCTCGCGCGGCGTGCCGCCCCACATCATGGGCATCGGCCCAGTGGAGGCCATCCCGGCCGCGCTCAAGGCCGCCGGCATCCGGCAGGACGATCTGGACTGGATCGAGCTCAACGAAGCCTTTGCCGCCCAGTCGCTCGCGGTGATGAACACCCTGGGGCTGGACCCGGCCAAGGTCAACCCCATCGGCGGGGCCATCGCGCTGGGCCATCCGCTGGGCGCCACCGGCGCTATCCGCTCTGCGACAGTGGTGCACGCCTTGCGCCGCCACAATAAGCGCTATGGCATGGTCACCATGTGCGTGGGCATGGGGCAGGGTGCTGCTGGCATTTTCGAGCGCGTTTGAGGAACAGCCGCTCGCTCTAAGCCTGCTTGCAAGCCCGGCCCCGCCGGGCTTTTTCACGATAATCGTTCGCACCACCGGAGACTTCCCGCATGTCCGACATCCTCATTCACACCGAAGACGGCGTCACCACGCTGACCCTCAACCGCCTGGCCCGCAAAAACTCCCTGACGGCCGCCATGTACGCCACCTTGGCCGATGCCCTGGAACAGGCCGCCACGGACACCGCCGTCCGCGTGGTGGTGCTGCAAGGCGATGAAACCGTGTTCAGCGCCGGCAACGACCTGGGCGACTTCATGCACCAGCCCCCAGCCGGTGAAGACGCGCCGGTTTTCCGTTTTTTGCGCGCCATTGCCACCTTTCCCAAACCCCTGCTGGCGGCGGTCTGCGGCCCGGCCGTGGGCATTGGCACCACGATGCTGTTCCATTGCGACCTGGTGTATGCCGGCGACAACGCCGCCTTCTCCATGCCCTTCGTCAACCTGGGCCTGTGCGCGGAAGGGGCTTCCAGCTTGCTGGCGCCGCAGATGTTTGGCTACCACCGCGCCGCCGAAGCGCTGCTGCTGGGCGAACCCTTCTATGCCGAAGCGGCGCTGGAAGTTGGCCTCGTCAACAAAGTGCTGCCACCGGCCGAAACCAACGCCTACGCGGCCCAGGTGGCTCGCAAACTGGCCGCCAAGCCGCTGAGTTCGCTCGTGGAAACCAAACGCCTGATGAAAAAAGGCCAGCAGGCATTGGTGTTGCAGGTGATGGCGGAAGAAGGGGCGGTGTTTGGCCGCATGTTGCGCGAGCCGGCCGCCAAAGAAGCTTTTGCCGCTTTCATGGAAAAACGCGCTCCGCGCTTTGCGTAAGAAAGCGCGTTTTGCCCCTTTAGCCAGCAGCCCGCATCGCGGGTATTGCGCGAACACCCTGGAGGGTTTTCCCAGTCATGAGCAAAGTCATCGTTCACCCGCCCGTGCAGCCGGTCGTCTTCGAACCCGAGTTCATCGAAGGCGTGCGCCAGATCTTCGAGGAGAAGATCGTGTTCAACACCGTGTTGGGCCTGAAGATCACCAACATCACCCCGGAACGGGTGGCGGCCCGCATCGACATGCGCCCAGAGTTGGTGGGGCACTTCGCCTACAACCGCATCCACGGGGGCGTCATCAGCGCGGGGCTGGATGCCATGGGCGGGCTGGCCGTCATGGCCGCCATCGGTGCCCGCCACATGGACGAAGCGCCCGAGCAGCGCCTGCACCGCTTTGCCAAGCTGGGCACCATCGATCTGCGCATCGACTACCTGCGCCCCGGCATTGGCGAAGGGTTCGAACTGCAGGCCGAGGTGCTGCGCCTGGGCTCCCGCGTGGCATCAACGCGCATGGGCTTTTACGGTGCCGACGGCAAGCTGCTGTCCACCGGGGCGGGGGCGTATATCGTGTCTTGAGGCCTAGGTCTTGGCAGACTGAGCAAGGTTCTTCCAGCTGCTAGAGACAGTGGTCCTGCTGTGCGGTTATCGCCTGGGCTGCCGTTTGTGTCTGCGATTGCCTCGGTTCGATCATTCGATCGAGCCAAGCATGGGAAAAATCATCCGTGCCGATCCATCCGTGGCGATCCGAGGTGATGCATCAAATCATTCGGCGGAAAAAACGTGTCGGCATCAGCGCATCAATGCCAGCGGCCAGCCATCCCAGCCACTTGATCCATTGCTGTTTTTGAAAAAGAAGCCCGAAAATCAGCAGTGCCAGTGGCGCAGCCACGATTGTTTTGAGGGCGCCGAGCACCCGTTGGTCAGGGCCGATATAGGCGCCCATCATGTACAGCCGTGACCACCGGCCGTGGTAGGCCTTGCGCAACAGGACGCGGAAGGTGGCGGGCGACGAGGCTCCCCCCAAATGCACAGCCCGCGCACCTGTGTGGGTGACGATTGAGTAGCCGCGCGCCAAGGCACGCAGCGAGATATCGTCTTCCTCGCAATACATGAACAGATCAGGGTTGAACGCCCCCATGTCGGCAAATTTCTGGCGGTCTACCAGCAGGCAGGCGCCGTCCACGCAGGTGTGCGGCAGGTAGGTCGGTATATCAGGTGTCAAGGGGATGGTGTCCACCGCCTCGTGCTGGTAGCCCAGGCGGTAATTTCGCTGTCGCACGCCGTGGCCTTGTCCTTGCGCATCTACCACCACGGGGCAGGCTATCACGGCCTGAGGGTGATCGAGTAGGGTCTGCAGCAGTTGCCGCACCGACGTTTCCGAGATTTTGCAGTCGGGGTTGAGAAAAAGCACCCAGGCGCAATCGGCGCTGGCTGCGCGAAATCCCACGTTGTTGGCCGACCCAAACCCCAAGTTTTCATTTTGGGCCAGTATTTGGGCGTGTGGCACATGCTCCTGAAAGGCGGCCACTGTACCGTCGCTGCTGTGGTTGTCTATCACATACACATGCCGGAACAGTTGGCTCGTTTCGGCAAAGAAGCCAGCCAGCCGTTCCGATTCGTATGTGACTGTGACGAGTGCTATGCGTTCAAACACAAAATGGGTGCGCATGTTCAGGAGAGAGTTATTTGTGGCACACCCCCGTGGCGGGATCTGAAGGGGTAGGTGTTGTACTTGATGATAGATTCCGCTCTTTTCAGCGTCTGACGGTGTTGCTCAGCCTGTTTTTGTCATATCGGAGGGCTGCGTATCTAAAGAAGCATTCCAATGAGATGAAAAACGCATACAGAAAGCCAGGCCCACCGGATAAAAAGCTGCCTCGAAGCACGTACAGCCTGAAAAACATGGGCAAAGCGGATGCCAAGCCGCGCAAGACACCGCCTGTCTTGCCTTTCTCCGCACGCTTTGCAGCGCCCAGCATTGAGTACTGAGTCAATTTCCGTAAACTGTCGTGAACAGTTTCGCGCGAGTAGTGGAGCAAAGCCGATTTGAATGTCTGTCGTGGAAGCGCGTCGTTGAGCAGTACCGCATGCTCATGGACTACACCTTCGAATCGAAGCAAGTAGGACTTAGGGAATAAGCGGGCCAAGCTTTTTTTTCCCATCAGATTAAAAATGGGTTTGCCAAACGCCACTTCCTGCCAGTATGTTTCCCAGACCTTGGGCATCGGGAATTTGATGGCTGCCTCAATTTCTGCTTGAAGCGCAGGCGTGATCTCTTCGTCCGCATCCAAGAAAAAGACGTAATCGGTTTTGACGTGAGCCAATAACCGATTGCGTTGCGTGGCGAAGCCTTCCCACTGGTCGTACACGTACACTTCAGCGCCCATGGATTGGGCAATGTCGCGGGTGCGATCCGTGCTGCCGCTATCGACGACGACGATTTGATCGGCAAAAGCCGCGCTGCGCAAGCAGCCTTCGATGCGGCGCTCTTCGTTGAGCGTGAGGACGCCGATGCACAGGGTGGGCCGATGGCCATCGGTCATGGGCATGGATGCCCACCTCAGTGCCCGTGGGCCACGGTCTCGCCGGCTTTGAGCCGGTACACCGTGCCGCAGTAGGGGCACTTGGCTTGGCCGGTCTTGGCCACGTCCAGGTACACCTTGGGATGGCTGTTCCACAGCTTCATATCGGCCAGTGGGCTGGGGCAGAACACGCCGCCGTGGGCGTTGAGGTCTTTGGCGGCGACTTCGATGGTAGCGGGTGCGGAATGCATGGTGGGCATCAGACCTGGGTCAGCCAGTGGGCATACTTGGGGTTGCGGCCGTTGACGATGTCAAAGAACGCCGTCTGGACTTTTTCGGTGATGGGGCCTCGGGCGCCGCAGCCGATTTCGATGCGGTCGAGCTCGCGAATCGGCGTGACCTCGGCGGCGGTGCCGGTGAAGAAGGCCTCATCGGCGATGTAGACCTCGTCGCGGGTGATGCGCTTCTGCACGATGTCCAGACCCAAGTCCTTGGCGATGTGGAACACCGTGTTGCGGGTGATGCCGTTGAGCGCTCCGGCCGACAGGTCGGGGGTGTAGATCACGCCGTTCTTGATCACGAAAATGTTTTCGCCCGCACCCTCGCTCACGAAGCCGGCGCTGTCGAGCAACAGGGCCTCGTCATAGCCCTCGTCGGTGGCTTCCATGTTGGCCAGGATGGAGTTGGTGTAGTTGCTCACCGCCTTGGCCTGCGTCATGGTGATGTTGACGTGGTGCCGGGTATAACTGCTGGTCTTGACGCGGATGCCTCGCTTGAGCCCTTCCTCGCCCAGGTAAGCGCCCCAGGCCCAGGCGGCCACCATCAGGTGGACGGTGTTGCCTTTGGGGCTGACGCCGAGCTTTTTGTCGCCGATCCAGGTCAGCGGCCGGATGTAGCCGCTGCGCAGGCCGTTTTCGCGGATGACGGCTTTTTGCGCCTCGTTGACTTGCTCGGGCGTGAAGGGGATCTTCATGCGCAGGATCTTGGCGCTGTTGAACAGGCGCTCGGTATGCTCCTGCAGCCGGAAAATCGCCGGGCCGTTGGCGGTGTCGTAAGCGCGCACCCCTTCAAAAGCGCCGCAGCCGTAGTGCAGGGTGTGGGTCAGGACGTGGATCTTGGCTTCGCGCCAGTCCACCATTTCGCCATCCAGCCAGATTTTGCCGTCGCGGTCGGCCATGGAAGGGGTCACGGTCATGGTTTGCCTCGGAGGGGTGATCAGATGAACAATGGGGTGTCGAGGTGTTTTTTCGACGTATCGCGATTCTACGGCCTGGCTTACCCTGAAAAATTTTTTCTTCGGGGGCTAAAGTTCGGCTCAAAAAGGCCGAAAAGGGGGTGAAAGCGGGAATCCCGCCTGCAGATTGCTCTGCCGAGGAGTTCGCCATGTTGACCATTTCTTCTGTAGCCGTATCACCGGTGCCGCCCCAGGCGCCGACGGTGGCGCGCGTGCAGCCGACGACGCCCGTCAAGGTCAGCGACAACGTGGCGCCGGAAAACCAAGGCGTCACCGCCCCGGTCACGCCGGCGGGCGAAGGCTCGCGGGCACAGGTCGTTTATGCCCCTTCTGCATTGCCGCCGGTCAACCCCACGGGCGAAGTCCCCTTGGTCAACAATTTCAATAATCCAGCCGTGCCAGAGCGCATGGGATTGCCACCTGCCCAGCCGGAGCTCCAGCGGCCAACCGGCCAGCCGGGGGGAGGCAGGGCCGAGGCAGGTGGCGAAGAGGCGCAGGCCGCTGAGGCTGCTCAGGTGCGCCAGCCGGACGCTGAACGGGCGTCGCCAGGTTCGGCGTATGGCAATGAGGAGGCTGAGACCGGCGCCGCCAATGGTCAGCCCACCTTGGCCCAGCGGGCCGCAGAGGCCGAGCAGCGCCGTGCCGAACGGGGCCCGGAGGTGAAAAACCCGGCCTTGGAGGCCATGGACACCCAGATCAAGGAGCTGCTGCCCAACATGTGGAAAGCCAGCCGTGCGGCGGTGGACATGCTCATCGGCGAGGAAGCCCGTGCCGCTGCAGCAGCGCGGGCAGAGCTGCTGGTGCCGCCCAAGGTCGCTTCGCCGCCCGATCGCGCAGCGGCCGAAGCCGCCGAGAGCTACGTCCGCACGGCCAGCGCACCCGATCGCCCCGCCGCGGGTGGCAATCTCGATCGGCTGGTCTGACGAGCCATCTGCCAACCCAGGCGTCAGATCCGGTGGCGCACGCCGCCAGCGCTGCTGACCTTCTCCATCAACGCTTTGGCAATGCTTTTCAGCGGCAGGACTTCGTGCACGGCCCCGGCCTGGATGGCCATTTTGGGCATGCCAAAGACGATGCAGCTTGCTTCGTCCTGGGCGAAGTTGTAGCTGCCTGCATCGCGCATTTCCTTCATGGCCGTGGCGCCATCGGCGCCCATGCCCGTCAGCATCACGCCGATCGCGTTGGGGCCGAGCACCCGGGCGCAAGATTTGAACAGTACTTCGACCGAGGGTTTGTGGCGGTTCACGGGGGGCGAGTCGTCCACCACCGCCACATAGTTGGCGCCGCTGCGGGCGATGTGGAACTGCTTGCCCCCGGGAGCGATGTAGGCGTGACCGGGCAGAATGCGCTGGCCGTCGCTGGCTTCACAGACGCGGATCTTGCACAGCGAATCCAGCCGCGCGGCAAAGCTCGTGGTAAAGCCGGCCGGCATGTGCTGGGTGATGACGATGGCGGGCGAATCGGCCGGCAGCTCGACCAGGATTTCCTTGATGGCCTCGGTCCCCCCCGTAGAAGCGCCGATGCAGATCACCTTCTCCGTGGACAGGCGCATGCCGATGGGGCGTGCCGGTGGCTGCTGGCTGTCGTCACGCGGCACGGTGGGTGATGGGGGTGGGGCCACCAGCCGCGAGACACGCGCCTTGCTGGCGATGCGGATCTTCTCGACGATTTCGTCGCCCAGGGCTTGCAGGCCGCTGGCCACGCCGATGCGGGGCTTGGCGACGAAATCCACCGCGCCCATCTCCAGGGCCCGCAGCGTGGTGTCGGCGCCTTGTTCGGTCAGGGTGGAGACCATCACCACCGGCATGGGGCGCAGGCGCATCAGCCGCGAGAGGAATTCCAGCCCGTCCATTTTGGGCATTTCCACGTCCAGCGTGATGACGTCGGGGTTGAGTTCGCGAATCATCTCGCGGGCTTGCAACGGATCGTTGGCCGTGCCGATGCACTCCATGTCGGGTTGCTTGTTGATGATTTCGCTCAGCAGGCTGCGCACCAGCGCCGAGTCGTCCACCACCACCACTTTGATTTTTGACATGCCTTACAGATTGAATGGTCAGAACAGATCGACGGAGCCGCCGGCCGTGGACTGCACCACCTTGGTGGCCACGCCCTGGCGTTCTTGCGACTCCAGCGTCTCCGGATGGGCGTGGGCCAGTCGCTTGACCATGGCCTTGCCCGATACCGGGAAAAACACCACCTTGCGCGGATAGATGTCCAGCACGTCCTTGGAGACGACCGGGATGCGCTCAGTGGCCAGATAGTCCATCACGAATTTGGTGTTGCGCTCGCCCACATTCATGCTGGTGAAGCCTGAGATCACCGCACCGCCACCGAATACCTTGGCCTGCATGTACTCCCTGGACGATCCCATCTTGATCAGCTCGTTGATGAGCAGTTCCATGGCGTAGGAGCCATAGCGGCCGGAGGTGTCGGCGCCGCCGTCTGGCAGCATGAAATGGTTCATGCCGCCGATGCGCAGCCGCGAATCCCAGATGCAGGCCGCGATGCAGGAGCCCAGCACGGTCATGATGATCACGTCATCACTGGAGACGAAATACTCGCCAGGCAGTACCTTGGCCGCGTTGTATTTGAAGTGCTGATCATGGAAGAAAAACGACGCCTCGCCCGGCTTGCGGGGCCGGGTTTTGAGCTGATGCAGGTATTCGATGCTTCGGTGCATGGCCTCAGACTTTTTCGTAGATGGTCTTGCCGCGCAGGGCAAAGAGCGAGCGGGCATCGCTGAAGTTCTCGGCATGGCCGACGAACAAGGTGCCCTTGGGCTTCATCAGTCGATGGATGCGTGCCAGTACCTGCCTCTGGGTGGGGTTGTCGAAATAAATCATCACGTTGCGGCAGAAAACCACGTCAAAGGTCTCCCGCAGGCTCCAGTTGTCCTCGATCAGGTTGAGGGTGAAGAACTGGATGTGTTTTTGCAGCTCCGGGCGCACCCGTGCCAGCCCCTCGTTGGCGCCTTTGCCTTTGAGGAAGTATTTCTGCAACTGAGCAGTGCTGAGGTTCTTGAGCCCTTCGAGTTTGTAGATGCCGCGCGAAGCGGTGGATAGCACCTTGGTGTCGATGTCACTGGCCCAGATCTGGAAACGCCCATTGATGCCCAGCACGTCGGCCATGGTGATGGCGATCGAATAGGGTTCTTCGCCCGTGGAGGCGGCGCTGCACCAGATCTTCCAGTCTTGGTTCGGGTTTTCCTTGACCAGGCGGCTGAGCTCGATGAAGTGATGGTTTTCGCGAAAGAAGGAGGTGAGGTTGGTCGTCAGGGCATTGACGAACTCCTGCCACTCGTCACCGCCGCCCTGGCGTTCTAGCCAGTCCAGGTAGTCCTTGAAACTGGTGTGGCCGGTGTCGCGCAGGCGGCGGGCAATGCGGCTGTACACCATGGCCTGCTTGCCATCGTGCAGGCTGATGCCTGCATGGCGGTAGATCAGGTCCTTGATGCGCCGGAAATCCGCCGTGGTCCAGGCGAATTCCCGGTTTTGCAGCGCGATCTCGTCGGACATGATCGGTCAGCGTGAGGATCAGTGCTTGGCGCGGCGCACCAAGGCCGAGGTGTCGAGGATGAGCGAGACGCTGCCGTCGCCCAGGATGGTGGCTCCCGAGACGTTGGGCACTTTCTTGTAGTTGGCCTCCAGGTTCTTGATGACCACCTGCTGCTGCCCCAGCAGTTCATCGACCATCAACGCCACCCGGGAGCCGTCGGACTCGATGACCACCATGATGCTGTTGGCGGTGGGGTCGTCCTGCTTGCGGGGAACGGAAAAGGTTCGGTCAATCTCGATCACCGGCATGTACTCATCGCGCACTTTCACCAGCTGGGCATTCTGTGCGACGGTGTTGATGGAGGTCGCTTCGACCTGGAAGGATTCCACCACCGAGGACAGCGGCAGGATATAGACCTCGTTGCCCACGCGCACGGTCATGCCGTCCATGATGGCCAAGGTCAGTGGCAGGCGAACCTTGACGCTCATGCCGAAGCCCTCGGAGGAGTCGAGTTCGACAGAGCCGCCCAACGATGCGATGTTTTTCTTGACCACGTCCATGCCGACGCCGCGGCCGGAGACGTCGGTGACGACCTCTGCCGTGGAAAAGCCCGGCGCGAAGATGAGTTGCCAGACGTCCTGGTCGGGCATGTCATCGGAGACGTCGATGCCTTTGGAGCGGGCTTTGTCGATGAGTTTCTGGCGGTTCAGGCCTTTGCCGTCGTCTCGGACCTCAATGAGGATGGAGCCGCCTTGATGCGCGGCCGACAGGGTGATGGTGCCGACTTCGGGCTTGCCTTTGGCCAGACGCTCGGCCGGCAGCTCGATGCCGTGGTCGCAACTGTTGCGGATCAAGTGGGTCAGCGGGTCGGTGATTTTTTCGATCAAGCCCTTGTCGAGCTCGGTGGCTTCCCCGTGGGTGATGAGTTCCACCTTCTTGCCCAACTTGCTGGCCAGGTCGCGCAGCATGCGCGGGAAGCGGCTGAAGACGACCGACATCGGGATCATGCGGATCGACATGACCGATTCCTGCAGGTCGCGGGTGTTGCGCTCCAGGTCTGCCAGGCCCGACAGGAGTTGCTGGTTCACCGTGGCGTCGAGCGTGCGGCTGTACTGCGCCAGCATGGCTTGGGTGATGACGAGTTCCCCCACCTGGTTGATGAGTTGGTCGATCTTGCTGACCGAGACCCGCAGCGTGGTGGTTTCGAGCTGGGCCGTGGTGGCTGCGCGCGCGGCTTTGGCACTTTCCCGCGCTTTGGACTCGGCCGCAGACGCGCCGCCGCCCGAGTGGGCCTGCATGGACTGGGATTCGGCCAACAGGCTTTCGGCGTGGCTGCGCGGTGTCAACGGGTTGCCGGGGGCGCCAGGGAACAGGCCGTAGCCTTGCACCAGATCTTCTGCGGGCACGGCCACACCGCTTTCGGACGTGACGGTGGAGGCCACAGGACTGCCGGGGGCGCCGGCGAAGAGGCCATAGCCCTGCTCGATGATGTCCTGGCTGTGTTCCGCGCCGTCGTCGGTGGCGCCATTGGGTGGCGCGGCAGCGGTTTGGGCCGAGGCGGGGGCCGATTCAGCGGGCAGCAGGCGGATTTTGTCCTTGGCGACGTGAAAGGCGAACAGGTCGAGCAGGTCGTCGTCGGTGCTCTGGGTGGTGATTTCGTACACCTTGGAGCCGTTGTCCACCCGTTCGGCCGTGATGGTGCCCAGGCCGGCGATGTCGCGGAAAAGCTCTTTGATCGGGTCGGCCAGGCTCAGGTCGTCCAGCGGGCCAATGACGGCCAGCAGTTGCCGACTGGCCCCGGGCGGCGAGGCGGCGGGCATGCCGCCGACGGTGGGGGCGGGCGCAGGTGCCGGTGGGGGCGGAGGAGGAGGGGGGGCGGGCGGTGTCATGGCCGGGGCATTTTGCCCACTGGCCAGCACGCGGATGCGTTGCACCAGGCCGGAAGTTTCGGGCGGCTCACCGCCCAGGCCCTGGTGGCGCGCCAGCAAGCCCTTGAGCGCATCGGTCGATTCGAGCAGCACGTCCACCATGGGCATGGTGGGCGTGAGCTCGTGCCGCCGCAGTTTGTCCAGCAAGGATTCCATCTGGTGGGTCAACTCGGCCACGTCTTCGAAACCGAAGGTGGCCGCGCCGCCCTTGATCGAATGCGCGCAACGGAAGATGGCGTTGAGCTCCTCGTCATCGACCGTGTCCAGGTCCAGGTTGAGCAGCTGTTGTTCCATCTGCTCCAGATTTTCGCCGGCCTCCTCGAAGAAGATCTGGTAGAACTGGGTCAGGTCGAAGCCGTTGTTCTTGTCGTCTGCCATGGGCGGTTCTCGGTTGTGACGGTCGTCGGCGGTTGGCGTGTGGCCAGGTTCAGCGGACGATGACCTTGTTGATGACTTCGATCAGCCGGTTGGGGTCGAAGGGCTTGACCAACCACCCGGTGGCGCCCGCTGCACGCCCGGCCTGCTTCATCTGGTCGCTGGATTCGGTGGTCAGGATGAGGATGGGCGTCGTCTTGAATTTGGGGTGCTCGCGCAGCTTGCGTGTCAGGCCGATGCCGTCGAGCCGGGGCATGTTCTGGTCGGTGAGCACCAGGTCGAAGTGCTGCTTGTCGGCCTTCTCGAAGGCGTCCACGCCGTCCACTGCTTCCACCACCTTGAAGCCGGCGCCCACCAGGGTGAATGACACCATCTTGCGCATGGAGGCCGAGTCGTCAACAGCGAGTATCGAGTGCATGGGAGTACCTTGTTTCTGGGAAAGGATGGTTGAGATCGGTGTTCAAAACAGTTCGATGGAGCCGGCGTCCATCTCGCTTTGGGTCACGGGGTTGGGGTTTTTGGGCATGTGGGTCACGACGATGCCGACTTCCTCCTCCTCGGGCTCCATGGCCTGATCGGCCAGAATATAAGCGCAACCTTTGAGCACCTTGCCGATGTGGACGAGCAGTTGCGTGGCCATGTCGTGGAACTGCAACTCCGTGACGGCCAGGTGCAGGGCCTGACGGAGCTCGTCGTGGCGGGGGTCGTCGGGCAGTTCGCCAGCCACCTGCATGGCGCGATTGAAACGGTCGAGCAGGTTGACGGTGGCGTGGTCGAGCAGTCCTTCGAGCCGTTTCAGATCGTTCATGGCCACGAGCAGGGAGTCCTGCAGGTCGGCCACGACCGCGACGTCCATCGCCACGGCGGGCTCGTCATCGGTGTGCGACGGAACCGGCTCGACGGTGGTGTATTCCTCGCGTGGCCAGCGGCGCTTGTCTTGTGGATTGGCGGTGGGGTTTTCCATGGGCGGCGCGCAGAGGTCCCGTCAACATTGACACAAGTGTGAATATAAGCCTGAGCCGAAGTCTAGACTAGGCCAATGAGATGACATGACTCAAAATATCGGCAATTTCCGAACGACATTGTCCCTGCCCGCAAGCGCCGCCAGGCGCCTCATGACAGGCCCCATCGATGAACAGGGGGTAGTTTGACAGATTTGAACATCCTTCATCTTGAGGACAATCCCGCAGACCACGAACTGGTGGCCCGTACCTTGGGGCGCAGCGATCTGTCTTGCGCCCTGACGCTGGTCGATACCCTGGAGGACTTCCAGTCCCACATCGAGCAGGGGCGGGTGGACGCCGTGCTGGCAGACTACCACCTGGCCGGGTTTTCGGGCATGGAGGCGTGGGAGTGGTTGCGGCAGGCCCAGCGGGAGTTGCCTTTCATCATTGTGTCGGGCGCCATTGGCGAGGCCACGGTGGCCGATGCGATGGTGCGCGGTGTCAGCGACTATGTGGACAAGAACCGGTTGGCCCGGCTGCCGGCGGTGCTGCAGCGGGCGCTGGATTTCCACGCTTCGCGGCAGGCGCAGGCCGCCGCCCAGGCTGAGTTGGCCGAGTCGCGCCGGCGCCTAGTGGACCTGACCGAGCATTTGCAGGTCAGCATCGACCGCGAGCGCGCCGACATTGCCCGCGAAATCCATGACGACATTGGCGGATCGCTGGCCGCGGCCAAGCTGGATTTGTCGTGGCTGGCCCGGCGCATCGATGAGCCGCAAGCGCAGGGGCACATTCGCGCGGCGCTGGAGATGGTGGAGCACGCGCTGGGGGCCAGCCAGCGCATCATGCGCAATCTGCGGCCTGCGGTGCTGGATCAGGGGCTGATGCCGGCCCTGCAATGGCTGACGCAAACCTTTGCCGAGCGCACGGGGCTGGACGTGCGCCTCAAAGGGCAGGTCTTGGCCCCGGTGCCGCCGCGTCTGTCGATGGTGGTGTACCGCACGGCGCAGGAGGCGCTGACGAATGTGCTCAAGCACGCCCAGGCCAGTCAGGTGTCGCTGGATCTCAGCGATCTGGAAGGGGTGCTGACGCTGGAGGTGTCGGACAATGGCCGGGGCGCGACGGCGCAGGATTTGGCCAAGCTGCAGTCGTTTGGCTTGCTGGGGCTCAAGGAACGCGCCCACGGAGTGGGCGGCTGGCTGGATGTGGTGACGGCGCCAGGACAGGGCATGACCCTGATCCTGTCGCTGCCGTTGGAGGGGCAGAGCGCTCAGGACTGGGAGAACAACGAATGATCAAGGTGGTGTTGTGCGACGACCATGCCGTCGTGCGGCGTGGGGTGCGTGACACGTTGATGGAGGCCACCGACATCCAGGTGGTGGCCGAAGCCGACGGCTACGCGAGCCTGCGCGAGGCCTTGCGACTGCACCGGCCCGACGTGCTGTTGCTGGATGTGGATCTGCCCGGCCGCAGCGGGTTGGAGATTCTTGCCGTCCTGCACGAGGAAGCCTCGCCAGTGCGCACGGTCATGGTGTCGATGTACCCGGAGGACCAGTATGCGATCCGCTGCCTCAAGGCGGGCGCGATGGGCTATCTCAACAAAGGGGGAGACCCGGCCGATCTGCTCCAGGCGGTGCGCACCGTGGCGCAGGGGCGCAAGTTCATCACGCCCCAGATTGCCGAATTGCTGGCCAATCACCTCCATGCCCCCGAAAGCGCGGAGTTGCACGACAGCCTGTCCGAACGCGAACTGCAGACTTTGCGCAAGATTGCTTCGGGCAAGAAGCTGTCTCAGATCGCCGAGGAGCTGATGATCAGCCCCAAGACGGTCAGCGTCTACCGGGCCCGCGTGCTGGAAAAGCTCGGGTTGAGCAACAACGCCGAGCTCACGGTCTACGCCATCCGCAACAAGCTGGTCTGAAACCCCTCAGCCGCCGATGAAGAGGTCGGCGATGACGCGCATGAGCTGCATCACCGGCCTGTCGAGCATGGGCAGCGTGAAGGCAATGCCCAGCAGCCCCACCGACAGGGTGAGCGGGAAACCGATGGCAAAGACGTTCATTTGCGGCGCGATGCGCGAAATGATGCCCATGACCACATTGACGAACAGCAGCAGGCCGATCATCGGCAGCGCGATCCACAGGCCATAGTAGAAAATCACGGCGCCGAGCTGGTGCAGCCGCATGCTGCGCACGGCTTCCAGCATGCTATCGCCCACGGGAAAGGTCTGAAAGCTGGCCGCCACCGCCTGGATGAGCAGCAGGTGGCCGTTCATGACGATGAACAGCAGCATGGCCATGTTGCCGAAGAAACGCCCCACGGTGCTGGCCTGGGAGTTGGTGGTGGGGTCGAAGAAGCCGGCAAAGTTCAAGCCCATCTGCAAGCCGATGATCTCACCGGCCATTTCCATGGCGGCAAAGACGATGCGCACGGCCAGCCCGATGGCCACGCCGATGGAGATTTGCTGAATCACCGCGCCGAGCGCCTCCGAACTGGTCAGAGAGACCATGGGCGGTTCTGGCAGAGCGGGCTGCATGCACACGGCGATGACGAAAGCCAACCCGATCTTGGTGCGCATGGGCACCGAGCGCGAGGAAAAGATGGGCGCGCTGGCAAAGACGGCCAGCACCCGCAGGAAAGGCCAGAAGATGGGCGACAACCACGCCATGATCTGGGCTTCGGTGAAGCTGATCATCGGACCGTCCATGCCCGACGGTCCTTCAGCCGATGTAGCCCGGGATGGACTGGAACAGGCGTTTGATGAAGTCCACCAGCGTCACCAGCATCCAGGGGCCGGCGATGGCAAACACCGCCACCGCGGCGACCAGCTTGGGCACGAAAGACAGCGTGGCTTCGTTGATTTGCGTCAGCGCCTGAAACAGGCTGATGACCAGGCCGACCAGCAGCACCGTGCCTAGCACCGGGGCCGAGACGGCCAGCAGGGTGAACAGGGCGTTTTGCCCGATGGTGAGTACGGCTTGGGCGTCCATGTGGCAGAGAGGCAGGGCTAGGTGCTGAAGCTGGCGGCCAATGAGCCGATCAGCAGGTTCCAGCCGTCGGCCAGCACGAACAGCATGAGCTTGAACGGCAAGGCCACCAGCACGGGTGAAAGCATCATCATGCCCAGCGACATCAGCACGCTGGCCACGATCATGTCGATGATGAGGAACGGGATGAAGATCATGAACCCGATTTGGAAGGCCGTCTTGAGCTCGCTGATGACGAAGGCGGGCACCAGCACGCGCAAAGGCGCGTTTTCGACGGTCACGCCGGCATCGAGCTGGGCCAGCCGGGCAAACAGCTCGAAGTCGGATTGGCGCGTCTGGCGCATCATGAATTCACGCATTGGCGCTTCGCCACGGGCCAGAGCCTCCTCGAAGCTGATGGCGCTTTCGGTGTAGGGCTTGTAGGCGTTTTCGTACACCCTGTCCAGCGTCGGCCCCATGACGAACAGGGTCAGGAACAGCGACAGGCCGACGATCACCTGATTGGGCGGGGCCGACTGCGTGCCCAGGGCCTGGCGCAGCAGCGACAGCACGATGACGATGCGGGTGAACGCCGTCATCATCAACAACACCGCCGGCAGGAATGACAGCGCCGTGAAGAACAGCAGCGTTTGAATGGGCACGGAATAACTGGTGCCGCCCGGGCCTTGGCCAATGACCAGCGGCAGGGTGGCCGGCGGGGTGTTGCCCTGCGCCCAGGCCCACCCCGTGGCGCCCAACAGACAGGCTCCCGCGAGCCAGCGCCACGCGGGATGTCTCCGCGGGCGGCTCATGGGCGTGGCTCCTTCGGGGGGATGGTCGGCAGGGTGGCCGGCTCGGCGGCTGCCTGGGCGGCTTGCCGATAGCCGGCTGGCACGGGCACGGCCTGGGTGTGCAGGGTGTTGACCGACTGCGGCGTGACGCCCAGGGTGAGCTGGACCGGGCCTTGGGGGCCATCGAGCTCCACCACCACGACACGCTGCTGCGGCCCGACCATGAGCTGGGAGACGATGCGCAGTTCGGCTCCTTGGCCGGTGCCGACGGGGGCGGTGCGCTTGCGTATCCATTGCACGCCCCAGGCCAGCAGCCCCATGAGGAGCAGCAGGCCCAACGCGGGCATGAAGGCGGCGAAAGACGGCGTCATCAGTGTCGGCTCAGGCGGCGCAGGCGCTCCGACGGGGTGACGATGTCGGTCAGCCGGATGCCGAATTTTTCATTGACCACCACCACTTCGCCCTGGGCGATCAGGTAGCCGTTGACCAGCACGTCCATGGGCTCGCCCGCCAGCGCGTCGAGCTCCACGATGGACCCTTGGGCCAGTTGCAGGATGTACTTGATGGGCACCTTGGTGCGGCCCAGCTCCACCGACAGGGTGACCGGGATGTCCAGCACCATGCTGATGTCGTTGTTGCCGCTGGGCGCAGGCACTTCGCCGTCGAAGTGGGGCGCGCCTTTGGTGAAGTCGTCGCCCCCGCCGCTGCTGGCGGTTTGCTCCTGCAGGGCTTGCGCCCAGTCATCGGCCAGGGCTTCTTCGTCCACCGTGCCGGTGGGGTTCTCGTTTTCATTTGTCATAGTGCTCTCCATGCCAGACGGCGTCACGCTCCCGCAGCAGGCGCTGCACTTTCAAGGCGTACTTGCCGTTGTGGGTGCCGTATTCAGCCTCGATCACCGGCACGCCATCGACCTTGGCCTGAATCACGCGTTCGCGTTCAAGTTCGATGAAATCGCCCACCTTCATGGCCAGGAGTTGTTCGATGGTGGTGCGGGTGTTGGCCAGTTCGGCGGTGATTTCGACCTCGGCGGACTGGATTTCGTGGCTCAGCAGCCGGACCCAGCGCCGGTCCACCTCCATCGAGTCGCCCTGCGACGTGGAGTACAGGATGTCGCGGATCGGCTCCAGGGTGGAGTAGGGGATGCACAGATGCAGCGAGCCGGTCAGGTCGCCGATTTCCAGCGTGAAGCTGGTGCTCACCACGATCTCGCTGGGCGTGGCGATGTTGGCGAACTGGGGCTGCATTTCCGAGCGCTGATAGACCAGTTCCAGCGGATACACGCCTTTCCAGGCCTTTTTGTACTCCTCCGAGACCACTTCCACCATGCGGTTGATGACGCGCTGTTCGGTGGGGGAGAAGTCACGCCCTTCGATGCGGGTGTGGAATTTGCCGTTGCCGCCAAACAGGCTGTCGATGACGCCGAACAGCAGCGTGGGCTCGCACACGATGAGGCCGCTGCCGCGCAGCGGGCGCACGGCCATGATGTTGAAATTGGTGGGTACCACCAGCTCGCGCAGAAACATGCTGTATTTCTGCACCTGCACCGTGCCGACCGAGATTTCTGGGCTGCGCCGGATGAAGTTGAACAGTCCTACCCGCAGGTTGCGGGCAAAGCGCTCGTTGATGACCTCCATCGTGGGCATGCGCCCGCGCACGATCCGCTCCTGGCTGGAGAGGTCGTAGGTGCGGATGCCGCCGGTTTCGAATTCCTCTTTGGCGAGCTTCTGGCTTTCGCCGGTCACGCCCTCGAGCAGGGCGTCGATCTCGTCCTGGGAGAGAAAGGCTTCGCTCATGGTCGTGGGGTCTCCGTGAGGGGGGAGGGAATCACTGCACGATCAGACTGGAGAACAGCACGGCCTGCACCGGACTTTCGCCACGGATGAGGGGCAGGCCCGCCTCCTCGCGCACGAGTTCGAGAATGTCCTGCGCCAGTTGGTCTTTGCCCTCTGGACGCAGCAATTCTTCGGCGGTACGGCGGGATATCTGTCGCAGGATGCCGTTGCGGATGGCTGGCAGGAACGCTTTGACGCGATCGGCCGTGGCCGCCGTGTCCACCTGCAGGGTGATGCCGACCTGGGCATAGCGTATGGCGCCAGGGTCGGCCAGGTTGATGACCACCGGGTCCAGGGCCATGTACTGCGGTGGCGTACGTGGCCGGGTGTCGCGCGCCGACTGGGAGGTGCGTGGAGCTTCGTCCAGCTCTTCATCGGCGCTGCCCCCTTTGAGCAGCAGGAATGCGGCAGCCCCCCCACCCAAAAGCAACACCAACACCAGCGCGAGGATGATGATGAGCAGTTTCTTGCTTTTCGGTTTGGCGTCGGCGCCAGCGGCGGATTTGTCGGCCATCGGATTTGCCTTCCTGTTCAAACATACCTCTGGATGGGCTTGGGCGGCCCTTCAAGGGGTATTGTGTCATGCCGATTATGGGGTCGCGGCGCGCCGCCTTGAGCCCGATAAAACCGGTCTATGCCCGGTTTTTTCCGGGCTCAGGCATAGACGCTCAGACCGGCGCCCGCCACCTTGGCGATCAGTCCGGGAGGCACAGGCCGAGTTGCTTCCCCTTCCGCGGCGCCGGTTTGAGACGCCGGGCGATGTGAACCTTCCTGGGCAGAGCCCCTGCCATCGCGGCCCTGGCTGCCCACAGAGAAGCCTTCCAGGGCAATGCCTGCTCGCGCCAGCATGTCCGCGAGCACCTCCTGCGCCTGCAGGCGCAGGGTTTCCCGGACTTGAGCGTCGTCGGTGCGGAAGGCCAGGTGGGCTTTGTCGCCTTGCAAGCTCACGTCCACGTCGAGCGCCTGGCGCAAGCCGGCTTCGAGGCGCAGGCTGGCTTTTTTGGCGTTGCCCGCTGCCCACAGGCTGACCTGAGCGCCCAGGTGTTCGAACGCTTCGTCTAGGGCGGGCCCCAGGGCCTCGCCAAGCGCGGCGGCGAAGCTGCGCGGGGTGGCGCCGCTGTCCGGGGCCTGCCGCAGGCTGCCGGTGGCGTCCAGCACCACCCGGCCGCTGTCGCCGCGGGGGCTCTGGCCTTGCCCTTGTTCGCGCGAGTCGCCGCTGCGTTCGGCCCCTCCCTGGCTGCCGAGCGCGCCCAGGTCCAGTTCCTCTGGGCTGCCCAACGCGTCGCTCAGCAGCCCGCCGGCTTGCCCGGTGGTGTTCATGTGCCAGGCGCTGCGCTCGGTGGGCAAGGGCTGGCCCGCGGCTTCCAGGGTGGCTTGAGCCAGTTGGCTCAGCATTTGCGGCGGTGGGGCTTTGGCACGGGCTTTGGCGACGGTGGATACCCACTGACCTGGGGCCCGATCGGCCGCATCGGGCAGGTCCTCGCGGGGCCTGGCGTCCGGGCGGCGGTCGGAAGCGGAGGGCGACAGGGTGGTCAGGCCGTCGTCGGGCAGGGGCAGTGCTTCGGCCGTGGTTTCGGGGGGTAAGTCGTCGGGAAGGGCCTGGCCCGCAGCCCATGCGGCGGTCAGGGCGGCTGCGTCCTGGGGGGCAGTCTCTGCGCCGGCTGATGGCGGCTCGGCCAGGTGGCTGTCGGCCATCAGCAGCAGCGTGGCGAAGAGATCGGCCGGGGTGTCTTCGGGCTTTTGCGGGCCGCGCGGCTGGGCAGTGGATTCGGGCGGACGGGTGGGAGAGACGGCTTCGGCTTTCATGGGGTCGGCCTCCAAGGGGTGTGATGGGCGTGCTGGCGGTGTTGGGCGGCCGCCATCTCGTCATTGAGCTTTTGTTCCGTGCGCTGCTGATGCTGCTGCCAGGCGGCCTGCTGGCGGTGCTGGAATTTTTTGAGGCTGGCGAGTTCGCGTTCGGCTTGCAGCACCGATTGCTCGCAACGTTCGACCTGCTGCGCCAGGCGCTGGAGCACGCCTTGCTGGAACTGCACGGCGTGCTCCAGCTTGGCCATCATGTTCTGGTGGGCATGCAGCAAGGCCACGGGCA
This sequence comes from Tepidicella xavieri, assembly GCF_004363315.1. GTDB lineage: Bacteria > Pseudomonadota > Gammaproteobacteria > Burkholderiales > Burkholderiaceae_C > Tepidicella > Tepidicella xavieri. Next base: position 68,227 of record NZ_SNYL01000012.1, read on the forward strand.
CGCCGGTGCTGGCGCGCGCGCTCCAGCGTTGCTGGGACTCGACCGTGTAGCCTTGGAGTTGGCTCATTTGCAGCAGGGCGTGTTCTTGCTCGCGGCGTGCCTGGGCGAGCTGCTGCAGCGCTTCGTCGCGCTTGCGTGTGGCCACTTCGATCACGGTCAGCAGGGCGTTGGCGGGCTTCATGCCTGGGCTCCTGCGTGGGCGTTGGCGCGCCGTGCGCCGTCGGGCGTGGCCTCGCCGATGGCTTCGCCCAGCTGCCTGACGCTTTCGTCGAATGGGGCTTGCTCGCGCATGTCTTGCGTGATGAAGCGCTGCAGGGCAGGAAAGCGCTGGATGGCGCGGTCGGTGTCCGGATCGCTGCCAGGCACGTAGGCCCCGAGCTGGATCAGGTCGCGGCTTTTCTGATAGCGCGAATACAGCTGGCGGAAGCGCCGGGCCTGTTCCTGGTGCTGCGGGCTGACCACGTTGTGCATCACCCGCGAGGCAGAGGCTTCCACGTCGATGGCCGGGTAGATGCCCGATTCGGCCATGCCGCGCGACAACACGATGTGTCCGTCCAGGATGGCGCGCGCGGCATCGGCAATGGGGTCTTGCTGGTCGTCGCCTTCGGACAGCACGGTGTAGAAGGCGGTGATGGACCCGTGGCCTTCGGGGCCGTTGCCGCTGCGTTCGACGAGCTGGGGCAGCTTGGCGAAGCAGCTCGGTGGGTAGCCTTTGGTGGCGGGCGGCTCGCCGATGGCCAGGGCGATTTCGCGCTGCGCCATGGCATAGCGCGTCAGCGAATCCATCAGCAGCAACACATGGAGCCCGGCGTCGCGGAAGTGCTCGGCAATGGCTGTGGCGTAGTGGGCGCCCTGCATGCGCAAGAGGGGCGGCGAGTCGGCCGGGGCAGCGACCACGACAGAGCGCTCGCGGCCATCCGGCCCCAGGATGTCGTCGATGAACTCTTTGACTTCGCGCCCACGTTCGCCGATGAGGCCGACCACGATCACATCGGCCTGGGTGTAGCGCGCCATCATCCCGAGCAGCACGCTTTTGCCCACGCCCGAGCCGGCAAACAGGCCCAGGCGTTGCCCGCGACCGACGGTGAGCAGGCCGTTGATGGCCCGCACGCCGGTATCCAGGGGTTCGCGCACTGGGGCCCGGTCCATGGCGTTGATGGGGGTGCGCTCCATCGGCTCGACGTCCACGTCTTGCAAGGGGCCCTGATGGTCCAGCGGATGGCCGTGGGCGTCAATCACCCGGCCGAGCAGTCCCCGGCCCAGGGGCAGGCGCAGCACCCCCCGGTCGTTCGCCGCCAGGGGCTTGGGTTCCTGCCCCAGGCGGGGCCGGGGACGGTAAGGCGCCAGCGGGCGGACCCGGGCGCCGCTGGACAGGCCTTGCACGTCGCCGGCCGGCATGAGGTAAGCGCGCTCGCCATGGAAGCCCACGACTTCGGCCAGCACCGCGGTGTCGGGGTCGTCGGGCATGTCGATCACGCATTGGGAACCGACCGGTGCCTTGACGCCTTCGGCCTCCAGCACCAGGCCTGCCAGGCGGATCAGTCGGCCGCTGGTTTCCAGCGGGGTATGCTGGCTGGCCGCCTGACGAGCCACCGTCAGGAACTGTTGCCAGCGCAGCAAGGTGGTGGTCTCAGACATCGGCGTCCTCCCCAGGTTGCCAAGGGGCTTCCAGGCCCAGATTGGCCACCGCGCGGGCCCAGCGTTTTTCCACGCGGGCATCGACGGCGCCTTGGGCGTGTTCGACGACGCAGCCGCCCCGGGCGATGTGGTTGTCGGGCTGGATCTGTATGCGCAGGGTCGAGCCGGGCTCCCAGTCGGCTTGGTGCAGCAGGGCCGCGTCTTCCGGATGCAAGCGCAGGGTGATGGGGCGGCCGTCGTCGATGGCCAGGGACAGGGCTTCCTGCACCACGGCGCGCAGCGGGTCCATCGACAGGGTCAATTCCCGGCGCACCACCTGGCGGGCGATGTCGCAGGCCAGTTCGAGCAGTTGGTCGGCCAGTTCGTGTTCCAGCCGGTCGAAATGCTGCTGGGCCTGGTTGACCACCTGGGCGACGCGGTCGGCCAGTTCGCGGCTTTGCCGCTGGAATTGTTTTTCCAAGGTGTCGCGGGCCTCCTGGGCGCCGGCTTGGCGGCCTTGCTCGAAGCCTTCGGCGTAGGCTTGCTGGCGGATGTCTTCCACCGCCTCGGGCGGCAGGCTGGCAGGCGCCGGCGCTTCCTCGGCGGGGCCGGGGGCTTCGGTCGCGCCTTCGCCCACCGGCTGGAACACCCAGGCTTCCACCGCCTGCACCTCCTCGCTGGGGATGAAGCGGTGATAGTGCGTGGTGCGGCTAGACGAAGGCATCGTCTCCGCCTCCACCCAGAACGATCTGGCCTTCGTCGGCCAGGCGGCGCACGACCTTCAGGATGTCTTTTTGCTGCGCTTCCACTTCGGACAAGCGCACCGGGCCGCGCGATTCGAGGTCTTCCCGCAGGGCCTCGGCGGCCCGGCTGGACATGTTGTTGAGGATTTTTTCCTTGAGCTCGCTGCTGGCGCCTTTGAGCGCGATGACCAGGGCGTCGGAGGCGACTTCCTTGAGCACCATCTGGATGGCTTTGTTGTCCAGCTTGAGCAGGTCCTCGAAGGTGAACATCTTGTCCATGATTTTCTGGGCCAGGTCCGGGTCTTGTTCGCGGATGGAGTCCACCACGGTAGCTTCCAGGCTGCTGCCCAGCAGGTTGATGATTTCCGCGGCGGTCTTGACGCCGCCGAGCGAGCTCTTGCGGATCTTGTCGCCGCCGGCCAACACCTGGTAGAGCGCCTCGTTCAAGTCCTTGAGCGCCGTGGGCTGGATGCCTTCGAGCGTGGCGATGCGCAGCATCACCTCGTTGCGGGTGCGTTCGGTGAACTGCTTGAGGATGTTGGCGGCATGGTCCTGGTCCAGATGCACCAGGATGGCGGCCAGGATCTGGGGGTGCTCGTTGCGCAGCAGTTCGGCCACCGAGACGGGATCCATCCACTTCAGGCTCTCGATGCCCGAGACGTCACCCCCTTGCAGGATGCGGTCGATCAGTAAAGCGGCCTTGTCATCGCCCAGCGCACGCTTGAGCACGGCGCGGACGTAGTTGTCGGTGTCGGAGACGAGCAGGCTTTGCGAGGCGGCCTCGCGGGTGAATTTGTCGATGACCTCATCGACCTTTTCTTTGGAGACGGTGCGCAGCCGGGCGATGGTTTCGCCCAGGCGCTGTACCTCCTTGGGCGAGAAGTGCTTGAACACCTCGGCCGCCTCTTCCTCGCCGAGTGACATGAGGAAGATGGCGGCGTCTTGCAGTCCGTCGTCCGTGTCAGCCATGTCAAGTCCCTCCGGGCATCATCAAGTGGCCGTGGCGGATTCGCCCGACATCCAGCCGCGCACGATGTTGGCCACCGCCACCGGATTTTCGCGCGCCAGGCGTCGGGCGTCTTCCAGCCGCAGGGCTTCGGCCGTGGCTTCGCTCTGCAGCGGCGAGGGCAGCCCTGGGCGCTGGGTCTCGTTGTCCACCACGGTGTCGAGTTGCACGCCCGTGGTGCGGGAGGCTTCTTCGGCGGCGTCGTCACTGCGCGTGGCCGGGCTGGACATCATCTTCAGCGCCGGGCGCACCATGCCCAGGAACAGGATGAGGCCCAGCAGCAGCATGCCCAGTGGCCAGGCCATGCTGCGCGCGAGTTCCACCGTGTCGGGCTGTTTCCACCAGGCCACCTCGACGGTGTCGGGCTCGGTGCGGGTGAAGGCCGCATTGAGCACGTTGACCGAGTCGCCGCGCTGGGCGTTGAAGCCGATGGCCTCGCGCACCAGGGCATTGATCTGTTCCATGGTCTCTGGCGGCAACGGGGCCGAGACGGTCTGGCCGCGCCGGTCGGTGGACTCGACGTGATTGAGCACCACGGCGGCGCTGAGGCGGCGGATGTTGCCGGTGGAGCCGCGGGTGACGGAGACGGTGCGATCCACTTCGTAGTTGATGACCTGTTCGCGCCGGCGGTTGGCATCGCCAGCGCCACCCACGTTGTTGCCCGGCACGATGCCCAGCGGCGCGGCTTCGGCGTTGATGGGGGCTCCCGGTGGGCCAGGCGGCAGGTTGGCCACCGCGCCGGGCACGCCCGCGGGGGCTTGATCGGCCGCGCTGCCCGCCTCGATGATCTGCGTGCTGCGCACCGCGGCCTCGTTGTTGCCTTGGTTGGGGCGGTGCTGCTCGCTGGTTTGCTCGGTCAGGGAAAAGTCTACGTCGGCCGTGACCTGGGCGCGGACGTTGTGGCGGCCCACCACCGGCTCCAGCAGATCCAGAATGCGCTGGGTGTACATCTGCTCCAGCATGCGGGTGTATTCGAGCTGCTTGGAATCGACCACGTCGTTTTGCGGCGTGTGGGTCTGGGACAGCAGGTTGCCGTGCTGGTCCACCACGCTCACGGCCGAGGGCTGCATCTCGGGCACGCTGCTGGCCACCAGATGCACGATGCCGGCGATCTGGGTGCGATCCAGGGTGCGGCCGGGGAACAGCGTCACCAGCACGCTGGCCGATGGCTTTTGCTGCTCGCGGAAAAAACCGTTCTGGTTGGGCAACGCCAAGTGCACGCGCGCTTCGGCCACCGAGTTCAGCGAGGTGATGGAGCGGGTGAGCTCGCCTTCGAGGCCGCGTTGGAAGGTCAGCCGCTCCTGGAACTGCGTCATGCCCAGGCGGCTGTTGTCCATCAGCTCGAAGCCCGTGATGGTGCCGCGAGGCAAGCCCTGCGAGGCCAGGCGCAGCCGCGTGTCATGGACCCGGTTGGCCGGCACCAGGATGGCGTTGCCACCGTCCGCATGCCGGTAAGGTATGTTCATCTGCGACAGCTGGGCCACCACCGCGCCGGCGTCTTTGTCCGACAGGTTGGCATAGAGCACCCGGTAGTCGGGCCGGTTGGCCAGGTAGAAGGCGGCGGCCAGCAAGCCGATCATGGCCAGCACGCCCAGCCCCAGCATGACTTTGCGCGGGGTGTCCAGGCGATTGAAGCCCTGCACCAGCGGGTTGGGCGCTTTGTCGGGCAGCGTGGCGTCGATTTCGGCAACGGCAGTGTTCATGGGGCTTGGGCAGCGGCTAGAACGGAATCGTTCGCCGATTATCAAAGCCTACCTGGAAAACTAAAGCAGGAAAAGGTGTCGAGGGGCCTGCTTATTCGGGGTTAAGTTTCGTCGAGCGCCGCTCTAGCATTCCGCCATCGAGATTCGTTGGCTTGGAGGACGATGCCATGGACCTGCGCCTGACCCCCTTGACTTCCGTGAGCACGGCGGCGCTCAAACCGGCCGTCGGTACCGCTGCCAAGCTCGGGGGGGCGGGCCTGACCCCGCCCGCAGGCACAGCGCGTGTGACTGGCGGGGGCTTTGGCGAAGCTTTCAAGACGGCCTTGCAGAATGTGAGCGCCGCGCAGAACCACGCCAGCCAGTTGCAGACCGAGTTCCAGATGGGCAACCCCAATGTCAGTCTGGAACAGACGATGCTGTCGATGCAAAAAGCCCAGATCGGGTTTCAGGCGGCGCTGCACGTGCGCAACCGCATGATGCAGGCCTACACCGATGTGATGAACATGCAGGTCTGAGTCGCGCGGGCCGTGGGCTCAATGCAGACGCATCGGGTGAAGCGGCTGCTGCACTTCGCCCAATTCATCGATCCAGGGTTCGACCAGCTCGCGAATCTGCGCATCATGGCGCAGAATGGTCATCATGATGCGGTGCTTTTCGGCGCGCTCTTGCGCCGTCAGTTCCAGGCCGGCGCTGCGCTCGCGCAGCTGCTCGATGAGCACCGCGCAGGCGCCTTCGAGGCGCACCACTTCGTCCCAGTCTTCCACGCGGGCAGCGGCCACCATTTGCTCGCTCGTGGCTTCGATGGCCTTGTAGTAGTCGATGAGGTTGATCGTCATGGCGCAGGCTTTCAATGCTTGCCCTGTGTATCGGCCGAGTATGCGCCATCTTGACCCCTGCGTGAAGGGGCCAGCCAGGATTCGACCCTCACCCAGCCGGGTTCGGCCAGGCGCCGGATCTCGGCGTCCAGACGCAACAGGGCTTTGAGCGCCTCCAGCCGGGCGCGTCGCTGGGCGGGGGGGAGGTCGTGGATGCGCGGGCTGCGTTGGCGCAGGGCTTGCACCTGCCGCTGCGCCACACCTTCGAGGCGCCTCACCTCGGTCCAGTCGCCCAGCCGGGCAGCGGCCAGCATCTGCGTGCCGGTGTGCGCCAGGGCTTGCTCGGTGGATGGGGGCAGGGGCGTCATGGGGGGCTGGGTGTCGTTCGATGTCATTGACCGTTTTATCGGCTTCTTGCCGACGAAACTTGACCGCGCCGATGCCGGGAATAGCCGGGTGGGCGGCCCGGTGTTGCGGCTTTTGTGGGCTTACCGGCGGTCAGCCGATGGGCTGGCCGATGCCCAGCGCTGCCGCCACAGCGCCACCCAGGTGGCCAGGGCCTGGCCGGGTGAAGTGGCCTGCGCCGGCAGCCCCAACACTTGGGCGGCCTGATTGAGCGCGCGCAGCGGGTCAGACACGTCCAGCGCCGCGGCCCCGTTTTGCTTGGAGAGTTTTTCGCCGTTGGCGCCCAGCACCAACGGGGTGTGCAGGTATTGCGGGGTCGGCAAGCCCAGCGCCTGCTGCAGCACGATCTGGCGCGCGGTGTTGTCGGCCAGGTCCTCGCCGCGCACCACATGGGTGATGCCCTGCCAGGCGTCGTCCACCACCACCGCGAGTTGGTAGGCCCACAGTCCATCGGCGCGGCGCAGCACAAAGTCGCCCACCTCGCGCTCGACCGCTTGCCGTTGCGGGCCCAGTCGGCGGTCGATCCAGGGCAGTGGGGCAGGCAGGTGCCGGGCGGCTTGCACCCTGCCCACATGCAAGCGCCAGGCCCGTGCCGGGCGGCCTTGCAAGCCACCGTGCTCGGGGCGACAGGTGCCTGGGTACACGCGCTCGGCATGCCGGGCATGCGTCACCCCGCGGGCAGCCCAGGCCCTATCGATGTCTTTGCGGGTGCAGACGCAGGGGTAAGCCCACCCGGCCTCGATCAACCCTTCCAGGGCTTGCGCGTAGGCCGCAGCGCGATCCGACTGCCAGACCACGGGCTCGTCCGGGTGCAACCCACAGGCAGCCAGCTGTTGCAGGATGAGGGCGTCGGCGCCGGGGATGCAGCGAGGGGCGTCCACGTCTTCCAGGCGCACCAGCCACCGGCCGCCGTGGGCGCGAGCATCGAGCCAACTGGCTAGCGCCGCCACCAGCGAGCCGGCGTGCAGCGGCCCCGTGGGCGATGGCGCGAAACGACCGCGGTAGCCCATCGAGGTAGGCGTCATCCGGCCATGGCCAGGGCCAGTTCCAGCCCAGAGATGAATGCGTCCTCCACCCGGTGGCCGAGGCACCAGTCGCCGCACAGGGCCAGGCCCAGCCGGGCGTCGAGCAGGAAGGGCTGGCCCAGCGGGTGTTGCGTCTGGGCGTAGCGCCAGCGGTGTACCTCCGCATGCGCTGGGGTGGCGCGGATGCCGGTGATTTCGGCGAAACCTTTGAGCAGTTTGGCCTTGATGCGCTCGGGATCGTCCTCCAGGTGCTCCGCCGACCAGGATGGGCTGGCCTGCACCGTCCAGCGCTCGATGGCGGCGCGACCGGGCTTGCTGGGCTCGCGGGCCACCCAGCGGATGCGGTGGTGGTCGCTGCTGGCGGCATGCCAGCGCGGACCGAAGGCTTCGAGCCCGGGCTGCATGGCTTGGGGAAAGGCCACCATCAGCGTCCAGCAAGGGGCCACGTCCACTTTCCGCAGGGCATCCACCCAGGCGGGCGCCAAGGCGCTGGCGCTGAGCAGGGCCTCCGCCTGAGGGTGGGGAATGGCCAGCACCACGTGGTCAAAACCGCCGAGCACGGGGTGTCCGCCATCCGCGCTTTGTAGGCGCAATTGCCATTGCCGGGCGTGCAGCGCGTCGGGCTCGATCCGGGTGACCAGAGATTCCAGCACCACAGCGCCATCGAGGGTGCCATCGGCCAGCGGTTGCGCCCAGTGTTTGACCAGGGCATTCATGCCGGGTACGGCCACCCATCGCGTGTCGCGTGGCACGGGGCCGCTGCTCATCACTTGACCCAGGGCGTCGAGCACGCGCACGGTGTTGACTTTCCAGGGGGCGATCAGATCCGGATACAAGCGCAGCACCCGCTCGAAGCGCGGGTCGCGCACGGTGAAAAACTGGGCGCCATGGTCAAACCCGCCAAAGTCGCTGCGCCGTGTGGCCATGCGACCGCCTGCGCCCCGGCTTTTTTCGATCAGCGTGACGCGGTGGCCTGCTTGTATCAGGGTCCGCGCGCAGGTCACGCCTGCCATGCCAGCGCCCACCACAGCCGTGTGGGGGACGCTGGGTTTCAGGGGAGTGCGAGGGGAGGGTGAGGGCATGTCCAGTTCTCCGTGCGTCGGCCCAGTGTAGCCGGTGACGCAGCACCTGGGGCCAGGCTCAAGCGTGATGGTGCAGCAAGGCGGCCCGGGTGGTGGGGTGGGCCAGCCGGTTTAGCCACCACTGCATGGCTTTGCCCGGTGCTTGCAGACCCGGGGTGGCCGGGGCAGCGCGCCGGCTGGCGCCGACCGGCGCGCGCCAGGCATAACCGGGGCGGTAGATGCGCGGGGGCAGGGTGGTGGGCTTGTGGATGAGCTTGCCGGCATCCAGCAGGGGCTGCACCAGGGGGCGGGGCAGCGCGCCGCAGCCCAGGCCGCGCCGCTGGGCCAGGAGTTTTTCCTCCATGGTGCCGACCGTCAGCACGTCCTGGCCTGGCAGCAGGCCAAAGCTCATGCCCGGACCGCGTTGGGTGCTGTCGGCCACGGCCACCACCCGGTGGGGCTGAATGTCTGCCGGCGTCAGTGGCTCTGGCACGCTGGCCAGCGGATGGTGGGGCGCCACCACGAACACAAACTCCACCTCGCCCAAGGCCTCACTGCGGGTGTCCGACGGCAAGGTCTGGTCGAGGAATACGCCCAATGCCAGATCGGCCTGTCCGGTCAGCAGGGCTTCCAGCGTGCCCGAGAGAGTTTCGGTGCGCAACCGCAGCCGGGTCGGGGCTTGCGTGGCGTAAAAATCCTCAAACAGCTCAAAGAGCGTGGTGCGTGAGATCACGGCATCGGCGGCGATGGTGAACTGGGCCTCCCAGCCCGTGGCGATGCGACGCACCCGTTGCGCCACGGCGTCGAGTTCGAGCAGCAGGTGCTCGCCGGCACGCAGCAGCTCGGCCCCAGCGGGGGTGAGCTGGGCCCGGCGCGCGCGGCGGTCGAACAGCAGCACGTTCAGCGCTTCCTCGATCTGCCGCACGCGGTAGGTCAGCGCGCTGGGCACCAGCCCCAGCGCCCGGGCTGCGGCGGCCATGCTGCCAGCGCGCGCCACCGTGTCGATGAGGTGGAGGTTTTCCGGGGTCAGGGCATGGCGGGCGTGAGGCATGGCGCAAGTTTCGAGCAAACTTTTTGAATGATGCCAGCGAAAGCCTCTATTGACCAGCACAAGCCGGTGGCCCTGTGGCGCCCAAGGGCCGGCGCTTGCGCTATCTTTGCAGGTGTTTCTGAGGAGAATCACGCATGCCTGACATCGTCGTCGTTTATCACTCTGGCTATGGGCACACCCAGCGCATGGCCCAAGCCGTGGCCGATGGAGCCGGCGCGGAACTGCTGCCCATCGATGCCGAGGGCCACCTGCCCGAAGGCGGCTGGGAGCGGCTGGCCGCGGCCGACGCCATCATTTTTGGATCGCCCACCTACATGGGCAGTGTGAGTTGGCAGTTCAAAAAATTTGCCGATGCCTCCAGCAAAGCCTGGTATGCCCAGGCCTGGAAGGACAAGGTGGCGGCCGGTTTCACCAACAGCGCCGGCATGAATGGCGACAAGCTGGCGACTTTGCAGACCCTGTTCACCTTGGCCATGCAGCACGGCATGATCTGGGTCAGCCAAGGGCTGATGCCCAGCAACACGAAGGCGGCCCTGCGCAATGACGTGAATTACCTCGGCGCATACAGCGGGGCCATGGCGCAGAGCCCGGCCGACGCCGGGGCGCAGGACATGCTGCCCGGGGATCTGGAAACCGCTCGGCTGTTTGGCCAGCGGGTGGCCCAAGTCACCGCCCGGTTCCGCCAGGCATGAGGCGCCCGCTCCACCCATGACCATCCTGAGCCTGCTTCCCTGGACCGACTGGCTGGCCCTGCTGACCTTTCTGGGGCTGTGGGTGGGCTACGCCTGGTTTGCCAAGGCATGGGGCCGCAAGCGCCCCTCGCTGCTGGCCACCACCAACCGGTATCGCCGCCACTGGATGATGCAGGCGAGCCAGCGCGACCCGCGCATGCTCGACGGCATCATCACCCAGAGCCTGTCGCAGACGCCTTCCTTTTTTTCGTCCACGGCCATCCTGATCGTGGGGGGCTTGTTCGCGGTGTTGGGCACCACCGAGAAAGCCACCGAGCTCATGAGCGAGATTCCTTTTGCCCAAGCCACCTCGCTCATCGTTTTCGAGTTCAAGGTGCTGGTGCTCGTCGCCATTTTTGTGTATGCGTTCTTCCGCTTTTCCTGGTGCATGCGGCAGTACACTTTCCTGGCGCTGGTCATTGGCGCCATGCCACCGCCAGAGGACTTCGACAGCGGCAAGTTCGACCGCACGGCCTATGTGGACCGCGCCGCTGCCATGGTGGGGGCGGCCGCCGAAAGCTTCAACGACGGATTGCGGGCGTATTATTTTTCGTTCGCGGCGCTGGCCTGGTTCATTTCGCCGCTGGCCATGGTGCTGGCCACCGGACTGGTGGTGCTGATTCTGTACAGCCGCGAATTCCGCTCCGAAGTGCTGGCCATCCTCAAGGATTGACGCCGGTGCGGCTGCCTACAATGGCGCCATGTTCGTACACCTGCGCCTGCATACCGAGTTTTCCGTCGTCGATGGCACCACCCGCGTGGACGAAGCCGTCGAGGCGGCCGCCGGGTTCGGCCAGCCGGCGCTGGCCATCACCGACCTGAACAACCTTTTTGGCGCCATCAAGTTCTACAAAGCCGCCCGTAGCGCCGGCGTCAAGCCCATTCTGGGGGCGGATGTGGTGGTGCAGGGGCTGGGTGGCGAGCCGGCGCCTGGTGCCTCCACCGCCCAGCATAGCCTGCCGCGCCTGTTGCTGCTGGTGCAAAACCACCAGGGTTATTTGAACCTGTGCGAACTGCTGGCCCGCGGCTGGACGCGCAACGTGGTGCGTGAGCAGGCCGCGCTGCGCTGGGAATGGCTGCAGGAACTGGGCGAAGGGCTGATCGTGCTCTCGGGCGCTCATGCCGGCCCCGTTGGGCAGGCCCTGCTGGCGGGCGATGAGGCCCGCGCGGCCGAATGGGCGTTGTTGCTGGCCGCGGCCTTCCCCCACCGCTTCTATGTGGAAATCCAGCGCGCGGGCCGCCCGGATGACGAGCGCCACCTCATGGCCGCCGTGCCACTGGCCGCGCGGTTGGGCCTGCCGGTGGTGGCCACCCACCCGATCCAGTTCCTGGCCGCCGACGACTACGAGGCCCACGAGGCACGGGTCTGCATCGCCGAAGGCGAAATCCTGGGCAACAGCCGCCGCGTGCGCCGCTTCACCCGTGAGCAGTACTTCAAGTCCAGCGACGAGATGGCGGCCCTGTTTGCCGATGTGCCCAGCGCTTTGGCCAACACGGTGGAAATCGCCAAGCGCTGCAACCTCACGCTGACCCTGGGCAAGCCGCGGCTGCCCGATTTCCCCATTCCCCCCGTCAACGGACAGGTGATGTCGGTGGAGGACTACTTCCGCCACGTCTCGCACGAGGGCCTGGAGGCGCGGCTGCGCCACCTGTATCCGGATGAGGCCGAGCGCGAGCGGCAACGCCCGCGCTATGTGGAGCGCCTGGAGTTCGAGCTCAACACCATCCTGAAGATGGGGTTCCCGGGCTACTTCCTCATCGTGTCGGACTTCATCAAGTGGGCCAAGGAAAACGGCTGTCCGGTGGGGCCGGGCCGGGGGTCTGGTGCCGGCTCACTGGTGGCCTACGCGCTGCTCATCACCGACTTGGACCCGCTGCGCTACAACCTGCTGTTCGAGCGCTTCCTCAACCCGGAGCGGGTGTCCATGCCCGACTTCGACATCGACTTCTGCCAGACCAATCGCGACCGCGTCATCGAGTACGTCAAGCACAAATACGGCAAGGACGCGGTCAGCCAGATCGCCACCTTCGGCACCATGGCCGCGCGCGCGGCCATCCGCGACGTGGGCCGCGTGCTCGACTTCGCCTACGGCTTCTGCGACGGCATCTCCAAGCTCATCCCCAACAAGCCGGGCATGAGCGTGACGCTGCAGTATCCGCCCGACCCGCCCAAGCCCGGCGACAAGAACAACTACGCCATCGCCATGGAGCCGCTGCTGGCCGAGCGCATCCAGAAAGAGGAGGAGGTGCGCCAGCTCATCGAACTGGCCCAAAAGCTCGAAGGCATGACACGCAACATCGGCATGCATGCCGGGGGCGTGCTGATCGCGCCGGGCAAGCTCACCGACTTCTGCCCGCTCTACCAGCAGCCGGGCAGCGATTCGGCCGTCAGCCAGTACGACAAGGACGACGTGGAAGCGGTCGGCCTGGTCAAATTCGACTTTCTCGGGCTGGCCACGCTCACCATTCTGGAACTGGCCAAGGCATTCATCCTGCAACGCCACCCTGACCAACAAGGCTTCGCGTTCGAGAACATTCCGCTGGACGACAAAGCCACCTACCGGCTGTTCCAAGAGGGGCGCACCGAGGCGGTGTTCCAATTCGAAAGCCGGGGCATGCAAGGCATGCTCCGCGACGCCAAGCCCAGCCGTCTGGAAGATCTCATCGCGCTCAACGCCCTGTACCGCCCGGGGCCGATGGACCTGATTCCCAGCTTCGTGGCCCGCAAGCACGGGCGCGAGGAGGTGGTCTATCCCCATCCTCTGCTGGAGCCCGTGCTGGCCGAGACCTACGGCATCATGGTCTATCAGGAGCAGGTGATGCAGTCGGCGCAAATCCTGGGGGGTTATTCGCTGGGCGGCGCCGACCTGCTGCGCCGCGCCATGGGCAAGAAAAAACCCGAAGAGATGGCCGAGCACCGGATCATCTTCCGAAAGGGCGCGGCCGAAAAGGGCATCAGCGAGGCCAAAGCCGACGAGGTCTTTGACCTGATGGAGAAATTCGCCGGCTACGGTTTCAACAAGTCGCACGCGGCCGCCTATTCGTTGCTGGCCTACCACACGGCTTGGCTCAAGGTCCATTTCACGGCGGAGTTCTTCTGCGCCAACATGACCATCGAAATGGACGACACCGACAAGCTCAAGGTGTTGTTCGAAGATGCGCTCAAATTCGGCATCACCTTCGAGCCGCCCGACATCAACCGCGGCACCTACCGCTTCGAGCCGGTCAGCGACACTGTCATCCGCTACGGGTTGGGGGCCGTCAAAGGCACGGGGCAGCAAGCCATCGAAGCCATCGTGGCCGCCCGCGAGGGCAAGGGCGTGGGGCCGGCCGGCGACACGGTGGGGCCGTTCAAGAGCCTGTTCGACTTTTGCAACCGGGTCGATCGCAGCCGCCTGAACAAGCGCACGGTCGAGGCGCTCATCAAGGCGGGGGCCTTCGATTCGCTGGAGCGCAACCGCGCGGCCTTGCTGGCTTCGGTGGAGCGGGCGTTCGAATACGCCAACGCGCAGCAAGCCAATGCGCAGCAGGGCGGGCTGTTTGACATGTTCGGGGCCGACGGCCACGGCGCCAGCACCCAGGAGCCCGAACTGGTCGATGCCCTGCCCTGGGGGGTGAAGGAACGGCTGGCCCACGAAAAAACCGCCATCGGCTTCTACCTCAGCGGCCACCTGTTCGATGAGGTGGAACGCGAAGTCCGGCGCTTTGCCCGCACGCCCCTGGCCGACGTGGTGGACAGCCGCGACCCTTTCGTCGTGGCCGGCATCGTCACCGATCTGCGCATCATCAACGGCCAGCGCGGCAAAGTGGCCATCTTCAAGCTCGACGACAAGACCGCCACGTTGGAGGCCACGGCCGATGAGGGGCTCATCCAGGCCCACAAGCACTTGCTCAAGGACGACGAGCTCGTCATTGCCCAGGTGCTGGCCCAGCCGGATCGTTTCTCGGGGGGCTTGCGCCTGAAGGTGCAGCAGCTCTGGGACTTGGGCGCTGCGCGGTGCCGCTTTGGCAAATACCTCAAGGTCACGGTCAACGGGCAGGCGCTCGATGTGGCCGCCTTGGTGCGCGAATTCCCGCCCCGGCGCGAGATGAGCGAACAAGGCGAGCTGGTGCGCGGCCTGCCGGTGCGGCTGCTGGTGCTGCGCGAGCAAGCGCGCTGCGAATTGCAGCTCGACGACCGTTCGCTGTTTTTCCCCAGCGACGCGGCCTTGGCCGCCTGGGCGGCCCAAGCGCACGAGCGGCAGGCCGAGGTGGTGTTTGACTGAAGTGGCGCCGGTGCCGCGGGCGCGGCTCAATCCTGCGGCCTGAACCCCAGGATCAGGGTCGAGGGCACGCGGCCGTTTTCGTCCAGCGGCAGCCGGCCGGTGCGCTCGATGGCGCGCAGCACCGCCTGATCCCAGCTGGGGTGGCCGCTGGACTGGCGCAGCCGCGCGCTGACGATGGTGCCGTCGGGCAAGGCGCGCAGCTCCACTTCGGCGCGCGGGTTGCCGGGAATCAGGTCGGTGAACACGATGTTGGGCCGAATGGTGGCCACCAGCCGTCCTGCATAGCTGGCCGAAGGGCCGGCCGATTGCAGGGCCGTGCCGGGGGATGACGGCGCGCCCGTGGCCTGGGCTTGCCCCATCATGCGCTCGAGGTTGCGTTGCCGCTCGGCTTCGAGCTGCGCCTGCTGTTCGCGCTCACGGCGCTCGCGCTCGGCCCGCTCTCGGGCCTGCTGGGCGCGAAGCTCCTCTTGGCGCCGCCGTTCGGCCGCTTCTCGCTCAGCCTGGCGTCGCGCCTCCTCGGCGCGGCGCTGCTCCGCCAGGCGGCGTTGCTCTTCTTGCCGGCGCTGTTCTTCCTGACGGCGCAGCTCCTCCTGGCGGCGCCGTTCGGCCTGCTGCTGCTCCAGGCGTCGCTGCTCTTCCTGTCGCGCTTGTTCCTGCGCCCGCTGCACGGCAATGTCGGCCTCGCTCGGCGCAGGCCGGGGCGGCGGTGGCGGCGGGGCAGGGCGTGGCGGTTCGGGGGCCGGTGGGGTGGGGCGGGGAGGCTCCGGCGCTGGCGGGGGGGGCGGGGGTTCGACCGCCCGAGGGGCCGCCACCTGGGGCAGACGCGCCCAGAGCTCCGCTTCCAGCACGGCTTCGGTGTCGCGCTGCCAGGCCACGCCCCAGGCCAGCGCCAGCAGCAGCAAGCCATGCACGCCCAGGGCCAGCGTCAACGGCCCGCCCCAGCGCCCGGTGGTTGGCGGGGTGAGCGCATCGCGGTCGTTGGAGGCCTGCATGTCCCGACTCCCTGCCTGGTTTCAGCGGGCCTGCTGGACCGACAACCCCACGCGCGGGATGCCGGCGCGTTGCAAAGCGTCCATCGCCTTGATCACCTCGTCGTATTTCACGTTGCGGTCGGCGGTGATGATGACCGGATCCACCGCCTGCCCTTCCGGCGCGGGGCCTTGCAGCTCACGCACCCGCGCCACCAAATCGCGGGCCGCGACCTCGGTGCCCTGGCCGCTGGCGCTGCCTTCCTTGACGCGCAGCCGCCCTTCGGCGTCGATGAGCACCTGCACGAAGCGGTCGGGCTGGCGCGAGGCTTGCCCCACCGTGGGCAATTCGATCTGGCTGGGCGCGATCAGCGGTGCGGTCACCATGAAAATGATCAACAGCACCAGCATCACGTCGATGAAGGGCACCATGTTGATCTCGCTCTTGGTGCGGCGCCCTTTTCCTCGGGAAGCAACGGCGGGCATGGCGGGGCATCCTCCTGGGCGTCAGTGCGCGTGCGGCGCGCTGGCTGCGGCTGCGTTGTTGGCCACGTTGCGGTGCAGGATGTTGGAGAACTCGTCCATGAAGCTCTCCATGCGGTTGGCCGCGCGGTCGATGTCGTGCGTGAAGCGGTTGTAGGCCACCACCGCCGGGATGGCGGCGAACAGGCTGATGGCCGTGGCCACCAAGGCTTCGGCGATGCCAGGGGCCACCGTGGCCAGCGTCACCTGGGTCAGCGCGGCCAACCCGGTGAAGGCGTGCATGATGCCCCAAACCGTGCCAAACAGCCCCACATAGGGCGACACCGATCCCACCGACCCCAGGAAAGACAGGTGGGATTCGAGCGCGTCGATTTCGCGCTGATAGCTGGCTCGCATGGCCCGCTGAGCGCCTTCGACCAGCGCATCGGGTTGCGTCACGCGCCGGTCGCGCAGTTTGTGGAATTCACGCATCCCACTGGCAAAGATGCGCTCCGTGGGGCTGCCCTCGCGGGCGTTACGCAGGGCGGCCTGATACAGGTCGTTGAGGTTGGTGCCAGACCAGAAGTCTTTTTCGAATTCCTCGGTCAGCCAGCGCACCCGCTTGAGGGTGAAGAGCTTGCGGAAAATCACCGCCCAGCTCAGGATGGAGACGGTGATGAGCAGCAGCACCACGGCCTGCACCACCCAGGTCGCGTCCAGCATGAGCTGGATGACAGAAAAATCGTGAGTCATAGATGGGTCAACACGTCGATGATCGAAGACGGGATGCGCCCGGGGCGCATCTGTGTGGCGTCCACCCAGCCGATGCGGATCGTGCCTTCGCACAGCAGGGCATCCGGCTGGCCGTCCCGCATTCGCCAGGCCTCCTGCTGCAGTGTCATGGAAGCCCGTCCAAGTTCCGTCAGGCGGGCACTGACCTGTAACACATCGTCAAGCCGCGCCGGGCGGTGGTAGCGCAGCTCGGTGCCGCTGACCACGAACATGCCGCCGGTGTCCTCCCGCAGCCGCTGTTGCTCCACCCCGAGGTGGCGCAGCCACTCGGTGCGGGCGCGCTCGAAGAATTTGAGGTAGTTGGCGTAGAACACGATGCCGCCGGCATCGGTGTCCTCCCAGTACACCCTCACGGGCCAGGTGAATACGCTCACGGCCGGTCTCAAGGCGCCGAGGTCTCCGGCCCAGCGGGGCGGGCCGTGGGGCGTGACGGCCTGCCGATGCCCTGTCGCTGGTCCCGCTCCACTTCCAGCGCCCGCCACTGTGGCGCCAACTGGTTGAGCACGCCATTGACGTACTTGTGGCCATCGGTGCCACCGAAGGATTTGGCCAGTTCGATGCACTCGTTGATCACGACGCGCCAGGGCACGTCCAGGCAGTGCTTGAACTCGTAGGCGCCGATCCACAGCACGCCGTGCTCGATGGGTGAGATTTCGGCCAGCGGGCGGTCCAGCAGGGGGGTGATGGCGGCGTCGAGTTCGGCCGCTTCGGCGATGCAGCCGTGCAGCAGCGCGTCGTAGTGGGCGCTGTCGGCCTTGTGAAAGCCGCTGAGGTCGCGGGTGAACAGGTCGATGTCGTCGGCCTCGTTGCGGCCCACCAGGTGCTGGTAGAGGGCTTGCAGGGCGAACTCGCGGGCACGGGTGCGGGCCGATTTTTCCGAGGCCTTGCGCGGCCGTTCGGCGGCAGGGGCGGCGGTTTTCTTCATGAGCGATCGAGGTGTTGCAGCAGGCGGGCCATTTCCACCGCCACCTGGGCCGCGTCACGGCCCTTGTCGTCCTGCCGCGCCACGGCTTGCGACAGGTTTTCGGTGGTCAGGATGGCGTTGGCGATCGGGATGTGGTGATCCAGCCCCACCCGGGTGACGCCGGCGGCCGATTCATTGCACACCAGCTCGAAATGATAGGTTTCACCGCGGATCACGCAGCCCAGCGCCACCAGCGCGTCGAAGCGCTCCGTTTCGGCCAGGGCCTGCAGCGCCAGCGGCACCTCCAAGGCACCGGCCACCTGCACCAGCTCGATGTGGTCTTCGGCCACGCCCAGCCGCAGCAGTTCCCGGCGGCAGGCCTGGGTCAGGGCGTCGGTGATGCCTTGGTTGAAACGGGCCTGCACCAGACCGATGCGCAGCCCACTGCCGTCGAGCGCCGCAGCGCTGCCTTGGTTTGCACCCTGCATGGGTTCATCCTTCCGTTTTGTTCAAAAAGCCGACCACTTCCAGGCCGTAACCCGCCATGCTGGGCATGCGGCGTGGCGTGCCGAGCAACTGCATCTTGTGGACACCGCATTCGCGCAGAATCTGGGCGCCGATGCCGTAAGTGCGCAAATCCATGCGCCCGCGCTCGGGGGCCTGAGCGGCGCGGGCCGTGCCCTCGAACTGGGCCAACAGTTGCTCGGCCGTCTCGCCGCAGTTGAGCAGCACCACCACGCCACGGCCCTGCTCGGCCATGTGGCGCAGGCTGGTTTCCAGCGTCCACGAATGCATGGAGCGCCCCACCTCCAGCGCGTCGAGCACGCTCAGCGGCTCATGCACGCGCACGCAGACCGCCTCGTCGGCTTGCCATGCGCCCTTGACCAGCGCCAGATGCACGGCTCCCCCGGTCACATCGCGGAAGGCGTGGGCCTGGAACTCGCCGTAGGCCGTCTGCAGGGGGCGCGACCCCACCCGGCGCACCAAGCTTTCGGTGCGGCTGCGGTACTCGATCAGGTCGGCAATCGTGCCGATTTTCAGGCCATGCTCGGCCGCAAAGCGCTGCAAATCCGGCAGACGGGCCATGGTGCCGTCGTCTTTCATGATCTCGCAGATCACGGCCGCAGGCGTGCAGCCGGCCATGGCGGCCAGGTCGCAGCCGGCTTCGGTGTGACCGGCGCGCATCAGCACCCCGCCATCGACCGCCTGCAGCGGGAAGATGTGACCGGGCTGCACCAGGTCTTCGGGCCGGGCGTCGGGGGCCACGGCCGCTTGCACGGTGCGGGCCCGGTCGGCCGCCGAGATGCCCGTGGTCACGCCCTCGGCCGCTTCGATGGAGACGGTAAAAGCCGTGCCCATCTTCGTGCCATTGCGCGGCACCATCGGCGGCAGCTTCAGGCGTTCGCAGCGTTCGCGCGTCAGGGTCAGGCAAATCAGGCCGCGGCCAAAGCGGGCCATGAAGTTGATGGCTTCGGGCGTGACGTGGTCGGCCGCGAGCACCAGATCGCCCTCGTTCTCACGGTCTTCCTCATCGACCAGGATGACCATGCGGCCGGCCTGGATGTCGGCAACGATGTCCTCGACCGGCGAGATGCCGGCAAGCGTTGGGGTGGGGTGTGGGGCGTTCATGGGGGGCAGGGTAGAGGTCGGGCGGCAGGGTCAGGCGGCATCGAGCGCCGTGGGGCACGGCGCGCGAACGCTGAGCATGCGTTCCACGTAGCGGGCGATCAGGTCGATTTCCAGGTTGACCGCAGCGCCAGCCTGAAGGCTGCCCAGCGCCGTGTGTTCGACCGTGTGGGGGATGAGGTTGATGCTGCATTCACAGCCCGAGGGCAGGTCTTGCACGCGGTTGACCGTCAGGCTCACGCCATTGACGGTGATGGAGCCTTTATAAGCCAGGTACTTGCCCAGGGCCGTGGGGGCCAGCACGCGCAGTTCCCAGCTTTCGCCAACAGCGGCGAAATGCGTCACCCGGCCTATCCCATCCACATGGCCCGAGACGATGTGTCCGCCCAGCCGGTCGTGGGCGCGCAGGGCTTTCTCTAGATTGACGGGGCCGGGCCGGTCCAGGCCAGCCGTGCGTTGCAGCGATTCGGCCGAGATGTCGATCGTGAACTGCTGCCCCGCCGGGTCGAGCGAGGTCACGGTCATGCACGCGCCGTTGAGGGCGATGCTGTCGCCCAGCCCCACATCGTCGAGGTAGCCGGGTGGCGCCTGCACGGTCAGGCGTTTGCCGTGCTGATCGGAAGAGCCCAAGGAGTGGACGGCGGCGATGCGCCCCACGCCGGTGATGATGCCGGTGAACATCCCGATATTGTCGCAGGAATGTGGGGTGGGCGTGGCTAGCGCCGCACTTCATCCACCAGGGTCTTGAACTCGTTGATGTCTTCGAAGCTGCGATAGACGCTGGCAAAGCGCACGTAGGCCACCTGATCCAGCTTTTTGAGCTCGCGCATCACCCATTCGCCGATCTGCTGCGAGGGCACTTCGCGCACGCCGAGGTTGAGCAATTTTTCCTCGATGCGCTCCATGGCCGCATCCACCTGCTCGGTACTGACCGGGCGCTTGCGCAACGCCAGGGCGAAGCTGGCGCGCAGCTTGGCGCTGTCGTAGTCGATGCGGCGGCCGTCTTTCTTGACGACCTGAGGGAAGCTCACCTCGGGGCGCTCATAGGTGGTGAAGCGCTTGTCGCAGGCCGGGCAGCGCCGGCGTCGCCGAATGAACAGCCCTTCCTCGGCCACGCGCGTTTCCACCACCTGGGTGTCGGCGTGGCCGCAGAAGGGGCATTTCATGGCGGCCGGGGCTCAGCGGTAAACCGGGAAGCGGGCCGTCAGCGCATTGACCTTGGCCCGCACGGCTTCGATGTTGGCCGCATCGCGCGGGTTGTCCAGCACGTCGGCAATCAGGTTGGCGGTCAGGCGGGCTTCTTCGTCTTTGAAGCCACGGGTCGTCATGGCCGGCGTGCCCACGCGGATGCCGCTGGTCACCATCGGCTTTTCGGGGTCGTTCGGAATGGCGTTCTTGTTGATCGTCATGTGCGCTTGGCCCAGCACGGCCTCGGCTTCCTTGCCGGTGATGCCTTTGGCACGCAGGTCTACCAGCATCACGTGGCTTTCGGTGCGGCCGCTGACGATGCGCAGGCCGCGCTCGGTCAGCGTTTCGGCCACGATCTGGGCGTTGCGGATGACCTGCTGTTGGTAGGCCTTGAATTCAGGCGTCAGCGCCTCCTTGAACGCGACGGCCTTGGCGGCAATCACGTGCATCAGCGGGCCGCCCTGCAAACCGGGGAAGACGGCGCTGTTGATGGCCTTCTCGTGCTCGGCCTTCATCAGGATGATGCCGCCACGCGGGCCGCGCAGGCTCTTGTGCGTGGTGGAGGTGACCACGTCGGCGTGCGGCACCGGGTTGGGATAGACGCCGGCGGCGATCAGCCCCGCGTAGTGCGCCATATCGACCATGAAGAGGGCCCCCACGTCTTTGGCCACGCGCGCGAAGCGCTCGAAGTCGATGCGCAGGCTGTAGGCGCTGGCGCCGGCGATGATCAGCTTGGGCCGGTGCTCATGGGCCTTGCGCTCCATGGCGTCGTAGTCGATTTCCTCGCGCTCGTTCAGGCCATAGGAGACGACGTTGAACCACTTGCCGCTCATGTTCAGGGGCATGCCGTGCGTCAGGTGGCCGCCCTCGGCCAGGCTCATGCCCATGATGGTGTCGCCGGGCTTGAGGAACGCCAGGAACACCGCCTCGTTGGCGCTGGCGCCGCAATGCGGTTGCACGTTGGCCGCTTCGGCGCCAAAGAGCTGCTTGACGCGGTCGATGGCCAGTTGCTCGGCCACGTCTACGTATTCGCAGCCGCCGTAGTAGCGGCGGCCGGGGTAGCCTTCGGCGTATTTGTTGGTGAGCTGGGTGCCCTGGGCGGCCATCACGGCCGGCGACGCATAGTTTTCGCTGGCGATCAGTTCGATGTGGTGTTCTTGCCGGGCGTTTTCGGCCTGGATGGCGGCCCACAGTTCGGGGTCGGTCTGTTCGATGAGGATGTTGCGGTCGTACATGGCAGTCCTGACGAGGTGGGTGGACCCGTGATGGTGCCTCGCGCTCACGGCGACGCACACGGGCTGCCCAGGCGAACGGCGTTGTGTCGCAGATGCCCGCAGGCCCTCGACCGTGCGCTTCCCCGTGGTGGTCCACGTCAGCCCAGCGCCGCAGGCCCCATGTCGGGGCGCTGTGGTGGCGGGCCTATCGCCAGTCGCGCACGAGCGGGATTCTAGCTCAGGAGGCTTTGGCCACCGAGGGCAGGCTGTCGGGCTGCGCCTCGGCTTCGAGCTCGACGCCGGCGGGCGCGGCAGGCATGGGGGCGGGGGTGGCCGTGGTGGCCGCAGGGGTGCGCCGCTGGTAGGCGTTGAAGCCCACCCGCTGACCTTGGGCGACGCGCTGCAGGCGCTCGTGTTCAGACAGCACGCGGTCGATGTATTCGCGGCCGTCGGTCGTCACGGCGCCCACATACAGCCGCAACCCGCCTTCGACCGAGCCGGCACGGCGGATGGCTTCTTCCAGCACCATGGCACCCACGCGCAGATTCGTGAGCGGGTCGAAGGCGGCCATGGCGCCGCCGAAACCTTCGTATTTGTCGGTATGGACGCGCGTCATCACCTGCATCAGACCATGCGCGCCCACCGGGCTGGCGGCGAAAGGGTTGAAGCGGGACTCCATGGCCATCACCGCGAGGATGAGCTTGGGGTCCACCCCGATCTTGCCGCCCACGTCGTAGGCTTCGGCCACCAGGGCGCTCAGAGGCTCTTTGGCCACGCGGTATTTGCGGCTCAGCCAGTCAGCGATCAGGGCCTGATGCTCGGGCAGTTCGCTCGGGTCGGCCACCGTGACGCGGTCGATGGCCGTGGGGTCGGCCACGACGCCGTTGGCCGCGATTTGGCGGTCCATCAACCAGCCAAAGAGATGCTCTTCGGCACTGTCGCGGATGTGCGGCTGCGTCAGCAGCACGCCCGTGCCCAAGGCCAGCACCAAGCCCAGCAGGGCCATGCTGTTGCGGGTGACGGTCACGAAGCCTTGCACCACGTCCATGCCGGCCGTGCGCAGGCGCTGTAAAGCCCCGCCGTGGCGGGGCGTCTGAGGCGTTGTCATAGCACGCTCCTTTCTGGGTGTGGCCCGCGCTGCTTCGCGCAGGTCGCACTCGATGAGGACGCCGTCGAAAAACCATGGTGTGTCATCGACTTGGCCGTAGCCGGCAGCGTACCCTAGGGTTAATACCAAGTTCGGATTGGCGCGGATGGTAAGGGGGTATAAATTACCTGTCAACACTTACAAAATGATTTTTTATTTCTAAAAAAGAATATAGAGAGGTGACCCAAGGGCGCGTTGCCCGGCATTGGAAAAAAACAATGAAGCCGATAGCCGTCATAAAAAAAATCAGCTGGGCAAAGCGTGACAGAGCCGTTACAGTCAAAACCGTCTGCAGCAGCGCCTAACTGATCAGTTGTTGCAGGCCACTGCCCGCAGCGGGGTCCGCCCCCGTTGCCTGGCAAACCAATGGAAGCAATCCATTGCTTCCGGCGTGGCGTGACGAGGACACTCCGCCTCGCCTCTCGGCACAGGGTTTGGCCCGGCCGATGACCCCGGTGGGTGCAGCCTGCCGGGGTCAATTCATTTGAGCGCGTCTCAGGCCGCCGGTCTCAGGCCGCTGTGGCGCGGCGGCGCACGGCGTCGATGTACGCCTGGCCATCGGGCGGGCGCCCGCTGCGCTGGCTCTCCCAGAGCATCTGGCCCAGGCATTCCATGACCTGGTGGTGAGCGTCATGCAAGGAATCCAGCCGGACGGCCAGCAGTTCCACCGCTTGCCGGATGCCCGGTGGCTGGTCGATGGAGCACTGTTCGCTGATGCTCAGGTGCATGGCCAGATGCAAAAAGGGGTTGTCGCGGGCCGGGTCAACGGTCTGCATTGCGGCCAGGGCGCGATCGAGGTCAGCCAGCTCGGCATGGTATTCGGGATGCAGGCGTATCCATTCGCTGGCCAGCATCTCGATCGGCTCCATCGGGAGCTGACGCTGGAGTTTGTCATACGCGCCGCAAAAAAAGCGTCGCACATCGGCTTGGGAGGGCTGGAACATAGGTGGGGATTGTCGCCGCTTCAGGCTTTCCAGGCGGGCAGGACCCAGTTGCGCCACAGGGCCAGCGCCCGCAAGCCAAAGGTCACGGCCACACACACCATCATTGCCTGGGCGGCCGATTCAGTCCAGTGCCACCAGCCGACATACGCCCACCCGCCGATAAAGGCGCACACGGCGTAGGGTCGATGGTCCTGGAAGGCGCGTGGGATCTCGTTGCAGACCACATCACGCAGCACGCCGCCAAAGACGCCGGTGACCACGCCCATGAGCACCGCCACCAGCGCGGGGGAGCCCGTGTGCAGCGCTTTGCTCACCCCGGCGGCGGCGAACAGGCCCAGCCCCAACGCATCGGGCCATTGCATGGCCCGTTCGGTGGGCTCGAAATGGCGATGGCGCATGAAAGCCATTGCCGCCACGCACAGCCCCATCAGCAGCCACAGCCAGTGGACATGCTCGACCCAGAAGAAAGGGCGCTGATCGAGCAGCAAGTCGCGCAGCGTGCCGCCACCGAAAGCCGCCAAAAAGGTCACGGTGAACACACCCACCGCGTCGAGCTGCTTGCGGGCGGCGGCCAGCAGGCCGGACAGAGCAAAGGCCAGTACGGCCGCCGCCTCGATGGCGACACTGAGCCGGTACGCCCACACGGGCAGGTTGTCCATGGATGCAGATGGTAGAGTCTTTTCCGTGATTTTCGCGCCTATCACTGATCCTGGGTTTTATGCCGTGGCCGTGCCCGCGGTCTTGCTCATGGGCATCAGCAAGAGCGGCTTTGGCTCCGGGTTCGGGGCTTTGGCGGTGCCGATGATGGCCTTGGCCGTGACGGTGCCCCAGGCCGCCGCCATCCTCATGCCTTTGCTGCTGGTGATGGACGTGTTGGGGATGGCGGCTTTCCGGCGCGACGTGGACTGGCGGCTGCTGCGCTTTCTGGTGCCGTTTGCCTTGCTCGGCACGCTCCTGGGCACCGTGCTGTTCAAATGGGTGGATGCGCGGATCGTGGCGGCGCTGGTGGGCGGGCTGACATTGCTGTTTCTGGCGCAGCGTCTGCTGTTTCCGCCCCGGCCCGATGCCCCTGCGCCGCCACGCTGGGTGGGCGCGTTGCTGACGGTGACATCCGGATTCACCAGTTTCGTGGCCCATGCCGGTGGGCCGCCACTCAATGCCTATGTGATTCCGCTGAAGCTGCGCCCCGTCGTCTTCACGGCCACCATGGCGTTCCTGTTTTTCGTGGTCAATCTGTCGAAATGGGTGCCTTATGCCTGGCTGGGGCTGCTGGACTGGCGCAATTTCGCCACCTCGCTCGTGCTCTTGCCCGTGGCCCCCGTCGGGGTGTGGCTGGGGGTGCGGTTGGCGCGGCGCATCGAGCCCCGGCTGTTTTACCGGTTGGTGTACCTGGGCATGTTCCTGACCGGCATCAAGCTGGTGTGGGATGGCTGGATGGGATAAGGTAGCGGGGTCAAGATGGTGGGGTGACTGAAAGGGGCGACATGAGCGTGATCGTCGTGGCCAATCCCAAAGGCGGGGTCGGCAAATCCACATTGGCCACCAACGTGGCCGGTTATCTGGCCCGGCAGGGTCACAGCGTGATGCTGGGCGATGCCGACCGGCAGCAGTCCTCAGGGCAGTGGCTGGCCTTGCGGCCCCCGCAAGCCCGCCCCATCGTGACCTGGGACGCCAGCAGCAGCGAGGTGCTCAAGCCGCCGCGCGGCACCACCCATGTGGTGCTGGACACGCCGGCCGGCCTCCACGGCCGCGCGCTCAAGGAGGTGCTGCGCCGCGCCGACAAGCTCCTCATCCCCCTGCAGCCCAGCGTGTTTGACATTTTTGCCACGCGGGCCTTCCTGGATGAACTGCAGGAGCGCCGCCGCGCGGCAGTGCTGGACATTGGGGTCGTCGGCATGCGGGTGGACAGCCGCACGCTGGCGGCCGACAAACTGCGGGCCTTCGTCGAGTCGCTCGGCTTGCCCGTGCTGGCCTACCTGCGCGAGACGCAAATCTACATCCACCTGGCGGCCCAGGGGCTGACGCTGTTCGACGTCCAGCCGGCTCAGGTGCGGCGCGACCTGGAGCAATGGGTGCCGATTTGCCGCTGGTTGGATCGCTAACAGGCCGTTGAAAAACTCCCCTGTGGCCGGTCTTGGTACGGGTACCATGTGAGCCACGGCGACGACGACCAGACACCAGACACCGAAGATGAGAG
>NZ_SNYL01000013.1:0-54149 GCF_004363315.1 Tepidicella xavieri
TCATCGACGACCCACGGCGGCTGCAAGCCCAGCGCGCTGGTGAACAGAGCTTCTACGGCAATGCCCATGGACTCATCCTCCTGATCAAACCCGCCCGGTGGACATGTGCACAGGCCGGCCAGCGGCCTGCACACATGCCCACCGGGCTCGACGACCAGGAGTCATTGTGACTGTTGGGTTCCACACGAAATGACGAAGAGCCCGCATCAGCCACCGGCTCGGGGCAGGACTGGCCGCCGGACGGGGCCAGATACGGCAACAGCTGGGGGCCCAGGTTGCGCAACACCTGCACCGGCAGCGCCGAGGTGAAACGGTGCCGTGCCGCCTGCGGCCCCACCACGTAAGCGGTGACGGTGCCGAAGTGGCTGGGGCCGAGCGAGAACACGAAGGTGGCGGTGCGATTGAGCGCCATGCCGGGCCGCCCGCCGATGACGAGGCGGTTGTCGCCCGTGCCCGTCTTGCCGCCCAGCCGCCATTCGCCGCCATCGGGCAGGCGAAAGCCGCCAGCCAGCCGGCGCGCGGTGCCTTCGTCCACCACCTCGGCCAGCACGCGGCGCAGGGCCCGGGCCACCTCCGGCAGCATGACTTGCTCGCCCACCGCGTCCATGCGGCGCTGCAGCCGTGCCTCATAGGGCGTGTCCACGGCAAAGTCGAGAGCGGTGGTGCGGATGACGGGCTTGCGCACCCCATCGTTGACGATGATGCCCATGAGTTCGGCCAGCGCCGCCGGACGGTCGCCCGAGCTGCCCAGAGCCGTGGCCAGCGAGGGCACGAGTTGCGGGAAGGGGTAGCCCAGGCGAGCCCAGCGGCGGTGAATGTCCCAGAACGCTTCGACCTCCAGCATGGTGGCGATGCGGGTGTCCTGGGCCGATTTGGCCTGGGTGCGGAACAGCCAGCGGTAGACGGCCTGGCGTTCGGCGGCGCTGGCCTGCACCGCCTGCTCCCAAGTGGCGTCGGGGTGCTGCAAGCGGAAGGCCACGAGCCAGAGTTCCAGGGGGTGGACGCGGGCCACGAATCCGCGGTCGGGCAGGTCGAAGGCATCGGGCGCGTACTGGCGGTACAAACGCTCCAGGCGCGCCGGCGGTGGCGTGGCATCCCCGAGGCGGTCGCGCAGGAAGGCTTCCATCGCGTCGATGGGCGCTTCGGGCTCCAGGTAGCGGAAAACGGCCGCCAGCCGGTCGGCCGTGGGGCGCAGGCCCGCCAGCAAGCTGTCGCGGATGGCATCGGGCGTCAGGCCGTCGAGCTTGCGCCAGAAACGGCGCAGAAATACTTGGCCTTCCCGATCGGCGAAACGGGCCAGCAACGCTTCGCGCCGGGGGTCGTTCATGTCGGCCAGCAGGCGGGCCGTGCCGCCCTGGGTGTGGTACATGCTGTGGCGCACCACCTCGCGCAGCAGGCGCACGAAGGGCAGGTTCAGCGACTCCTGCATGGCTTCGCGCAGGGTGGGGTTGCGGCTGTCGTCTTCGCGCCGGAAATTGCTGAAGGTGTGCACGCCGCCGCCGGTGAAGAAGCGCTCGTCGGTGCTGGCCGAAAAGCGCCGCTGCAGGGCCGCTTCCAGCGTAGCGGTCAGGTCGGCATCGGGGTGTTCGCGCAGCCAGCCATGCACCCAGCGGGTAAGGGTGTCGTCGGGGTCTGGGGTGAATGCCTGGCGCTCGGCCGGGCCCAGGCTCCTGAGGCGCTCGTGGGTTTCGGCCACCATCTCCAGGTAGGTGGCCAGCACGCGCAGCTTGGCGGTGGAGCCCAGTTCGAGCTTGGAGCCTTCGTTGATGTCCAGCGGCTGGCCGGTGGTGTCGGTCTGCAGGCGGACCAGGTTGCCTTGGGGGGTGGCTTCCAGCAGGGTGAGGCTGTAGTGCACTTGGCCGAGGGTGTCGGCCCGCAGCAGCCGCTCGCCCAGCAGTTGCTGCCGGCGAGCAAAGTCGGCGTCCGTCAGGCGCAGCAGATAGTCGGAAGCGGCGTCTTGCAGCTCGCGGTGGAGGGTGGTGTGCACGTCCAGGTCCAGGCGGTCGAGCGTGTAGAGGCTGATGCCGAGTTGGGTGGCGAGCCGGGTGCGCACGGCGGCCGTGCCTTTGCTGGGCAGTTGCGGGCTCCAGGCGGGCTGCTGGGTGAAGTCGCGAAAGCGCAGCGGCTGGCCGAGCGCGGCGTCGCGCAAGGCGGGCTCGATCAGCCCGGCGTCGGCCATGAGGCGCAGGTGGGCGTCGGTCAGGCGGGCCAGCGCCTCACGCCCCGGCCCACGACCCAAGAACCACGAAGGGCGACGGTGCGCGATCATCAGCGCCACCACATGGCGCAGCGCCTGGGCCTGGGCCTGTCGCTCCTGGGGATCGGCGGCCACGGGCTGGCGCAGCCGGGCGTTGCTGTCGTCCCAGTCCAGGCCGAACCACACCCACAGGCCATCGCCCAGGCCGTGGACTTCGCCGTGGCGCGGCGCGGCGGCCAGGGGCACGGTGTTGAGGTAGTCGAGCACCAGGCGGCGGCGCACGGGCAGGGTGTCGGCACCGTCGCGGTAGGCCCGCACGGACGCGGAAATCATCTGGCGCAGCTTCTCGGCGGCGTCCTGGGTCCGGCCTTCGGGGGAATGGCGGTATTTCTCGATCTGCGTGGCCAGCGTGCTGCCGCCGGGCGCGTCGATGTCGTCATGGACCAGACGGCCCAGTTGGCCCAGCACGGCGCGGGTGAACCGCACCCAGTCCACGGCCGGGTTCATGTGGGGGCGGTCGGCATCGAGCAGGCCGCGGTTTTCGATGAACAGCAGCGCCTGCACCACGCGCGGGGGTATGGCCTCGAAACCCTCGTACTGGCGGTAGGGGTAGCGGAAGGCGTACATGGGTTCGCGCCGACAGTCCAGCACCGTCAGGCCGGCCTGGTTTTTCTCGTCGTAGGGCATGTACCAGCCACGGTCCACATGGGCGCGGGCGGCTTCGCTCCAACGGGCTTGGCGCGCCACGGCGTAACCACGCTGCTGCAGCTGCTCCAGATAGGCCGGCAAGTCCACATAGCCCAGCCGCTCGTTGTAGGGGCCGTGGCTGGGGTAGCGGCGCTCCTCGGGCGGCACCGGGCCTCGGGGCACTTCCCAGGTGAGGGCCTGGGCATGGCGGGTGAGCCAGCGGGCCTGGGCGTAGGCGTGGCGCATTTCCAGCCACAGGGCCACCCCGAGCGCCACGCACAAGCCGCCCACGACGATGGCCACCCACACGGGCCAGCCCATGCGCCGCCACCATCGCTTGCCGTCTGCCGTCTGGGCTCCCTGCCTGGTCATGTGGTTACCGTCTTGCCGTTCAAAGGATGTCTTTGTCGATCGTCCCGATTATGAACGGTTCCACGGCACGATTGCTGCATTGCAGCAATACAAACCCCGAAGGCCTTCGAGGAAACTTCAGGGAAAGGCGGCGTGCTGGCGCAGTTCGGCCGGTGGCATGGGGCGGGCCAGCAGGTAGCCCTGCAAGCGGTCACAGCCTTGGCTCAGCAGGAAGGCACGCTGCGCCTCGGTTTCCACGCCTTCGGCCACCACGTGCAGCCCCAGGTTGTGCGCCAGCGCGATGATGGATTTGCAGATGGCGGCATTGCCCGCATCGGTTTCCACGCCGTGGACGAAGCTGCGATCGAGCTTGAGCGCGTCGATGGGCAACACGCGCAGATAGCTCAGCGAGGAGTACCCGGTGCCGAAATCGTCGATGGCCAGCTTGACGCCACGCTCGCGCAAGGCGCCCAGGCGCTCCACGTTCTGCTCGACGTCCTCCATCAGCATGGACTCGGTGATTTCGAGCTCCAGGCATTCGGGCGGCATGCCGTGCCAGCGCAGCAGGTGATCCACCTGCTCGATGAAGCCGTCGCTGGCCAGTTGCGCGGCCGACAGGTTGACCGCCACCCGCAAGTCAGGCCGGCCGGTCTGTTCGTACCATTGGCGCCACTGGCGACAGGCCTGCCCGAGCACCCAGGCCCCGATGTCCCCGATCAGCCCAGATTGTTCGGCCACGGGAATGAAGCGCCCCGGCGCGACCCAGCCCTGCGCCGGGTGCCGCCAGCGCAACAGGGCCTCCACCGCGTCGAGGCGACCGGTGGCGGCATCGAACTGCGGCTGGTAATGGAGCACGAACTGCTCGGCCACGAGCGCGTGCCGCAGATCGGCCACCAGTTGGACCCGCTCCAGCAACGCCTGCTCCAGGCCCAGCGTATAGAACTGCAGGTTGTTGCGCCCCACGGCTTTGGCGTGGTACATGGCGGTGTCGGCGCTTTTCATGAGCTGCTCGGCGCTCTCGCCGTCCTGGGGATAGAGGGCCAGGCCGATGCTGGCGGTGGTGCGCAGGGTCAGGCCGTCGATGTCGCAGGGTTGCTCCAGCGCCTGCCGCACTTTCTCGGCCACCTGCTGGGCCGAGTCGCGGCCGTGCACCTGGCGCAGCAGGATCACGAACTCGTCGCCACCGAGCCGGGCCACCGTGTCACCGTGCCGCACCGCCTCCCGGAGCCGGGCCGCGATGGCGACGAGCAAGCGATCCCCCACGTCGTGGCCGTGGACGTCGTTGATCTCCTTGAAACGGTCCAGATCGATGAACATGAGGGCCAGCCGCTGCCGGTTGTGCGCCGCCTGCCGCACGGCCACATTGAGCTCCAGCGACAGCGACATGCGGTTGGCCAGCCCGGTGAGGCTGTCGTGGTGGGCGAGGTGGTAAATCTTTTCCTCGGCCTCCTTGCGCTCGGAGATGTCGCTGAAAATCGCCACGTAATGGCTGATCCGGCCGGTGGGGCCGCGCACGGTGTTGATGGAGAGCCATTTGGGGTAGATGGAACCGTCTTTGCGCCGGTCCCAGATTTCGCCTTGCCAGCAGCCATGCGCGCCCAGATCGCGCCACATGGCCTGATAGACCTCGGAAGGGGTCATGCCGGCCGACAGCATCCGGGGATTGCGCCCCAGCACCTCGGCCGGGGTGTAGCCGGTCAGGCGGGTGAACGCTTCGTTGACGGCGATGATGCGGTTGGCATGATCGGCGATGACGATGGCTTCGCGGCTGCTTTCGAAGACGGTGGCCATCACGTGCAGGCGCGATTCGATGCGCTGGCGCTGCGCCAGCTCGCGCTCCAGTTCATGGGCGCGCTCGCGGGCCGTCTCGGCCGCTTGCCACTGGGCCTGCTGCATCTGGCCAATGGCCGTGACCAGATGGCTGAGCTCATCGGGCCGCCAGGGCTCGCGCCGGCGCAAGCGCAGCGCCGCCGGCGCCTGCCCTGGGGCGGAAGGGGTGCGCAGATGGCGCGCGATGCGCCACAGGTGCCGCCCCACCCCGGCATAAAACAGCGCCACCACCCCCGCGGCCACCAGCACCGTGTGCAGCACATGGGTCAGCAGCGGCGGCTGCACGCCCCACCAGGCCAGCGCCGCGGCCACCAGCGCGCTCCAGAGCACGGCCGCCAGCACCAGCCGCCACACCACGCTGGCCGGGCCCAAGCTGCGCTGCAGGCACGCCTTCACGGCAACGGCGCGGCTTCGTCGGCCGGTGGCGGCGCGTTCATCGCCATCGGGTCTATCGTCTGACATCGGTCTTTGGCTCCCTGTTCACCCAAGCGGCTTTGCTCGACCGCCCGCCAGGCGGTTTCGAAATCGGCCTGGTCCACGGCCTCGCGCACAGCCGCCCAACCCGGCAACGGCGCTGCGCCATAGGCGGCTTCCAGACGGTCCATGCGCTCGAACACCGTCAGGTCGGCGGCGCGCAGCGCCTGTTGCAGCGCATCGAGTTCACGGGCCAGGTCGTCGGGGTGACGGGCAGCGCCTGCGCCCTCGACCCACTCGGGCAGCGTGACCATCGGCCCATCACCCGGTCCATCGCCGGCCCCCTCGGCATCGACGCGGCGCGCCGCGGCGTGGAGCGCCTCGCGCAAAGCCCGCGCCCGGGCCAGCACCGCATCGGAGGCCTCCTCCTCGGCCACCTCGGCCGCTTCGGCCTTGGCCTGGGTTTCGAGCGCCGCGGCGGCCTGGGCCAGATCGTCCAGGCCGAGATAGGCCGCCGCGCCCCGCAGCTGGTGCCCCACCGTCTGCAAGGCGGCCCGCTGGCGCTGCATCAGGCCGTCATCCAGCCGCTGCACATACTGCGGCACAGCACGCCGGAACGCGGCGCGGACATCGGGGGCTGGCTCGTCCCGCGGCGCTGGACGCGGTGGCGGTGGCTGTGGCATGGCCGGCCGGCGGCCGGCGGCCCGGGCATGGGCCACCCGCTCGGTGACGGTCTCGGCCAGCGCCTCCATCGTGAACGGCTTGGCCAGATGGGCGTCCATGCCGGCGGCCAGGCAGGCCTGCGCGTCGGTCACGGCCTGATTGGCCGTCATGGCGATCACCGGCAGATGGCGCAGGCGCGGCTCCTGCCGGATGCGGCGGGTGGCCGCCAAACCATCGAGCACGGGCAGTTCCATGTCCATGAGCACGGCGTCGAAACCGTCGGGCTCGGCACACAGCGTCTCGATGGCGGCTTGTCCGTCACCCACGGCCACCGCCTGGGCACCCAGCAGGCTCAGCACCTCCAGCGCCACGTCGCGGTTGAGCGCATCGTCTTCCACCAGCAGCACACGCAGCCCATACAGCCTGGCGGGCGCCGGGGCGGGCTCGGGCGCGGCGCGCTCCATCCCCTGCCGCACCGCACGCACCAGCATGCCGGGCGTCAGCGGCTTGATGAGCACGCTCTCCCAGCGCCAGCTGGCAGGCCGGCCCATGGCGCGAATCGCGTCGATGCCGCCGGCGCAGGCGGTCAACACCACCACGCGCTGCAGGC
The DNA here is from genome assembly GCF_004363315.1 of Tepidicella xavieri. Classification (GTDB taxonomy): domain Bacteria; phylum Pseudomonadota; class Gammaproteobacteria; order Burkholderiales; family Burkholderiaceae_C; genus Tepidicella; species Tepidicella xavieri. Next base: position 6,753 of record NZ_SNYL01000013.1, read on the forward strand.
GCAAGGCGCCGCGCTCGCGCACCTGCTCCACCCAGGGCAGCGCCGCGTCTTCGGGGCCGGGCAGGCTGGCCACATCGACGAGCAGCAGATCGCACAGCGGCTTTGCCGCGCTGGCCTGCGCCAGCGCCTGTGCCGCCTCGGCTGCGCTGGCATAAGCCTGCACCTGCCAGCCCATGGCTTGCAGCAGGCGGCGCAAGGCCGCGCGGCTGCCAGCATGGCCATCGACCAGCCAGACGCGCAAGCCCGCCGGCAGGGCCGCTGCGGCGGCATCGGTCCAGGCGTCGGCATCCACCACTGGCAACAGCAGTTCGAACCCGAACACGCTGCCCGCCCCCGGCGTGCTGCGCACCTGCAATTCCCCGCCCATGAGGGCCACCAGCCGCTGGCTGATCATCAACCCCAGCCCAGTGCCGCCATGCTGTCGCGCCGTCGAGGCGTCCGCCTGCTCGTAGGGCTGAAACAGGCGCTGCCGCTGCTCAGCGGTGAGCCCCACGCCGGTGTCGCGCACCTCCAGCGCCAGGCGCACCGTCTCGCCGTGCCGCTCCAGCACCTGCACCCGCAGCACCACTTCGCCCCGCTCGGTGAAGCGGATGGCATTGACGCCCAGATTGATGAGCACCTGGCGCAGCCGCAGCGAGTCGCCCTGCAAGGCGCGGGGCAGTTGCGGGTCGATGTCGAACACCAGGTCCAGGGGCTTGTCGCCCAGCGTGCTCGACAGCAGGGCCGACAGCTCCGAGAACAGGGCATCGCTTTCGAACGGCTGCGGGTCCAGCGCCATCTTGCCGGCTTCGGCCTTGGAGTAGTCCAGGATGTCGTTGACCACGCCCAGCAGGGAGCGGGCCGCGCCCAAGGCCCTGTCGGCCAGATCCCGCTGGCGCTGGTTCAAGGGCGTGTGATGCAGCAGCTGCAGCAGGCCCATGACGGCGTTCATGGGGGTGCGGATCTCGTGGCTCATGTTGGCCAGAAACTGGCTCTTGCCGCGCGAGGCGGCCTGGGCCGCTTCGAGGGCGCGCTGCATTTCGGTCACATCGATGCGCAAGGCCACGTGAAAACCATCGGGCGTGCGTCGATCGACGAAACGAATCCAGCGGCCGCCCTCCATCGGGCAGAGTTCGCTGCAGTCGGTCTGGCGCGTCTTGAGCAGCCGCTGCCGCACCCACGCCTGGGGGTCCTGCCCCTGCGGGCGCAGGGTGCCGCGCTCCACGCTCAACTGCAGCACGTCCTCATAGCGCATCCCCAGCAGCAGGTCGTCGGGCTGGCGGAAGGCCATCGCACGATAGCGGTCGTTGCAGAACACCAGCCGCTCCTGGGTGTCGTAGAGGGCAAACGCCTCGCCCATGGCGTCGATGGCCGAGCGCAAAATGGCCTCGCTCTGCTCGACACGGCGCTGCGCTTCGACCTGCTCGGTCACGTCTTGCGCCGCGCCGATGACGCACGGGCCGCGGCCGGGCTGCGGCACATCGCCCACCAGGCGGATGTGCCGCCGGTGTCCGGGGCCGGTGGTGACTTCGATCACACAGTCAAACGACTGGGGCTGCGCCAGCACGGCCTCGCGCACCGCGTCCACCGCCGGGTTGCTGTGCGGCAGGGCATAGCCCATGACCCGCTCCACGCCCGAGGCGCGGTCCGGCTCGGCCTGCAACAGGTGCATGCACTCGGCCGACATGTAGAGCTGGCGCGAGCCTGCGTCCAGATACCATCCACCCACGCGGGCCAGCGCGCCGGTGCGCGCCAGCATGCGCTGACTGGCTTCCAGCGCGTCCTCGGCGCGCCGGTGGTGGGTGATGTCGGTGCGGATCGAGAGAAACCGTTCGATCCGCCCCGCCATGTCGAAAACCGGCACCACGAGGCTGTCCACCCAATAGAGGCGGCCGTCTTTGGCACGGTTGCACACCTCCCCGCGCCAGGGCTGCCCGCGGGTGATCGTCTCCCACATGTGCTGCCAGAACTCGGGGGGATGGTGCCCGGAGTTGATGACGCGGTGCGTCTGGCCGATCAACTCCCCCGGCTCGTAGCCGCTGATGTCCAGAAAGGTGGCGTTGACCCGCACGATCCGGCCGCTGCGGTCGGTCTCGGAGACGATGGCCAGGCGGTCGATGGCCCGGCGCCAGGCGGCATGCTCATGCTGCAGACGCTCCAGCACCGCGGCCACCGGCGCTGGCGCCGCCGCATCCTCGAACCGCGCCACATAGCCCCGGAAACGCCCCGGGGGATCGAAGCTCGGCATCAGGCTGGCCACGAAACGGCGGCGTCCACCTGCCGGCGGCAGCACCACATCGGCCGGCTGGCGCTGCTCCAGCAACCGCCCCGCCCGCTCCAGCTCCCAAGGCTCCAGCCCCTGCGCCTGCAACCAGTCGGTCAGCGGGCATTCATACACCTGCGCCTCATTGGCGCCCCATTCGGCCATGAAAGGAAGATTGATCCAGGTGATGCGCAAGCCACGGTCGGTGACGAGCAAGGGGTGCGGCGCGGCCAGCGCCACCCGGGACAGCACGGCCCAATCGGTGTGTCGGCGCCAGGCGTGGTTTTCCTGCCGGCGCCGGGCGCTGAGCAGCACCCACAGCGCGGCGCTGGCCAAGCCGCTGAGGCCCAGCCCCACCAGCCAGGCCAGCACGTGCCCAGACCACGTCAGCCCGTCGGCCCAGCCCCGCAGCTCGCCCGAAACATGCGCCGTCAGTCCCCCGCCCAGCGCCAGCACCGACAGCGGCAAGGCCCGCTGCCACCAGGCCAAGGGCTCCGTCGGCGCCTGCTCGCAAGGGGCGGGCGCCCGGGCCATGGCAGGCCGTGGCGGCAAGGTGTGCGGCCCTTCGGCAGCCGGGCGCGGCGGGGCGTTCACCGCACACCCCTCCCCTGATGTCCAGCGAACCATCGGCTGAATGACATGAACACTGACACGACTCCTCGCGGGAAAAACCCTGTCGATCGTAGGCCTTTTTCCGGGTTTTTCCAACCCGTCACGGCTTTTTTCTCGACACCCCCCGCAGTGTCAGGGCACATCTCGGGGCAGACCTGATGACAACTGTCGTCTTTGGCACACAGTGCACTTTGGCTGCGCTGCAGCCCCGCCTCACCCAACCGATAATCCCTCTCATTTCCAGGCTCGGGCACGACCCTATTCATCCCCCCGAGCCGTTATCTGGCGCAAACGGAGGATTGCCGCATGTCCATCAACAACCTGAAAATCGGCACCCGCCTGACCTTGGGCTTTGCCAGCGTGCTGGCGCTGCTGCTGCTCTCGGTGGGGCTGGGGATTTTCAGTCTGCAGCGCGTCGATCAGGACTTTGCCGACGCCACCGAACGGCAACGCCGCTCCGACCTGGCCGACGAATGGGCCGCGCTGGAACGGTTGAACGCGGATCGCCTGCTGGCCCTGGCACGGGCCAACAACGACCCTTCCCTGGCGGCCCACCTCACGCCGCTGATGCAGGAAACGAGCCAGCGCATCGACACCCTGCAAAAAGACCTGGAAGCCGCCGTGACCTCCACCGAAGGGCGCGCGCTGCTGGCCACCATCGGCCAGCAGCGCAGCCAGTACGCCGGTCTGCGCCGCGACTACTTCGACCTGCTGCGCAACGGCGACGCCGCGGCCGCCGACAACCTGCTCAACACCCGGCTGCTGCCGGCGCGACAAGCTTATTTACAGACCATCGAACAATTTCAGAGTTTTCAGGCGCAGCGAAACACGCAAGCCGCGGCATTGGTCTCCCGCGACATTGCCGCAGCCACCATCTACCTCGCTGTCATGGCGGCGGTGGCCCTGCTCATCGGCGTGGCCGCGGCCTATGTCATCACGCGCAGCGTCACCGCCCCCGTGCGGCAGGCCGTGGGCGTGGCGCAAACCATCGCCCAAGGCGACCTGACCTCGCGCATCAGCGCCCAGCGGGCCGACGAGCTCGGCGACCTGCTGCGGGCGCTGCAAGCCATGCAGGAGGCCTTGCAACGCATCGTCGGGGAGGTGCGCCGCAGCAGCGACGGCATCAGCACGGCGAGCGCCGAAATCGCGATGGGCAACCAAGACTTGAGCGCCCGCACCGAGCAAGCCGCCAGCAGCCTGGAAGAAACCGCCAGCAGCATGGAGGAAATCACCGCCACCGTGCGCCAAAGCGCCGACGCGGCCCGTCAGGCCAACCAACTCGCCAGCAATGCCGCCGAAGTCGCCCAGCGCGGCGGGGCGGTGGTCCATCAGGTGGTGGCCACCATGCAGGACATCGAAGCCAGCAGCCAAAAAATCGCCGACATCATCCAGGTCATCGACGGCATCGCGTTCCAGACCAACATCCTGGCGCTCAACGCCGCCGTGGAAGCGGCCCGCGCCGGCGAGGCCGGCCGCGGCTTTGCCGTGGTGGCCGGCGAGGTGCGCAGCTTGGCGCAGCGCAGCGCCCAAGCCGCCAAGGAGATCAAAGACCTCATCAGCGCCAGCGTGGAGAAAGTGGGTCAAGGCAGCGCCCTGGTGCAAAACGCTGGCGCCACCATGGCCGACATCGTCAGCAGCGTGCAGCGCGTCACCGACATCATCGGCGAAATCACTGCAGCGGCCACTGAGCAAAGCGAAGGCATTGGGCAAGTCAATGTCGCCGTCAACCAACTCGACCAGATGACGCAGCAAAACGCCGCCTTGGTGGAAGAAAGCGCCGCCGCTGCCCAAAGCCTGCGCGACCAGGCGCAGCGCCTGGCCCAGGTGGTGTCGGTATTCCGGCTGGATGGCCACGCCACCACGCTCGTGGAAGCCGCCCCGGCTCTCGCCGCCTCCACATCGCCGGCCGCCCGCGCCCTGCCGTCCGGCCAAGCCGGCGCGAAGCGCTTGACAGCCGCCTGATCCCCCCACAGCCACCCCCGATCGGCGGGGCCGCAGTCCACACCCTGGGCGGCCCCGCCTGCCGGACGGTCTTATTCCACCGTCACACTCTTGGCCAGGTTGCGCGGCTTGTCCACATCGGTGCCGCGGGCCAACGCGGTGTGGTAGGCCAGCAGTTGCAGCGGCACCACATGGAGGATGGGGCTGAGCACGCCGTAGTGCTCGGGCATGCGGATCACATGCACCCCGTCGGCGCTGCCGATGTGGGTGCCGGCATCGGCCAGCACATACAGCACCCCCCCGCGGGCCCGCACCTCCTGCATATTGCTCTTGAGTTTTTCCAGCAAAGCATCGTTGGGCGCCACCGTCACCACCGGCATGGCCTGGGTCACCAGCGCCAAGGGGCCGTGCTTGAGCTCGCCGGCCGGATAGGCCTCGGCGTGGATGTAGCTGATTTCCTTGAGCTTGAGCGCGCCTTCCAGCGCGATCGGGTAGTGCAGCCCACGGCCCAGGAACAGCGCATGCTCTTTTTGCGCGAACTGCTCGGCCCAGTGGATGATTTGCGGCTCCAGCGCGAGCACCGACTGCACGGCCACGGGCAGATGGCGCATGGCCTTGAGGTGGCGGGCCTCATCCTCGGCGCTCAAGCGGCCCTTGGCCTGGGCCAATGCCAGCGTCAGCAAGAACAAGCCCGCCAGCTGGGTGGTGAATGCTTTGGTGCTGGCCACCCCGATCTCGGCCCCCGCGCGGGTGATGTAGGCCAGCGCGCATTCGCGCACCATCGCGCTGGTGGCCACATTGCAAACCGTCAGCGTGTGACGCATGCCCAGGCTCTGCGCGTGGCGCAGCGCCGCCAGCGTGTCGGCCGTCTCGCCGCTCTGGCTGATGGTGACCACCAGCGTGCGCGGATCGGGCACGCTCGCGCGGTAGCGGTACTCGCTGGCGATTTCGACCTGGGTCGGGATGCGGGCGATCTCCTCCAGCCAGTACTTGGCCACACAGCCGCTGTAATAACTGGTGCCGCACGCCAGAATCAGCACCCGGTCGATGGCTTGAAACACCCGCCACGCGGCCATGGGCTGCTCGCCCTGCCCGTCGAACAGCTCTGGCACCACGCTCTCCACCCCCTCCAGGGTATCCGCCAAGGCCCGCGGCTGCTCGAAAATTTCCTTTTGCATGTAGTGGCGGTATGGCCCCAGCTCCACCGCGCCGCTGTGGGCCTGCACCGTCTTGACCGGCCGCTGGCCGGCATCCATGGGGCGGCCCTCGCGGTCCACGATCCAGTAGCGCCCCAACTGCACATCCACCACGTCGCCTTCGGCCAGGTACACGATCTGATCGGTCACCCCGGCCAGGGCCATGGCATCGCTGGCCAAGAAATGCGGCGCCGGCACGCCCGCTTCTGCCGCGCCCACCCCCAGCACCAGGGGCGAACCCGCGCGCGCGCCCACCACGCGCTGCGGCTCGTCTTTGTGAAACACCGCGATCGCATACGCGCCGTGCAAACGCGCCACCGCGCCGCGCACCGCCTCGAACAGGTCGCCGTCGTACAGCGCATCGACCAGGTGGGCGATCACCTCGGTATCGGTTTGGCTGGCAAACACGTACCCGCGGGCCTGCAGCTCGGCGCGCAGTTCGTCGTGGTTTTCGATGATGCCGTTGTGCACCAAGGCCACGCGCGCCGGGCGGTTGGCCGCATCGGCCCCGGGGCCGTGGCTGAAGTGCGGATGCGCGTTATGCACGGCAGGCGCGCCGTGCGTAGCCCACCGGGTATGGGCAATGCCCGTGCCGGCCCGCAAGCCTTCGGCGGCCACCTGGGCCTGCAAATCGGCCACCCGCGCCGTGCTGCGCGCGCGGTACAGCCCGGGCTGAGGCCCCTCGCTGCGGTACACCGCCACGCCACACGAGTCATACCCCCGGTACTCCAGCCGCTGCAAACCCTGCACCAGCACGGCCACCACGTCCTGCGCCCCCACGGCGCCCACAATGCCACACATGTCTGCGATGCCTCTTTGGTTGAATAGACGACCCGCTCATGCTAGAACGGACACAAAGAAATCGGTATTCATTTAATGCCTATCCGTGAAATAATCATTCATAGAAAGTACACAGAGAAATTTTTCGTCAAAAAATTTCTTCAAATGAATGAATATTTACTGGACGCCATCGACCTTCGGCTGCTGAGCGCTCTGCAAGCCGACGCTGGGCAAAGCAATCACCGGCTGGCTGCCGACGGCGGCGTCTCGCCCGCCACCAGCCTGCGGCGCATCCGGCGCCTCGAACGCCTGGGCATCATCGAGCGCCGGGTTGCCTTGCTGCACCCCCAGCGGCTGGCCGAGGCCGTGGGGCATGGCCTGACGGCCTTGGTGGAAGTGAGCCTGGACCGTCAAGGCGCCGAAGCCCTGGACGCCTTCGAGGCCCGCGCCATCGCCGAGCCGGCCGTGCGCCAGTGCTACCGCGTCAGCCCCGGGCCAGACTTCGTCCTCGTGGTGGCGGTGCGCGACATGCCGGCCTATCTGGCGCTGGCGCAGCGGCTTTTCACCGACGACGCCAACGTGCGCAACGTCAAGGCGTTCTTCAGCCTGAAACGGGCCAAGTTCGACCCCTCACTGCCCTTGCCCGAGCCTGCCTGAGCGTTCCAATGGCCCACTTGGCGGCCACTGCGCGCATAATTCTGGGAACCTCGGCCGGCGGGAAAGGTCGTTCCTTTCAACCTTTGTGTCCAACCGCGCCCGAAGAAGGAGGATTCCCGCATGCCCTCGATGGCCCACGTCCGCCGTTTCATGACCGCCGCCGCCCTGGCGCTTGCCACGCTCACCCCCACCTGGGCCCAGGAGCTGGTGAGCGTGCGCAACCCCAACGTCAACATGCGGGCCGGCCCGGGCACGAACACCGAGGTGCTGTGGAAACTCGCCCAGGGCTACCCGCTGCAAGTGCTGGAGCGCCGCGGCAACTGGCTGCGCGTGCAGGACTTCGAGGGCGACCAGGGCTGGATCGCCGCCAGCGTCACCACCAATGTGCCGCACCATATCGTCAAAGGCACCCGCGTCAACCTTCGCGCCGGCCCGGGCACGCAGCACGCCATCGTGGGCACGGTGAACTACGGCGACGTGCTGCGCACCACCCGGCGCCAAGGCGACTGGGTGCAAGTGCAGCACCCCAGCGGCCGCGGCACCGCCTGGATCGCCAGCAACCTGGTCTGGGGCTGGTAACGCCCCTGGCTCAAGGCCGCTTCTTCTCGGGCCGCTTCCAGTTGGGAATGCTCGACTGCTTGGCCCGGGCCACGGTCAGGGCGCCGGGCGGCGTGTCTTTCGTGATGGTGGAACCGCCGCCTATCGTGCCGCCTGCCCCCAGCGTGACCGGGGCGACGAGCACGCAATTGCTGCCCACATGCACGTCGGCCTCGATGACGGTGCGATGCTTGTGGGCGCCGTCGTAATTGGCGGTGATGCTGCCCGCGCCATAGTTGACGCGCTCGCCCACGGTGGCATCGCCCAGATAGGCCAGGTGGTTGGCTTTGGCGCCAGTGGCCAGCGTGGCGTTTTTCACCTCCACGAAATTGCCGATATGGACCTGCGGCCCCAGCACCGACCCTGGCCGCAACCGGGCAAACGGCCCCACCAGAGCCGACTCCCCCACCGTGACGCCCAGCCGCTCCCCATCGATGTGGGTGAACGGATGGATCACCGCGCCGGGTTCGATGCGGGCGTTCGCAATCACGCAGTGGGCACCGATGCGCACCCCGTCTCCCAGGAAGACCTCGCCTTCGAAGACGCAGTTCACATCGATCTCCACGTCCTGCCCGCAGCGCAGGCTGCCGCGCACATCCAGCCGCGCGGGGTCGGCCAGGCGCACCCCATCGGCCATGAGCCGCTCGGCCACCCGCCGCTGAAAGGCACGCTCCAACTCGGCCAACTGGGCCGGGCTGTTCACGCCGGCCACCTGCACCGGGTCATCGATGCGGTACGCCACCACCGGCACGCCATCGGCCACGGCGAACTTCACCACATCGGTAAGGTAATACTCGCCCTGGGCATTGTGATTGTCCAGCCGCGCCAACCAGCCCCGCAGCAGCCGCGTCGGCACGGCCATGATGCCGCTGTAAATTTCGGTGATGCGGCGCTGCGCTTCGCTGGCGTCTTTGTGCTCGACGATGGCGCGCACCTCATCGCCCTGCCCGCGCAAAATGCGCCCGTAGCCCGTCGGATCGGGCAAATCCAGCGTCAGCAGCGCCAGATGACGGCCCGCGCAAGCATCGAGCAGCGCCTGCAAGGTGGCCACTTCCGTGAGGGGCACATCGCCCGAGAGCACCAGCGTCACGCCGTCATCGGGCAGCGCCGGCATGGCCTGCTGCACCGCATGCCCGGTGCCCAACTGAGGTGATTGGCGCACGCAGCGCCAGGGCAAGCGCTGCTCATTCATCGCAGCCAGCGCCGCCTCCACCTGCTCGGCCTGGTGCCCGGTGACGATCACCGCCTGCCGCGCCCCAAGGCCCGCAGCCCGTTCAATGACATGCCCGAGCAACGCCTTGCCTGCCAAACGGTGCAACACCTTGGGGCGCGCGCTTTTCATGCGCGTGCCTTTGCCCGCCGCCATCACCACCACATCCACCGCCAATGTCATCGATCCTCCTGCTGCTGCGGCACCCCAGGCGCCATGGGCTGGGATTATCGGATACGCAGGCGGCGTCACTTTGTTAAGCTGCGGATGTTTGAAGCCCATCTGAACGCCTATGCGATTTGCCATCATGGGAGCCGGCGCGGTCGGCTGTTACTACGGCGGCATGCTCGCCCGCGCCGGTCACGACGTCACGCTGATCGGGCGGCCGGCGCATGTACAGGCCATCCAGCAGCAGGGATTGCGCCTGCAGACACGCGACTGGACCGAGCGCATCGCCCTGCAGGCCACGACCGATGCCAATGGCGTGGCCAGTGCCGACGTGGTGCTGTTCTGCGTCAAGTCCACCGACACCGAAACCGCTGGCGCCCAAATGCGCCCGCATCTGAGCCCCCAGGCCACGGTCTTGAGCCTGCAAAACGGCGTGGACAACGCCCCCCGCCTGGCCGCCGTGCTGGGTCGGCCGGTGATCCCAGCGGTAGTGTACGTGGCCAGCGGTATGGCCGGCCCGGGACACGTGCAGCACCACGGGCGGGGCGAGCTCGTCATCAGCCCTTACCCCGATGCAGACGCCTTCATCGCGGCCTGCGCCCAAGCCGGCATCGGCGTGACGGTGAGCGAAGAGGTGCAAGGCGCGCTCTGGGCCAAGCTGATCATCAATTGTGCTTACAACGCTCTGTCGGCGCTCACGCAGTTGCCCTATGCCCGCCTGGTTCAGCTCGAAGGCATGTGGGCGGTGATGCGCGACATCGAGCGCGAATGCTTGGCCGTGGCCGCGGCCGAAGGCGTGGCGGTGCCCGGCGACACCTGGGCCGCCATCGAAGGCATCGCCCAGAGCATGGCCACGCAGTTGTCCTCCACCGCGCGCGACCTGATGCGCGGCCACCCAAGCGAGATCGACCACATCAATGGCTACGTGATCCGGCGCGCCGAGGCACATGGCCTGCCCGTGCCGGCCAACCGGCTCCTGCACGCCCTGGTGCGTGCCCGCGAGGCCGGACACCCGCCGATGCCCACCGCTTCCGCGCCATAATGGCTCCGTCGGCAGCCTGCCCTAGCCCCATGCCCCGAGGAGTCCCATGTCTGAACAACGCTTCCGCCTCGTCACCCGCAGCGATTTCGACGGCCTGGTCTGCGCCGTGCTGCTCAACGAACTGAATCTCATCGACGACATCCTCTTTGTCCACCCCAAGGATATGCAAGACGGCAAAGTCGCCATCACCGGGCGCGACATCACCACCAACCTGCCTTACGTCCCGGCGGCGCACCTGGCGTTCGACCACCACGCGTCCGAGACGCTGCGCAACACAGGCGAACGCCCCAACCACATCATCGACGCCACCGCCCCCTCGGCAGCGCGTGTGGTGTACCGCCACTACGGCGGCAAAGCCGCATTTCCCCGCATCAGTGACGACATGATGGAGGCGGTGGACAAAGCCGACTCGGCCCAGTTCAGCATCGACGACATCCTCCACCCCCAGGGCTGGGTACTGCTCAACTACCTGATGGACTCGCGCACCGGCCTGGGGCGCTTTCGCAACTTCCGCATCAGCAACTACCAGCTGATGATGGATTTGATCAAATACTGCCGCGACCACACGATCGAGGAAATCCTCGCCTTGCCCGATGTGCAGGAACGCGTGATGCTCTACCGCGAACACGAGGACAAAGCCAAGGCACAGATCCGCCGTTGCGCCACGGTGCACGGCAATTTGGTGGTGCTGGACTTGCGACAGGAAGAAACCATCTGGGCCACCAACCGCTTCATGATCTATGCCTTGTTCCCCCAAACCAATATCTCCATTCACGTGATGTGGGGGCTTCAAAAGCAGAACACCGTACTGGCCACCGGCAAATCCATCATTGACCGCAGCTCGCGCACCCATGTGGGCGAACTGATGCTGGCCTATGGCGGGGGTGGCCACGAAGCCGCCGGCACCTGCCAAGTGGACAACGACCGCGCCGACGCCGTGCTGCAAGAGCTCATCACCCGCATCAATCGGGACGGCTGATCGCCTCACCGACCGGCCTGGGGGCGGCGACCCACCCCAGACCCTGCGACAATCCGCATCCATGAATGCGACCTATGTCTTGACCCTGTCCTGCAAGGACAAACCCGGCATCGTGCATGCGGTGTCGGGCTTTTTGCTGGAACACGGCGGCAACATCGAGGAAGCCGCCCAGTACAACGACCACGACACCGGCCTGTTCTTCATGCGGGTGCAGTTCGTCTGCGACCGGCTGCCCGCTGCCGAATTGCGCCAGCAGGTACAAACGTTTGCCGAGAGCCACGCCATGCAATGGGGCCTGCACCCCTGGCACGAGCCCATGCGCACCGTGCTCATGGTCAGTCAGCAAGGCCACTGCCTCAACGACCTGCTGTTCCGCTGGAAAACCGGCCTGCTGCGGCTGGACATCCGCGCCATCATCAGCAACCACCGGGATTTCTACCAACTCGCGGCCAGCTACGACATTCCCTTTCACCATCTGCCCGTGACCCCGTCCAACAAGGCCCAGGTCGAAGCCCGCCAGCTCGAAATCATCGAGCAGGAGCAGGCCGAGCTGGTGGTGCTGGCACGCTACATGCAGATTCTTTCCGACGGCATGTGTGAGCGGCTGCAGGGGCGTGCCATCAACATCCACCACAGCTTCCTGCCCAGCTTCAAGGGCGCCAAGCCCTATTACCAGGCCCACGACCGGGGCGTCAAGCTGATCGGCGCCACCGCCCACTACGTGACCGAGGACCTGGACGAAGGCCCCATCATCGAGCAGGACGTGGCCCGCGTGGACCACAGCATGACGGTGGAAGACCTCACTGCCATCGGACGCGACACCGAAAGCCAGGTGCTGGCCCGCGCCGTGAAGTGGCACAGCGAGCACCGCGTGCTGCTCAACGGCCACAAGACCGTGGTGTTCCGCTGAAGGAGTGGCAACCGTGGCCGCCCGCATCCCGCCCATCCAGTGCCTGCTGACCTTCGAGGCGTTGGCGCGGCTGCGCAGCGTCACGCAGGCGGCCGAGGAACTGTGCGTCACGCCCAGCGCAGTGAGCCATCGGGTCAAGCAGTTGGAGCAGACACTCGGGGTCAAGCTGTTCGGGCGGGCGGATTTTTCCCTGACCACCGAAGGCATTGAATACCTGGCCCATGTGCGCGAAGGCCTGGCCTCGCTGCAACGCTTCCCCAGCCGCCAGGCCAACCCGGGCCGGCGCAAGCTGCGGCTGGCCATCACCCCGACCTTCGCGCGTTCCATCGTCATGCCCCGCCTCAAGCAATTTGCCGAGGCATACCCCGAAATCGACCTGACACTGCAAGTCAGCATCCCACTGCTGGACGTGGTGGCCGAAGACGCGGATCTCACCATCCGCTACGGCACCGGCCGCTACGCCGACGTGGAGCATCTGTGCCTGATGAAGGACGTGGTCACGCCACTGGCATCCCCCTCGTTCGTGCGTGAGCACGGGCCGTTCGAGGCCCCAGAAGACCTCGAAGGCGTGCCACTGCTGCGCAGCCCGCTGGAGCCGTGGCGCACCTGGTTTGCCGCCAACCACCTGGACTGGCCCGAGCCGAATGACGGCTCGCAGTTCAACGACATCGGCCTGATGTGCGATGGCGCCGCCGCGGGCATGGGGGTGGCGCTGGTGCGGCACCGGCTGGGCGCCCCTTGGCTGGAAAACGGCTCGCTGGTGCGGCTGGGCGACTCCGAGGCCTTCCGCACCCCGGTGCCCAGCCCTCACGCCCATTACCTGTGCTGGCGCACCGGGACGATGGAGCGCTGGGAGTGCGCCGCGTTTGCGGAATGGCTGCGCAAAGCGCTGGACTGAGCGCCGGCGCGCCGCGCATCCCCCTTCACTCGATGGCCAGCCGCTGCCCGGCACGCCCACGCTTCTTGGGCAAAGTGAGCTTGAGCACGCCGTTGTCGTACTTGGCCTTGGCGCTTTCTTCGTCGATTTCCACCGGCAACTGGAAGCTGCGCGCCACCGAGCCGTAGTAGCGCTCGCTGCGCAGCACCTTCTCGTTGGAGGTCTGGGCGTCCATCTGGCGCACCTCGGCGCGCAAGGTCACGATGCTGCCATCGATGGTCACCTGGATGTCATCGCGCGAGACGCCGGGAATTTCCGCCTCGACGATGTAGGCATCGGGATTCTCTTTCACATCGACTTTGATGGACTGCGGCAGGGGGTCGCCATGCAAAGGCTTGATGAAGAAGCCAGGCGCCATGTCTTTGAAGAACTCGTCGAACAGGCTGCCACGGGGAATCAGATTGCTCATGGAACACTCCTCATGTGAAATGACACCACAACCATCGCGACGCCCACGGCCGTGGGCCGTTCGCGCTGACATGCACATGATGACGCGCCCCACCATTTTCAAGAGGCGGGCACCGCACCGAAAAGCCCTTCGGCCACGCGGCTTGATCCACGTCAAACCGGCCGATCGGGGATTCACAAGCGGCTGCAGGATTTTTCAACCCCGCCAGCGCCCAGCCGCTCTACACTGAGCGCCATGAACGCTCCCATCCATGCCCCCGAAGCGCAGGTGATGCAGCGCGCCGCCCGCCAGGCCGAAGTGGTTCGGGCCCTGGGTGCCGTGCTGCCGCCGCACGCCCTGCTGTTCACCGACGAACAAACCACGCCCTACGAGTGCGACGGCCTGACCGCCTACCGCCAGCGTCCGCTGGCCGTGGCCCTGCCCGACACCGAGGATCAGGTGGCCGCCGTCTTGCGCGCCTGCCATGCCTTGGGCGTGCCCGTGGTGGCCCGCGGTGCTGGCACCGGGCTGTCTGGCGGGGCCATGCCTCACCCCATGGGCGTGACGCTGAGCCTGGCCAAGTTCAACCGCATCCTCGCCATCGACCCGCTGTCGCAGACCGCCGTGGTGCAGGCCGGGGTGCGCAATCTGGCCATCAGTGAAGCCGCTGCCCCCCATGGCCTGTATTACGCGCCCGACCCGAGCAGCCAGATCGCCTGCACCATCGGCGGCAACGTGGCCGAAAACTCCGGCGGGGTGCATTGCCTCAAGTACGGCCTGACGGTACACAACGTGTTGAAGGTGCGCGGCTACACCGTCGAGGGCGAACCCGTGACTTTTGGCTGCGACGCGCTGGACGCCCCGGGGCTGGACCTGCTTGCCCTGCTCATTGGCAGCGAAGGCATGCTGGCCGTGGTCACGGAAGTCACCGTCAAACTCGTGCCCAAGCCGCAGCTGGCCCGCTGCATCATGGCCAGCTTCGACGATGTGCGCCGAGCCGGCGATGCGGTGGCCGCCGTGATTGCCGCAGGCATCATCCCGGCCGGGCTGGAGATGATGGACAAGCCCATGACCGCCGCGGTGGAGGACTTCGTCCATGCCGGCTACGACCTGACCGCCGAAGCCATTTTGCTGTGCGAATCCGACGGCACCCCTGAGGAAGTGGCCGAAGAGATCGACCGCATGAGCGCCGTGCTGCGCCAAGCGGGGGCGACGGCCATTGCCGTCAGCCGCGACGAGGCCGAGCGGCTGCGCTTCTGGAGCGGGCGCAAAAACGCCTTTCCCGCCAGCGGCCGCATCAGCCCGGACTACATGTGCATGGATTCCACCATCCCGCGCAAGCGGCTCGCCGACATCCTCATCGCCATCGCGCAGATGGAAAAGACATACGGCCTGCGCTGCGCCAACGTGTTCCATGCGGGCGACGGCAACCTGCATCCGTTGATCCTGTTCGACGCCAACGACCCGGACCAGCTGCGCCGCGCCGAGTTGTTCGGGGCCGACATTCTGGAGACCAGCGTGGCCATGGGCGGCACCGTGACCGGCGAGCACGGCGTGGGCGTGGAAAAGCTCAACAGCATGTGCGTGCAATTCAGCGCCGAAGAAAACGAGCAGATGTTCGCCATCAAACGCGCCTTCGACGCCCAGGAACTGCTCAACCCGGGCAAGGTCATCCCGACGCTGCACCGCTGCGCCGAATACGGCAAGATGCTGGTGCGCGGCGGCCAACTGCCGCACCCGGAATTGCCACGCTTCTGAACGGCCCCGCAACGGCGGCCTGAGGGCTGCGGCCATCGCGCCGGCCAAGGCGCGGCCGGTCCAATCGGGTACAGTTGCCCCATGAGCCTGACGCCGATCGACGACAAGCTGCCCGAGTCGTTCTTCGCCCACCTGTTCCCCGCAACCTCGACGGGGACCGAAGGCTCTGCGCCGCTGCCCGATGGGCAGACCATGCGCCGCCTGGCCGATCAATGGCCTGGCGCCGTGTTCTGCCTGGACACGCAGTTGCGCTGTCTGTACGCCAACCCCGCCGCGCAAGGCTGGCGCCAGGACGCCTCCGCCGAACCGCTGCCCTCAGACGCCCTGCCGACCCTGGACCAATGGCTGCCCGCGGCCCTGATGGAAGCCCTGCTGCCCTGCCTGTCCTCGGCGCTCAGCGGCACCGAGATGGGCTTGTCGGACCGTTTCGAGCACCCAAGGCTCGGGCAACGCCACATCGCCATCCGGGCCCAGCCCGACTGGCATGGCGCCCACGTCGGCGGCGTGTTTTTGCACCTGATCGACCTCACCGACTGTACGCCCCCGTCGGTGGCGCCTGGCGGCCTGACGCCCTCGCCCGCCCAGACGGAAACCGACACGGAAGCCCAGCTGCGCCTGCTCGTCGAAGGGCTGCGCGATGCGGCCATTTTCTTCCTCGATCCGCAGGGCCGGGTGTCCGACTGGACGCCCAGCGCCCAGCGGCTGCTCGGCTACACCGCAGCCCAGATGCTGGGGCAGGACTGGAGCCGACTGGCCCCGGCCGGCCACAGCGGCGAGCCCCTTCCGCCCGACAGCATCGCCGCCGGCATGGAGCGCGCGGCCCTGCTCGGGCAAAGTGAAACCCCGGGCTGGCAACGCCGCGCCGACGGCTCCACCTTCTGGGCCAACACCATCCTGACCGCGCTGTACGACCCGGCCACCGGCCAAGCCCGCGGCTACGCCTGCCTCATGCGCGACATGACCGAAGTCAAGCGCCTGGTCGATATGCTGCAGGAGCTCAACGTGGCGCTGGAAACGCGGGTCGAGGAACGCACCCGCCAGTTGCAAGACATCAATCAGGACCTGGAAGCGTTTTCGTACTCGGTCTCGCACGACTTGCGCGCCCCCTTGCGGCACATCGGCAGCTTCGTCGAATTGCTGCGCGAAGACCTGGGCCCGGCTGCCAGCCCACCCGTGCTCAAGCACATCGACACCATCGCCCAAGCCGCCGAGCACATGGGCCAACTGATCGAGGGGTTGCTGGCCTTCTCCAAACTGGGCCGGGCTGCGCTCAAGCGCCAACCCGTCGCCATGGCCGACCTGCTGCATTCCAGCCTCCACCGGGTGCTGCACGACCCGGCCCTGCGCCGCCCGGACCACGAAGTGTGTTGGGAGCTGCCGGCCGAGCTGCCCACGCTGGCGGGCGACCCGCTGCTGCTGAGCCAGGTCTGGGACAACCTGTTGTCGAACGCCCTGAAATACAGCCGCCCACGGACGCCCGCCCGCATCCGCATCGGCTACCGGCACGAGCAGCCGCCACACAGCCCGGCCGAGTGGGTGTTCTGGGTGGAAGACAACGGGGTCGGCTTCAACCCGCAGCGGGCTGAGCGGCTCTTTGGCGTGTTCCAGCGCCTGCACCGGGCCAGCGATTTTGAAGGCACTGGCATCGGGCTGGCCCTGTGCCGACGCATCATCGAGCGCCATGGGGGACGCATCTGGGCCGACAGCACCCCTGAAGTGGGCAGCACGTTCTATTTCAGCCTGCCGGCCTAGCCACGCCGCCCGATGACGCGCTTGCATCGCCTGCTGCCCTTTCTGCAATGGCCCCGGCCCAGCGCTGCGCTGCTGCGCAGCGAAGCGATCGCCGGCCTGACGGTGGGACTGATGGTCATTCCCCAAGGGGTGGCTTACGCCGCGTTGGCCGGCATGCCGCTGGTCACCGGCATTTATGCGGCCATGCTGCCGGCGCTGGTGGCGGTGTTGTTCGGGTCGTCGCAGCGCCTCTCGGTCGGGCCAACGGCGCTGACCTGTCTGCTGATCACCGCCTCCCTCAGTGGGCTGGCCGAACCGGGCTCGGCGCAGTGGGTGGCGTTGGCGGTGTGGCTGGCCATTCTGTCTGGCCTGCTGCAGGTGGTGCTGGGGTTGGCGCGTTTCGGGTGGTTGCTCAATCTGGTCAACGCACCGGTGCTCATGGCCTTCACCCAGGCCGCCGCCGTGCTCATCATCGCCTCGCAACTGGAGGGCCTGCTGGGCTGGACCGGCTCGCCTGCGACCGGCCCATGGTGGCTGGCGGTGCATGCCCCATCGCTGGCCTTCGGCCTGGGCAGCCTGGCCCTGCTGTGGGCAGTGCGGCGCTGGAGGCCGGCGTTCCCCTCGGTGCTGCTGATCATGCTGGGCGCAGCCGGTCTGAGCCAATGGCTGGGCTTTGCCGAAAGCGGCGGTCGGGTGGTGGGCGACCTCCCGAGCGGGCTGCCCATGCCCTACCTGCCGGACTGGCCCGGCTGGCCCGTGCTCGGGCAACTCGCCGTGCCGGTGCTGGTCATTTCACTGGTGAGCTTTCTGGAGACGGCGGCCAGCGCCAAGATCGACAGCGCGCGCCAAGGCCGGCCTTGGGATCAGAACCAAGACCTGATCGGCCAAGGGCTGGCCAAAGTGGCCTCGGGCCTCAGCGGCGCGTTCCCCACCAGTTCCTCGTTTGGCCGCTCGGCCCTCAACCTCTACGCGGGCGCGCAGACCGGCTGGGCCACGGTGTTTTCGGTGGGCGTGGTGGCCGCGGTGCTGCTGTGGCTGCTGCCGGTGCTCAGCCACGTGCCACAGGCGGTGCTGGCCGCCATCGTGGTGGCGGCGGTGGGGGGGCTGCTCAAGCCGATGGCGTTTCGCCGCTTATGGGCCATTTCCCGGGTGGAAGCCAGCACGGCGGCGGCCACCTTCGCCATCACCTTGCTGACGGCGCCGCAGATTTACTGGGGCGTGCTGGCCGGCATGCTGATGGCGCTGAGCCACTTCCTGTACCAGCGGCTGCACCCGCGCATCATCGAGGTGGGGCTGCACAGCGACGGACGGCTGCGTGACCGCCATCTCTGGCAACTACCACCCATGGCCCCGCACACCTACGCCTTGCGCATGGACGCCGCGCTCGATTTCGGCTCGGCCATGGCGCTGGAGCGGGCCATCACCGACCACCTGGCCACCCACCCCGAAACGCGCCGGGTGGTGCTGCTCGCGCAGCCGATCAACCGCATCGACGCCACCGGGGTAGAGGTGTTCTCCCGCCTGCGATCGCAGCTGGCTGCGCAGCAGCGCCAATGGTGGTTGGTCGGCATCAAGCTGCCTGTGGAGCAAGTGCTGCGTGCCGCCGGCGAGTTGGAACCCTCCCCCTGGCTGCGGGTGCTGGCCACCGAGGACGACTTACGCGCCGCGCTGTCAGAAGCGATGGCAGCCACCGAGGCGGCCGACGCTCAGGCCCGTGGATAAGCCCGCCGGCCAAAAATCGCGCTGCCGACCCGCACCATCGTGCTGCCCGCAGCGACCGCCGCTTCCATATCGGCGCTCATGCCCATGGACAGCGTGTCCCACGCCGCGGCTCGATCACCCAAAGCGGCGCCCACGCGCTGAAACAGTGCTTGGGCTTGCAGAAACACACGGCGGGCGGCATCGAAATCGGCCGCGGGCTCGGGAATGCACATCAGCCCGCGCAACCGCAGCCTGGGCAACGCCGCCACGGCCAGCGCAAGGGCCAACACCTCATCGGGCGCCACGCCCGATTTGTTCGCCCCCCCGTCGATGTTGACCTGAATGCACACCTGCAACGGCTCCAGCGCATCCGGCCGCTGATCGCTGAGCCGCTGGGCAATCTTGAGCCGATCCACGCTCTGCACCCAGTCGAAGTGCTCGGCCACCAGGCGTGTCTTGTTGCTTTGCAACGGCCCGATGCAATGCCACTGCAAGCCGGGCAGCCCGAGCCGGCGCGCCGCCTCGATTTTCTCCACCCCCTCCTGCACATAGTTTTCGCCGAAAGCGCGCTGGCCTGCGGCATGGGCCTCAGCCACTGCCTCCACGCCAAAGGTTTTGGAGACGGCCAGCAGACTCACCTCGGCCGGGTGGCGCCCATGGCGCTGGCAGGCGGCCGCCAACCGCTGCCGCACCTGCTGGAGATTGTCGGAAATCGTTGCCATAATGGAACAACTGATCAATACGGGACACGGGATGGACATCACCCAGTTACTGGCCTTCAGCACCAAAAACAAGGCTTCGGATTTGCACCTGTCGGCCGGCCTGCCGCCGATGATACGGGTCCACGGCGACGTGCGGCGCATCAACGTCGAGCCACTGGACCACAAGCAGGTGCACGCCATGGTGTACGACATCATGACCGACGCCCAACGCAAGCACTACGAGGAATTCCTGGAGATCGACTTCTCCTTCGAGATCGACGGCCTGGCACGCTTTCGCGTCAACGCCTTCAACCAGAAGCGTGGCGCTGCGGCCGTGTTTCGCACCATCCCGAGCAAGATCCTGACCCTGGAGCAGCTCAACTGCCCACGCATCTTTGCCGATCTGGCGCTCAAACCGCGCGGGCTGGTGCTGGTCACCGGCCCCACCGGCTCGGGCAAGTCCACCACGCTGGCGGCGATGATCAACCACCTCAACGAGCACGAATACGGTCACATCCTCACCATCGAAGACCCGATCGAATTCGTGCACGAATCCAAAAAATGCCTGGTGAACCAGCGCGAAGTCGGCCCCATGACGCTGAGCTTTGCCAACGCCCTGCGCTCGGCCCTGCGCGAAGACCCGGACGCCATCCTGGTGGGCGAGATGCGTGACTTGGAAACCATCCGCCTGGCCATGACCGCCGCCGAAACCGGGCACCTGGTGTTCGGCACGCTGCACACCTCCAGCGCGGCCAAGACGATCGACCGCATCGTGGACGTGTTCCCGCCCGAGGAAAAGGAAATGGTACGGGCCATGCTGTCCGAATCGCTCGTGGCCGTCATTTCCCAGACGCTGCTCAAGACCATCGACGGTCAGGGCCGCGTGGCTGCTCACGAGATCATGATCGGCACCCCGGCCATCCGCAACCTCATTCGGGAAAACAAGGTCGCGCAGATGTACTCGGCCATCCAGACCGGCCAGCAATACGGCATGCAGACGCTCGACCAGAGCCTGATGGACCTGGTGCGCCGCAACGTGGTCACCCCGGCCGAGGCCCGCGCCAAGGCCAAAATCCCTGAAAACTTCCCCGGCTGATCCCTATCGGAAGGAACCGCATCATGGACCGCGATCAAGCCAGCAACTTCGTGCAGGACCTGCTGCGCCTCATGGTGAGCCGCAACGGCAGCGACCTGTTCCTCACCGCCGACTTCCCGCCCGCCATCAAGATCGACGGCAAGATCACGCGCGTGTCGCCACAACCGCTGAGCGGACAGCACACCCAGGCCCTGGCCCGCGCCATCATGAACGACAAGCAGGCCGCCGAATTCGAGCGCACCAAGGAATGCAACTTCGCCATCGCCCCGGGGGGCATTGGACGCTTTCGGGTCAACGCTTTCGTGCAGATGGGCAAAGTCGGTCTGGTCATGCGCACCATCCCGGCCAAGATCCCCACCATCGACGAGCTCGGCCTGCCCCAGGTGCTCAAAAACCTGGCGCTGGCCAAGCGCGGCATTTGCATCCTGGTCGGCGGCACCGGCTCGGGCAAGTCCACCACCCTGGCGGCCATGGTGGACTGGCGCAACGAACACACCCATGACCACATCGTCACCATCGAGGACCCGGTGGAGTTCGTGCACCAGCACAAGAACTGCATCGTGACCCAGCGGGAAGTGGGCCTGGACACCGACGGCTGGGAAGTCGCCCTGAAAAACTCGCTGCGGCAAGCCCCCAACGTCATCCTGATGGGCGAAATCCGCGACCGCGAAACCATGCAGCACGCCATTTCCTTTTCCGAAACCGGCCACCTGTGCCTGGCCACGCTGCATGCCAACAGCGCCAACCAGGCGATGGAACGCATCATCAACTTCTTCCCCGAAGAAGCCCACGCCCAGATCCTCAAGGACGTCTCGTTGAACCTGCGCGGCATGATTGCGCAGCGCCTCTTGCCGCGGCAGGACGGCAAGGGCCGCTACGCCGTCGTGGAAGTGCTGCTGCACAGCGCGCTCATCGCCGACCAGATCATGAAAGGCGAAATCCTCGAAATCAAGGAGACCATGAAGCGAAGCCGCGAAGTGGGCATGCAGACCTTCGATCAGGCGCTGTTTGACGCGTTCGAGGCCGGCATCATCAGCTACGAAGATGCCATCCGCCACGCGGATTCGCAAAACGACCTCAAGCTCCAGATCAAGCTCAACAGCCAGCGCGCCCGCACCACCGACCTGGCCGCGGGCACCGAACACCTGCAAATCGTCTGACCCCCATGCCCAGCCTCAACGACAAGACTTACCTGCCCTGCCCGCCCCAGCGCGTGGCCTTCATCGGCTTGGGTGTGATGGGCTACCCCATGGCCGGACACCTGGCCCGGGCTGGGCACGCCGTCACGGTGTACAACCGCACACCCGCCAAGGCGGCGGCTTTCGTGCAGGAATTCCAGGCCCAGGGCGCACGCAGCGCCCCCACTCCGCGCGAGGCAGCCCGCCAAGCCGATCTGGTGTTTTGCTGCGTGGGCAACGACGACGACTTGCGCTCGGTGACGCTGGGCGAGCACGGCGCCCTGGCTGGCATGGCCGCTGGCACCGTGCTGGTGGACCACACCACCGCCTCGGCCGACGTGGCCCGGGAGCTGGCGGGCGTGGCCCGCGCCAGCGGCTGTCACTTCCTCGACGCGCCCGTCTCGGGCGGCCAGGCCGGCGCGCAAAACGGCCAGCTGACCGTGATGTGTGGCGGCGAGGCCGAAGTGTTCGAGAGGGTCAAGCCCGTGGCCATGGCCTTCGCCCGCGCCTTCACCCTCATGGGGCCCAGCGGCGCGGGCCAGCTCACCAAAATGGTCAACCAGATCTGCATCGCCGGGCTGCTACAGGGCTTGAGCGAAGCCATCGCCTTCGGCCAGAACGCGGGGCTGGACATGCCGCGCGTGCTCGAAGTCATCGGCAAAGGGGCAGCCCAAAGCTGGCAGCTCGACCACCGCGGCCCCACCATGGTCGAGGACCGCTTTGATTTCGGCTTCGCGGTGGACTGGATGCGCAAAGACCTGGGGCTGGTGTTGGAAGAAGCCAAGCGCAATGGCTCGCGCTTGCCTATCACGGCCCTGGTGGACCAGTTCTACGCCGACGTGCAACGCATGGGCGGCGGGCGCTGGGACACCTCCAGCCTGATTCGCCGCCTGCGCTGAATCACCGCTGCCCGGCCGCCGTGTCGGCCGGCGCCTGCCGCGGCTGGATGCGGGCGAGTTCTTCCTCGCTGATGATCTCCAGCACGCGGACCACGCGCTGCACGCCCGAGAGGCTGCGCGTGACTTCGGTGGCGCGTTCGGCCTCCCGCTGGGTCACGCGGCCCATCAGGTACACCGTGCCCCGGTCGGTCGTGACCTTGAAGGCGTTGGCCGAGAGGTCGCGCGCATCGACCAGCGCCGCCTTCACCCGGGCCGTGACCAAGGCATCGGAAGAGCGCGCCGTCAGCGAAGGCGAAGACATCACCGCCAGCTCATCGATGATCTCGGCCACGTTTTCGACCTCGGACACGATGCGCACCGCCAGCGCCCGGTCGGTTTCGCTGGGGACCTCGCCGGTGAGCAGCACGCGGCGGTTGTAACTGGTGACCGACACACGGGCGCGGTTGCCAAACGCCTCGCGCAAGCGGCTGGCCGCGCGCATCTCGATGCTTTGGTCCTCCAGCTGGATGCCGGCCGTGCGGCGATCGGTCGCCACCAGCACGCCCGTGCCCACGGCACCACCCACCACCAACGGCGCGCAGGCCGACAAGCCCGCCACGGCTGCCGTGGCCACCAACACGCTGGCCGACACCCGGCGCCAACCGATCCGTTTCATCGCAATCATTCGTCCATCTCCGTTTCACTGTCGTCACCGAGCAGTTGCACATCCAACCCATCGCACAGGCAGTGCAGCACCAGTTGGTGCAGCTCGTGCACGCGCGACAAGCGCTCCGACGGCACGCTGATGAGCACGTCCGTGTCCTTGAGCATCGGCCCTAACTGGCCCGGCTTGGCACCGCACAGAGCCACCACGACCATGTCGCGATCGTGCGCGGCCTCGACCGCGCCCAGCACGTCAGGGGACTGGGGCTGCGTCGTCACCACCAGCAACACATCGCCCGGCAAGCCCAGCGCGCGCACCTGGCGCCCGAACACGGCCCGGGCCTCGAAGGTGTTGTACAAACCCGTGACCACCGCCGCGTTGGAGCCCAACGCAAAGGCCGCCAACTCCGGGCGGTCGCGTTCGAATCGCCCGACCAGGGACGCCACCAAGGCCTGCGCCAGCCCGGCCGAGGCGCCATTGCCGCACGCCAGCACCTTGCCGCCACCGGTCAGCGCGGCCAGCAGCGCCCCCACGGCCGCCTCCACCTGGGGCGCGACCGACTGGGCGCACTGGTATTTGAGATCGGCGCTGTCGATGAAGTGCTGCTGGATGCGTTGCAAAAGCATGCGCAAATGATACCTGCGCCCCCGGGCGGGTTCCCCGAGCAAGGGGTAACCGATTGCAATCCGCTGCGTGACGACATCACCATCCGTCTGCCGTGAAGGCGCCCACCACCCAATCGATGCGGGCCTGCGGGCCTTCGCCCTCAATGGCCACCACATCGAAGCGGCAAGCCGGCAAGCGCGGCAGCCGGCTCAGAAAGTGGCGCGCCGCAAACACCAGCCGCCGCTGCTTGACCGCACCGACCGTGGCAGCCGCCCCACCATGCGAGCGGCTGCGCCGCAGCCGCACCTCCACAAACACCACGGTGCCGTCGGCGTCCTGCATGATGAGATCGATTTCACCCCCACCCCGCCCAGGCGTGTGAAAATGGCGCCGCAACAATCGCAAGCCGCGCGCCTGCAGAAACGCCAAGGCTTGATTCTCGGCCGCGTCGCCGCGCTCCCTGGTGCTGCTGGCACGCGCTGCGGTCTGGCCGGCGGCCTGCCCCATCCCCCCTGAAACCATGGTCACACCCCCTTTGTCTTTGGCCCCCAGCCTCGTGCAAACGGCACAAGCCTTCGTGGGCGAGCAGCATTATCCCGCCGCCACACTCTACGTCGTGGCCACCCCGATCGGCAACCTGGGCGACATCTCGTTGCGGGCGCTGCACGTGCTGGCCAGCGTCGATGCGGTGGCCTGCGAAGACACCCGACACACGGCCGCCTTGCTGCGCAGCTATGGGCTGGAGCGCCCTTTGCTGGCCGTGCATGAGCACAACGAGGCACAAGCCGCCGACGGCATCGTGCGCCGGTTGGCCGCGGGGGAGCGCATCGCATACGTGAGTGACGCAGGCACGCCGGGCATCAGCGATCCGGGCAGCCGCCTGTGCCACGCCGTGACCGAGGCCGGCCTGCGCTGCATGCCGCTGCCCGGGGCCAGCAGCATCACCGCGCTGCTCAGCGTTGCCGGCCTGTCACTGGCCGACCAGGCACCCGCTTTCGAGTTCACCGGCTTTCTGCCCGCCAAAGGCAGCGCCCGCCAGGCCGCCGTCCGGCGGCTGGCCGCCCAACCCCACGCCTGCGTGCTGCTGGAGGCCCCCCACCGCATCGACGCGCTGGCGCAGGCGCTGACCCCACTGGGTGACCGGTGGGTGACGGTGGGGCGCGAGCTCACCAAGCAGTTCGAGGACATCGCCACCCTGCCTTGCGCCGGGCTGCCCGGCTGGCTGGACGCTTCGGCAAACCGCCGCCGAGGCGAATTCACGCTCGTGCTGCATCCGCAGCTGCCCTCACCGGCCGACGCCAGCGGGCTGAGCGCAGAAACGATGCGCGTGCTGGGCCTGCTGATGCAGGAGCTGCCCGTGAAATCCGCCGCGCGCCTGTGCGCCGACATCACCGGCGCGCCACGCAACGCGCTCTATCAGGCCGCACTCGGCCTCAAACCGGACTAAAGAGCCGCACCGGGCTTCAGGATCGGCGGTCTTCCAACCCCGGTGGCCGGTCGGGCCGGGTGGTGGGCGGGGCCGCGTCCTGGCCGTCGTCCACCTCGCGCACCTCCACATCCACCACCTCGGCCCGGTCATGGTGGCTGGCGCCGGCCTGCCGGTTGCCACCCGGCCACACACGCTCGGTGGTGAAGCGCCGGAACCGCCCCACAAACACCGGGGCCGCTGGACGCTGCCCGCGCAGCAGGGCCCACAGCACCCCCACCAGCAGCAACACCACGGCCACCAGCAGCAAGAACAGCGCCAGCACGGCCATGAGCAGCCACAGCAACACACGCACCACGGCGCCGAGCACGCCCCAGACGAACTTCTTGATTTCTGTCATGCCACCTTTCTGTATCGCGCGCCGCCTTCGCGCACAATGGACCCTGCATCAAACTTTCACATTTCCCGTGTTCAATCCGGCAACGGACTTGCGGTATGCAGCCCAGCACCCAGACCTCACTCATGAAGCGCTTGTCCCAGTACTTTCTCCGGGGGCTCATCACCATCCTGCCCATCGGGCTGACCATCTACCTGCTGTTCACGCTGGTGGCCTGGTCGGAGGCGTTCGCGATGCAGTTCATCCGCCCGATTGTCGGCAATTTTTACATCCCGGGCCTGGGGCTGATCCTGATGGCCTGCATCATCGTGCTGGCGGGCTTCCTCATCTCGCGCGACGCCACGGCCCGGTTGCTGAACTGGGTGGAGTTGCCGTTCACCAACATCCCGGTGGTCAAGAGTGTGTACAACTCGCTCAAGAGCTTTGCGGATTACTTCTCCCCCCAGCATCGGGAGGAAACGGCGCAACAGGTGGTCATCCTGCGCTTTCCCGATCAGCCGATCGAGATCGTGGGGCTGATCACCCGCAACCACATGCAGGGCCTGCCGCCGGGCTTTCTGCCGGGTGACCGCGTGGCCGTCTATCTGCCCATGGGTTACATGATCGGCGGCTACACCGTGTTCGTGCCGCGCGATTGGCTCACGCCGATCAACATGTCGGTCGAGGAGGCCATGCGCTCCTCGCTCATTGCCTGGATGTCCACCCGCAAGACGCCATGACCGTTCGCCATCTCGACGCGCTCTTTGCCCCCCGCAGCGTTGCCGTGCTCGGGGCTTCGCAACGGCCCCACAGTGTCGGCGCCACCGTCTGGCGCAACCTGTCACAGGGCTTTCAAGGGCGCCTGTACCCGGTCAACCCCAAGCACAGCCGCCTGGGCGAGCACACGGCTTATGCCTCGATCGACGCGCTGCCTGAAGCACCTGACCTGGCGGTGATCTGCACGCCGGCGGCCACAGTGCCCGACCTGATCGCCGCCCTGGGGGCGCGCGGCACCAAGGCGGCCGTGGTGGTCACCGCCGGGCTCAGCGCCGCCCAGAAACAGGCCATGCTCGATGCGGCGCGCCCGCACACCCTGCGCATCTTGGGCCCCAACTGCATCGGGATGCTGGTGCCGCATCTGGGCCTCAACGCCAGCTTTGCCCATGCCAATGCCCGCCCGGGCCCGATCGCCTTCGTCTCGCAGTCTGGGGCTCTGGTCACGGCCATGCTGGACTGGGCCAATTCGCGCCAGATCGGCTTTTCCCATTTCGTCTCGCTGGGGGAACATGCCGACGTGGACTTCGGCGACATGCTCGACTTCCTGGGCAGCGACCCGCGCACCCGCGCCATCCTGCTCTACATCGAGTCGATCGAGTCGCCGCGCAAATTCATGTCGGCCGCACGCGCGGCGGCCCGCAACAAGCCGGTGATCGTGGTCAAGGCCGGTCGCTCGGCCCAGGGCCAGAAGGCGGCCGCCTCCCACACCGGGGCGCTGGCCGGCTCGGACGAAGTGTTCGACGCCGCCATTTCCCGCGCCGGCATGTTGCGCGTCTTCACCCTGCAGCACCTGTTTCTGGCGGCGGAACTGTTGGCGCGCTTCCGCGACAACCGCAGCGAGCAATTGATCGTGCTGACCAACGGCGGCGGCGCAGGCGTCATGGCGGCCGATGCCGCCGCCCATGCCGGCGTGGAACTCGCCACGCTGAGCCCGGACGTCGTGGCCACGCTGGATCGGGTGCTGCCGGCCAATTGGTCGCGCGCCAACCCGGTGGACATCATCGGTGACGCGCCCGCCCAGCGCTATGTGGACGCGCTCACCGCGCTGCGCCAGGCGCGGGACGCGGCCATCCTGTTCGTGCAGGCGCCCACTGCCATCGTGCCCAGCACCGAGATCGCCGAAGCCCTGGCCCCACTGGCCAGCGAAAAGCCACCGCGCGTGCTCGGCTGCTGGCTCGGGCACAGTGCCGTCAACCGCGCGCGCGAGATCTTTCGCGACGCCGGCATTCCCGACTACGACACGCCTGAAGAGGCGGTGCGCGCCTTTTCCTTCTTGCGCCAATACCATCGCCACCAGATCGAGCTGATGGAGACGCCGCCCGCCCTGCCCGACGCGCAGGCCATGGACCTGCCGGGGGTCCGTGAGATCGTGGACTTCGTGCTGCGCGATGGGCGCGAGCTACTGACCGAACCCGAAGCCAAGGAACTGCTCAAGCGCGCCGGCATCCCCGTCACGCCCACGCGCGTGGTGCCGGCCGAAGCCCAAGCGGCGGTGTACGCGGCCGAAACCCTGGGCTACCCGGTGGTGCTGAAAATCCTGTCGCACGACATCAGCCACAAGTCGGACGTGGGCGGCGTGCGCCTGAACCTGCACAACGCCGCGGAAGTGCAGCAAGCCGCCGAGGCGATGCTGCAGCGTGTCGCCGAGCTGCGCCCCGGCGCCCGGGTGGAGGGCTTCACCGTGCAGCCCATGATCCGCCGGCGCCATGCGCACGAGCTGATCGTCGGCGCCAGCATCGACCCGCTGTTCGGCCCGGTCATCCTGTTTGGCCAGGGCGGCACGGCCGTGGAAGTGATCGCCGACCGGGCGCTGGCCCTGCCCCCGCTGAATGCCACGCTGGCGCGTTCGCTCATCGGCCGCACCCGCATCGCCAAGCTGCTCAAAGGCTACCGCGACGTTCCCCCGGCACGCGAGGAAGCCATCGTCTCGACCCTGGTGGCGATCTCGCAACTGCTGGCCGACGTGCCCGAAATCGCCGAGCTCGACATCAACCCGCTGATCGTGGACCACGAGGGCGCCATCGCGCTGGATGCGCGCGTGCGCCTGAGCGCCGCCTGCCCGGCCGGCGCCGATCGCTTTGCCATCCGGCCGTATCCCCAATCGCTGATCGAACACCACACGCTGCCCGACGGCACGGCGCTGACCCTGCGCCCCATCCGCCCCGAAGACGAGGCCCAGCACCGGGCTTTCCTGGAAAAGATGGACCCCGAAGACATCCGCATGCGGCTGTTCTATAGCCGGCGCAGCATCGAGCACAGCGAACTCGCGCGCCTGACGCAAATCGATTACGACCGCGAGATGGCCTTCATCGCCACCCGCCCCCTGCCCGAAGGCGGCGAGGAGACGCTGGGGGCTGTGCGCGCGATCTGCGATCCGGACAACGATGCCGCCGAGTTCGGCGTGATGGTTCGATCCGACCTCAAAGGCCGGGGCATGGGCTGGCTGCTCATGGACCGCCTGGTGCGCTACCTGCGCGGGCACGGCACGCGCCGCATCGTCGGCACCGTGCTGCGCGAAAACCACGGCATGCTGGGGCTGGCCAAGCGCCTGGGCTTCACCATCGAGGCCCATCCGCAAGACCCGGACCTGCGCCACGTCGAGCTGCCGCTGCGCTAGCCGCCGCGGCGCCGAGGCGTCACATCAGCAGCGTCACCGCGATGATGACGACCCCGATGGACAGGTTCACCAGCACCCACTGGCGGATCTTGTCCAGCGCCGCGCCGGCCGCCGGCCAATCGGCGGCGGTCACCGCCTTGGACAGGCGGCCATACAGCGCGAAACGGATGTGCCCGAAGATCAGCACCATCAGCGTGCCCAGCAGGGCCATCACGGTCCAGTCCACCGGGGCGGTGAACTCGCCCCCGCCCTGCACAACGGCTTTGGCCACCGAACCCATCATCCAGAACCCGGTGAACAGCGCCAGCAGCGACAGGTAGGTGATGGCGGTGAAAAACCGCCGCAGCACCCCATGCATCAGCGTCAGGCGCTGCGGCGGCTCCAGGGCCGACGCCGCCGGGCGCAGAAAGAAGTGGGCAAAGACCATGCCGCCGACCCAGACCACGATCGACAGCACATGCAGGGTTTTCAGAAAAGCGTAGAGCATGGCGATGGCGTTGCAGTGTTCGAGAACCTGAACCATAACAGAGGCGCATTGCCCCCATGAGAACGCCGCCCGTCACTTTTTTTGCTGCAGCGCAACAAAAAAGGCTTGCAATCTGCGCCGATGTCCCTATACTAAGCCTTAATGTTGCAGCGCAGCAAAATCGGGCTGACACGGTTTTGTCGTCACAGCGCTCTACAGTCCTTTTTGCTGTCAGTCACCTTTCAAGGAGTTATGCCATGTTGACCGTCGAACAAATCATCGCCGCCCAGAAAGCCCAAGTCGCCACCCTGTTCGATCTGAGCAGCAAGGCGCTGGCCAGCGTCGAAAAGCTCAACGAACTGAACCTGCAGGCTGCCAAAGCCTCGCTGTCCGAAAGCGCCAGCCATGCGCAGGCGCTGCTCAGCGTCAAAGACTTGAACGAGCTGGTGGCCCTGCAGAACGCCGCCCTGCAGCCCCTGGCCGAAAAAGCCGCTTCCTACAGCCGCCACCTGTACGACATCGCCACCGGCATGAGCGCCGAGCTCACCAAGCTGGCCGAAGCCCAGACCGCCGATGCGCAAAAGCAGTTCGTCTCGGCCGTGGACAACGCCGTCAAGAACGCGCCCCAGGGCTCCGAAGCCGCCGTGGCCGCCGTGAAGAACGCCGTCTCCACCGCCACGGCCGCCATGGAATCGGTGCAAAAGGCCGTCAAGCAAGCCGCCGAGCTGGCCGAGGCTAACTTCAATGCGATGACCTCCAGCGCCGTGACCGCCACCAAGCCGGCCACCAAGTCCGCCAAAGCCTCGGCCTGATCCTGGCCTGGCGCACCCCTAAGCCCCGAGCGCCGCACGGCCCTCGGGGCTTTTTGCGTCCGGCCCGCGATAATGGGGTGTTTGTTCACCCTCACACCGCTATCAGGAGCATATTCATGAGCGACATTCGCACCGTCGGCATCATCGGCGCTGGCACCATGGGCAACGGCATCGCGCAAGCCTGCGCGGTCAGCGGGCTCAAGGTCGTGATGGTCGATATCCAGGAGGCCGCCGTTCAGAAAGGGCTGGCCACCATCGCCGGCAGCCTGGACCGCTTGCTGAAGAAAGACAAAATCAGCGCCGCCGACAAAGACGCCGCCTTGGCCCGCATTCAAGGCAGCACCGATTACGACGACCTCAAGGGCGCCGAACTCGTCATCGAAGCCGCCACGGAAAATCTGGAGCTCAAGATCAAAATCCTGCGCCAGCTCGACAGCCTGCTGGCGCCCGAAACACTGGTGGCCACCAACACCAGCTCGATCAGCATCACGCAGCTGGCCGCCGTCACCGGGCGCGCCGACCGCTTCATCGGCATGCACTTTTTCAACCCGGTGCCGATGATGGCGCTGGTGGAAATCATCCGCGGCCTGCAGACCAGCGACGCCACGCACGACGCCGTGCGCGACCTGGCGCTCCGGCTCGGCAAGACGCCTATCACGGTGAAGAACTCGCCCGGCTTCGTCGTCAACCGCATCCTGGTGCCGATGATCAACGAGGCCTTCTTCGTGCTGGCCGAGGGGCTGGCCAGCCCCGAGGACATCGACGCCGGCATGAAGCTGGGCTGCAACCACCCGATCGGGCCGCTGGCGCTGGCCGACATGATCGGGCTGGACGTCTGCCTGGCGGTGATGAACGTGTACTTTGCCGAGTTCAACGACAGCAAGTACCGCCCCTGCCCGCTGCTCAAAGAGATGGTGGCCGCCGGCTACCTGGGCCGCAAGACCGGCCGCGGCGTCTATACCTACGCCTGAGCGCTGTCGCGCCCGCCGGCCCCGGCCGGCGGCGGCTCGGCCACATAGCTGCCGCTTTTGCCGCCGTGCTTCTCCAGCAACTTCACGTCGGCAATCACCATGCCGCGGTCGGCGGCCTTGCACATGTCGTAAATCGTGAGCAAGGCCACCTGCACGGCGGTCAGGGCCTCCATCTCCACCCCAGTGGGGCCGACCGTCTCGGCCGTGGCCACGCACCGCACGGCAGACGCTTCGGGCAACAACTCAAAATCCACGGCCACCCGCGTCAGCGCGATCGGGTGACACAGGGGGATCAGTTCCCCCGTCTTTTTGGCGGCCATGATGCCGGCCAGCCGCGCCACCCCCAGCACGTCGCCTTTCTTCGCCGTGCCGGCGGCCACGAGGGCAAAGGTGTCGGGCTGCATGCGAATGCACCCTTGCGCACGCGCCACGCGGTGGGTGGCCGGCTTGGCGCCCACATCCACCATGTGGGCTTGGCCTTGGGCATCGAAATGGGTCAGCGTAGCGGTCATGGGCGATATGGATTTTCGGAGCAGGGAACGGAATCTTTACACAAGGCTGGCATCATACGGCCATGCCTTCGAAGGTGATACGCCGTTGCTGGCCGCTGCTCGTGGTCGCCCCGCTGTGGCTGGCGCCGCTGGCCTGGTCCCAATCCGAACCGCCCCCGGCGCGCGGCCTGCCCGCGCTTGGCGATGGCGCCGAGATGTCACTCAGCGAAGAGCGCCGCCTGGGTGACCAGATCGCGCGCACGCTCTACCGTAACCCGGACTATCTCGACGACCCCGTGCTCCACGCCTATCTGCAGGCCATCTGGCAACCGCTGGTGCAAGCGGCCCGCCGCCGGGGCGACCTGCCCGCCGAACTCGCCGAGCGCTTTGCCTGGGAAATCCTGCTCGGGCGCGACCGCAGCGTCAACGCCTTTGCCCTGCCCGGCGGCTATCTGGGGGTGTATCTGGGCCTGATCGCCGTGGTGTCCACGCCGGACGAGCTGGCCTCGGTGCTGGCGCACGAGCTCAGCCATGTGTCGCAACGGCATATCGCTCGGCTCATCACCCGTCAGAACCAGCAAGCGCCCTGGGTGATCGGCGCCATGATCCTGGGCGCGTTGGCCGCCAACGCCGCCAAGAACGTGGACATTGCCAGCGCCGCGATGGCCGGCGGACAGGCCTTGGCCATCCAGTCGCAGCTCAATTTCTCGCGCGACATGGAGCGCGAGGCCGACCGCATCGGCTTTGGCATCCTGACCGAAGCCGGCTTTGACGGCATGGGCTTCGTGACCATGTTCGACAAGCTGCAGGCCGCATCGCGCCTGAACGACGATGGCGCCTTCCCCTACCTGCGCAGCCACCCCCTGACCACCGAGCGGATGGCCGACATGAGTGCCCGCGTCCCCGAACTGGGCACGGGACAGCGCCCGGCCCAGGCCGGGCCCGTGACGCCCTACCACCACGCGATGATGGCGGCGCGCGCCCGCGTGCTCAGCGAAACCGGGGCCGACCGGCTGCGTGCCCAGGCCGCCACGCTGCGCCAGTCCCAAGGGCCGCAGCAGGATGCCACCACCCTTGGGCAACGCTATGCGGCCACCCTGGCCGCGGCCCGGCTGCGGGATGCGGCGCTGCTGAGCGAAGGGCTGCGGCAGTTGCTGGCCGCCCCGCCCCCGGACCCGGTCGCGCGGCAAGCGCTGGACTGGCTGCACCTGGAAGCCCTGCTCTTGCTGCCGGCCGACGCGCTCAGTCCCGCGATGCGGGACGATTTCATCCGGCTGGCCAGCGCGGCCATCGCATCGGACCAGCGCCCGGGCCTGCTGCTGGGCGCGCAAGCGGCGCTGCGCCTGGGACCCGATGCCCAGCGCCAGGCCACGCAGCGGCTACAAACCTGGACCGCCCTGCACCCGCGTGACGCCCTGGCCTGGCAAACCCTGGCCGGCCTGCATCAGGCGCAGCAGCAGCCGGTGCGGGCCGCCCGCGCCGAGGCTGAAGCCCGGTTGGCTCATCTCGATGCGCCAGGCGCCCTGGACCGGCTGCGTGCCGCGCAGCAGCTGGCCCGCCAGCAGCCCCAGGTCGATCACATCGAACTGTCCATCCTGGATGCGCGGGTGCGCCAGACCGAAGCCCTGGTGCGCGAGCAAGCGCGCGAGACGCGCTGAAGCCCCCCAGCGCCGCCCGGCATCCCGCTATCATTGGCGCCCTGGATTCGACACCATGGCAGGCATACACATTTCCGACATCGAAGCAGCCATCAACCACTGGCGCCAGCGCAAGCCCTCGCCAGACGGCATCGTGCTGGCCGATGAAATCCGCGCCCTGGCCGAGGTGTACGCGCTGCTGGTGTACTACCGCGAAGAATACGCGGACGAAGCCACCATGCCTCGGGCCGCCTACGCCGCCTGGCTCGACTGGTACCACAGCACGCCCGATACGCCCTGCATCGCCATTTGCTCCACCAGCCAGGGCGACCCCGTCTGCAAGGGCTGCGGCCGCACGTTCGAGGAAGTGCAGCGCTGGCCCGAGATGACCCCGGGCGAAAAACGCGCCACCTGGCGCCGCATCACCTTGGAAGACAAGGCTTGGCGCTTCAACACCTACGCCGAGCGGGCCGTGGAAAACCCGCCTCAGCCCGGCATGGCGTAGTGCGCTGGCGTCAGCAAATCCACGCCACAGGGGAAGTCCACCATCCAGTCGATGAACTCCTGCACCGCTGGCCCCGCCAGCGGGGCGCCGTGCTGCGGCACGATCATGCGGATCGGCAAGTCGCGCACCATCTGGGCCCAGTAATTCAGCACCTTGGCCGACACCATGTAACGGCGGTGGAACGCCTCCATCTTGGGCTTGAGCGGCGCCAGCGACGTCACCGGACGGCGGGCCTCCTCGGGCGACACGATGGACACCCCGAGATCACCCGAAAACAGGATGCGGCTGACAGGGTCCCAGAATTGGAAGTTCCCCTCTGAGTGCATGAAGTGCGCCGGCAAGGCCACCAGTTCGGTGTCGCCCAGCGGAATGCGCATCCCCGCATCCGGGATGCCGACGATGCGGCCCTGCGTCTTGCCCGATTTGCAGAAATGCGGGGCAAAGCGCTCCCACAGGCGCGAAATGTAGAGCGTCGCCGGGGTCGATGTCATCCAGCGGTCCAGGGCGCCAATGATGTCTGGATCGGCGTGCGATGCCAGGATTTTGGTCAGGCGCTGCGGCGGGAAAAACCGCCCCAGCGTCAGCAGCAGCTCGTTGTAAGCCACATTGCCGCCCGGGTCGATCACCACGCCGTTGTCACCATGGATGACCAAGAACTGGTTGGATTGCACGGCTTCGCCGTCTTCGTCGCCCAGGTGAGACACCATCAGGCACACGTGTCCATCGCGGTTATAGAGTTCCACTGCCATGGGGGCCATCCTCCCTGATGCGTTTGGGCCGTGCTACTGCGGCCCCACCTTGTGTCAAACCCGCCGCGCCAGCTCGGCGGCCTTGCCGATGTAGCTGGCCGGTGTCAGGGCCAGCAGGCGGTCCTTGTCGGCGGGCGGAATTTCCAGCGAGGCGATCAAGGCATGCAGGGCCTCGCGGGTCACGCGCTTGCCGCGGGTCACTTCTTTGAGCTTTTCATAGGCGCCGGGCACGCCATAGCGGCGCATCACGGTCTGGATGGGCTCGGCCAACACTTCCCAGGCGTCGTCCAGGTCGGCGACCAACGCCTCTTGATTCAGCTCCAGCTTGTCGAGCCCAGTCATGAGCGACTGATGCGCCAACACCGCATAGCCCAACGCCACGCCCATGTTGCGCAGCACGGTGGAGTCGGTCAGGTCGCGCTGCCATCGGCTGATGGGCAATTTCTCGCTCAAATGCTTGAGCATCGCGTTGGCCAGCCCCAGGTTGCCTTCGGCATTTTCGAAGTCGATCGGGTTGACCTTGTGCGGCATGGTGGAGGAACCGATTTCGCCGGCCTTGAGCTTTTGCTTGAAATAGCCCAGGCTGATGTAGCCCCAAATGTCGCGCGCCAGGTCGATGAGGATGGTGTTGCTGCGGGCGATGGCATCGAACAGTTCGGCCATGTAGTCGTGTGGCTCGATCTGGATGCTGTAGGGCTGGAACGTCAGGCCCAAGCCGATGGGCGCATCGGCGGGGGTGTCGGGGCCGGCCTCGGGGGTTTCGACCACTCGGCGGCTGAAGGCCTCCCAGTCGAAATCGGGCCAGGCGCTGAGGTGGGCGTTGTAGTTGCCCACGGCGCCATTCATTTTGCCCAGCAGCTTGACCGCGGCAATGCGCTGCCGCGCCGCCGCCAGCCGCACGGCCACGTTGCCCAGTTCTTTGCCCACGGTGGTGGGGCTGGCGGTCTGGCCGTGCGTGCGGCTGAGCATGGGCACATCGGCATGGGCATGGGCCATGCCCCGCAGTTTCTCGATGATGGCATCGAGCCCGGGCAGCAGCACCTGATCGCGGCCGGCTTTGAGCTGCAGGGCGTGGCTGGTGTTGTTGATGTCCTCGCTGGTGCAGGCGAAGTGCACGAATTCGCCGGCGCGCTGCAACTCGGGCCAGCCATCGAACACGCCTTTGACGCCCATGGCCGCGTTGCCGCGGATCCAGTATTCCACCGCCTTGACGTCGTGGTTGGTGGTCTTTTCGATGGCCTTGATGGCCTCGGCATCGGCGGGGCTGAAGCGGGCCACGACGGCCCGCAAGTGCGCCCGCGCCGCGGCCGACAGCGGCGGGAATTCGGCAAACCCGGCGTCGCTGAGGTGCTCGAACCAGGCCAGTTCCACCTGCACCCGGCAGCGCATGTAGCCGTACTCGCTCATGAAGGGCCGCAGCGCAGCCAGCTTGCCCACATAGCGGCCATCCAGTGGCGACAGGGCGGTCAGGGGGGAGAATTCGATCGTCGATGGGGCTTGCATGATGGCCGAATTGTAGAAGCCCCGCGACGCACCGGCCATGCACCGGGGGGCTTGCTGCGCAAGTGCCGGCCCAATCGCTAAAATCGGCTGCCCAGGAACTACCCCGTACATCCATGAAACTCATCGGCAACCACACCAGCCCCTACGTGCGCAAGGTGCGCATCGTCATGGCCGAAAAAAAGCTGGAGTTTCAATTCGTCGAGGAAAACGTCTGGGCGCCCCACACCACCATCGGCGAGGCCAACCCCCTGGGCAAAGTGCCCTGCCTGGTGATGGAAGGCGGCGAGGCCGTCTTCGACTCGCGCGTGATCGTGGAGTATCTGGACACCCTCTCGCCCGTGGGCAAGCTGATTCCACCGAGCGGCCGCGAGCGGGTGGAAGTCAAGACCTGGGAAGCGCTGGCCGACGGCATTCTGGACGCCGCGGTGCTGGCCCGGCTCGAAGCCACCTGGGATCAGCGGGCCCCCGAGCAACGCTGCCAGGCCTGGATCGACCGGCAGCGCGGCAAGATCCTGCACGGCCTGCGCGCCATGAGCCACGGGCTGGCGGACAAGCCGTTTTGCCACGGCATCCATTTCACGCTGGCCGACGTGGCAGCGGGCTGCGCCCTGGGTTATCTGGACTTCCGTTTCCCCGATATCGACTGGCGCACCCCCTACCCCAATCTGGCCAAGCTGTACGACAAGCTCTCGCAGCGCCCGAGCTTTGCCGACAGCTTGCCGCCGGCTGCGTGAGCCGGCGGGTGGTATAAAAAAAGCCGCGAAGCACTCCGGGACAAAGGAGGAGGGAGGGAGGAGGAGAAACACCCCGGAGGGGGCTCGGGCCACAGGCCCTCGGCTTCGCAGCTCAGCAACCTCTCGTGCGGCGCATCGCCCGCACACACAGCCATTTGGTATGGGGCGGGCACGCAAAGTTCCCCGCGTCATCGCCGTCCATCGCCTTGATTTGCAACAAGATGTGTGGCGCCGGATCGGGGTAGGATGGGGCCATGAACGCCCCTTCCCGCACCCCCGAGAACCCGTTCGACATCGACCAGCCCCACGCCCAGCCGCCCGAAGCGGTATTGGCCGCCTTGGCCTCGCGCCCAGAAGGGCTAAGCACCGCCGAGGCCGACGACCGGCTGGCCCAGGTCGGCCCCAACCGCCTGCCCGAGCCGCCGCGTGATGGCCCGCTCAAGCGCTTTTTCAAGCATTTCCATGACATCCTCATCTATGTGCTCTTGGCCGCGGCCGGCATCACCGCGGCGCTCGGGCACTGGATAGACACCGGCGTCATCCTCGGGGTGGTGGTGATCAATGCCTTCATCGGTTTTTTGCAGGAGGGCAAAGCCGAGGAAGCGCTGGCCGGCATCCGCAAGCTGCTGTCGCTGCACGCCCTGGTGCGGCGCGACGGACAATGGCGCGACCTGGATGCCGAGGCGCTGGTGCCGGGCGACATCGTGCGGCTGCGCTCGGGCGACCGGGTGCCGGCCGACTTGCGACTGATCGAGGTGACCCAACTGCGGATCGAGGAGTCGGCGCTGACGGGGGAGTCGCTGCCGGTGGACAAGCAGTGCACGGCCGTGGCGGCCAGCGCCAGCGTGGGCGACCGCGCCAGCATGGCCTTTGCCGGCACCATGGTCACCAGCGGGCGCGGCGTCGGCGTGGTCACCGCCACCGGGCCGCGCACCGAACTGGGCCGCATCAACCGGCTCATGGCCGAAGTACAGACCTTGCAAACGCCGCTGACCCGCCAGATGGCCCGCTTCGGCAAGCAACTGTCGGTCGTCATCGTCGCGCTGGCCTTGCTCATGCTGGCGGTGGGGCTGGGCCTGCATGGGCAGCCCTTGGGCGATGTGCTGCTGGCGGCCATCGGCTTTGCCGTGGCGGCGATTCCCGAGGGCTTGCCCGCTATCCTGAGCATCACGCTGGCGCTGGGCGTGCAGCGCATGGCGCGACGGCGGGCCATCACCCGCAAGCTCACGGCCGTCGAAACCCTGGGCTCGGTCACCGTCATCTGCTCCGACAAAACCGGCACGCTCACCCGCAACGAGATGACGGTGCGCCACGTCGTGACGCGCGCGGGCTGCTACGACGTCAGCGGCGCGGGCTATGCGCCCAATGGAACCATCACGCTCGATGGGGCGCTGGTGAGCCTGCCCGAACACCTGCATTTGCAGGCACTCATCGAAGTGGTGGCGGTGGCCAACGACGCGCAAGTGGTGGAAGAGGACGGGCAATGGAAAGTGGCCGGCGAACCCACCGAAGGCGCGTTGCGCACGCTGGCGCACAAAGCCGGGTTCGACACCGACGGCCACGAGCGCCATGCGAGCATTCCGTTCGAATCGGCCAACAAGTTCATGGCCACGCTCAACACCACCCCCAGCGGACAGCGGCGCATCCTGCTCAAAGGCGCCCCGGACCGGCTGCTGGATCGCTGCCCCCACGAGTTGGGGGCACAGGGCCAGATCGAGCCGCTGGACCGCCCCTACTGGGAGGCGCAGATCGACCGGCTCAGCCGCGAAGGCCTGCGTGTGTTGGCCGCCGCCGCCCGCGAAACGCACGCCGGGCACGCCGAGCTGAGCCTGGCCGACGTGGAGGACGACATGGTCTTTCTGGGCCTGGTGGGCATCACCGACCCCCCTCGGCCCGAAGCCATCCAGGCGATTGCGGCCTGCCGAGGTGCCGGCATCCGGGTCAAGATGATCACGGGCGACCATGCCGGCACGGCGCGGGCCATCGGCAGCGAAATGGGCCTGGGCGACGCATCGGGGCTGACGGTGATCACCGGCGCCGAACTGGACGCCGCCGACGAGGCCACGCTGCAGACCCTGGCGCAGCGGGGCGACATCTTTGCCCGCACCAGCCCCGAACACAAGTTGCGGCTCGTGCAGGCCTTGCAAGCCAGTGGCGAAGTGGTGGCCATGACGGGCGACGGCGTCAACGACGCCCCGGCGCTCAAACGCGCCGATGTGGGGGTGGCCATGGGGATCAAGGGCACCGAAGCCACCAAGGAAGCGGCCGACATCGTGCTGGCCGACGACAACTTCGCCACCATCGCGCATGCCATCGAGGAAGGCCGCACCATTTACGACAACCTGCGCAAAGCCATCCTGTTCATCTTGCCCACGAACGGCGCTCAAGGTCTGGTGATGCTGGCAGCCGTGGTGTTCGGCCTCACCCTGCCCCTGACCCCGGTGCAGATTTTGTGGGTCAACATGGTGGTGGCCGTCACGCTGGCGCTGGCCCTGGCGTTCGAGCCCGCCGAACCGGGGGTGATGCAGCGCCCGCCCCGCAAGCCGGGCACCCCGATCATGGGTGGGGCCATGCTGTGGCGGGTGGCCATCGTCTCGCTGCTCATCGGGGGCGCCACCATGCTGGCTTTCGAGGTCGAACTGTGGCGCGGCATGGAGCTCGACGTGGCCCGCACCATGGCCGTGAACACGCTGGTGATCGCCCAGGCGTTTTACCTGTTCAACAGCCGCTTTCTGGCCGCCTCCAGCCTGTCGCGTCCGCACCTGTTCACCAACCGCGCCGCCTGGGTGGCGGTGGGCGTGCTGATGCTGCTGCAATCGGCTTTTGTGTACCTGCCCGCGATGCACACGGCCTTTGGCACCGCGCCGCTGCACTGGCACCACTGGCTCGCCCCGATGGGCGTCGGCATGGCGGTGTTCCTGGTCATCGAGGCCGAAAAAGCCTGGATGAGGCGCCGCCGCGCCTGAGCCTCAAAGCACAGCGGCTCGGCCCCGGCGTTTGGCCCGGTACAGGGCCTCGTCGGCACGGCGCAGCATGTCGTAGCCGGTTTGGTCGTCAGGCTCCAACACCGCACAGCCGATGCTGACGGACGCCCGGCCGCCGTCGGGCAGCGCAAAAAGGGCCAGCGCCTGATTCACCGGTTCCTTCAAGCGGTCGGCCAGCGCGCACGCTTCGTCCAGCGCCGTGTGTGGGCACAACAGCACGAACTCGTCGCCACCGAGCCGGGCGGCCAGATCGGTTCGGCGCCGATGCTCGCTGAGCACCGCGGCCACCGCTTTCAAAGCATCGTCACCGCAGGCATGGCCCAGTTCGTCGTTGATGGCTTTGAAGCGGTCAAGGTCGATGCTCAGCACGGCCGCCATCTGGCCATAGCGCACGAAAGCCTCGAAGCACGCTTGCAACTCTGCCGCAAACCGCCGGCGGTTCGCCAGACTGGTCAGGTCGTCCGTCTCGCTGAGCGAGCGCAGTTGGTCCTGCAGCAGACGCCGATGCGTGACGTTGCTGGCCACCCACAGCACCACGGCCTCGCCATCCACCAGAAAGGGCAACCGCGTGATCCGCCCTTCAAACCAGATGGGCTGTGACGGCCCGTGGTCCGACAGGCCCCGCACGTCTCGATTGCTCAGCTCGTATTCGACGATGCGCAGCCCGCCATCGCGCAGCGCCGCATGGACATCGGCCAGGAAGGCATCGGCACGCGCGGGGACCAGCACCTCGTGCAGCGTGTGTCCGACGAGCGGGCTGCCGTCGTGATAGTAGCGCGTATCCGTCCCGCCAAACACCGCCACATACCGCCCGGACGCACTCAGGACGAAAGCGGGGTCCGGCAACGACCGGAGCAGGGCTTCCAGTTGCTCAAGCGCAAACGCCATGGCCACGCCCCCGCCCGTCGTGGCGAACAGCACACCGTGCCGCTGCCAGCGCCGAAAGATCCATCACCAACAACCTTCGCCGCTGCAAAGCGGGCTGATCGCACATAGGGCACCTGTGCCAAAAGCAACTTGATCATTCTAGTCACAAAGCAGTGCTGACACCCACTATCCCGACCAGCGTCGGGCGTGGCACCTGCCATGGCAGAAAAAGCGGCACCCAACCGCGCAGCGGTGCGGGATTGCCCGAATACCTGCCGAACGGCGCTGCCATAACATGTTTGCCGATGCGCGGGGCGCGATCGTTGGAGGGGCTGATGAGGGGAATGAGAAGGTCAATCGTGGTTGGCGGGCTGCTGGCCACCGTGGCCAGTGCCGCCTTGGCGCAGCCGAATGTGCCTGTCTGCGAGCACGACCCCAGCGTCACCGAGCGCTTCTTGCCGGTCGAGCTGATCACTGGCGAGCCTTGGCCCGATGCCGACGTGCTGCGACTGGGGCCGGTGCAGCGGCGCTACCCTTTCGTGGGTGTATATGCCGACAGCAGCCCGCCCAGCACGGGGGAGACGACGCTCAGCGGCCCGGTGGAGCACCGCACCGCCTTTGGCGTGACGCTGCCAGCCTACGAGCGCACGGTGCCGCAGGCGCAGGAAGTGGTGGCCATCACCTTCGACGGCGAAGCCATGGGCCGCGTGCACGATTCCCGCATTGGCCCCATGCGGGAGGCCAAGTTCCCCATCGGCCACTGGCGCCAGGGCGAGACACGCCACCACACCGCCACCTACTACACCCCCCGCGGGCCGATGCAGGCACGCACCAGCATCACGATCGAGAAGCTGAGCTGCCGCTATGAAGACACCCCGGGGGCGGTGGCATTTCGCTGGCAGGTGGAGGGCGGCCGCCGCGCCGACTACGGCTATGTGTTCGCTCCCGGGCGCGGCTTGGTGCAGGTCACCGTGTACAAGCGCGGCGGCTCCTGAGCGCCCGAGCTGGCCAGATTAGCGGATGCAGGCTGAGCGAGCGGGCTTCGCATCAGCCCACTGCCGGGCACGGCCTCAAACCCCTTGGCGCATGCACAACGCCGGCAGGTTCCGAGCGACCGCCTCATAGGCCCCCTGCCGACTTGGCACCACGACCCATCCGTCAAAATGGGCCCCTCATCGATTCGGGAGAAATGTGTGAAATGGGTACTCCTCGGGTTGGCCGCCCTGCTGGTCGTGGCCATCGGACTTTGGGGCTGGGGCCAGTGGCGCTGGAGCCAAAAGACGCAGGCACTCCTGGATCGCCTGGAAACCGCGCGCCAGTCCCTGCCGCCTGAACGTTTCGATCCTCGCGAGCTGGATCAACTTCCTGCCCCCGTCGCGCGCCACCTGCGCCAAGCCCTGCCACCGGGAACCCCGATCATCCGCGCAGCCGACGTCGTGCACGCTGGCACCTTCAACATGAAGCTGGACGCCGGACAGTGGAAGCCCTTCACGTCACGCCAACGTGTGGTCACGCGCCGCCCTGGCTTTGTGTGGGACGGGCGGGTGACGATGGCCCCTGGACTGGCCGTCCACGTGCACGACGCCTACGTCGATGGCGAAGGGATCCTTGAGCCCGCCATCCTGGGCGTGTTCACGTTGGTGAATCTGCGCGACCGCGGCGAGGTCGCACGCGGTGAGCTGATGCGCTACATGGCTGAAGCCGCCTGGTACCCGACCGCACTGTTGCCCAGCCAGGGCATGCAATGGGAACCGATCGACGAGCGCAGCGCGCGCGCCACCTTGGTCGACAGCGACGTGCGGCTGACCATGACGTTTCACTTCGGCGACGACGGGCTAATCGAGACGATCCGTGCCGAGGATCGCGGCTTTGCCGATGGCGATCGGATCGTGCCCATGCCCTGGGAAGGCCGGATGTTCGACTACCAACGGCGCGACGGGATGCTGATCCCGGTTCAGGGCGAAGTGGCTTGGCTCACGCCGCAGGGCCGCAAGCCGTACTGGCGAGGGACGATCACCGATCTGAGGTACCACCAGTAGGGAGCTACCCCCGGACGCCATCACCTTGACGTTCGACATGTCGAGGACTGCCCATGCGGGCGCGATGGACAACCGATGCCCGTGACACACGTGCAAAGCGTTGACGCACAAGGCCGTCTGCGTGTGCTCCGGCGAAGAAGTTGGCGCCGGTTTTGAGAGAACGGAGAGCGAAAGAGAGTCCAACCGGGCGGCTTCCGGGCGCCATGGCACCGCGGCGTGGCACACGCAGATCGGCCCGCAGCCCCGCGTGGTGTGGCGGAACCCGGAAACGAAAACGCCCAACCAGAGAAGGTTGGGCGTTGAATGGTGGTGGTGCAGACGCGACCGGAATCCAACCCACTCTCTCAACGATTGAGCAATCCCGGGCAATCCTGCGGGTTGTTGTGGACGCAATGGCCCCGGCAATGAACGCCGGTCAGTCAGTGCAGGGCGGACTCTCACCTTGTGCGGCGCCGATTGACCGGTAGCGTCGCAGCCTACCATCGAGTGGTTAGCCCCAGCTATGACCGATGGCCCGCCAGCGCGTGTTGGTCAACGAGTTGGCCCGACATCCGCTGGCGTGCAGTTCACGAATTGAATCGAGTAGTCAACCGCCGGAATGACCCTGACGGAGAAGAAAATCGAGTCGAGCGACCTCGTTGCCGTTGGCTGTAATCTTCTGGCCATCGACCGTTTCGAGCGATTGCCCCTCTTTCAGGTGGATAGCCCGTCCGAACTTGTCTTCCAGCGCCATCTTGCCGTCCTTGAATACATACAGGGTTCCACCGTCCTTGAGGAGGAACATTTTCTTGGCGCTGGCCGCTGCCGCGTCACCAGCGAACGATGGGGTTACGATGGCGCTCAGCACGGTGGCGGCGACAACAGCGGTAATCCTGGCTTTCATCTCTACACTCCTTTCAATCAAACGTGAAGGCATTTCTGTCAATGCCTTGTGCGACTGCACAGTATGTATTCTGCGAAGCCACCGCTGACGGGAAGATGAGACGGCCG
Organism: Tepidicella xavieri; assembly: GCF_004363315.1. Taxonomy (GTDB): domain Bacteria; phylum Pseudomonadota; class Gammaproteobacteria; order Burkholderiales; family Burkholderiaceae_C; genus Tepidicella; species Tepidicella xavieri. Next base: position 50,669 of record NZ_SNYL01000013.1, read on the forward strand.
TTACGTATATGTCAGATTCCATTCGGGATGGGATCGGGATTAATCGTGTGCCAATCTCAATGCATTCCTGCTCACGGCGATGTCCCGTTCGCTGTTGAACGAGACCGTGTGACGGCTCCTCATTCGTGATGCTACGCGGCTTTGAGTTCGGCGGGCTGCGTGGCGGCGATGCGCTTGTCCAACGCGGCGATCAAGTGCTTCATGTCGCGGTGCCCGCGCAGCTTGCGGAAGCGATCCTTGGCGTCGCTGAGTGCGCTGGCGACCCAGCGCAACGTCATCTGTCCGTCCCGCCATCGCTTGACGTTGCGCGTGTAGTGCGCGATCGAGCCGTTGAGGTTCTCGATCGGGTTGGTGGTGCGCAGCGTGCGGTACAGCGCGCCCGTGATGCCCAGAGCCTGCACGGTGAGCGTCTCCTCGAGTCCCTCGCGCAGACTGGCCGCAGCGCCGGGATGCTTGGACTGCAGCGACGTAGCCAGGCGCTGCAGCTGCTTCTTGACCAGCTCGGCGTTGGCGCTGTCCCAGGCGTCGCGCATCGCGCGGCCCACGCTGGCGTGCAGCTCTTCGGGCAGGTGCTCGATGACGTTGCGCCGCTTGTGCTCCTGGCAGCGCTGGATCAGCGCCGTGGCCCCGAAGGTCTCGACGATCGCCTTGCGCAGCGCCTTGCCACCATCGATCACCCACAGCCGTGCGCGGTCGGCATCGAGACCGCGCTCGATCAGATCGCTCAGCAGCGAGCGCACGACCCGCGTGCTCTCGGTGGAGCCTTCGCGCAGCCCCAGCACGTGCTTGTTCCCCTGGGCATCAATGCCCAGCGCCAGCAGGATGACGCGGTCTCGGAAGTGGATGCCGTCGACCATCACGACCGGCAGGTCCAGCTTGCCCAGCGAGCGCGACAGCCACTGCAGCAGTTGCTCTTCGCTCAGCGCCACGAAGCGCCGCGAGGTCGCGCTCTTGGACACCGACAGCGCTTGCTCGGGCGGCGGCAATTCCTCCAGCGTGCTGGCGTAGCGGCGCATGGACACGCCCGCAGCAATGGCGGCCATCGTCGCGGTGTCCAGCGGGTCGGTGCCGGCGGCCCAGGCGAAGCTGGGCAGCTCCAGCTCGCCCGCATCGACGCCGCGTGCACGTGGCCGCTTGATGCCGATGCGCTGCCCGCCGAGAACAACGGCGCTGCGCGTGCTGCCGCCACGTACCGCGCGGCGATCGGCATCGGGCACGCCCTTGGGGCCGCACAGTGCGATCCTGTCGGCCTCCATCATGGCTGCCAGCACCTGCTTGCCGGCGTTGATGCACAGCCCATAGAACGCGTGCTTCACGTCCTGCAGCACGCCCTGGATCGGCAACGTCAGCTGCACCTGCGCAGCCGGAACAACCCGCAGCGCGGGCTTCGTGCGAGACTTCATGTCGGTGGCTCCTTTGGTTGCTTGCTAGGCAACCCGCATGGTCACATGCGGGTCAAAGGAGCCGCCACCTTATAATAGCTCACCCGTTCAACAATCCGCGGGACATCGCCGTTCGACCCGCACGAACCCGGCTGGGTCACGGCGCTTGCGCGGCACTGCCTGCCCGAGTGGGAAAAACTCTGAACCTCGAACACGCCATGTCTCCCGACATTCATGTGGCCTGCCTGTGCGCGGCCTGGTGCAGGTTGTGCGAAGAATATGCCGCCGTCATCGACACAGTGGTCGCCTCGTTCCAGGCGGAGGGTGTTTCCCTGCAGGTGCACTGGGTCGACATCGAAGACGAAGCGGATTTCGTCGGTGAGGTGGAGGTGGAGACGTTCCCGACGATCATCATCGTCACTGGAAATGTGGTGCGGTTTGCCGGGCCTGTGACCCCGCAGGCACCAACCCTGAACCGCCTGCTCCGCGCGACGGCGCTGGGCGTTTCCGCCAACGCTCCCGTCGCGGCGGTTGCGCCCGAGATTCAGGCCTTCGCCGACCGGCTGGCGCGGCGTGTCGATTCCGGCCACGCCCGTTCGTCGTCCTGAAGTCAGCCACTCACTTCAAGGAGATTCATCATGCCGACCGGAACCGTTCGCCGGCGATGTCCCGTTCGCTGTTGAACGAGACCGTGTGACGGCTCCTCATTCGTGATGCTACGCGGCTTTGAGTTCGGCGGGCTGCGTGGCGGCGATGCGCTTGTCCAACGCGGCGATCAAGTGCTTCATGTCGCGGTGCCCGCGCAGCTTGCGGAAGCGATCCTTGGCGTCGCTGAGTGCGCTGGCGACCCAGCGCAACGTCATCTGTCCGTCCCGCCATCGCTTGACGTTGCGCGTGTAGTGCGCGATCGAGCCGTTGAGGTTCTCGATCGGGTTGGTGGTGCGCAGCGTGCGGTACAGCGCGCCCGTGATGCCCAGAGCCTGCACGGTGAGCGTCTCCTCGAGTCCCTCGCGCAGACTGGCCGCAGCGCCGGGATGCTTGGACTGCAGCGACGTAGCCAGGCGCTGCAGCTGCTTCTTGGCCAGCTCGGCGTTGGCGCTGTCCCAGGCGTCGCGCATCGCGCGGCCCACGCTGGCGTGCAGCTCTTCGGGCAGGTGCTCGATGACGTTGCGCCGCTTGTGCTCCTGGCAGCGCTGGATCAGCGCCGTGGCCCCGAAGGTCTCGACGATCGCCTTGCGCAGCGCCTTGCCACCATCGATCACCCACAGCCGTGCGCGGTCGGCATCGAGACCGCGCTCGATCAGATCGCTCAGCAGCGAGCGCACGACCCGCGTGCTCTCGGTGGAGCCTTCGCGCAGCCCCAGCACGTGCTTGTTCCCCTGGGCATCAATGCCCAGCGCCAGCAGGATGACGCGGTCTCGGAAGTGGATGCCGTCGACCATCACGACCGGCAGGTCCAGCTTGCCCAGCGAGCGCGACAGCCACTGCAGCAGTTGCTCTTCGCTCAGCGCCACGAAGCGCCGCGAGGTCGCGCTCTTGGACACCGACAGCGCTTGCTCGGGCGGCGGCAATTCCTCCAGCGTGCTGGCGTAGCGGCGCATGGACACGCCCGCAGCAATGGCGGCCATCGTCGCGGTGTCCAGCGGGTCGGTGCCGGCGGCCCAGGCGAAGCTGGGCAGCTCCAGCTCGCCCGCATCGACGCCGCGTGCACGTGGCCGCTTGATGCCGATGCGCTGCCCGCCGAGAACAACGGCGCTGCGCGTGCTGCCGCCACGTACCGCGCGGCGATCGGCATCGGGCACGCCCTTGGGGCCGCACAGTGCGATCCTGTCGGCCTCCATCATGGCTGCCAGCACCTGCTTGCCGGCGTTGATGCACAGCCCATAGAACGCGTGCTTCACGTCCTGCAGCACGCCCTGGATCGGCAACGTCAGCTGCACCTGCGCAGCCGGAACAACCCGCAGCGCGGGCTTCGTGCGAGACTTCATGTCGGTGGCTCCTTTGGTTGCTTGCTAGGCAACCCGCATGGTCACATGCGGGTCAAAGGAGCCGCCACCTTATAATAGCTCACCCGTTCAACAATCCGCGGGACATCGCCC
>NZ_SNYL01000013.1:54246-63498 GCF_004363315.1 Tepidicella xavieri
TTGGTTGCTTGCTAGGCAACCCGCATGGTCACATGCGGGTCAAAGGAGCCGCCACCTTATAATAGCTCACCCGTTCAACAATCCGCGGGACATCGCCCCTGCTCACCAAGGCGGGGCGCGGACTCATCGCCACATCGGTGCAAGTGCTTATGGCGATGCCGACTGGGCGCCAAGTGCGGTATCGGTGTGAGGCGGCTCAGGTGCCGTGGTCGAGAGCATTCCAGGCCTCGATAGGGATCAGGTGTCCAACGTCGGGTGGCAACCGATACGACAGACCCAGCGATCTGGGAGTGCAACCAGCACCCACCACGGCACGCGCGACGATCCTCGTGTTCAGACAAGACGGACGCCGCGCAAACGCAGCGCATTGCCGATCACCGATGCGGAGCTGAAACTCATCGCCAGGGCGGCGATCAACGGTGAAAGCAGCCAACCGGTGAGCGGATACAGCACGCCGGCCGCAATGGGAATGCCCAGTGCGTTGTAGAGAAAGGCGAACATCAGGTTCTGCTTCATGTTGCGGACCGTGGCCACTGACAAGGCGCGCGCCACCGCAATACCGCGCAGGTCACCCTTGACGAGCGTGATCTGTGCGCTGTTCATCGCCACGTCGGTGCCGGTGCCCATGGCGATACCGACGTCGGCCTTTGCCAAGGCCGGGGCATCATTGATGCCGTCACCAGCCATCGCAACGATACGCCCCTCGCGCTGCAGCCGCTCCACCAGTTGCAGTTTGTCGGCGGGCTTGACCTCGCCATGCACCTCATCGATGCCCAAGCGCGCCGCCACGGCCTTGGCCGTGGTCAGACCGTCGCCCGTGGCCATGACGACGCGCAAGCCCTCCGCGCGCAACGACGCCAGCGCTTGCGGTGTGGTCTTCTTCACCGGGTCGGCGACGGCCAGGACTGCGGCGAGCACGCCATCGACGGCCAGATACATGACGCTGGCCCCCTCGGTGCGCAGCGCCTCCGCCCGCTCGGCCAATGGCCGCACGTCCACACCGAGCTGGTCCATCAGGGCCGTGTTGCCCAGTGCCACGGCATGTCCATCGACGCGCCCGCGCACGCCGATGCCTGAGTGCGAGTCGAACTCCTCGGCGCGTGAGAGCACCAGGCCCTGCTCGCGCGCGGCCGTGACGATGGCTTCCGCCAGCGGGTGCTCGCTGCCCTGGTCGAGGCTGGCAGCCAGTCGCAAGGCTTCGCCGGCGGTGAAGCCTTCGGCTGGGATCGTCGTCTGATAGCGCGGCCGGCCCTCGGTCAATGTACCGGTCTTGTCGACGATCAGGGTATCGACCTGGCGCATTTTCTCGATCGCGGCGGCATCGCGAAACAGCACCCCCTGCGTAGCCCCTCGCCCGGTCGCCACCATGATCGACATGGGCGTGGCCAAGCCCAGCGCGCAGGGGCAGGCGATGATCAGCACAGCCACGGCGTTGATGAGGCCAAAAACCCAGCGCGGTTCCGGCCCGAACAGGCCCCAGGCAAAAAAGGTCAGCACGGCGATGGACACCGTCGCGACCACGAAATAGCCCGCCACGACATCGGCCATGCGCTGCATCGGCGCCTTGGACCGCTGCGCCTGCGCCACCATCTGCACAATCTGGGACAGCATGGTCGCCGAGCCGACACGTTCGGCGACCATGACGAGCGCGCCACTGGTATTGAGCGTCGCACCGATGACCTTGTCGCCCACCCGCTTGGTCACGGGCAGGGACTCCCCCGTCAGCATCGATTCGTCCACAGCGCTGCTGCCCTCGATTACCGTACCATCTACCGGAACCTTTTCGCCGGGTCGAATGCGCAGCCGATCGCCGACATGGATGTGCGTCAGGGGCACGTCCTCTTCCGTGCCATCGTCGCGAAGGCGCCGGGCGGTCTTGGGGGCCAGTCCGAGCAAGGACTTGATGGCGGCCGAGGTCTGCGAACGCGCCTTGAGTTCCAGTACCTGCCCCAGCAGGGTCAGGGAAATGATCACCGCCGCCGCCTCGAAGTACACCGCGACCCGTCCCATGGACACGAACGAGTCCGGGAACAGTTGTGGGGCCACGGTCGCCGCCACGCTGTAGACGAACGCCGCCCCGGTGCCCAGCCCGATCAGGGTCCACATGTTCGGGCTGCGATGGACCACGGACTGCCAGCCGCGCACGAAGAACGGCCGACCCGCCCACAGGACGATGGGCAGGGACAGAACGAGTTCGATCCAGGTCTGTGTGCGCGCCTCGAACCAATGCAACTGGTGGCCGAACATGGCAAGCACAGTGACCATGACGGTCAGCGGCAGGGTGCACCAGAAGCGGCGCTGGAAATCGCGCAGCTCGGGACTCTCTTCTCCTTCGAGATCGGGCAGCACCGGCTCCAGCGCCATGCCGCACTTCGGACAATGACCGGGGTGATCCTGCCGGATCTCGGGGTGCATGGGGCAGGTGTAGATGGTTCCTGCGGCCAGCGCCGGCGCTTCGACAGGCGAAGGCGCGTGGCCGCTGTGGGCATAGCGCGCCGGTTCGGCGACGAACTTCGCCCGGCACCGGGCGCTGCAGAAATAAAAGCGCCGGCCTGCGTGTTCGACGTGGTGCTCGGACTGCGCGGTCACGTCCATGCCGCAGACAGGGTCCTTCAGACCTTCGGCCCGCTGCTGTGCGCTCGGGTGGTCGTGGGTGTGTCGGCGGTGGTCGTGCGCAGATCGCAGGTCCATGGCTTCAGGCCTCTTTGTCGGGGCGGTTGTCGGGCAGTGCGCCATGCCTGCCGTGGCCATGCAGCAGGTGCATCAGCGGGCACGCCAGCAGCAACAGGTACACCCAATTGCCTGCGACATGGCTCCAGTGCTCGCGCAGCAGGTAGAAGCCGCCGATGAGGGCCACCATCAGCAACGCGATCCTGACACGCCGGCTCAGGCCGGACGAGCCACGCGTGTCGGGGTGGTGATCATGATGCGTCGCGCTCATCGCCGGGTGAGGGGTTTCTTCATGGATGGGAACTGAACACTTGTGCCGACCCGTCTTTCCCAACCAGCAAGACCTGGTAGGCATCACGTCGGCCGCCATACACCGGCCCGTCCATGCCGGGTGAACCAATGGGCATGCCCGGCACCGCCAAGCCCAGGGCTTGGGGCTTTTCCTTGAGCAGCCGCTGGATGTCCGTGGCGGGTACGTGGCCTTCGATCACATAGCCCTGGATCAGGGCCGTATGGCAGGAACCGAATTTCTGCGGCATCCCGAGGCGAGCGCGGGCCGCGCCGTTGCCCTGGTCGACGGCATTCACGCGGAATCCGCTTTTCTCCAGGTGGGCAATCCAGTCCTTGCAACACCCACAGTTCGGGTCCTTCCACACCTGCACGGCAAGCGTCTGCGGTGCGGCGGCTGGTGCCAGGGAGGGAAGACTCAGCGCAAGCACCGCCAGCAGCAGCCTGCGCCGCCGGGGGAACGGTTGATCACCGGTTTGGTGCATGACAAGGACTCCCGGTGATGCTGCTTACTCGACGACGATCTTGCCCGCCATGCCCGCTTCCATATGGCCGGGGACGAGGCAAGCGAAGTCCACCGTACCGGGCCGATCGAACTGCCAGACCAGCCCGCCGCGCTGGCCAGGCTGGAGCGTCACCATGTTGGGCTCGGCATGCTGCATCTGGGGCATCTTGCGCATCATCTCAGCGTGTTCTTTGAGCTCCTGCAAGGAGCCGACCACCATTTCGTGCGGCACCTTGCCCGCGTTTTTGACAAAGAAGCGGATCGTCTCGCCCTTTTTGACCGTGATGGTGGCGGGCGTGAACCGCATCGTGTCGTCCATGACCACCTCGATGGTGCGGTCGACCTTGGCGGGATCGCCTGGCTTGCCGACGTTGGAGTGTGATGCGCCACCGTGCATCGAACCGTGCATGCCGTGCATGCCCTGCATGTCATGCCCGGCCATGCCATGGCCGCCCTGATGGCCCCCACCGGCCAGCGCCAACACAGGCAAGGCGGCCAGCATCAAAACGCTCAGGGTTTTCTTCATCATCGGTTTCTCCTTAGGGTTGGTGAATAAGATCGGAGTTGCGCGTGGCGGCTTCTAGAACCACAGCCGCACACCCGCCACATAACGCGTTTCCCGGGTACGCTGTCCTTCGGCGCGCGCAAAATCGGCGGTCTGTCCGAACTTGCCAGCCCATTCGACGCCGACGTAGGGCGCGAACTGGCGCGAGAACTCGTAACGCAGGCGCAGGCCTGCCGCCGCATCGGCCAGCCCACTTCCCAGGCCACGCGCTTCATCGCGCCGGCCATACAGATTGACTTCCATGCGGGGCTGCAGAATCAGGCGCTGGGTGAGCAGGAGTTCGTACTCGCCCGACAGGCGCAGTGCCGTGCGTCCCGAGCTGCCGACGTAGGCCGTGGCATCGACGTCGAACCAGTACGGGGCGAGCCCTTGGATGCCCACAGCGAGCCAAGTCCGGTCAGGGCCGGCGCCGCTGTCCAGCCGCACCCCGAGTTGGGTGTCCCAGTACGAGGCGATCGCATGGCCCCACAGGACCTCCGTGCGTGCCTCCTCCAGTTTGCCTTTGGCGACGTCACCCTCGGCCTTGAGGACCAGGCGGTCGTAGGTGCCGCCGAACCAGGCTTGCGCCTCATAGGCGGTCGCGTTCCCGTCCTTCGTGTAAACGCGCTCCAGGCGATCGAGGAGCACGCTGCCGAACGCATGTTCATCGGACAGCCGCAGTTGCCGTGGCCCGGGGAGTGCGTAAGGGCCCGACTCCAAGGTCAAGCCATTGGCATACGCGTGCGGATCGCGGGCATCGGCGGGGGCGGCTCCGCCTTGCATGCGCATGCTGCCGTGGTCCATGGTGGCGCTCGCGGGCGATTCGGCTCGCGTTGGGGCGGCAGCCGTGCCCGGGTGCCCGGCATGGCCGCCGCCTTCCATCGTTGTTTGCGCCCAGACGGGTGCCGCACCGAGCAACACCAGCGCCGCAGTGAAGAGAGAACAGGGTTTCATGGCGAATCTACTTGGGATGAGTTTCATGACACGACCACCACGCGGAACATGCCCATGTCCATGTGCAACATCAGGTGGCAGTGCCAGGCCCAACGCCCCAGGGCGTCGGCGGTCACGAGGAAGCTGACGCGCTGCGCGGGCTGCACCGGGATGGTGTGGCGACGCACCAGGAACTGCCCGTCGGGCGTTTCCACCTCGCTCCACAGCCCATGCAAATGCATCGGGTGGGTCATCATCGTGTCGTTGTGCAGGATGATGCGCACCCGCTCGCCATACTTCAGATGCACCGGCGTGCTCTTGCCGAACTCGAGGCCGTCGAGCGACCAGGTATAGCGCTCCATGTTGCCGGTGAGGTGCAGCTCGATCTCGCGCTCGGCCCCGCGAGGATCGAGAGGGCCGCCGATCGTTTTGAGGTCGGCCAGCGTCAGCACGCGCCGGCCGTTGTTGCGCAGGCCAATGCCCGGATCGTCAAGATTGGTGCGCGGCATGTCCACCCGCATATCCGTGCTTGGGCCGTATTCCGTGCGTGCGTGACGGACCGTGGCGCTGGGCTTGGCCATCGCGCCGCCTGTCATGCCATGCATCGCGTGCTGGCCGTGATCCATGGCCATCGCGCCATGGTTCATGCCGGACATGTCGTGCTTCATGCCCGGCATGCCATGCCCCATCGCGCCGTGGTCCATCGCGCCCATCATGTCGGCCATGGTGAGCCATTCGACGGGATCGAGCGCAGGCACGGCGGCGCTCAAGCCCTCGCGCACCGCGAGCGTGCCGCGGGCGAAGCCGGTTCGCTCCATCGATTGCGCGAAGATCGTGTAGGCGTCCTCTCGGGGCGTGACGATCACGTCGTAGGTCTCGCCCGGCCCGAAGCGGAACTCATCGACGGTCACGGGCTCGACGTTCTGCCCGTCGCTTTGCACCACCGTCATCTTGAGCCCCGGGATGCGCACGTCGTAGAAGGTGTTGGCCGCGCCGTTGATGAACCGCAGACGCACGCGCTCGCCCGGCCGGAACAGGCCAGTCCAATTGCCGGCAGGGGTGACGCCGTTCATCAGGTAGGTCAGTGTCGCCCCCGAGAGATCGGCCAGATCGGTCGGGTTCATCCGCATCTGGTTCCACATCGCACGCTTGTCGAGTGCGCGGGAAAGCCCCATGTCGGCGACGTCGCGGAAGAAGTCAATGGCCGTCGGCTGATTGAAGTTGTAGTAGTCGCTTTGCACCTTGAGCTTGGCGAGCACCCGCATGGGGTCTTCGTCGGTCCAGTCGGACAGCAGCACGACATGGTCGCGGTCGGCGCGGATAGGGTCTGCCTCACGCGGCTCGACGATCAAGGCCCCGTACATGCCGGTCTGCTCCTGCGTGCCGGAGTGCGAGTGATACCAGTAGGTGCCGGTTTGTTCGAGGCGAAACTGGTAGGTGAAGGTTTCGCCAGGGGCGATGCCCGGGAAACTGACCCCAGGCACCCCGTCCATCTGGTAGGGCAGGATGATCCCGTGCCAGTGGATCGAGGTGGCCTCGCGCAGGCGGTTGGTGACGCGGATGGTGACCGTGTCGCCTTCCCGAAGTTTGAGCGTCGGCGCCGGGATGGAGCCGTTGATGGTGGTCGCCATCCTTGGCCTGCCGGTGAAGTTGACCGGCGACTCGGCAGCCACCAGGTCGATGTTCGTGCCGCTGAGCACGGGCGCCGTACCCGTGCGCGTGTCGGCCAGCCCCTGCGCCGCAGCACGCACCCAGGGTGACAGGCCGACCATCACGCCGCCGGCGACCAAGCCGCGCACGAAGCGCCGCCGCGAGGGCACGGACGGCCATGGTGAATGAAACGGTCTCAAAGGTGGCATGGGATCCTCGCGATGAGTTACTGAAGTCGTGGGTGAGATGCTATGGAGCCACCCCTGTCAGGATGCTGTTCGTCCGATTACATTTTTGTTATCTTCATGTCAGGTGCACCCAAAATCGTCACACTAGCGGCTATTCGATACGGCCGAGCACCCTCATGAAGATACTGATCGTCGAAGATGAACCCAAAACGGGCGACTACCTGCGACAAGGCTTGAGCGAAGCGGGTTTCGTGGTCGATCTGGCGCAAGACGGCACGGATGGCCTGCACCTGGCCTTGCAGGGCGAGTACGACCTGGTCATCCTGGATGTGATGCTGCCCGGCCTCGACGGCTGGCAGGTACTGCAGTCCTTGCGCCATCGCGGCCTGCAGATGCCGGTGCTGTTCCTGACCGCACGCGATCAGGTGGAAGACCGGGTCAAAGGCCTTGAACTCGGTGCGGACGACTATCTGGTCAAGCCTTTCTCCTTTGCCGAATTGCTGGCCCGCGTGCGCACGATCCTGCGCCGGGGGCGCAGTGGCAACGAGAGCACCGTGCTGCGCGTGGCCGATCTCGAACTGGACCTGCTGCGCCGACGCGTTTCACGCGGCGGGCGACGAATCAGCCTGACGGCCAAAGAGTTCGGCTTGCTGGAACTGCTGATGCGCCGTCATGGCGAGGTCCTGCCCCGCTCGCTGATCGCCTCGCAGGTCTGGGACATGAATTTCGACAGCGATACCAATGTGATCGAGGTGGCCATCCGGCGCTTGCGCGCGAAGATTGATGAGGGTCATGAGGTCAAGCTGATCCACACCGTACGTGGCATGGGTTACGTATTGGAAGCACCGGAGGAGCGCTGAATGTTTCGCTCCCTGTCACTGACGACCCGGCTCACCCTCTTCTTTACGTTGGCGGCTGGGGCTGTGGTGTTTGGATTGGCCTTGTTGGTCATCGCTGCATCCGATCGGCATTTCATCGAGCTGGATCACATGGCGCTGCAGGACAAGCAGCACCTGATCGAGGATATTTTGGCGCGATCCAATTCGACCGAGGACGCCAAGTGGCTGCTGCGTGAGGCATTGAGCCACCATCACGGGCTGTACGTCAGCGTCCACGATTCGAAAGGTGAAACGCTCTTCCAGTCCGAAGGATTTCGCCTCCCGCGCGAACTGTCACCGGCGGATGAAGGCAACGGCAACGACGCGCTGATCCATTGGGCCGACGCAGGGCAGGCGTTTCGCGGGATGCGTGTCCGGGTTATTCCAGCCTATGACGCAACGACGCGGCTGGACATCCTCGTTGCCATGGACACGGCGCATCACACACGGTTCATGCTGGAGTTGCGGCGCACCCTGATGACCTATGCCGTCGTGACGATCGTCATCTGTGGCTTGCTGAGCTGGTTTGCCGCGTACAAGGGGCTGGCGCCATTGCGTGCCATGAAATCCAGAGCCACCACGCTCACGAGCCAGCGGCTGCACCAGCGCATGCCCGTCGAGGCGGTACCCATCGAAATGGCCGATCTGGCTCACGAACTCAACAAGATGCTGGACCGGCTGGAAGACGCGTTCACGCGACTGTCGGAGTTCTCGTCGAATCTGGCGCATGAGCTGCGCACCCCCCTGAGCAACCTGCTGACCCAGACCCAGGTCGCGTTGGCTACCCGGCGCGATGCCGATACCTACCGGGAGATTCTGGCTTCCAATGCCGAGGAACTGCAGCGTCTGGGCCGCATGGTGTCCGATATGCTGTTCCTGGCCAAGGCCGAACGCGGGATGATGCTGCCGAACCGGGAACGTTTCTCGGCAGCCGAGGAAACGCACGCCCTGATCGAGTTCTATGAGGCGGTCGCCGAGGAGAAGGGCGTCAGACTGGCTCAGCGTGGTGAGGGCGAGATCGTCGGTGATCGCTTGATGTTCCGCCGTGCCCTGAGCAATCTGCTTTCGAACGCGCTGCGCCACACCCCGCCACATGGCGAGGTCACGATCGAGATCAGCCAGTCTTCCCAAGCCACCCGGGTGAGCGTCGAGAACACCGGCGAGGACATCGACCCGAGGGTACTGCCGCGCCTGTTCGATCGGTTTTACCGTGCTGACCCATCGCGGTCACATCCGGAAACCGACGGCGCAGGGCTGGGATTGGCGATTACCCGCGCCATTATGCAAACCCATGGAGGATCGATCAGCGTGACGTCCGCGCAGGGCAGGACCCGGTTCTGCCTGGAGTTCCCAGGCGGAACCTGATGAGGTGAAGCAGTTGGGGCGAGCCAGCCCAAGTGCCTTTGGGGCACTTCTCGAAACCTCCCTAACCGTTGTCGCCAGTGAGCCGGCATGATGTCGCCCATGATCACCCCGCGCATCAAGCCCTCGTCTTTCTGGCGTCACCAGCCTGGCGCTGACCTGTTCGTGCAGGACCAGCGCCAAGCCAAGCTCGGCGGCTTCATCGCCAACCTGGCAGCAATGGACGAACTGATC
>NZ_SNYL01000014.1 GCF_004363315.1 Tepidicella xavieri
CTCTCATCTTCGGTGTCTGGTGTCTGGTCGTCGTCGCCGTGGCTCACATGGTACCCGTACCAAGACCGGCCACAGGGGAGTTTTTCAACGGCCTGGTAGAGCGCCTGGCGTGAGAAGTCGTCGCAATCGAACGGGATGAGGCAGCCGCTGGCCCCCATCAAGGCCGATCGGGTGTAGAAGTTCAGCGCCGGCGGCGTGTCGATGTAGATGTGCTCATACGCCTCGCCCAGTTGCTGCAGCGCCTCGCGCAGCTTGTAAATCTTGTGGCGCGATTCGAGCTTGGGCAGCAGCTCGTCGAGCCGTTCGCTGGCGGCCATCAGGGCCAGCCCGTCGAACGGGGAGGGGATGACGAATGCGCTGGCTGGCAGCGGGTGGAAGGTGAAGCTCAGCGTTTGGTCGAAAAAGCTGGCCACGGTGGGTTGATCGCCATCGGCCTGCGCCCCCAGCAGGTAGCGGGTGGAGTTGCCTTGGGGGTCGAGGTCGATGAGCAGGGTTCGCCGCCCTTGTGCCGCGCTGATGGCCGCGAGATTGCACGCGATGGTGGACTTGCCCACCCCACCTTTCTGGTTGAACACGACGAGGGCCATGGGGTTCTCCTGCTTGTTGCAGTGCAACATCATACCTTCTGCGACAATCGCGGCCATGTTTCACTTGGAACGGGCCCGTCCGGCCCTCAAGCCCATGACCCTCACCGCCGCTAACGCCCCGCGCGTTTTCACCCTGAGCGACTTCGATTTCTCGCTCCCCCCGGAACTGATTGCCCAGCACCCGGCGCCCGAACGCAGCGCCTCGCGCCTGCTCGACGGCCGACGCGCGCCGCCAGCGGATCGCATCTTCCGCGACCTGCCGGCGCTGCTGCAACCCGGCGATTTGCTGGTGTTCAACGACACCCAGGTCATCAAGGCCCGCCTGTTTGGCGAAAAAGCCACCGGCGGCAAGCTGGAGCTGCTGGTGGAGCGCGTGCTGCCTGGGCCCGGCCATGAAGTGGTCGCGCACATGAAGGTCAGCAAAAAGCCCCCCATCGGGGCCACGCTGCGCATGCATGCCGGAGGGAGCACCGAGGTGGCCTTCACCGCCACGCTGCTGGGCCGCTGGCCGCACGAGGATGGCCCCCTGTTCCGGCTGGCGTTCAGCGACGAGCCGCATGCCCTGATGGCCGCGCACGGCCACGTGCCGCTGCCGCCCTACATCGAGCACGCCGACACCGAGGAAGACGAGCGCCGCTACCAAACCGTCTTTGCCAAGAACCCCGGGGCCGTGGCCGCTCCCACGGCGGCGCTGCATTTCGACGAAGGCGTGCTCGCGGCCCTGGATGCCCGTGGCGTGCAACGCGCCAGCGTCACCCTGCACGTGGGCGCGGGCACTTTCCAGCCCTGCAAGACGGAAAACATCGCCGAGCATGTGATGCACAGCGAGTGGTATCAGGTGCCCGAAGCCACCCAGCAGGCCATCGCCGCCACGCGCGCCCGTGGCGGGCGCATCGTGGCCGTGGGCACCACCACCGTGCGCACGCTGGAGAGTTGGGCCCGCACCGGCCAGGCCACGGGCGACACCGACATCTTCATCACCCCGGGGTTTGACTTCCGGGTGGTGGACCTGCTGATCACCAATTTCCACCTGCCCAAGAGCACGCTGATGATGCTGGTGTCGGCGTTCGCCGGCTACGAACCCATCATGGCGCTGTACCGCCACGCCATCGAGCAGCGCTACCGCTTCTTCAGCTACGGCGATGCGATGCTGCTGGCGCATGCAGCATGTGTTTCATCTGAAGATGGTGACCGTTGTGGCGAGCGTGAACCAGGCACCAAAGGAGATCAACGATGAAAAGACTGGCAGGAAAGTCTGCGCTGGTCACTGGAGCCGCCCGCGGCATCGGGGCAGCAATCGCTCGTGCCTTTGTCGAACAGGGCGCGTTCGTCTTTGTGACGGATATTGACGATGCAGCCGGCGAGCAAACGGCGTCTCGGTTGGGCTCTTCAGCCACTTACCTGCACCTCGACGTCAGGGAAGAGTCCGAGTGGCTGGCTACTATTGAGCATATCGACCAGGCCCGCGGCCCTCTAGATATCGTCGTGAACAACGCAGGAATCACAGGGTTCGAGCGGGGTGAGCATGTCCACGACCCTGAGCGCGCGAGCCTTGAGAGCTGGCGCGAGGTGCATCGCACCAACCTGGACGGGGTATTTCTGGGCTGTAAGTACGCGATTCGGTCGATGCGGCCAAAGCGGGCGGGAGCTATCATCAACATCTCCTCCCGCTCGGGTCTAGTCGGCATACCAGGCGCCGCGGCGTATGCTTCGTCGAAGGCGGCGGTACGCAATCACACCAAGACGGTTGCACTGTATTGCGCGGAGCAGGGGCTCAACGTGCGCTGCAACTCCATCCACCCGGCGGCCATCCTGACACCGATGTGGGACCCCATGCTGGGAACCGGCGCCGAGCGTGAACAACGCATGAAGGAGTTCGTCAGCGACACCCCCGTCCGCCGCTTTGGAATGCCGGAGGAAGTCGCAGCCGTCGCGGTGTTGCTTGCCTCAGATGAGGCCGCGTACATGACCGGCTCGGAGCTGAGTATCGACGGTGGCTTGCTGGCTGGCTCCGCCGCCGCGCCGCGATGAGATCTACGTATTGCCTGCCATGCTGACTTTCCAATTGCTGAAGACCGAGGGTCACGCCCGGCGCGGCGTGCTCACGCTCAACCACGGGGTGGTGCAGACCCCCATCTTCATGCCCGTGGGCACCTACGGCACGGTCAAAGGGGTGATGCCGCGCAGCCTGCATGACATGGGCGCCCAGATCATCTTGGGCAACACCTTCCACCTGTGGATGCGCCCGGGGCTGGACGTGATGCGGGCCTTCGGCGGGCTGCACGGCTTCGAGCAATGGCACAAGCCCATCCTGACCGACTCCGGCGGCTTTCAGGTCTGGTCGCTCGGCGCGATGCGCAAAATCACCGAGGAAGGCGTGCACTTCGCCTCACCGGTCAACGGGGACAAGCTGTTCATGTCGCCGGAGGTGAGCATGCAAATCCAGACCGTGCTCAACAGCGACATCGTCATGCAGCTGGACGAATGCACGCCCTACTGGCAGGGCGACAAGGCCAGCGGCCACGTCACCACCGAGGCCGAGGCGCGCGCCAGCATGGCGCTGAGCCTGCGCTGGGCGCGGCGCTCCAAGGCGGAGTTCGAGCGGCTGGGCAACCCCAATGCGCTGTTCGGCATCGTGCAGGGCGGCATGTTCGAACATCTGCGGCAAGAGTCGCTGGAGGCGCTGGTGGACATGGACTTCCCCGGCTACGCCATCGGTGGCGTGAGCGTCGGCGAGCCGAAGGAGGAGATGCGCCGCATCATGGCGCACACGCCGCACCGGCTGCCGGCGCACAAACCGCGCTACCTGATGGGGGTGGGCACGCCGGAGGATCTGGTGGAGGGCGTGGCCTGCGGCGTCGACATGTTCGACTGCGTGATGCCGACGCGCAACGCGCGCAACGGGACGATTTTCACCCGCTACGGCGACCTGAAGCTGCGCAACGCCCGCCACAAGGCCGACCCGCAGCCGCTGGACCCCACCTGCACCTGCTACGCCTGCGCGGGCGCCAGCGGCGTGAGCTGGGCCGACGGCGGGCGCGACGGGTTCAGCCGCGCCTACCTGCACCATCTGGACCGCTGCGGCGAGATGCTGGGCCCGATGCTGACCACCATCCACAACCTGCACTACTACCTGAACCTGATGCAGGAGGTGCGCGACGCGCTGGACGCCGGCACCTTCGCCGCCTTCCGCCAGCGCTTCGCGGCCGAGCGCGCGCGAGGGGTTTGAGCCCTACAGGGGGGCAGAGACGCTGCGCTGGGTCGCCTGAGGCGGGCGCTCACCCAGGCTGCGTGTGGGGCGCGGCGCCGGGGGCTTCGGCGGCGGCCGCTGCCGGTGTGCCGCAGTGCTGGCAGAACCGGCTGAAGCTGTTTTTGCGGGTCTGGCAGGCGTGGCAGCGGTCAAACAGGCACAACCCGCAGTGGATGCAGAAATCGGCCTGCGCATCGCTCAAGTTCACGGGCCGCTCACACCCCGGGCACACCCCTTTGGCCAGGCGTGCTTGCGCCAAGTCATAGTCCAGCGCTTGCCGGCGCTCGGCCTCCGGGCGGGCTTCGGCGGCTTTTTGCCGCTCCAGGTAGCGATTCAGCGCCACGATGACGTATCGCCCCACCAGCACCGTCAACACCACCCCAACCCCATGGCGCACGTAGCCGCCATAACTGGGCAAAAAGGGCACCAACTCCACGAAAAACACAAAGCCCGCAAAAAACACAAAGCCCCAGACGAAGGGCCACCACGTGCCGTGGCGGTGACGCACGAACAGCCAGGCGGCCACAGCCAGCAGGGGCAGGGTCAGCGCCAGCCGGTAGCCAAAGACCCGCAATTCCTGCTGGCGCAGCGCGGCCTGCCATGCGTCCTGGGCCGTGGCATGCAGCCGCTGCCATTCGGCTTGCGCCCGCTCCTGGGCTTGACGGGCGTCGAGCAGGATGCGCTGTTGGGCCTCCACCACCGCCAAGGCCTCGCGCTCGGCCTGACGCAGGCGCTCCAGCGCGGCGCTGCGCCGGATGAGCTCAGGGTCTTGCTCGGCGCGTTCGGTCACCTGCCGCGTGGCCAGCCATTGGCTGAAGGTATCGCGCGCGGCCCGGTGGTCGGCTTGGGCGATTTGGTGTTGCAGCTGCGCCTGCTCCAGCGCTTGTTGGGCGTCGCGGATCTGGCTTTCGGTGGCCTGCATCGACTCGCGCCACGCGCGGCTGGCTTGCGCGTCGATGAAGTGCTCCACTTCCAGGCGCTGCTCCACCCGGGGCAAGTCGCCCACCACCGCGCTGCCCAAGCCGATCAGAAAGCCCGCAAACACAAAAGCCAACAGCCACAGGCCGCGGCGAAACCATTTTTCCGACAGACGCAATGCTTTGCTCATGATCCAACGCTGGGCTTGGCCGCCTCCTCGGCCGTGAACACCGTCAGTACCCCGGTGTAGCCGTAGAGCCTGTGGTGCGCGATTTCGCCCCCCGCGAAAAAGCCGATCAGGGGCACGTCGCCCAGGGCATGGCGAACGATTTGCAACTCGGCGCTGGGCGCGCCGAAATGGGGGCCACCCCGGCCGCTGCAGCTCACATACACCGCGCCGACGATGCGCTCGGCCGGCGCGGGCGCGGCAGCCATGTCGGCGGCCGGCAGAGCCACGGGTTCCAGCTCTTCGCGGATTTCGGCGCAGATGCGCATCAGGTCGGCCCGCGCGGCCTGCACGTGGCGTTCGCAAAACAGCAGCCGGCCGCCTTCAGGCACGGTGTCGGCGATGGCCACGCCGCGGCGTGCCGGGTCCAGCCCGATGAGGTGGCGTACCAGCACGTCGTCGCCCAGCGCGCCGGGTACCTGCACGCCACGGGGCTGTGGCGTGTGCGGGGCCGTCAGGCCCACCAGCGTCTGGCGCAGTCGTTGCACCGCCGCGGGCGGTTCGTCCAGCGTGATCGACAGGTCTTGCAGCAACACGTCCAACGCCGGGTGGCCATCGAGCTGCAGCACGACATGGTGGTCGGCGCGATCGATGCGGTGCGCAGGGGCCAGTGGCCGCACGCCTTGCGTGACGCGCGACAGCAGCCGCACATCTGGCCCGAAGGCCACGCCGCTCAAGCCCCCGTGAAACACGCCGGCCGCCCCGCGCCGGCCGCTGCCAGCCAGCGCGCCGTGGCTGGAGCGGGCAAATTGCACCGTCGGCCCGCGGCTGGCAGCCAGGCCGCCAAACACGTAATGGCTGACCGTGCGCTGCGCCATTTCGGCGATCAGGTCGGCTACGTCGGGGGTGGCGCCATCGGCATGCACCAGGGCGGTTTGGGGCACGAACCCGTCGGCCGCCTGGGTGGCGGCCAGCGGCGCCACGCCACTGAAGACGCGGTATTGGTGGGGGGCCAAATCGCAAAGCATGACGGCCAAGGCCGGCTCGTCGATGTACTCCACGTTGTTCGACGCGATGCCCACCCCCACGGTGCCGGCCCAATCGGTGACCTCGGGCAGCTCGGCCCCCAGGTGGTCGAGGAGGTCTTGTGCGTCGGCGGCGTAATGGTCGGTGATGTAGAGCAGCCCCAGCGACGGCTGGCTGGCGTGACCGGGCAGGGCCATTTGGGCGCGCAGCTGCGCCAGCACCAGCGCCGCGGCCATGCGCCATTGGGGGTGGGTGGCGTGGGCGTAGGGGAAGCGTTTCATGGTTGTCGGCGGCGGCGAGCGCCTGTGCGCGGCGCCGCAGAGGGCGTGTTTTTGCCCGCGCCCGAGGCAGGAGGGGTTGCACGCGCGGGCGCAGGGCTGGCCGTGCTGGCGCGACGGCGCGGTTTCGCCGCGGCGGCAGGCGCGGGCCCCTCGGGGGGCGGGGCGGTCGGGGCCATGGCTTCGGCGCCTGCCTGCACCGACTGCGCCATCTGTCCGGCGGCCCGGCTGGCGTGCTCGGCCATGTCGCGGATGGCGCCGCTGGCGATGGTCTGGAACTGCTGGGTGAGCGCGCTCCACCACTGCATCGGATCGACCGGCGGCGGCTCGGCAGGGGCCGCCGCCGCAGCGGTGGCCGCATCGCTGGGGGCCGCGGCTGCTTGGACCTCCTCGGGCCGGATGCGGAACGCTTCGGCCATGTCTTGCAGGCTCACGTTCATGCGCCGCAGCGCGGCCAGCGTCATTTTCTGCACCTCCAGCGCCTGGATGGTGGCCGCCAGCGCCTTCGTGTTTTGATCGAGCCAGAAATGCACGGCGCGCAAGTCTTGGATGCGGCGCTCGATTTCTTCGACATCCATCGTTGGGGCCACCCAGTGGCCCAGCGGCGGCATGCCGGGGGCGGCACTGGCCTGTCCTGGCGCGGCGCTGGAGGCGGCTTGCCGCGAGAGGTTCTGCAAGAACTCGAAGCCGGGGATGTAAGCGGTGAAGGAGGAAGGATTGGGCGTGTTCATGGCGGGCCTGCGGGCGAAGGGGATGCCTGCCTAGCATGCCACAGCTTTCCCGCCTTGGCACGCCGCCCGGGCCAGATGCGCCGCAGTTGACCCGCGTCAAACGCCAACGTGGCGTTTGCGGGACAATGCCACGACGTCCACAGGAGTTCCGCCATGAGTGAACCGATATCCGACACCTTTGCCCGGCAGCTGCAGCAGATGCGCGCCGACGTGATCGCGCAGATTCGCGCCCAGCGGGGTGGCAAGATCGGCCGCGCCGAAGCCGCCGGCGACCTGCGCGACGTGCAAAGCGGCGACTGGGCCCAGGTCGATGCCGAGCGCGATCTGGCCATGGCCATCGACGAGCGCGAGGCCGAAGCGCTGGCCGCCATCGACGCGGCGCTCAAGCGCATCGCCACGGGCGACTATGGCCTCTGTGTCGATTGCGGGGTGGACATTCCCACCGCCCGGCTGCACGCCAACCCCACCGCCTTGCGTTGCGTGGCCTGCCAGGACAAGGCCGAGCAAGCGCGAGGCAGCGCCCATCCTTCCCTGTGACGCCCATGCGCAGCCTGTTTCATTTCGCTTTCAACGTCACCGACCTGGACGAAGCCCGCCGCTTCTATGGCGGCGTGCTGGGCTGCACTGAAGGGCGCAGCACCGAGACGTGGGTGGACTTCGATTTCTTCGGGCACCAGCTCTCGCTGCACCTGGGGCAGCCCTTCGTCACGGCCGATACCGGGCACGTGGGCGACCACCTCGTGCCCATGCCCCATTTTGGTCTCATTCTGGCGCTCGATGATTGGCAGGCCATGGCCGATCGGCTCAGCGCCGCCGGGGTGCGCTTCGTGATTGCGCCGCAGGTCCGCTTCCAGGGGCAGCCCGGCGAGCAATGGACCATGTTTTTCCGCGACCCTTTCGGCAACCCGATCGAGATCAAGGGCTTCCGTTCGTTGGAGACGGTGTACGCCGCCTGAGCGGGCGGGGCCTCATTCGGCCAGACCGATCGTCTGCTCGATGGCCCCGAAGACGGACTGGCCATCGCGCCCTTTCATGTCCAGGCGCACGGCATCGCCGGTGGCCAGATAGGCCGTGGTGGCGCGGCCGTCGCGCAACCGCTCGGCGGCACGTCGGTCGCTGAGGCTGCCGTGGCCGCGCGGCCACTGGAGCGGATCGTCCGCGGCCGGGGCGTTGCCCACCACGCCGGCGCCCACCAGCGTGCCAGCGCGCAGACGGCGCAGCTTGCCCAGGCCGGCGATCAGGGCGCCGAAAGGCGCTTGCATGTCGCCCGCATCGCACATGCCGACGCGCCGGCCGTTGCAGGTGGCTTGCAGCGTCAGGCACAGGCGTCCCTGCTGCCAGGCGTCACCCAGCTCGTCGGGCGTGGCCACGACCGGGGCAAAAGCCGTCGGGGCCGGCACGAAGCGGCTGGGGTCGTCCTGGCCGGGTGGCACCAGCTGCGCGTCGTTGTACAGCGTCAGCAGCCGCACCGCTTCCAGCGCCCGGTGGGCCGTGGCGCCGGCGGGCAGGTCATCGATGACCACGGCCACGCCGGCGCCGAAATCGGCCGCCCAGCCGGGCCCGGGCAGGCGCAGCGCGTCGGCTGCGCCACGCAGATCGTCGCTGGGCCGCTGCTGCCCGCTGCCGTGGCCCCCATCGTCCACGGGCTCCCGCCCCGGGTGGGGGTAGCTGTCGAAGGTCACCCACTGGTAAGCGCGGGGCAGCGGGGCCATGCACATCTGGGGATCGAAAGGAAAGGCGTGCCGGGCCTTGCCCTGGTTGAGGGTGACGGAAAGGTCCTGCAACTGCGGCGCGATGAAATTCCAGTCGTCGAGCACTTGCTGCAGCGTGCCGGCGATGCCCGTGGCGTAGTGGGCGGTGCTCAGGTCGCGCGAGACGACCACGAGCTGGCCGTCGCGCGAGCCGTCCTTGTAGGTGGCGAGTTTCATGGCCGACAAGTGTACGATTGGCGCATGCATGCACGCCGTACCGATGGCCGGCTGAGCCGGCGAGCTTGGCTGGGGGCGCTGGTGGCCGCCGGTTGTTGCCCTGCCGCCGTGTGGGCCTCGGCCGCCTGGCCCTGGTCCCGCGCCTGGGTGCTGGACTACGAGGTCAGCGGTCGTGCCCGCGGGGTGCCTTACCGCGCCAGCAGCCAACTGCGCTGGGAGGCCCGGGATTGGGCCTACACGGCGGTGCTGGAGATGCGTGCGCCCCTCGTGGGCACGCGGACCCAGCGTTCCGAAGGCCGTATCGACGACCGCGGCACCCTGCGGCCCGACCGCTTCACCGACCAGGCCCGGCGCGAGCACCGCTACGAATTGGAGTGGGCGCGCCAGCGGTATCGCTATGTGCGCGAAGGCGAGCCGCTGCGCGAGGGCGCGCTGCCCGCAGGCACGCAGGATCGGCTCAGCCTGTTTTTCCAGTTGGGTGGGTGGGCCGCCGCCCAGGCCCCGAGAGGGGAGGCCAGCGTGGAGCTGCCCGTGCTGGGGCGCGGCGGCGCCGAGCCTTGGGCGTTTCGGCTGACCGGGCGCGAAGCGGTGGACACCCCGGCCGGCGCGTTGGACGCGTGGCGGCTGGAGCGCCAGATTCGCGCACCCGACGACACCGCCATCACCCTCTGGCTGGCACCGGCTTTGCAATACTTGCCCGCACGCCTGCTGCTGGAAGACGATGAAGGCCACCGGGTCGATCAGCGGCTGCGCCGGCTGCCTGCTGGAAGGGACTGACAGGGCCAGCGCCGCCGAGGTGGCCGCGCGGGCCTCTTGAAGCGCCGTCGGTCGGCCTCAATTCAGGGATGAGGCGGCTGTGCCGATGTTTCGATCAGAAACGTGGCATGAAGCTTGCAGGGTTATTGCGTTTCGAGGACATTTCCACCATGCACATGCTCTACGACTCGGAATCTTTCGCGGTGGTGCACATCTTCGCGAATGCGCCTGATGCGTCAGGAGCGGATGCGCACGCCCAGGCCGACGGCCCCCGGATGCCGCGCCACGGCTTTGAAATCGTGGACAAGCGCACCGGCAAGGAGGTCTATCTCGATGGCTCCTGGGCCGAGCTGTTTCAGCAGCAGATTCAGGCCTGGCAACGCCACACCCCCACCCAGGAAGAGGTGGAGGACACGCTGGAAGGCTACGCCACGCTGGCGCAGACGCCGGTGGTGGTGCACTGAGGGGCCGCGGCGGCTGCGCGGCCCGCCCAGGCGGGTCAGTCTTCCAGCAGGCTGCGCAGCATCCAGGCGGTTTGCTCGTGCACGGCCAGGCGTTGCACCAGCACATCGGCGGTGGGCTCGTCGCTGGCCTTTTCCACCAGGGGGAAGATGCTGCGCGCGGTGCGGGCCACGGCTTCATGGCCTTGCGCGAGGATGCGCACCATCTCCATCGCCTTGGGCGGCTCGGACGGGGCATCGGGCAGCGAGCTGAGCTTGCCGTATTCGGCATAGGAGCCGGGGGCCACGTGGCCCAGGGCGCGGATGCGCTCGGCGATCGGGTCCACCGCATTCCAGAGCTCGGTGTACTGCTCCATGAACATGGCGTGCAGGCTGTTGAACATCGGCCCGGTGACGTTCCAGTGGAAGTTGTGCGTGGTCAGGTACAGGGTGTAGGTGTCGGCCAGCAGGCGGCTGAGGCCCTGGGCGATGGCGGCGCGGTCTTTGTCGCTGATGCCGATGTCCATCTTCAGGGATTTGGCGGGAACGGTCGGGGCTTTCTTGGCCATGGGCTTCCTCCACAGAACGGGTTGAACGGGCGAAACCCCCCTATCGTATCGCAGTGCTTGAACGCTGGACATGTGTCGCGCCGCCGACGCATGGGCCGGCCTTGGCGTAGCATGGTGGCATGAACCGATACCGATGGTGGCGTTCGTGTGTGCTGCATGCCTGGCTGCTGGCGCTGGCCGGGGCGGCTGTGGCCATGGAGCCCAGCGCGGCGCAGCCGGCCGCCCCCGTGGTGGAGGCCGCCGCCGTGGCCCAGCGGCTGGCGGCGCTGCTGCCGGCGCAGGTGCTGATCTTGGGCGAGCAGCACGATGCCGAGTCGCACCAGGCGTTGCAAGCCGCGGTGGTGCGCGAACTGGCCGGGCGCGGGCAGCTGCGGGCGCTGGTGCTGGAGATGGCCGCCCGCGGACACGATACCGCCGCCCTGCCGCCCGATGCGAATGCCGCTGCGGCTCGCCAAGCCTTGGCGTGGGAGGCCGAAGGCTGGCCCTGGGAGCGCTATGCCCCGGTGGTGATGGCGGCGGTGCGGGCCGGTGTGCCGGTGCACGGCGGCAACCTGCCACGCGCCGCGCTGCGGGCGGCAATGACGGATGCCTCGCTCGACGCCGCGGTGGATGCGGCGCATTGGCCGGTCTTGCAAGCGTTGATGCATCAGGCGCATTGCGAATGGTTGCCGGCCAGCCAGCTGCCGGGCATGGCTCGGGTGCAGATCGGCCGCGATCAGGCCATGGCCGAGACCGTGCTCGGGCTGCTGGAGCCGGGCCGGGTGGTGCTGCTGGTGGCCGGGCGGCAGCATGCGCGCGGCGATTTCGGCGTGCCCTGGCACCTGCTGCGCCAGGCGCCGGCGCTGCAGGGGGCGGTGCGGGTGGTCGATCTGCGCACGCCCGAGGCCGACCCCTTGGTGCCACCGGGCAGCGCTTGGCAGCCCGATGCCGTCTGGCCCACGCCTGCCGCGCCGCCGCAGGACCACTGCGCCGCGTTGCGGCAGCGGTTTCAGCGCCCGGAGGCGGGTTCCGGCGTGGCCCCTTGAAGCGGGGCGATGGTTTCACGCGCCGGGGGCGTGAGCCAATCCCGCGCCCAGTCCAGGGCCTGCGCCAGGGCGGCCCGTGCCGGCGGGGAGAGGTCGTCGCCCAGCCCCCAGCGCTGGCCGTGCAGGCGCAGCAGCCACGCCGGCGGCGGGGTGCCCAGGGTGTCGGCATAGGCTTGCAGCACGGCGGGTGGGCTCAAGGCGTGGCTGGTGAAGCTGGCGTCGCGCCGGGGGTGGAGTGCGGTGACGCAGTAGCCCCCTGGATGATCGGCAGGCGTGCGGGCCGCATCCACGAACAGCACGCGCGCACGGCCTTGCAAATCCAGCGCGTGCTCCACCTGGAGCTGAAAATCGGTCAGGCACTCCACGCCGGGCAAGTGCCAGGCCTGCACGGCCTCGGCAAACAGCGGGCCGAGTGCGTCGTCGCCCCGGCTGGGGTTGCCCCAGGCGAGGATCAGGGTGGGCGCGATCATGGCTTGAGGAGGGCGCCGCCCGGGCGCAGCCGGCGATCCAGCTCGGTGCCATCGGCATCCAGCAGCACCACCTCCAGCGGCATTTTCCCCAGCGCATGGGTGGCGCACGAGAGGCAGGGGTCGTAGGCGCGGATGGCGACTTCGATGTGGTTGAGCAGGCCTTCGGTGAGTTCGCGCCCGTCCAGGTAGCGCTGCGCGACCTCGCGCACCGCCGTGTTCATGGCCTGGTTGTTGTGGGTGGTGGAGACGATCAGGTTGGCCATGGTGACGAGGTCGTCATCGCCCACCTGGTAGTGGTGGATGAGCGTGCCGCGCGGGGCTTCGATGACGCCCACGCCTTCGCGGACCTCAGCCAACGGGCGCTCACCCTGGGTCATGAGGTCAGTGCCTTCGAGCGCGTCGTCGTGCAGCAGGCGTTCGATGGTTTCGGCCGCATGCAGCATCTCGATCATGCGCGCCCAGTGGTAGGCCAGGGTGGCGTGCAGCATGGCGTGGCCGCGCGCGCGGGCGTAGGCCAGCAGCTGCTGGCGCGCCTGTTCGGCCAGCGGGGTGGGCAGGCGGTCGGCGTTCTGGATGCGTGCCAGCGGCCCCACCCGGTACCAGCCTTGTTCTGGCCCCAGGGCGGTGAAATAGGGGAATTTCATGTACGTCCAGGGCTTGACCGCTTCGGTCAGGAGGCGGTCGTAGCCGCGGACGTCGAACTGGTCGAACAGGCGCTGGCCGTCGGCGCCGGTGGCGCGCAGAGCGCCGTCGTACAGGTCCAGGCTGCCGTCGGGCGCGACCAGCCCCATGAAGTTCGACGGAAAGCTGCCGAAGGTGTCGTAGAGCGCCGGGTTTTGCTCGTGCAGCCGCTGCACCAGCGCCACGGCCTGCCGGCTCCAGTCGATCACCTGCCCGATGCCTTGCTGCAACGCCAGCCGCTCGGCCCCGGTGAGGGCCTTGTTCACGCCCCCGGGCACCGACGCGGTGCCGTGCACGCGCTTGCCCGAGGTGAGGCGGATGACTTCCTGCCCGTACTTGCGCAGCAGAATGCCTTGCTTGGCAATCTCCGGATGGGCCTGCGCCACGCCCATGAGGTGGCGGCGCTCCACCTCCGACTCGAAGCCGAACAGCAGGTCGGGCGAGGACAGGTGGAAGAAATGCAGCGCGTGGGACTGCAGGATCTGCCCGTAATGCATGAGGCGGCGCAGGGCCTCGGCGGTGGGGGTGAGCTGCCGTGCGCCGACCACGGCATCCAGCGCCTTGCTGGCCGCCAGGTGGTGCGACACCGGGCAAATGCCGCACAGCCGCTGCACCATCACCGGCACCTCCCAGTAGGGTCGGCCCTGGATGAAGCGCTCGAAGCCGCGGAACTCCACGATGTGCAGCCGCACCTGGTGCACGCGGTGTTGCTCGTCGAGCAGCAGCGTGACCTTGCCGTGGCCTTCGACGCGCGAGACCGGGTCGATGGCGACCCGGCGCAGGCCCTCGCGCGGCACCTGGGCGGTTTCGAGGTCGGCGGCAGGGGTCATGGCAGGGCGTCAGTCGTAATGCAGCAGGCCATGGCCCAGGCGGGGCTCGCGGCCGGCGATGAGGTCGTTCAGGAAGGCCCAGATGGCGTCGCCCGAAGGCGGGCAGCCGGGCAGGAAGTAATCGATGCGCACCACCTCGTGCACCGGGTGGACCTGGTTCAGCGGCAGGGGCAGTTCCGGGTCGTTGGGGATCTGGCTGCCTGGCGCCAGGCCGTGGCCGGTGATGTAGACCTGTTGCAGCACGTCGCCCACTGCCAGGTGGTTGCGCTGCGCGGGCAAGCCGCCGTTGACGGCGCACGCCCCCAGAGCCACCAGCACGCGGCACTGGGCGCGGAATTCGCGCAGCACGTGCACGTTCTCAGCGTTGCACACGCCGCCTTCGATGAGGCCGATGTCGCACGGGCCGCAGTGCTTGATGTCGGTCAGCGGGGAGCGGTCGAATTCCACCAAGTCCAGCAGCGGCAACAGGCGTTCGTCGATGTCGAGGAAGGACATGTGGCAGCCGAAGCAACCGGCCAGCGAGACGGTGGCGATCTTGAGTTTGCGCGGGGGCGTGGCCATCGGTGTGTCCACGGGCGGGTTCATGCGTCGCCCCCCGAGGACGGGGCCACGTCCACCGCGCTCGCAGGCTGCGCGTCGTAGCGGCGCTGGCCGATGGGCACGGCAAAGCCCACGCGCTTTTTCAGGATCACGCCCACGGGGCAGATGTCGGCCGCGCGGTCGGTGGCGGCAAAGTCGGTGTCGGCCAGCCGGCCGGTGGGGCTGTTGACGATGAGGTGCGATTGCGTGCCCCGGCCCGAGAGGGCGAACACGTGCTTGCCGTCCACGTCGCGGCTGGCGCGCACGCACAGTTCGCACAGGATGCAGCGGTTGAAGTCCAGCAGCACGTCCGGGTGCGAGGCGTCCAGCGGCCGGTCGGGGAAGAAGTGGTCGAAGTGCGGGGTGAGCATGCCGGCCTCGTAGGCCGTGGCCTGCAGTTGGCAGTTGCCGCTTTTCTCGCACGCGGGGCAGAAGTGGTTGCCTTCCACGAACAGCAGTTGCAGCAGGGTGCGGCGTTTTTCTTCAAGTTCGGGCGTCTGGGTGCGCACCTCCATGCCTTCGGCCGCGGCCAGCGTGCAGCCGGTGGCCAGCCGGCCGTTGGCCTGCACGGTGCACAGCTTGCAGGAGCCGTGGGCGGCAAAGTCGGGGTGCCAGCAGAGGTGGGCGATGTAGCGGCCGGCCGCGTAGGCGGCCTGCATCACCGTCTGGCCAGGCGTGAAGGGAACGGGCTGGCCGTCGAGCAGAAAAGTGGGGGAGGCAGATGGCGTGCTCATGGCGTCTGCCCCAGGCCCGCGCTGCGGTTGCTGCCCAGGTGGGCGAGGGCGTCGTCGCGCCTGGTCATGCGGCGGGCTTCGCTCAAGGCCGCGTCCAGATCGAAGGCGGGTTCGTAGGTGGTGGAAGCCAGCCGGCGCTCGAACGCGGGGCGGAATTTGCGCGCCAGGTCCTGCAGGGCCAGCGTGGCGGTGTTGCCCAGGCCGCAGTGGCTGGCGCCCTGCATGAGGCGGTGCATGCGGTCCATTTCTTCCAGGTCGTAGGGCGAGCCGCGATGGGCGGCCAGCTTGTCGAGCAAGCGGGCGTTGACGGCGGTGCCCACGCGGCAGGGCGTGCAGAAGCCGCAGCTTTCGTGCGCGAAGAAATGCGCCACGTTGTGGGCCAGCTCGAACAGATCGCGCGAGCGGTCGAACACCATGATCGAGCCGCCCGTGGCCACGTCCTCGAAAGCGATGCGGCGATGCAGTTCGCCGGCGCTCAGGCAGGGGCCGGCCGCCCCGGCCGTGGTCACGGCCTGCACATCGGCGGCCCCCGCCGCGTGCAGCACCTCGGCCAGCGGGGTGCCGAAGGGGCATTCGTAGATGCCGGGGCGGGCCACGTCGCCCGAGACCGACAGCACCTTGGTGCCGCTGGACGACTCGGTGCCGATGGCGCGCAGCCAGTCGCCCCCGTGCAGGGCCACCAGCGCGGCCGTGGCCAGCGTTTCCACGTTGTTCACGGTGGTGGGCCGGCCCAGGTAGCCCTGCGTGACCGGGAACGGCGGGCGGATGCGCGGCTTGCCGGGCTTGCCTTCCAGCGATTCGATCAGCGCCGATTCTTCGCCGCAGATGTAGGCGCCAGCGCCCAGGTGGATGTCGATGTCGAAGTCCAGCCCCGGCCCTAGGCAGCCTGCGCCCAGCAGGCCCTGGGCACGCCGCTCGGCCAGCCGGGCCTGCAGGCGCGGCAGCAGGTAGCGGTATTCGGCGCGCAGGTAGAGGAAACCCAGCCTCGCGCCCACGGCCAGCGCCGCCACGCACATGCCGTCCACCACCAGGTCGAAGGCGGTGGAGAGCAGCACGCGGTCCTTGAAGGTGCCGGGCTCGCCCTCGTCGGCGTTGCACACGATCACCCGCTGCGCCCCCGGGGCCTCGGCGCAGGCGCGCCACTTGAACCCGGTGGGAAATCCCGCACCCCCGCGCCCGCGCAGGCCCGAACGCGCCACCTCGTTCAGCACCCCCTGAGCACCCCGCGCGCGCGCCGCCTGCAGCACCTCGCCAGGCCGCCACACGTGGCGGAGCAGCACATCACGCCGGTGGATGCGGTCTTCGATCGCAAACCAGTCTTCAGGCCAGTCGGCCACCGGCACGCGCTGCTGGATCAGACCCGCCATCGCGTCGATGCGCTCGGGCGTGACGCGCGGCATGGCGCGGCCATTGACCAGCAGCGCGGGCCCCTGGTCGCACAGGCCGGTGCAGGAAGTGGTGGCCACGCTGGCCAGCCCGTCGGGCGATACTTTGCCCGGCTCCAGCCACAACCGCTCGCACAAGCGTTGCATCAACGCAGGGGCGCCCAACAGGCAGTCGGTGATGTTGTCGGAAAACAGCACCCGGTACTGGCCCACGGGCCGGGTGTACAGGAAGCTGTAGAAGCCGGCCGTGCTTTCCACCGCCACACGGGGCAGGTGCAGCCCGTGGGCCACGGCGGTCAGGGCTTCGGGGGGCAGCCAGCCGTACAGGTCCTGCACGTCATGCAGGATTTGCAGCAGCCGGTGCGGCCGGTGGCCATGACGGGCCAGCACGGCAGGGATGGGGCCGGCGGGATCGGGGGTGACGGTGGTTTGCAAACGGGGCCCTCCACGGCACGCCAGTCAGGCGGGTTACGCGCCATTGTGCCTTGGTCCATGCCGCATCGGCTAGGGCCTGTTAACACTATCGCAACGATTCGACGATCAGTGCGAAGTGGATGAAGGCCGCGAACATGACGTCGAGCTTGTCGAAGCGGCTGAAGATGCGGCGGAACCCTTTCAGACGGCGCAACAGGCGCTCGATTTCGTTGCGGCGCTTGTAGATCTCGGTGTTGTACGCCCATGGCTGGGCCCGCAGCGGATGCGGGGGCACGACCGGATCCAGGCCCAGATCCAGCGCGAGCTGCCGGGTTTCATTGCCCTCGTAGGCGCGATCCATGACCAGATGGCAGCGCGCGCTCAGGGGTGGCAGGGCATGCAGCAGGGCGCGACCGGCTGGGGCATCGCCCGCCTGGCCCGGCGAAAGCCAGAAGGCTAACGCGCAGCGGGAATCCGCGGCAGCCATATGAATTTTGGTGGTCCAGCCTCCGCGGGAGCGGCCGATGGCCTGCGGGCCGTTTTTTTTCGTGCGCCGGTGCCGTCCGGGTGGACCTTGACGATCGTACTGTCCAGGCTGACCGCCTCCAGCCGCACCCGGAGCAGCTGTTCGGCCTGCATGCGCTCGAAGACCCGATCCAGGACCCCGGCCTTGGCCCACCGGTTCATCCGCGTGTAGATCGTGTGCCAGTTGCCGAACCGCTTGGGCAGGGCCCGCCACTTGCAGCCATTTTCGGCCACGAACAGGATCGCGTTGAGCACTTGAAGGTTGTCCAGCGACACATTGCCCCGCTGCCGCGGCAGGCAATCCTCGATACGCGCGAATTGCACAGGCGTAAGTTCCATGCGCAGTATGTTAGCACGTAGTGTTAACAGGACCTAGGGGATGAGGGACAATGCCCCCCATGCACGAACTTGCCCTGGCCGATGAGATGGTGGCGCTGATCGAGGCGGCGGCGCGGCAGCAGGGTTTTCGCCGTGCCCGGGTGGTGCGGCTGGAAGTGGGCGCGTTGGCGTGCGTGGAGCCGCAGGCGCTGCAGTGGGCGTTCGAGGCCGCCAGCCAGGGCACCTGCGCCGAAGGGGCCGAGCTGGTGTGGCTGCGCGTGGCTGCCAAAGGGCTGTGCCCGGCCTGTGGGCAGCGCCAAGGGCTGGCCACGCTGTACGATGCATGCATGGCCTGCGGCCATCTGCCGATGCAGGTGGCCTCGGGCACCGAACTGCGCGTCCGCGATCTGGACGTGGAATGAACCGGGAGACAGCGATGTGCACCACCTGCGGCTGTGGCGGCGACGGCGCCACCTTCCATGCCCACCCTGCCCACGACCATCCGCATGACCATCCCCACGAGCACAGGCATGCGCACGAACAACGCCATGCGGGTGCCCATATGACACTGGCGCCCGAACCGCGCCTGGTGCAGATCGAACAAGACCTGCTGGCCCGCAACGACCGCCAGGCGGCGATCAACCGCGCCACCTTCGCGGGCCTGGGCGTGCTGGCGTTGAACCTCGTCTCCAGCCCCGGCTCGGGCAAGACCACGTTGCTGGTCAAGACCATCGAGCGGCTGGCTGGCAGCGTGCCGGTGGCGGTGATCGAGGGCGATCAGCAAACCGCGCTCGATGCCGAACGCATCCGCGCCACCGGCGCCCCGGCGCTGCAGATCAACACCGGCAAGGGCTGCCACCTGGACGCCCGCATGGTGGCCCAGGCCCTGCCTGCCTTGCCCCTGTCCCGTGGCGGATTGCTCCTGATCGAGAACGTGGGCAACCTGGTCTGCCCGGCCGCGTTCGACCTGGGGGAGGCGCACCGGGTGGTCGTCCATGCCGTGACCGAAGGCGAGGACAAGCCGCTCAAGTACCCCGACATGTTCCGCAGCGCCGACGTGATGTTGCTCAACAAATGCGATCTGCTGCCGCACCTGTCGTTCGACGTGGCCCAGGCCGAAGCCCATGCGCGGCGCGTCAACCCCACCTTGCGCGTGTTCCGGGTGTCCGCCACCACGGGCGAGGGCATGGACGACTGGCTGGCGTGGCTGCGGGCGGCGCTGCGCCTGGCCCCGCTCGCGGCGGCGCGCTGACCTTGGCTGTCGCCTGTGCATGCCCCCATGCCGTGAACGAGGTTTGGATCGATGACCTGCCCCTGCCTGCCGGGCCGCCGGTGCTCGCGCTGGGGGCGCACTTCCAAGCCGCGGTGTGCGTGGCCGGCCCGCGCGTGGCCCGGCTCAGCCCGCCGCTGGTCGATCTGGACAGCGCCCAGGCGTGCGACAGCCTCCGGGCCCAGGCGCTGGACGGTTTGCGCCGGTTGGCCGGGCAGGCCGTGGCGGTCCAGGCCATCGCGCACGATGCGCACCCGGACTTCCCCAGCACTGCGCTGGCGCGCCAGCTGGCCGCCGAGCGCGGGGTGCCCGCATGGGCCGTGCAGCATCACCATGCCCATTTGGCGGCGGTGTGGGCCGAGCACGCCATGCCCGAGCCGGCCCCACACCTCGTCGGGCTGGCGCTGGACGGCTTTGGCCTGGGCACCGATGGCCAGGCTTGGGGCGGTGAGCTGCTGCACCTACACGGCCCACGCGCGCATCGGCTGGGTCATCTGAGCCCGCTGCCCTTGCCCGGTGGCGATGCCGCCAGCCGCGAACCGTGGCGCCTGGCCGCTGCCGCGCTGCACCGGCTGGGCCGGCGTGACCAAGCGCTGGCCCATGCCGTGGCCCACGGGCCGGCCGGCATGGCCGAGCCGCTGCTGCACCTGCTCGACCGCGGCTGGCGCTGCCCCCCTTCGACCAGCCTGGGCCGGCTGTTCGACGCCGCCGCCTCGTTGCTGGGCCTGTGTCACCGGCAGACGCACCCGGCCGCCGCCGCGCAGGCCCTGGAAGCCGCCGCCTTGCGCCACGGCCCCTGCCCACCGCTGCCTGGCGGCTGGCAGCGCCATCGGCCCGCCAACCAACCGGAACAGCTCGATTTCGGCCCCTTGCTGGCGCACCTGGCCGATGCCACCGACCCCCTGGCCGGCGCCGCCTGCTTCCAGGCCACGGTGGCCGAAGGGCTGGCCCTCTGGCTGATGGGCGCCGCAGCCCAAGTGGGCACCGGCGCCGTCGCGCTGGGCGGCGGCTGCTTGCACAACCGCTTGCTGCGCAGTGCCCTGCACGACCGCCTTTCCCGCGCCGGCCTGCGCTGCCTGCTGCCGCAGCGCCTGCCACCGGGCGATGCCGCCATCGCCTATGGGCAAGCCGTGGTGGCCCGGCTGGTTCTGGCCTACCATTGAGCCATGTGTCTGGCCGTTCCTGCCCGCGTGGTCGAATTGCTCCCTCCTCAGGACGCCTGGGTGGAGCTGGACGGCGTGCGCCAGCGCGTCTCCCTGGCCCTGCTCGACGCGGTGCAGGTGGGCGACTATGTGATCGTGCACGTGGGCTTTGCCCTGCAAGTGATCGACGAGGCTGAAGCCCAGGCCACGCTGGCCCAGCTGCGCGAGCTGCAGCGCGAAACCCTGCCTCCGCCCTTGCCATGAGCCCCGCCACGGCGCCGCCTTTTCCGCTGATGTACGCCTTTCGCGATGCTGGCCTGGCGCAGGGCCTGGCCCGTGCCATCGCGCAGGCCCTGCCCGCTGACCGCGAGGTGCGCGTGATGGAGTTCTGCGGCGGGCACACCCACGCCCTGGCCCGCCACGGCCTGCCCGACCTGTTGCCAGCGCGGCTGCGCCTCGTCCATGGCCCAGGCTGCCCGGTCTGCGTGCTGCCCATCGGCCGCATCGACCAGGCCATCGCGCTGGCGCAGCAGCCCGGCGTGACCCTGTTCACCTACGGCGACGTGCTGCGCGTGCCGGCTTCGGACCGCCTGACGCTGCGCAAAGCCCAGGCGCTGGGGGCCCAGGTGCGCATGATTACCTCGCCGCTGCAGGCGCTGCAATGGGCGCGGGACCATCCGCGGCAGCAAGCGGTGTTCCTGGCCATCGGGTTCGAGACCACCGCGCCTCCCACGGCCGTGGCCGTGCTCCAGGCCCACGCCGAGGGGCTGCGCAACTTCTCGGTGCTGTGCCACCACGTGCTCACGCCAGCGGCCATGCACGCCATCCTCAGCGGGCCTGAGCCTGCGGTCATCGACGGGTTCATCGGCCCTGGTCACGTGTCCACCGTGATCGGCAGCGCCGCCTACGAGGCCGTGGCGCGCCAGCACCGCAAGCCCATCGTGATCGCGGGCTTCGAGCCGCTGGACCTGTTGCAAGCGCTGTGGATGCTGCTGCGCCAGATCGTCCAGGGCCAGCACAGGGTGGAGACCGCCTTCACCCGCGCCGTCACGCACGAGGGCAATCTCAAGGCCCAAGCGCTGGTGCGACAGGTGTTCGCCCGGCGCGAGTCGTTCGAGTGGCGCGGTCTGGGCACCCTGCCCGACAGCGCCCTGCGGCTGGCCGATGCCTACGCCGATTTCGATGCCGAGCGCCGTTTCGGTCTCGCCTACCGGCCCGTGCCCGACCACAAGGCCTGCGAATGCGCCGCCATCGTGCGCGGCGACAAGCGGCCCCAGGACTGCGCCATCTTCGGCACCGGCTGCACGCCGGATCACCCGATCGGCGCCTGCATGGTCTCGGCCGAAGGCGCCTGCGCGGCCCATTACCAGTATGGCCGCTGGCGCGACCCGGTGGCCATGGCGCACAAGCCCCCAAGCCCATGAGCAGACCCCTGCCTTTCGTCGCTGAAGCCCTTGATCTGTCCCACGGCCATGTCGATCTGACCCATGGCGCCGGTGGCCGGGCCATGATGGCGCTGATCCACCACGTCTTTCGGCAGGCGCTGGGCAACCCGGCGCTGGACGCCGGGCACGACGGCGCGGTCCTGCCCGCCGTGCCGGGCCGGCTGGTCATCGCCACCGATGCCCACGTCGTCGCGCCACTGTTCTTCCCGGGGGGCGACATTGGTTGCCTGGCGGTGCACGGCACCCTCAACGACGTGGCCGCCATGGGCGCGCAGCCCCTGTACCTGTCGGCCAGCTTCATTCTGGAGGAGGGCCTGGCGCTGGCCGATCTGCAACGCATCGCCGCGTCCATGGGGCGGGCCGCCCGCGAGGCAGGCGTGCCCGTGGTCACGGGCGACACCAAGGTCGTGCCGCGCGGACAGGGCGGCGGCGTGTACATCACCACCACGGGCGTGGGCGTGCGGCGCGAGGGCGTCGAGGTCGATGGCGCGCGTGCCCGGCCCGGTGATCACATCCTCGTCACCGGGCCCATCGGCGACCATGGCCTGGCCATCCTGTGCGCCCGCGAAGCGCTCGGCCTGGCCACCCCCATCGTGTCCGACACCGCGGCCCTGCATGGCCTGGTGGCCGATTTGCTGCACGCGGCCCCCGAGGTGCATGTGCTGCGCGACCCGACGCGCGGTGGCCTGTCGGCCACGCTCAACGAGATCGCCCACCAGTCCGGCGTCGGCATGGTGCTGCAAGAGGCCGCCATCCCGGTGCGCCCGGCCGTGGCCGCGGCCTGCGAGCTGCTGGGCCTGGACCCGCTGGACATGGCTTGCGAAGGGCGCATGGTCATCATCGTTGCGGCCGCGGCCGCTGGCCGGGCGCTGCAGGCGCTTCGGGCCCACCCGTTGGGGCGCGAGGCGGCTCTGATCGGCGAGGTCGTGGCCGACGGGCGGCATTTCGTCCAGATGCAGACCCGCTTCGGCGGCCGCCGGCTGGTGCACTGGCTGGCCGGCGACCCGCTGCCGCGTATCTGCTGACGACGCGCTATAGTGACGAGACGCGCCCCATTCTTCTTGCCGCCTTTCTGCCGCCCTCCTGCCCATGTATCTGACCGACTTTTTCGCCGATGCCGATACCGATCTCATCGGCTGCATCCGCTGCCGCGACGCCCAGCCGCTGGAGATGGCGCTGAAAATCGCGTTCCAGCCGATCGTCGATGTGCAGGCGCGCCAGATCTTCGCCTACGAGGCGCTGATCCGGGGTGCCCAGTGGGCTTGCACAAATTAAATGCGACGCGTGCACGCATTACACGCGACGTGCACGCATTCCACGCGACAAAAAGATGTCGCACGGAATGCGATCAAAGCCGCTCGATGCTGCGCTCACAGTGACCAGGATCAAGTCGATCCAGCAGTCGGCAGAGGAGGCAGGCCCACCGCTTGCCTTGCCGCTGCGCGCGGCCTGCGCGGCTGCTGATCGTCTCGTCCTCATGCCCGCCGAAGGCCGCGTTGGCAAGCTGGTCATAGGCTATCGCCAGAGTCCATGCGCGGCGGCCATGCGGGCTTGCGATGGCGGCGAGTAGCATCCAGGCTGCCGCGACCAGTGCGGCGACCTGGCATAGCGCCCATAGCGCGATCAACAGCGCGCGGCGTTTCAGGTCGTCCATCTTAGGCAGGCCAGCCCGTGGCGATGTCGATGGCGGCAAGGTCGGCCTCCGTCGTGGCCGCATCAACAGCCGCTTTGAGCTGCCGTGCGTGCAGATGGACGGCATACACGCGCTGCATGAGCGCAGCAGGCATGCCGATCATCTGCTGAGCGTCCAACGTGATCTCGGTGTTGTCGGCGCATACCCAATCAATGCTGAATGGCGCACCGGCAGAAACAGCCGCCTGGGCGGCCTGCACCGCGCCGGTGATGCGCTGGATACTGCGCTCATCAGCATCGAAGGTCTTGCCGAGGTAGGTAAGCGGCATGGTCTCTTGCCGATACCGCTCGGCATTGACGCGCGCGCGCAGCTCGGTTTTGGCCGCCGCGAGCTTGGCCGCTGGGTCGGCCTCCAGCTTTGCCTCGCCGATGAGCTGTGCACCGCTGCATGCCGGGACTTCCTCGATGCCACCCTGCGGGGTGACGGAGATGAAAACCCCATCCGGCCGGTAGTCTTCCGGGACGCTCCAGGCCCGGACGATGGCCTCAACAGGCAAAGACGGGAGGCTGTAGGACTGGGAATTGACGATCAGATGACGATCTTCGGTGATGTGCATGGCTTGCTCCTAGGGTGAACCGGGAAAGGATTGATGCGCTTGTCCTCCACGCGTTTGCGTGACGCATGACCGCGAGAAACGACATGACGCGCTGTCGGCACTGGCCAAGCGTCGCTTGGCCGCTTTCGTGGCGGCGGCGCAAAGCGGCAAACCGTTTTTTCCAGGCGCACAGACAGCGCTTGCGCGGCCGGATATGTGCATGAAAGATACGATAGCCGCAAAAATCAACGCCGCGCGCGGCAGGCCATATCCCGCTCTTTGGGTTGACGCGCAGACCAAGCGCGGCAAGCTCCAGCGCAATGCGCCCCAGCAAGCTACGGGCGGCATTCTTGCCACTAACGACGGCCACCATGTCGTCCATGTAGCGTACGTAGTAGCGCACGCCAAGGTCATCCTTGACTTTGTGATCGATGACATCGAGCAAGATATTGGCGGCCAACTGGCTGGTCAGCGCACCAACTGGCAGACCGACGCCGCTAAAGCCATAGCCGCTATACACCGTACGCAGCAAGGCAAGAACGCGATCATCGCGCACGACGCGCGACATCTGACGCAGCAGCACATCGTGGTCGATGCTGGCGAAGTAGCTCTTGACATCGACCTTGACGATATAAGGCCGCGACCACGTGCGCACCGCGCCGCGCAGAAACGATTGCGTGCGACGCACGGCAGCGTGCGTGCCTTTGCCGCGCCGGCATGCGTAGCTGTCGTGGACGAAGCGGCGCTCGAACAGTGGCTCGATAATGCGCACGATGGCGTGGTGAACGATGCGGTCTGGAAACGGCGGCGCGGTGATTTCACGCCACTTCGGGTCGCGCACCCAAAAACGCCGTGCCTGTCCGGGCTGCCATGTGCCGCGCAGCAGGTGTTCGTGGATGTCGACCAAGTTGGCGAATGCGTCTGCATCGAAAGCGGCCACTTCCTGCGACTGCCGCTTGCCTTTGCGCGCTTCGCGGTAGGCGGCCACGAGGTTGTCCCACGCCACGATACGCTCGAATAGGGTGGGCGAAGCCACGGGCACTTTACCCGCCGCGTCGCCCGGCTTTTGTTCGTCTCCGATGAGACAGGAGTGCGCCCCCGAAGGATGGGGCACTGTCGGCGCAGCCGTAGCCGCACCGCTTCTGGCCCAGTCTTCCATCGCCAGGCGGCAGCCGATGTTGCTGTTCGCGTTCGACGGAGCGTTGTTCGCGTTCAGATAGAACAACCCGGCGTTCCCGCCGTTGCCCCAGTTGCCGCCGTTCACAGGACACCTCCCTTCGCCTTGGCCGACTCGTGCTTGATCCACGCGCCGACCATGCGACCGATTTCGGCTAGGTGTCGTGCGCACACCTCAAGCCGGTGATCGTTGATGTATTGCAGCCGCCATGCCTTGCGCACGAGCGATTTGAGTACATGCAGTTCGACATCGAGGTCGAACAGCGCACCAGCGCGGCTCTTGCGCTTCCACGCCACAGCTACGAGCCGATGAATCTCCGTCATCTGCTCGCGGCAGCGTGCAGACAGCCCGTGGCGCTCAGCCTTCGGCCACTGCTGCGTGATCTGGTGCAGATAGACATCAAAGTCTTCGAGCGCCGCCATCAGACGCGCCAGCGGCTGCGGAACTTCGTACTCTTGCCCCGCGCTTCGGCGCGGGGCTTGGATCATGGGATCGTGCACCATATACCATCACACCTTCGCCAGGCGGCCGCCGATGCTGCCGTCCGCGGTCGACGGAGCGTTGTTCGCGTTCAGATAGAACAACCCGGCGTCCCCGCCGGCGCCCCAGTGACCGCCGTGATAAGCGATTTGGTCGCCGGTGGTTGTGTTCGACCAGAAACAATCGCCGGTCGAGCCGTTAGATGCCGTGCCATCGACGGTGGCCGGGACGATGATCCCCGCCGACAGCAGTGTCGTATCGAAGGTCACCGGGTACCCGCTGGTGGTTAGCGCCGCTCGGCCCGTATTGACGTAGCCGGTTGCGAAGTCCGACGTGGTGGTGTTGCCGGGCACGTTGTACTGCCAGCGCCACCATGTGCCGCCGTTGCGCTTGAGGCCGTCCACCATCTGCCAGACATTACCCCACAGGCCGACAATGCCGCGCCAGGTGGCCTGGGCAACATCGCTGGCATCGACGTTGGCCGCACTCGATGCACTGACGCGCCCTTGGCCGATGAGGGCTTGCATGTCGAGCCCGCCCATTTCGATGGTGGCGAGCATCTGGATGGCGGCAAGGTCGTAATAGCTCCACAGGCGGAAGCCCGATACGCCGGAGACGTTGCGGGCATAGGCTTCGGCACGCGCTGTGGGGAAGTCCATGCTTACACGCGGCAACACACCGGGGACGGATTGCAGCTTGCCGCCGGAAGAGCTGGCTTGGTATTTTCCGACCCAAATTTGGTCGAGCTCGACGCCGCCTGCGCCGATAAATGCTGGGTGCACGCTGAAGCCCGATACGGGCTGATCCGAGATCATCCAATAGGCTTTGCCCGCATACGTGCCAGACGGCACAGTGCCCGCCTTGAAGTAGAACTTCGGAATCTTGATCATCGACTGGCCGTCGATGGTCTGCTGGATGATCCCTGCGTACGTCGGGTGGTTATTGAAAAACGCCGCGTCGGTGGTCTGGGGCGCGAAGTTTTCGTTGATGCGGACGTAGGCACCGGCACCGCCGCCGGTGGCGGCTTGTACCAATCCGACGATGGTCGCGAATTGCTGCTTTGTCGTGATCGTCACATCAGCCGACCACTCCGACCAGCCCAGTGTCGCGCCTTTGTGGCGCACGCGCAGCACGTATTGCGTCTGCCCGGGTTGTAGCACACCGGCAGGTACAACGTAGCTTGTCTTGGCAGTCGTCGTCTCGCCCGAGTCGTGCACAGGCGATGACCAGCTGCCGCTGGCCAGGCGAATCTGCCATTGGCTGGATTGATGGGTGTCGGTGCCGCCCGTCACCGCAAAGGGCGACGAGATGATGGTCGGCCGCTCAGGAATGTCGGTTTGACCGTTGGTCGGGCTGGTGATTGCCGGCGTGTTGACGTATGCGAATGAGGTTTTGGTGGTAAAGCTCGATGCAGACGACCAGTCCGAGACGAGTCCTGCTGCATCCTTGACGCGGGCGCGCACATAGTAGGTGGCGCCTGTCGAGAGGATGCCGGCGGGCAGCGTGTAGGACTGCGCTGCCACCTCGCCGGAGTCATGCAGCACCGACGCAAACGTCGATGCAGTCGAGATCTGGAATTGCGTATAGGCGAACGAGTTGCCGGCCGGCGAACTGAATCCGGCGACGGCCAGCGTCGGCGTCTCGCCAATATCGGTTGCGCCATTGGCTGGATTGGAGATGGTTGGCGCATCGGGGCGCATGGCTGGATTGACCGCTCCGCCAGCGCCCGTGGGCGAGCCCGTGGCGACGATGTGAAGGATATCGACGGGTTCGCCGTCGATCTCGATGCGCAAATAGCCGTTGCCGCGCATCGGCACCAGATATTCGTCGTCGCAGTAACCATCCGGCACGCCGGCGATCTCGCCCTGACGGCGCAGACTCCAGATGCGCTCCGTCCAGGCTGGCGTATAAGCGTCGCGATAATAGAGTCGCACCGCGCCGGCATTGAGGCTGCGACGGATGATCACAGCGCGCGCTGTGTTGTCGTCGCCCAAAAACAGCTCCTTCGAGACCCAAGCATCGCCGACCTGGCCGCGCACGCCTCCGCTGCCGCCCGCGATGGGCTGAAGCGACATACCGGTGAGCATTGCCGCGCTCGTCCAGTTGCGCGTGAGCGTGGCTGTCAGGCGCAGGCGCTGACTGGTCAGGATTTGCGCCACACGCACCAGCGCGACGTTTCCGCCCTCAACCAACAGATAATCCTGGCCGACCTTGAGCCCTTCGGTGCTGGTCACATCCAGCGACTCGTCTCCGGCGACGCCAGATACCACCGACACATCCTCGGTGGGCACCAGACGATAGCCGGCAGCGAAGAGTTCGAAGGCGATGCGGCGGTTGCGGTAGAGCCAGTCGAGCCCCACGGCGCGCTGCACCGACACGGGCGACGCCATGCCGGAGAGCGTGCCGGAGATGCCGCCGATTTGCGTGATGATGGCGTTGATGGTGGCGGCGAGATTCGGATTTCCTGCTCGCGCGGACGAAACCTCGGACTCAAGCGCGCTGGCGCGTTCATCGAGGGCGGAGAAGTTTTCGTCGATCTCGACATAGCGCGTGTTCCAGAGGCTGGGCACGGCCTCCGGTTCGTTGTTCGGGATCGGGGTGATCGGGTGGTGCGGCAACGTCATGTCAGGCTCCTATCAGAAACGGGGTTTGATGCGGACTTCGTAGCGCTCGCCGGCCTCGACCGCCTTGGGCGCAAAGGTGCGCCAGGCGATGAGCGTGCCGTCGTCGCCGATCAGCCCGACCTCGGAGAACAGGCGGCCCACCATCGAGCCGCCCTCCAGGTAGGCGACGGCCTCCGCCTCGGTGGGCGCAGGACGGGTCAGGCTGGCCAGCGCCACGCGGTCGCGCTCGGCGTACAGCGCCGTGCGCGCGGCTGGCGCTGGTTTTGGCGTGAGGTCAGGATTGTGTCCGCCGTCGCCGAAGGCGATGTGGGTTGGCACAGGGGCGGTGCGCCCGCCGGCCATCTGCTCGGCCAGGCGCTCGCGGAAGGCATCGGTCAGTACGGCTTCGCTCATGCGGCAATCCTCTCAATCGTGATCTCGGGGGTAACAGGCTGCCCCAGCCGCCAGCGGCCGGAGACGGTCAGGCGAGCAGGAGGCGGCGCAATGTGGCCTTCGCCCAGACGGAAATCGCCGAAGCGCAGACGGCGTCGGAAAGCGGCGTGCGCCAACCGAAAGCCGAACGCCTGGCCGAAGCGGCTGTGGTGCAGCCGCCATCCACCATCCAGGCGGCGCGGTCTGTCGATCAGGCGCGGCGGCGGCAGGATGATCGGGTCACGGTTAGCGGCTAGCCGCTCGCGCGGCAGCGCGGCATCGAGCGTGGGCAAACGCCCGGATACGGCGATGGGCGCGCGGCACCCACGCAACACGCGGCCAGGCACTGCACCGCGCCGCTCGCCCACGCTGAAAGAACCGAAGGGCTGCGGTAGACGCACGGGCTCGCCATCGCGCCCCATGCGCCATGCGGCATCCGGGTAGGCGGATAGCGATGCGTTGCACCATGGGTGCAGCCGGGTGGCGGGCAGCCGTACATCGAGTTGCTGCTCGGCGGCCATTGCCGCTCGAAAGTCGGCGATGAGGAGCAGCCAAAGCAGAAAAATCTGATGCCGCGAGACCGGTTTCCACTCGTCGATTAGGCGGCGCGCCAGGGCAAGACCGTCAGCGTCGCGCGCATCGGCCAGATTGACGCGCGCGATGAACTGCGCCCAGTGCTGGATTTGCGGCACGGCGGCCAGCCGCTCGATGGGCCGGATCGTATGAGCGCCATCGAGCCGCCACGAACCATCGATTTTCAGTGGCATGAGCGGCGCGTAGATGGCGCGCTGCGCTGTCTGGTCGATGATCTCGACCTCGAATCCAACCTGCTTGAGCGCTTCTTTGATGGCCCACGGCGTGCCTTTCTTGCGGTGCAGGGCGATCGCGCGGCGCAGGATGGCGCGGCGCTTCTCGGGCGTGTCGGCCAGCCGCCAGCCTTCGAGGTCGGTGACATGCCAACCCCAGGCGAGCGTCGGCAGCAGGCGCTCATCCACCCGGTCCACCAGATGGGCGAGCACCTTGTCCACCGGCAGCGCCTCCAGCCGCGCCGACAGGTCGGCCAGCGCCGCCAGACGCGCGTCGGTGGCGATGACGTCCGGATACCAGCGGCGGTCACTCATCCTCGGGCTCCGTGACGGTCACCGCGATGCTGGTGGCGTTCGTCCAGTGGTGCACGTCGGCGGCGATGTCGGCGGCGGGGTGCGCGAGCGCCACGCGCTTGACACCCGGCACGTGCAACGCGGCGATCAGCGCTGAGCGGGTCACGTCCTGCCCCAGGCGCTGCGCTTTCGTCGCGCAGAATGCGGTCACGTCGGCAAGCGCGGCGGCGCGCACGCTCTCGGCATCGGCCCAGGCGTAGGGGGTGACGGTGGCGGCCACGCTGTAGGGGAAGTCCACCGGGTCCTGCACGCTAACTGTGTCGCACAGGGGACGGGCGTCCTCTGCACTGGCAGCGGCCAGCACGCGCGCCTTGATGTCGGCGGAAGGCAGACCGGAGGCGGTGAGCGGGTGTAGCACCACGAGCCCAGGCTCGGGCGAGCGCACAGCCACATCGGTGATCGAGGCATCCGCCGTCATGGCGTGGTAGCGGTAGGCCAGGCGCGGCCCGGCCACAGAGAAGTGCTCTGGCGCGAGCCGGATGCGCTCGCGCAGACGCTCGTCGTCCTCGCCCGGCAGACGCGCCACCCCCACCAGCTCGCCCAGGTAGTCGAGCATGGGCGCGCGCGCGAAGGCGACCAGGTTTTGCCGCGCGGCCTCGTTGATCGCGGCGCGGCACAGGGATTCGCGGTAGGCGCAGATGTCGATCAGCAGCTGCTCGACCTGACCGGGGTAGACGGTGCGGCCGGTGGCGGTCTCGTAGGCCGCCTTGAGCTCGGCTGCGATGGCCGCCGGGTCGTCGGCGATGAGCTTGATAGGGTCGGTCATGGACGCACCTCGGCCAAGCCGGATAGACCATCGGCGGCAGCGAAGTGCACGCCGATGCTCAGGTGATGCGCCTCATCCAGATCGACGCTGACGCGCTCGATTTTGACGCGCGGCTCCCAGCGCCGGATGGCAGCATAGACCTCGCGCACGAGGTGCGGGCGGGCGCGGTCGATGGGGTGGTCCAGATAGCGCCAGAGGTCGGATCCGAACTCCGGGCGCAGCGGGTCGCTGCCGCGGCGCGTGGTGAGGATGATGGCAATGGCCTGGCGCAGATCGTCGAGCGCCTGCGCGTAGCCATCCCCGCCCAGGGCAAGCTGCCAGTGGGCGCGGCGCGGGATGGAGGCGGCAGCGGGCGCAATCATGGCAAACATGATCCTCGCGCGCGCGCGTGGCGCGAAGGCTGATCGGCTTCAGGCAGCACGGTCATCGGCAAACACATCCGGGCTGCCGGTGGCGGCGGACGAGCCGCAATCGACCGGATCGCCGATGCGTCCGGCGGCGCGGCCGTTGACGAATACGGTCGGGCTGCCGGCAGCGAGAGCGCCGCCGTGACAGACCGGCCCGCAGCAGTGCGCGGCCCAGCCGTCGCCGACGCGGTGCCAGCCCATGCCGTTGACGAAGACATCTGGG
Organism: Tepidicella xavieri; assembly: GCF_004363315.1. Classification (GTDB taxonomy): domain Bacteria; phylum Pseudomonadota; class Gammaproteobacteria; order Burkholderiales; family Burkholderiaceae_C; genus Tepidicella; species Tepidicella xavieri. The sequence goes on from NZ_SNYL01000014.1 coordinate 30,944, forward strand.
CTGCCCTCGGCATTGGCGCGGCTGGGGTAGCAGCCGTGGCCGGTGCAGGTGTCGGTGTGGCGGTGCGCGGCGGGCATGGCGTCAGTTGAGGTCGATGCGCGGCGCGCGCAGGATGATGTGCGTGGCGGAGACGATCTCGATGTCGCCGACACAGTGGACGCTGAGCTTGTGCGTGCGCCGGTCGTAGTCGATGGTGGTGCCATCACGAAAGCGGATGTGGTGTCGATCCGGCGCGCCGGTGACGGGCGCCGGGTCGCGCTGCGAGTAGATGCAGCCCAGGCACACGCCGGTTTCGCCGCGGCGGTCGAGCAGCACGGCCACGTGCTCGCCGATGTCGGGCAAGCCATAGTGGCGGTCGCCGCGGCTACCCATGGTGAGCACGGGCAGCCACCAGGTCTCGATCTCGAGGTCGGGGATCTGCGCCCGGATAGTGTGGGCCGTCTCATCCAATGCGGTCACGAACGCGTAGCGCAGGGTCACGCCGGCCTCGTCGTGGGTCTCGATCATGGCAGCCTCCGGGTTTGCAGGTCGGTCGTGTAGCCAGCGCGGGAGATGCTGTGCCGCGCTTCGACGATGAGGTAGCGGCCATCGAGGCGCGCGAAGCCCTCCAGCCGCACTATCGAGCCGGCCACGAGCAGCGGCTCGCCCGGCAGCGAAAGCTCCAGCGCCGTCTTGTCCACGGCGTGGCGCTCGGCCTCGCCTTCGGCCTGTGCGGCGGCGTCCTCGGGCGAGCGGGCGCGCCGGTGGATGCGCCGCACATCCACCGGCTTGACCTCGCCGGTGGCGGCATCCTTGCCATAGACGAGCGCGCTTTGGGTGTCGTGGTGCTTGACCTCCACCTTTTGCGGCACGTCGGAAATCTTGTCGCGGTAGCGCCAGGCGGTGATGAGGGCGGGCGCAAGCACGGCCACATCGTCTTGCTCGGCCAGATGATCGGCGCGCGCCACGGCCAGCGTCTTGTTGTTTTCGGTGAGCTTGATCGTGTAGCCGTATTCGGCCAGCAGCCGCCGGAGGAAGGCCCAGTCGCCCTCCTGGTATTGCGTCACGCGGTCGAGCAGCGGGTCGGGATCGATTCTCCCGGCGCGCTTGGCGCCCAGCCGCGCCGCCACCGCATCGACGATCTGGGACAGGCGCAGGTTTTCATACGCCCGGCCCAGCCGCGTGCGCGCCTGGCGCGTGATGCCGGCGGAGAGCGCCCGGATGCGCACGCTCAAGGGCGGCGCGGCGATCTCGATCTCGTCCACCTCCATCTCGCCGGTGTCGCCCAGCAGCCGGTCGCGGTAGCCGTAGCGCATCCGCAGCGTCACCCCCTTGTCCGGATACCAGTCGGCCAGCCACCGGGTGTCGCGCACGGACGGGCTGGCCAGCTCGACATCGAGGTCGTCGGCCTCGCCCGAGAGCCGGTCGGTGTAGGTCGCGCTCATCAGGTAGGGCGAGAGATCGGCGGTGACGTCGCGCCCGTTGTAGAGGAGCTCGACGGCGGGGTGGGTCAGCGACGCCATGGCGGCAGCCTCGCGGTGGAGACGACGGCCTCGCGTCGATCGATGATGGGCACGACGACGCGCTGGCCGGAGGGCAGCGTCGGGCGCGCGGCCAGATGTGGATTAGCCGTCAGCAGGCGCGGCAGCTCGGCCACGTCGCGCCAGTAGCGCCAGGCGATGGCGTCCCAGCGCTCGCCGTCGCGCGTGATGTGGATGAGCGCCTTCATGCCACCGCGCTCCGGATGGCGATGTCTGCGGCAAGGCTCGACAGCGCCTGCCGCCCGCCCTCGAGGGCGCGCAGGGCGTATTGCGCACCGCTTGCGGCGGACTGGGCGCGTAAAAGGATGTCGACTGGCCCCGCGCCATCGAGCACGGATGCCGCCGCTTGCAGCTGCGACACGGCCGCCTGCGCGGCGCTGGCGGCATCGGCCAGACGCGCCACACCGGAGAGCGCGCCCACTGGCAGCGCATCCGCTGCGCCGGAGATCGACGCCGCCACGCTCGGCGCCAGCGCCAGCGCAGACGCCGGCGCGACCCGCGCAAGACTTGCGAGACTGGCGACCTGCCCGGCCACCTCGGCCACGCGCGACGCGCCTGCCACCGCCGCCGAGACCGTCTCGGCCAGATCGCCCACGGGCGAGTCGGCGAACACCGTCGCGATGGGCGCATCGACCACATCCACGCCGTCGGCCACCGGCGCTTGCCAGCCAGGCAAGAGCACCGCCGGCGGATTGGGCTCGGCCGGATCGCCCACGCACTCTTTGAGGGTCAGGCGCGCCTCCAGCGCCATCAAGGCGCCGGCGCCATCGGTCTGGCGCGTGGTGGTCTCGATGTCGGTGAGCACGAAGACGCCGCGATACTCGCCCGTGCCGAGCACGAAGGCCATGGGCTCGGCGGCGTCCAGCCGCGCCTTCAGCCGCCCCAGCTCGGCGCCAGGGTCGCACCACTGCGCGTGCAGCAGCACGTCGATGCGCACCTCATCTGGCTTGAAGCCGGTGTGCTGGATCAGGCTCTTGCGCCCGATCAGGCCTTGCTCGGGCCACTCGGCGGCGAACTTGGCCTCGAAGCCATCGAGCCACTGGATGACTTCGAGCTCCGTCTCGCCCAGCACGGCGTATAGACTCATGACATCCACCCTCCGCCGGGCGCGATGCGCCGCCGCTCGGCCTCATAGCGGCGCATCAGGCGCTCGAACTCGGCAAAGCTCATCTGCACTGCCTGCTGCACCTGCTCGCGCGCGGCGGCCGGGTTGCCGCCTGCGTTGACGTTGATCGTCGGCGCGAAGGTGATCTGCGTGGCGGCTGGCGCACCCGTGCGCGCGGCAGATGCCGTCGCACCCGCGCCGACTTTTGTCGCCTGCAATTCGGGCAAATCGGAGGCCAGCGCGGGCTGAAATGCCGTCGTGGCAGCAATGGCCAGCCCCGCCGACGCCTTGCCCACCGCGCCTGTCATTCCGGCGATTCCCTGCGCCGCACCCTGGCCGATCATCTGGCCGAAGCCGGCGAAGACAGTGGAAGGCGAGCGGATGCCGAGCCACCCCTTGAACCGGCTCTTGATGCTCTCGCCCAGCTCTTCGATGGCCTTGCCCGCCGAGGCGAGTTTGTCTTTGATGCCCTTGATCAGCCCGGCGACGATCTCGCCGCCGATGCGCAGCATCTCGCCAGGCAGCGAAAGCAGCTTACCCGGCAGCGACAGGAACATCTGTGCCGCGCTGGCAATGGCTTGCCCGACGCGGCGACCTAGCGCCTCTGCCGCGCCGCCCGCATCGTCCATGGGTTTGAGCAGATCACCCACGCCCGAGACGAGCCTGCCGACCCAGCCGATGACGGTCTTGAACGCGCCAATCACAGGATCGAGCAGTGGCGCTACCGGCGCGAACGCGGCGCGGAAGGCGCCGACCACAGGCGCCAGTCCAGCGGTTATGCCGTCCCACAGACCTTTGAAGAACCCCTTGATCGGCCCCCAGAACTTGTAGACGAGCAACGCCGCCGCCGTGAGCGCCAGCCCGATCGGATTGAGCATCACCGCGCGCCCCAGCCACAGGATGGCCTTGCCCGCCCCAAGCAAGGCCGACTTGAGCGCGCCACCCACCGCCAAGGCCGCGCCTTTTGCCTGCCCGCCAATCTGCGCCAGGTGCCAGCCCACCGCCTTCATGGGCGCGCCGGAATTGGCGATCTCGCGCAAGCGACCGAGCAACCCCGCCGCCGCCGGCGCGGCGTTGCCCAGCAGGGGCGCGAGGCTGCGCGTCTGTATCGCCAGCGACGCGGAGATCCACGCCGCGCGCAACGCCTGGATGCGTCCGATGCTGCCCAGCACGCCGATGGACATGAGGTGATAGGCCGCGCGCGCCGCGAGGCTGCCCGCCTTGAATGCCAGCAGCGCGGCGGTGAGCTTGCCGATGGCCGACACGACGCCGGGGTTTTCTCTGGCCCACGAGGCCAGCCCCTCAACAACCGGGCGCAGACTGGACAGCACGCCATTGAGCGGCGGCAGCAGCACCGAGCCGATATTGATCGCCAGCTCGGAGACCGTGTTTTTCAAAAGCTGCAGATTGTTGGCCGTGGTGGCCGCCCGCGCCGCGAATTCCTTGCCCATCGACCCCTGGGCGCGCGCCGCCGCGTCGAGCTGCTGCCTGTAGACGTCCAGGTTGCCGGCCAGCGCGGCGATGTCGTCTGAGTACTCCAGGCCGAACAGATCCACCAGCACGCCCATGCGCGCCTCCTTGGGCACGGACTCCAGCGCCTTCAGGAAGCCCAGCAGCGCGCCTTGCGCATCTTCGCCGATCGCTTGCTTGAGCGCGCCGGCCGACATGCCCATGGACGCGAGCGCCGCCTGGAACTTCTCGCCCTGCTTGTCCGCCGTCTGCAACTTGAGCAGCAGCGCGTTGATTGCCGTGCCCGCCACCTCGGGCGGCTTGCCCATGGCGATGAAGGCCGCCGACAGGGCCGAAGCCTGCTCGGCAGACAGACCGAATGCCTGCGCCACGCCGCCCACGCGCGACAGCGCCCGCACGATCTCGCTGGCCTTGGCCGGGCTTTCGTTGGAGATCTGGTTGATGGCATCACCCAGCCGGCCAATCTCGGCGATGGGAATCTTGTAGACGTTGGCGATCTTGGCCATGGCATCGCCGGCCTCGTTGGCACCCATGTCGAAGGCCACCGCCATCTTGGCCGTCGTCTCGACAAAGGCCGGCAGGTCTTTCAGGGCCACGCCAAGCTGCCCACCGGCGGCAGCCAGGGCGGCAATCTCGGTATGCGCCAGCGGCAGGCTGCGCCCCATGCGCATGATGGCGGCCGACAGGCCGTTCAGTTCCTCGTCCGTGCCGTCGACGACCTTCCTGACATCGGCGAACGCGGACTCGAAATCCATGGCCGCCTTGACCGGCGCCGCCATGGCCATCCCCAGCCCGGCCACGCCGACGGCCTGCCCCCAGAGCTCGCCGGCGGCGGCCTTGTGTCCGGCGATCTTCGCCTGCACCGCCTCGAAGCGTTCGGCATGCGCCCTGGCCTGCTCGATCGTCCGGCCAAGCTTCACGTAGGCATCGGACAAGCCCTCGATCGGGCGATTCTGCCGGCCCACCAGCGCCAGCTTCTCGCCCAGCTGCGCATGGCTGCGGGCGGCCTCCGCCGTGCGCGCCTTCAGGCGATCCATGTTCTGGCCGAGGGACTGCAATGCGCCATGCGCCGCACCGGCGGCTGCCGTGACCAGGATCCCGAGCGTTACCGTTGCGCCTGCCATGCTCTATACTCGTCTAGCCATGTCTTCGGAAAACCTCACCCTCGCCGCGCTCTGCGCCGCCATGGCCGCGCCCGCGCTGGTCGTGCTGATCACCGGCGGCAGCCTGGGTGCTGCGCTGCTGGCGGCCGTCCTTTGCCTGCCCGTCAGCGGCCCGATCATGGCCGCCTTCTTCGGCGCCGCCGCAGAGCTGTTCGGGCCGAAGCCCTAACCGCTGCCGCCCTCGTCCCTGATCTGCTCGCGCGCGAGCCTCACCCAGCGCAAAAAATCAGCCACCTCCAGCGAATCGATTTCCGACGGCTGGAAGCGAAACCAGCGCGCCAGCAGCGCCGCGCCCGCCCACAGGTCGCCATCACGCATCCAGCAGTTCGCGAAAGGACTCCTGGATGCGCTTGTAGTCGGCCAGGTCGATGAGCTCCACGTCCTCCGGCACCAGGCCGGTGAGGCGGGCGATCAAGGCCAGTTCCTGGTCCTCCGGCTTGTCGGCCTGCCGCTGCGCGGCCTTCAAGTCGCCAACGGTGGCGCGGCGCAGGGTGACGCTGGCCACCTTGCTGCCGTCGGGGCGGGCGATTGGAAATTTGAGGTCGATCTTCATCGCTCATCAGCCTCCGATGTTGGCGCGGTAGTTCGCCAGCACATCCGCTCCGCCCACCTTGTAGATATTGGCCGCCACGTCGATCTCGAGGATGTCCTGGCCTTCGGCCGAGAGCTTCAGATACCAGGCGTCGAACTCGGTCTCGACCTCGACGTTTTCGTGCTGCTTGAAACTACCGGCCGGGAAGGTCTTGAAGAGCACCTGCATCACGGCCACCACGGGCTTTTCCGCGTTGCGCCCGGCCGGCGTGTTCCACTCCTCGAGCGAGCCGCGCACCTGAAGCTGCACGGTCTTGAAGGGGTTGGCGGCTTTCTTGAGCACGTCGGCATACAGCGACGCCCACTTGATCTTGCCTTCCAGCGCCTCGACGCCGGCAAAGGCGCGGATGGTGCCGACCATGCCCAGCGCCTTGTGCTCGGCCATCTTGACCTTGACCTGCGGCAGCGCGATTTCCTCGGCGCGGCCCAGCAGGTTGGAGCCGTCCATATAGACGTTGGCGTTGGTGATGCGGTGGATCAGTACGTTAGCCATGATCTAGCTCCTCATTGCTGGCTGCCCAGACCGCGCAGCAGGTTGATGTCGATGAAGCTCTCGAAGCTGATGCGCTCGGCGGGCGTGGGCGGCATGAAGGTGATGTCGAAGGTCAGATGCCCCAGCGCGATCTCGGTGGGCGGGTTCTTGGCCGGGTCGTAGGTGCAGCTGCCATCGATCAGCGCGCCGCGCGCGATCAGTGTGCGCATGAAGGCGTTGACGCTCTCCTTGATGGCATCGATGAGGCCATTGTCGATGGGGCAGTCGATGAACTGGAGCATCGAGTACTCCACGCTCTCGTGCAGCACGTCGGCGGTGCGGCGCACGTTGATGAAGTTGCGCGGATGCGTCATCGACGGCCAGGCCGCGGAGCGGTTGCCCCAGGCGCGGTAGCCGGTGCCAAAGCTGTTAAACACCGTGACGATGCCGTTCTCATTCAGCAGGTTGGCCTCGGACTGCGGGTCATTGATGCGCGCGGTGATCGGGCGCTCGGTGCCGGTGATGCCCATGATCTCGGTGTTCGACGGGCTCCACCAGTAGCCGTTTTCCGTGTCCTTGCGGCAGATCACGCCAGCCAGACGCGCGGCCATGCCCTCCAGCCGCTCGCTGCCCGTGGCCTGATCGAACACCTTGAGGTGCGGGTAGCACAGGATGGCGCGCTCGGAGCTGGTGTTGAAGTTGATGCCGCCCGACGGGCCGCGCCCCTCCACCGCCTGCTGCACGGTCACGCCGATGGGCGCGTCGATGAGGGCCATCGCGCGCAGCTTGTGCGCCATGCTGATGAGCTCGGCGGAGACGCTGGCGAGCGTGCCGTAGACCGGCGCGACGAGCAGCTTGGCGTTGAAGCCGAAGCGGTTGTAGGTGTCATCCAGCGCCTTGAGGCCGGTGCGGCTGCCTGCGGCGTTCACCGTGCCGATGATGTCGGAGGCGGTGACAAGCTGTGGGTCGAGGTATTGATAGTCCACCTTGAGCGAGGCGCCAGAGGCGATGGCCCCGCCCGGCTTGCGCGTGATGGTGCCGGTGGTGGCGTCGAGCGTGTAGTCGGTATCGAGCACGTAAGTGGTCGTGCCGGCGTCGTTCTTCACCACCACCGACGACACGTAGGGGTGGGCGAGCTTGGCGCTGTCGGTCACGGTGGAGAGCGTCACCGCCTCGGCGGTGACGGCGCTCTTGTGCGTGGCCGGGTTGAGCACATTGACCACGATCACGGTGCCCGCGCCCTGATCGAAGATGGCGTCCAGCGCGGCAGGGATGGTGAAGTCGCGGCTGATGGCCACATCGCCGAAGGCGGCGGCGTCGCGCTCGGAGAGCACGATGGTCGGCTCATTGACCGCGCCGGTCGGGGCGGTGCCGATCAGGCCGACCACGGCCGTTTTGACCTGGCGGATGGGGCGCGGGCCTTTGAGGACTTCGATGGTCTCGACGCCGTGCAAAAAATTGGCTGGCATGGTCAGTCTCCTTGTTCAAAGCGATCGATGCCGCGCGCGGTGATGTGCACGGCGGTGCCGCGGTAGGCAGCGCAGCCCGCCTCGATCAGATAGTCGAGCGCGAAGCGCGCCTCGGCTTCCGCTTGCCCGGCCTGGGCCGTCAGGTCGCGCGCATAGACGATGCGCCCCTCGGCGCGCGCGGCGTACAGCTCGCCCAGCATGGCGCGGCGGATGGCGCGCTGGCGCGAGACGAAATCCGGGCTCATGCCGCCTCCTTGTCCTTGGCGGCGCGCGCCGGGCGAGCGGGCGCGGCTGGTTGTTCGACCAAATGCCCCAGCGCCGCCAGGGTCTGCACCCAGTCGTTGTCTTCGGGCAGCTCGACGGTCTGGCCGGGATAGAGCACCACGTCGCGCCCGTCGGGCAGGGTGGCGGCGCTCATCGGGCCGCTGTAGCGGTAGGTTTTCATGGCGGGGCCTCCTGTTCAAAGCCATAGTCGGCCGTCACGCGCGCCAGACGCGGCACGGCGGATAGATCGCGATCCTCGATGGCCAGCGTCTCGGCCTCGAAGACGAGCTCATACGTCCAGATGCCCGCCTCCTCGCTCACGAAGCGGTCGGAGACGAGCCGCATGCGTCCGCAGTTCGTCGCGCGCAATCCGAGCAAGGCGTCCGCCGCGGCATCCACCAGCGGCACCGCGCCATAGGCGTCATGCAGCGCGCGTGCGACGACGTAGACGTGCACGCGCAAGACGCGCTCCTGCACCACCAGGTCGGCGTCGCGCGCATCGCCGTAGCGGCTGCCGCCGTAGGCCACCAGCAGCGCCGCGCGCGGGTGATTGAGCCGCCAGGCTTGCGGCCGCTCCGGCGTGAGCGCCACCTCCACCTCGGGGATGGCGGCGCGCAGCCGCTCGGCCACGTCCTTGAGCACGGCGCGGGTGTCGATCATGCGAGCATCCCCCAGTCACGCGCGCGGCTGCCGGGCACCACCTCCAGCGTGCCAGACGGGTGGCCAGCGGCGCCGATGCGTAGCCGCCCGGCAGCGATGGCATCCAGCATCTTCTGCGCCGCCTCCATCTCGCGCCGGATCGCCTCCGGATAATCCATGCCCTCGGGGCGGCGCGCGTAGAGCCAGCCGCGCGCCAGCTGCACCGCAAGATGCCGGATCACCGCCGGCGGCGGGTCGGGCAGCGTCGCGCCAGCCGAAGCCAGCGCCGCATCGATGCGTGCATCGGCGTGCGCCAGCGCCGCATCGACGATGGCGGCATCGGGAGCGGTCGCCATCGGGTCGTCGCTCGCCAGCCGGGTGAGCACATCCGGCGGCATGGCCTGGGCCAGATCGGTCAGCGCGGCGTATCTCATCCGGCCAGCCTCCATCTAACCCCATCAAACGGGTTTTTAGGCCCGTGGAGCGATTTTTTGGGGATGGGTGATACCACCATAGCCACCTCAGCCGTTCGAGGCCTCAGCGCCGTTTTTGCGCCGGGTGCGTGCAGCAGCGGGCGGCGGCGCGGGTTTTGCGGCGGGCGCGCCCGCATCGGCTGCCCCGTCCGCCTCGGCCACCAGCAGCGCCGGGTCGGCGCGCAGCGCCTCGGCCTGCGCGGGCGTGACCTCCACTTCGAGCGGCTCGCGCCCGAAGGGGCCCAGCCCCGCGCGGTAGCGCCGCGCGTCGCCGTGGGCGGGCCGGGTGCGGACGATGAGGCGGATCACGGCATCACCTCACATCAGGCCAGCCACGGCGAGACGATCACCTCGACCGCCTTGTAGTTGGGGTTGCTCACCCCGCCCGTGGTCAGTTGCGCCTCGATCAGCGCCATGGCATCGGCGCGCAAGCTGGGCGGCACCACCAGGGTGGTGGGCTTGACGCCCAGCGGGCGGCCGCCGTCGGCCTTGGCCTGCATCATCGCCGCCATCGCGGCGTTGAAGTTGGCGGCATCCAGCGCGGCCTTGCTCTTGTAGGCCAGCTGCCAGAAGCCGAAGCCCGCGTTGCAGCGGTAGCGCACGCCGTAGCGGTAGGCGTCCGACATGAACACCATCTCATCCTGCGTGCTGGTCAGCGCATCGAGCTCCGGCGTGGTGCGCTCCTGGAAGATGAGCGGCTTGAGCGCGCGGCTGGTGTCGAGCAGATACCAGGCCGGGCCGGTGCCGGCTTGCAGGTTGGAGACGAGCGTCGCCGTGCCGGTGCCGTCCACGTTCGGGTAGACCGGGTGGTCGGTGTCGAAGAAGTTCTGCTCGTCGTAGCAGGTCGTGTTCTCGCCGGCGGCCAGCAGGCCGAAGACCAGCTGGTCGGCGTGAGCCTTGGCAGCGCGGCCCATCTCAGAAAACAGCGGGGTATAGACGCCCACGTTGTCGTCTTCGATGTCGGTGCGCTTAACCGCCACCGTGCCCTCGTAGAGCTTGTTCTGGACCTGGTAGGCCTGCGCCGCCATGTCCTTGAGCACGCGGTCGCCCACCCACTCGCGCAGGGCCGGGAACTGGCCCAGCCAGCCGTAGGTGTTGCTGGCGGAAGAGGACGGCACGCGGGTGGCGACCTTCTCCCAGTCGGTGGGGGTGGCGGCGAGCGCGTCCTGGAAGGCTTTCGAGAAGCCGGTGCGCAGGCCGGACAGCAGGGCGGGGGTGATGATGGCCATGTCTTACTCCTTGTTGAGCGATTCGAGCTTGCGCTTGTGGGCGATGAAGTCGTCCTCGGTCAGCCCGAGCTGGGCGCAGACGTAGCGCTCCTCCTCGGTCAGCACCTCGGGCGTCTTGGCCGCGTGCGCGTCGGACTGGGCGCTGACGATGACCGGGGCGGCTGCGGCCCAGGCGGCAAAGCCCTCGGGGTCGTGGCTGGCGTAGCCCATGGCCCAGTCTTTGAGCGCCGGGGCGAGCTTGCCGGCGCGCATGGCTTCAGACACGGCGGCCTCGGCCTTTTGCCGGGCCACCTCGGCTTGCAGACGGGCCAGCTCGTCGGCCACGGCCTTGTGCTGGCTCATCGGCACCCACTCGGCGGGATCGGGGGAGTCTGCGCGGCGGCGCAGGCTGGCCGCATGGGCCACGAGCTGCGCGGCGTCGGCGTCGGCAGGCGCGCCCAGGGCCTCGGCGATGGGCGCAAGATCGATCGGATCGGACATGGCGTCTCCTTGTCGGTTGGCAACCGGATTGAGGTCGAGATTCGGGTAGTGCACCAGCCCCGCCCCGGCCAGAGCCACCACGCGGCCCTGTTTGTGGCGGAACACCGGGGAGAGGAAGCGGTACTCGCGCGCGGCGATCAGCTCGGCGGCGCGCGGCGTCCACTGCACACGAGCCCACAGCGCGCCATCGCGCACCTCGAGTTCCTTGATCCAGCCGGCGGCGGGCACCGGCCCGGCCTTGGCCTCGGCCTCCAGGCTCTGGTGCTCGTAGTCGATGGGCAGGTCGATGCCGCCCGCGGCAAAGGCCTTGAGCACCGCCTCGGCATCGAGCCGGTACGGCCCGCGCCCGTCCCGCCCGGAAAAATCCCCCGCCGGAATGAGCTCGACCCACTCCGGCGGGGCGTCGGCGGCCACTGAAGGGCTGGAGGCATGAATCGACATCAGCGCGCCGCCGGCCGACAGCTCGGCGGCGGGGTGCGCGGGCGATGTGCGTGGGGTCTGCATGGCCGCCAGTCTGCGCGGCCGCGCCGGCAGCGCCAACGCTGACAGGCTTCAGACTGTCACCGGAGCCGGTACTGGACGACGATTGCGCCATGCAGCGCACGCCTGCCATCCTCATCACCGTCTCGGCGCTCACCTTGGCCGGCATCGCCGGCTGGGAGGGCTACCGCCGCACGGCCTACGACGATGGCGCGGGCGTGCAGACCGTGGGCTTTGGCTCCACCACCCACGAAGACGGCCGCCCGGTCAGGCCCGGCGACACCATGACGCCGGAGCGCGCCGTGCTGCGCCTGGCGCAGGATGCCAACCGCCTCTGGCGCGAGGCCGCCGCCTGCATCGGCGACGTGCCGCTGGCCGCCCACGAGGCGGCCGCCTTTCAGTCGCTGATCTACAACATCGGCCCGGCGGCGTTTTGCCGCAGCACGCTGGTGAAGAAACTCAAGCAGACCCCGCCGGACTACGCGGGCGCATGCAAGGAAATCCTGCGCTGGACGCGCGCGGGCGGCCGCGAGCTGCCCGGGCTGGTGCGTCGGCGCGAAGCCGAATACCGGCAGTGCACGGGAGAGACCCCATGATCGGACTGTGGATGCTGCTGCCCGCGCTGGCGTGGCGGCTGACGCTCGACGCTTGGCTACAGGGGCGCTGGATATGGTGACCCCCTGGCCCATGCTCGCGGTGGCCGCTGTCTGCCTGGCCAGCGGTTTCGCAGGCGGCTACGCGCTCAAGGGCCGCCTGGCCGATGCCGAGATCGCCCGCCTTCAGGCCGCCCATGCCGCTGAACGCCAGGCCGCCGCCGAGGAGGCGGCCCGGCGGCTGGCCGCCGCGCAGGACGCCGAGCGCGCCGCCGTGCACGCATTGCAGGCGACGAAAACCCGCCTCACCGACACCCAACGCCGCCTCAAGGAGACCCTGTATGGATTGCCGACCGCTGACCGCTGCGGCCTGTCTGGCCCTGCTCGCGGGCTGCTCAACGCCGCCATCGCAGACGCCAGTGCCGTGCCCGCGCCCGCCGGCGAGCCTGCTCACACCGATGCCGCCGCTGCCGCCGATCCCGGCGCGACAGAGGCCGACATCGCCGGATGGGCCGCAGACGCCATCGCCCTCTACGGCGAATGCCGCGCCCGCATCGACGCCATCCGCCAGTGGGACGAGGTGACGCATGGAAGGTGACATCCTCTCCGGCCTCATGCGCTGGCAGGTCTCGGTGTGGGCCATCGGCGCGCTGCTGGGCGCGGTGGCGCTGATGGCGCGCGGCTTTGCCAACCGGCTCATGCGCGAGATCGACCAGCGGTTCGAGCGCCTGGAATCCATGGCCGCCGAGATCCGGCGCATCGATGCCGAGCTCACCGGCCTGCGCGCGGAACTCCCGCTGCACTACATCCGGCGCGAAGACCACATCCGCGACATGTCGGCCATCACCATCAAGCTCGACCGCATCCACGAAATGCTGCTCATGATCGTCAAGGAGACCCGCCATGGCTAATCCGCTCGGCCAGGCCATCGACATCGAGCGCGCCGAGCGCGAAACCCTGCGCTGGGTGCTGCTGACCGCCCTGTGGCACGCCCGCCCCTACGGCGCGCTGGAGACGCTGCTGGCCGCCTGCGCGCACGACATCCCCGTGCGCGCCAGCGCCGCCGACATCCGCCGCGAACTTGGGTGGCTCAAGGCCCACGGCCTGGTCACCATCGATGAGCGCGGCCCCGTGTGGTCCGCCGAGCTCACCGCGCACGGGATGGACGTGTACGAATACCGGGCGGATGCCCCCGCCGGCATCGCCCGCCCGCCGAGGTGGTAATCATGGTGCACCCCCACGCTCGCATGCGCTCGCTGCCCCCCGAGGGGGCGCATGCCTCCCTCGGGGCGGCCCGTCGGGAGGCATGATGGCCCGCCGCAGCAAGGTCGATGCCCTGCCGCCCGAGGTACGCGCCTGGCTGGAAAAGACCCTGGCCGACCGCGCGCACCCCGGCTACGTGGCGCTTGCCGAGATGCTCAAGGCGCAGGGCTATGAGCTCTCGCACTCAGCCATCTGGCGCGCGGATCAGCGCATCCAGCGCACCATGAGCGCCATCAAAGCCAGCGCCGAAGCCGCCCGGCTCATCGCCGAAGCCGCGCCGGACGCCGCCGACGAACACTCCGCCGCGGTGATCCGCCTGGTGCAGTCGGCCCTGTTCGAGGCCATGCTCAAGGTGCGCGAGGCCGAAGACGCCGACCCGGCAGAGCAGGTCAAGCTCCTGTCGCAAGCCGCCCGCGCCGTGGCCGAGGCCAGCCGCGCCAGCATCGGGCAGAAGAAGTGGGCGGAGGAGGTCAAGACCAAGCTGGATGCCATCGAGCGCGAAGCCGGGCGCGCCGGCAAGACGCTGGACGCGGAGACGCTGCGCGTGGTCAAGGAGGGGTTGTATGGCGGGTGATCAGCGTTTTCTTCTCACCAGCTCGGCGGCCACGATCATGACCGGCAGGCTGATGAATGCCACCGACACCTGCCATGGCGCGCCGATGGCGACCGACCAGATGGCGGCACCCAGGCTGGCAGCCAGCGCCAGGAATCCAAGCACCATGCCGAGGAGGTTGTCGCGGGCGGTGATGCGAACCGTTTCTTGCTTGGTATGCATGGAGGCGGCTTCGATGGCGTGGCGGTGGCGCTGCTCATCTTCCGCCATTTGCAAGATGCGGGCGGCGGCTCCGGGCACGATGCGCTCGAAACCCTCCAGGGCGGCAGGAGGCGGAACCGGCCCCAACCACTGCTGTGATGCCGCGACGACCCGGCTGTCAGCGGGTTCGGTGGGCTTCTTCAGTTTGGAATTTCTCGACTGCGACACGGAAGTCGCCGCCGATCTTGCGCCAATCGCCGCGCAGCGCGTCGAGATCGCTTCGCTTATGGATGCTTGGGGCAAGCGGGCGCAGGTCTCGCGCGGCGAAAAGCCCCGCGCCCATGCCAAGCGGCATGGCGGCCACGATGCGAGACAGGCGCGCCGGATTCATGCGCTGAAGCTTATCACATGACCGGCCCCATCCTCTACCGCTATCAGCGCCGCTATCTGGCCGACACGGCCCGCTTCAAGGCGGGCATGTGGAGCCGCCAGGCGGGCAAGACCTTCACGACCACCTTGGAGGCGGTGCTGGACGTGCTGGAAGCAGAGGCCGCCGGGCGCGTCTCGCACTGGACGATCCTCTCCGTCTCGCGCGACCGGGCGCTGGATGCCATGGACAACGGGGTCAAGCTCCACCTGCGCGCCATCGGCGCCGCCTTCGAGGCGCTGGATGAGCCGCTGGATGTGGACGAACTGGCGCACGTGGTGCGCATCGGCTCGCGCGGCAGCTACATCCGGGCGATTGCCAGCAAGCCTTCCACCGCGCGCGGCATGAGCGACAACCTCATCCTCGACGAATTCGCCCACCACCAGGACAACAGGGCCATCTGGACGGCGCTGCTGCCGGTGGTCTCGCGCCCTGACCTCAAGCTGCGCGTCATCTCGACGCCCAACGGGCGCGGCGACAAGTTCTACGAGATCATGACCGCGCCGGACAGCCTGTTTTCCCGGCACGTGGTCACCATCTACGACGCCGTGGCGGACGGCCTGCCGCGCAACGTGGACGAGCTCAAGCGCGCGATGAACGACCCCATCGCCTGGGCGCAGGAGTTCGAGTGCCAATTCATCGACGAGGCCACCGCCTGGCTGCCCTACGACCTCATCGACGGCTGCGAGGATGCCGCCGCCCCCGGCGAGTACCAGGGCGGCCCGGTGTACGTGGGCATGGACTTCGCCGCGCGCGGCGACCTGACAGTGATTGCCGTGCTGGAGCGGGTGGGCGACGTACTGTGGCTGCGCGAGCTGATCGAATTGCGTGCGACGAGCTTCGCCGCGCAACTGGCCGAGCTCGACCGCGTGATGCGCGACTACCGCGTCATCCGCGCCGCGCTGGACCAGACGGGGCTGGGCGAGATGCCGGTGCAGGAAGCGCAGCGGCGGCACGGCGCCTACCGCGTGGAGGGGGTGCTTTTCAGCCCGGCGCGCAAGCTCGACATGGCCACCGCCTTGAAGGAGGCGATGGAAGACCGCAGGCTGCGCCTGCCCGCCGGCAACGCGGCCCTGCGCGCCGACCTGCATTCCGTGCAGCGGGTGGCCGGCCCCACCGGCGCGCCGCGCCTGGTGGCCGAGCGCAGCGAGCAAGGCCACGCCGACCGCTTCTGGGCGCTGGCGCTGGCGGTCTCGGCCAGCCTCGATGCCGCCCCGGCCTATGACGGCTTCGTGCCGCTGCCGCGCCGTCCAGCCAAACCGGACTTCGATGACGCGCCCCGATACGGCGGGCGCGGGGAGGTATTCGCATGACCGAGACCATCCGGCCCGCGGCCCTGCGCGAGCCGCAGACCGCGCGCGTGGCCCGCTACGCACGCCCCTGGCACGAATCGGCCCTCTCGGGCCTCAAACCAGCCACCGTGGCCGCCATGCTGCGCGAGGCCGACGCGGGCGACCTCTCCGCCCAGGCGCGGCTCTTTGCCGACATGCAAGACCGCGACGCCATGATCGCCGCCGCCATGCAGCAGCGCGCGCTCGCCATCGCGCGCCTGCCGCGCAAGATCGAGCCGCCGAAGGACGCCTCGACGGCAGAAAAACGCGCCGCCGAGGCCATCGCCGGGTGGCTCGACGGCATGAGCGACGCCATCGAGGACGCCATCGTGGCGCTGACGGACGCCGTGGGGCATGGGTTTTCCGCCATCGAGATCGTGTGGGACAGGGGCGACGGCCTGTGGCTGCCGCAGCTGCACGCCCGGCCGCACGACTGGTTTGCCATCTCCGAGGATCGCCGCAGCATCGAGCTGGCCACCGACGCCGGATCGGAGCCGCTGCGCCCCTACACGTGGATCCTGCACCAGCCGCGCATGCCGCGCGCAGGCTATGTGGCGCGCGGCGGCATCTACCGCGCCATCATCTGGCCGTTCGTCTACAAGGCCTATGCCATCGGCGACTTCGCCGAGTTCCTGGAGACCTTCGGCCTGCCCTTCGTCATCGGCAAATACGGCCGCGAGGCCACCGAGGAGGACAAGAGCCGCCTGCTGCAAGCGGTGGCCAGCCTCGCCCACGATGCGCGCGCCATCATGCCGCTGGAGATGCAGCTCGACATCCAGCGCGTGGCATCCAGCGGCAGCGACAGCCCGCACCTGGCCATGGCACGTTGGGCGGACGAGGCCATCGCCCGCGCCATCCTTGGGCAGACGCTCTCCATCCAGGCCAAGAGCACCGGCCTAGGCTCCGGCGTGGCCGACATGCACGAGCGCGTGCGAGAGGACATTCGCGACGCCGACGCGCGCCAGGCGGCCGCCACGCTGACGCGCGACCTCATCGCGCCCTTTGCCGCGCTGAACTTCGGTGTCCCGCCAGACCGCTGCCCGCGCCTGGTGTTCGACACCAGCGAGCCCGACGACATCGCCGCCTACGCCCAGGCCATCCCGGCGCTGGCGGCCGCCGGCGTGCGCATCCCCGAGCGCTGGGTGCGCCAGCGCCTGGGCATCCCGGATCCGGCCGATGACGAGCCCGTGCTGGGCGGCGCCGCCCAGCCTACTGCGCCCGACACCGAAGCCAATGCCGCGCAGCTTGTCGCATGCAATGCGAGCAAACATGACGGCTGGCGCGACGCAGCCGACGACCCCACGCCCGTCACCGCCATGGTCGAGCGCATGGACATCGAGGCCGCGCCCGCCTGGGGTGTGATCCTCGACGCCGTGCGCCGCCTGGTCGATGAGGCCGAAAGCCTCGAGGCCCTGCGCGATGCGCTCCTTGCCGCCTACGGCGACCTGCCCAGCGACCAGCTTGCCGAGGTCATGGCGCTCGGCTTTGCCGCCGCGCATCTGGCCGGGCGCTATGACGTGGAGACGGAAAGTGGCGGACGACGCTGACATCACGCAAGCGCGCCTGGAGCGCGAAGAGGCGCTGCGCCGCCGCCTGCGGCCCGCGCCGAGCCTGCCTTACTGCGGCCAGTGCTACTGGTGCGGTGAGCCGCTCAAGGCCCCGCTGCGCTGGTGCGACGCCGACTGCCGCGACGACTGGGAGCGCGACCATGCCCGCCGCGCGCGCGCACCTGAGGTGGCGGCAGCGCTCAAGCTTACCGGGTCTATCTTTCACAGTGGCCGCATGGATAGTCCTTGTAGCGATCAACGTCGAACATTGGGCAGACATCTATGTTTTGTTCAATGGCGTGCGAAAGAATTTGGCTTTTCTTGTCTGGCGCTTCTTTTGCCTCTCTTATTTTCCAGCCAGTCATCTGTCTGCATGGAAGAATAAGAAATGGTCTTTGTTCTTGCTCTGGTTGTTGGAACACCAGTTCACCAGGCATCCTTATAGAAATGACACTGGTTACGATCGGCCCTCCGTACTCGTACACAGATTTGCAGTAGTCTTCTTGGTGCGTATGAGAAAAAGACTTTACGTAACACTCTATAACCTGCTGTATGCGCCATTCCCAACGCATCGGACGCCCTTTCATGAACATCATGGTTCCACGCCATCCCGACACGATCGGCATGAGAGCAAGAAGTCTGGTTGCGTCGCGTTCCGTCTTTTTGAATCCGACAAGATAAAAGGTCTTCGATTCCGATTTGTCTTCTGCAAAAAAACTTGCGCTTCTGGCAATCGAAATGGCAAGCCTGGAGCCAACGCCTTTCGATTCGAAGAAAAAAACGACGGCAAGGTAATCGCTTGCGGCCAACAAATCGACCGCTTTATGGGAGATTGATGTGAGCGCGCCTTCCATATCTTATGTCCTTCCAGGAAAGGACAAGGATGGTAACTGGGTTCCCGTCCCCTTCGAAGAGCAAATCGCCTTCTTCCGCGGCAAGCTCGGGCGGCTCGTGCCCACCGCCAAGTGGGACGACCTCATGCACGCCGAGCACGACGTGGCCTTCATGGTCGCCGGCGCGGCCAAGGCCGACCTGCTGGCCGACCTGGCCGAGGCGGTGGACAAAGCCATCGCCGATGGCGAGACGATCCAGCAGTTCCGCCGCCGCTTCCTCGATATCATCCAGCGCCACGGCTGGGCGGGCTTTACCGGCGACGACCGCAAGTCGCCGGATGACAAAGGCGGCAAGGGCCTGGCCTGGCGCACCCGGGTGATTTACGAAACCAACCTGCTCACCAGCTACGCCGCCGGCCGCCGCGCCCAGCTGGAGGACGGCGGCTACACCCACTGGATGTACAAGCACAGCGACTTCGTGCAGCGCCCGCGCCCGCATCACGTGGCGCTGAACGGCATCGTGCGCCCGAAGGACGACCCCTTCTGGCAGACGCACTACCCGCCCAACGGCTGGGGCTGCCGCTGCCGGGTGCTTGGGGTGCGCGGCCCAGCGCAAGCGCGCCGCCTTGGAGGCGACCCGGACAAGCCGCTGCCATCGTGGGCCGGGCAGACCGACCCCAAGACCGGCGCGCCGGTGGGGGTGGACAAGGGGTTCGGCTATATGCCCGGCGGCAGCGTGGTGGATCGCACGCGGGCGCTGCGCGACAAGCTGATCAAGCTGCCCGGACGCCTGGCTGATGATCTACGCAACGACCTGGACGCGAGATCATGATCCACATCGAAGTCGACGACCGCGAAGTCCGCGCCGCGCTGGAAAACCTCCAGCGCCGCGTCTCGGACCTCACCCCCGTCATGCACGACATCGGCCAGGTGCTGGTGGAGGGCATGCGCGCGCGGCTGCGCGACAGCCGCGACGTGGAGGGCCGGCCCTTTGCGCCCAACTCGCCCGTGACGCTGGCACGCAAGAAGGGCACCCGCCCCCTGGTGGACTCCGGCATGATGGCCAGCCAGTTCGCCTACCAGGCCGGGCGCGATTATGTCGAGGCCGGCAGCAACGCCGTGCAGGCCGCCACGCTGCACTTCGGCGCCAAGCGCGGCGCGCACGGCAAGACCCGCCGCGGCGCGCCCATCCCCTGGGGCGACATCCCGGCGCGGCCATTCGTCGGGCTGTCCAGCGAGGACAAGGAGGCGGTGCTCGAGACCATCGCCGAGGCGCTGGAGCGGGCTGCGCAAGGCCGCTGAAGCCGCGCCTCGTCGCCTGCAATCCGCTCAAAACAGTGCAGTCTGCCGCTCATCCTCCGTCTGCGGCGAGCCCAGGATCGCCCACAACCGCCGCTCGGAGAGCCGAAACCGCCGCGCGATGTCCTGCACACGCTCGCCGTCGTCGTAGGCCGCCCGGATCTGCGCATCGCGGATGCGCCGCATTTCGCCGCAGAGCTTGGGGATGTACAGACGCGTGCCGCCCGCGTAGCGCGCCAGCCGCTCTTGCGCCGCCAGCGGTAGATCCAGAAGCGGCCCGTCCATCGGCACCCTGGCCGGGATATACAGATCCAGGCCGCCGGCCACCTGGGCCAGCGTCGCCAGCGCCTCGCGCCCGATCAGGCGCTCCAGATCATGCGCGGCCATCGCTCGATCCGATCCGGTACTCGAAGCGCTCGCGCCCAACCCGGCGGCAGGCCACCGGAATCCCGTTGGCGCGCAGCTCCGCCACGCAAGAGTTGACGGCGCACACGCCCGCGCCGACCACGATGTCGAGCGTGGAGTACCAACGCCCGTCAGAGAGCAGCTCCAGCACCCGCTGCAAGCGCGGCGAGCGCTCTAGCCGCGCGGCGTGAATACTTGCCATGTCGCACCTCCCGTGCGCGCTTCGGCCACAGCGCGTCAGGTGCCCTCTGGATGCGTTTTCGGGGTGGGCCGCCGACGCGCGGCAGTCCATCCCGAAACCCCATCATCGTACAAGATGTTGACGCGCCTGTTGCAGCAGCGCCCGAATCTTGGCGCGCTCCTCTTCGCTCGGCGGCGTGACCGGCGCCTTTAGCCTCGGCGGCTCGGGCCGCTTGGGCAGGTGCTCCCACAGCTGCGCCGGCGCGGGCCAGCGCGTGGCGTGCGCAGCCAAAGCAAAGAAGGCCGCATGCAGCCGCGGCGCATCGACATCCTGCTCAAATCGACCTCGTT
This sequence comes from Tepidicella xavieri, assembly GCF_004363315.1. Classification (GTDB taxonomy): domain Bacteria; phylum Pseudomonadota; class Gammaproteobacteria; order Burkholderiales; family Burkholderiaceae_C; genus Tepidicella; species Tepidicella xavieri. The sequence goes on from NZ_SNYL01000014.1 coordinate 51,282, forward strand.
CGGCGATGATCTCGGCCCATATTCTGGTGACCTCGCCCATGGCCACCGCTGGTGGCGACGCTTCCAGATTCAACAGCCGCAGCCGCTCCATGTGAAACTTGACGATCTCCCCCAACCATCGAGGCACCTTGACATGGACATCCATAACACCCCCATCGCTGAACTCGAACGACGCCTTGCTCAGGCGCTTGGCGTGGATGAAGCCGTCATCCGCGCCATCGAATTCGGCCCCATGAGCGGATTGCGCAAGCTCAATCCAGACACCACAAAAATCCGCGCAGAGCTACGCATCGTCATCTCCGAACGATACGCCCCTGATGGCCAGGGCAGCCTGCTCGGCTGAAGTGATGCGCCGCGCCAGCGGCACGGCCCGCGCCGGCTCGCCCCGCCCCAGCACCTCCACCGCTGCCACCGCCGGCGTGCCCTCCAGCACCTTTTTCAGGTACCCGTGCCCGGACAGCGGCCGGATGTCGCCTCCATCGCGCTTGGCGCGCAGCTGCTCCACCGTTTGCGACAGCGCCGCGGCCAGCCGCAGCGGCTCAGCCTCCAGCGCCAGCACCTCGCGCGCCAGCCGCAGCGCCCGCTCCCAGCTCAGCGCGCGGCTGCCGGATCGAAACAGCCCCAGATACGCCACCAGCGGGCGGCCAAGTGTCGCATCCAGTGTGGACAACAGCGCCATCAGCTCGCGCGCGGCCTCATCTTCGGCCCACGCCTCCAGCGCCGCCTCGGCGTGGCACACAGGGCAGCGCAGCCTCATGCCCACCCCCGGCTCACTTCACGCTGCCCCGCATGGCGCTGGCGCTGCGCCAGCCAGCGCCGCAGCCCCGAAATCACCGCTGTGGCCTGCCCGCGGGTGATGAAGCGCACATCCTCCACCTCGCAGGTGCGCCGAACAAAGCCGCGCAGCGCCCCGTCATCCAGTCCGCTCCAGCCCATGGCCAGCGCCAGCCGCTCGATCTCGGCCAGCTGCTGCTCGGTGGGACGGCCCCAGCCCGCGCCCCCCCGTGGCGGCGGGGCGGGGATGCCGATGTCGGCGCCCCGGCGCTTCAACTCCCAGCACCAGGCGATGAGCTGCGCGTCGGTGTAGTCGCGCAGGCTCGCCTTGCCGCAAAAAGCCATCTGCGCCGCCCGGCGCGTCTCCTCATTCATCCCCAGCTGCGCCGCTGCCTTGTGCGCCACGCCCAACAGCACTCTCCTGCGCGTCTTGGCATCCACGATACATCCTCCATCGCGTCGATCCCGTGCATGCCCACGCGCCCATGGCGCATGGGCATGGGCTGGATCACGCAGACACCACGCCGTCTTCGCCTGCCCAGTCGCCCACCAGCGCGCGGGCCGCCACCATGGCCGCCTCGCCCGTGCCGTGCACCGCGATGTGCCGCAGCGCGCTTTCGTAGCGCTCCATCCACGCCATCAGGCCAGCCACCTGCCGCGCCTCCCACACCGCGCCGCCGCCGCGCGCAATCCGCGCCGGCAGCTCGGTGTCGATCGCCCGCACCGGCGGCGCGGCCAGCGCGGCGTCTTCCCCATCCTCGATCAGGTCGATCGCCAGCGCCGCCATGTCACTTCTCCGCCATGATGCGCACCGTCGTGCCAGAGCGCACCGTCAGCAGCGCCCGGTAAGCCGGCGCCATCGGATCGTCGCCATCGGCGCTCATCTCAATGAGCGCCTCACTCGGCTTGTAGCTCACCGACTCGCTCACCAGGTCGCCGAAGCGCTCGCCCAGCAGCTCGCGCAGCTTGTCCGCATCCTTGATGCCCACGCTCGTGGTCTTGGCCACGCTGACGCGGCACACCCCCGGCACCACCAGGCTGCGGCCGGCGCCCACGCCCTCGGCCAACTCGGCCTTCAGGCCCTTGAGCTCCTCATCCAGCTCATTGATGCGCTTGACCAGCCCCATGGCCCGCATCGCCGCCTGCACCAGCTTCGGCGCCACCGCCTCCAGCCGCTCATCCGAGCCGTGCACCTCGATCCACGCCGCCGGCTTGCCCGCCGCCGCCTCAGACGCCTGCGCCTGAACCTGAATTGCTTTCTCCGTCTTTGCCATTTTTTTTACTCCAAGGTCCGCCCGCCGGCCAGCGGGCTAAACTGCCCTCGTGTTTGACGTGCTGCTATTCCTCAAGCGCCGGTTCTTCTTTCGTCGCCCGCCCAAAACGCCGGCGACGCTTGGAGATGTGCTCCGTGCGGCGAACCACGCCCAGGACCAGTTCGACGAACTGCACAGGCGGCTGTGCTCATGGCTGCTCGACCTCGACCAGCGCCTCGTCGGTATCGAAGCGCGCATCGATCTGATCTTCGGCATACTCGACACCGCACAGAAACTCGACCACGGCGAACGCCAGCGCTTCGAGCGCATCCTGCGCGTTCTGGCGGAGTCGCTCCAGGCCGACCTGGTCGACCTCGACGTGCAGATGCTCCATGGCCAGCCGTTCGGCGATGCCGACCGCGCGGCGCTGCATCGCAGCCAGCGGCTCGCCGCCCAGGCGGCGCTGGCGCTCAATCTCCTCGCCAATCTCTCGGTACAGCGCCGCCGCTAGACCGCGCGCGCCCGCGCGGCCCGAGCGGATGGCGTACAGCGTGCAGAAAAAATCGGCCTTTTCCAGCGCTTCAACCATTTCGACTCTCCTTTGGGTTCGCCCCATCAAATCTCCGCCACCCGGCAGCCCGTGCAATCCTCGCGCGGGCAGGCCCGGCAGATCGCCTGCGGATCCAGCGCCGCCGCCCGCCGCGCCGCATCCACCACCGCCACGAGGCGCGCATAGCGCTCTGTGAGGCTGGTGTTCTCGGTCGGGTATTTGCCCGACCGAATCTGGCTGGCGGTGGGCTTGCTGCACCCCAGGATCACGGCGATGTCCTCCAGCGTCATCCTTACGCCGCCTCCACCGCATGCCGGTTGGCCATCCAGCCGCACGCAAGGTCAAGGACGGCCGGCGTGAGCGATTGCAAGCCGTTGTTTTTCATGATGCGCAGACACTCGCCTGCGAGTTCGACGGCCTCGCGGAAATTACCCTTGCGGCAGCCCTGCCAGAACGTCGTCACCATCTCGCGGTCGGCCACCTCGCCAAAAGCCGGGCGCATCACGTGCGTATAGGTCTCGGCGCGGTCGAGGTGCCGCGTGGCCACCCGTTTCGGGCCGATGCGGCTGCCCAGTTGCAGCAGCAGGCCGCGCGTGCGCGCCGCCGTGAACTGCCGCTCGTACATCTCGGTGCCGATGAGGATCACCGCCACCGCGCACTCGTCGGCCAGATAACGCAGCGCCTCCAGCACGCGCCAGCCGCACTTGTTGGCCTCATCCACCACCAAAAGCACCCGTTCGGCGTCATCGCCGCGCCGCAGCAACCGCTCCGCCGCGCCCGCGCCCTCGATGCCCAGTCCCGCCGCCACGGCCATCAGCATCTGGTGCCGCGTGATGCCGTCCCACGCCGCCACGCGCAGCGCCCGGTGGCGCTCGGCGATCGCGCGCCCGGCCATGGTCTTGCCAGACCCCGCCGGGCCGACGATCTCGCCGATGGGGTTGGCGCTATCCAGCACCAGATCGGCCAGCGCCAGCGCCTCCCTCAGCACCTTGGTGTCGCGGATGTCCGCGTTTTTTGCCATAATCACGTCGCTCCTTTCTTGCCGCCCTCAATCAGGCGCAGTTGCACACCCGGCCCGCCTTGCCCGCGGGCCGTCTCCTTCAAAGCCTTCAGGCGCTGCAACGCCTCGCGCGTCTCTTTGGCGCGCGCATCCACCTCGTGGCGGTACAGCGTGCCCTGCCGGTAGCCGTGCAGATAGCCCTTCAGCGCATACTCCGGCGGGCGCTCTTTCGGCAGCCCGTGCACGCCGTGCTCGTAGCCCAGCGCCTGCCAAACCATCGCATTGGCGCCGTACAGCGCCCCCAGCCACAGCTCGCTGCCCTCCCTGGCCCAGGTGTCCACCCGGGCCATGGCCCGGTACAGCAGCTTTTCCAGCGGCACGCCCTCATCCACCAGCGCGCGCGCCGCCTCATAGCCGCGCGTAAAGCCCAGCTCGAACGGGTCGTCGTAGGGGTGGTCGCTCATAGCCCCATCTCCCGCGCGAGCCGCGTCTCTTCGTCATCCTCCACGCCGTAGCGGTTGAGCTTCTCGGCATCCAGCCGGATCTGGCGGCGCTCGTTGATCTGCTCGATCTTCTTTCTGTAGTGCGCCCGCATCCCCTCCATCAGCGCCGCCACCTCGGGCGTCGGCTCCACCGCCTGCTTGGCCGCCTCGGCGCGCGCGAGCGTCTCATCCAGTCCGTGCAATTCGGCCAGCGTGCCTGCCAGCCGCCGCTCATCCAGCGGCCCGCCTGCGCTGGCCGCCAGCTCCCCGGTCAGCGTCGCCAGCGCCTTGGCGCGCCGGTTGGCCTCGCGGGCGCCTGCCGGGTCGGTGATGCCATACACCCGCTCGCGCTCGGCCATGCCCAGAATGCGCTGACCGTCCAGGATGTACGCCACCCCGCCCAGCCGGTCCGAGACGATGCGCGGCACCGCCACCGTCACCCGGCCCTCGATCGCCATCAGGAAGTCGGCAAAGTACGTCGTCCCGCCCACGCTCACCGTGCCGCGCACCACGCGACGCTCGTGGTAGTCGGCAAACGCCAGCGCCAGCAGCAGCCGGTCGATGCGCCAGGGCGCCCAATTGGTGGCCAGAGCCTGCTCCAGCCGCTGCTGCGGGCTCAGGCCGCCCATGTGCTCCGCCCCCGGCTGCGGCGTGGCGTGGTAGTCGGCCAGCGTCCTGCCCAGCCACTCCCGCACCTCCTCAAAGCGCGCCGGCTGCACCCCTTTGCCCAGCGTCACCACCTTCTTGGTCATGCGGTTGCCGCCCACGTAGCCCAACCACCAGCCCAGCCAGTCCGTCAGGTTCCCGAAAACCCCTTCGATGCGCTTGGCGCGGGGCCGGAAGGGGATGGATCGAATCACCCGCCGATCCTCCGGCGCGGTGCTGGCCTCATCAACCGCAAACTGCGCCCCGGTCAAATCCGCCAGGCGCTTGGCCGCCAGCAGCATCTCGTCCCACTTGTATTCCGACCCGTTGTCCAGATACAGCCGCTTGGGCGCGCCGAATGGCGCCTCCTCGCACATGCGCGCAAAACTCGCCGCCACATGCTCGCGCCGGATGCCCTCGCCGGCATCCAGCAACACCAGGTCGCCCCACAGCCAGTTGGTGGCGATGTCATGCCAGGCAATCAGCCGGGCATAGGCCGTCGAGCCATCCTCGCGCAGCACCGGGATGTCCAGCGGCGTGATGTCGCCGCACACCAAATCGCCCGGCATCAACCACGCCGCCGTGCGCTTCACCGGGGCCAGATGCCGGTCGTAAATGCCCTTGGCATCCCGCCGCGCCCGGCCCGCCACCCGGAAATACTGCCCCTCCGCCGCCAGATAGCGCCTAGGAGCCGGAATCGACAGCAGCCCCGCCGCCCACTCGCGCGGGCAGCCCTCTGTCATCAAGTCCCGCGCCACCGCAGCGGTGGCCTTGAGCCAACACTGCCGCTCGCTGGGTGCGCCCGCCACCCACGCCTGCCGCACCGCCTGCCGCATGCGCTCGGCCAGCCGCGCCACATCCACTGCCTGCGGCCAGTGCTGCACCACCGCATCGGCCCAGGCCACCCAGCGCTCGCCAATCAGCGTGCGCGCCTGCCCGCGGTCGCGCCGCTGGCCCATGCGCGCCAGCGCCATCACACCGCCCTCGCGCGCGCGCTCCGCCAGCCGGTACACCTGCGCCACCGACAGCTTCATGTCACGCCCGATCTGCTGCGCCATCTCACGCCGCCCGCGCGCGCGCTCCGGCAGGTCGATCAGCGGCTTGAGCACCAACATCAGGTCGCGCGCGCGCTGCACACGCTCAAAGTCATCATCCCGCGGCACCGCGATCGGCTCCAGCAGCCCGATGTGCAGGCCACCACCCCCGCCGGTGAGCCCACCCGCGCCGGTGGCCGCCGGGCTGGTGTGGGCGGGGAGAGGGCGTACCCCCGCCTGGATGAGCTCGCCGCCGGGGGCGGAAAAGGCAGGCGCGACATCCGGCGTAGCAACAGCTACTTTTGGCGTAGCGGCCATCACCGCACGCGCTCCCCGCGCCGGTTGAACACCTTCGGCGCCGCATGCGGGCACACCTTCAACACCCGCGCCACAGCCTCCAAGCGGTCCCCGTACACCGAATCCGCCAGCCCCGCCGCGTTCTTCCGCACCGCCCAGCACAGCCGCCACCGCACCGGCGAGGCCGGCGTGCCGTTGCCAATGCGCTCGATCACCGCCACCAGCCGGTCGGCCTCGTCCATGTAGCAGTACTGCATCGCTTTCACCTCCGTTCATCTGCGCGACCGCCTGCCGTGCTTGGTACAGCTCGACCGCATGCCGCACGTCCACCACCCGCCCGCGCCGCGCAAATGCCCTCGGCAGGTCCGCCACCCGCCAGCGCTTCGCCCCGCCCACCCCGGCGCGGTCGTGGTGCGGCGGCCACTCGGGCGAGGTGGCCCATTTCTTGCGCACGGTCGAATACTCCACCCCGACCGCCTCGGCGATCAGGGCCAGGTCCACCAGCTCAGTACACAAAGGCGCGGCGGGCATGGTCATAGCGCTCCGGTGCGCGGCGCCCGAAAGCTTCGAGCTCCTCGTAAATCGCTTCTGTGCCGTCCTCGTTGATCAGCGGCACCAGGCACTCCTGCTCGATGCGCCACAGCGCCTCGCGCAGCTGCATTGCCGACCAGATCGCCGCACCCAGGCGGAACCCGCTGCTCACGCGCCGCCGACCGCGCCCTGCCTGCCGCACCAGCGCGTGGTAGAGCAGGTGCGCCATCGCCGTCTCCAGGTTCATCGACCCGCCATTGACTTTCGCCTCATCGAGCACGCGCTCGATGTCCTGCGCCTTGATCTCGAAATGGCCCAACGGGAAGGGCAGCATGTGCTGGCTCATGCCTTCACCCCCTTGGCCGCTTCCCGCAGCCGCTCGATCAGCTCCTGCTCGGTGAGCCCTTCCGGCAGCACCACGCCGTCCTTGAGCCCCAGCGCCACCGCCACCTTGTGCGTCTTGCCGCTGCGCCCGATCAGGCGCCCCCGCGCCACCTCATTGACGATCTTCACGGACACCCCAAGCGACCGCGCCAGCTGCGACTGCGTGATCCCGATCCGGTCGAGCGCCGCCCGCGCGCGGGCCGCGCGCTCCTTGTCTATCCTTGCTGCGTCTGCCATAGTTCCACCTAGTGCATGTCGTAAGTGCGACGGTGGAATCATATGAGAACTAAAGTTCTCGTGTCAAGGGGTATGCGTGGATTTTTGTTATCGTCTCTCAGAAGAGCGAAAGCGCCTAGGTCTTACGCAAGCCGCCGCAGCCGAGATTTGCGGCGTAAGTCGTGAGATGTGGGGCAAATATGAAAGAGGGGCAGCATCGCCAGGGTGCGATGTTGTGGCTAAATTTGCAGCCGCCGGCGCAGACGTTACCTACATCCTCACCGGCCGCCGTGAGCGCCCGGCCTCGGAGCTCACCGACCGCGCCCGCCTGCTCGCTGCCATCGAGGCCATCGAGGCCGGACTGGGCGACAAGCGCCTGCCGCCCGCCAAGAAGGCCGAGGCCATCCTGCTCGCCTACGAGCTCCTCGCCGAGCCCGCCGCCAGCCGCGACAACGTCGTCGAGCTCATCCGCCGCGTGGCATGAACGGGTGAAACTTCAAGATCGAACGGGTGAAACTTAACGGGTGAAACTTCCCCAACGGGTGAAACTTAACAGGTGAAACTTCCGGTGAAGTTTCACCTGTTCGTAGCGGCGAAGTTTCACCCTTTCATCAACCACGGAGGAACCACATGGAAGACAAGAAACAGAAGCTCGTCAGCCTTGTCCGAGAGGCCGCGCAACCGCCCAAGAAGCGCCGCGCCGCGCCCAGGAAGCTCGCTCAGTCCGTGCGCATCGATGGCAGCCACAACATCGTCGGCGACGGCAACACCGTCATCCATGCCCACGCCGTGCGCCAGATCAACCGCATCGATCCGACCAAGGGCGAGCTCACCGAGGCGCAAAAGTCGAAGCTCACAGAGCTCCTCAACGCCTGGATCAGCGCCCACAACACCATCCGCGTGCGCGCCAAGCCGCTCACCCATGCCGCTGCATGGTCTTCATTTAAAAGGAAATTTCAGGTCACGAGCTACCACTACCTGCCCTCCGCCCGCTATGAAGAGGCGCTCCAGTGGCTCATGCAGAAGCGCGCTCAAATCGACGGCATGAAGACCGCCCCGATGCGCGATCCAGCCTGGCGAGCCCGCCAGATCGCCTACATCAAGGCCCGCTGCAAGAACCAGCTCGGCGACGAGCGCTGCTACCAGCCCTACATCGAACGCACCTTCGGCAAGACCTCCCTGTCCGACCTCGATGAAGCCGAACTCGCCCGCACGAAGTCCTACATCGCCCACAAAAAAGCGCCCTGACGGACGCTGCGCTCATAGTTTCAGCGCGTTTTTTGTCGCATGCAATGCGAGCACGCCCGCGTTTCTGTGGATAAGTGATCTAACCTATTGTTGTACCGCTATTTTTCGTCACTTCCCACTATTTCCCGCGACCTTTTTGTCTCATTAACTTCGTCGCATCCAATCTTTTCATCCCTACCAGGGCGCTTCCGCCGGCGAGGTGCTGGCCGCCGTGCGGCCCGACCAGCTCTACACCTTCGACCAGACCTGCCGCGTCCTGGCGATCGACACCGCCCAGCGCCTGGGCATGGACACCTACCTGTCCATCAACTTCCTGCCCAATGCCGTCTACGAGCCGGCCACCTGCATCCGCCTGACCCTGGCGGCGGCGCGCAAGGTCGGCTTCTCGCCGGAGCGCCTCATTTTCGAGATGACCGAATCGGAGAAGATGCGCGATCCGGGCCATGCGCTGCGCATCATCAAAGACTACCAGCAGCGCGGCTTCCTGACGGCCATCGACGACTTCGGCGCCGGCTACTCCGGCCTGAACCTGCTGGCCGAATTCCAGCCGCACATCGTCAAGCTGGACATGGCGCTGACGCGCGACATCGACCGCGATGCCGTGCGGCGGGCCATCGTCGGTGGCGTCATCGGCACCTGCAAGGCGCTGGGCTGCCAGATCATTGCCGAAGGCATCGAGCGCCGCGAGGAACTCCACACCCTGCGCGACATGGGCGTGACGCTGTTTCAGGGCTATCTGCTGGCCCGCCCCGCCCTCGAAGCCTTGCCCGAACCCGACTGGCGCGCCTGCTGACCCCGTCTCCATGGACCTCAAGCCCCTCATCACCCTGTTGGCCATCGTCAACCCGCTGGCCATCGTGCCCTTTTTCATCCACTACACGCAAGGCTTCTCCAAGGCGCAACTGCGGCGCACCGTGCTCACGGCCTCGTTCAGCGCCTTCGCCGTGATTGCCACGGCCGCCGTGCTGGGTCTGAAGATTCTGGAGTTCTTCAGCATCTCGCTGGCCAGCTTTCAGGTCGGCGGCGGCATGCTGTTGCTCACGGCGGCCTTGTCCATGCTCAACGCCCAACCGGCCGAAGCCAAAACCACCCAAGACGAGGTGGATGACGCCTCCGCGCGCGCCTCCATCGCCGTGGTGCCGCTGACCATCCCGCTGCTCACGGGGCCGGCCAGCATGTCCACGGTGGTGATCTATGCCGATCAGGCCCAGACCTTCTGGCAGCACGCCGCCCTGGTGGGCTATGGCGTGGTCATCGGGCTGGCCACGGCGGTGTGCTTCACGCTGGCCGAACCCATCGCCCGCGTGCTGGGCAAGACCGGCATCAACGTGATGACCCGGCTCATGGGGCTGATCCTGGCCGCGCTGGCGGTGGAACTGCTGGCCGGCGGGCTGGTCAAGCTCTTTCCGGCCCTCGGCGGCAGCGGCGCCTGAGCGTTGCGGGGGGCGTCAGTCGGCTACGCGACAGAGCTTGAGCATGTTGGTGCCGCCCGGCGTGCCCATCGGCTCGCCGCAGGTGATGGCATAGATGTCGCCCGGCTTGACGATGCCGCGCTCCTTCAGGTAGTTTTCGGCCTGCTGCAACGCGGTGTCGCGGTCGGCGCTGGTGTCCATCAGCAGCGGTCGCACGTTGCGATAGACCGTCATGCGGCGCTGCGTCGCCAGCTTGGAGGTGACGGCGTAGATCGGGATGTTGACCTTGTGCCGGCTCATCCACAGCGCGGTGGAGCCCGACTCGGTCAGCGCTACGATCGCCTTGGCCCCTAGGTGGGAGGCGGTGAACAGCGCGCCCATGGCGATCGACTGGTCGATGCGGTGAAAACGCTTGCCCATGAAGTCCGACTCCAGCTCGTGGTGGTCGGCCTTCTCGGCGGCTTCGCAGATCTGCGCCATCTCGCGCACGGTCTGCAGCGGGTACTTGCCGGCGGCGGTCTCGGCGCTGAGCATGACAGCATCCGTGCCGTCGAGCACGGCGTTGGCCACGTCGCTGACTTCCGCGCGCGTGGGCACGGGCGCGTGAATCATGCTCTCCATCATCTGCGTGGCGGTGATGACGAAGCGGTCGTGCTCGTGTGCCAGGCGGATCATGCGTTTTTGCAGCGCAGGCACGGCGGCATGGCCCACTTCCACGGCCAGGTCGCCCCGCGCGACCATGATGCCGTCGCTCGCGCGCAGGATGTTTTCCAGCTCAGGGATGGCCTCGGCGCGCTCGATCTTGGCCACCAGCCCCGGTTTGTGGCCCGGCGGGCTGGCCATCTGGCAGAGCTGGCGGGCCAGTTCCATGTCGGTGGCGCTTTTGGGAAAGCTCACCGCCACATAATCGGCCAGCAGGGCCATGGCGGTCTTGATGTCCTCCATGTCCTTGGCGGTCAAGGCCGGCGCGGTCAGGCCGCCACCTTGTTTGTTGATGCCCTTGTTGTTCGACAACACGCCGCCCACCACCACCTCGGTGTGCACGGCCGGGCCTTCGACGAGCTGCACCCGGAGCACGATCAGCCCGTCGTTGAGCAGCAGGGTGTCGCCAGGGCGCACGTCTTGCGGCAGCTCCTTGTAGTCCAGCCCCACGCCCTGCGCATCACCGGGCGCGGTGCGGGCGGCATCGAGCACGAAAGCTTGCCCAGCCACCAAGTCCACCTGGCCGTTGGCGAATTTGCCCACGCGGATCTTGGGGCCCTGCAGATCGGCCATGATGGCCACCTCGCGCCCGGCGCGTTGCGACGCCTCGCGCACCAGGCGAGCACGCTGCTGATGGTCCTCCGCGCTGCCGTGCGAGAAATTGAGCCGCACCACATTGACGCCCGCGCGGATCATGGCTTCCAGCAAGTCCGGATCGCTGGAGGCGGGCCCTAGGGTGGCGACGATTTTGGTGGCGCGGGATGGCATCTGAGGGGTCTCCTGAATTTCAGTTGCATTATCCCTGTTGCCAGCAGGTCGAACGCAGCGAGTCTGGAGTAAGCTATTGATCAGGCCCCATAAAGATTGAACTATCTGGTGATTTGGTAGTCCCATCTTTCATGGAAAAAGAAGACGCGAGATACCAAACCCTGCAGCA
>NZ_SNYL01000015.1 GCF_004363315.1 Tepidicella xavieri
CAAAGCCCGTATACATCGGCGCCTCCAGACTCATCTGCTTCATGTCGCTATTGTCCCATCCCGGCAGTCTGGCAGGAAGGTTTTGCAGACCTTCCCTGATTTTGGGCGAACCCTTCAACGCCTGGGTGTTGGCCGGCACCGTGCTGGTGCTGGCCGGGGTGCTGTGGGTGAGCCGGCAGTGAGAAGGTTTCTGAACGGAAAAGGAAAAGGAGACGAACCATGGATCTGGGAATCGCGGGCCGCTGGGCTTTGGTGTGTGGGGCCAGCAAGGGCCTGGGATGGGGGTGTGCGCAGGCGCTGGCGCGCGAAGGCGTCCACCTGGTGATGGCCGCGCGTGGGGCCGAGGCGTTGGAGCAGGCTGCGGCTGTCTTGCGCGCCGAAACAGGCGTGCAGGTGTTGACCGTGGCGGCCGATGTGACCACGCCCGAAGGGCGGCAGGCGCTGTTTGCCGTCCCGGGCGGTCCGGGGCGGGCGTTCGATATCGTCGTGACCAACGCCGGGGGGCCGCCGCCGGGGGATTTTCGTGAGTGGGGCCGCGACGCCTGGCTCCGGGCGATCGAAGCCAACATGCTCACGCCCATCGAGTTGATCAAGGCCACGGTGGATGGCATGGCCGAGCGCGGGTTTGGCCGCATCGTCAACATCACCTCCAGCGCGGTGAAGGCGCCGATCGACATCCTGGGCTTGAGCAACGGCGCGCGCAGCGGGCTGACCGGCTTCGTCGCGGGGGTGGCGCGCAGCGGCATCGCGGCCCGCGGCGTCACCATCAACAACTTGTTGCCCGGCAAGTTCGACACCGACCGTCTGCAGGCCACGCTGGCCGGCGCGGCCCAGAAATCGGGCAAGACCGTGGAGGAAGTGCGTGCCGCGCAAATGGCCCAGATTCCTGCCCGGCGCTTTGGCACGCCGCAGGAGTTCGGCGCCATTTGCGCCTTTTTGTGCAGCGTGCAGGCGGGCTACATCACGGGGCAGAACATCTTGCCCGACGGTGGCGCTTTTCCCGGGACTTTCTGACGCGGCTGGCGGGCAGATGCGGCGCCCTCAGCGCCGCGACGACACCACGATGCCGGCGACGATGAGCGCAAACGCCACCCCGTGAAACAGCCGGGGCGGCTCACCCAGGAACGCCAGCGACATGAGGGCGGCAAACAGCGGTGTCAGGTTGCTGAAAAAACCGGCCACGGTGGGGCCCGCCCGCTGCACGCCGGCGCCCCAGCAGCGGTAAGCCAGCAGGGAAGGGCCAATGGCCACGAACACCAGAATCGCCGCCAGCGCCCAGCTCCACTCGATATGCGCCTGCCCTTGGCTGCCCAGCCAGAGCCATTCGCCAGCGGTCAGCACCGAAGCGCTCACCAGGCCCAGCGCCGTCTGCGCCAGCAGGAAGGCAGCCCAGTCGTTGCGGATGTCGCTGGCTTCGTCGCGTTGGGTCAGCAGCCAGCTGTAGCTGGCCCAGACGAAGGCGGCCAGCAGCATCCAGGCGTCTCCGGGCACCCACTGCAACTCGCGCACCCGGCCCAGATCGCCCTGGGTCAGCACCACCAGCACCCCGAGCAGCGAGCAGCCCGCCCCCAGCAGCGCGCTGCGCCGGATCGGCGCCTGAAAGAACAGCCGGCCCACGAGCAGCATCCACACGGGCATGCTGGCCGCCACCAGGGTCACGTTGATGGGGGTGGAGGTCCGCAGCGCCAGATATTGCAGCATGTTGTAGCTGGCAATCGACAGCAGGCCCAGCAAAGCGTAGCGCTTCCAGTGCCGCCACAAAGGGCTGCCCCGCCGCAGCACCCAGCCCGCCAGGGGCAGCAGGATCAGCAGCACCAGCACCCAGCGCAGGAAGTTGAAGGTGACGGGGGGAATCCAAGGCGCGGCGATGCGGCCGACCACCGCGTTGCCTGCCCACATGAGGGGCGGGACGAGCAGCAGGCCCGCGGTGGACCAGTTCAGAGGGGGGTGGGACGAAGACATCCCCACAAATGTAACAAGCCGGACACCCCTGAGTGGCCCTAGGGGCTGCAAAGCCTGCGGCTTCGTGGCACCATCATGCCCGTTTGCCAACCAGGAGCCCGCATGAACAGCCCCATGACCCGCGCCGTGCAGATCGACCAGCCCGGCGGCCCCGAGCAGATGCGCATCGTCCAAGTGCCCGTGGGGGAGCCCGGGCCGGGCGAAGTGCGCATCCGCCACCACGCCATTGGCCTGAATTTCATCGACGTGTACCAACGCTCGGGCCTGTACCCTTTGCCGATGCCTTTGCGGCTGGGCATGGAAGGGGCCGGGGTGATCGAGGCCGTGGGCGAAGGCGTGAGCCACCTGCGCGTCGGCGACAGGGCGGCCTACGCCAGCCAGCCCCCCGGCAGCTACTGCGACGCGCGCGTCATGCCCGCCATGAACGTCTGCCGCCTGCCGGACGCCATTGCCTTTGAAGAAGGGGCGGCCATGATGCTCAAGGGGCTCACGGCCCAGTACCTGCTCAAGCACTGCAAGCCGGTAGAGGGTTTGCAGCCTGGCGATTTCGTGCTGTTCCATGCCGCTGCCGGGGGGGTGGGCCTGATCGCTTGCCAATGGGCTCGGGCGCTGGGGCTGCAGTTGATCGGCACGGCCGGCTCGGACGAGAAATGCGAGCTGGCCCGGGCCAACGGCGCGGCGCATGTCATCAATTACCGCACCGAAGACTTCGCGGCCCGGGTCAAGGCGATCACCGGGGGCAAGGGCGTGAAGGTGGTGTACGACTCGGTCGGCAAGGACACCTGGGACGCCTCGCTGGACTGCCTGGCTCCATTTGGCCTGATGGTGACCTTTGGCAACGCTTCAGGGCCGGTGCCGCCGTTTGCCCCGGCCGTGCTGGCGGCCAAAGGGTCCATCTACGTGACGCGCCAGACCCTGTTCAGCCACATCACCAGCCGCGAGCGCACCCAGGCCATGGCCGACGACCTGTTCGCGGTGGTCGCTTCCGGCCAGGTGAAGATCCATGTGGCGCAGCGCTATCCGCTGGAGCAGGTGCAAGCAGCCCATCGCAGCCTCGAAGCCCGCCAGACCATCGGCTCGACGGTGCTCATTCCGTGACGGCTGTCACGCGCTGGGTCAGACCCCCGTGAATTCCGGACGTCTTGTAAGACGTTGAGATATCGGCGACAATTTTGTCCAAGACAAAGTTGGGAACGCCGATGCGTGCATCAGAAGAATCCGGGCGCGAAGACGCCATTCACCCGCTGGATGCGCAGCGCCGGCGGGGTGACAAGCTGCTGCGCCTGCCCTTGCTGCTGTATGCGGCGGTGGCCGTGGCGCTGGGGGTGGCGTTTCCCAACCCGGTGATGTCGCTGCCGGCGGTGCTGGGTTGGGCGCTGGCGCTGATGGCGCCGGGCTTGTTGGCCACGGTGGTGTGGCGTGGCAAGCTGGCTGCGCGCCTGGTCGTGGCGTTGTCGCTCTCCGCCCTCGTGGCGCTGCACATCCAGCTCAGCGCCGGGATGATCGAATTCCACTTCGGCGTCTTCGTCACTCTGGCCTTGCTGATGGTCTATCTGGACTGGCGGCCCATCGTGCTGTCGGCGGCCTTTTTCGCGGTGCATCACCTGCTGTTTGACCGCTTGCAGGCGGCGGGCTTCGGCGTCTATTGCCTGACGCAGCCACACTTGGGCATCGTTTTCATCCATGCCGGCTATGTGGTGGCGCAAACCGCCTTCGAGGTGCTGTTCGTCTCGCGCCTGTCGCGCACGGTGCGCGACAACGCCGAAGTGGCGCAGTTGGCCGAGCGCATGAGCGAGGGGGAGCGCATCGCGCTGGACGTGCAGCATGTGGCTGTTCGCGCCCCCATGGCGGTGGAGCTCAAGAGCATTCTGGGGCGCATGGCTGCCGTCATGACCACGGTGCGGCAGACGAGCGATCACATCCTGTCGGCCAGCGCCGAGATCGCTTCAGGCAACCGGGATTTGAGCGAGCGCACCGAAAGAGCGGCCAGTCACCTGGCCCTGACCAGTTCCCATGTCGATACCCTGACGGCCACCGTGCGCCAAAGCGCTGAAGCCGCGCAGCAGGCCAGCCATTTGGCCGGTGAGGCGGCGCAGGTGGCGCAGCGTGGCGGCGCCGTGGTGGGCGACGTGGTGCAAACCATGGACGCCTTGCACGCGGGCAGCCGGCGCATGGCCGAAATCATCGGCGTCATCGACGGCATCGCGTTCCAGACCAACATCCTGGCTTTGAATGCGGCGGTGGAAGCGGCCCGCGCCGGCGAGCAAGGCCGGGGCTTTGCCGTGGTGGCGGCCGAGGTGCGCAGCCTGGCCCAGCGCAGCGCGCAGGCCGCCCGCGAGATCAAGCAGCTCATCGATGAGAGCGTCAATCAGGTGGCCGCCGGCAACGAGCGGGCGCAGTCCGCAGGCGCCACCATGAAGGATGTGGTGGACAGTGTGCAGCGCGTCTCCGAGATGCTGGCCGCCATCGCCGCCTCGGCCCGCGAGCAGAGCGACAGCATCGCCCAGGTCAATGGCGCCGTGGGCGAGTTGGACCAGATGACGCAGCAAAACGCGGCGTTGGTGGAGCAAAGTTCGGCAGCCGCCGAAAGCCTCCGCGACCAGGCACAGCGCCTGGCACAAATGGTGACGACGTTCCGCTTGGCCGGCTGAGCGCCAGTCTGGTCGGACTCACGGGGGCGGGCGCGAGGTGCCGGCTTCAGCGCGTTGGGGCGCGTTCGCACCAATAGGCCAGCTCGTGGTGCCGCAGCGGCTCGCGGATCACCTGCAGGCCCGTGAAGCCATGAGGGCCGCGGGGATCGTTTTGCGGCAGATAAAACGCCTGATGCATCAAGTAGGGCTCACCGGAGAACACGCCATAGGTGCGCACCTTCACGCCAGCGCCCGGCTCCGGGGGCAGGCGGTTGATCACCTCCAGCACGAAAGAAGCCCCTTCCAGCAGGGGCGTGACGGCGTCGGTCTGGCTGCCCGGGGCGATGGTGAAGGTGCGGGTGGCGCCCGCGAAACTCACGTGGCACTGAATGTTTTGTGCGCTGGCCACCCCCGCCACAGCGCCGAGCATGGCGAACCACAGACCGGCTGCCCAGCGTCCCCGTGGGCGGGTGACGATAGGCCGCCGGAGGCACGAAGTGGGGCGGGCAGAGGGGCTGGACATGCAAGGGGCAGGGCGGGATGCACGGTCAGCGCGAGCGCCGCACGCGCAGGATTTCATCCAATATTAACCCGATTGCTCCGATCGTGATGGCGACATCGGCCAGATTGAAGGCGGGAAAGTGGCCGCCACGAAACACCGGCGCCAGCCAGCGCCAGTGGAAGTCCAGCATGTCCACCACATAGCCGTGGACGAGCCGGTCGATCACATTACCCACCGCCCCGCCCATGATGCAGGCCAGCGAGAAGGCAAACAGCTTCTGGTTGTGGTGCGAACGCAACATCCAGAGGATGAACACCGTCGCGGCCACCCCCACCGCGGTGAAGAACCAGCGCTGCCAGCCGCCTGCCGTGGCCAGAAAGGAGAAGGCCGCCCCGGTGTTGTGCACCCGAACGATGTTGAAAAACGAGGTGACATAGGTGGATTCGCCCGGTCGGTAGAAGCTGACGATCCACCATTTGGTGGCCTGATCGGCCAGCAGAATGGCAAACGCCAGGCCCAGCCAGACCAGCATCCCCTTGGAAGACGGTTTGCCCATGCGCCGCCTGCCTCCGTCAAGCCACGGTGCGGGTTTCCCCGGCGCCAAACAGGTTGCTGGTGCAGCGGCCGCACAGCTCGGGGTGGGCGGGGTCGTGCCCCACGTCGTCGCGCCAGTGCCAGCAGCGGGCGCATTTGACGCCGCTCGACGGCTGCACGTCGACCGCCAGTTCCGTGCCCGGTTGCAAGTCCACGGACGAGACGATGAATACAAACTTCAGGTCGGCCCCCAGGCTGGAGAGCAGGGCAAAATCTTCCGGCGCGGCCCGCAGCGTCACGTGCGCTTGCAGGGACGAACCCACCTGCCCCTGTTCCCGCACCGCCTCGATGGCCTTGTTGACCGCGGCCCGCACTTGTAGGATGCGCGTCCACTTGGCCAGCAAGGCGGCGTTGGGCGTATCCAGCGGCAGGAAGGTTTCGGTGAAGATGGAAGGCGAGCCATTGATCGGCGTGCCGATCAGCGCCCAGGCTTCCTCGGCGGTGAAGCTCAGGAACGGTGCCATCCAGCGCAGCATGGCATGCGTGATCTGGTGCAATGCCGTCTGGGCGCTGCGCCGCGCCAGGCTTTGGGGCGCGGTGGTGTAGAGCCGGTCTTTCAGTGCGTCCAGGTAGAAGGCGCCTAGGTCTTCGGAGCAATAGACCTGCAATTTGGCCACCACGGGGTGGAATTCGTAAGCGTCGTAGTGGGCCAGGATCTCGGCTTGCAGTTCGGCCGCGCGGCTCAAGGCATAGCGGTCGATTTCCAGCATCTGGTCGGCAGGCACGGCGTCCTTGGCCGGGTCGAAGTCGCTGATGTTGGCCAGCAGGAAGCGCAAGGTGTTGCGGATGCGGCGGTAGGCGTCCACCACGCGGGCCAGGATCTTGTCGTCGATGCCCAGGTCGCCGGAGTAGTCGGTGGAGGCGACCCATAGCCGGATGATCTCGGCCCCTAGCTTGGAGCTGACTTGCTGCGGGGCCACCACGTTGCCCACGCTTTTGCTCATCTTGCGGCCCTGGCCATCCACGGTGAAGCCATGGGTGAGCAAGCCTTTGTAGGGGGCGCGGCCGTACATTGCGCAGGCCGTCAGCAGCGAGGAATGGAACCAGCCGCGGTGCTGGTCATGGCCTTCCAGGTACAGGTCGGCCTCGGGCCCGCTGTCGTGGCCGGCACCCGCATGGCTGCCTTTGAGAACCGTGGTGTGCGTGGTGCCCGAGTCGAACCACACCTCCAGGATGTCGGTGCTTTTGGTGTACTGGGCCGGGTCGGTCGCGTCGCCGATGCGCTGCAGGATCTCGGCCGTGGTGAGCTTGCTCCAGGCTTCGATGCCGCCGGCCTCCACCACCTGGGCGGCCAGGTCGATGATCTCGGGTGTGCGCGGGTGCGGCTCGCCGCTGTCCACGTGCAGCAGGAAAGGCAGGGGCACGCCCCAGCTGCGCTGGCGGCTGATGCACCAGTCGGGCCGGTTGGCGATCATGTCGCGCAATCGGGCGCGGCCGTTCTCGGGGTAGAACTGCGTGTGGTCGATGGCCTCCAGCGCCATCTGGCGCAGCGTCTTGGGGGCCTTGTCGGTGGTGAAGATGCCCTCGCCCTCGTCCATGCGCACGAACCACTGGGCGGCTGCGCGGTAGATCACCGGCGTCTTGTGGCGCCAGCAGTGCGGGTAGCTGTGGGTGATGGTCTCGGTGGCGAAGAGCCGGGCATGCTCGCGCAGCGTCTCGATGATCGCCGGGTAGGCCTTCCAGATGTTCTGGCCGCCGAACAGCGGCAAGCTTTCCTCATAGTGGCCGTTGCCCTGCACGGGGTTGAGGATCTGGTCGTAGGCCAGACCATGAGCGACGCAGGCGTTGAAATCCTCCACGCCGTAGGCGGGCGCCGAGTGCACGATGCCGGTGCCGTCATCAGCGGTGGCGTAGTCGGCCAGATAGACGGGCGAGAGCCGGTCGTAGCCCGGGTGCACGTGGGCCAGCGGGTGGTGAAAACGGATCATCTCCAGCGCACGGCCCTGGGTGGTGGCCAGCACGCGGCCTTCCAGGCCGTAGCGCTTCAGGCAGGCTTCGACCAGCGGCTCGGCCAGCACCAGCAGGCCGCGTGGGGTTTCCACCAGCGCGTAGACGATCTCGGGGTTGAGGTTGAGCGCCTGGTTGGCGGGGATGGTCCAGGCGGTGGTGGTCCAGATCACCGCATACATCGGCCGGCCTTCCAGGCCCTCGGGGCTGCCATGGGGCAGGCCGGTGTCGCGGAAGAAGGCTTGCAGCAGCTTGGCCGGCTCTGCGCACAGAAAGCCCACGTCCAGCGTCTGGCTCTTCTTGTCCTGGTATTCGATCTCGAACTCGGCCAGCGACGAGCCACAGTCGAAGCACCAGTACACGGGCTTCAAGCCGCGGTAAACGAAGCCGCGCTCCATCACACGCTTGAAGGCGCGGATCTCGTTGGCCTCGGTCACGAAGTCCATCGTGCGATAGGGCCGGTCCCACTGGCCCAGCACGCCCAGGCGCTTGAAGTCGGCCATTTGCTGGGCGATCTGCTCGGTGGCAAATGCCCGGGCCTTGGCCTGCATCTCGTCGCGGCTCAGGCCCCGGCCATGGAGTTTTTCGATGGCGTTTTCGATCGGCAGGCCATGGCAGTCCCAGCCGGGAATGTATTGCGCGTCGAAGCCGGCGAGCTGGCGCGCCTTGACGATCATGTCCTTGAGCACCTTGTTGACGGCATGCCCGATGTGGATCTGTCCATTGGCGTATGGCGGGCCGTCGTGCAGCACGAATTTGGGCGCGCCGACGCGGGCGGCACGCAGGCGCTGGTAAATGCCTTGCTCGTCCCACTGCTGCACCCAGCCCGGCTCGCGCTGGGGCAGGTTGCCGCGCATGGGGAATGGGGTGTCGGGCAGGTTGAGGGTGTGGCTGTAGTCGGTGCCGCTAGCGGCGGGGGCGGTGTCGGACATGGCGGTGTTCGGCAAATCGAAAGTGGGGCTCGACAGGCTCGACCCACTCCACACAGGGCAGGGCGATGAGGGGGCCGCGCATCCCGAGCCTGTCGAAGGCTGCGCAACCGCGCCCGGACCGAGCGGCCCAGGCAGCGGGCAGGGTCAAATTCGATCTCGGGTGGTTTGGCGGCGGACGGCGGCATGGCTGCTGGCGGCTGCCGGCTCGCCGTCGAAGAGGCGGGTGTGGGCGGCCAGCCAGGCACGCGCGTCGGCGCAGTCTTTGGCGATGCCCTGGGTCAGGGCGTCCAGACTGTCGTATTTCAGTTCGTCGTGCAGTTTGTGCAGCAGCTCCACCCGGATGATTCTACCGTAGGCCTCCCCCGGGGTGGGGGCATGCGCCAAGGCGCGGCGGACCCGCTGCGGCCACAGCAGGCAGTGGGTTTCCAGCAGGACGCGCCCGCCGTTGATGTCGTTCGGGTCCAGCGAAGGGCGCACCCCCAGGTTGGCCACGCCCGGCAGCGGGGCGGCTTGGGGGTCGGGGTCCAGCCCATGCACCTGGACGGCGAAGATCCCGCTGGCCGCCGGTTTCCAGTGCGAAAAGCGCAGGTTCAACGTCCGAAAGCCGTCGTCGGCCTGCGGGCCGCTGGCTCCCAGGCGGCGCCCCAGCTTGCGGCCATGCACCACATGCCCGGTGATGCCGTAGGGGCGGCCCAGCAGGGCGGCGGCCTCGTCCATGCGGCCGGCGGCCAGGGCTTGGCGCACGGCCGAGCTCGACACCCGCATCCCATGCACCTCGTAACTCATCATGCGGGCCACGTCGAAGCCCCAGCGGCTGCCCGCGGCGTCCAGCATGGCGTAGTCGCCCTGGCGCTGGGCGCCAAAGCGGAAATCGTCGCCCACCAGCACGTATGTCACGCCCAGGGCCTGCACCAGCACCTGCTCGATGAAGTCTGGCGCCGACAGGCTGGCCAATGCCTCGTCAAACGGCAGGATCACGCACTGCTGCACGCCGCAAGCACGCAGCTCGTGCAGTTTGTCGCGCAGGGTGGCGATGCGGGCCGGGGCCAGTTCGGGCTTGTGGTGGCGAGCGGCAAAGAAATCGCGCGGGTGCGGCTCGAACGTCAGGGCGCAGCTGGGCACGCCGCGGTGCCGCGCCTCGTTGTGCAGCAGCGCCAGCATGGCCTGGTGGCCCCGGTGCACCCCGTCGAAGTTGCCAATGGTCAGGGCGCAACCGGCCTCCCGGGCGCGGGCATGGCGCCACAGGTTGTTGAGGCCTTGGATGATTTTCATGGGGGTTGGCAGGCGATGGAGCCCGTGTCGGCGAGCGGACATCAAAGCGCGTTATATTGACACAAGTTCATGCATCCGTTGGCGCAGCTGCTCACCCGGCTGCGCTGGCAGGACGGATTCCGGTGCTTGGGTGCCCGATCGAGGGCGTTACACATGGAGGTCGGTCTTGAAGGTGTTGAAGTTGTCGGCGCAAGGGTTGCCGCAGTCGTGGCTGAGCCTGGAGGAAGCGGTGCTGCATTACGCCGCCGATCAGGTGCGCTGGGAAATGGGCCAGCCCGTGGCGGTGTTTCGCGGGGGGCATAATGCCGTCACCGGCCGCCAGTCCGTCATCGAGATCAACTCCATCATCGGCACCAAGGGCGTGCCACACATCAATCCGTTCGATCTCAAGCCCGCGCTGTCCAACGCCAAGCTCTTTGCGCGCGACCGCCATGTGTGCGCCTATTGCGGCGGC
This sequence comes from Tepidicella xavieri, assembly GCF_004363315.1. Taxonomy (GTDB): domain Bacteria; phylum Pseudomonadota; class Gammaproteobacteria; order Burkholderiales; family Burkholderiaceae_C; genus Tepidicella; species Tepidicella xavieri. The sequence goes on from NZ_SNYL01000015.1 coordinate 10,294, forward strand.
CGTTTCCACGAGGAAGACCTCACCCGCGAACACATCCGGCCGCTGGCCCAGCAGGGGCGCGATCACTGGATGAACGTGGTCACGGCCTGTCGCTCGTGCAACCACCGCAAGGGCAATCGCACCCCCGAGCAGGCCGGCATGCCGTTGCTGTATGCGCCCTACGTGCCCAGCCTCTGGGAAGACTTCATTCTGCGCAACCGCCGCATTCTGGCCGACCAGATGGAGTTTCTGATGGCGCATTTGCCGCGCCACTCGCGTCTGCATGCGTGAGCTTGGGGCCGATTTCGAACGCGGCGCAGTGCAGCGGTGGCATCCGGGCCGCCCCGAATGACCGGGGCCGCCGGGGCGGTGATACGATGCGTTTCAGTTTGTCCCTAGAGAGAGGAGCCGCCCGTGTCCACCACGCCCCCTGCATCGCACCGTTGGCGTTTTTTCCGTTGTGGGGGTTTCGATCAGGTGCGCATCGAGACGGCTGAGGACTTGCGCCATCTCGGGACGCTCGACCAGAAGCTCTGGGCAGTGCTGGCCTGCCCCACGGTGGGCCTGGAGTTCGATGAGCGCACGCTCAAGCTGCTGGATGCCGATGGCGATGGGCGCATCCGCGTGCCGGAGTTGCTGGCCGCCGTGCGCTGGGTCTGCGAGGTGTTGCGCGACCCCGGGGTGTTGTTCCAGCCGGGCGACAGCCTGCCCCTGTCGGCGCTCGATGACCGGCAGCCAGCGGGGCAGGAACTGCTGGCGGCAGCGCGTGACGTGCTGGCGCGGGTCGGCCGCGCGGGCGACGAGGTGCTTTCGCTGGCCGACCTGTCGGACCCGGCGCGCCTGTTCCCGCCCGAGCGTTTCAATGGCGACGGCGTCGTGCCGGCTGCGCTGACCGATGACGAAGGGGTCAAGGCCCTCATGGCCGAGGTGCTGGCCTGCGTCGGCGCGCAGACGGATCGCAGCGGTGAGCCCGGCGTGACCGCTCAGACGCTGGATGCTTTCCTCGCGGCGGCTGAAGAAGCGCGGCAGTGGCAGGCCCGCGCCTGCAGCGACGCGACGCAGATTCTGGCCTTCGGTGACGACACCGCGGCCGCCCTGGCCGCTTTCGATGCCGTGCAGGTGAAGGTGGAGGACTATTTCACCCGATGCCGGCTGGCGGCCTTCGATGAGCGTGCCACGCCTGCGCTCAACCCTGCCGACAGCCAATACGCCGAGCTGGCTGCCCTGCCGCTGAGCGACGCCCGGCAGGAGGTGGCCGCCCTGCCACTGGCCAAAGTCGTGCCCGGCGGCGCGCTGCCGTTGGTCGATGGCATCAACCCGGCCTGGCAAGCCGCGATGGCGGCCTTGCGGCAGCGTGTCGTCTGGCCGGTGTTTGGGGAGCAGCCGGCGCTCACGTTGGCGCAGTGGCAGCAGCTCAGCGCCAAGTTCACCGCCTACCGCGAATGGCTGGCTGCCAAGCCCGCCACGCCGGTGGCCGACATCCCGGCCGAGCGCCTGGACGCGCTGTTGCGGCCCGACACCGTGGCCGCCCTGCGTGCCCTCATCGAACAAGATGCCCAGTCCGATACCAATGCCGCCGGGGTGGACGCGCTGGAGAAGCTGTTGCGCCTGCGCCGCGATCTGGTGACGCTGCTGCGCAACTTCGTCAACCTGAGCGATTTCTACGGTGGCCAGCAGCCGGCCGTGTTTCAGGCCGGCACGCTGTACATCGACCAACGCAGTTGCAACCTGTGCCTGCGCGTGGCCGACATGGGCCGCCACGCGGCGCTGGCCCCGCTGTCGGGCACCTACCTCGTCTATTGCCAGTGCGTGCGTCAGGGCGAGGCGCCCATGACCATCGTCGCGGCGATGACCGGCGGCGATACCGACGAGATGATGGTGCCCGGCCGCAATGGCGTGTTCTACGACCGGCAGGGCCGGGATTGGAACGCCAGCGTGGTCAAGGTGGTGGAAGCCCCGATCAGCGTGCGCCAGGCATTTTGGGCCCCCTACAAGCGGGTGGCCCGCATGATCGGGGAACAGATCCAGAAATTCGCCGCGGCCCGTGACAAGGCGGTGGAAGCCAAGTCGGCCGAAGGCGTGACCCAGGTCGGCACCCAGGCGGCCACCCCGGCCGAAGGTGGTCGAGCGCAAGCTTTCGACATCGCCAAGTTCGCTGGGATCTTTGCCGCCATTGGCTTGGCGCTGGGGGCCTTGGGGACGGCGCTGGCGGCCGTGGTCACGGGCTTTTTGCGCCTGCCAGCCTGGCAGATGCCGCTGGTGGTGTTGGGTGTGGTGCTGCTCATTTCCGGGCCGTCCATGTTGATGGCGTGGCTCAAGCTGCGCCAGCGCAATCTGGGCCCGCTGCTGGATGCCAATGGCTGGGCGGTCAACATCCGTGCCCGCATCAACATTCCTTTCGGCGCGGCGCTCACGGGCGTGGCGGCTCTGCCAGCCGGCTCGGAGCGTGCGCTGCACGACCCGTACGCCGACCGGTCCAGCCCCTGGCCCTGGCTGGCGCTGTTGGCGGTTTTGCTGGGTGCGGTGTTCTGGGCACACCGCCAGGGGTGGTGGTAAGGCGCCCATGAAGCGCAGCGGCCTGTCGATCCCTGGGTGGCTGCTGGCGGTTGCTTTGACCGTTGCCAAGGTGGAGCCTGCCTCGGCGGCCCGGCCGGGGTTTGACGAGTTGTTTCTGCAGCACGACATCCCGATGCTGCTGATCGAGCCGGCCAGTGGCCGCATCGTCGATGCCAATCCGGCCGCGGCCCGCTTCTACCGCTACGACCGCGATGCTCTGCTGGGCATGAGTATCCAGCAGATCAACACGCTGACGCCGCAGCAGGTGGCCGAGGAGCGCGGGCTGGCCGAGCGGGAGGGCCGCAACTTTTTCATCTTCCGGCACCGCCTGGCCGATGGCGACATCCGCACGGTCGAGGTGCATTCCCGGCCCTTCGATTTCGATGGGCAGCGCCTGCTGCATTCGGTGGTGCTCGACATCACGCCCGGGCGCCACCAGGCGCAGGACCTCTGGCATTACCAGCAGCGCCTGGAGGAATTGGTGGACGCCCAGGTGCAGCAGATTGCCCGCAGCCGCACCTTGCAGTTCTGGCTGTTGCTTTCGGCCCTGCTGGCGCAGGCGCTGGTGATTGGCTGGCTGGTGCGCAGCATACGCCGCGCCCGGGCGCTGCAGGCCGAGCGCGAGACGCTGCTCCAAGCATTGGAGCAGGCCAATGCGCGGCAGAAGCGCACCATCGAGGCCCTGGCCGGCAGCGAGGCCTTGCTGGAGCGGGCCCAGCGCATCGCCCACATCGGCAGTTGGACCCTGGAGGCCGACACCGGCGAGCTGATCCGCTCCGGCGAGGTGGCCCGGATCCTGGGCTGCGACTTGCGGGCCGCGCCCACCACCTACGACGGCTTCCTGGCCATGGTGCATCCAGACGATCGGGCCCGCTTCGATCAGGCGTTCCAGCAGTCCTTGCAGGAGGGACAGAGCCGGTTCGATGTCGATTTGCGGATCGTGCGCCGTGGCACCGGCGAGGTGCGCCATGTGCACGTGCAGGGCGAGCACGAGCGCAGCCCCGAAGGCCGGCACGTGCGCTCCTTCGGCAGCATGCAGGACATCACCGAGCGCATGGTCTTGCAGGCGGCCCTGCATGCGCTCAACGCCGAGCTGGCCCGGCTCAGCGGACAGGCATTTTTCCGCGGCGTGTGTCAGCACCTGACCCAGGCCCTGGGGCTGGACATGGCGTTCGTCGGCCGGCTCGATGCATCTGGCCTGCGGGTACAGGTCGTTGGCGGTTGCGACGGTGACCGCCCGCTCGAACCGTTTACCTACGACCTGGCAGGCACGCCCTGCGAGAATGTGATGTCCAGCGGCAATGCCGTCTATCCTTCGGAGGTGCAGGCGCTGTTCCCCGACGATGAGGCGCTGGTGCATCTCGGGGTCCAGTCCTACATCGGCAACGCCTTGCTGGACAAGGCCGGCCAACCGATCGGCATTTTGGTGGCCCTGGGGCGCCAACCGCTGCCCCCGGCGCTCAGCACCCTGGCCAGTCCGTTGCTCGATTTGTTCGTCGATCGGGTGGCTTCCGAGATGCTGCGGGCCGAGGCCGAGGCGCAAATTCGTCAGCAACTGGCGTTCCAGCAACTCGCGGCGCAGGCGTCGGCCGCGCTTCTGGGCGTGGATGCCGAAACCGGCTTCGATCCGGCCGTCGATGAATGCCTCAGCGGCCTGGGTCGGCTCATGGGGCTGGACCGCTGCTACGTGTTCCAGTTCGATGAAAGCGCCACCTGGATGAACAACACCCACGAGTGGTGCGCGCCCGGCATCGAGCCACAGCGCCAGCGCATCCGGGATGTGCGGGTGCAATCCCTCTCCTGGTGGCTGTCTCGATTTCTGAGCACGGGCATTGTGCAGGTGCCCGATGTCGAGCAACTGCCGCCCGAGGCCCGTCTGGAACGGGCCGAATTTCGCCGGCGCCAGGCGCGGTCCGTGCTCACGGCCGCGCTCAAAGGCTCCGACGGGCGGCTCATTGGCTTTCTGGGGGGCGACAGTGTGAGCCGTCAGCGCGATTGGAGTGCCGATGATGCGGCCATGTTCGGCGTGCTGGCCGGCGTCATTGGTTCGGCCATCGACCGGCGCCGCGCCCGGCAAAAGCTGGACCAGGCGGCCAGCGTGTTCGAGCACGCCAACGAGGGCATCCTCATCACCGATCCCGAAGGCCGCATCCTCGACGTCAATGCCGCATTCACCCGCATCACCGGCTATGCCCGGGAGGAGGTGATCGGGCGCAACCCGCGGGTGCTCGCTTCGGGTCGGCACGATGCGGCCTTCTTCGCCGAAATGTGGGAGTCGCTGCGCTTGCAGGGGCATTGGAGCGGCGAGGTGTGGAACCGGCGCAGCAACGGTGAAATCTATGCCGAACTGCTTACCATCAGCGCCGTGCTCGACCGGCAGGGGCAGGTGCAGCGTTACGTTGGCCTGTTCACAGACATCACCGCGCTCAAAGAGCATCAGCGCCAGCTCGAACACATCGCGCACTATGACCCGCTGACCGGCCTGCCCAACCGCAGCCTGTTGGCCGACCGGCTGCAGCAGGCCATGGCCCAAGCCAGCCGGCGTGGTCTGCACATTGCGGTGGCCTACATCGATCTGGACGGCTTCAAGGACATCAACGACCGCTTCGGCCACGACACCGGCGACCGGCTGCTGGTCGAACTGGCCCAGCGCATGCGTCAGGTGCTGCGCGAAGGCGATACCCTGGCCCGGCTGGGCGGCGATGAATTCGTCGCCGTGCTGCTGGACCTGGCCGACCTGGGGGCCTGCGAGCCCTTGCTCGCGCGGCTGCTGGATGCGGCGGCGCACCCGGTGGAAGACGAAGGCCGCAGCCTGCAAGTGTCCGCCAGCGTCGGGGTGAGCTTTTATCCGCAGCTCGACAGCGTGGATGCCGACCAATTGCTGCGACAGGCCGACCAGGCCATGTATCAGGCGAAGCTGCTCGGCAAGAACCGCTACCACCTGTTCGATGCCGCGCACGATCGCGACGTGCGGGGCCGTCACGAAAGCCTGGAGCGGCTGCGCGAGGCGTTGCGCCAGCAGGAATTCGTGCTCCACTATCAGCCCAAGGTGCACATGCGCACGGGGCAGGTGGTGGGGGCCGAGGCCCTGATCCGCTGGCAGCATCCGCAGCAAGGCTTGCTGGCGCCCGCGGTGTTCCTGCCGGTACTGGCCAACCACCGTCTGATGGTGGACCTGGGGCAGTGGGTGCTCGACACCGCGCTGGCGCAAATCGAGGCGTGGCGGGCGCAAGGGCTGCACTTGCCGCTGAGCATCAATGTGGACGCCATCCAGTTGCAGCAGCCCGATTTCGTGGACCGGTTGCAGCAGGCCCTGGAGAGGCACCCCGGGGTGCAGAGCGGGGATCTGGAACTGGAGATCCTGGAGACCAGCGCGCTGGAAGACGTGGCGCGCATCGCGGAAACGATGCAAGCCTGCGCGGCGCTGGGCGTCGGCTTCGCGCTGGACGATTTCGGCACCGGTTACTCCTCGCTGACCTACCTCAGGCGCCTGTCGGTGCAGACGCTCAAGGTCGATCGCAGTTTCGTGCGCGACATGCTGGAGGACCCGGACGACCTGGCGCTGCTGGAGGGCGTGTTGGGGCTGGCCAAGGCGTTCCGGCGTCGGGCCATCGCCGAGGGGGTGGAGACGGTGGCCCATGGCGAGATGCTGCTGCGCATGGGCTGCGAATGGGGGCAGGGCTATGCGATTGCCAAACCCCTGCCGGCCCACGAAGTGGTCGATTGGGTGCGCGGTTGGGCGCCGCCAGACGCCTGGCAGGCCGTGCCCAGCGTCGATCACGACGACGTGCCGCTGCTGTTTGCCATGGTGGAGCACCGGGCCTGGACCGTGGCGCTCATCGACTACCTCAAAGGCGCTTCCCGGGTGCTGCCCAGCCTCACACCGGCCGATTCGCGTCTGGGGCAGTGGCTGGAGGAAAGTGGCCGCGTCCGGCATGCTCGCCGTCCGGAAATCGCGCTGGTCGAATCCCTGCACCGCGAAAGCTACCGCCAGGCGCGGGAACTGGTGGCTCGGTTGCATGAAGGCGCCCCGGCCTGGGACGAGGCCGGGTGTGCGCGGCTGGAGTCACTGCAGGCGGCCTTGCAAGAAACGCTGCGCAGTCTGATGCAGTGAGCCGTGGCCCGGTCCGCCGCGTGGCTGGCGGGATTCAGGCAAACACGCCGGCCGTGGCCTGCATCCGGGCCGAGACTTCGCCCAGATGGTGCAAGGTGTCGCCCCAGGTCATTTCGAGCTGGGTCAACGTCTTGAAGTAGTGGCTGACGATGTACTCGTCCGTCACGCCGATGCCGCCGTGCAGTTGTACCGCCTGCTGGCCCACGAACCGCATGGATTGCCCCAGCTGCACCTTGGCGCGCGACAGGGCTTGCCGGCGCTCGGCGACGGGCGCGTGGAGCTTGAGGCTGGCGTAGTAGCTCATGCTGCGTGCCAGTTCGAGCTGCATCTTCATGTCGGCCATGCGGTGACGCAGGGCCTGGAAGCTGGCGATCGGCACGCCGAACTGCTTGCGGGTGTTGAGGTAGTCGGCGGTCACGGCCAGGGTTTGGTCCATCACGCCCACGGCGTAGGCGCTGCTGGCCGCGATGCCGATGTCTGCCGCGTGCTCCAGCGCGGTCTGTCCGTCACGGGTGACCAGCTGGGCGGCGGCGCCGTTGAGACTGACCTCGGCGGCGCGGCTGCCGTCTTGCGTGAGGTAGCCGCTGGCCTGGGTGCCTGCCGCGCCTTTGGCCACCACAAACAGCCCCAGCCCTTGTTCGGTCAGCGCGGGCACCAGCCAGGCATCGGCGGCGTCTCCGGCCGGCACCAGGCTCTTGCGCCCGGTCAGGGTCCAGCCGTCACCCTGGGGCGTGGCGCGTGTCAGGGCCGCGCCCAGGGCATAGCGCAGGCCGCGTTCCTGATGCGCCAACACCACCAGCGCGTCGCCGCTCGCGATGCGGGGCAGCCATTCGGCCTGCAGGTCGGCGCTGGCATAGCCGCCGATCAGGGCCGATGCCAACAGCGTCTGCGCCAGCGGCTCCAGCACGATGCCGCGGCCCAGCTCTTCCATCACCACCATGCCTTCCACCGGCCCCATGCCCAGCCCGCCGTGTGCCTCCGAAACGTAGAGGCCGCACAGGCCCAGTTCGGCCAGCTCTGCATACGCGGCGCGGTCAAAACCCCCGGCTGCCACGATGGCCTTGCGGCGCTCGAAGCCGTAGCCCTTGTCCACCCAGCGGCGCACGGCGTCGCGCAGTTGCATCTGGTCATCGGAAAAATCGAAATCCATGTTTGGCTCCTCAACCCAGCACGGTCTGCGCCACGATGTTGCGCTGCACTTCGTTGCTGCCACCGTAGATGGTGGTCTTGCGCATGTTGAAATAGTTGGCCGCCAGCGGCGCGTTGGCCACCACGCCGCCGGGGAAGTCGCCCTGCCAGCCGGCGTCCATGGCCTCGAAAATGAACGGCAGGCTGAACGGGCCGGCGGCCAGCATCATGAGTTCGGTGTAGCGCTGCTGGATTTCGCTGCCGCGGATTTTCAGCAGCCCGGCGATGTCCAGGCTTTGCTTGCCCGACTTCTCGGCCGAGAGCACGCGCAGCACCAGCATTTCCAGCGCCACGATGTCCACCTCCAGCAGGGCGATCTGGTCGCGAAAGCGCAGGTCGTCGTACACGCCTTCGGCCTTGGCGATGCGCTTGAGGCGTTCCAGTTCGCGCTTGGCGCGGTTGACGTCGGCGATGTTGGTGCGCTCGTGGCTCAGCAGGTGCTTGGCATAGGTCCAGCCCTTGTTCTCCTCGCCGATCAGGTTTTCCACCGGCACCTTCACGTTGTCGAACCAGACTTCGTTGACCTCGTGCTCGCCGTCCAGCAGCTTGATGGGGCGCACGGTCACGCCGGGGCTTTTCATGTCGATGAGCAGAAAGCTGATGCCGGTCTGCGGCTTGCCTTCGGTGCTGGTGCGCACCAGGCAGAAAATCCAGTCGCCGTACTGGCCCAGGGTGGTCCAGGTTTTTTGGCCGTTGACGATATAGTGGTCGCCCACGCGTTCGGCGCGGGTCTTCAGACTGGCCAGGTCGGAGCCTGCGCCGGGCTCGCTGTAGCCCTGGCTCCACCACACCTCGCCGCTGGCGATGCCAGGCAGGAAGCGCTCCTGCTGCTCGCGGTTGCCAAAGGCCATGATGACCGGCGCCACCATCACCGGCCCAAAGGGCACGATGCGCGGGGCCCCGGCCAGCGCGCACTCCTCCTCGAACAAGTGCTTTTGGACGGCGTTCCAGCCCGGACCGCCGAACTGTTTGGGCCAGCCGTAGCCCAGCCAGCCTTTTTTGCCGAGAATCTTGGCCCAGCGCTGCATGTCGTCGCGGGTCAGGCGTTGGGCGTTGTGCACTTTGTGGGCGATGTCGGGTGGCAGGTTGGCCCGCACCCAGGTGCGGATTTCTTCGCGGAACGCCAGTTCTTCCGGCGTGAAAGCCAAATCCATGCGATGGTCTCCGTGGGGCTGAATGGTGGCAGGTGTTTTAGCACGGACGTTCGCCGGGCGGCTGTCCGGGGGGTGACAGGCGCCCTTACACTTGCGGGCATGTCCGATCACGCCTCCAAAAACATCGTCGTGCTCATCTCCGGGCAGGGCTCGAACATGCAAGCCATCGTGCGGGCCGCCCGCGACCGTCAATGGGGCCGCCGCTGGGGCGCGCGGCTGGCCGGCGTGGTGAGCAACCGCCCCGAAGCGGCCGGTTTGGCCTGGGCGCAGGCCGAAGGCTTGCCCACGGTGGCGCTGGATCATCGGGCCTATGCCAGCCGGGAGGCGTTTGACGCTGCGCTCATCCAGGCCATCGATGGTCTGTGCCCGCCTGGCCCCTTCCTGGTGGTGCTGGCGGGGTTCATGCGCATCCTCACGCCGGGCTTCGTCGAACATTACGCCGGCCGGCTGATCAACATCCACCCCTCGCTGCTGCCGGCTTTTCCGGGTTTGCACACCCATGAGCGGGCGCTGCAGGCGGGCTGTCGCTTCGCGGGCGCCACGGTGCATCGGGTCACGGCCGAGCTCGACCACGGGGAATACCTCGACCAGGTGGTCGTGCCCGTGATGCCCGATGACAGCGCCGACACCCTGGCCGCGCGGGTGCTGACCCAGGAGCACCTGATGTACCCCCGGGTGATCGAGCGCCTGCTCGCCGCAGGCTGAGCCTCGGTTGGAGGGGGCTGGGCGTCAGCGCAGGGCGTACATGAGGCCGCCGGCCAGCACCAGCGCCACCGTGATCCAGCCCAGCCGGTCGATGTGCCGGTGCAGCTGCGCTTCCATGCGGGCGCCGCCCCAGCGCATCAAGGCCGCCACCAGGAAGAAACGCGCCCCACGGCCCACCACCGAAGCCGCCACGAAGGGCAGCAGCGCCATCGACAGCACACCCGCGGCCACCGTGAACACCTTGTAAGGGATGGGGGAGAAGCCGGCCACGAACACCGCCAGCACGCCCCAGCGGTCGAACCATTCGAGCGCCTGCTGATAGCCGGCCCAGTAGCGCGGCTGGGTTTGCAGCCAGGGCTCGATCAGGCCGAAGGCATAGGCCCCGATGACATAGCCCAGCAGTCCGCCCAGCACCGAGGCGATCGTCGTGATCCAGGCAAAGCGCCAGGCCCGCTGCGGTTGCGCCAGGCACATCGGGGCCAGCATCACGTCCGGCGGGATGGGGAAGAACGACGATTCGGCAAAGCTCATGCCCCCCAGATACCAGGGCGCATGGCGATGGCGCGCCCAGCGCATGGCGCGTTCGTACAGCGGGGCGAAGATTTTCACAAGCGCCCTCGGGCCATCACAGGGTTTTGTGGAACACCAGGCCCGCGTGCTCGCGCATGGCGTGGAATTGGATTTTGGGCCAATTGGCTTCCACGGCGCGCAAGGTGGCGCTGTGGTCCACCAAGATGGCGGGGGCATCCACCGCGTCCCAGGCCATGCGGTGCAGGTTGGCGTCGATGAAGCGCTTGAGTTCCTGCTCGCCGCCGTTTTCCGGCGGGCAGGTGACCCAGCGCACCACATGGTAGGCGCTCGGGGTGATGCGGGCCTTGACGCCGTATTCGGTCTCCAGCCGGTGCTGCACCACCTCGAATTGCAACTGCCCCACGGCGCCCAGCATCAGCACGCTGCCGGCCATGGGGCGGAACACCTGGATGGCGCCTTCTTCGCCCAACTGCGTCAGGCCGGCCTTGAGCTGCTTGGTGCGCAGCGGGTCGGCCACTTCGACGTTGCGAATGATCTCGGGCGCGAAAAACGGCAGGCCGGTGAATTGCAGCGCTTCGCCCTCGGTGAGCGTGTCGCCGAGTTGCAGCACGCCGTGGTTGGGGATGCCGATGATGTCGCCGGCAAACGCTTCGTCCAGCAACTCGCGCCGCTGCGACAGGAAAGACACCACCGTGTTGGGCCGCAGCTCTTTGCCGTTGCGCGTGACTTTGAGCTTCATGCCGCGCTGGAAATGGCCGCTGGCGCAGCGCACGAAGGCGATACGGTCGCGGTGCGCCGGGTCCATGTTGGCTTGAATCTTGAACACCACGCCGCTGAACTTTGGCTCGGTCGGCTCCACCACGCGCTGCAGGGCGGGCTTGGGGCCGGGCGGCGGGGCCAGGTCCACCAGCGCGTCGAGCACTTCGCGCACGCCAAAGTTGTTGATCGCCGAGCCAAACAGCATGGGCGTCTGCTTGCCGGCAAGGAACTCGGCTTCGTCAAAGGCGGGCGACGCCCCCGCGACGAGTTCCAGCTCGTCGCGCGCTTGCTGCCATTCCAGGCCAAAGCGCCGCGCCGTCTCGGGGTTGTCCAGTCCGGCGAGCACCTCCTCGTCGCCACCAACGCGGTCTTCGCCCGGCGTGAACACACGCATCTGGTCGCTGCGGCGGTCATAGACCCCGTGAAACAGCTTGCCCATGCCCACCGGCCAGGTGAACGGCACCACCGTCATGCCCAGCTCACGCTCGATCTCGTCCATCACGTCCAGCGGGGCTTGCACCTCGCGGTCCATTTTGTTGACGAAGGTCAGGATGGGGGTGTTGCGGGCCCGACACACCTGCAGCAGGCGCCGGGTCTGGGGCTCCACACCGTTGGCCGCGTCGATCACCATGAGCGCGGCGTCCACCGCGGTCAGCACGCGGTAGGTGTCCTCGCTGAAGTCCTGGTGGCCGGGCGTGTCCAGCAGGTTGATGACGCAGTCGCGGTATTCCATCTGCATGACCGAGCTGGCCACCGAGATGCCGCGTTGCTTTTCGATTTCCATCCAGTCGCTGGTGGCGTGGCGCGCCGCTTTGCGTGCCTTCACCGAGCCGGCGATGTTGATGGCCCCGGAAAACAGCAGCAGCTTTTCGGTCAGCGTGGTCTTGCCCGCATCGGGGTGCGAGATGATGGCAAAAGTGCGGCGGCGCCGCACTTCGGAAACAATGTCAGACATGGGGCCCAATTATCCTGCACCCGTCCTGCTCCCATCCCGCTCCCGCTTGCCCGACAATGCGCGCCATGCCTTCTTCCGCAAGATCCACCGACTGGTTTGAGGCGCTGCTGGCGCGCGTCATGACCCTGGCGCAGCCGGCCGATGTCGCCGCCGCCGACTTCTTCCGCGAACACCCCCAGATCGGGGCGCGGGATCGCCATGCCCTGTCCGACCGGTTGTTCGCCCATTTGCGCAGCCTGCCGCTGCCCGACTGGCTGGCGCAATCGTTGCAAAGCCTGCTCGGCCCGGAGTACGACGCCTTCTGGCAGGCCATGCAGCACAGCGCGCCCCTGGACTTGCGGGTCAACACCTTCAAGGCCAAGCGGGCGGCGGTGCGCCAGCAGCTGCAAAGCCACGGCCTGGACGTGGCCGACACTCCCTATTCCCCCTGGGGATTGCGGCTGGCCGGCAAGCCCTCCCTGCGCGAGCTGCCCGCCTACCGCGACGGTCTCATCGAGGTGCAAGACGAAGGCTCCCAACTGCTGGTGCTGCTGGTGGAGCCGCGCCGCCATGACCTGGTGGTGGACTTCTGTGCCGGCGCCGGCGGCAAGACGCTGGCGCTGGGCGCTTGGATGCGCAACCAGGGGCGCCTTTATGCCTTCGACACCTCGGCGCACCGGCTCGATGCGCTCAAGCCCCGGCTGGCGCGCAGCGGGCTCACCGAAGTGCAAACCATGGCGCTGGCCCACGAGCGTGACGAGCGCCTGCAGCGTCTGGCGGGCAAGATCGACCGCGTGCTGGTCGATGCCCCTTGCTCGGGCCTGGGTACCCTGCGCCGCAGTCCCGACCTGAAGCTGCGCCAGACGCCGCAGGGCGTCGAGGCGTTGGCCGCTGCGCAGACGCGCATCCTGACCGAAGCCGCGCGGCTGGTCAAACCGGGCGGGCGGCTCGTGTACGCGACCTGCAGCCTGCTGCCCCAGGAAAACGAGCAAGTGGCCGACGCATTTGGCCAGGCGCATCGGGATTTCGTGCCGCTCGATGCCGCGCAGCCTTTGCAGCGGGCCGGCGTGGCAGACGCTGCCACCCTGTGCCACACCGGGCATTTGCGGTTGTGGCCCCATCGGCATCAGACCGACGGTTTCTTCGCCGCCATCTGGCAGCGCCGGCCCTGAGCGCTCGGGCGGGCCCGCGTTCGCTCGGCCGATACACCCGGTTACCGAAAATGTTTGGTGTTTTGGGGCGTCACCCCTACAATCCGCCGGGGCTGGTGTAAACGCTGGCCCGATGTACCCCTATGGGTGTGTGTGTTCTCGTGTGAAAGAGTTTATGGTTTCGATGGAATCCGGCTGGAACGCCTTGCTGACTTTTCTGGCCGACGGCCTCACCGGCGCGAGCTGGTGGCAGGCCCTGGTGGTGGCCCTGGTGCTGACCCACCTCACGATCGTCAGTGTCACGCTGTATCTGCACCGGCATCAGGCGCATCGCGCCCTGGACCTGCACCCGGCGGCGGCGCACTTCTTCCGTTTCTGGCTTTGGCTGACCACGGGCATGGTCACCAAGGAATGGGCCGCCATCCACCGCAAGCACCACGCCAAGTGCGAGCAGGAGGGCGACCCCCACAGCCCACAGGTGTTTGGCATCAAGAAAGTGTTCTGGGAAGGGGCCGAGCTCTACCGCGCCGAAGCCAAGAACCGCGACACGCTGGAGCGCTACGGCCACGGCACGCCCGATGACTGGATCGAGCGCCACCTCTACAGCCGCCACTCCCGCCTGGGGGTGAGCCTGATGCTCATCATCGACGTGGCGCTGTTCGGCGCCATGGGGTTGGCCGTCTGGGCCGTGCAGATGGTGTGGATCCCGTTCTGGGCCGCCGGCGTGGTCAACGGCATCGGCCACTACTGGGGCTATCGCAACTTCGAAGCCCCCGATGCCAGCACCAACGTGTTTCCCTGGGGCGTGATCATCGGTGGTGAGGAACTGCACAACAACCACCACACCTACCCCACCTCGGCCAAGTTCTCCGTCAAACCTTACGAATTCGACATCGGTTGGCTGTACATCAGCGCGCTGGCCAAGCTGGGCCTGGCCCGCCCCAAGAAAACGCCGCCCAAGCTCGCCTTTGGCGACGTCAAGCCGGTGGCCGATGAGAAAACCCTGGAAGCCATCATCGCCAACCGTTACGAAGTGATGGCCAGCTATGCCCGCGAGATGCGCGCCACCGTGCGTGCCGAGCTCGATGCGCTCAAAGCCCGCAGCGCCGACGTCTCCATGCTCAAGACGGCCCGTCGCTGGCTGCACCGCGATGACGACAAGGTGCCGGCCCAGTACAAAGCCAAGCTGGAGCAGGTGCGTGCCGAGCATCCCACGCTGGCCAAGATGCACGCCATGCGCGAAGAGTTGCGCCGCCTGTGGTCCGACACCTCCTTGACCCGCGAGCAGATGGCCAAGGACTTGCAGGCCTGGTGCCATCGCGCCGAGGAAAGCGGCATCGCCGCGCTGCGCGAGTTCTCCATCCGGCTGCGGGCTTTGCGCCCGGCTTGATCGGCGCATGCCCAGGCGGAGGACGCTTTCCCCTGGGCATCGGATCCGGGCATGAAAAAAGCCGCTGGCATCAGCGGCTTTTTGTCGTCAGGGTCAGGGCCGAATCACTTCAGCTTGACTTCCTTGTATTCCACATGCTTGCGAGCTTTCGGGTCGAACTTCATGATCGACATTTTCTCGGGCATGGTTTTCTTGTTCTTGGTCGTGGTGTAGAAGTGGCCGGTGCCGGCCGTGGATTCCAGCTTGATCTTTTCGCGTCCGCCTTTGCTTGCCATGGTGCGACTCCTATCAATTACTCGGCTTGACCACGGGCACGCAGGTCGGCGAGCACCGCATCGATGCCGTTCTTGTCGATCAGGCGCAGGGCGGCGCCGGAAACGCGCAGGCGCACCCAGCGGTTTTCGCTCTCGACCCAGAAACGGCGGGTTTGCAGGTTCGGCAGGAACCGGCGCTTGGTTTTGTTGTTGGCGTGGGAAACGTTGTTCCCGACCATGGGCTTCTTGCCCGTGACTTCACATACACGTGCCATGATGGCCACTCCATGAAATAGACGGCTTGCGCCGCACCTCGCCCGCGTCCTGTGTTGTGCCGCCTGCCCCGCGACCTTCTCAGGCGGCGAGGACGGCTCCGGCTCGCGGGCGGTCCTGTTTTGGCAACCCCTCGCATGGGCAGTTGGCGTGCAAGACGCTGCTCTCCCCATTGCATGAACTGCTTGCCAAACAAAATATTCTAGCTTGATCTCCGGGTCTTGACAAGGTGCGTTCGACCTCAGTCGGCCTGCTGCTCCAGGAAGCGCTGGGCGTCCAGCGCCGCCATGCAGCCGGTGCCGGCGCTGGTGATGGCCTGGCGGTAGATGTGGTCGGCCACGTCGCCTGCGGCGAACACGCCGGGCACGCTGGTCTGGGTGGCAAAGCCGTCTTGACCGCTGCGGGTGACGAGGTAGCCGTCTTTCATCGCCAGCTGGCCCTTGAAGATGTCGGTGTTAGGGCTGTGCCCGATGGCAATGAAGCAGCCTTGCAGGGCAATGTCCTGGGTGCTGCCGTCCTGGACGTGGCGGATGCGGATGCCGGTGACCCCTTGGGCATCGCCCAGCACCTCGTCGAGCACGTGCCAGAGCTTGAGTTCGATTTTGCCCTCGGCCACCTTCTCCATGAGCTTGTCCACCATGATGGGTTCGGCGCGGAAGGTGTCGCGGCGATGTACGAGCGTGACCTTGCTGGCGATGTTGGACAGATACAGCGCTTCTTCCACCGCGGTGTTGCCCCCGCCGATGACGCACACCGCCTGCCCGCGGTAGAAAAAGCCATCGCAGGTGGCGCAGGCGCTGACGCCCTTGCCCATGAACGCCTCCTCGGAAGGCAGGCCCAAGTATTTGGCCGATGCGCCGGTGGCGATGATGAGGGCATCGCAGGTGTAGGTGCCGCTGTCGCCGATCAGGGTGAAGGGGCGCTGCTGCAGCTGCACGGTGTGGATGTGGTCGAAGACGATTTCGGTCTTGAAGCGCTCGGCGTGTTCGAGGAAGCGCTGCATCAGCTCAGGGCCCTGGACGCCATGCACATCGGCGGGCCAGTTGTCCACCTCGGTGGTGGTCATGAGCTGCCCGCCTTGGGCCATGCCGGTGATCAGCACGGGATTGAGGTTGGCGCGGGCGGCATAGATGGCGGCGGTGTAACCGGCCGGACCGGAACCGAGGATCAGGACTTTGGCGTGTTTCATGGGTGGTGAAGGCAAAAAGGCGGGATGGGGATAGGGCCCCCAATTGTAGAAAGCCGCTGCCGACCGTGCCGCGGCTGGGTTAAGCTTAGCTGCTGCTTGCCATGACGTATTCCTTGAACACCTTGAACAACGATGCCGCCCACACCGCGCCCAGCGGCTTGCGGCGTTTCGCCCACGAATTCGGCCTCTTGCTGGGAGCCGCCGGCCTGCTGTTCTGGCTCATGGCCCTGCTCAGCCATTCTTTGCAGGACCCAGCCTGGTCCACCTCGGGCGCGGGGCTGGAGGTGGTCAACTGGGGGGGGCGCATTGGGGCTTGGCTGGCCGACATGAGCTACTACCTGTTGGGCATGTCGGTGTGGTGGCTGTGGCTGGCCGGTGGACGCGCTTGGCTGGCGGCGTTGGCCCGATGGCTGCGCGGCGCTGTCGCCACCTTGCCGCCCGGGGCCGAGGCCGCCGTGTTGCCGTGGTGGCGCCGCCCGGCCTGGCGGCGTGCTGGCTTCTGGCTGGGCTTGGCGGTGCTGCTGATGGCCAGCACGGTGCTGGAGTGGAGCCGGCTGCATCGGTGGGATGCCGGCTTGCCCGGCGTTTCGGGCGGCGTGCTGGGCGCGATGCTCGGCCCGGTGGCGGTGCGCTGGCTGGGCGTGACGGGATCGGCCCTGGTGGCCATCGTGGTTTGGGTGGTGGCGCTGGCCTGGGTGTTCCGCTTTTCCTGGGCGCATGTCGCCGAAACCTTGGGCCGATGGGTGGACGATTGGCTGCAGAGCCGCCGCGAGCGGCGCGAAGCCGATGAGGACCAGCGCATCGGCCGGCAGGCGGCGCAAGAGCGTGCCCGTGAAGTGCCTGCCAACGCCACCGAGCCGCCGCTGGAGGCCATGACGCCGGATTCGGCCGCATCGCCCGAGGCCGAGCCGCCGCGCTTGGCCGACGAGCCACCACCGGCCCGCGCCCGCGCGCCCAAGGCCAAGCCGTTGCAGATCGAGCCCACGCTGGTGGAAGTGCCGCCCAGCACGCGGGTGGTCCAAGAGCGGCAAAAGCCGCTGTTCCAGGACTTGGCCGACACCAAGCTGCCGCAGATCGATCTGCTCGATGCCGCCGGTCGCCAGCCAGCCACCGTGGCGCCCGAGACGCTGGAAATGACCAGCCGCCTGATCGAGAAAAAGTTGCGCGACTTTGGCGTGGAAGTCGCGGTGGTGGCCGCGCAGCCGGGGCCGGTCATCACGCGCTACGAAATCGAGCCCGCCACCGGCGTGAAAGGCTCGCAGATCGTCAATCTGGCCAAGGACTTGGCGCGCTCCCTGTCGCTGGTGTCCATCCGCGTGATCGAAACCATCCCGGGCAAGAACCTGATGGCGCTGGAGCTGCCCAACGCCAAGCGGCAGACCATACGCCTGAGCGAAATCCTCGGCTCGCAAGTCTATGCCGACGCCAAGAGCCTGCTGACCCTGGGCCTGGGCAAAGACATCGCCGGGCACCCGGTGGTCGCCGATCTGGCCAAAATGCCCCATTGCCTCGTGGCGGGCACCACCGGCTCGGGCAAGTCGGTCGGCATCAACGCCATGATCTTGAGCCTGCTCTACAAAGCCGACGCCAAGGACGTGCGCCTGCTGCTGATCGACCCCAAGATGCTGGAGCTCAGCGTCTACGAGGGCATTCCGCACCTCATCGCGCCGGTGGTCACCGACATGAAGCAGGCCGCCAACGGCCTGAACTGGTGCGTGGGCGAGATGGAGAAGCGCTACCGCCTCATGAGCAAAGTGGGCGTGCGCAACCTGGCTGGCTTCAACGCCAAGATCGACGAAGCCGCGCAACGTGGCGAGTCGATTCCCAACCCGTTCAGCCTCACGCCCGAGGCCCCTGAGCCATTGCAGCGCCTGCCTTACATCGTGGTGGTGATCGACGAACTGGCCGACCTGATGATGGTGGTCGGCAAGAAGATCGAGGAGCTGATCGCCCGCCTGGCGCAGAAGGCGCGCGCCGCCGGTATTCACCTGATCCTGGCCACGCAGCGGCCCAGCGTGGACGTGATCACCGGCCTCATCAAAGCCAACATCCCGACGCGCATCAGCTTTCAGGTCAGCAGCAAGATCGACAGCCGCACCATCCTCGACCAGATGGGCGCCGAGACGCTGCTGGGCATGGGCGACATGCTCTACATGCCGGCCGGCACGGGCTTCCCGACCCGGGTGCATGGCGCCTTCGTCAGCGATGATGAGGTGCACCGCGTGGTGGCCTACCTCAAGGAACAGTGTGGCGAGCCCGACTACTTCGACGGCGTGCTCGACGGTGGCGCGGGCGAGGGCGACGGTGGCGCGGGCGGCCTGCTGGGCGAGGGCGACGGCAGCGGCGAGAAAGACCCCCTCTATGACCAGGCCGTGGCCATCGTGCTGCAAGACCGCAAAGCCAGCATCAGCTACGTGCAGCGCAAGCTCAAGATCGGCTACAACCGTGCCGCGCGGCTGCTGGAAGACATGGAAAATGCCGGGCTGGTCAGCGCCCTGACCGCCAGCGGCCAGCGCGACATCTTGGTGGCCAGCCGCGGCGGGGAGGGCGCGGGGTGACTACACTCCCTTACACCTGCGGCGGAACCGCCCGGGCGCTGACGCGACTAACCCGCATGAACCCACGCCGTCTGTTTCTCGCTACCATCACCTTGGCCGCCCTGTCGGTGGGGCTGCCGGCCCATGCCGATGCCCTGGGCGAACTGCAAGCCTTCCTGAAAAATGTGCGTCAGGGCAAGGCCACCTTCACCCAGACGGTGACCAGCCCCTTGCGACAGGGCGAAACCGCCCCCCGCGTGCAGACCAGCAGCGGCGTGTTCGAATTCCAGCGCCCCGACCGCTTCCGCTTCCAATACAGCCGTCCGTTCGAACAGACCATCGTGGCCGATGGCCAGACGTTGTGGCTGTACGACCCCGACCTCCAGCAAGTCACGATCCGCCCCCAGGCCGAGGCCCTGGCCCAGACGCCGGCGGCCCTCATCGCCTCGGCCGCCGATGTGCGCGCCCTGCAAGACACCTTCGAACTGAGCAACGCCCCCGATGCCGACGGGCTGCGCTGGGTGCAGGCCCTCCCCAAGGCCAAGGACGGGCAGATCCAGTCCATCCGCATCGGTTTCCAGCAGGGCCGGCTGGCCGCGCTGGACATTCTGGACAGCTTTGGCCAGCGTTCCCAAATCCGCTTTGGCCCCATGGACACCCAGACCGCCTTCGGGCCGGGCCATTTCCGGTTCCAGCCCCCGCCCGGGGCCGATGTGATTCGCCAGTGACGGCGCGCCCGTGAGCACACCTGCCCCCCCTCTGGCCGAACGCTTGCGTCCGCGCAGCCTGGCCGAAGTCATCGGCCAGCGGCACCTGTTGGGCGAAGGCATGCCCTTGCGCACCGCCTTCGAGGCCGGGCGGCCGCACAGTTGCATCTTCTGGGGGCCGCCCGGGGTCGGCAAGACCACCATCGCACGCCTCATGGCGCAAGCGTTCGATGCCCAGTTCATCGCCATCAGCGCCGTGCTGGGCGGCGTCAAAGACATCCGCGAGGCGGTCGAGAAAGCCGAGCTCGCCCGCAGCGGCCTGCACCCGCAGCCCACCATCGTGTTCGTGGACGAGGTGCACCGCTTCAACAAAAGCCAGCAAGACGCCTTCCTGCCCCACGTGGAAAGCGGCCTGTTCACCTTCGTGGGCGCCACCACCGAAAACCCGAGCTTCGAGGTCAACTCGGCCCTGCTCTCGCGGGCCGTGGTGTACGTGCTGCACCCCTTGAGCGAAGACGACCTGGCCGAGCTGATGGACCGCGCCCATGCCCAGGGAGATGTGCCGCCCATGGCGCCCGCCGCCCGCCAGCGCCTGCTGGCCTACGCGGATGGCGACGCCCGGCGCCTGCTCAACACCCTCGAAACCCTGGCCGTGACCGCCCGCGCCCAGGGCGTGGCCCAGATCGGCGACGACTGGCTGCTGAAGGTGCTGGGCGAGCGCATGCGCCGCTACGACAAAGGCGGCGAGCAGTTCTACGACACCATTTCCGCCCTGCACAAAAGCGTGCGCGGCTCCGACCCCGATGCCGCGCTGTACTGGTTCGCGCGCATGCTCGACGGCGGGGCCGATCCGCGCTACCTGGCGCGGCGGCTCATCCGCATGGCGGCCGAAGACATCGGCCTGGCCGATCCGCGCGCCCTGCGCCTGGCGCTGGATGCGGCCGATGTGTACGAGCGCCTGGGCAGCCCCGAAGGCGAACTGGCCCTGGCCGAAGCGGTGGTGTACCTGGCCGTGGCGCCCAAGAGCAACGCCGTCTACCAGGCCTACAAAGCGGCGCGCGCCTTCGTCAAGCACGACGGCACCCGCCCCGTGCCGCTGCGTCTGCGCAACGCGCCCACCCAGCTCATGAAAGACCTCGATTACGGCAAAGGCTACCGCTACGCCCACGACGAGCCCGACGCCTTCGCCGCCGGCGAGCGCTATTTCCCTGACGGGCTGGAGCCGGCGCCGTTCTATCGGCCCGTGCCGCGCGGCTTGGAAATCCGCATCGGCGAAAAGCTCCAAGAACTGCGCGCGCGCAACGCCGCCCTAAAATGAAGGGTTTTTGCGCGCTTTGCAAAGCGCATGCCCAGCCCCACGCATTCGCCATGACCGCCCCAACCCCACACCCCGCCACCGAGCCCGCCGCCCACACCGACGAGAACCACATCATCGCCGAGCGCCGCGAGAAGCTGCGCGCGCTGCGTCAGGCGCAGGCGGCCGGCCAGGGCCCGGCGTTTCCCAATGACGTCAAGCCCCTGCACAAAGCCGCCGACCTGGTGGCCGAGTACGGCGGCATGAGCAAAGACATGCTGGAGCCGCTGAAGGTGCGCGTCAGCGTGGCTGGCCGCATGATGCTCAAGCGCGTCATGGGCAAGGCCAGCTTTGCCACCTTGCAGGACGCCTCCTTCGGCCCCACCGGCGGGCGCATCCAGATCTACCTGAACAACGACAGCGTGGGCGAAGCCGCGCATGCCGCCTTCAAGCACTGGGACCTGGGCGACATCGTGGCCGCCGAAGGCGTGCTGTTCAAGACCAAGACCGGCGAACTCACCATCCATGCCGATCGCGTGCGGCTGGTGACCAAAAGCCTGCGGCCGCTGCCCGACAAATTCCACGGCATCCACGACCAGGAAATCAAATACCGCCAGCGCTACGTGGACCTGATGACCGACGAGCAGGCCCGCCGCCGCTTCGTGGCCCGCAGCCTGGCCGTCACCACCATCCGCGAATACATGGTGCAGCACGACTTCCTGGAAGTCGAAACCCCCATGCTGCACCCCATCCCCGGCGGGGCCAACGCCAAGCCTTTCGTGACCCACCACAACGCGCTGGAGCAGGACATGTACCTGCGCATCGCGCCCGAGCTCTACCTCAAGCGCCTGCTGGTGGGCGGCTTCGAGCGCGTGTTTGAAATCAACCGCAACTTCCGCAACGAAGGCATCAGCGTGCGCCACAACCCCGAGTTCACCATGATGGAGTTCTACGCGGGGTACTGGAACTATCTGGATCTGATGGTGTTCACCGAAGGGTTGATCCGCCACGTGGCCCAGCGCGTCTGCGGCAGCGCCCGGCTCACCTACCAGGGCCGCGACGTGGACTTGGAGGCCCCGTTCGAGCGCCTGACCATCCGTGAAGCCATCCTCAAGCACACCGAAGCCGGCGACCGGGTGGACGACCGCCACTGGCTGCAGCAGCAGCTCCAGCAACTGGGGCTGGACCCTGCCAAAGAGCGGCTCGACAGCCGCAGCCTGGCCGGCTTGCAGGTCATGTACTTTGAGGAAACCGTCGAAGACAAACTCTGGAACCCCACCTTCATCTGCAACCACCCCACCGAAATCTCGCCGCTGGCCCGCGCCAACGACGCCGACCCCTCCATCACCGAGCGCTTCGAGCTTTACATCACCGGGCGCGAAGTGGGCAACGGTTTTTCCGAGCTCAACGACGCCGAAGACCAGGCCGAGCGCTTCCACGCCCAGGTGGCCAGCAAGGAAGCCGGCGACGACGAGGCCATGTTCTTCGACGCCGACTACATCCGCGCCCTGGAATATGGCATGCCGCCCGCAGGCGGCTGCGGCATCGGCATCGACCGCCTCATCATGCTGCTGACCGACAGCCCCAGCATCCGCGACGTGATCCTGTTTCCTGCGTTGCGGCGCGAGGGGTGAACCCCGGCCTGCCAGTGAAAAGGCCTGGGGTTGCCCGGGCCTTTGGGAGGTGGCGGCAGCGGTGGGCTGCTCAGGCGTAGGCTTCGAGCGCCTTGCGCATCTTTTTCATGGCGGCGGCCTCGATCTGGCGGATGCGCTCGGCGCTGACGCCGTATTCGGCGGCCAGTTCGTGCAGGGTCTTGCCGCCGCTGCCGTCGTCGTTGACCTTGAGCCAGCGCTCGGTCACGATGCGGCGCGAACGCTCATCGAGCTGCGCCAGCGCGTGGGCCACGCCTTCGGTGGCCAGCACATCGCGCTCGGTGGCTTCGAGCACGGCGCTGGGTTCGTGCCGGGCGTCGGCCAGATAGGCGATGGGGCCGTAGGCTTCCTCGCCGTCGTCGCCGGGGGCCGGGTCTAGCACCACGTCACCGCCAGAGAGGCGGGTTTCCATCTCGATGACGTCTTCGCGCTTGACGTTGAGCTCGCGCGCCACGACGTCGATTTCGTGGTCGCTCAGGCCCTCGCGGTGGGTGTCGGCGTCGCCGTGGTCGGCCTTGAAGGCCTGCTTCATGCTGCGCAGGTTGAAGAACAGCTTGCGCTGGGCTTTGGTGGTGGCGACTTTGACCATGCGCCAGTTGCGCAGGATGTATTCGTGGATTTCGGCCTTGATCCAGTGCAGCGCGTAGCTGACCAAGCGCACGCCCTGGGCCGGGTCGAAGCGCTTGACGGCTTTCATGAGGCCGATGTTGCCTTCCTGGATGAGGTCGGCATGGGGCAGGCCGTAGCCGAGGTATTGGCGCGAGACCGAGACCACCAACCGCAGGTGCGACATGACGAGCTTGCCCGCGGCCTCCAGGTCGTTGAAGCGGCGCAGCCGGTCGGCGTATTCGCGCTCTTCTTCGGCGGTGAGCATGGGCAGCCGGTTGACGGCGGCGATGTAGGCGTCGAGGTTGCCCAGCGGCGGCAGAGCGAGCGACGTGCCGGCCCAGCCCTGCTTGACGGCCGGGGCCAGTGCGTAAGGGGTGGTGGCGATGGCGTTCATGGTGTCCTCTCTCCGTGCAGACCTTGAGGGTCTCGTCACTATGTTAGCACTCTATTGATGAGAGTGCTAATGCAAAGTTCCGTGGCGCCACCCCGGATGGGGGTCAGAAGGTGTCCCAGCCGTCGTCTTCGGGCGCGGGGGAGGCGGTTTTTTTGGCGGCTGGCGGCGGCGCGGCGAGCTTTTTCGGCGCGGGGCTGGCAGGGGCGTGCGCAGCCGCGGGTGTCTTGGCGGGCGCGCTGGGCGTGGCTTGGGGCCGGTGGATGGCCGCAGAGGCTGTGGGGCTTTTGGCCGGCGCGGGCGATGCAGGGGAGGCGGCGGGGCTGGAGGCGGGCGGCAGGGAAGCCGGGGCCGATGGGCGCGCGGCCGCGGTGGGGCGCTTGCGGTGCAGCTCATTGGCGCTGAGCCGGCTGATGGAACTGCGGGCCAGGTCGGCGTCGTCGATGCGGAAGGTTTTGACCACTTCGGCGAGTTGGGCCGCCTGCTCGCTCATGCTGGCCGCGGCGGCCGCGCTTTCTTCCACCAGGGCCGCGTTTTGCTGGGTCATCTGGTCGAGGTTGCTCACGGCGGCGTTGATCTGGGTGGCGCCGTCGGCCTGTTCGGCCGCGGAACTGGCGATTTCGCCGATGATGTCGCGCACGCGGGTGACGTTTTCCACGATTTCGCGCATGGTCTCGCCAGCCTGGTTGACCAGTTCGGAGCCGGCGGCCACGCGGTCCACGCTGTTGCCGATGAGTTCCTTGATCTCTTTGGCGGCCTGGGCGCTGCGCTGCGCCAAGGTGCGCACTTCGCCGGCCACCACGGCAAAGCCGCGCCCCTGCTCGCCCGCGCGGGCTGCTTCCACCGCGGCGTTGAGCGCCAGGATGTTGGTCTGGAACGCGATGCCGTCGATCACCGTGATGATGTCGGCGATCTTGCGCGAGGCGGCGTTGATGTCTTCCATGGTGCGGATCACGTCGCCGACGACTTTGCCGCCCATTTCGGCGCTCTGCCCGGCCGTGGCCGCGAGCTGGTTGGCCACGCGGGCCGAGTCGGCCGACTGCTTGATGGCGCCGGACATTTCCTCCATGCTGGCGGCGGTTTCTTCCAGGTTGCTCGCCGTCTGCTCGGTGCGGGCGCTTAAGTCCTGGTTGCCGGCGGCGATCTCGCGGGCGGCCACCGAGATGTTGTCGGTGCCCTGGCGCACGTCGGCCACCACGTGCACGAGCTGGTCGCGCATGCCATTGAGGGCCTTGATCATGGCGCCGAATTCGTCCTGCCGGTTGGCGCGGATGTGGGCCGTCAGGTTGCCGGCGGCGATTTGCTCGGCGAAGGTGACGGCTTCGTTGAGCGGCGTGCGGATGTTGCGTATGAGGAAGTAAGCGCCGATGACGATGCCGGCGATGAGCACCAGCACCGCCAGCGCCGCGGTCATGACGTTGCGGGCGCGGCGTTCGGCAAAGGCTTTTTGCGACTCGACCAGCAAGGTGCCCTGGAGCTGGGCGAATTCGTTGAGGCTGGCGATGTAAGGGGGCACGCCCGGGTTGAAGCGCTCCTCGATGGCGCGGCGGGCGCCGGCCTCGTCGCCCTGGCGACTAAGTTCGCGCGCCGCGGCCAGGCCATCGAGCACCGTTTGGCGCTGGCGGGCGATGCGCTCCATGAGGGCGCGTTCGGCCGGCGTCAGCTCCATGGATTCGAGCCGTTTCTGCACTTCGGTGATGGCCTGGATGCCGGCCGGGATGAGGTCTTTGTAGAGAGCGTCGATTTCGGGGCTGCCGCTGATGACCTGGGCCTGCACGCGGGTGACGTTGGTCTCGGTCAGGCCGGCCCAGCGGGTGGCCAGCTGCACCTTCTCGCTCATCTGGGTGAGCATGCGCTCAGACTCGGCCGTGAGCCGGGCCGAGGTGGCGCCGGTCGAGATGACCACCGCGGCCAGCGCCACGATGATGACGAGGACGCTGGACCAGAGCTTGGCGCCGAGCGAGAGTTGATTGAACAGCTTCATGGAGGTTCCCAACGACGGAGAGGAAAACGGTCGGCGCAGTGTAACGGCGAATGCCTGCATGATCGGCCCCTGCCACCGAGGGCAGAATCAGGGTTTACGAGGGGGGTGAGCCACTGCCGGCGGGCCATACTGGGAGGCCGGCGCGGGAACCTGTGCGCCGCAGCCGGACCAGACACGGAGGCATTCTCACAGGAGGTATGAGCGATGGTTTTGCACGTTCCCCCCGAAGCCGCGCGGCGCGGTGTCGCGCCCCCCGTTCCGCGCCGCGACAGGCGCCTGGCCCGATGGGGCCTGGCGGCGGCCGCCGTGGCCTGGAGCGCGGCCGCATCGGCGCTGCAACCCGAGGTGGTGGCGCGTGGGCTGGAGCACCCCTGGGCCGTGGCGTTCGTGGACAGTGGGCACATGCTCGTCACCGAGCGGCCGGGGCGCATGCGCGTGATTGGCCCCGATGGCCGACTGGGTGAGCCGCTGCAGGGCGTGCCGCGCGTGGATGCCGGTGGGCAGGGGGGCATGCTGGACGTGATCGCCGACAGCGACTTTGCCCGCAACCGCATGGTGTATTTCTGCTTCTCCGAGCCGGCCGCCCAGGGCGGCGGCAACTCGACGGCGCTGGCGGCGGCCCGGCTGTCTGACGATCGGCAGCGGCTCGAACAGGTGCGGGTCCTCTTCAGCCAGCGGCCCAAAGTCGGCAGCCGGCACCATTTCGGTTGCCGCATCGTGGAGGCGCCGGACGGCCATCTGTTCCTCACGCTGGGCGACCGTTTCAGCCGGATGCAGGACGCGCAAACGCTGGACAACCACCACGGCAAGGTGATCCGGGTGCGCAAGGACGGTTCGGTGCCGCCCGACAATCCGCTGGTCGGGCGCGCGGGGGCGCTGCCCGAAATCTGGAGCTGGGGGCATCGCAACCCGCAAGGGGCGGCTTGGGGCCCTGATGGGCGGCTCTGGATACACGAGCACGGCCCGCAAGGGGGCGATGAGATCAACCGGCCCGAACCGGGCAAGAATTACGGCTGGCCGGTGATCACGTATGGCGAAAACTACGGCGGCGGGCGCATCGGCGCGGGCATCACCCACCACGAGGGGATGGAGCAGCCGCTGCACCAGTGGACGCCGTCCATCGCCCCATCGGGCATGGCTTTCGTGCGCAGCGACCGTTATGGCGCGGCCTGGCAGGGCAGCCTGATGGTGGGGGCCTTGCGCGGGCGGCATCTGGCGCGGCTGGAACTGGCGGATGGGCGCGTGGTGCGGGAGGAACGCTTGCTGGAGTCGCTGGGCGAGCGCATTCGCGACGTGCGCGAGGGGCCAGACGGATGGCTCTATGTGCTCACCGACGACCGCAACGGCCAGCTGATTCGCCTGTTGCCCAACCCTGCCCGGCGCTGAGGGGTTGTCTGGTGGAATAGGGTTGGCCGAAGCGGGTTTGCGGGTATGGTTGGGTTTTGTCATGGCCGGGTCACACGGCAACGGCAGCATAGATGGCCATGCAGCCCAGCCCCGAGCCTTCCACGCTGGCGGCCACGTTCCGCGCCGCCTTGCAGCATTACCGCAGCCGTTGCGCCCACGGTGATGGGCCGCGCCTGTCGCTGGCGGAGCTGGTGCGGCTGCATGGACATTCGTCGGCCCATGTGCTGCTCATTGTGATGGCGGCGCTGTCGATGGTGCCCATGGCCGGCGCCGGCAATGTGATGGGCTTTGGCATGCTGGCCATGGCTTGGGCGCTGTGGCGCGGGCACGACGACATCCACCTGCCCAGGCGCATCGGGGAAATGGCCTTGGGGCGACGCTGGGCCGATCGGGTGCTGGATGCGCTGGTCTGGCTCTATGGCATGGCCGAGCGCTGGCTGCGGCCACGCTGGCACTATTTGCTGCACCGGGCCACGCGCTACTGGTGGAGCGCCTGGATCGTGGCGATGACCGGCATCATCTTCCTGCCGTTGCCGCTGGGCAATGTGCTGCCCAGCCTGAGCCTGATGCTGCTGGCCTTGGGCTGGATGTTCCGCGACGGCGTGGCGCTGGTGGCGGCCATGCTCACGGGGGCAACGGCCATGGCTTATACGGCCCTGTTCTGGGGGGTGGTGGTGCAAGCGATGGGCAGCGTCTATCGTTGGCTGGCCTGAGCGGCGGGCTTCCAGTCGGTGACGAGCCAGGCGTCTTTCAGCGTGGCGGGGTCTGGCGTGAGGGGCTGCCAGGCCGGCCGCTGGTGGCAGGCCAGCGCCAGTGCCGGGTCCACCCCTCGATCGACCAACCATTGCCGCAGACGCTGGTCGGCTGCGGTGAGGGTGGCCGCACCGCCCAGGATGGGCATGTAGGGTTTGTGGCAGCGCAGCACAGCATGCGGCGTGGCCAGGCGGCGGGCGCCAGCGGCCAGCACCACCACGCACACGCCTTCGCAGCAGCGCTCCACGGCCGTGTCCAGGCCATGCGATTCGATCAGCCGGGCCACGCCCAGCGCTTCTGGCGCCAGTCCGCCTGCGCTGTCGATCTGCACGGTGCGCACGCCGGGGTGTGCGGCCAAAGCGGCTTGCAGGCGCGCGGTGGTGCCCAGGCCCAGTGGGCCGTAGAGTTCGAGCACGTCGCTGCCGTCGGGGTTGCGCTCGGGCAGCAGCCGCCATTCAGCGGCGGGTAGGGGGTCAAAGGCGTGGGCGTACCAGGCATGCAGCAGTGGATGCAGGAGGTGCCCGGTTGCCAGGGCGAAGGCCAGCGCGACGCTGCATTGGGCGGCGAAGGCCAGGATGCCGCGGGGCAGGCTCATGCCCTGCATCACCCGGCGTTCGGCCAGGGTGAAGGCCACCCAGATCCAACTCGCGCTCCAAAAGCCGGTGGCCAGCATGAGCGCCCCTGCGGCTTGCAACCACAGGGGATAGTGGGGCCCGACCGACCAGGTGGCCTGTGCCACGGCCCCAGCCACCAGCGCCAGGGCGGCTGCGCCCATCAGCCCCACGGCCAGCGTGCCGCGCAGGCCCAAGCGTTCAGGCGTGAGAGCCACCTTCGGCCTGAGCGGCCAGGCGCCGGGCCTCGGTTTCGAGGATCAGCCGGTCCACGCGGGACAGCGGGAGGTTGACCAGCAGCTCGATGCGCTGGTGCAGGGCGTGCATGGTCTGTTTGAAGGCGTGCAGGCGCTCGGCCTCGGTGCCTGTGACCAGGGCTGGATCGGGGTAGCCCCAGTGGGCCGTGGCCGGGTGGCCGGGCCATACGGGGCAGGGTTCGCCGGCGGCGACGTCGCACACGGTGATGATGAGATCGAGGTGGGGCGAATCGGGCTGGCTGAATTCGGCCCAGTTCTTGCTGCGCAGCCCCTGGGTGTCGATGCCCGCGCTTTGCAGCGCGGCCAACGCCAGCGGGTGGGGTTGGTGATCGGCTCGCGCCTGGGTGCCGGCCGAAAACGCCCGAAAGCGGTGCCCGCCCAGGTGGTTGAGGATGGCTTCGGCCATGATGCTGCGGGCCGAGTTGTGCACGCACAAGAACAGGACTTTGATCGGTTCGCTCACGGTGGGCTCTGGTCGGGAATGGGGGATCGATATTAAGACGATGGCGTGACAGTTTTGTGTCAAGTGGCGCGGGCGCGCCCCGGCGCGGCGCTGGCCGGTTGCTGCACGGGCTTGCCGGCGTGCGTGCTCCACTGCACGATTTCGAGCCGGCCGTCGTGGTGCTCGACGATGCCGGTGAGGCTTTCGACCCAGTCGCCGTCGTTGCAGTAGAGGGTGCCGTCGATCTCGCGCATCTCGGCGCGGTGGATGTGGCCGCAGATCACGCCATCGAGGCCGCGCTTGCGGGCCTCAGCGGCCACGGCCCCTTCGAAGCGCAGCACGTAGTTGAGCGCGCTCTTGACCCGGTGCTTGAGGTATTGCGACAGCGACCAGTAGGGCAGCCCGAGGCGGGCACGCCAGGAGTTCAGATGGGTGTTCAGCCGCAGGGTGAGCTCGTAGAGGTTGTCGCCGAGGTAGGCCAGCCATTTGGCGTACTGGATCACGCCGTCAAAGTGATCGCCGTGGATGATCCAGAGCTTGCGCCCGTCGGCGGTGATGTGCACTGCGTCTTCTACCACGTCCAGGCCGCCGAATTTGTGGCCGATGAAGTGGCGCGCGAACTCGTCGTGGTTGCCGGGCACGAAGATGACTTTGCAGCCTTTGCGGGCCCGGCGCAGGATTTTTTGCACCACGTCGTTGTGGCTTTGTGGCCAGTACCACTTGCGGCGCAACTGCCAGCCGTCGATGATGTCGCCGATCAGGTAGAGCCGGTCGCTGGGGTGGGCCTTGAGGAAGGCCAGCAAGGCTTTGGCCTGGCAGCCGGGGGTGCCCAGGTGCACGTCAGAGATGAAGAC
This sequence comes from Tepidicella xavieri, assembly GCF_004363315.1. Classification (GTDB taxonomy): domain Bacteria; phylum Pseudomonadota; class Gammaproteobacteria; order Burkholderiales; family Burkholderiaceae_C; genus Tepidicella; species Tepidicella xavieri. Next base: position 39,969 of record NZ_SNYL01000015.1, read on the forward strand.
CGTGCGCAGCCGCCGCCCGCCAGGCGGGCTGGGGTCGTCGTCGGCATCGTCGCTGTCGGGGGGGGCGTGCCAGGCTTGCGCGGCGCGCGCGGCGGAGTCGGCCTGACGCTGGAGGCTGCCTTGCAGGAGTCCGTGGGCGACGAAGCCGTTGCGCATCAGGCCCCCAGGAAGTGCTTGCGGTAACGGGGCGGCAGGTCGGCCAGGCGCATCATCATGGGCAAGTCGGCGGCGTTGAAGTCCGGGTCCCAGGCGGGGGGGCCCAGCACTTTGGCGCCGAGGCGCAGGTAGCCTTTGATGAGCGCCGGCGGCTCGATGGGCAGGGAGTCGTCGAGCTGCTCGACCGGCAGCGGCAGGCGCGGGCGCACGTGGTATTCGATCGAGGCCAGGTGCTGCTCGCGGACTTGGCGCCAGATGCTGGCGGCGGCGTGGCCGTCGGTGATCACGCCTTGGCTGCCCTGGTGTTGCATGGGGATGCTGGCGCAGCCGATCATGGTGTCGAGCCGGTTGCGGGCCATGAATTCGGCCAGGGCGCCCCACAGGGCGAGGATGACGCCGCCGTGGCGGTGCTCGGGGTGCACGCAGCTGCGGCCAAGCTCGACCATCTGCTCGCGCAGGAAGCGCAGCCGGGTGAGGTCGAATTCGGTGTCGCTGTAAAAGCCGCCGACGCGCTTGGCCTGGGCCGGGGTCAGCACCCGGTAGGTGCCAACGACGGCCTGGGTGGCGGCATCGCGCACCAGCAGGTGTTCGCAGTAGTCGTCGAACAGGTCGATGTCGTGGCCGGGCAGGGTTTGGGGCAGGCGGGCACCCATTTCCCCGGCGAACACCGCAAAGCGCAGGCGCTGCGCCTCGCGCACTTCGTCGAGGTGGCGCGCCCAGACCACCTGGAGCTCGCCGCGAGCAGCGCGGGCTGCGCCGTGCGGGGTGGGGCAGGCGTGCCCCAACGCCGGGGCGGCGGGGCGGATGTGATCGAGGACGGACAGGTCGCTCATGCGGGGCTCCTAGTGTTGCTCCCGATTCTTCAAACGCTGTGTGTCGCCAGCATGGCGGTTTCGTGAAACCGGCATGACAAGCCGCGCCGGCGCCCGGTCACGCGACTGTCACCGTCCTGCCATGGTCATGCCATCTGTGGCCCGCAGCATCCATGGCAGCCGAGACGAAACAAGGAGCGGATCATGAACGTGACGGTGGTGGGCGCAGGCTATGTGGGGCTGGTGACGGCGGCTTGCCTGGCCGAACTGGGGCAGCGCGTGGTGTGCGTGGACCATGACCAGGCGCGCGTGGTGCTGCTGCAGGCCGGCGGGGTGCCGATTTACGAGCCCGGTCTGGACGAGCTGGTGCAGCGCAATCAGCAGGCGGGCCGGCTGCGCTTTACCACGTCGATGGCGCTGGGCGTCGAGCATGCGGAGGTGTTGTTCATTGCCGTGGGCACGCCGCCGCAGGAGGACGGATCGGCCGATTTGCAGCATGTGCTGGCTGTGGCGCGGCAGGTGGGGCGCCTGCTCACCCACGATCTGGTGGTGGTCAACAAGTCCACGGTGCCGGTGGGCACGGGCGAAGCGGTGCAACGCGTCATCGACGAGGCGTTGCGGGTGCGTGGCTGCCAGGGCTTGGCGTGCGCCGTCGTCTCCAACCCCGAATTCCTGAAAGAAGGCGCGGCGATCGAGGACTTCATGCGGCCGGATCGCATCGTCATCGGCGTGCCGCCGGGGCCGGCTGGCGCGCGGGCGCGTGAATGCCTGAGCCAGCTCTATGCCCCGTTCAACCGGCACCATGAACGCACGGTGTGGATGGATGTGCCCAGCGCCGAGCTCACCAAGTACGCTGCCAACGCCATGCTGGCCACACGCATTTCCTTCATGAACGAGATGGCTCTGCTGGCCGACCGTGTCGGGGCCGACATCGATGCCGTGCGCCGCGGCATTGGCGCGGACCAGCGCATCGGGCACAGCTTTCTGTATGCCGGCACGGGCTACGGGGGCAGCTGTTTCCCCAAAGACACCCGCGCCCTGATGCACACCGCCGCGGCGCACGGCAGCCCGATGCGGGTGGTCAGCGCGGTGGAGGCGGTCAACCGGATGCAGAAGCGCCACCTGGTGGGCATGGTCACCCAGCTCATGGGCGAGGACCTCAGCGGCCGCCGGCTGGCGGTATGGGGCCTGTCGTTCAAGCCCAACACCAACGACATGCGGGAGGCGCCGAGCCGGGTGGTCATCCAGGCGCTGCTGGCGCGTGGCGCCACGGTGCTGGCCCATGACCCGGTGGCCGGCAGCGAGGCCCGCCGCGTGCTGACCGAGGACATGGCGGCCCAGCCCGGCCTGCTGCAACGGCTGCATCTGGAGGAGTCGCCCGAAGCGGTGCTGCTCGATGCCGACGCATTGCTCGTGCTCACCGAGTGGAAGTGCTTTCACAGCCCTGACTTTGCCCGCCTGCGCGACTTGATGCGCGAGCCGCTGATCCTCGATGGCCGCAATCTCTACGATCCGGCCTTGCTGCAAGCGCTGGGCATCGCCTACCTGGGCATCGGGCGGCGCAATGCGCTGGGCGTGGCGCGTCTGGCGCTCACAGCCCCGATGCAGGCTGCCGCCAAGGCGCTTCGCGCGGCCTGATGCCAGCGCGGCCGGCGGCGTGGGCTTGCAGCAGCCGCAGCCAGACGGCTTCCACCTGGGCCACGATCTGCGCCCAGTCCAGGGTCTGGATGGACGCGCGCGCGCCTTGGCGCAACGTTCGGACCAGGGCGGGTTGGGCCGCCAAGTCCTGGGCGCGGCGCACGAAGGCGTCGGCATCCCCCACGGGGGCCAGCAGGCCGTTGTGTCCGTGGCGGATCAGCTCGGCCGCGGCCGCGCAGTCGAAGGCCAGCACCGCCAGCCCGCTGGCCAGCGCTTCCGGGGTGACGTTGCCATACGTTTCGGTGAGGCTGGGAAAGAGGAACACGTCGGCGCTGGCGTAGTGCGTGGCCAGATCGGCATCGCGCCGGGCGCCCACCAGCAGCGCCTGTGGGCACATGGCCTGCAGCGCCTCGCGTTCGGGGCCGTCGCCCACCACCACCAGCTTCACCCGGGGATTGACCTGCCGCATGCCCTCAAAGGCGCGCACCAGCAGGCCGAGGTTTTTTTCTGCGGCCAGCCGCCCCACCGACAGCACCACGCAATCGTCGGGCGTTGCGCCCCAGCTGGCGCGTAGCGCTTCGCTGCGGTGGCCGGGGTGAAAGCGTTGCGTGTCCACCCCGCGGGCCACCACCAGCAGCCGCTCGAAGCCCATGGCGGCCAGTTCGGCTTGCAGCTCCGGGGTGGGCACCATGGTGCAGTGGGCGCTGTTGTGGAATTTGCGCAGATAGGCCGCGATCGGCTTGCTCAGCCAGGCCGCGCCGTAGTGGCGGCTGTAGGCGTGGAAGTTGGTGCGGAAGTCGCTGCTGATGGGCAGCTTGAGCTTGCGCGCCGCCTGCAGCGCCGACCAGCCCAGCGGCCCTTCGGTGGCGATGTGCACCACATCGGGCCGGTGCAGCGACCATATCTGCAGCAGCGTTTTCTTGGCCGGCAGGCCCATGCGCAGGTGCGGGTAGCGGGGAATGGGCAGGCCGCGCAGCAGCACCTGCTCGAAGCCGGGCTCCGGCCCCGGCCGGTCGCCTGCCGCCTGCCGCGGGCGGATCACCTGCAGCTCGTGATTGCGGGCCTGCAGCCCCCGCACCAGCCGCTCGACCGTCAGCGCCACGCCATTGACTTCGGGCGGGAAGGTTTCGGTGACCACCGCGATGCGCAGCGAACGCTGCGAGGGCGGGTAGGTCTCGATATGGAGCGGGGGTTGGGCAGGGGCGTTCATGCCGGCATCGTCGGCGGGCTTCATAACAGCCGTGTGACAGGGTGGTGTCGCGCCGACGCGCGGCGATGCGTCAGCGCCGTGACGCCGCCCGTCCTGTCACGCCGATTTCACATCGGCTGCGCACCATGCGGCCATGCCCTTCGTCTGGGGCATGCCCAACCATCTGCATGAGGAACGCGACGTGAAAGACTTTCTCCAGGCCCTTCGGGTCCAGCGCTGGGACGACCACCGCTACTACCACCACAGCCGCATCAACCAGAGCCTGCACCTGCTCAGCGCCATCAGCTTTTTGGTGGCCTATGCCCTGCTGTTCAAGGATCCGGCCATGGCCGCGCTGATCGCGTGGCTGGTCTCCATGGTCAGCCGGCAGGCCGGGCACTTCTTTTTCGAGCCCAAGGGCTATGACCACATCAACCAGGTTACCCACGAATACAAGGAAGCGATCAAGGTGGGCTACAACCTGCAGCGCAAGGTGGTGTTGATGGCGATCTGGGCCTGCTCGCCCCTGTTGCTGGTGTGGCAGCCGGGCCTCTTTGGGCTGCTGGAGCCGCATGCCGACTGGCGCGGCTTCATCCACAACGTGGGCTGGATGTGGCTGTGGGTGGGGGTCGGCGGGCTGCTGTTCCGCATGGTGCAGTTGTTCGTGCAGCAAGGCGTACAGACCGGCCTGGTGTGGGTCACCAAGATCCTGACCGACCCGTTTCACGACATCATGCTCTACCACAAGGCCCCGTGGTACCTGCTGCGCGGGCAGATGATGGACCCCGGGCACCGCGCGCCCTAAGGGCCTTTGGCTGGCGATGGCCACCCCGCTGGGGCGGCCGGGCCACCCAGCGCCCATGGCTCAGCCGCCCAGCCCCAGGCGCTGGCCGGTTTGCCGCCAGACTTGCTGGCGGATCTGCGCCCATTTGGCCCCCAGCAGTTCGCGCGCCATCTGGCGGCGGATGGCGCGGTGCGTCAGGCCAGGGTGGCGCCACCACCAGCCGTCGGCCTGCATCGCTTGGCCGGCGGCCACGAAGCGGCGGATCACCTCGTCCATCTCGGCATCGGTGACGTGCAGGCTGAAGATCAGCCGCCCCGTGCCGACCCAGCTCAGCGCGATGCCGTGCGCCCGCAGGTAGAACTGCAGCAGCCAGTGATAGCGTGAGGGCTGGGTGTAGTTGAGGGTCCAGATGGTGGACAGCGCCGCGGCCTCGATGGGCAGGCCCGCATCGCGCATGGCGCGGTTGAAGCGCTGCAGCCGTTCTTCCCACCGCTCGTCCAGCCCGTCGTACAGGGCCTGGATGTCGGCATCATCGAGCCGACGCAGGAAAGCGTTCATGGCGCCCATCACATAGGGGTGGGCGTTGAAGGTGCCGCGGGCGAAGCACAGGTCGGCTGGGCGGTCTTCGCGGAAGCGTTCCATCCACGCCCGGCGCCCGCACACCACGCCCACGGGCAGGCCGCCGCCCAGCGTCTTGCCGTAGCACACCAGGTCGGCTTGCACGCCGAAATAAGCCTGCGCGCCGCCTCGGGCGAGCCGAAAGCCGACGAACACCTCATCGAAGATCAGCGCGATGCCCCGCTCCGTGCAGACTTCGCGCAGCCGGCGCAGCCAGCGGGTGTAGGCGGCGCGGTCGAAGCCGGCGCTGCGACTGCCGTCCATCAGGGTGGAGTCGCCAGGGGCGTTGCGGTTGGGGTGCAGGGCCTGGATCGGGTTGATGAGCACGCAGGCCACGTCGCGCCGGGTGCGCAGCACTTGCAGGCTGCGTTCGTCCATGTCGCGCAGGGTGTAGGTCTCGCGCGGGGGCAGGGGGTTGCCGGGGCCCGGCTGCACGTCTTCCCACCAGCCGTGGTAAGCGCCCGTGAAACGCACCAGATGGCGCTTGCCGCTGTGGTAGCGCGCCAGCCGCACGGCCTGCATCACCGCTTCCGTGCCCGACATGTGAAAGCTCACGTCGTCCATGCCCGAAAGCGCCTTGAGCCGCGCCACGTTGTCGGCCACGCAAGGGTGGTAGCCGCCCAGCACCGGGCCGAGTGCCGCGCCCAGCGTCGCGCCTTCGGCCATGCAGGCTTTGTAGAAGTCCACGCCAAACACATTGACGCCGTAAGAGCCGGTGAGGTCCAGGTAGTCGTTGCCGTCGAGGTCGGTGAGGGTGATGCCTTGCGCCGAGGCCCAGAACGCGCCCATCGGCAAGTGCTCGCGCGCATAGGCGCTGAACGGCAAGGGCACGCGGTAGCGGCTGGTCAGGCGCATGTCGGGCAGGCCCTCGCGGGCCTGGTCGCCCAGCGCCAGGGTGTGGGGGGCGAGCGTGCGCAAAGTCTCAGAGAGGCGGGCAAACCCGGCCCGGCGCCGGGCCACCACGTCGGCCGGCGCGTCATCGGCGGCGAAAAAGCGTTCCTCGCCATGGTGCCAGGCAGGCATCCAGCGGGCCACGCGCTTGGCCATGCGCGCATGGCCAGCCAGCGACCGGTGCTTGGCCCGCGAGAGCTGCAGCCGTCGCCGCAGGGCGGGCAGACCGGCAATGGCAGCGGCCAGGGCGCTGGCGGTCATCACGAGTTCGGCAGGCATGTCATCAACCTTTCAAAAGCGGGTGTGACAGTTGTATGCCGGCCATTTGACAGCGCCATGAAACCCCAGACCCTGCGTGACCGCCTCCTGCTGCAGGAGGACCTCAACTTCCTGCTGACCAACCGCGTGCCGCGCATCGCGCTGACGCGCTTCATGGGCTGGTACAGCCGCATCCGCAGCCCCGGGCTGACCCGCTTTTCCATCGCGGTGTGGCGGCTGTTCACCGAGTTGGACTTGAGCGACGCCAAGCAGCAGCGCTTTGCCAGCCTGCACGAATGCTTCACGCGCGAGCTGCGCCCAGGCGCGCGGCCGTTCGATGCGCGTGCCGATGTCATCGCCAGCCCCAGCGACGCCATCGTCGGGGCGCACGGAACCGTGGCCCAGGGCCAGGTGTTGCAGGCCAAGGGCTTTCCTTACACGCTGCTCGATCTGCTGGGCTCGCCGGGCTTGGCGCAGGCCCACGAAGGCTGCCGCTACGTCACGCTGCGGCTGACGTCGAGCATGTATCACCGCTTCCACGCGCCGCACGATCTGCGCATCGACCGCGTCACCTACATCAGCGGCGATACGTGGAACGTCAACCCCATCGCGCTGCAGCGCGTGGAACGGCTGTTTTGCAAGAACGAGCGTGCGGTCGTCGAGTGTCGCCTGCAGGCCGACGGCGCGCGCCTGACGCTGGTGCCCGTGGCCGCCATCCTGGTGGCCAGCATCCGGCTGCATTGCTTGCCGCAGCGCCTGCACCTGCGCTACCGGGGCCCCAACGTCATCGACTGCCAGGCCCAGGCGGCCAAGGGCGATGAGCTCGGCTGGTTCGAGCACGGCTCCACCATCATCGTGTTGGCGCCGCCCGATGCCCGGCTGGCAGCGGGCGTGGACACGGGCAGCCGGCTCAAGGCGGGGCAGGCATTGTTCGAGCGGCTGCCAGCCTGTCACGAAACGGTCACGCGCCCGTCATAGCCTGAAGCCTCCTCACACTGCCCACGCATTCATGGCCCTGCCGCACGACGAAATTCTGCGCCGCATCGAGCGCGACCTGCTCGACGGCTACGACGAAGAGCTGGAGCTCGAAATCGAAGACCGCGACCCGACGGCGCCCACCGAGGCGTTGGGGCCCGGTGCCACCGACGCGGACAAACAGCGCCGCATCGCGTACTTCAAGGAGTTGTTTCGGCTGCAGGGCGAGCTGGTGAAGCTGCAGGACTGGGTGGCCACCACGCGGCAAAAGGCCGTCATCCTCTTTGAAGGGCGCGATGCCGCGGGCAAAGGCGGCGTCATCAAGCGCATCACGCAGCGGCTCAATCCGCGGGTGTGCCGGGTGGTGGCGCTGCCCGCGCCGAACGACCGCGAGCGCACCCAATGGTACTTCCAGCGCTATGTGGCGCATTTGCCAGCGGCAGGGGAAATCGTGCTGTTCGACCGCAGCTGGTACAACCGGGCCGGGGTGGAAAAAGTCATGGGCTTTTGCACCCCGGAGGAATACGAAGAGTTTTTCCGTTCGGTGCCCGAGTTCGAGCGGATGCTGGTGCGGTCGGGCATCCGGCTCATCAAATACTGGTTTTCCATCACCGACGAGGAACAGCACTTGCGCTTCCTCAGCCGCATGCACGACCCGCTCAAGCAGTGGAAGCTCAGCCCCATGGATCTGGAAAGCCGCCGCCGCTGGGAGGACTACACCCGCGCCAAGGAAACCATGCTGGAGCGCACCCACATCCCCGAAGCCCCCTGGTGGGTGGTGCCGGCCGACGACAAAAAACGCGCCCGACTCAACTGCATCCACCACCTGCTGTCGCAGTTCGACTACCACGAGATCGAACGCCCCGAGGTGACCCTGCCCGAGCGCGTGCGCCACCCCGACTACCTCCGCCACCCGGTGCCGGCCAGCATGATCGTGCCGCAGGTGTATTGAGCTCATTGTCAGCGGCCAGATTGTCGCGTCAGCGACATGAAAGCTTAATACATTTGTCAAAAAACCCCTGCAAAATGGCCTGCTCGGGCGATTCGAGGCGAGTTGCCCACCGTTTCATGCTTTGAAGAGGAGCACCGATCCATGTCTTTCAAGCGAACCCTGCTGGCGTGCACCCTGGCCGTCGCCGGCGCAGCCATGGCCCAACAGGCCCCCACCGAAATCCAGATGTGGATGGGCCTGACCGGGCCGTCCGGCGAGTTGCTCAGCCGCTTTGGCGACGACTTCAACAAGTCGCAGAACGAATACCGCGTGGTCGTGTCGTTCAAAGGGCAGTACCCCGAGCAGCGTGCCGCGGCCGTGGCCGCGTTCCGTGCCGGCAACCCGCCGCACATCATGCAGATGTTCGACGCCGGCTCCGGCGACATGGTCCAGGCGCGCGGCGCCATTATTCCCGTCTCTGAGGTGTTCAAACGCGCCAACATCCGCTTCGATCCGGCCGATTTCATCGCCCCGGCGCGCGGCTACTACGGCCTGCCCAACGGCGATTTGCTGTCCATGCCGTTCAACGTCTCCACCGCCGTGCTGTTCTACAACAAGGACGCTTTCCGCAAGGCCGGCCTCAACCCCGACCAGCCGCCCCGCACTTGGCCCGAGTTGATCGACGCCGCGGGCAAGATCCGCGCCACCAACGCCGCGCCCTGCGGCTTCACCACCACGTGGCTGGCCTGGATCATGCTAGAGCAGTACAACTCCCGCCACAACGTGCAGATGGGTACCCTGGGCAATGGCCGTGGCGGCCTGGGTGCCTCCCTGACCGTGAGCAACCCCATGAACGAGCGCATGGTGCAGACGCTGGTGGACATGCAGAAAGACAAGCGCTTTGACTACGGCGGCCGCTCCAACGATGCGGCGGCCAAGTTCATCAGCGGCGAATGCGCCATGCTGACCCAGTCCTCCGGCGGGCTCGGCGCCATCGCGCGCGACGCCAAGTTCGAATTCGGCACCGCCCAACTGCCCTATTGGCCCGACGTGAAAGGCGCGCCGTATGCCACCACCATCGGCGGTGCCTCCCTGTGGGTGTTCAACGCGCCCAACCGCACCGACCACGAATTCCGTGGCGTGGCCAAGTTCCTCGACTTCCTGCGTTCCGACAAGGTCATGACCGAGTGGGCCAAGGCCACGGGCTTCCTGCCGGCCACCAACAGCGCCTTCAAGGCCATGAAGGACGAGGGCTTCTTCGAGAAGAACCCCGGCCGCGATGTGCCCATCCTCTCGCTGATCGAGGGCGCCAAGGGCGAGCACACCAACGGCTACCGCTTCGGCCGCTGGACCGAGATCCGCGACGTCTATCACGAAGAAGTCGAACGCGCCCTGCAAGGCCGCCAGAGCGCCAAGCAGGCGATGGTGAACTTCGAGCGCCGCGGCAACGCCCTGCTGCGCGCCTTCGAGCGCTCGGCCAACTGATCGAAGCCGGCCGGCGCGGCGTCGGTCGTTTCATCCACCATCCGCCACCCCTCGGCGAGGGGTGGCTTGTCGCATGCAAAGAAAAGTCATTTTCCCCAACCGCTGGCTGCCCTACATGCTGCTGGCCCCCCAACTGGCGGTGACGCTGGTTTTCTTCATTTGGCCCAGCGCCCAGGCCGTGATGATGGCCTTCCAGCAGCAGGACCCCTTCGGGCTGGCGGTGCAGTGGGTCGGGCTGGAGAACTTCCATGCCGTGCTCACCGATCCGGCCTACTACGACTCGGTGGTGCGCACGCTGGTGTTTTCCACCGCCGTGACTGTGCTGGCCCTGGCGCCGGCGCTGGCGCTGGCCGTGGCCGCCGACGCCCTCATCCGTGGGCGCGGCGCCTACACCACCGGGCTGATGGTGCCTTATGCGATTGCACCGGCCATCGCCGGCGTGCTGTGGCTGTTCATGTTCAATCCGGCCATCGGCGTGGTCTCTTATGGCCTGCGCAGCGCCGGCGTGGCCTGGAACCCCACGCTCGATGGCACCGACGCGATGATCCTGGTCATCCTCGCTTCGGCGTGGAAGCAGATCGCCTACAACTTTCTGTTCTTCCTGGCCGGCCTGCAGTCGATTCCCAAATCGCTGCTGGAGGCTGCCGCCATCGACGGGGCCAGCCCCTGGCACCGCTTCCGCACCATCATCTTCCCGTTGCTGTCGCCTACCACGTTCTTCTTGCTGGTGGTCGGGCTGGTCTATGCCTTCTTCGATACCTTTGGGGTGATCCATGCCGTGACCGCTGGCGGGCCGGCCAAGGCCACCGAAATCCTGGTCTACAAGGTGTACTACGACGGCATCGTGGCCCTGGATCTGGGCAGTTCGGCGGCGCAGTCGGTGCTGCTCATGCTGCTGGTCATCGGCCTGACGCTGGTGCAGTTCCGTTTCGTCGAACGCAGGGTGCATTACTCATGAAATCGCTGTCTTCCGCGTCGGCGAACCGTTCCCAATGGTTCGCCCACCTCGTGCTGTGGGTCGGCCTGGCGATCACCGCCTTTCCGCTCTATGTGGCTTTCGTGGCTTCCACGCTCACCAATCAGGAGATTGCCCAGGCGCCCATGCCCCTGCTGCCAGGCGACCAGGGCTGGGCAAACTACCGTCAAGTGTTGGTCGATGGCATGGGGGGCACCCACCTGTCGCCACCGGTCTGGACCATGCTGCGCAACAGCCTGGCCATGGCGCTGGTGATTGCCTTGGGCAAGATCGTGGTGTCGGTCCTGTCGGCCTATGCGGTGGTGTTCTTCCGCTTCCCGGGGCGCATGGTGTGCTTCTGGCTCATCTTCATCACGCTCATGCTGCCGGTGGAGGTGCGCATCCTGCCCACCTATCAGGTGGTGACCGATCTGGGCCTCATCAACACCTTTGCCGGGCTCACGCTGCCGCTGATCGCGTCGGCCACGGCCACGCTGCTGTTTCGCCAGTTCTTCCTCACCTTGCCGGATGAACTGGTCGAGGCCGCCAAGATCGACGGCGCCGGCCCGCTGCGCTTTTTCTGGGACGTGGTGCTGCCGCTGACGCGCATCCAGATCGCGGCGCTCTTCGTCATCCTGTTCGTGTACGGCTGGAACCAGTACCTCTGGCCGCTGCTCATCGTCACCGACATCCACCTCGACACCATCGTCGTGGGCATCGCCAAGATGATCGGTACCGGCGATGCCGCCACCGACTGGAACCTGGTCATGGCCACCACCGTGCTGGCCCTGCTGCCCCCCGCGCTGGTGGTGGTGCTGATGCAGAAATGGTTTGTCCGCGGCTTGGTGGACAGCGAAAAATAAGGACACACACAATGGCTTCTCTCGGATTCAAACAAGTCATCAAACGTTATGGCGTGGGGCCGGCTGCCGTGCAGGTGATTCATGGCGTGGACGCGCAGATCCACGACGGCGAATTCATCGTCATGGTCGGCCCGTCGGGCTGTGGCAAGAGCACCTTGCTGCGCATGGTCGCGGGGCTGGAGGACATCACCGGCGGGGAAATCACCATCGGCGAGCGAACCGTCAACGGCATCGAGCCGGCCAAGCGCGACATCGCCATGGTGTTCCAGAACTACGCCCTCTATCCCCACATGAGCGTGTTCGACAACATGGCCTACGGTTTGCGCATCCGGCGCCTGCCGGAAGCCGAGGTGCGCGCCCGCGTGGAAGCCGCGGCCAAGACGCTGGAGCTCTCGGCCCTGCTGCAGCGCCGCCCCAGCCAGCTCTCGGGCGGGCAGCGCCAGCGCGTGGCCATGGGGCGTGCCATCGTGCGCCAGCCCCAGGTGTTCCTGTTCGACGAGCCCCTGTCCAACCTCGACGCCAAGCTGCGCGCGCAGACCCGGCTGGAAATACAGAAACTCCACCGGACGCTGGGCATCACCTCGCTGTTCGTCACGCACGACCAGGTCGAGGCCATGACCCTGGCGCAACGCATGATGGTGATGAACGGCGGCCGCATGGAGCAGTTCGCCACGCCGGAGGAGGTGTACCGTCGCCCGGCCAGCCTGTTCGTGGCCGGCTTCATGGGGGCGCCGCCCATGAATCTGCTGCGCCACGCGCCCGGGGTGCAGGCTGGCACGGTGCTGGGCATTCGGCCCGAGCACCTGCTGTGGGACGAACAGGGCTGGGCCTGCGTGGTCGATTCCATCGAACTGCTGGGCGCCGAGCGCCTGCTGCATTTGCGCCTGGGCGAGGAAGACCTGACCATGCGCATCCCGGCGCAAGACGCCGCCCCCGCGCTGGGCGAGACGGTTCGCATCCGCCCCAACGAGGCTTTCATCCACACTTTCGACGCCGACACCGGCCTGCGCCGCGCATGAGCACCGCTTTTCCAACCCCATGGCCCTATCCCCTGTGGATCGCGCACCGTGGCGCCGGCAAGGACGCCCCGGAAAACACCCTCGTGGCCTTCCAGCGCGGCTGGGAGGCGGGTTTTCGCATGTTCGAGTGCGATGTCAAGCTCAGCGCCGACGGCGTTCCCTACCTGCTGCACGATGCCACGCTGGACCGCACCACCAACGGCCATGGGCCGGTGGAGCATCTGCCTTGGGCCGACTTGGCGCGGCTCGACGCCGGCGGCTGGCACTCGGCCCGCTATGCGGGCGAGCGACTGTTGCGGCTCGACCAGCTCGCCGCCTGGTGTGAGACGCACGGCGCGCTGGTGAATCTCGAAATCAAGCCCGTGCCGGGCCACGAAGCGGCCACGGGCGCGGCCGTGGCCCGCGCCGTCCAGACGCTGTGGGGCCAGGCGACCGTGCCCCCGCTGCTCACCTCGTTTCAGCCCCATGCCTTGCAAGCCGCCCAGCAGGCCGCCCCCGAGTTGCCGCGTGGCCTGCTGCTGGAAAAATTCTGGCCAGGCTGGGAAGGCGTGGCCGAGGCGCTGCAGTGCGTGGCCTTGGTTGGTCACCACCCGCTGATCGACGCGGCCCTCATGCAGACCGCGCAACGCCACGGCTGGCGCGTGCTCAGCTACACCGTCAACGATCCGGCCGAGGCCAGGCGCTTGCGCCAACTCGGCGTCGAGGGCCTGATTACCGACATCATGCACCTGCCGGCCACGGTCTGAGTCCGCTGCCATGCGACGATCCGTTTCGTGGTCGCAATTGACCGGCACGGAAGTATTCGACCTTGCCGTCGTCGGTGGCGGCGCCACCGGCCTGGGCGTGGCGCTGGATGCGGCGCTGCGCGGGTTTTCCGTGGCGCTGCTGGAGTCCCACGACTTCGGCAGCGGCACTTCCTCGCGCTCCACCAAGCTGCTGCACGGGGGTGTGCGCTATCTGGCCCAGGGCCATTTGGGGCTGGTGCGCGAGGCCCTGGCCGAACGCGCCACCGTGCTGCGGCTGGCGCCCCATCTGGCGCAGCCGCTGCCATTCGTCATGCCGTCTTTCCGCTGGTGGCACACCCCGTTTTATGGCTTGGGCCTGAAGTTTTACGACTTGCTTGCCGGCGCGGCGGGCTTGGGGGGCACGCGCTGGCTGTCGCGGGCGCAGACCCTGGCCGCCTTGCCCGGCGTGCGGGCCGAGGGCTTGCGCGGCGGCGTGCGCTACTGGGACGGCCAGTTCGACGACGCGCGCCTGGCTGTGGCCCTGGCCCGCACCGCCGAGCGTGCCGGCGCCCTCGTGCTTAATCATGCCGAAGTCGTCGGTATCGATCGCCTGGCCCCCGAGTCCCACGCCGGTGCCCGCCTGGCCTTGCGGGTGCGCGACACCTTGCTGGGCCAGCCGGCCACGCTGCGGGCCCGCGCCGTGGTCAACGCCACGGGCGTCTGGGTCGATGCCTTGCGCCAGGAGGCCAGCGGCCAATCGGGTGGCGCGGCGGCCGCGCGGCTGGTCTCGCCCAGCCAGGGCGTGCATCTGGTGGTCAGCCGCGACTTTTTGCCTGGCGAGCAGGCCCTGCTCGTGCCCCGCACGCAGGATGGGCGCGTCCTCTTTGCCGTGCCCTGGATGGGCGCCCTCGTCTTGGGCACCACCGACACCCCCCGGCAAGACCTGCCCCGCGAGCCCGAGCCCTTCGAGGCCGAGCTGGACTTCATCCTCAGCGAGGCCACCAAAGTGCTCAGCCGCCCCGTGCGTCGCGCAGACATTCGCAGCCAATGGGTGGGCCTGCGCCCCCTCGTGGCCGCGCCGCCGAAAGCCGCTGGGGGCGGCACCCAAGCCCTCTCGCGCGAGCACACCATCGTGGCCGATCCGAACGGCCTGCTCACCGTCACGGGCGGCAAGTGGACCACCTACCGCGCCATGGCCGAAGACGTGCTGCAAGCCTGTTTCGATCACCATTGGCTCCCCGCCAGGCCCGCGGGCGTCACCGCCCGCCATCCGCTGGTGGGTGCCCCAACGGCAGACGCCCCAGGCGTGCCTTTGCACCAGCCCCCGGGCCCCCACCTGTACGGCAGCGAATGGCCCGATGTGCTGGCCTGCCCCGGGGCCGATCGACACCTCGGCTTTGGCCTCACGGAAGCCATGGTGCGCTTTGCCGCGCGCCAAGAACACGCCTGCACCGTGGAAGACGTGCTCGCCCGCCGCTGGCGGGTGCTGTTTCTGAACGCCGCCGCCGCTGGCGACATGGCCCCCGCAGTCGCAGCCGTCCTGCAGGAAGAAACGGGCTTGGACCCCGGCCTTGCGGCCTTCCTGCAGCTTGCCGCCGCCTATCGGCCGCGCTGAGCAAAGAGCGGCGTTCGCTTCAGACCTGGGCCACGGCCGGGCCGTGCGGCACCGCGCCCACCACCGGGCGCATCGCCTCGTGCACGATGCCTGCGATCATCTCGGCCGTGCCCGCGCTCAAGGTCCAACCCAGGTGGCCGTGGCCGGTGTTGTAGAACACATTGGGCTTTTTCCCTCGGCCCACGCGCGGCATCATGTCCGGCATCATCGGCCGCAGCCCCGCCCAGGGCACCACTTGGCGTGTGCTCACGCCCGGGAAGCACCGGTTCACCCAGTCGATCAGCGGGCGGATGCGATCGGCCCGGATGTCCTTGTTCATGCCGTTGAACTCGGCCGTACCTGCCACCCGAAAACGGTCTGGCCCCAGCCGGCTCGTCACCAGCTTGGTTTCATCATCCAGCAGGCTGACCCAGGGCGCGGCCTGGCGGCTGGCCTCGTCGAGCAACTGCACGGTGATCGAATAACCCTTGACGGGGTAGATGTTGACCCGATCGCCCAATTGCGCGGCCAGTCGGCGGCTGGCCACGCCAGCGCACACCACCAGGGCATCGAAGTCCAGGGTTTGATCGCCCTCGGGCGAGCGCAGCGTCACCTGGGCCAGTTGCCCGTCGCTGCGCAGCCGCAGCACCTCGGCGCCGCAGCGAATACGTGCGCCATGCCGCTCGGCCGCCGCTGCCAGGCCCACGGTGTACTTGTGGATGTCGCCGGTCGAATCGCTTTCGGTGTAGAAACCACCGTAATAGTTGCCGGCCAGCGTCGGCTCGATGGCCCGCATCTCTTGCGGCGTCACGGCGCGGCGCGACAGTCCGCCCAGCGCCAGCAGCTGGCTCACGCGCGCGGCGTGGTCAAAGCCTTTCTTGTCGCGGTAGATGTGCAGGATGCCGCGCTTTTCGCTGTCGAACGCAATGCCTTCGGCGGCCGCCCAAGCAAAGAAATGCTCGCGTGCCGCAATCGCCAGCCGAGCGGTGGCCGTGGTGTTGCGCTCGTAGTGCGGGATGCTGGCCATGAATTCCAGAAACCACGATATCTTGTGCCAGCTGGGCTTGGGGTTGAGCAGCAGTGGCGCGTCGTTGCGCAGCATCCACTTCAAGCCCTTGAGCAGGGTGGACCAATGGGTCCAGACCTCGGCGTTGGAGGCCGACAACTGCCCCCCGTTGGCAAACGAGGTTTCCATGGCGGGGTAGCGGTTCTGCTCCAGCAGCGTGACCTGCAGGCCGCGCTTGGCCAGCGCGTAAGCGGTGGTGACACCCGTGATGCCACCGCCAATGACGGCAATCGATTTCATGGCTCGGTTCCAGACACGTCAGACAGGGAAAAGCGCATCCCGCCCCATGCGGCCTGCGCGCCCCCTCTGTTTGGAACCTGAGAGATTCATGGCCGGCCAGTGGCCGACCACTTGCTCCTGCGGTGGGCGGGTTGACGAGACCCGCCACTCTTCAGAGTGCAGTGACATGCCCGCCGGTCCTTTTGCCTGAGAGTTTCCGGGGCGGTTGCTCCTTCGGCGCCGACCTGCGGCTGCAGGACGGGCTCTCCCGACGGGTAAGTGAATGGATTGTAGGGCGTGCCGCTGCCGCCATCAAGGCAAAAGTCGTTTGCTCACGAAGCCTGCCACTCGATGCCCACCGGGGCCGAGCTCTCGCCGCTGGCGAGCTTGAACGAGCCGGCCGCGCGCACCAGCTCTTGCGCCTGGCTCTGCAGGCCCGTGGCCGCGGCCGCGATTTGCTCCACCAGGGCGGCATTTTGCTGCGTGGTCTGGTCGATCTGGCTGACGGCTTCGCTGACCTGCGCCACCCCCGATGCCTGCTCCTGGCTCGCTTCGCTGATGCGGGCCATGATCTGCGTCACGCGCTGGATGGCCTCGACCACGCTGGCCATGGATTCGCCGGCGCGGTTGACCAGGTCGGTGCCTTTTTCCACGCGCTCGGCGCTGGTGTGGATGAGGGCGCGAATCTGCTTGGCGGCTTCAGCGCTGCGCTGCGCCAGCGAGCGGACTTCCGAAGCCACCACCGCGAAGCCGCGTCCGGCTTCGCCGGCGCGTGCCGCCTCCACCGCGGCGTTGAGGGCCAGGATGTTGGTCTGAAACGCGATGCCGTCGATCACGCCGATGATGTCGCCGATCTGGCGGCTGGAGTCGTGGATGCCGCGCATGGTCTCGACCACCTCGGCCACCACCGCGCCGCTTTGCTGCGCCAGATCCGCGGCGTTTTTGACCAACCCATTGGCCTCCGAGGCCGATGCGGCGTTCTGCTTGACCGTCACGCCCAGTTCCTCCATCGAGGCGGCGGTTTCTTCCAGCGCGCTGGCCTGGTTTTCGGTGCGGGCCGACAGGTCGTGGTTGCCCTGTTCGATCTCTTTGGAGGCGCTGGCCACGCTGTCGGCGCTCAGCCGCAGGTGGCGCACCAGTTCCACCAGCCGCGCCTGCATCTGGTCGAGGTTGCGCAGCAGGTGGCCCAGTTCGTCTTTGCGGCTGACCTGAATGCGCCGCGTCAGATCGCCCTCGGCGATGCGCTGGGCCACGGCCACCGCGTCATTGACCGGCTCGGTGACGCTGCGTGGAATGAACCAGATCAGCCACAGCGCCAGCGCCACCAGGATGGCGGTGCTGATCAGCAGGGTCACCTCTGCCGTCACCACCAGGTCGGCGGCTTTTTCCGCCGACTTGGCCGTTCCCTCCAGGTTGAACGCCAGAATCGCCTGCATCGCGTCAAAAGCGCCCTGGAACAGGGCAGGGCCTTCGTTGAAGAACTGCTCCTGAATGGACTGCAGTTCCCACGGGCCCATGGCATCTTGGAATTTTTGCAGGCTGTCGTGGGCCAGTTTCATGTAGGCGTCGCGCTTGCTGCGGTATTCGGCGTACAGCCTTTCTTCCACCGCGGCGGCGGGGTCACCAGGCTGGTAGGTCAGCAAGGTGGCGGCGTAGATGTCCGTGGCCTGGGTGAGCGTGTCCTCGATCGTCTTGAGCTGCTGCGCGAAGGCTTCCGCGCCCGACTGCTCGCCGCTGCTCAGCCGTCGCCCCACGGCCAGGTAGTGGTTGGAGAGCTGGTCCTTCATGCGGCCTAGGTTCTCGATGGCCGGTATCCATGACTCTGCCACCTCGCCCGTTTCGTATTTGATACTGATGTTCTGATACAGCGTGAAGGCTGTGCTCAGCACCGCCAGCAGCAGGATCAGCCCCATGCCGATGGTGATGCGCAGCCGGATGGTCAGGTCGTTGAAGCTCATGTCGTCGTCTCCTTCGTTGTTGTCGTCGTCGGGGCATGAAGCGGGCATTCGATCACGAATTCCGCGCCGCCTGTGGCCCGGTTCCCAACGGTGATGCGGCCAGCCAAGATGCCGGTCACGATGTTGTGCACGATGTGCAGGCCCAGCCCGGTGCCGCCGCTGCCCAGCCGGGTGGTGAAAAAGGGGTCGAAAATCCGGCCCATCTGATCCGGTGGGATGCCCACGCCGTCGTCGCGCACGGCAATGCGCACCGCCTCATCCCCCAGGGGTTCGGCGGCGATTTCGATGCGGCCCTGGCGGCCTGCCGGGAAGGCATGGATCAGCGCGTTCTGGATCAGATTGGTCAGCACCTGTCCCAGCGGGCCGGGGAAGGAATTCATCTGCACGTCCACCGGCGCGTGCACGACCAGTTCCACGGGCGCGCGCTTGAACATCGGTTGCAGCGTCAGCGCAATTTCGTGCAACACCTCCAACAGCGAGAACGGCCGGCGTTGCGAACTCGTCTGGTCCACGGCCACCTGCTTGAAGCTGGCAATCAGCTCAGAAGCCCGGCGCAGGTTGCGCTGGGCGATGTCAGAGGCCGTTTCCACTTGAGCGATGAACCCTTCCAGGTCCGAGCGGCGCAACCCCTCGGCCAACCGCTGCCGAAACCCCTTGAGCCGGTCTTCCAGGGTAGAGACGGCCATCAGCCCGTTGCCGATGGGGGTGTTGAGCTCGTGCGCCACGCCCGCCACCAGCGAGCCCAGCGAAGCCAGTTTTTCCGACTGCACCAGCTGCGACTGGGTGCGCTTGAGCCGGTCGATGGCCTCGGTCAGCGCGGCGTTGGCTTCCGACAGGCTTTGCGTGCGGGCGGCAATGCGGGCTTCCAGTTCGGCGTTGAGCCGCCGCAATTCCCGTTCCATGGCCCGCTTTTCCGTGATGTCGAGCATGGAGCAAATCAGCAGGCTCTGCTCCTGGAAGGCCACGGTGCGCATGTACACCTCCACCAGGAGGGTCTGCCCCGTCTTGCAGCGCAGCTTGCCCAACTCGCCGCGCAGCTCGCCCTGCTGGCGCAGGCGGCGGAAGGTCTCTTGCAGCACGGGCTCGTCCAGGATGGCCCCCTGCAGCGAGGCGCCGCGGCCGATGAGCTCGTCGCGTTCGTAGCCCAGCATGGCCAGCCACGCGGGGTTCACGTCCAGATAGTGGTAGCCCTGCTCATCGGCCTCCAGCACCGCCACCGCCACCGGGCTGGCCTGGAAGAAGAGGTTGAACTTTTCCTCGCTTTCGCGCACGGCCTGTTCCTTGCGCTTGAGGTCGGTGATGTCCACGTCCATGCACACAAAGACCGATCCGCCCTGCAAATCCGGAATGCGGAAGGTGGTGGACAGGATGTGGGAGACTTGCCCCGACTGCCGCCGCACCGTGCCCTCGTAGGGGCCGAAGGGCTGGCCCGTGCGCTCGATGTCGCGCAGCAACTGCACGAAGCCGGCCGCTTCCTCCGGGGTGTAGATGAGCTGATCCAGCGTCTTGCCCAGGGCCTGCTCCCGCGTCCAGCCCAGCACCGCCTCGGCGGCCGGGTTCCAGTCGAGCACGCGGCCATCGCGGTCGTAGAGCTGCACCCCCAGGGTGGGGGTGGTGTCCAGAATCGCACGCAGCTGCGCTTCGCGGCGCTGGATCTGCTCGGCCATCTGGCGCAAGCCTTGCCCTAAAGCGTCGAGCTCCTGCACCCCGGTGCTGGGCAGCGGCGCGTCGTACCGGCCCTGGGCCACCGCGTCGGCGAAGGCCAGGCTGCGGTCGAGCCGGCGGCCAATCACCCGGGAGATCCACAGCAGCAGCAGCCAACCAAAGCCGACCGAGACCACCACGGTCACCAGCGTGATGCCCAGCGCCGTGCGCCCCGAGGCGTTGACCACTTCCACGGGATAGCCCGCCAGCACCACCCAGCCGATGCGCGCCAGCCGCTTGCCCGTGCCCACGAAGCGCTCGCCGTCCAGGTCCATCACGTCGTGCAGCGATTGGCCCGCTCGGGCGGCCTGGAACACCGGCCAGTGCGACACGTTGCGCCGCAGCGCGGCCCAGCTCATGTCGGGCGCGGCCACCACTTCGCCCTTGCCGTCGGTCACGATCACCATCAGCCCGTCGAGCGCCAGCGACTGGCGCACCGTATCGGCCAGCCGGTGCACGCCCAGCTCAATCACCAGAAAGCCGTCGTCCAGCGGCACGTTGTACGCCACCACCGGCAGGTCCAGCACAGGGGATCGGTACTGGTCGCTCCACACGGCCCGTTCCTGCCGGGCGGCTTCGCGCACGCCGGCCAGGCCGCTGAGGTCGTTGCCGCGCCAGTCGCCCATGCGCGAAGTCATG
The DNA here is from genome assembly GCF_004363315.1 of Tepidicella xavieri. Lineage (GTDB taxonomy): Bacteria > Pseudomonadota > Gammaproteobacteria > Burkholderiales > Burkholderiaceae_C > Tepidicella > Tepidicella xavieri. The sequence continues at coordinate 60,448 of NZ_SNYL01000015.1, forward strand.
CCCGCGGCCACGAACAGGTCGCGCACCCGGGCGTCGCGGTCCAGCAGGTAAATGCCCTGGAAAAACTGCGTCTGCCCGGCCAGGCGCAGCAGCAACAGGTCAAAGCCGCGCCGGCCCGCGGCATCGGCCGCCGCGGCTTCGATGGCGCGCGCCAGCCCCGTGGCCAGTTGTTCGGCATACTGCAGGTTCACGTCCACCTGGTGCGCCGCGGCCGCCGCGGCCCGGCGTTGCTCCATCCGGTTTTGTTCTTCCACCATGGGCAGCCGCCAGAAAGCCATCAGCAGGCCGACCACTGCCACCGCCACCAGCACCACCAGCAGAAACTGGGCCACCAGCACCTGCCGGATGGTGTAGGGGCCCCATGCCCGAGGTTTCATCCCGCTTCCACCACGTACCGGCCACCGCTGACCCGAGTGATGTAGAGCCGGCGCTGGGCATCCCCATGGTCGTTGAACTCGATGGTCTGCTGCAAGCCGTCGAACCGGCGCACGCGCAGCAAAGCGCCGCGCAAGTCCTCGCCCCGGCGGCGCTGCCCGTAACAGGCCGTTGAAAAACTCCCCTGTGGCCGGTCTTGGTACGGGTACCATGTGAGCCACGGCGACGACGACCAGACACCAGACACCGAAGATGAGAG
>NZ_SNYL01000016.1 GCF_004363315.1 Tepidicella xavieri
TGCTGCAGGGTTTGGTATCTCGCGTCTTCTTTTTCCATGAAAGATGGGACTACCAAATCACCAGATAGTTCAATCTTTATGGGGCCTGATCAATAAGGACGGCTAAGCCACTTGCAATCCCCGAAACCACTAACTATGACTTACTGGCTTGAAACGACTGGGCTTGCGCTCAACTTCATCGGGACACTCCTGCTGATCTGGAAGGGCCTGCCCAACCTGACCACTCTGTCGTCCGGCGCCTACACCGAAATCGAGGTGACCCCCGAGATCCGAGCCGCGCGTCGCTGGAGCCGGGCGGGACTGGTGTTGTTGGCTCTGGGTTTTGGGCTGCAACTGCTGGCCGCATGGTTGCCAGGGGACCCAATACACGCTCAAGGCTCCGCGCAGACAACATGGGCCACGCGTATGCCAGTGGTTTTACTCGTCCTGGCCGGAGTGTTGATGCCATTCGTGATCGAGGGATGCCTGGCACCACGGATGAGCCAATGCCGGGAGGGGGTGCTTATTCTGGCTGCGTCCCATCTTTTTCTTGTTTGTATCGTGCTGGCTATCGGAATGGAAATCGCGCTGGACTACGACGGGTTTGAGCAAAATGCGCTCATCGAGGCGTGGTGGCAGGTGGTGATCATCCTCACCACGTTGCTGCCGGTGGCCATGGCGGCCTACTGGTTGCAGCGCTGGAGCGAGATCAACCGACAAGAGTTCAACGGGAGTGCCAAAGGTGTCTGAGCTCATGCAGTCCCCAGCGGGATCGGCGCTCCCCTTTTTTTCAGGAGCCGGGTCAGGCTTACGCAATACTTTGAGATTGCACAGGATTGCGCATAACATATTCGCATGTGATATTTGCGCGTGGAGGGTACCATGCACTTCAACATCTACCTAGACGACGCCACCGGGCGACAGCTCGATGCCATGGCCAAGCAGGCAGGCGAAAGCCGCAATGCGCTGATCCGCAAGGCGGTCGGTGAATGGCTCGCCCGCCAGTCCCAACCCCAATGGCCGCAAGCCGTGTTGAACTTCAAGGGCATGGCCGAAATGCCGTCGTTCGAGGCGGGACGCGACCGTCTGAAACCGCCGGTGGATGATCCTTTGGCATGAAGTACCTGCTCGATACCTGCACGGTCTCTGACTTTGTCAAAGGCCAGCCCGGCGTCATGGCGCGAATCAAGGCGACATCGCCAAAACTGATCGTCGTCTCCTCGCTCACCCGCATGGAGATCGATTACGGCTTGGCTCTCAACAGCGAGCGCGCGAGGAAGCTGGCGCCGATGCTGGATGCCTTTTTCTCGGTCGTTGGCACCGTGCCGTTTGAGCAGGCCGATGCACAAGCCACAGCAGCGATTCGAGCGGCCCTCAAGAGGCAGGGGCAGCCCATCGGCGCTTACGATGCCCTCATCGCTGGCACGGGTGTGGCACGTGGCTTGATCATCGTTACATCCAACATCGGCGAGTTCAACCGGGTCAGCGGCTTGCAGGTGGAGAACTGGCGCGAGAGCACGTGAACAATCCCCCCCGAAATTTTGTCTTCCAGGAGGGCTGGCCGGATGACGGAAATGCGGGGGAGGGCTCACACGCCTTGTTGGGCAAGACTAAGTCTTGCGCGTGAGCCCGTGGGCCTATATAATGCGCAGTTCAGCGGAAATCCGTTCGCTGGAATCAACATTCGAGGTCACCTATGTACGCGGTCATAAAAACCGGCGGCAAGCAATATCGCGTTGCCGTTGGCGAAAAATTGAAAGTAGAACAGATTGCTGCGGATGTGGGCCAAGAGATCGTGATCGACCAGGTGCTGGCCGTGGGCAACGGCGACAGCATCAAGGTGGGCACCCCCTTGGTCTCCGGCGCAACGGTCACGGCCACCGTGGTTGCCCACGGTCGCGGCGAGAAGGTCCGCATCTTCAAGATGCGCCGCCGCAAGCACTACCAGAAGCGCCAAGGCCACCGTCAAAACTTCACCGAGCTGCAAATCGGCTCGATCAACGCCTGAGGAGTAGCACACCATGGCACAGAAAAAAGGCGGCGGCTCCACCCGCAACGGCCGCGACTCCAAGCCCAAGATGCTGGGCGTGAAGGTGTTCGGCGGCCAGGCAGTGTCGGCAGGCGCCATCATCGTGCGTCAGCGTGGCACCAAGTTCCACCCCGGCACTGGCACCGGCGTGGGCAAAGACCACACCATCTTTGCCACCGTGGACGGCACGGTCAGCTTCGCCACCAAGGGCGCGCTGAACCGCAAGACTGTCATCGTCACCCCGGCGTGACGACCGCTGTGGCAGCCTCGCGCTGCCTGGCACCCCGAGGGCCCGCGCTTGCGGGCCTTTTGTGTTTCTTCGTTTCAGGGACAATGCAGCCATGAAGTTTGTGGATGAAGCCTACATCGAAGTCGCCGCGGGCGACGGGGGCAACGGCTGCGCGTCGTTCCGGCACGAAAAGTTCAAGGAATTCGGCGGCCCCGACGGCGGCGATGGCGGCCGCGGCGGCCACGTGTGGGCGCTGGCCGACGAAAATCTCAACACCCTGATCGACTACCGCTATTCGCGCCGCTTCGAGGCCCAGCGGGGTGAGCACGGCAAGGGCTCCGACATGTTCGGCGCCAAGGGCGAAGACATCGTGCTCAAGATGCCGGTGGGCACCATCATCCGCAACGCCGACACGGGCGAGGTGATGCACGAACTGCTGCGCCCGGGCGAAAAGATTTTGCTGGCCAAAGGGGGGGATGGCGGTTTCGGCAACTTGCGCTTCAAAAGCGCCATCAACCGCGCACCGCGCCAAAAAACGCCCGGCCACCCCGGCGAGCGCTTCAACCTGCAACTCGAACTGAAGGTGCTGGCCGACGTGGGCCTGCTGGGCATGCCCAATGCCGGCAAGTCCACCTTCATTGCGGCGGTGTCCAACGCCCGGCCCAAGATTGCCGACTATCCGTTCACCACCTTGCACCCGAATCTGGGCGTAGTGCGCGTGGGCCCGGAGAAGAGCTTCGTGATTGCCGACGTGCCCGGGCTGATCGAGGGGGCTTCGGAGGGGGCGGGGCTGGGCCACCAGTTTCTGCGCCACCTGCAACGCACGCGGCTGCTGCTGCACATCGTGGACTTGGCGCCCTTTGACGAAACCGTAGACCCGGTGGCCCAGGCCAAAGCCATCGTCCAGGAACTCAAGAAGTACGATCCCGAACTACATGCCAAGCCGCGCTGGCTGGTGCTCAACAAGCTCGACATGGTGCCGGCCGAGGAGCGGCAGGCCCGGGTGAAGGATTTCGTCAAGCGTTTCAAGCACAAGGGCCCGGTGTTCGAGATCTCGGCCCTCACGCGCGAAGGCTGCGAGCCGCTGGTGCAGCAGATCTACCAGCACATCGCCGCCACCCGGGAAGCGGAAAAGCCCACCGTCCAGACCGATCCGCGCTTTGACGCGAGCCGCGATCCCGCGCCGCCCGACCCCACCGCGGACGACCCCCGTTTCCGGGACTGAGCGCGGCCAGCCGCCGCGCCCTGTGCCCACCGCCTGCCGCGCCGTTTCATCGCCATGTCCATCGCACCTTCCATGACCGTCGAAACTTCCCCCGCTGCCGTGGCGGCGCCGCAGGCCGCCCCCGCCGATGTGTTGCGTGCCGCCCGGCGCATCGTGGTCAAAGTGGGCTCCAGCCTGGTGACCAACGAAGGACGTGGGCTGGACGAGGCGGCCATCGGGCAATGGAGTCGCCAGCTCAGCGCCTTGGTGCAGGGGGGGCGTGAGGTCATCATGGTCAGCAGCGGCGCGATTGCCGAAGGCATGAAGCGCCTGGGCTGGAGCAAGCGGCCCAAAGAAATCAATGAGCTGCAAGCGGCGGCGGCAGTCGGCCAGATGGGGCTGGTGCAGATGTACGAAACCAAGCTGCGCGAGCTGGGGCTGCGCAGCGCCCAGGTGCTGCTGACCCATGCCGACCTGGCCGACCGCGAGCGCTACCTCAACGCCCGCTCCACCCTGCTGACCCTGCTGGAGCACCGGGTGGTGCCGGTCATCAACGAAAACGACACGGTGGTCAACGACGAGATCAAGTTCGGCGACAACGACACCCTGGGCGCCCTGGTGGCCAATCTGGTGGAGGCGGATGTGCTGGTCATCCTGACCGACCAGAAGGGGCTGTACACCGCCGATCCGCGCAAGAACCCTGCCGCGCAGTTCGTGCACGTGGCCCGCGCGGGCGACCCCGCGCTGGAGGACATGGCCGGCGGCGCAGGCTCCCGGGTGGGCACGGGCGGCATGATCACCAAGATCCTGGCGGCCAAGCGGGCCGCGGGGTCCGGCGCCTCCACCGTGATTGCCTGGGGGCGCGAGCCCGACGTGCTGCTGCGGCTGACGGCTGGCGAGCCCATCGGCACCTGCCTGATTGCCGACATGCCCAAGAAGCAGGCGCGCAAGCAGTGGATGGCCGACCATTTGCAGCTGCGCGGCGCGGTGATGGCGGACGATGGCGCGGTGGCCAAGATCGTGCAGGAGGGCAAGAGCCTGCTGCCCATCGGCATGACGGGGGTGGAGGGCGATTTCTCGCGCGGCGATGTGATTGCCATCCGCGACTTGCGCGGGGCCGAGGTGGCGCGTGGGCTGGCCAATTACTCGGCGGCCGAAGCGCGGCTGATCTGCCGCAAGTCGTCGGCGGATTTCGAGCGTCTGCTCGGCTATGCCGCCGAGCCGGAGATGATTCACCGCGACAACCTGGTGCTCACCCGGCTGGGGTGACTCGCCCGGCGCAGCGGCTGGTCTGTGGGGTGGGGGTCAGTCCCGCGGGCGGCCCAGCCGCAGGTCGCGCAGCATGCGGGCCGGGTTGCCGTTGACCGTGGTGCCGTCGCACAGGGCCGTTTGGGCCAGCGCCCAGGCAGGGCGTGCCATGGCGTGGTCGCGCAAGCTCAGCCATTCGGCTTGGGGCAGGGCGCGCCATTGCCCATCGGCCGAGGTGAAGGCCGCTGCCACCGGCATCTGCTGCGGCGTCCAGCGGGCGTAGGCTTTCATTTCGCGCGTGCGGCAGCGCACGCCTTCGTAAGACACATTCACCGCCCCGCTGGGGCTGCGGGCCACCCACACATAGCGCACCACGCCGTCGGCGCCCACGGCCAGGCTGTCGGGCACGAGGCCGTAGCGCAACTCCGAATGCACCGACACCGCGAACGGCACCAGCCGCTCGGTGCTGAACGCCGGGGGCGGCGGGACTTCGCCTTCTTTCCAGTCCAGATCGGCGGCGCCGTGCCATTGGGCGTGTGCCGCGAGGGCGTGGCTGGTCAGGGCGATGAGGGCAAGCAGGGCGGCGGGTTTCAAAGCGGTGAGCCTGTGGTGGGCAGGGCAGCGGCAGGGGCGCGCGCGGGGCGCTGCGGATGCTGGGGGTCGGGGTCGAAGCTGGCGCCGGGCGGCAGTTCCATGTGCGTGGGCACGGCCAGCTGTGGCGCATGGGGTGCCCGTGCCTCGGCCGGCGCCCGGGTGGGCCGCGGGCGGGTATTGCTGCGCAGGTAACGGTTGCGGTTGTCGGGCTTGGGCAGGTAGCGCGAGAGTTCGGTCAGCGCCATTTCATAGACGCCGCGCTTGAACTCCACCACCACGTCTAGCGGCACCCAATAGTCGTTCCAGCGCCAGGCGTCGAACTCCGGGTGGTTGGTGGCGCGCAAGTTCAGGTTCCAGTCGCCGCCAATGAGCCGCAACAGATACCAGATCTGCTTCTGTCCTTTGTAATAGCCGCGTGCATCCCGGCGGATGAAGCGGTCTGGCACTTCGTAGCGCAACCAGTCCCGGGTGCGGGCAATGATGGTCACGTGTTCGGGCTTGAGGCCGATCTCCTCGTGCAGCTCGCGGTACATGGCCTGCTCGGGGGTTTCGCCCCGGTCGATGCCGCCCTGCGGAAACTGCCAGGAGTGGGTGCGAATGCGCTTGCCCCAGAACACCTGGTTCTTCTGGTTGAGCAGAATGATGCCGACATTGGGCCTGAAGCCGTCTCTGTCAAGCATAATCAACCCCAAATTCTTAAACTGTCTCGATTATGCATCGTCGGCCCGCGCTTGGGTAGCATGTTCCGGGTTTGCCCCCGGTCCGCGCCCAGGTGGCTTGCCGGTGTGTGGTCGTGTCTGCCGTCCATGAAAGCTTCGCAATTTTTCATCTCCACCCTCAAGGAAGCCCCGGCCGACGCCGAGGTCGTCAGCCACCGGCTCATGATGCGTGCCGGCATGATCAAAAAATTCGGCGCCGGCATCTATACCTACATGCCCATGGGGCTGCGCGTCATCCAGAAGGTGGAGCGCATCATCCGTGAGGAGATGAACGCCGCCGGAGCCGTGGAGCTGACCATGCCGGTGATCCAGCCCGCCGAGCTGTGGCAGGAGACGGGCCGCTTCGACAAAATGGGACCCGAGCTGCTGCGCATCAAGGACCGGCACGAGCGCGACTTCGTCGTGCAGCCCACCAGCGAGGAGGTGGTGACCGACATCGCCCGGCAGGAACTGCGCAGCTACAAGCAGTTGCCGAAGAACTTCTATCAGATCCAGACCAAGTTCCGCGACGAGCGTCGGCCGCGCTTTGGCCTGATGCGCGGACGCGAGTTCATCATGAAGGACGCCTACAGCTTCGACCGCGACCGCGAGTCGGCGCAGCTCAGCTACCAGACGATGGCGCAGGCGTACCGGCGCATTTTCGACCGTTTCGGGCTGCGTTACCGCGCGGTGGCGGCCGACAGCGGTGCCATTGGCGGCGATCTGAGTGAGGAGTTCCAGGTGATTGCCGCCACCGGCGAGGACGCCATCGTCTATTGCCCGACCAGCGACTACGCGGCCAACATCGAAAAAGCCGAGGCGCTGGCGCCGCAGGGCCCGCGTCCGGCGCCGGGCCAGCCCATGACCAAGACGCCCACCCCGGGCAAGAGCACCTGCGCCCAGGTGGCCGAACTGCTGGGCGTGCCGCTGGCCACCACGGTGAAATCCATCGTGCTGGCCACCGATGTGCTCGACGAGCAGGGCGCCGTGGCCCAGACCCGGATCTGGCTGCTGCTGCTGCGCGGCGACCACGACATGAACGAGGTCAAGGTGGGCAAGCTGCCCGGCTTGGCGCAGGGCTTCCGCTTCGCCACCGAGGCCGAGATCGTCGAGCACTTTGGCTGCAAGCCGGGCTATCTGGGGCCGGTGGGCACGCGCAAGCCGGTGACGGTGGTGGCCGACCGCGAGGTGGCGGTGATGGCCGACTGGATCTGCGGCGCCAACGAGGCGGACTTCCACCTGACCGGCGTCAACTGGGGGCGCGATCTGCCCGAACCGGCGCTGGTGGCCGATTTGCGCAATGTGGTGGCCGGCGACCCGTCGCCGGACGGCAAGGGGGTGCTGGCGATCGAGCGCGGCATCGAGGTGGGGCACGTGTTCTACCTCGGCACCAAGTACAGCCGGGCGATGAACGCCACCTTCCTGGACGAAGACGGCAAGCCCAAGCTGTTCGAGATGGGGTGCTATGGCATTGGCGTGACGCGCCTGCCGGCGGCGGCCATCGAACAGAACCACGACGAGCGCGGCATCATCTGGCCGGATGCCATCGCCCCGTTCACCGTGGTGATCTGCCCCATTGGCATGGACCGCAGCGAGGCGGTGGCCCAAGCGGCCGAGCAATTGCACCGCGACCTGCTGGCGCTGGGCGTGGACGTGATCTTGGACGACCGCGGCGAGCGGCCCGGGGCCATGTTTGCCGACTGGGAACTGATTGGCGTGCCGCACCGCATCACCATTGGCGACAAGGGCCTCAAGGAAGGGGTGGTGGAGTATCAGCACCGGCGCGACAGCGCCGCCACCCGCGTCGCGGTGGGCGAGGTGTTGGCCCTGCTGAAGGAGAAGCTGGGGGTGTGAGATGACCGGCTGGGTGGCTGCGACCGGTGTGGACTGGGGACGGCGCTTGGCCTGGCGGGCGGGCTTGGTGGCCTGCGTGGCGGGGTTGTGCCCCCTGGCGGTGCGGGCCAGCCAGATCGAGGAGCCGCTGTCCGATTCGGTGCGTCAGGCTTTGCGGGCGGCGGTGGAATTCTCTGGCCCGCCCGAGCCTGAATTCGTCTCGCCGGAGGCGCGCATCGCCTATTTGCGTTGGCTGGGAGAACTCAGCCCGCGTCTGCAGCGGCGCAAGCCCGACTTGCAGGACCGGGTGGAATTCCTGCAGACGGTGTGGTACGAAAGCCGCCGCGCCGGCCTGGACGAGTCGCTGGTGCTGGGGGTGATTCAGGTGGAAAGCGCCTTTCGCAAATACGCGATTTCGCCGGTGGGGGCGCGGGGCTACATGCAGATCATGCCGTTTTGGGCGCGGCTCATCGGCGATGGCGACCCGTCCAAGCTGTTTCACCTGCAGACCAATATCCGTTTCGGCTGCGTGATCCTGCGCCATTACCTCGACAGGGAGCGGGGCGACCTGTTTCTGGCGCTGGGCCGCTACAACGGCAGCCGTGGCCGCGCGGCGTATCCGAACGCGGTGTTTGCCGCCCAGCGCCAGTGGCGACTGGGCTGAGGCGGCGTGGCGGCCAGCGCGCCGGCCGGTTCACTGAAGGAAGCCGATGCGCGACTTGGCGTGGCCGGCGCGGGGCAGGTCCCGCACCTCGATGGTGTCGCGCCGCTCCAGCCGGGCGTTGCCAAAGCCCGTCATGAGGGCGCGGCGCATTTCGCGCGGGGCCAGGGTGGCGAGCTGGTCGAGCACGTCGTCGGCCGGCTCCTCGGCAAACAGCCGGCCCCAGTCGTGCTCGTTGCGCAGCCCTTGGTAGATCTGGCGGGCAATCTGGCGTGCCGCTTCCGGGCTGGGCGGCTCGATCTGGAACACGTTCATCCGGTTGAGGATGGGCTCCGGGATGGTGCGCTCGTCATTGGCGGTGGTGATCCAGATGACCTGGCTGGCGTCGATGGGCACCTCGGCGAACTCGTCCACGAAGCGTTGGGCCGTGTCGTGTTCGAGCAGGCTGTACAGGGCGCCAAGGGGGTCGTACTGGGCATCGGCGCTGGCTTTGTCGATCTCATCGACCACGATGACCGGGTTGGCGTACTGGCCGTCGATGAGCGCCTCGAACACCTTGCCGGGCTTGGCCCCCTTCCATTGCGAGGAAGAGCCTGACAGCAGCCAGCCGGCGGTCATGGAGCTCATCGGCACCAGGCTCATGGTGGTGCCCAGGAGTTCGGCCAGTTTGTGCGCGAAGTGGGTTTTGCCCACCCCGGGCGGGCCCAGCAGCAGCATGGGCGTGACTTCGAGGTGATCCTGGCTGTCCTGGCTCAGGGCCACATGGCGTTTGACGTCGTCGAGCACGTCTGCGAAGTTGGGGAGCTGCTCGTACAGGGGGGCCATGTCGGGCACGCCCGAGGGCTTGACGGCGAAGCGTTGCGGCCCGCGCTCCAGCATGCGCTCGTAGGTGGCGCGCAGGCTTTCGTGTTCGCGCTCGTTGCCCTGGGCCTGGAGTTTGGCCAGCTTGCGTTCCACGTCGTCTTCGCGGAACACGTTGCGCATCCGGGCGATCGGCAGGCCCAGCGAGGGGAGGGTGAGACGTTCGGTACTCATCGGGTTCTCCTTCACGACGCTGTGCAATCATTCAAGCACAGTTCGTGCCAGCATTCAATGCCGGAAAAAACCCGATGGACGCCAGCAGTTTCGGCTTTGGCTCAGGCGGCGCGGCCGGCCAGCAGCTGTTGCAGCTCGCCGGATTCGTACATCTCCATCATGATGTCGGAGCCGCCGATGAATTCGCCTTTGACGTAGAGCTGCGGGATGGTGGGCCAGTTGCTGTAGTCCTTGATGCCTTGGCGGATTTCCGGGTCTTCGAGCACGTTGACCGTGGTGAGCGTGCGGGGATCGACGCCGCAGGCTTTGAGGATTTGCACCGCGCGCCCGGAAAAACCGCACATGGGAAAGCTCGCCGTGCCTTTCATGAAGAGCACGATGTCGTGGGATTTGACCAACTGGTCGATGCGTTGTTGCACGTCGCTCATGGGCTGCCTTTGAGGGGATGAGATCGGGACAAACCCGCATTATCGCCGCTGGGGCGTTGGCGTGCCGAGCGGCGCTTGTCCACCCGTGCAGCGGATGTGGCCTCCCAGATCCTGGCGCTGGCCGATGTGGCGGTAGCCCGCCGCGCGCAGCAGAGCGGCCACGGCCTCGGCCTGGTCCCAGCCGTGCTCCAGCAGCAGCCAGCCGTCCGGCTGCAGATGGGCTGGCGCGGTGGCGATGATTTCGCGCAGGTCAACGAGTCCGTCGGGGCCGGCGACGAGGGCCTGGGCGGGCTCGTGCCGCAGGGCCGTCAGGTGAGGGTCGTCGGCGCGGATGTAGGGCGGGTTGCTGACGATGAGGTCGAACCGTTCAGGGGCGGTGGCGGGCCAGTGGCGCAGCCAGTGGCCCTGCAGGCAGTGCAGCGGCAGGCCGAGCCGCTGGGCATTGGCCTGGGCCACGGCCAGGGCGTCGGCGCTGGCGTCCACGGCCCAGACGTCGGCGTCGCGGCGGCGGTGGCGCAACGCCAGGGCGATGGCGCCGCTGCCGGTGCCCAGGTCCAGCACCCGGGGGGCGGGGCGCGGCGTCAGCACGTCCAGCGCCCATTCGACCAGGGTTTCCGTGTCGGGCCGCGGGTCGAGCACGCGGGCATCGACGTGCAGCCGCAAGCCGAAGAAGTCGCGCTCGCCGATGAGGTAGGCCACGGGCTCGCCGTCGTGGCGGCGCAGGCACAGGGCCTCGAAGCGTGGCCACAGGGTGGGGTCGATGGGGTCTTGGTCGTGGGCCAGCAGCCAGGCGCGGTCTTGCGGGGAGCGGCCGAGTGCGTGCAGCAGCAGCATTTGGGCGTCGAGCCGCTGCAGACCCATGCCCTGGGCCCAGGCCAATGCCTCGCGCAGCGACCGGCTCACGCCAGCGCCCCATGGGCCGCTTGTTCCGCGCGACGCTCCAGCTCGGCCAGCAGTTCGGCGCCGCGAGCCAGTTGCAGGGCCTCGATGACTTCGTCGAGATCCCCCTCCATCACTTGGGTGAGCTTGTAGAGGGTGAGGTTGATGCGGTGGTCGGTGAGCCGGCCCTGGGGGAAGTTGTAGGTGCGGATGCGGTCGCTGCGGTCGCCGCTGCCGATCAGGCCCTTGCGCTCGGCGGCTTCCCGCGCGGCGCGTTCGCTGCGCTCTTTTTCTTGCAACCGCGCTTGCAGCACTTGCAGGGCCTTGGCCTTGTTGCTGTGCTGGCTGCGGCCATCCTGGCATTCGGCAACGATGCCGGTGGGCAGGTGCACCACGCGCACGGCGGAGTCGGTTTTGTTGATGTGCTGGCCGCCGGCGCCGCTGGCGCGGAAGGTGTCGATGCGCAGGTCGGCAGGATTGAGGCGGATGGCTTCGGCCTCGTCGGGCTCGGGCATCACCGCCACGGTGCAGGCGCTGGTGTGGATGCGGCCTTGGCTTTCGGTGGCGGGCACGCGCTGCACGCGGTGGCCGCCGGATTCGAAGCGCAGCAGGCCATAAGCGCGCGGCCCGGCGATGCGCAGCACCAGTTCCTTATACCCACCCAGTTCGGCCGGGGATTCGCTGAGGGTCTCGACGCGCCAGCCTTGGCGCTCGGAATAGCGGGTGTACATGCGGGCCAGGTCGCCGGCGAACAGGGCGGCTTCGTCGCCACCGGTGCCGGCCCGGATTTCCAGGAAGGCGTTGCGGTCGTCGTCGGGGTCGCGGGGCACGAGCAAAGCGTGCAGCTGCGCCTCCAGCGCGGCCAGATCGGCTTCGGCGGCGGCGATTTCCTCGGCGGCCATGGCGGCCAGAGCGGGGTCGCTGTCCTGGGCCATGGCGCGGGCTTCCCGCAGGTCGGCTTCGCGTTGCAGGTAGCGCAGGTAGGGTTGGACCACGGCATCGGTCTCGGCATGCTCGCGCGTGAGCAGGCGAAAGCGTTCCATGTCGTCCACGGCGTCTGGGGCACTGAGCAGGGCGTCGAGCTCGTGCAACCGCAGCCTCTGGCGCTCCAGCGTGTCGCGGATGAACGGCTTCATGCGCGTCGGCCCGATCCCCGCAGGAACAGCCGCGAGACGGCCTCGGCCGTGGCCTGGCGGGTGCGTTCGTCGCCCGCATGCAATTCGGCCAGAGCGCCGTGCAGCATCTTCTGGGTCAGGCCCCGAGAGAGGGCTTCGAGCACCGCGTCCACGTCTTCGCCCTTGGCCAGGAGCTTGCGCGCCCGGGCGATTTCCGCGGCCCGCCAGGCGTCGGTCTGGGCATGGAGGTCGCGGATGAGGCCGACCACCCCGCCCCGGGGGTCGCGCTGCTGCAGCCAGTGCATGAAGCTTTGCACCCCGGCGTCGATGATGGCTTCGGCCTGGGCCACGGCGGCCTGCCGGTTGTCTTTGCCGGTCTGCACCACGGCAGCCAGGTCATCGACGGTGTAGAGGTAAACGTCGTCGAGTTCCTTGACCTCGGCCTCGATGTCGCGCGGCACTGCCAGATCGACCATGAACATGGGGCGATGGCGGCGCTTCTTGAGGGCGCGCTCCACGGCGCCCAGGCCGATCAGCGGCAAGGTGGATGCGGTGCAGCTGATGACGGCGTCGAACTCGTGCAGGCGCTCGGGCAGGTCCGACAGCCGCAGCACTTCGGCGCCGAAGCGGGTGGCGAGTTTTTCGCCGCGCTCCAGGGTGCGGTTGGCAATGGCCATGCCCTTCGGGCTCTTGGCGGCGAAGTGGGTGGCGGCCAGTTCGATCATCTCGCCGGCGCCGACGAACAGCACCCGGATGTCTTTGAGGTCCTCGAACAACTGGCCGGCCAGGCGCACGGCCGCCGCCGTCATGCTGATGGAGTGGGCGCCGATTTCGGTGGAGCTGCGCACCTGCTTGGCCACCGCGAACGAGCGTTGGAACAACTGGTGCAGCGTGGTGCCCAGGGCGCCGGCGGCATCTGCCGCGCGCACGGCGTCTTTCATCTGGCCGAGGATCTGGGCCTCGCCCAACACCATGCTGTCGAGCCCGCTGGCCACGCGAAACGCATGGCGGGCGGCCTCGCCTTCCTGAAGCACATAGGCATGATCGAGCAGCGCCTGGGGCGAGACGCCGCCGGTCTGCGCCAGCCATTGCACCGTGGGCTCGAGCGCCAATTCGTCGGCCGCGCAGTAGATTTCCGTCCGGTTGCAGGTGGACAGCAGGGTGGCTTCGGGCTGGCGGGCCAGCGAGGCGCGGAAACGCTGCAGCGTCTCAGGCAACTGGTCGAGCGCGAACGCAAAGCGGCCCCGCAGGTCCAGCGGGGCGGTCTGATGGTTGATGCCGAGCGCCCAGACTGCCATAACCCCTGGATTATAAAATCCGGCCATCTTGCCGAGTCGGCGCCCCTCTTGAGCCCCTTTTGAGATCTTCATGAGCGTTCTGGCCGCCAGCCTGCATGTGCTGCATTTTTTCCTGCCGGCCCTGGTGCTGGCGGCGCTGCTGGCGCCGGCGACCGTGCGCTGGCAGTCGGGCGGGGCGCGGCGCTGGCGGGCCCGCCTCACGGGGTGGTTGTGGGGGTGGCTGGCCTTGTCGGTGTTGGGGGGCATGGTGCTGGCCGCTGGCCTGTGGTGGCTGGGCCGCGATGGCCGCATGCTGACGTACGCGGCATTGGTGGGCGTGCTGGGCACGGCGGTGGCGTTGTGGCGCTCGCGCTAGCCCAGGCGGCAGCGCCCGCCCGAGTCCCTGATGGCAATGGGTGCATGGGCCCCGGTTGGGCTGGGGGGATGTTGCGCTGCGGTAACATCTGCGGCCCAGCATCGTGCTGCCTGTGCCCAACGATATGAACGCGCCCACCCCGCTCCAGCATTTGCTTGACGCCGAATCCGACGCGCCGCGCCTGCGCGAGATCCCGTACAACTACACCTCCTTCTCCGATCGGGAAATCGTCATCCGGCTGCTGGGCGCTCGGGCCTGGGATGTGCTCAACCTGTTGCGCCAAGAGCGCCACACCGGCCGCTCGGCCCGCATGCTGTACGAAGTGCTGGGCGACATCTGGGTGGTGCAGCGCAACCCCTATCTGCACGACGATCTGCTGGACAACCCCAAGCGCCGCGCCGCGCTGGTGGAGGCCATGCACCATCGGCTGCGCGAAATCGAAAAACGCCGTCGTCCGCAGGAAGATGGCGAGCGCGATGCGCTGGTGGGCGAACTTCTGGCCGCGGCCCAGCAGGCCGTGCGCGACTTTGCCCGCATGTTCGACGACATGGCCGCGCTGCGCCAGCGTGTGCTGCGCGCCTTGCGGCGCTACACCGGCCGCGACAACATCAAATTCGACGGCTTGAGCCGCGTCAGCCACGTGACCGATGCCACCGACTGGCGGGTCGAATACCCCTTTGTGGTGCTGACGCCTGACAGCGAGGCCGAGATGGCCGGGCTGGTCAAGGGCTGCATCGAGCTGGGGCTGACCATCATTCCGCGTGGCGGCGGCACGGGCTATACCGGCGGCGCGGTGCCGCTGACTTGGAAGAGCGCGGTCATCAACACCGAAAAGCTCGAAGCCATGACCGAAGTCGAGCTGGTGGACCTGCCGGGCGTGCCGCACAAAGTGCCCACGATCTGGACCGAGGCCGGCGTGGTCACGCAGCGCGTGGCCGATGCGGCCGAGCGGGCCGGTTTCGTGTTCGCGGTGGATCCCACCAGCGCCGAAGCCTCCTGCGTCGGCGGCAACATCGCCATGAATGCGGGCGGCAAGAAAGCCGTGCTCTGGGGCACGGCGCTGGACAATCTGGCCAGCTGGCGCATGGTCACGCCCAATGCGCAGTGGCTCCAGGTCACCCGCATCGGGCACAACCTGGGCAAGATCCACGACGCCGAGGTGGCCAGCTTCGAGCTGCAGTATTTCGAGGCCGACGGCAAGACCCTCATCCGCACCGAGCGGCTCGACATCCCGGGCAAGACCTTCCGCAAGGAGGGTCTGGGCAAAGACGTGACCGACAAATTCCTCAGCGGCCTGCCCGGCGTGCAAAAAGAGGGCTGCGACGGCCTCATCACCAGCGCCCGCTGGGTGGTGCATCGCATGCCCGAGCACGCCCGCACCGTGTGCCTGGAGTTCTTCGGCAACCCCAAAGACGCCGTGCCCTCGATCGTCGAGATCAAAGACTACATGTTCGCCGAGCAGCGCCGCGGCGGCGCCATTCTGGCCGGGCTGGAGCACCTGGACGACCGCTACCTCAAAGCCGTCGGCTACACCACCAAGAGCAAGCGTGGCGGCTTTCCGAAAATGGTGCTCATCGGCGACATCGTCGGTGACGACCCCGATGCCGTGGCCCGCGCCGCCAGCGAGGTGGTGCGCCTGGCCAATGCCCGCGCCGGCGAAGGGTTCGTGGCCGTCAGCCCCGAGGCGCGGAAAAAATTCTGGGCCGATCGCAAGAAGACGGCCGCCATCAGCAAGCACACCAACGCCTTCAAGATCAATGAAGACGTGGTCATTCCGCTGCCGCGCATGGGCGAATACACCCTGGGCATCGAGCGTATCAACATTGAGCTGAGCCTGCGCAACAAAATCAAGCTGGCCGATGAGTTGCTGGCCTTCTTCCGCCGTGGCGCCTTGCCGCTGGGCAAGGTCGAGGAAGCCGGCGAAATGCCCAGCCCCGAGACCGTGCAAGACCACACCGAGCGGGCGCTGGCCGTCATCGAAGCGGTGCGCAGCCAGTGGCAGGGCTGGATGGACGGGCTCGATCAGGTGCAGCCCGACAGCGGGCGCAGCTTCTTCGATCAACTGCAGGACGGCTCGCTGCGGGCCAGCTGGAAAACCCAGATCCGCGAACCCTTGCGCGCCATTTTCACCGGCAGCGTGTTTGCCCCGGTGCTGCAAGAGTGCCAGGCCATCCACCAGCGCGTGCTCAAAGGCCGCGTGTGGGTGGCGCTGCACATGCACGCCGGCGACGGCAATGTGCACACCAACATCCCGGTCAACAGCGACGATTACGACATGCTGCAAACCGCCCACGAAGCGGTGGACCGCATCATGGTGCTGGCCCGCAGCCTCGATGGCGTCATCTCGGGCGAGCACGGCATCGGCATCACCAAGCTGCAGTACCTGACCGACGATGAACTGGCGCCGTTTGCGCGCTACAAGCAGCAGGTGGACCCCAAAGGCCACTTCAACCGCGGCAAGCTGCTGCGCCAAGGCCCTTGGTTCGACGAGCCGGACCAGCGCCGCGCCGATCTCAGCATGGCCTACACCCCCAGCTTCGGCCTCATGGGGTACGAGTCGCTCATCATGCAGCAAAGCGACATCGGCGCCATCGCGGACTCGGTGAAAAACTGCCTGCGCTGCGGCAAGTGCAAGCCGGTGTGCTCGACCCATGTGCCGCGCGCCAATCTGCTGTACAGCCCGCGCAACAAGATCCTGGCCACCTCGCTGCTCATCGAAGCCTTCCTGTACGAGGAGCAGACCCGTCGTGGCATCAGCATCAAACACTGGGCCGAATTCGAGGACGTGGCCGACCACTGCACGGTCTGCCACAAGTGCCTGACCCCTTGCCCGGTGAAAATCGACTTCGGCGACGTGTCGATGAACATGCGCAACCTGCTGCGCAAAATGGGCCGCAAAACCTGGCGCCCCGGCAACGCGGCGGCCATGTTCATGCTCAATGCCACCAACCCCGACACCATTCGGCTGGCGCGCGCCGCCATGGTCGGCCTGGGCTTCAAGGCCCAGCGGCTGGCGCACCAGCTGCTCAAAGGGCTGGCCCGCAAGCAAACCAGCGCGCCGCCGGCCACCGTCGGGCCCGCGCCGGTCAAGGAGCAGGTGATCCACTTCGTCAACAAAAAGCTCCCCGGCGGCCTGCCCAAGAAAACCGCCCGAGCCCTGCTCGACATCGAGGACAAGCACTACGTTCCCATCATCCGCAACCCCAAGACCACCACCAGCGACAGCGAAGCCGTGTTCTACTTCCCCGGCTGCGGCTCCGAGCGCCTGTTCAGCCAGGTGGGCCTGGCCACGCAGGCCATGCTGTGGCACGCCGGCGTGCAAACCGTGCTGCCGCCGGGCTACCTGTGCTGTGGCTATCCGCAGCGCGGCTCGGGTCAGTTCGACAAGGCCGAGAAAATCATCACCGACAACCGGGTGCTGTTCCACCGCGTGGCCAACACGCTCAACTACCTCGACATCCAGACCGTGGTGGTGAGCTGTGGCACCTGCTACGACCAGCTCCAGGGCTATGAATTCGAGAAGATCTTCCCCGGCTGCCGCATCATCGACATCCACGAATTCCTGCTCGAAAAAGGCATCGTGCTCGAACCCAAAGGGGCCTACCTCTACCACGACCCTTGCCACAGCCCCATGAAGCTGCAGGACCCGATGAAGACCGTCAAAGCCCTGGTGGGCGAGACCGTCGTCAAGGCCGATCGCTGCTGTGGCGAATCCGGCACGTTGGGTGTCACGCGGCCCGATATTTCCACCCAGGTGCGTTTCCGCAAAGAGCAGGAGCTGCGCAAGAACGCCGCCCAGCTGGCCGAGCTCGCGGCCCGAAACGGCGTGGCAGCCCCTCAGGGCGTGACCAAGGTCCTGACCAGCTGCCCCAGCTGCTACCAGGGCTTGAGCCGCTACGGCGACGACCTCGCCAACGGCTTGCTGGAAGCCGATTACATCGTGGTGGAAATGGCGCGGCAGATCCTGGGCGACAACTGGATGCCCGACTACGTGGCCCAGGCCAACGCCGGGGGCATCGAGCGGGTGCTGCTGTGACGATGGCCCCGTCCCACGCCTGCCCGCTGTGCGAGGGCGATGGCGGACAGCTCATCGTCCGCCGGCCGGCCTGGCGCGTGGTGCGCGTCGTGGGGCCAGAAGCGGCGGCCTTCCCGGGCTTTTACCGCGTGATCTGGAACACCCATGTGGCCGAGTTCACCGATTTGGCCGACGCCGAACAAAGCCAGTGCCTGCGTGCGGTGGCGGCGGTCGAGCGGGTGGTGCGCGAGCATCTGCGGCCCGACAAGGTCAACCTGGCCAGCCTGGGCAACGTGGTGCCCCACCTGCACTGGCATGTGGTGGCCCGCTACACCCACGACAGCCATTTCCCCGCCCCGGTGTGGGCGGCGGCCCAACGCCCCGCGGATGCCCAGGCCCTGGCCGCCTTGCAGGCGCGGCTGCCAGCCTGCGATGCCGCCATCGCCCACCTGCTGCGCTGACCCCACCCCTGTTTCTGGAGGACCCTGCCATGGCCGGCCTGAACCCCCAAAGCCCCTGTCCACAAGACATCACGGTGCATGCCCAGTCGCGCGTGCTGGAAATCGTCTTTTCCGACGGGGCGCAGTTTCGCATCCCGTTCGAGCTCATGCGCATTTATTCGCCATCGGCCGAAGTGCAGGGGCATGGGCCGGGGCAGGAGGTGCTGCAAACCGGCAAGCGCGAGGTGACCATCACCGCCCTGGCCCCGGTAGGCAACTATGCCGTGCAGCCCACCTTTTCCGACGGGCACGACTCCGGCATATTCACCTGGGACTACCTGTATTTCCTCGGCTCGCAGCAAGAGGCCCTGTGGGCCGACTACGAGCGGCGCTTGCGCGAAGCCGGCACCGACCGCGACGCCCCCATGCCACCGAAAACCCCGTCGTCATGCGGGCATGGGCATTGATTCGCCGCGGGCAGCGGCTACCATTGCAGCCATGAGCCAGACACATTTCGGTTTCGAGACGGTGGACGAGCGCGACAAGGCGCGCCGCGTGCGCGGCGTGTTCGATTCGGTGGCGCCCAGTTACGACCTCATGAATGACCTCATGTCCGGCGGTCTGCACCGCTGGTGGAAGCGCTACGCCGTCACCGTGGCCAACCCGCGGCCGGGGGATCGGGTGCTGGACATCGCCGGGGGCACGGGCGATCTGGACCTGGCCTTCGCCCCCCTGGTGGCGCCCACCGGCACCGTGGTGCACACCGACATCAACGAGGCCATGCTGCGCGAAGGCCGCAACCGCCTGCTCGACCGTGGCATCGTTCTGCCCACCGTGGTCTGCGACGCCGAGAAACTGCCCTTTGCCGATGGCTGGTTCGACATCGTGACGGTGGCTTTTGGGCTGCGCAACATGACGCACAAGGAACTTGCGCTGCAGGAAATGAATCGAGTGCTCAGGCCCGGAGGCAAATTGCTGGTCCTGGAGTTCTCCAAGGTGGCGCCCCCCTTGCAAAAGGCGTACGACTGGTACAGCTTCAACATCCTGCCCAAACTGGGGAAATGGGTGGCGAAAGACGAAGCCAGCTACCGCTACCTGGCAGAGTCCATCCGCATGCATCCGGACCAGGAAACCCTGCGCGGCATGATGCGCGAAGCCGGATTCGGGCATGTGGATGTACACAACCTGACGGCGGGCGTGACGGCCTTGCACGTGGGCATCAAGTGTTGAGGCGTTCGTTTTTTACATGAAGTGAGAGAGGCATGAAATTCTGGTCTGTGTTTCTGGCGTTGGTCATGGTGCTGTCCTCCACGGAGGTCTGGGCCCAGAAACGCCTGGGTGGGGGCATGTCGTTCGGCAAGCAGTCGGGCAACGTGACGCAGCGCAACACCCCGGCCCAGCCGGCGCAGGCGCCCACGCAGAACACGGCGCAAAACGCCAACGCCGCCAACCGGCCCGCCACCCCGCCCAACCAGGCACCGGCTTCCCGGCCTTGGGGCGCCATGCTCGGCGGGCTGGCCGCCGGTCTGGGCTTGGCCTGGCTGGCGTCGGCGCTGGGTTTTGGCGAAGCATTTGCCCAGTTCCTGTTGCTGCTGCTCATCGGCGTGGCCGTGCTGGCCGTCATCGCCTTCATCCGCCGTTCCCGGGCAGCCGGGCAGGGCCATGCGCCGTTGGCCTATCAGGGGGGCGGACAGTCGGGCATGGCCCGCAGCTACAGCCCGCACAACGTGGGCAATGACGCCTCCGCGCGCCCGTGGGAGCGTGGCAACAGCACCTTCGGCCAACCTGAGCCTGCAGGCCAGGGAGGCAGCCTCATCGGCTCGGCCCTCAGCGGCCCGCAGACCTGGGGCATTCCCGCCGGGTTCGACACCGATGGTTTCCTGCGTGCCTCCAAGGCCAATTTCATCAAGCTGCAAGACGCCTGGGACCGGGCCGACATTCCCGCCCTGCGCGCCATGATGACCGATGAAATGATCGAGCAGATCCAGGCCCAGTTGGCCCAGCGCGAACGCGAGTCCGGCGGCGCCCCCAACAAGACCGAGGTCGTGATGCTGGAGGCGCAACTGCTGGGCATCGAGGAACTGGACGACGAATACATGGCCAGTGTGGAGTTCTCCGGCCTCATTCGCGAAGAGCCTTCGGCCGGCCCCAACCCCTTCCGCGAAGTCTGGAACATCACCCGCCCCAAAACCGGCAGCGGCGGCTGGCTGGTGGCCGGGGTGCAGGCGCTGCAGTAAATCGCTGTCTTGTCCCGGCATCAGGGCCTCTGTGGAGGCCCTTTTTCTTGGGGCTTGAGGTCTGGTGCCCAGTTAGGGTGGACCCGCGTGCGCGGCGGTGGCCTGATGGGGCACACTCGAGGCACTGAATTTGTCAGGTTGCCCAAGTGATTCGTTCCCGTGCCGTTCCCCTGTCAGAGCTTTCGCGTCGCTGGCTGCTTGGGTTTCGTGCCCAGATGATCCTGTTGGTGGGTTCGCTGCTTGTCCTCATGTTGGGGATACAGGGTGCCTATCTGAGCCAGCGGTATGCCACTTTGATGGAAGATCAGATCGGCCAGCGTGCCTTGAACGTGGCCAGGACTCTGGCGGCCAACCGCCTGTTGATCGATGCTTTTGGGCAGCCGGATCCCGCCGCAATCATTCAGCCGATTGCCGAGCGGGTACGTGTGCAGACCGGTGCCAATTTCGTCGTGGTGGGCAATCGGGACAGCATTCGCTATTCACATCCTCTGCCCGATCGGTTGGGGCAGCGCATGGTTGGGGAGGACAATGATCCCGCTCTCTTACGCGGCGAAGAATACGTTTCTCGGGCCACTGGTTCGCTGGGGCCATCGATACGGGGCAAGGTGCCTGTGTGGGACGAAGCCGGCGAAATCGTGGGCGTGGTGTCCGTGGGTTTTCTGGCCAGCGAGATTCAAGACCGCATCGCTGGGGATTTGCGCAGCAACCTGTTGCTGATGCTGGGTACAGCCGGTGTGGGGCTGTTGGGGGCGGTGGCCATCGCCAACCGGTTCAAGCGCGCCATTCTCGGCCTGGAACCTCAGGAAATTGCACGCCGTCTGAAGGAAAAAGAGGCCATCCTGCAGTCGATTCACGAAGGGATCGTGGCGGTCAACGCACAGGGACGCATCACGCTGGCCAATGCAGGGGCCAGACGGTTTTTGCCGGGCGGCGATGCCGAAGACCCCGTTGGGCGTGACATTCTGGAGACCTTGCCGCACTCGCGGCTGCACGAAGTGCTGCAAACCGGCGAAGCGCAGTACGACCGCGAGACCTGGGTGGGCGAACAACTGGTGGTGGTCAATCGGGTGCCGATCATCGTCAATGGGCAGGTGGAGGGGGCCGTGGCTACCTTTCGCAGTCGCATGGAGATCCTGGAACTGTCGCGCAGCCTGGCTGAAGTCCGACAACTGGCCGATGGTCTGCGCGAGCAGGCACACGAGTTTTCCAACAAGTTGCATACCCTCGCAGGGTTGTTGCAACTCGGGCAGGTGCAGGAAGCCATTCAGATGATCGGCGAGGAAACACAACTCGAACAGGCCCGCCTGACGCTGCTGCAAAGCCGAGTGCGTGATCCGGCGCTATGCGGCCTGCTGGCCGGCAAGTTGATGCGCGCAGCCGCGCGTGGGGTCATCATCGAGGTGGACGAAGGCAGTGCTTTACAGACCGAGCTGTCGGCGCAGGGGCGCGAGGCGCTGCTCAGCATCGTTGGCAACCTGATCGACAACGCCTGCGAGGCCCCACGGCCTTCAGAGCGTGCGCCGGTGGTCCGGCTGTCTTTCACTGACGTGGGGGAGGACATCGTCATTGAAGTGGACGACAACGGCTGCGGTGTTCAGGCGCAGCAGGTCGCCCAGGTGTTTGAGCGTGGCACGTCCACCAAAGGCAGTGGCCGAGGCATCGGCCTGGCGTTGGTACGCCAGTTATGCCGGGAGTATGGCGGTGACGTGACGCTGGAGCCGGGACAGACGGTTGGGGCTTGCTTTGTCGCGGTGGTCAGCAAGCAGCGCGTGGCTTTGGCAGGGGGGGGCACATGAAGGGTGAAAATCGGCAT
Source organism: Tepidicella xavieri (assembly GCF_004363315.1). Classification (GTDB taxonomy): domain Bacteria; phylum Pseudomonadota; class Gammaproteobacteria; order Burkholderiales; family Burkholderiaceae_C; genus Tepidicella; species Tepidicella xavieri. Next base: position 22,091 of record NZ_SNYL01000016.1, read on the forward strand.
CAGAGCCGGCGTTACCGTGTCCTGATCGTGGAGGATGACTTTCGCATCGCGCGCATCAACCAGGCCATGGTGGAACAGCATGCGGCCTTCGAGGTGGTGGGCAGTTGCCGCGACGGCCGGCAAGCGCTTGCTTGGCTGCAGCAGCATCCGCATGACGCCGATCTCGCGTTGTTCGATGTCTACCTTCCCGATGTCGAAGGTCTGTCGTTGTTGTGGGAGGCACGCCGGATCTGTCGTCACCTCGATATCGTCATGGTCACAGCCGCCAAGGAGGTGGATACGGTCGAGGAGGCGTTGCGCGCCGGTGTGTTTGACTTTCTCATCAAGCCGGTGCAGGCGGTCCGAATGCAGGCGATGCTCGATCGTTACGTGCAGCGGCGCAACATGGGGCGATTGCGTCGCGAGATCAGTCAGGAGCAGCTCGACGAAGTGCTCACCAGCGCATTGCCCGAGATTCGGGCAAGAACCTTGCCTAAAGGGGTTGACCCCCTGTCGCTGGACACCTTTTTGCAGGCACTGTCTCAGGCCAATGAAGCGCTGACAGCCAGCGATCTGGCTGAGCGCACAGGTACCAGTCGATCCACCGCGCGTCGATATCTCGAATATTTGGTGGGAACCGGGCAGGCCGTGGTGGCGCCTGCCTATGGCGAAGTGGGACGGCCGCAGCGGCTCTATCAGCTCAAGCCGAACCAGTGAACACAATGGACAAAACACCCAATTTGACCTCAACCCCTTGATTCAGGGGAAACCCGGGTGTCTGCTTGGGGAGAGGCTCCTAGCATCCAGTCAACGCCGCGATGCCGACAGGCCCGAGGCGTTTGTGGCACACCCCAACAGGAGATGACGACATGAACACCCCCCCGAATGGCCTAGCACGCCGCGATGTGCTGAAGTGGATGGGCGCCTCTGGTTTGTCCGGCATGGCGCTGAGCCCGTTGGGCATGGCCTGGGCGCAGGCTTGGCAGCCGCGGCAGGCGGTGGAATACATTGCACCGGCCAACCCGGGTGGGGGCTGGGACACTCTGATCCGAACCACGGCGCGGGTGATTCAGGAGGAGCGTCTGGCGCCTGTCAACTTTGCGCCGATCAACACCCCGGGCGGTGGCGGTGCAGTGGCGTGGGCGCAGATTGCGGCCAAGCGCGGCAACCCGCACGTGCTGTTTGCAGCCAGTCCCCCCATCATTCTGGTGCCGCTGTCGGGCGCGTCCCGTTTTGGGCACAAGGACTTCACCCCAATCGCCCGCCTGATCACCGACTACTCCATCCTGCTGGTGCGCACCGACGCACCCTACAAAAATGCGAAGGAACTGTTTGAGGCCATCAAAGCCCGTCCCAACCTGAGTGTGGGTGGCGGCTCGGCGCCCGGCTCGATGGATCACATCTCGATCGCGGGAGCCGCTTCAGCGGCAGGCGTGGCGGCGAACCGACTGAACTACATCGCGTTTTCGGGTGGTGGTGAAGCCATGACCAATCTGCTCGGTCGCCACGTGGAAGCGGTGATCACTGGTGCTGGCGAGGCCCAGGCCCAACTCAAGGGCGGTCAGGTGCGAGCGTTGGCCATTTCCGGGCCGAAACGCATGAGCTCAATTCCGGATGTGCCCACCTACCAGGAACAGGGCATCAACTTCACCTTCGACATTTGGCGCGGCATCATGGGCGCGCCAGGCATGCCTGCCGAAGCCGTGGCCTACTACCAGGATATGTATGCCCGGATGCTCAAGACACCAACCTGGGCCCAGGCGCGTGACCAACTCGGATGGATCGATGCCTACCAGAACAGTGCCGAGTTTGGCGCTTTCCTGGATGAACAGCACAAGCAATTCAGCACGGTGTTGAGCGACTTGGGGTTGGTGCGTCGCTGATTGTCGTGGCCAAGCTTTTCGGCTGGCGTCCTCCTGTAAGGGGCCGCCAGCCTTCGTGCGTGTTTTGCGTGGAGAATGTTCATGAGTGCCAATCGCATCCTGGCGCTGATCATCGGCCTGCTGTCTGTCGCTTATCTCTGGGCCGCGTTTCAGATCCCGGTCTTCCCCATTCCTCGCCCTATCGATTCAGACGCTTTTCCCAAACTGCTGGGCGTTTTGATGCTGGGGTTGTCTGTCTGGCTGTTTTTTGAGAGGGACGGTACCACCGTCCTCCCAGAGGAGGAAGATGCACGCACACTCTGGGATCGCTGGCGGTCGGTGGTTGTGACCTCTGTGGCCATCGTTATCTACGCGTTTGCGTTGGGGTGGATGGGCTTTGTGCTGGCCTCGTTCCTGCTGACTGCCGGTCTGACGTGGTTTTACGGTTTCCGGCGCCACGCCATCAATGCCATCGTGTCGTTGGCCGTGCCGCTGGGTTTGTACCTGGTGATGACCCGTTTCATGAACATCCACCTGCCGGCCGGCTGGCTGCCCATCTGACGCCAAGGAATCGACATGGACGTGCTTGACAGCATTCTTTTCGGCTTCAGCGTGGCTCTGCAGCCGGGCAACCTGATGTATGTGTTCATCGGTGTTTTCGCCGGCACCATTATCGGCATGGTGCCGGGGTTGGGGCCGATCAGCGCGTTGGCGCTGATGATTCCAATCACCTTTTCCATGAACCCCACTTCGGCGCTGATTCTCATGTCCGGGGTCTACTACGGGGCCATTTTCGGGGGGTCGACCTCATCGATCCTCCTGAACGCTCCGGGGGTGGCGGGCACCGTGGCTACCTCGTTCGATGGTTTTCCGTTGGCCAAAAAAGGGCAGGCGGGCAAAGCGCTGGCGCTTGCGGCCTGGGCATCGTTTGCCGGGGGAACCCTCAGCGTGATTGGACTGATGTTGGTGGCCCCCATGTTGGCCTCAGTGGCCGTGAGTTTCGGTCCACCGGAGTATTTTGCGCTGATGGTTCTGGGGCTGACGGCTGTGGTCAGCCTCTCGGACAAGTCCCTGGTCAAGGGGCTGATGGCAGCCGTATTCGGCATGATGGTGTCCATCGTCGGTATTGACCGGCAGACCGGCACACAACGCTACACGTTTGACTCCCTGCATCTCTTGCAGGGGATCGACTTTCTGGTGGTTGCACTCGGCGTCTTTGCCCTGGCCGAAGTGTTCGTCATGCTCCTGAAAGGGCGCGATGCCAAGGGCTATGTTCAGCAGGCCCTGGGCTCGCTGAAACTCAGCCGCCAGGAGGTGCGGGAGATCGCTGGCCCGGTGGTGCGCAGTTCCACCCAGGGTTTCTTCGTTGGTGTGTTGCCTGGGGCGGGAGCGACGGTCGCGTCCTTTTTGGCTTACATCACCGAAAAGCGCATCGCCAAGGACGGCCACACCTTCGGCAAAGGCAACATCAAGGGCGTGGCCGCGCCTGAGGCGGCCAACAACGCGGCCTGCAGCGGCTCGTTCGTGCCCCTGCTCACTCTGGGGGTGCCGGGGTCTGGTTCCACGGCTGTGCTGCTGGGTGCTCTGCTGGTCATGGGGGTGACGCCAGGCCCCATGATGCTGACCGAACGCCCTGACGTATTCTGGGGCGTGATTGCCAGCATGTACATCGGCAACCTGTTCCTGCTGATCCTGAACTTGCCGCTGATTCCGTACATTGCGCGCATCCTGGAAGTGCCGCGTCCCATGCTGCTGGCACTCATCCTGCTGTTCTGCATGATCGGTGTGTACGGGCTCAAGTTCACCACCTTCGATCTGTTGTTGCTGTTGGGTTTTGGTCTGGTGGGCTTGCTGATGCGGCTCAACGGCTTCCCGGTCGCGCCGATGATTCTCGCCCTGATCCTGGGCGACATCATGGAAGAGAACATGCGCAGGGCGTTGCAGATTTCGGGTGGCGACTGGATGGTCTTTTTGGAAAAACCGATCTCGGCCACTTTGCTGGGCATTGCAGTGGTTTCGTTGGTTCTGCCGCCTCTGTGGCGACGCCTGCGCCGGACTCGCCACTGATGAGTGGTTGGCTCTGGCAACGACCAGTGACGGCTTTATCCGTCAAAATCGGGGGCTTATGACCAAGCCCCCTTTTCCGTTCCCCCCAACCGATCTGCTGGCACAGCTCGCCTCGGCCTTGCCGCCACCGCCAGAATGGCTGCGCGGCGAATTGCAGAACCGTCTGGTGCTGTTTCTCAATCATGTGCTGATGCAGGAGCCTCAGGCCATGGAGCGGCTGCGGCGCCAGCGGGGCAAGGTCTTGCAGGCCGAATGGGGGCGTCTGTCGATGGGTTTGCAGGTCACGGCGGCCGGGCTGTTTGCGGTGGATGCTGGCGCCACCGAGGCCGATCTGCGCGTCACGCTCACCCAGACCGATGTGCCCGCCTTGATGCAGACCTTGGCCGCTGGCCACAAGCCCGCCGTGGACATTCAAGGCGATGTGCAGTTCGCCGCCGAAATCGCCTGGCTGGTGGACAACGTGCGCTGGGACGTGGAGGAGGACCTGTCCCGTTTCATGGGCGACGCGGCGGCGCATGGCTTGGTCCAAGGCGTCAAGGGCGTGCTGCAAAGCCTCCAGGCCTGGGTGCAGCAGGCCGCCGGCCAGGCGCGGCAATGGCGCGACCAGGTGGCGGCTCGCATGCCCGGCCAGCCGGGGGCCTCTGGCGCGGGCAGCGCCACGGGTGACCATGAACGCAACGGGGCCCCACAGTGATCCGGCGGTTTTTTCGAGGGGCGTTCATCGTCTGGGTCGTGTTCCGCTACGGGCTCGACGAGCTGGTGCTGTCGGGCTTTCGCAACCCGGTGGTCCGTGCCGTGCGTGGCGTCATCACCATTGGGCGCCGGCTCGACACCCCGCGCGGGCAACGGCTGAGGGAGGCGCTGGAGCGGCTGGGGCCGATTTTCGTGAAATTCGGTCAGGTCCTCTCCACCCGGCGCGACCTGTTGCCTCTGGACATTGCGGAAGAGCTGGCCAAGCTCCAGGACCGCGTGCCGCCGTTTCCTTCGGCCGTGGCGGTGGCCACCATCGAGCGGGCGTTCGGCAAGCCCCTGTCGGCGGTATTTGCCACGTTCGAGCAGGCGCCGGTGGCCAGCGCATCGATTGCGCAAGTGCATTTCGCCGTGCTCAAAGATGGGCGGGAAGTCGCCGTCAAGGTGCTGCGCCCGGGCATGTTGCCCGTCATCGAAAAAGATCTTGACCTGATGCGCATGATGGCGGGGTGGGTGGAAAAGCTCTCGGCCGATGGGCGCCGCTTGAAACCGCGGGAAGTCGTGGCCGAGTTCGACAAATACCTGCACGACGAACTCGACCTGATGCGGGAAGCCTCCAACGCCACGCAGTTGCGGCGCAACATGGAGGATCTGCAACTCGTCCTCATCCCAGAAATGTACTGGGACTACTGCCGCACCGATGTGCTGGTGATGCAGCGCATGAAGGGCTTGCCGGTCAATCAAGTGGACCGGCTGCGGGCGGCCGGGGTGGACATTCCCAAGCTGGCTCGCGATGGCGTGACCATCTTCTTCACCCAGGTGTTCCGCGACGGTTTCTTCCACGCCGACATGCACCCAGGCAACATCCAGGTCAGCGTCGAGCCCGAGACGTTTGGCCGCTACATCTCGCTGGATTTCGGTATCGTTGGCACGCTCACCCAGTTCGACAAGGAATACCTGGCGCAGAATTTCACCGCTTTTTTCCGGCGTGACTACAAGCGCGTGGCCGAATTGCACATCGAAAGCGGCTGGGTGCCCCCGGAAACCCGGGTGGATGAGCTGGAAGCGGCCATCCGGGCCGTGTGCGAGCCGTATTTCGACCGGCCCTTGAAGGAAATCTCCCTGGGGCTGGTGCTGATGCGCTTGTTCCAGACCTCGCGCCGCTTCCATGTCGAGATCCAGCCGCAGCTGGTATTGCTGCAAAAAACCCTGCTCAACATCGAGGGGCTGGGGCGCGAGCTCGACCCCGATCTCGACCTTTGGAGCACGGCCAAGCCGTTTCTGGAAAAGTGGATGCTGGAGCAGGTCGGCCCCAAGAAATTCTGGAGCCAGCTCAAGGCCGAGGCGCCGCTGTATGCCAAGTTGCTGCCCGAGCTGCCGCGCCTGCTGCACGACTACCTGCGCCAGCGCCCGACCGACTTGCGCCGCGAAGTGCAAGACCTGGTGCGCGAACAGCGCCGCACCAACCGCCTGCTGCAGGGCCTCATTTACGGCGGGCTGGGCTTCGTGCTGGGGCTGCTGTTCATGCAAATGTATCTGCGCGTCGGCCTGTGGTGAAGGACGGGGCTAGGGCTTGAAGCGCGGCCGGCAGGCCCTCAAATATAATGGCAGGTTGACTTCCTTTTTCAGATCATCCCCGGTTTGCACAGGTAATCATCATGCCCATCTACGCGTACAAGTGTGAGTCCTGCGGTCATACCAAGGACGTTCTGCAAAAAATCTCCGACGATCCGCTGACCGACTGCCCGGCCTGCGGGGCCTCCAGCTTCAAGAAGCAGCTGACGGCAGCCGGCTTCCAGCTCAAAGGTTCCGGCTGGTACGTCACCGACTTCCGCAACGGGGGCAGTGGCGCGGCTGCCGGTGCGGCCGCCACCGGTGGCGCCAAAGCGGCCGAGGCCCCGGCCTCCAGCGGCGGCGAGGCGGCGTCTGCCACCCCCTGCGGCACGGCTTGCGCCTGTCACTGATTCCTCGTTTCTCACGGCTGCCGCGTCAGGGTGGTGGCTGGATTTCACACCCCCTGGCCGGCGGATGCGCGCCGGCCTTCACTTGAAAGCAAAGTGTATGGCGATGCGTAGCGAATACTGCGGTCTGGTGACCGAGGCCCTGCTGGGCCAGAACGTGACTTTGTGCGGCTGGGTCAATCGCCGTCGCGACCATGGCGGCGTCATTTTCGTGGACCTGCGGGACCGCGAAGGCTATGTCCAAGTGGTCTGCGACCCCGACCGCCCAGAGATGTTCAAGATCGCCGAGAGTCTGCGCAACGAGTTCTGCATCCAGGTCAAGGGTGTGGTGCGGGCCCGTCCGGCCGGCACCACCAACGACAACCTCAAAAGCGGCAAGGTCGAGGTGCTGTGCCACGAAATCCACGTGCTCAACCCTTCGGTGACGCCGCCGTTCCAGCTCGACGACGACAACCTCTCGGAGACCACCCGCCTGACCCACCGCGTGCTGGACCTGCGTCGCCCCTACATGCAGCGCAACCTGATGCTGCGCTACCGCGTGGCCATGGAGGTGCGCAAGTTCCTGGACGCCAACGGCTTCATCGACATCGAAACCCCGATGCTGACCAAGAGCACGCCCGAAGGTGCGCGCGACTACCTCGTGCCCAGCCGCGTGCACGACGGCATGTTCTTCGCCCTGCCGCAATCGCCCCAGCTGTTCAAGCAGCTGCTCATGGTGGCGGGTTACGACCGTTACTACCAGATCACCAAATGCTTCCGTGACGAGGACTTGCGCGCCGACCGCCAGCCCGAGTTCACCCAGATCGACATCGAAACCTCCTTCCTCACCGAGGAGGACATCCGTGCCATGTTCCAGGGCATGATGAAGACCGTGTTCCAGAACACCATCGGGGTGGATCTGGGCGAATTCCCGGTCATGCCCTATGCCGAGGCCATGCACCGTTTCGGCTCCGACAAGCCCGATCTGCGCGTCAAGCTCGAATTCACCGAACTGACCGACGTGATGGCCGATGTGGACTTCAAGGTGTTCAGCGCCCCGGCGCAGATGGCCAATGGCCGCGTGGTGGCCTTGCGCATCCCTGGGGGCGCCGAGATGAGCCGCTCCGAGATCGACGCCTACACCGAATTCGTCAAAATCTACGGCGCCAAGGGCCTGGCCTGGATCAAGGTCAACGACATCGCCCAGGGCCGCGACGGTCTGCAGAGCCCCATCGTCAAGAACCTCCACGATGCGGCCATCGCCGCCATCCTGCAGCGCTCCGGCGCGCAAAACGGCGACATCCTGTTCTTTGGCGCCGACAAGGCCAAAATCGTCAATGACGCCATGGGCGCGTTGCGCATCAAGATTGGCCACAGCGAATTCGCCAAGAAGCAAGGGCTGTTCGAGGACCGCTGGGCGCCGCTGTGGGTGGTGGATTTCCCCATGTTCGAATACGACGAGGAGGAGGGGCGCTGGAACGCCATGCACCACCCCTTTACCTCGCCCAAAGACGGCCACGAGGAATTCATGGACACCGACCCGGGCCAGTGCCTGGCCAAGGCCTACGACATGGTGCTCAACGGCTGGGAACTGGGTGGCGGCTCGGTCCGTATCCATCGGGCCGACGTGCAGAGCAAGGTGTTCTCGGCGCTCAAGATCGGCCCAGAGGAAGCGCGGGCGAAGTTCGGCTTCCTGCTCGATGCCCTGCAGTATGGCGCGCCCCCGCACGGTGGCCTCGCCTTCGGCCTGGATCGCCTCATCACGCTGATGACCAAAGCCGAGTCCATCCGCGACGTCATCGCCTTCCCCAAGACCCAGCGCGCCCAGTGCCTGCTCACGCAGGCCCCCAGCCCGGTGGACGAGAAACAGTTGCGTGAACTGCACATCCGGCTGCGGAACCCTGTCGCGGCGCCTGCATCTGCCTGATATAGTGTCCATTCAACCGTAACGGGAGCCGACGATGACTCAAGCCCAACAGCAACCGCCCAAAGACAAGCTCATGGCCGATCTGAAGGTCGTGATGGCCGATGCCGAGGAACTGCTGGCGGCCACCGCCAGCCACACCGGCGAGCGCATCACCGAGTTGCGCGAGCGCATGCAGGAAAACCTGCGCAATGCCCGCCACAAAATGGGCGACCTGGAAGATGCGCTGCGCGTCAAGACCCGGGAAGTGGCGCGGGCCACCGACGACTATGTGCATGAGCACCCCTGGAAGTCGATTGGCATGGCGGCGGGCCTCGGTCTGATCGTCGGTCTGCTGATCAGCCGCCGCTGACACGCAGGGCGGCTCGGCGATGTCGCAGGACGACCGCTCCGACGGGCCACCCCCGCAAACCCTGCTTTCGGGGCTGAAGGGGTGGTTACACGACGGGCTGCAACTGCTGCGCGTGCGTATCGAGCTGCTCGGCGTCGAGGCGCGTGACCACGCCTTGGGCGTGGTCGAGATGATGGCCTGGGCAGTGGCTGCCGCCATCTGCCTGAGTCTCGGGCTGGGTTTCGTGGCCGTGTTGCTGACGGTGCTGCTGTGGGATTCTCACCGTGCCCTGGCGCTGGCACTGTTTTCGGGGGTCTTTCTCACCTTGGGAGCCGTGGCGGTGTGGATCGTGCGGCAGCGGCTGCGTGAAACCCAACGCTGGTTCGAAGCCACCACCCAGGAACTGGCGCGTGACGCCCAGCAACTGCGCCCATGAACGCCCGCCAAGCGCTCTGGATGCGCCGCGCCGAACTGGTGCAGCGCTCGGCACTGTTGCGTGAGCGCCTGACCGCTCATGGGCATGCCGTTGCGCCATGGTTTCAGGCGGCCGAGCAGGCGCGTCACACGGCCCGCTGGATGCGGGATCATCCCTGGGTGCCGCTGAGCGCACTGGCCTTGTTGGTGCTGCGTCGTCCGCGTCGCTGGTTGCGCTGGGCGTGGAAAGGCTGGGGCGCCTGGCGGCTCTACATGCGCGTGCGCCGGCTTTGGACAGGGCAGGGGGTATGAGTTATTCCTCTGCATTTTTGCCACACGCTGCCGATAGAATGGGTTCGCACTGCCATCGGGATTGAAGCACACATGCTGGTCATCATTGGATACATCGTTGCAATCGGCTGCGTGTTCGGCGGCTACATCATCGCCGGCGGCAACATCGGCGTGATCCTGGTGGCCCTGCCGGTCGAAATGCTCATCATCATGGGTGGCGCCATGGGGGCATTCGCCGTCAACAACCAGCCCAAAGTGCTCAAGAAAGTGGCGGGTTCGTTCGGCAAGGCGCTCAAAGGCAGCAAGTACACCAAAGAACGCTACATGGAGTTGCTGGCGCTGCTGTACGAAATCCTGCAAAAAGCCCGCAAAGAAGGGTTGATGGCCATCGAGAACGATGTCGAAAACCCGGAAGCCTCCCCCCTGTTTCAGAAATACCCCACGGTGGGTACCGATCACCACGTGGTCGAGTTCGTGACCGATTATCTGCGCATGATGGTGTCTGGCAACCTCAACGCGCACGAGATCGAGGCCCTCATGGACAGCGAGATCGAAACCCATCACCAGGAAGAGCATGCGGTGGTGGGAGCCTTCACCCGGCTGGCCGGCGCGTTGCCGGCGTTTGGCATCGTGGCCGCCGTGCTGGGGGTGATCAAGACCATGGGCGCCGTGGGCTCGCCGCCAGCGGTGTTGGGGGGCATGATCGGCTCGGCCCTGGTGGGAACCTTCCTCGGCATTTTCCTGGCCTATGCGATCGTGGAGCCGCTGGCCGGCTTGCTGGAGCAGAAAATGGAAGAAGGCACCAAGGAATTGCAGTGCATCAAGACCACCCTGCTGGCCAGCATGCAGGGCTACGCTCCCATGACCGCCATCGAATTTGGCCGCAAGGTGCTCTACTCCACCGAGCGCCCGACGTTTGCCGAGCTCGAAGGCCACGTCAAGACGAAGAAGTAACCGATCACGCTGGGCGTCACGACCATGGCCGCTTCGGGCAAACCGCTTCAACCCATCATCATCAAGCGCGTCAAAAAAGGCGGGCATGGTGCGCACGGGGGGGCTTGGAAGATCGCTTATGCCGACTTCGTGACGGCCATGATGGCCTTCTTCCTGCTCATGTGGCTGCTGGGCTCCACCACCGAGGCCGATCGCAAGGGGATTTCGGATTACTTCAATGCGCCGCTGATGGTGACGCTGTTTGGCGGCCCGGGCAGCGGAGCCAGTGACAGCATCCTCCCCGGTGGTGGCGACGACCTGACCCGCACCACCGGTGAAATGGCGCGCGGCGACGCGCAATTGGCCGCTCGAGAGCTCGGGGCCCAGGTGATCCGCGAGGAGGCCATGCGGCTGGAGCGCCAGCGCATCGAAGGCTTGCGCAACAAAATCGAAACCGTCATCAACAACAACATCCGGCTGTCCGAATTCCGCGACCAGATTCGCATGGAGATGGTGCAAGACGGCCTCAACATCCAGATCGTCGATGACCAGAACCGGGCCATGTTCGACGTCGGCAGCGCATTGGTGCGGCCCTATATGCGCGAAATTCTCCGCGAAATTGGCGCCGCCCTGGCCGAGGTGGACAACCGCATCTCCATTTCCGGCCACACCGACGCCACCCCTTACGGCAGCGGAGCGCGAGGGTATAGCAACTGGGAGCTGTCGGCCGACCGTGCCAATGCCAGCCGGCGCGAGCTTGTGGCGGCTGGGCTGCCGGATGAAAAGCTGGCTCGCGTGGTGGGCATGGGGTCGAGTCAGCCCTTGCTGGCCGACCGTCCGTTCGATCCGGTGAACCGGCGCATCAGCATCCTCGTGCTCACCCAGGAGGCCGAGGAGCGCATGGCCCAAGGCTATCGGCTCTCGTCAGCCGATCTGCAGGGGGGTGGTCACGCATCCAGCCCCGGCTCCGTGCCAGAAGCGGGGGCGTTGCCCTTGCCTGCGCCGATGACGCCTCAGGGCCCATCCCAATGAGCGTTGGCCGGCCTTAGCCTTTACACTAGAAGTTCTCCCTTCACGGAGCCACGTATGCCCGAACTGCGTTTTTTGATCGTTGACGACTTCTCCACCATGCGCCGCATCGTGCGCAACCTGCTCAAGGAAATCGGCCATGCCGATGCGGACGAGGCCGAAGACGGGGTGGTGGCCTTGCACAAGCTGCGCAACGGCAAATTCGACTTCGTGGTCAGCGACATCAACATGCCCAACATGAACGGCTTCGAGCTGCTCAACCAGATCAAGTCGGACGAGAAGCTCAAGCACATCCCGGTGCTCATGGTCACGGCCGAAGCCCGCAAGGAAGACATCATTGCCGCCGCGCAGGGTGGGGCGGCCGGCTACATCGTCAAGCCCTTCACCAAGGCCACGCTGGAAGAAAAGCTCGCCAACATCTTCAAGAAGATGGGCTGGTGAGTAGGGGCGACGGCATGAGCAATTCCCCCATTCCGAATCCCAACCATCAAGTCGCGGATATGTATCAGCGGTTGGGGGCCATCACCCGCCAGCTGCATGATGCCTTGCATGAGCTGGGCTATGCGCCCATGCTCAAAGGCACGGTGGAGGAGTTGCCGGACGCCCGAAGCCGCCTGGAATACATCGCCCGTCTGACTGGCCAGGCGGCCGAGAAAGTGCTCAACTGGGTCGATGAGGCCAAGGCTGAGCAAGACGCGGTGCGCCAGCACAGCCGCCAATTGGTCGAGACCATCCGGGGCGTGCCGGGTCTGAAGTGGGCCATGCCCGAATTGGTGGAATGGTCGGAGAAGATTCAGCAGAGCACCGAGCGCACCGACGCGCACCTGACCGAGATCATGATGGCGCAGGACTTTCACGATTTGACCGGACAGGTGATACAAAAGGTCGTCTCTTTGGCTGCGACCATCGAGCAGCAGCTGCTTCAGTTGCTGCTGGAAACGGCGCCCAACATGCCGCCAGCCGAGTCCGAGAGCAAGTCCCGTCAGCCCGCGCCCAGTTCGCGCGAGGCGCTGGCGGGCCCGGTGGTCAACCCGGAGGGCCGGACCGACGTCGTCACCAGCCAGCAAGACGTGGACGACCTGCTCTCCAGCCTGGGCTTCTGAGCGTCGCTGCGCGAAACTGGCCGGAAAAGCCCGGCTTCATCGCGCTTTAGAAATCCTTCCTGCGCCAGACAATGCGGTCAACGATTCGTTTGACCGCGCATGGACTCCTCGACCCAAGACAAAAACCTGCCCGCCACCCCCAGGCGGTTGCAGAAAGCCCGGCAGGACGGGCAGGTGCCCCGTGCCAAGGATCTCTCGAACTTGGCCGTGCTGGGTGGGGGCATGGTGGTGCTGTTCGTGTTCGTGCCCTGGGGGTATGAACGGATCCGCCAGGCGATGCAACTGAGCTTCACGTTCGATGCGCACAGCATTCGTCACCCCGAAGTGATTCTGGAAAACCTGGCACTGGTGCTGGGTGAAGCCTTGCTGTTTTTTCTACCGCTGGGGTTGATCGTGGCGGTGGGTGCCGCGTTGGCGCAGATCGCCGTGGGCTCGTATGCCTGGAGTGCCAAGCCGCTGACGCCGGAACTCTCCAAAATTGGGGTCATCAGCGGCTTCAAGCGGCTGTTTTCGCGCCAGCAACTCTTCGAGGTGCTGAAGTTGATCGGCATCACGGTGATGCTGGCGGCGGTGGCCTCGCTGTTCGTGAGCACGCATCTGGCCGAATTCGGCACTTTGCTGCTGCGGCCGCTGGAGAGTGCCCTGAGCCAGTTGGGTCGCTGGTTCATGGTGGGCGTGGGGGGCTTGCTGGCCGTGGTGCTGCTGGTGGCGCTCATCGATGTGCCGTTGCAGCAATACCTGCATCGCCACCGGCTCAAGATGTCACTCAAGGAAGTCAAGGACGAGCACAAAGAGACCGAGGGCAACCCGCAGATCAAGGGCAAGTTGCGCCAGCGCCAGCGCGAGATTGCGCAGGGCAACAGCGTCAGTCGCGTGCCGGCGGCCGACCTGGTGGTGATGAACCCGACCCACTATGCCGTGGCGCTCAAATACGACGAAAAAACCATGGCCGCGCCGCACGTGATCGCCAAAGGGGCCGATCTGATTGCGCTGCGCATCCGCGACATGGCCAAGGAGCACCAGGTGCCGGTGCTGCAGGCCCCCATGCTGGCCCGCGCGCTGTATGCCCATACCGAGATCGATCAGCAAGTGCCTGCGGCCCTGTTCACCGCCGTGGCGCAGGTGCTGGCCTATGTGTACCGGTTGCGCGCCGCGCTGCGTGGCGAAGGCCCCATGCCCGGCGAGCCGCCGCAGCCCCAGGTGCCTGTGGAGTTGGACCCGCACCGCGGACGCACGCCCGCGCCCACTGCCCGTTAACCGTCACGCCGTAGCCCCATGAACGTGTTCCTGCAAACCGCACAGCAATGGCTGGACCAGCGCCGGGGGCGCGGTCCGGCCTTGGCCGCGCCCATTCTGGTGATGGTGGTGTTGTCGATGCTGGTGCTGCCGCTGCCGCCGTGGATGCTCGACACCTTCTTCACCCTCAACATCGCCCTGGCGCTGACGGTGATGATGGTGGCCGCCTACATGAAGCGGGCGCTGGACTTCGCGGCGTTCCCGACCGTCTTGTTGCTGACCACGCTGCTGCGCCTGTCGCTCAACGTGGCCTCCACCCGGGTGGTGCTGATGGAAGGGCACAACGGCCCGGGCGCCGCCGGCGCGGTGATCGAGGCCTTCGGCACCTTCCTGGTGGGCGGGAACTTTGCCGTCGGTGTGATCGTGTTCCTGATTCTGGTGGTGATCAACTTCATCGTCATCACCAAAGGCGCGGAGCGGATTGCCGAAGTGGGCGCTCGCTTCACGCTGGATGCGATGCCCGGCAAGCAGATGGCCATCGATGCCGACCTCAATGCCGGCATCATCGATGACAAGGAAGCCAAGCGTCGCCGTGCTGAGGTGGCCGAGGAGGCCGACTTCTTCGGCAACATGGACGGTGCTTCCAAGTTCGTTCGTGGCGATGCGATTGCCGGCATCCTCATTCTGCTGATCAACATCATTGGCGGGTTCGCCATCGGCATGCTGCAGCACGGCCTGAGCGCCGGCCAGGCGGCCGACAGCTACATCACCCTGGCCGTGGGCGATGCGCTGGTGGCGCAAGTCCCCGGGTTGCTGATTTCGGTGGCCGCGGCCATGGTGGTTTCGCGCGTGGGGAAAGACGAGGAACTGGGCGACCAGATCGTGACCCAGATGTTCGACTCGCCCAAAGTGTTGGGGGTGACCGCGTCGGTGCTGTTCCTGCTGGGCGTGGTGCCGGGGATGCCGCATGTGGTGTTTCTGACGTTTGCCGTGCTGATCGGCTCGGTGGCGTTCTGGATTTGGCGCATGCAGCAACAGCCCTCCAAGGCCGAGCTGGAGGCGCAGCAGGCCGCAGCGGCCGCCCAGCCAGCGGCCGACGCCGAGGCCACTTGGGACGATTTGCAGCCGGTGGACCTGCTGGGGCTGGAATTGGGCTATCGCCTGATCCCGCTGGTGGACAAGACCCGCCAGGGTGACTTGCTGACCCGCATCAAAGGCGTGCGCAAGAAGTTCGCGCAGGACGTGGGCTTTCTGCCGCCTGCCGTGCATGTGCGTGACAACCTCGAACTGCGCCCAAGCGCCTATCGCATCACGTTGCGCGGAGTGGTGGTGGGTGAGGGCGAGGTGTTCCCGGGCCAATACCTGGCCATCAACCCCGGTCACATCAGGACGCCGCTGATCGGGTCGCCCACCACCGACCCGGCCTTTGGGCTGCCGGCGCACTGGATCGACGAGCGCCAGAAAGAAAACGCGCAAATGGCCGGTTACACCGTGGTTGATTCGGAGACCGTGCTGGCCACGCATTTGTCACACTTGATGCAAGTTCATGCCGCCAAGCTGCTGAGCCGCACCGAGGTTCAGGAACTGGTGGCCCATGTGGCCAAACTGGCCCCCAAACTCATCGAAGAGGTGGTTCCTGCCATGGTGTCGATCGGCGTGTTTCAGAAGGTTCTCCAGCTGCTGCTGGAAGAATCGGTGAACATCCGCGACATCCGGACCATCATCGAGGCCTTGGCCGAGCATGCCGGCCAGACGCAGGACCCGGCCGAACTGGCGCGCCGCGTGCGCCAGGCCTTGGCCCCGGCCATCGTGCAGCAGATTTACGGACCGGTCAACGAGCTGGAAGTGATCGCCATCGAGCCCGGACTGGAGCGCCTGCTGACGCAAGCCCTCGGTGGGCAGGGCATGGCGGCTCTGGACCCTGGCGTGGCCGACATGCTCACCCAGTCGGCCGCCAAAGTGGCCAATGCCCAAGAGGAAAAAGGCGTGCCGGCGTGCCTGCTGGTGCCCGATGCCATCCGTGCGGCCATGGCCCGCCTGTTGCGCCGCGCCGCGCCGCGCCTGCAGGTGCTGGCGCACAGCGAAATCCCTGACACCCATCTCATCCGAATCGGCCCGATTCTTGGAGAACCCGCATGAACGCCCAACGTTTTATCGCCCCCAACTCGCGCGAAGCCATGGCCCAGGCCAAGGCGGTCTTTGGCGACAGCGCGGTCATCCTGTCGAGCCGATCGACGGAAAACGGGTTCGAAGTCGTGGCCACGGCCGAGGAACACCTGGCGCAGGTCGCCACCCATGCCGCCCCGGCCACGCTGCCTGCTCGGGGCCGCAGCGAACGTTCCCGCTTGAGCCTGGAGCAGCGCGCCGCCCGGCAATTGCCGCCGTTGTCGGCCAAGTCCAGCGTGGCGCAGGACACCGAGATGCTGGCCATGAGCACGCTGTCGTTCCAGGAGTATGTGCGCGAGCGCATGCTGCGCAAGCGGCGGGAGGCGCTGCAGGGCGCTTCCCCCGCCGAGTCGCCTGCCCGCCCGGTCGTCCCGGCGCCGCCACGCACACCGCAGCAAACTCAGGCACTGGAGGGCGACATGGTGCTGCCTTTTGCCCGCCCCCAGGAGGCCGCCGCCGAGAAAAGCAAGCCGGCGGCCGCAGTGGCCGAAGCGCCTGCCAAGCCTGCGGCATCGGCCGGTGCGCGCCTGGTCGAGCAGATCGACAACCTCAAAGCCATGATGGAGGAGCGTTTCACCACCCTGGCCTGGATGGGGCAGGCCAAGCAAAGCCCGATCCAGTCGAGTTTGCTGCTCAAGCTGATCCGCGCCGGCTACTCCCCCACCGTGGCCCGGGCTGTGATGGAACGCCTGCCCGAGCGCTATGGCGCCGCCGACGCCTTCCGCTGGACGCAGGAAGTGCTGGCGCGTAATTTGCGCACCAACCGAGACGCCGGGCAACTCTGCGACGAAGGCGGGGTGTTTGCCTTGGTCGGCTCCACCGGCGTGGGCAAGACCACGACCGCCGCCAAACTGGCCGCCCAATGCGTGCAGGCCTACGGGGCCAGCAGCGTCGGCCTGATCACGCTCGACACCTACCGCGTGGCGGGCTACGAGCAACTGCGTGCCTACGGCCGCATGCTGGGCGTGGTGGCCCATCTGGCGCACGATCGCGCCGCTCTGCAGGATTTGCTCGAACTGCTGGCCAACAAGCGCATGGTCATCATCGACACGGCAGGCATCGGCCAGAAAGACCCACGCATCCAGGAAATGATGGACCTGCTGTCCGCGCCCAGCATCAAGAAGCTGCTGGTGCTCAACGCGGGCGCGCACGGTGATACCCTGGACGATGTGGTCCAGGCATACAGAGGCACGCCGTTGCATGGGGTGATCCTGACCAAGACCGACGAGGCTGCCAAGCTCGGCCCGGCGCTCGATACGCTCATCCGCCATCAGCTCGTGCTGCGCGGCTTGAGCACCGGGCAGCGGGTGCCCGAAGACTGGCAGCGCGCCGATGCCCAGGCCCTGGTGCGCCTGTCGATGGCCGGGGGGGGCAAATCGGCTTACGATCCGCAGTCGGCGGAGCTGCCCCTGTTCTTCGCCGATACCGCCCGGGGCCGGGTGCAACTGGATGGGCGCCATGCTTGACCGACGCAGCGATCAGGCCGCGGGCCTGTCGGCCCTCAAGCTCCAGCCCCCCATGCGGGTGCTGCCCGTGGTGTGCAGCGCCGATGGCCATCGCTGGTCGCTGGAGCTGTTGTGGCGGCTGGAGCAGGCCTTGCAGCAACAAGGGCTGCCGGTGGCGGTGGTCGAAGGCGTGCACGGGCTGGGGCCGGCCGATGCCCGGCTTGGTCATCGGCGGGTGTTGCAGCGCTGGTTGCGCGGTGTGCCCGAAGGCTCGGTCGTGTTGCTCCACGCCCCCCTGGAAGCTCAGGCCGTGTTGCTGGCCGACAGCACCGCCCGCCCCCTGATCCCACTGACCGGCGCGCCCGCTGCCTTGGTGCAAGCCTACAACGCCACCAAAGTGCTGTGGCAGGTGGCGGGGCTGTGGCCCGTGGTGCTGGCCTTGCAGGAAGCGGGTAGCGGCGTGCAGCCGGGCCGCCTGGAAGCGGCTGCCCAGTCTTTGCTGCAGGGTTGCGAACGCCATCTCGGACGGGTTCCCCCCGTCTGGCCGCTGGGGTATGATTCTGCGGCGAGCGGGGCTCAGATGGACGCCGACGAATCCTGTGTGCTCAAGGTGCTGGATACGGCACTGGTGCTGGAAGATCCTGAGAACCGATCCCATGTTGACGACCTGCCCGAGCGTTGCCCGCCCTCAGCCGCCGATCAGACCATCGGAGTTTCAGATGTACACCGCCAAAGGCACGCTTGACCGGGACGCCCAACTGCGCAAGTACAGCCCTCTGGTTCATCGTCTGGCTCATCACCTGGTGGCGAAGTTGCCCGCGAGCGTGGAGGTGGATGACCTGATCCAGGTCGGCATGATCGGCCTGACCGAAGCGCTGGCCCGCTTCGAGCCCTCCCAAGGCGTGCAGTTCGAGACTTTTGCCAGCCAGCGCATCCGTGGTGCCATGCTCGACGAATTGCGCGATGGCGACTGGATGTCGCGTGGCTCGCGCAAGCTGCAGAAAGACATCGAGCTGGCGGTGCAGCGGCTGGAGCAGCGCCTGCAGCGCTCGCCCAAGGAGTCTGAAATCGCCAAGGAACTGGGCATGACCCTGGCCGAGTACCAGGAAGCGTTGGCACGCGTGCGCGGCACCCAGCTCGTCTATCTGGAGGACCTCGGGGCCAAGGGCGAGGACGACGACCATTTCCTGGACCGCTTCCTGCCCGTCGATGCCCAGGCAGACCCGGAGGCGTTGCTCAGTGACCAGCGCATGCGCGAGGCGCTGGTCGAAGCCATCAAAAAGCTGCCCGAACGCGAGCAGTACGTGATGAGCATGTACTATGAGCACGACATGAACCTCAAGGAAATCGCTGCCGTGCTGGGGGTGACCGAGTCGCGCGTGAGCCAACTCCACAGCCAATCCATCGCCCGGCTGCGGGCGAAGCTGCGCGATCACTGAAAAAACCACTGCCGCCAGCGCCCGTCCAGCAATAGGCTGGTCGCGCTGTTTGCGGCCGGGCGGGAAGCGGCGCTTTCAGGCTTTCAGGTAGCCACTGCCCGGGCCACCGGTACCCAGGCCTTTGCCACCCAGGCGGCTGTAAGCCTTGACCTGGTCCTGCGGGAAGAGCACGGCCAAGGCACGCTGCGCCTGCGCCGACAGACGGGTGTTGAGCGTCAGCAACTGCTCGATGGCGGCGCCTACCTGCCGCACCTGGGCGATCACTTCACCGGGGGGGCGCTCGGCCGTCAGGGCGCGGGCCAGCGCCGGTTGTGCCGTGGCCAGAGTGTCGGCCAATGCGGAAAGCTGTTGGAGGAAGGCGTCGGCATCCGAGCTGCCGATGCTGTCCAAGGCGGCCTGCTGAGCGGCAGCCACGGCGGCCTGCAAGGCCGTCAATTGGTGGGAAACGTCAGACCAGTCGCTTGGCCCGGTCATTTGAGCGGGTTGTTGCTGGCCACGGACGGCCCGGCACTGGCCACGCTGAGCATTTCGCGGGCATTGGCCAGCAATTTGTCGGCAATCGCTTCGGCGTTGACCGAGAATGAGCCGTTTTGGATGGCCATGCGCATGGCCTCGACTTTTTCTGCGTTGAAAACGTCGGTGCCCGAGCGTGCGACGTTGTTGGTCATGGTCTGGGTGACCGGCGACAGCTTGACTTCGACGCTGCTGCTGCCTTGGGGGGCCGCCGACGCCGCATTCGGTGCAGGCACGGCTGCGCGATCCACGGACTTGATGGGGCCGGTGGATGCCGCTGTGACGGACTTGTCTGGCAGGCTGTTGACGTTCATGACACTCTCCATGCCCTGGCAAAGGGGCGCTTGAGAGCTTTATCGACCAAACATGAGCGGACTTTAACCCTTTTTTGGAAAATGCGGCGTCAGTTTTTCGTCACAGCGCGATCTCGACGGTTTCGGCGTCGAGCACCGTGCCGGTGAGTACCTTGCGGTTGGGCATGCGCACCCGGGCGGTCTGACCCAAGTGGCCGTGGGTGAGTGCCGCGCCGGTGGCCGTCAGGGTGAAGCCCTGCCCGCGTACCAGCACCCGCACCTGGCTGCCGGCGGTGAAGACCTGGGGGGGACGCACCATGCCCTGACGCAACACCTGGCCCGGCAGCAGGTGCCGGGTGGCTTCATTGCCCAGCCAATCCTCGGGGCGGGCCAGCACCGGGGTGATGCTGTCGGTCCAGTCCACCTCGATCGGCTCCACATCGTCGGCGCTCAGGGGGGTGCCTGCTGGCACGGGCTGCCGCACCGCCCAGGCCGGCCCCCAAACACGCACATGGATGGGCAGAAACACGTTCCACGGCGTGGGGCCTTCGGCGCAACGCAAGCCAATGCGCGAGCGTCCCCACAGCCGGGTGCCGGCTGGCAGATACGGCTCTACCCGGGCGCAGGGGGCCAGGCGCAACCGGCTGTCCAGCGCGCCGACTTCGATTTCCGGGCGCAGTGGCAAGGGGCCAGTCTGCTGGGCGGCGATTTGCTGTTCGATCCAGTCCTGGGCCTGGCGCGTCCAGGCCGCCGTGGCGGCCGGGGCGGGTTGGGCCCACGCCGCAGGCACCCATGCTGCGCCGAGGAGCCACCCGAGCCAGGCCATCCCTCGGGCGATCAGCGCCCAACCGCCCCGGGTGGCGGGGCGATGCGGGGCGGGGCGGGCGATGGAAGGCATGGCATTCGTCATCCTGGCTCCCAACTTTAGCGCCGCAAGGCTGGGGTGAAGCCTGGAAATGGCGTGGCTTGACCGGGCTTTTCAGGGCATGGCGCGGCCTCAAGTTTTTGACAATCTGGGCATCGGGGTGATGTGTGGCCCCGGCGTCCAGACCCTCCAGGAGGTGCCCATGATCGAACGACTGACCCAGCGCATGGAGTTTTTCTCCAACGTGCTGCAGTTGCGTGCGCATCGCCAGCAGGTGATCGCCAGCAACATCGCCAATGCGGACACGCCCGGCTATGCCGCGCGGGATTTCGATTTCAAGGCCGCCATCCAGGACGCCGTGCGCAACCCGGCCGAATGGCGGGCCGGTGCCATGCCGTTGCTGGCCGGCAGCGACGCCCGGCATCTGCGCACCGTCACCAGCGCCGGCGGGGTGGCCGAGCGCACCCGTGTGGCTTATACCGTGCAGACCCAACCCAGCCTCGATGGCAACAGCGTGGACATGGACCAGCAGCGGGCCAACTTCATTGACAACGCCATCCAGTATGAGTCCACGCTGCGCTTCATCAACGGGCACGTGCGCACCATGCTCAGCGCCATCCAAGGGCAGTGAGGAGAACGATCATGTCGATGTTCACCATTTTCGGGGTTTCGGGCAGCGCCATCAGCGCCCAGGCCCAGCGCCTGAACACCGTGGCCAGCAATCTGGCCAATGCCGATGCGGTCGCCGGCCCCGACGGGCAGGCCTACCGGGCGCGGCAGGTGGTGTTCCAGACCGTGCCGATGGGCAACAACCCCGCTTCGGCCGGGGTGAAGGTGCAAAACATCATCGAGAGCGAAGCACCCAACCGACGCGTGTTCAATCCCCAGCACCCCAGCGCCGACGCCGAGGGCTACGTCACCCACTCGAACGTCAATCCGGTGGAGGAAATGGTCAACATGATTTCGGCCTCTCGCTCCTACCAGAACAACGTGGAGGTGATGAATACCGCCAAGTCTTTGCTGCTCAAGACGCTGCAAATGGGGCAATGAAGCCGCCTGAGAGGATCGCACCATGTTCATGACCCCTTTGAGCAACAGCGAGATCGACGCTTACAACGCCCGTGGCGGCGCACAGGCCGACGCGGCCGACCCTCAAGCCGCGCAGGACCGGTTCCTGAAACTGTTCATCGCCCAGTTGAGCAACCAAGACCCGCTCAACCCGCTGGACAACGCGCAGATGACGACCCAGATGGCCCAGATCAACACGGTCACGGGCATCCAGCAGGTGAATCAGACCCTCAAGAGCCTGGCCGAGCAGTTCGGCATGGCGCAGGGGTTGCAGGGCGCGGCGTTGATCGGCCGCCATGTGGTGGCGCAAGGCAACGCGCTGGCGGTGGAGGAGGGCACGGCCCGAGGCAGCTTCAGCCTGAGCCAGCCGGCCGACAGCGTGCGCGTGGACATTCTGGCGACTTCGGGCGAGGTGATCGGCTCCGTCGATCTGGGGCCGCGCAGCGCCGGCATGCACAACTTCGAGTGGCCCATTGGCAGCGTGGACCCGGCGCGTGTGGGCGGCATGCAGATCAGCGCGACCCGAGCCGGCCAGAGCATCACGGCAGTGCCGCTGGCGCGCCAGCGCGTCGAGTCGGTGGCCATGATCGACGGGGCGCTGCGCATGCGCACCAGTGGCGGCATGACGCTGTCGTACCAGCAGGTTCTGGCTTTCCTCTGAGGCCACCCCCCTTTCCCACAGGAGCACACCATGAGTTTCCAAACCGGACTGTCCGGCCTCAACGCTTCGGCCCGCAACCTCGACGTGATCGGGCACAACATCGCCAATGCCAACACCACGGGCATGAAGGCCTCGCGCGCGGAATTTGCCGAGGTGTATGCGTCCTCGCTCGGTGCCACCGGCGGGGCCAACTATGGCATTGGGGTGCAAGTGGCCACCGTGGCGCAGTTGTTCACCCAAGGTAATTTGAAAATCACCGGCAACCAGTTGGACCTGGCCATCAACGGCAGCGGGTTCTTTCAGGTCCGTTCGACGGACGGCTCGGTGCTTTACACGCGCAACGGTGAGTTCAAGCTGGACCGGGACGGCTACATCATCACCAACAACGGCTCGCGCTTGCAAGGCTTCCCGACCAACGAATCCGGGGTGCGCACCAGCGTGGTTCCCCAGGATCTGGTGCTGCCCACGGGGTCGGTGATCGATCCGCGGCGCACGGGGGGCAACCCCGACCCGGCTTTGCAGGGGATGTTTTTGACCGCCAATCTGGATGCGCGCAGCGAACCTCAAGTCGTCGCGCCCGCCGTCAGTGCCAGCTTCCCGTTGAGCGAGGGCCAGAAAACCTACGGCACCGCGACCAATGTGTATGACTCGCAAGGCGTCCCGATTCCGGTGCAGTTGTATTTCATCAAATTGCCAGCCGCCAACGAATGGCAGGTGGTGGCCAGTGCCGATAACGGGGTCTCCGGACAGAATTTGGGCACCATCACCTTTGATGCGGCAGGGCGGGTGGCTTCGTTCCTGGGGTCGGACGGGACGACGCCAGCGCTTGATGAGATCACCGTAGAGGCGGGTACCGGTGCTGCCAATGTCGTATATACGGGCAATGCCCAGTCACCCAGCGATGGCACGCTGACTTTCCCGTTGCGCCTGGGCGACGCCACAGCCGGCTACACCCTGACCCAATTTGGCAGCAAGTTCGGGGTGTTCGATCTGCGGCAGGACGGTTATGCCTCTGGCGAACTGACGTCCATCGACATCGGCGAGAACGGGGTGATCCTGGCCCGCTATTCCAACGGTGTCTCGATTGCCGAGGGGCAGGTGGCGCTGGGCAACTTCCGCAATTTGCAGGGTTTGCAACCCATCAACGGCGGCTACTGGTCGGAGACGATCGCCTCTGGCCCCGTGGTGTTGGGGGGGCCGCTGGAAGGCCGGCTGGGCCTGGTGCGCCAGAGCTCGCTGGAAGAATCGAACGTGGACTTGACGCAGGAGCTGGTCAACATGATCGTGGCGCAGCGCGCCTATCAGGCCAACGCCCAGACCATCAAGACCCAGGACCAGGTCCAGCAGACGCTGGTGAACCTGCGCTGAAGCGGATCGTCATAGGGGGTGAGCGATGGACCGCGTGATCTACACGGCATTGTCGGGCGCGAATGCGGCCATGCACCGGCAGCAGGTGCTTTCGCACAACCTGGCCAACGTGAGCACCAATGGCTTTCGGGCCGAGCTGGCCACGTTCCGTTCGGTGCCGCTGCGCGGCGAGGGGGCGACGACGCGCGCCTTTGCGCTAGAAGCCACGGCCGGGCATCTGGATACGCCCGGCACGCTCACCAGCACCGGGCGCAACTTGGATGTGGCCGCGGTCGGGCGGGCGTATTTCGCCATCCAGGCGCTCGACGGCACCGAAGCCTATACCCGTGCCGGCGCCTTGCAAGTGTCGGCCCAGGGGCAACTGGTGGGCCATGCCGGGCTGCCCATGCTCGATGACGCGGGCGCGCCCATCAACATCCCTGACAACGCCCGTGTCACCATCGGGCGCGATGGAACCGTCTCGGCCCGCGTGGGTGACGAGGCGCCCCAGGTGCTGGGCCGGCTCAAGCTGGTCACGCCCGATGACGAGGCGCAGCGGCTCGTGCGCGGCGACGATGGCCTGTTTCGCAGTGTCGATGGGGCGCCGCTGCCGGCCGATCCGGCGGCCACGCTGGCCGATGGCATGCTGGAGGGCTCCAACGTCAACGCGGTCGAAGCGATGGTGGGCCTGATTGCCGTGCAGCGGCAGTACGAGTTGCAGATGCGCATGCTCCAGAACGCCGAAAAGAACGACCAGACCGCCAGCCAGCTGCTGGGGCTGGGTGGCTGAACCTCCGCACGCTGAAAGGAGCGTCGTGATGATCAATTCCTTGCACATCGCCAAAACCGGCATGCAGGCCCAGCAAACGCAGCTGGACGTGATTGCCCACAACCTGGCCAACGTCTCCACGGCAGGCTTCAAGCGTGGCACCGCCATCTTCGAAGACCTGATCTACCAGAACCTGCGCCAGGTGGGGGCGGCCGCCGCCGAACAGGCCGAGCTGCCCACCGGCTTGCAGATTGGCTTGGGCGTGCGCACCGTGGCCACCGCACGCACCTACACCCAAGGCAATCTGCAGCAGACCGGCAACACCCTGGACGTGGCCATCAATGGCGACGGGTTCTTCCAAATCGAGATGCCCGACGGCACCATCGCCTATACGCGCGACGGCACTTTCAAGCTCACCGCGCAGGGGCAGCTCGTCACCACCAGCGGGTATCCGGTGCTGGGCGGCGTGACCATTCCGGCCGAGGCGCGCAGCATCACCATCTCCACCAATGGCGAGGTGACCGTGCTGGTGGGCAACAACCCCCAGCCCCAGCAGGCCGGCGTGATCGAGTTGGCCTCATTCATCAACCCGGCGGGGTTGGAGCCCCGGGGGCAGAACCTGTTCACGCAAACCCCCGCCTCCGGGGAGCCCAACGTGGGGCAGCCCGGCACCGAAGGGCTGGGGCCGGTGCTCCAGGGCTATCTGGAAAGCTCCAACGTCAATGTGGTGCAGGAACTGGTCAACATGATCCAGACCCAGCGCGCCTACGAACTCAACTCCAAGGCCATCCAGACTTCCGACCAGATGCTGCAGCGCCTCTCGCAGCTCTGAAGGCGGGGGCTAACCAGGAAGATTTGCCATGACTTCGCATCGCATCGCAGGGGCTGCCATCGCCACGGTGGCCGCCATGCTCGCCGGCTGTGCCAACCTGTCGCAAGTGCCGGACGTGGATTTGGTCAAAGCCCCCGAGAAATTGGCCTATCCCCAGTTGCAGGCCACGCCGCCGGCAGGCGTCACCGGCAGCCTGTTCACGCCAGCCAGCTACCGGCCCGCTTTCGAGGACCATCGCGCCCGCCTGGTGGGCGACACGCTGACCATCCAGATCACGGAGCGCCTGTCGGCGTCGCAGCAGTCGAATACCGCGGTCAACCGCAATTCCGAGCTCAGCGCCGGCGTCTCGGCCTTTCCATTCATCGGCGCGGGCACCTTGGGCCGGCTGGATGCCTCGGCCGGTTCGTCTAACACGTTCAAAGGCGACGGCTCCACCCAGGCCACCAACACGTTTTCCGGCAACATCACCGCCGTGGTCACCGAGGTGCTGCCCAATGGGCACCTGGTCGTGGTGGGCGAGAAGCAGATCGGCGTCAACCAGAACGTGGACGTGCTGCAGTTCTCGGGCACGGTGGACCCGCGCACCATCCGGCCCGGCAACACGGTGCAGTCCACCCAGGTGGCCAATGTGCGCGTGCTCTCGCGCGGGCGTGGGGCGCAGAACGATGCGCAGACATTTGGCTGGCTTTCCCGCTTCTTTTTGACGCTTTTGCCGTTCTAAAGTTTTTCGACAATCGGTTCATGCGCTTGGCGTGGCTGGGTTTGGAGGCCACGGGAAAGGCTCACATGAACCGATTTTTCTTTGCCCCTGTCTCCCGCGTGCGGCGGGTTCTGGCTGTCGTTGGACTGGCGGCCCTGACTGCTTGGTCGGCGCCGGCGCAGGCCACGCGCATCAAGGATGTGGCCGCCGTGCAAGGCGTGCGCACCAACCAGCTCACCGGTTATGGCCTGGTGGTGGGCCTCGATGGCACGGGGGATCAGTCCTCCCAGATGCCCTACACCGGGCAGACGCTCAACAACTACTTGCAGCAGCTGGGCATCACCCTGCCGCCCGGCGCCAATTTTCAGCCGCGCAACGTGGCGGCCGTGTTGGTGACGGCCCAGTTGCCGGCGTTTGCCCGGCCGGGGCAGGCCATCGACGTGACGGTCTCCTCCATCGGCAACGCGAAGTCATTGCGCGGCGGCACGCTCATCACCACGCCATTGCGCGGCGTCGATGGTGAGATCTATGCCTTGGCCCAGGGCAATCTGCTCGTCGGTGGGGCGGGTGCCGCCGCCGGGGGCAGCAGCGTCACCATCAACCACCTCAGCGTGGGGCGCATACCCGGTGGCGGGCAGGTGGAGCGCACCGTGCCCACCCCCTTGTTGCTGGGCGAGACGGTCGATCTGAATCTGAATGCCTCCGATTTTCAGACGGCGCGGCGGGTGGCGCAGGCCATCAACAGCGCCATGGGCGAGGGCACGGCGCAAGCCCTCGATGGGCGGCTGGTGCGGGTGCGCGCGCCGCTGGACCCGAACGCCCGTGTGGCCTTCCTGGCCGATATCGAGGAATTGCCCCTGGAGCTGGCGCGCCCGGTGGCGCGGGTGGTGGTCAACTCGCGCACGGGTTCGGTGGTGATGAACCAGGCCGTGACGCTGGGAGCCGCGGCGGTGGCGCACGGCAACCTGTCGGTCAGCATCAGCTCCACGCCGCAGGTCAGCCAGCCGGGGCCGTTCGCGCCGCCGGGGGCGCAGACGGTGGTCACCGAGCGGGCCGACATCCAGGTCAGCCAGGAAGGCGGGGCGCTGATCAAGGTCGAGGCGTCGGCGCAGCTCAGCGATGTGGTCAAGGCACTCAATGCGCTGGGGGCCACGCCGCAGGATCTGGTGGCCATCTTGCAGGCCATGCGCGCGGCCGGCGCCCTCAAGGCCGAGCTGGAGGTGATCTGACATGAGCCTCGATCCGTCTTCGACCCTGTCGCTGTCGGCCCAGCGGGGGCTGGCGGTCGATGCCAAATCGCTCGATGCGCTCCATGCCTTGGCCGGGCGCGACGACCGCGCGGCGCTGAAAGAAACCGCTCGTCAGTTCGAAGCGCTGTTCATGCGTGAATTGCTCAAGAGCATGCGCGAGGCGTCGATGAAAAGTGGGTTGATGGACAACGAGGGCAGCGACCTTGGCACCCAGTTGCTCGACGAGCAGTGGGCGCTGAAGATGACCGGGTTGCCGGGTGGCCTCAGCGAGATGATCGAGCGCCAGTTGATGCAGCATGTCCAGCCTGGGCCGGCCAACGGCTCAGGAGGGGCTGCCGCATCCGTGCCGAACAGGGCGGCCCGCGTGCAGGCGCCGGCCGGCGATGTGCCCCAGCCCACGCCCACACAGGCGGCCTTCGTGGCGCAGCACCGGCAGGTGGCGCTGCAAGTGCAGCGCGAAACCGGCATCCCGGCCAGCTTCATGATCGGACAGGCGGCGCACGAAACCGGCTGGGGGCGCAGCGAGATTCGCCATGCCGATGGTTCCAACAGTTTCAACCTGTTCGGCATCAAGGCGGGGCCGTCTTGGAAAGGACGGGTGGCCGAAATCACCACCACCGAGTACATCAACGGCGTGCCGCGCAAGGTCACGGCTCGCTTCCGGGCCTACGATTCCTACGCCGAATCTTTCCGGGACTATGCCCGCCTCATCAGCCAGAGCCCGCGCTACAGCCAGGTCATGGAGAACCTGCACTCGGCCCGCGCCTTTGCCGAGCAGTTGCAAACCGCTGGCTATGCCACCGATCCGCGCTATGCCGACAAGCTCAGCCGCGTGATCAACACCACCCTCAACGTCAAGCGGGCGCTGGGTTAAAGGGAGACCGCCATGTCATTCAACGTCGGCGTCACCGCCCTGACCACCAACCAGGCCGCCTTGCAGGTCGTCGGGCACAACATTGCCAATGTGAATACGCCGGGCTACTCGCGCCAGCGGGTGAGCCTGGAGCAGGTGCCGGGCCAGATGTTTGGCAACGGCTACTTCGGCAAAGGGGTGCAGGTGGCCGCGGTGGAGCGCTCGTTCAACCAGTTCCTCACCCGGGAGGCCAACCTCAGCGCCGCTTCGGCCGCGGCGGCCAACACCCGCTACCAGCGGCTGCAGACGCTAGAGCAGTTGTTTCCCATGGGCGAAGCCGGCATGGGGCGGCAGCTCAACGGTTTTTTGAACGCGTGGGCCGATGTGGTGGCCTCGCCCACCAACCAGACCGCCCGCGGCGTGGTGCTGACCCGAGCGGCCGAATTTGCCAGTCGCCTGAACCAGACCGCGCGCCAGCTCGAAGAATTGCGGGTGACGACCCGCGTGCAGATCGAGGCCGGCATCGACCAGGCCAATCGCCTGACCGCCAGCATCGCCAGCCTGAACCAGCGCATCGTCGATGCCTTTGCCACCGGGCGCACGCCCAACGATCTGCTGGATCAGCGCGACCAGCTCGTGGCCGAGCTCAACAAGATCGTGCAGGTCAACACCCTGGAGGCCGATGACCGTTCGCTGACCGTCTTTGTCGGCAGCAGCGTGCCCGTGGTGTTGGGCAATCGGTCCACGCCGCTGGTGGGCTCGGAAAGCATCAATGCGGCCGGTCGCTACACCATCGGCTTTGGCAGTGCCGAAGCGGTGATCAACGAGGGCTTGCTGGCCGGTGGCCAGCTCAAAGGGGCGCTGACCTTCTACAACGACGACGTGGCCGACGTGCGCAACCAACTCGGGCGCATGGCATTGTCCACCATCGAGCTGTTCAACCGCCAGCACGCGGCGGGGCTGGACCTCAATGGCGAGCCGGGCCGCGACTTCTTCAACCCGGTGAGCTTCGGCACGGCCGTCACGCGGCTGACCCCGACCTCCACCGCGGCCCTGAGCGTGTCGGTGGACCCGGCCGCCGATGCGCCCACGCGCTTCAAAGCCTCCGACTACGCCGTGCAATATGTGGGCGCGGACCAGGTGGTCATCCGGCGTGTCAGTGACGGGGCTTATTTCGACCCGGGCACGGGCGAATTTTCGGCCACCAGCCCGGTGACGGCCACCTTCCCGGCCGCGCCCAACAATTTCCTCACCTTCGACGGCCTGCGGCTGACGCAAAGCGCCACCGGCGTGGCGGGGGACCAGTTCGTGTTGCGGCCGTTTGCGAGCGTGGCCGCTCAGGTCAGCGTGGCGCTGACCTCGCCTTCGCAATTGGCCGTGGCCAGCCCGGTGCTCATCGAAGCCGGCACCGGCAACGCCGACACCCTGGAGGTGGAGGCCCTGTACCGGGTGCCGGTGGCGCTCGGTGGGCCTCTGCCCCAGTCCGATATTGCCATCAGCTTCAACGCCGCCGGGCAGTTCACGGTGGCGGCCACCTCACCGGCAGCGGCGGTGACGGTGCAAAGCCCGGCGGGCAACACCCTCACGCCGCCGGGCGGGCCGTATGCCTTCACGTCCGGACAGGAAATCATCCTGGAGGTGGCCGGCCAGGCACCGCTGCGGCTGGTGCTGCGCGGGGCGCCCACCGATGGCGACACCTTCACCATTCGCAGCGCCGCGGGCACCGACATGCGCCAAAATGCCGGCAATGGCCAGGCCCTGCTGGCTTTGCGCGACCTCGATGCGCTGGACGGCTACACCCTCTCCGACGGCTACATTCCCGTGTTTGCCGCCGTCTCATCCAGCATCCAGGTGGCCAAGGCCGACAGCGAGTTCGCCACCCGGGTGGCCGATCAGGCCGAATCGGCGCGGGCCAACCAGGCCGGCGTCAACCTGGATGAAGAGGCGGCCCGTTTGCTGCAATTCCAGCAGGCCTATCAGGCCGCGGCCAAGTATTTGCAGAGCATCCAGTCGATCTTCGACACCCTGCTGTCCACCTTCCGGTGATTTAAGGAACGGCCATGTCCCTGACCCGCGTCAGCACCGCCAACAGCTACGATGCCACCATCAACCGCATCAACCAGCGCAGCGCCGAGCTCGTCGCCACCCAGGAAAAGCTCGCCGCGGGCAAGCGCGTGCTGCGCGCCAGCGACGACCCGGTGGCCGCCACGCTGGCCGAGCGCGAAAGCAACCGCCTCATGCGCACCGAAGCCGATTTGCGCGCCTTGGAGCGCGCCCGCTCCGGGCTCGTCCAGGCCGAAAGTACTCTGGGCCAAATGGACGACGTGCTGGCGCGTTTCAAGGAACTGCTGGTCCAGGGCGGCAACGGCGCCCTGTCGGCGAGCGACCGCCTCAGCATTGCCCGCGAAATGCGGGGCTTGCGGGAGCAGTTGCTCAACCTCGCCAACACGCAAGACGCCGAAGGCAACGCCTTGCTGGGCGGCCTGGGCGTGACCAATGTGCTGGGGCGGCCATTCCTCGACCTGTACGACGGACCGAACAGCGGGGTGGTGTACCAGGCCATTGCCGGCCAGGCCGCCCCCACCGAGACGGGGCTGCCCAATCGCGTCGATGGCCGCTTCGCGCTCATGCGCGTGCCCACGGGCGATGGCTATTTCGAGGTCGAGCACGTCAGCGGCAACGTGCTGGCCGAAGGCATCGCCATCCGGAACATGGACGACCTGATGGCCACCGGCTTTTATGCCGACCCGCCAGCGTTCAGTGAATTCAGCGTCCAGGTGAACTGGGACGGCGCCAATGCCACCCTGGACATCTACCGCTCCGACGAGACGGCCCCGATCCGCTCGATCGCGCTCGGGCCGGTCGTGCCCGGCCAGACGGTCGATTTGCGCCAGGCCCTGGGGGCGAGCGCGGTGTCGGTCGGCAGAGACGCACCGCCCGAGGACTATGGCTTCGACATCGTGCTCAGTGGCTCGTTCACCGCACCGGCCACCCCAGGCGGCCCGCTGGCCCAGTTCGATCTGCGGCCCAGCCGCAACGGCGATCTGTTTGCCACCCTGCAGCGCGCCATCGACGCCTTGGAAGACAGTAGCAGCACCCGCCGCACGCAAGTGTTCAATGCCGTTCACGCCGAACTGCAGGCCGGGCAAGACCGCCTGCTGCTGGTGCGCGGCCGCTTGGGCGAGCTGCTGCGGCGGGCCGACAGCATCGAGGGCCTGCTGCAAGACCGTTCCGTGGCGGGCCAGAAAGAACTGTCCAACCTCACCGACCTGGACATGGTCAAAGGCATTTCCCAATTCCAGACCCAGCAGCTGGGCCTGCAGGCGGCGCTTCAATCCTACGCACAGGTGCAAAGACTCACGCTGTTCCAGTACATTGCGTGATGTATGGCTTTGAACCTGCTTGAACATGTCGCTTTTGCCTATCAACCCATCTGGGGCGCGAAGCGGCAACTGATCGGCGTGCGCCTTCGGGTGCGGGCCGTGCATCCCGAGTCCGTCAGCGCGGCGCAACTGCTGCACCTGATTTCGGAAGAACTGTCGGCCGATTCGCCTTTCGTCGTGGTGTCGTTTGCCGAAACCGGGTTTTTGCGCGAGGCCCTTTCGGTCAACCCCCACGAGCACGTCTGGCTGGAACTGCCCGACTATGGCGACCAGATACCGCCCGGGCTGGTGGAGGCCGTGGCCTATGCCCACCGCATGGGCCACCGGCTGGTGCAGGATGCGCCACTGGCGCGGGCCAAGCCGTTGCCGCCGATCGGGCAGGGCGTGCACCGCTACCTGCTGCACCTGTGGCCCGAGCAAGCGGCCCAGGCCCTCCATGTGGCCCAGCAGATGCGTGCCGGTCGCCCGGCCGACAGCCCCATCCTGCGCGAACAGCTCTACCGCGACATCGGCCAGCGCGAGCTGGCCATCCACTGCCTGGACGACCGCAGCGCCTGGGGCCTGTGCGGCTGGCCCGTGGACGACGTGCTGCGCCAGCACCAGCGCTACGGCGTGCCCGTGGACAAGCTCACGCTGGTGCGCGTGCAGCAGGCCCTCATGCGCGACGCCTCCATGGAAACGGTGGAAGACCTCATCCACCGGGACGCCGTGTTGACATTCCGCACCCTGCGGCTGGTCAACTCCCCCGTGTTTGGCGCCTCGCGCGAAGTGACCACCGTGCGCCAAGCCCTCATGCTGCTGGGGCAGCGGCGGCTGCGCGACTGGATGCTCGAACTCATGCCCGGCGCTTCCGGCGACAGGGAACTGCTGCCCGTGCGACTGGGTCTGGTGCTGCGCGCCCGGCTCATGGAGCACCTCATGGAAGCGGGTTTGCAGCGCGATTTGCGGACCGAAATCTACGTGACGGGGTTGTTCTCCGCGCTCGACCGGCTCACGAACGAACCCCTGAACGCCGCCCTCAAGCGCATTCCCATCTCCGAGGCCATGGGCGACGCCCTCCTGCGCGAGGCGGGCCCCTATCACATCTACCTCGACATCGCGCGCCGCATGGAGCACTTCGAGGAACTGCAACGGCTGCCTGCCTTGTGCGAAGCGGCCGCCTTCCCCCTCGACCACGTCAACCGCAGCCTCATCCGCACCATTGCCGGCTGGCGCAACACGCTGTAAGCCGAAAAAACCCCGCGCAGGCGCGCCCGGCCCTGGCGCCGTAGGGAACCTCTGCACTACCCCGCCCACTCGTTCGTGGCGACGAGTTGAGGGTCAATATCGTTTCACATGACGGGATCGAAGCAGATGCTGAGCCGTC
>NZ_SNYL01000017.1 GCF_004363315.1 Tepidicella xavieri
GATCGCCCCCACCGGCACCACGGCACCGTTTTCGGCAATGTCCGGCGAAATGATCTGCACCTGGTCGTTGGCCGAGACGCTGCCGCCCAGCGCCTTGATCGCGTCTTGCAGGTTCTTGGCGTCAAAGCCCGCGCGGCCAGCCGCCTGCGCCTGCTCGGCCGTCACAATGCCCAGCGACAGCAGCGTGGCCATCGCGCCCGTGCTCTTCAGTACGGTTCGGCGTGTTGGGTTCATGAAGCTCTCCTTTCGGGGAAATCGTTCAGGGAAATGGCCGACTGGCCTCACTTGGCGGGCGCGCCGGCGAGGATCCAGGCGGCGAGGGTCTTGGCGTCCTCGTCTTTGAGGTTCGGCTGGGCGGGCATGGGCACGGGGCCCCACTTGCCAGAGCCACCGGCCTTGATCGAAGCCGCCAGCTTGTCCACCTCCATGCCTTTGTACTTGGCGGCGATGTCTTTGTACGACGGCCCCACCATTTTCCGGTCGATGGCATGGCA
Source organism: Tepidicella xavieri (assembly GCF_004363315.1). Classification (GTDB taxonomy): domain Bacteria; phylum Pseudomonadota; class Gammaproteobacteria; order Burkholderiales; family Burkholderiaceae_C; genus Tepidicella; species Tepidicella xavieri. The sequence continues at coordinate 495 of NZ_SNYL01000017.1, forward strand.
GGCCATGCAGGCGCTTTTCTGCGCCAGCGCAGTGGCTGCGGCGCCATCGACGTTGGCCTGGGCGGCACCGGCGGCCATGAAGGTCACGGCGCCGACGAGGGTGAACAATGTCTTGTTCATGGGGTTGCAACTCCTGGTTGGGGAAAAAAACGTCACTTCGCGCCAGCGGCGATCCACTCGGCAATGGCCTTGGCATCGGCATCACTGACCTGAGGCTGCGCGGGCATCGGAATCGCACCATACACGCCCTGGCCACCGTTCTTGATCTTGTCGATCAGATAAGCCACAGCGCCAGCACGGTCTTTGTTTTTGGCCGCGATTTCGTTGAACCCGGGGCCCACGATTTTGTTGTTGATGCCGTGGCAGGCGGTGCACGAGTTCGTGTTGAGCAGCGCTTTCGGATCGTTGGCGGCGGGCGCGGCCTGGGCCACGACCACGGCCTCGACGGTGATGCGCTGGGTCAGCGGCTCGGTGGGCGGCGGGCGGGTGGTGTCGGCGCCGCGCACGGGACCGATCACGCGGTTTTGCTCGCGGATGTTGCCATGCGCATCCCGGGCGTGCTCGGGCAGCACCGAGCGGATGGAGACCTGCACCGGGCAGTCGCGCATGCAGGCGACGTTCTGCACGTCACCGCGGCCATCGACGCGCCACAGCGGCTCGTAGAACACCATGCCGTTGCGGTTGGGCATGCGCTGCTGCACTTCGGCGATGTTCTGGTCGCTGAGCACGAAGTCCTCGGGCACCACATCGGCCAGGTTGAGGATGTAGGCCAGCACGCCATAGACCTCTTCCACCTTCAGGCTCTTGGGATTGTTCCACGGCATGGCGCGGTTGATGTAGTCCCACAGCGTGGAGATGGTGGCCACCTTCATCATGGTGGTGCGCTGCGGGTAGTTGGAGCCTTCTTCCAGATTCTTGACGCGGCCGCGCTGGATGTCCTCCTTCGTGGTGCCGCCCACGATGGGGGTGAACACCTCGTTGGATTCCCCAAAGACGCCGTGACAGGACGCGCATTGCGCCTCCCACACCTGTTCGCCCAGCTTGACCGAACCCGAGCCTTTGGGCAGCCCCTTGAAGTCGGGGCGCACGTCGATGTTCCAGGCCTTGATCTCGGCCGGCTTGGCGTCGCGGCCAATCTCGTGCCACGGCTTGTTGGCCTGGGCTTGGGCCAGACCGGTGCCCAGGCCGCCGACCAGGGTCGAGACGGCCAGCACCTGAAGGGTTTTGCGCCACATGGTTTTCATCAATACACCTGCACGTTGGAGACTTCGCCGTTTTCCGACACCAGCCAGCTCTGGATCGCGTTCTGGTGGTAGATGGAGCGGGTGCCGCGCACGGCGCGCAGCTGGTTGATCTTGGGCTGGACATAGCCGGTGCTGTCGATGGCCCGGCTTTGCAGGATGGCGGGCTTGCCGTCCCACACCCAGTCGATGTTGAAGCGGGTCAGCGCCTTGGGCAGGATGGGGCCCTCCAGCCGCGCGGTGCGCCAGTTGCGCCCGCCGTCGAAGGACACATCGACGCGCTTGATGGTGCCGCGGCCCGACCAGGCCAGGCCGGTGACGTTGTAGTAGCCACGGTCGAGCAGCGTCTGCCCGCCCGAGGGGGTGGTGATGACGGACTTGCACTCCTGGATGCCCGTGTACTGGCGGTGCGTGCCGTCCGGCATCAGATCGACGTAGTGGATGGCCTCGTCCTTGGTGGCCCACTTCATGTCGCCCACCTTGATGCGGCGCAGGTACTTGACCCAGCTCACCCCCTGCACGCCCGGCACCACCAGACGGAGCGGGTAGCCGTTTTCCGGGCGCAGCATCTCGCCGTTCATGCCCCAGGCCACGATCACATCGTCCATGGCCTGTTCGATGGAAATCGTGCGCGTCATCGAGGAGCCATCCGCCCCTTCGGCGAGCACATACTTGGCGCGCTTCTTGTCGATGCCGCACATCTCCAGCAGGGTGGACAGCAGCACGCCGGTGAATTCGGAGCAGCTCAGCATGCCGTGGGTGTACTGCACCGAAGGCAGCGCCACGTTGCCCCACTCGGGCGCGGAGTTGGCCCCACACTCGATGAAATGAATGCGCGAGACGCTGGGCAGGCGCATCAGGTCGTCCATGGTGAAGACGCGCGGACGCTTGACCATGCCGTCGTCGCCATGCACCATCAGGCGGTGCTTGGACGGATCGATGTCCCACCAGCCCTGGTGATGGCGCTCGAAGTGCAGGCCGCTGGGCGTGATGATGCCAAAGAGGCCTTGCAGCGGCGTGAAGCTCACCGACGCCTGCGACACGCGGGTCAGGCCCGGGCTTTCGCGGCGCTGCAGGTTGGCCTCCCACTTGCTGGGCTGGCCATAGCCCAGGGCGGCCACGGGCTGGCCCAGCCCGGTGGTGTGCTCGGGCAGGTTGAGGATCACGTCCTCCCCCTCGGCCGCCAGCGCGCGGGTGGCCGACGCGGTGGCGGCCACGGCCCCGGCCCCCATGGCCAAGGCTTTGCCCATGAAGCTGCGCCGGGCCTTGCGGGCCTTGTCGAGCAGCTCGGGGCTCAGGTGATTCTCGGGCGCTGGCACGACGCGCCCGATGACTTCGCTCAGGTCTCTGGACACTTGCTTATTCCTTCTGTGTGGCCGGAAGATCGGGACCGAGGGGACCGGCCAGGCCCATCGGGTGAAAACTGCCATCGAACATGCGGGCGCGGGCCATCTCGTCCATGCGCGAGACGACCTGCACCATCACGCTGCGACACAGTTCCACGAACACGCGGTCGGCCACACGGTAGAACACCTGCGTGCCCTCGCGCCGCCGCGACAACATGCCCGCCTGGTACATCAGCCCCAGGTGGCGAGAGACGTTGGCCTGGGCGATGCCCGTGGCCTTGATGATGTCATTGACGCACTTTTCTTCCTGACAGATGGTGTGAAGAATGTGCAGTCGGGTCGGCTCGCCCAGCACCCCGAAATAGCGCGCGGCGGCCTCGAACGCCGGCTGCAGGGCGTTCGAAGGCACGGGACCGAGGGTGGTGCTGGACGTCATGCGCCAACTATATGATTGATTGCTAATATAGTGATTAGTGTAAACCCTGAAACCCGCCCACGCCTGACAGCAGGCTGACAAGCGGCGGGATCAACCGGCGCTCAAGCGGCCATCGCGCATGTGCAGCACGCGGTCGCAGCGCCGGGCCAGATCGGGGTCGTGGGTCACCACCACGAAGGCGGTGCCCTGCTCCCGCGCCAGGCTGAGCATGAGGGCAAACACCGTCTCGGCCGATGCGCGGTCGAGGTTGCCCGTCGGCTCGTCGGCCAACACGCAGGCCGGCCGCGTGACCAGCGCCCGGGCGATGGCCACGCGCTGGCGCTCTCCCCCGGAAAGCTCGGCCGGGCGATGGTGCAGCCGCTGCGCCAGGCCCACCTTGCCGAGCCAGTCGGCAGCCTGCTGCGCCGCCGCTTCGCGCGGCTCGCGCCGTATCCACAGGGGCATGGCCACGTTGTCGCGGGCGCTGAATTCGGGCAGCAGGTGGTGGAACTGGTACACAAAGCCCAGATGCCGGTTGCGCAAAGCGCCCTGCCGCGCCGGGCTCAGCCCCGCCAGCCGCGTGCCGGCGAGCACCACCTCGCCGCTGCTGGGGGCGTCCAGCCCGCCCAGCAGGTGCAGCAGCGTGCTCTTGCCCGAGCCCGAGGCGCCGACGATGGCCAGCGTCTCGCCGGCGCGCACGCTCAGGTCCACGCCCCGCAGCACGGTCACATCGAGCCGGCCTTCCTGAAAGCGCTTGACCAGCCCGGTGGCCTGCAAGACCACGCTCGCCAGTGCCGTGACTTCACTCATAACGCAGTGCCTCCGCCGGGTTGACGCGGCTGGCCCGCCAGCTCGGATACAGGGTGGCCACGAAAGCCAGCGCCAGCGAGATCAGGCCGATCGGGACGATGTCGCCGCGCTGCGGGTCGCTGGGCATGCGGCTGATGAGGTAGATGTCCTGCGGCAGGAAGCTGGCCCCCAACAGGCGCTCCAGCGCCGGCACCAGCGTGTCGATGTGAAACGCCACGCCCAGGCCCAGCAGCAGCCCCAGCCCGGTCCCGATCACGCCCACCATCGCCCCCTGCACCACGAACACCGCCATGATGCTGCCCGGGCTGGCCCCCAGCGTCCGCAAAATGGCGATGTCGGCCCGCTTGTCGGTCACCGTCATCACCAGGGTGGAGACCAGGTTGAACGCCGCCACCGCCACGATGAGCGTCAGGATGATGAACATCATGCGCTTTTCCAATTGCACGGCGGCAAACCAGGTGCGGTTCTGCCGCGTCCAGTCGCGGATGATCAAATCGCCGCTGAGCGAAGCCGCCAGCTCGACCGCCACCTCACGCGCCTGATGCAAATCGCGGATTTTCAGCCGCACCCCGGTAGGCCCTTCGAGCCGGAACAGGCGCGCGGCGTCCTCCAGATGCACGAAAGCCAGCGCCGAGTCGTATTCATAGTGGCCGGAATCGAACAAGCCCACCACCGTCATCTGGCGCAGGCGCGGCACCACACCGGCTGGCGTGAGCTGCCCGCTGGGCACGATCAGCGTGACCGGGTCGCCCGGCATCACGCCCAGGCTGCGCGCCAGCGCCACTCCCAGCACCACCCCGAACTGCCCAGGCTCCAGGCGGGCCAGCGCCGCTTGCGCCTGCTCGGCGGCCAGTGCCGTGACTTGTGGCTCCAGCGCCGGGTCGATGCCCCGGATCAGCACGCCCTGCATGTCCTCGCCACGCGCCAGCAAGCCCTGGGCCGCGATGAAGGGCGCCGCCCCCCGCACTTCGGGGTGCGTCTGCACCTCACGCAAAGTCTGCGCCAAATCAGGAATGGCCTGCCCGCCTGGGGCGAACACCTCGATGTGCGACAGCACGCCCAGCATCCGGTCGCGCACCTCTTTCTGGAACCCGTTCATCACACTCAGCACGATGATGAGGGCCGCCACCCCCAGCGCAATGCCCAGCATGGACACACCGCTGATGAAGGAAATGAAGCCGTTGCGCCGCGTGCCCCGGCCGGCGCGCGTGTAGCGCCAGCCGAGCAGGAATTCGTAGGGGATCTGCATGGTGTTTGAAATTCGCCAGGGGGGATTGTGGCATCCCCGACAATCACGGTCTGGCCTTGCTATGAACACCCTGCCCATGCCCGAGTTCTCTGCCGAACGCGCGCTGATCGTGCCGTTCGCTGCCGCCGATGACGACGCCTGCCGCCAGGCGCTGGCCGGCCTGGCCCTGCCCGCGCTGCAAGCCGTGCTGACCGAATGGTCCACCCCCGGGCCCGTGCGGGGCGACGCCTACAGCCGCAACGCCCCGCACGAACACGCGCTGGCCGCCGCCTTGGGCTGGGACGCCCGCCCCGACGGTCTCCTGCCCCTGGCCGCGTGGCACGCCGGGGTGATCGACCGGCCTTGCGCCTGGTTGCATCTGTGCCACTGGACGGTGGGCATGGAGCAGGTCAGCCTGCAAGCCATGGACCCGGCCAGCGTGCCGCCGGACCAGTCGCGCGCGCTGCTGGCCGCCTTGGCGCCGCTGGCCGCCGAAGACGGCCTGACCCTGGTGTGGGAGCAGCCCACCCGCTGGCGGGCCGAAGGCGAGCCGCTGCGCCACCTGCCCTGGCCCAGCCTGGACCGGGTGGCTCAGCGCCGGCTCGACGGCTGGCTGCCCGACGGCGCCGCGCACCCTGCCGCACGCCCCTTGCTGCGGCTGCTCAACGAGGCCCAAATGCTGTTCTACACCCACCCGGTCCACGACGAGCGGGCCGCCCAAGGGTTGCCGGCCATCAACGGGCTGTGGATCGACGGCTGCGGCACCCTGCAACCCCACGAGGCCCCGCAGGGCACGCCGCCCCAACTCACCGACGCGCTGCGCCGCCCGGCGCTGCATGGCGACTGGGCCGCCTGGCGCGACGCCTGGCAGACGCTGGACCGTGAAGCCATCGCGCCGCGGCTGCGACACCCCCGCCCGGGCCCCATCACCCTGTGCGGCGAAAGCCACTGGCAGACCTGGGCGCCACCCTCCACCCCCACCCACGCCACGCTGCTGGCGGGCCGCTGGCGCCAGACGCTGCGCCGCCTCTGGCGACCAGCCCGACCAGCCAACGTGGCCACCGTCTTGCAATCGCTCTGAACCCATGAAGCTCATTGCCCGCGACATCCCTCCGCGCAGCGTCTGGACGCTGGAGCAAGCCGGCATCCACCCGCTGCTGGCGCGGCTGTTTGCCGCCCGTGGCGTGCGCCACCCGGACGAACTCGACGACAGCCTCGCCCGCTTGCAGCCCCCGGAGCACATGCGGGGTGCCACAGAAGCCGCCCAACTCCTGGCCGATGCCCTGCAAGCCGGCCGGCGCATCTGCATCGTGGCCGACTACGACTGCGACGGCGCCACCGCCTGCGCCACCGCGCTGCGCGGCCTGCGCCTGCTGGGCGCGCCGCTGGGCGGGGCGGCCGTGGACTACCTGGTGCCCGACCGCGTGACCGACGGCTACGGCCTGACCCCGGCCATTGCCGAACGGGTCCAGGCGCGTGGGGCCGACGTGCTCGTGACGGTGGACAACGGTATCGCCAGCGTGGACGGCGTGGCGCACGCCCGCGCCCTCGGCCTGCAAGTGCTCGTGACCGACCACCACCTGCCTGCCGTCATCGACGGGCAGGTCAGGCTGCCGCAAGACTGCGTCATCGTCAACCCCAACCAGCCCGGCTGCCCCTTTGAAAGCAAAGCCATCGCTGGCGTGGGCGTGATGTTCTACGTGCTGCTGGCCCTGCGGGCCGAGTTGCGCGCCCGGGGCGTGTTCACCGCCCAGACCCAGCCACGCATCGACACCCTGCTGCCGCTGGTGGCGCTGGGCACGGTGGCCGACGTGGTGAAGCTCGACCCCCACAACCGCCGCCTGGTGGCTCAGGGCCTCAAGCGCATCCGCAGCGGCCAGATGCCCCCGGGCATGGCCGCGCTGTTTCAGGTGGCGGGCCGCCAGCCCCTGCTGGCCAGCAGCTTCGACCTGGGCTTCGCGCTCGGGCCGCGGCTCAATGCCGCCGGGCGCCTGCGCGACATGACGCTGGGCATCGAATGCCTGAGCACCGACGACGCCCAGCGGGCCGCCGAACTGGCCCAGCAGCTCGACGCCATCAACCGCGAGCGCAAGACGCTGGAAGGCGACATGCGCGAGCAAGCCATGCAACTGGCCGAAGCCCTGTGGGACGAAGCCGACAGCCCGCCGCCGGCGCTGTGCCTGTTCGATCCCGACTTTCACGAAGGCGTCATCGGCATCGTGGCCGCGCGCCTCAAAGACAAGCTCTACCGCCCCACCTTCGTGTTTGCCGCCAGCCAGGCCCCAGGCAAAGCACACGAGCTCAAAGGCTCGGGCCGCTCCATCCCCGGCTTTCACCTGCGCGACGCGCTCGACCTGATGGCCAAGCGCCACCCCGGCGTGCTGCTGCGCTTCGGCGGCCATGCGGCGGCGGCAGGCTGCACCATCGCCGAAGAACACCTCGACACTTTCGATCAGGCGTTTCAGCAAATCGCTGCCGAATGGCTGGACGACGCCACGCTGCAGCGCCGCCTGGAAACCGACGGCGCGCTCGACCCGCAATACCGCCGCGTGGACCTGATCGACACCCTGCACCAGCAGGTGTGGGGGCAAGGCTTCGCCCCGCCGGTGTTCTGCGAGGAGGTGGAAATCGTCTCGCAACGGCTGGTGGGCCAAAAACATTTGCAACTCAAGGTGCGCCACGGCGGCGACGTGGTCGATGGCATCTGGTTCGGCCATGCCGAGCCGCTGCCCAGCCGCGTCAAGCTCGCCTTCCGGCTAGATGCCGACGAATGGCAAGGCCAGCGCCGCGTGCGCTTTCTGGTGGAAGGGGCCGAGTGGTGAGCGTGGGGCACGGCGGCCTGACCGTGGTGCACGCCGACGAGGCCCTGCTCGTGCTGGACAAGCCGGCCGGCCTGCTTTCGGTGCCGGGGCGCGGCCCGGCGCACGCCGACTGCCTCAGCGCCCGGGCCCAGGCCCTGTACCCGCGCGCGCTGGTGGTGCACCGCCTCGACATGGCCACCTCTGGCCTGGTGGTGATGGCGCAAGGGCCCGAGGCGCAAAGCGCCCTGAGCCGGCAGTTCGCGCAGCGCACGGTGCGCAAGCGCTACGAGGCGGTGGTGGCCGGCACGCCCGCCCTCAGCGACGCCGATGCCGACGGCTGGAGCGACATCCGCCTGCCCCTGATCGTGGATTGGCCCAACCGACCCCGCAGCAAGGTGGACCCGGCCATCGGCAAGCCCAGCCACACCCGCTGGCGGCTCCACCCCCGCCCAGCCCCGCTGGCCGGCGCCTGCCGGCTCGAACTCATGCCCGTGACCGGCCGCTCGCACCAGTTGCGGGTCCACCTGCAAGCCATTGGCCACCCGATCGTGGGCGACGAGCTGTACGCGCCCGAGCCTTGGCGCAGCGCCAGCCCCCGCCTGTGGCTGCACGCCTGCCGCCTCGAACTGCACCACCCGCTGACGGGCCAGCGGCTGCGCTTCGACAGCCCCACCCCGTTCTGACCGGCACGCGCATCGGCCCTGCCGCGATGCGCTACAGTCGATACTGAGAGGGAATCGCACACATGATCTGGATACTGATCGTCGCCGTGGTGGCCTTGGCCGCCGCGCTGGCCTGGTGGGCCCTGGGCCGGGGCCGCTCATCGGCATCGTCTGCGTCGGACCAGCCGCGCCAGCCTGCCCCGCCCACCCTGCCTGCCGCCGCCGCGCCCAGCGCCGCCAGCCCGGCGCCCGCGGGCCGGCCCACGCCGTCAGGGGCGGCACCCGCTTTGCCACCCATGGAGGCGCCCGCGCCGCTGGCGGCCTTCCGGCGCGAGCCGGCAGCGGCCCTCCAAGCCACGCAGCGCGACGCGCTCATGCAACGGCTGGAGCGCCTGCACCGCCCGGCCCCCGCCTTGCACGCGCTGAGCTCGCCGGCGTTTCTGCAAAAAGCCACCTCCAGCCAGCTGGCCGACGTGGTGCTCAGCGAGCCGGCTATCGCGGCCAAGGTGCTGGCCACCGTGAACTCGCCGCTGTATGGCCTGCGCACCCCGGTGGTCCACATCGGGCAGGGCATCACCTTTCTGGGCCTCAACACGGTCCGCGCCTTGTGCCTACAACACCTGCTCAGCGACGCTTTTCCCACCCCGCCGGACGGGCTGCGCCCCCTGTTCGACCGCCAATGGCAAGCCACCGCCGCGGCCAGCGAGCTGTGCGCCCGCGTGGGGCAAAAGCTGGGGCTGGCCGAGACGGGCGCGGCCGTCACCCAAGTGGTGCTGGCGTCTTTGGCGCCGCTGGCGGTACTCACCCTGTTGCCGGCCGAGCAGACCAACGCCTGGGCGCAAGGCGATGGCTTGGCCCGCGCCCAGCTGGAACAGGAAGCGCTGGGCCTCAGCGGGGCGGAAATCGGCCGGCTGCTGATGCAGTCTTGGGCCTTGCCCGACGCGCTGACCGACGCGGTGGCCCGCCTGCACGGCTGGCTGGAGACGCCGGCCACCGCCATCCACCCAGAGGCCACCGCCCAGGCCCTGGCCTACTGGTGCCTGCGCATGGGGGAGCGGCTGGCCGCGCGCCAGATCGAAGACTGGCAGGCTTTCGACTGGCAGGCCGACGACGCCATCGACACCGCGCTGGCGCGGTCTTACCTGGCCGCCGCGCTGGGCCCGCGCCTGAGCGCGGCCCTGCAAGACCCGCAGGTGCGTCAAGCCCTGCGGCCGTGGCTGCCTGCCGCCGCGGCCGAGCCCCAGGACCCGGCCACGGCCTGAGGGGCCTTTTCAGAGCAGCGGCACGCCCGTCTTGCTCTGGATGAACTCGCGCGTCACGCCGGGGGCCAGCTCCACCAGCTTGAGCCCCTCGGGCGTAACGTCCATCACGCCCAGGTCGGTGATGATGCGGTCCACCACGCCCTTGCCGGTCAGCGGCAGCGTGCACTCGGGCAGGATCTTCAGGTCCTCGGTCCCGTCCTTCTTGCGCGCGACGTGCTCCATCAGCACGATCACGCGCTTCACACCGGCCACCAGGTCCATCGCGCCGCCCATGCCCTTGACCATCTTGCCCGGGATCATCCAGTTGGCCAGGTCGCCCTTGTGCGTGACCTGCATCGCGCCCAGGATGGACAGGTTGATCTTGCCGCCGCGGATCATGGCAAACGACTGGTCCGAGCCGAAGATGGACGAGCCCTTGATGGTGGTGACGGTCTGCTTGCCGGCGTTGATCAGGTCGGGGTCCACCTCGTCCTCATAAGGGAAGGGGCCGATGCCCAGCATGCCGTTTTCGCTCTGCAGCCAGACCTCGATGTGGTCGGGCACGTGGTTGGCCACCAGCGTCGGGATGCCGATGCCCAGGTTGACGTAGAAGCCGTCCTGCAGTTCTTGGGCCGCGCGCGCGGCCATCTGGTCTTGGGTCCAAGGCATGTTCCGTACTCCTCGATCAAACTTTGCGCTCGCGCGTGGTGCGCTTTTCGATGCGTTTCTCAGGCGTGGGGTTGTGCACGATGCGGTGCACATAGATGCCGGGCAGGTGCACGTCGTCGGGGGCGATGTCGCCGGTGGCCACCACGCGCTCCACCTCCACGATGCAGATCTTGCCTGCCGTGGCGGCGGCCGGGTTGAAGTTGCGCGCCGTCAGGTGAAAGCGCAGGTTGCCCGAGAGGTCGGCCACGTCGGCCTTGATGAGCGCCACGTCCGGGAACAGGGCGTGCTCCATGATGTAGGTCTCGCCGTTGAACTCGCGGTGCTCCTTGCCCTCGGCCACGATGGTGCCCACGCCCGTCTTGGTGAAGAACGCCGGGATGCCCGCGCCGCCGGCGCGCAGCTTCTCGGCCAGCGTGCCCTGCGGGGTGAACTCCAGCTCCAGCTCGCCAGCCAGGTACTGGCGCTCGAACTCTTTGTTCTCGCCCACGTAGCTGGAGATCATCTTCTTGATCTGGCGCGTCTCCAGCAGCTTGCCCAGGCCGAAGCCGTCCACGCCGGCGTTGTTGGAGATGACGGTGAGGTCCTTGACGCCGCTGTCGCGCAGCGCGTCGATGAGCGCCTCAGGAATGCCGCACAGGCCAAAACCGCCCACGGCGATGAGTTGCCCGTCGGCCACCACGCCCTTGAGGGCTTCGGCCGCGCTGGGGTACACCTTGTTCATGCTCGCACGCTCCTGTCCAATGGTGATGGAAAAGCCATACGATACTACGTAACGGCATACGTAGTATTGCCTAAAGGCCAACCCTAGCGCCGCCTCGCTCGCCGTCAGGCCAGGGCCTCGTCGCCGTGGACGACCTGCTCCACCTCGTCGATGAGCGCCCAGCACCAGGCTTGCAGCGGCGAGATGGCCTGATCGGCCGCGAGCAGGCCTTGCAGGCCGTGCTCGTAGGCGGCCAGCCACGTCTTGTCGGAGCGCCTGGGCGCGGGCCGCTTGAGCCAGGCCGGCAGGCCCGCGTGGGCGTCGATCAGCCCGCCGGCCTGCACGCAGCGCTGCCGCACGTCGGCCCAGTGGGCGCGCAGCCAGTCGGTGCGGCGCTGCACGGTGCGCTGCAAGCCCTCGGCGCCCACGTGCGACAGGGCGTGCCCCAGCAAGGTCTGCACCATGTCCTCGTCCAGCCGCTTGAGCTGGGTGCGCATGCGCCAGGCGTCGGCTTCGGTCACGCGCTGCCAGTCGCGGGTGAGCACGCCCACGCGGTGGTAGAGCAGCTCCGCATGGGGCTGGGCCGAGCGCCGGCCCCAGTCGCCCAGCGACAGCAGCACCGCCGCGGCGCTGCACGCCATGCGATGGGCCTGGGTGCGCACCCGTACCCCGCGCCGCCGCCACGCCTGCATGCTGCCCATGATGCGGCGCATGCCCACCACGCTGCCGCCGGGCGACGTCCAGCCCAGATCGAGCTGGTCGTAGTGGTAGTAGTCCAGGCAGGTCTGCGCCACCTGCTGCAATTCGTCAGCCCCTTCTTCGGTGATGGGGCCGTGGTACCACACCAGCGCCTGCTGCGGCAGGGGTTGCGCCGTCACGCGCACCTCGGGCGCGGGCTGGCCGACGGTGGCGGGCAGGCCCGTGCCCGGCGTCGCCGCCCGGGCGGCATCCATCCACAGGTTTGGCATCGTCATCATGATTCACGCTCCTTTTGAATGACTGTGAGGGTTCTCTTCGTCGCGCTTGGCGCTCAGGCCGGCTGCCGCGCTGGCGCCTGGGCAGCCGCGCCCCACCGCGCCCGGTAGCGCCCGTGCCGCCTCGGGCTGGCGTAGTAGTACTCCCCGGTCTCCAGGCGCTCGATGGGGCGCACCGCCAACACGTGGGGCATGTCGCGCCGTGGCGGCGCGAACGTGCCTTCGAGCTGCCCGCGGGCGTGGGGGTCGCGGGTGCGAAACACCAGCACCGTAGGAATGTTCAGCAGCAGGCAATCCAGCGCCGCCTTGTTCTGGATCACATGCAGCAGGCTGGCATGGCTCTGGGTGGCCATGACGCAAGTCACCCGGTAGGCGCGGCAGCGGTCCAGAAAGCTCGCTTCCGCGCTGTCGCCATCCAGGGTGATGAAGCGCTGGAACTCATCGACCACGTAAAACACCGGGCGGCGCATGCAGGCGCGGCTCATGCAGGCGCGGAAATACGCCGCTTTCAACGCGCGGGCGCAGAAGTTGGCGGCATGGGTGTTTTGCGGCTGATAGACCACCACCCACCCCTGCTCCAGCACCGTCTCCCAGGTCAGGGCGGCGTCATCGGGCCACGGCCAAAGGTCCAGGTCAATGGCCTCCACCACCTCCGGGGCCCCAGCCAGCGCGGTGATCATGCGCGCCATGCGCGACTCGTACATCCACTGGTTGTAGGCGTCGGAATTGGGGCCGGAGCCCATGCTGGGAAACCGCGCCAACGGGTTGGGCACGAATTGCCCGGCCAAGAGGCGATCGGTCAGCAGCTGCAAGAAGGCATTGACCATGCGCAGCTGCGGCATGCCGCTGACCCAGACGTAGAGCTGGTCCAGCGCCTGCCACTGGCTGCGCGGCTGGCAGCCCGTGCCCAGCACGCGGTGCAGCTCGCACAGCAGGCTGCGCCCGAGGCGGCGGCGCGTCAGCTCGTCGATGTGCAGCAGCGCCAGATTCAATTCGTGCCCCTTTTGCAGCCAGCGGCTGCTCTCGTCGGAGCCGGTCTGCGCCAAGGGCAGGAGCTCGCACACCTTGTGATAGCGGTCGCGCAGCGACAGGTGCTGCATCGCGCCACCGAACAGGCGCAGACGGCCCGGCGGCTGCTGCGCCTGGGCCTGCCCCAGCACCACGCATTGCCCATGCCGCCCGATCTGCGCCATGCGCGCCTGCACCTCGGGCAGCAGCTCGCGCTTGGGGTCGATGACCAGCACGCTGGAAGCCAGGCCATCGCAAGTGTAGGCCAGGGCGGCCTTGAGCACGGGCAGCAGATACGAGTACGTCTTGCCCGAGCCCGTCTCGCCCAAGCCCATGCAATGCACCAGGTCGCGCAGCGGCCATTCGGCGCGGCCCATCAGCATCACGTCGTCAAAGCGCAGCGGGGGCGATTGGTCGTCGTACGGCAGCGGCACCTGCGCCCCAGCGTCGGCCTGCCCTGGGGCGGGTGGCTCGACCGACGTGGCCGCCGGGGCGGCCTGCCGCCACCAGCCCTCGATGACCAGCCACAGCGCGGCGGCCACGTCGGCGGCGCGCTCGAACACGGGCGCCGGCTCGATCCAGGCGCCCCCAGGCGGCACGCCCGGCGGGCAGCCCAGGGCGGCGTCTGTGGTGGGGGCGCCTGTGGTGGGGGCGCCTGTGGTGGGGGCGCGGCGCGACGCGGCCGGGGCCTCGTCCTCGTCGGCGGGCAGCGGCGGCTTGCGCAGCCGGCACGGCGTGAGGTGGCGCGTCAAGCCCCAAGGGTCTTGCAGCCGCGCCGTGCTGGGCGCCAGCGTCAGCCCCGCGCGCTCCAGCTGCGCGGCGGCCAGGTCGATGCGCTGCGTCGCGTCGGCGTCGAGCACATGGACCGCCGCGGCTGGGGTGGGGGTGGGGGTGGGGGTGGGGGATGGGGTTCGAGCACGTTTCATGGTTTCCTCGCATGTCGATGGCTTTCGGCCGATTTGGAGGTTTTGCCGAAAGTTGCCAAAATATATTCACTCCATTTATTCGATGGAAGCTGAAAATGTTGTGATAGACAGGTTTTTGTAATCGAAGAAATCACAACATTTTTTGAAACCCGCCGTGCTATTCTCGACCCACCATGGACAACACGACCGACACCAACCCCACCCAGGAATTCATGCAGGCGCTCAAGGCGCTCAACCCCAAGATTTCCGACGTCAGGCTGCTCCAGGTGCTGGAGCTGCCCACGGGCGACCGCGGGCTGATGTGCCGCATGCGGGCCGGCCAATACCGGCTGCCCCAATGGCAGTTCGACCGCGCGCTGATGCGCTCGCGCGAGGCGCACGGCCAAGTGGTGCAGCCGGGCCGGCCGCCCTTCGTCTCGCCCTACCGGGCGCCGCGGCAGCTGGGCCTGACGTGGCACACGCCCGAAGAAAGCCGCAAAATCCGCAACGACCCCGACATCCGCCAACTGGCCAAGGCCGTCGAAGAACTGGGCCAGGCCCTCAGCAAGGTGCGCAACCTCATGCAGGTGATCGAGAAAAAATTCGAGTACCCGACCCCGCCCGGCCAGCCGCGCCGGCCCGGCAGGGCCTACAGCGACGCCCAGTTCCTCACCCGCTGGGCCGATGAGCTGGACCCGGTGCGGCCCGACCAGGTGGCCGTCTCGTGCGTGCCCTTCTTCATCGAGGTGCAGGGCCAACTGCTGTGCTTGACCAACCCCTGGCCTTATGATCGGCTGACGGTGCCCGCGCCGGTCAAGGTGTACGCTGACCCGCCCGAGCCGGGCGAGGCGCCCCGCCCCACCGGCGGCGACGCCCTGGCCCGGCTGCGCGAACTCATTCGAAAGGAGCAAGACGCATGAGCGCATTCACTTCCTCGGCCGGCGGGCAGTTCGCCGGCGCCCTGGGGCTGGCCTTTGCCGCGGCGCGCGCGGCCAGCGAGCGCGGCGAGGACTGGGCCGCGCAGGCAAAGCGCTACCGGCGCCTGGCCGAAGATTACAAGGAGGCCTACGACAAGCTCTACGAGGCGCTGACCATCACCAAGGAGGGGGCCCAGGAGGCGCGGCAGACGCGCGACTTCCTGCTGGGCAAGCTCGCCGAGGCCACGCAGGAGCTGGCTGACGCACGGGGGGTCATTCGAAGCCTCAACGACGATCTGCGCAGCACCTCCGCGGCGCTGAACGAGGCCACGGCCCACCTGCGCGATGCGACCGCCCTGGTGAAGCGGCTGCAAGAGGAAAAGCGCCAGCTCATCGAGGCGCACCGCCAGCAGATGCAGCAGGCGCTGGAGCGCGAGACGCGCCAGGTCGAGGAACTCAAGGCCCGGGTGGCCGAGTTGCAGCGGCGCGAGGCCGAGGCCGTCTCGCGGGCCGAGGCGGCTGCGCGCCAGGTCGAGCGGCTCAGCGCCGAGCGCGAGGAACTGCGGCGCTGGCACGCGGCCAACCTGGCGCTGCGCTGCGCGCTGGAGGTGCAGCTGCTGCGCGCCGATGCGGACAACCCGCTGCTGCAGGACCAGGACCTGCGCGATCGGGTGCGCCGCGCCGGCGAGATGGCCGTGACCATGCTGGGCGAGGCGCCCGAGGCCGGCGCGCCCGATCCGTTCGACATGGCGCGCGAGGCGGGGCTGACGTTTTCCGTGCCGGGGCGGCCCAACAGCGTGGAGGTGCTCTCGGAGCTGGCGTTGGCCGAGGTCTACATGCGCCGGCTGCTGGCGCTGAACCTGCCGGCCGACCGCGCGATGGAGGTGCTGCAGCGGCTTGGCCGCGGCGAAGGCGCGGCCAGCGCCGCGCGCGAGCTGCTGCGCGAGATGGAGCCGGGCAGCGTGCTGCTCAAGCCCGAGACGGTCGAGCGCGTGCAAGGCATCGCGATGGAGGAGTTCCAGCGCCAGCAGCAACAGCGCCGCTTGAGCCGCGGCGGCCCCTCGGCGGCCTGGTCGGCGGCCATGCTGGGGCACGCCGAAACCCGCGCCCGCGCGCTGCAGGCGTTGGGCGCCGCGTAAAGCCGCTGCCCATGCCTGTGGACGCCACGCCGCCGGCCATCGACTATCGCCTGGCCTTCGATCTGGCCCCGGTGGGGCTGGTGCTGTCGCGCCACCGCACCATGGTGGACTGCAACGAGGCGGTGTGCGAGATGTTCGGCGCCACGCGCGAGCAGCTCATCGGCCAGAGCTTTCGCATCCTCTACCCCAGCGCCGACGAGTTCGAGCGCATCGGCGAGCGCATCGCGCCCATCCTCAACGCGCGCGGCCATTATTCCGACGAGCGCATGATGCGCCGCATCGGCGGCCGCTTCCAGGGCGAGCTGTTCTGGTGCCACGTGACGGGCCGGGCGCTGGATCGCGACCATCCCCATGCGGCGGGCATCTGGAGCTTCGAGGACCTGAGCGCGCGCCGCCCGGTCACGGCCGCGCTGACGCCGCGCGAGCGCGAAATCGCCGCCCTGGTCACCCAGGGGCTGACGGCCAAGGCCATCGGCAAGGCGCTGCGCATCAGCCCGCGCACGGTGGAAATCTACCGCGCCCGCCTGATGCGCAAATACCAGGCCAGCAGCTCCATCGACCTGGTGCAGCGCCTCATGACCGGCTGAGCCACCGCGCCGCCCGCCACGCCCACCCCGCGCCCCGGGCGCTCAGCCGCGCGGGGCGTCCACCACCTCGGCGGCGGCGCGGAACCCCTCCACCGCGGCGGGCAGGCCGCAGTAGATGCTGGCGTGCAGCAGCACTTCCTGAATCTCCTGCGGCGTGGCGCCGTTGTTCAGGGCCCCGCGCACATGGCCTTTGAGCTCGTGCGTCTTGCCCAGGGCGGTGAGCATGGCCACGGTGACGAGGCTGCGGGTTTTCAGATCGAGCCCCGGGCGCTGCCACACATCGCCCCAGGCGTTGCGGGTGATGTAGTGCTGCAGGGGGGCGGTGAATTCGGTCAGCCCGCTGAAGGCGCGCGCCACGAAATCCTCGCCCATGACGCGCTTGCGCATGGCCAGGCCCTGCTCGAAATCCTTGTCGGTGGGGTTGCTCATTGGAAAATGTCCTGCGGAAAATCGCTGCAGCCGCCAGCATACTGCGCTTGTCCACGGCGGCTGTGGCCCAATCTGTGGAAAAGCCCGTGGACAATCGCGCCAGGCCGCGCCAGCATTGGGCTGGCAGGCTTTGCCCAAAGTTTGAGCACCCTGGGTTCACCCGCCATGCGACGCATCGCCCACCTGGACATGGACGCCTTCTATGCGTCGGTCGAGCTGCTGCGCTACCCGCAGCTGCGCGGTCTGCCGGTGGTCATCGGCGGGCGGCGCCGCTGGCCCGACGAGCACCAGCCGCCGTCCGCCGACGGCCAGCCGCTGGCCGAACTGCCGCTGAGCGCCTTTGCCCGGCTGCGCGACTACGTCGGCCGCGGCGTCATCACCACCGCCACCTATGCCGCGCGGGCGTTTGGGGTGGGCTCGGCCATGGGGCTGATGAAGGCCGCCCAGCTCTGCCCCGACGCCATCCTGCTGCCGGTGGACTTCGACGAATACCGGCGCTATTCGCGCCGCTTCAAGGCGGTGATCCAGGAGTTGGCCCCGGTGATGGAGGACCGGGGGGTGGACGAGGTGTACATCGACTTCACCGACGTGCCCGGCGGCCAGCGCGAAGGCGGCCGGGTGCTGGCGCGGCTGATCCAGAAAAGCATCTTCGAAGCCACCGGGCTGACGTGCTCGATCGGGGTGGCGCCCAACAAGCTGCTGGCCAAGATGGCCAGCGAGTTCCGCAAGCCCAATGGCATCTCGGTCATTCATGAGGCCGACTTGCAGACGCTCATCTGGCCCCTGCCGTGCCACAAGATCAACGGCATCGGCCCCCAGACAGCACGCAAGCTGGCCGAGCACGGCGTGCGCACCATCGGTGAGCTGGCCCAGCAGCCCCTGCCCGCGCTGGTGGCCTGGTTTGGCCCCAGCCACGGCCTATGGCTGCACGAGGCGGCCTGGGGCCGCGACGATCGCCCGGTGCAGACGCACAGCGAGCCCGTGAGCATGAGCCGGGAAACCACCTTCGAGCGCAACCTGCACCCACGGCGCGACCGCCAGGCCCTGGGCGCCCTGTTCACGCGGCTGTGCGAGCAGGTGGCAGCCGACCTGCAACGCAAGGGCTACCGCGCCCGGGCCGTGGCCGTCAAGCTCAAGTACGACGACTTCAAGACCGTCACGCGCCAGCAGCGGCTGGCCGCGCCGGCCGACGACGCCGCCACCCTGCGCCGCGCCGCCGGGCAGGCGCTCAAGCGCGCCCCGCTGGAGCGGCCGCTACGCCTGCTGGGCGTGCGGGCCGACGGGCTGCTGCGGGCCGACGCGGCCAGCGCCACCGGGCCCGCCCCACAGGCCAGCGCCACCGAGGCGGGCGCCGAGCGGCAGGCGAGCCTGTTCTGAGCCCCCCGCCCGCGGCGATACGGGGCCCCCTTGCCACGGAACGGCTTCCGTAGAATCCCCTCTCACACACACCAGCCCGCGCCCACCGCGCGGCCCTGGCCCAGGAGACATCCATGAGAATGAACCTGCCCGTGACCCAGCGGGAGTACGACTACCCCGGCAGCGAAATGCTGGTGTCCACCACCGACACCAAGGGCTACATCACCCATTGCAATCAGGCATTCATCAACGTCAGCGGCTACTCGCGCGAGGAGCTGCTGGGGCAGAACCACAACCTCATCCGCCACCCGGACATGCCCCCCGAGGGCTTCAAGGATTTGTGGGCCACCATCGGGCGCGGCCGCCCCTGGACCGGTGTGGTGAAAAACCGGCGCAAGAATGGCGACCATTACTGGGTGGTGGCCAACGTCACGCCCATTTTGCAAGGCAACAAGCCGGTGGGGTATTTGTCGGTGCGGGTCAAGCCCACGCGGGCGCAGATCCAGGCGGCCGAGGCGCTGTACGCGCAAGTGGCCCGCGAGCGCGAGACCGGGCGCCACACCGTCACCTTGAAGGAAGGCCGCGTGGTGCGGCTGGGCTGGCGCGGCTGGCTCGACGCGCACCGCCATCTGACGCTCAACGAGCGCCTGGCCGGCGCCTTGCTGGGCCTGGCCGCGCTGGGCACCGTGCCCGCGGCGCTGCGCTGGTGGCGCCCGGAATGGCTGGGCGACGGGGCCACCCTGGGCCTGCAGGCGGGCCTCATGGCGGCAGGAGCCGCCGCCGTGTATGCCTGGTTCCGGCAGGGGTTTGCCGCCGGCATGCAGGAGGCCGACCGCTTCGCACGCGACCTGGCCAGCTGCAACCTCACCACCCAGGCCAGCGACCATTTCCCCGAACCGCTGGGCTCGCTGATGCGCAAGCTGGTGCAGGTGCAAGTCAACCTGCGCGCGGTCATTGGCGACGTGCGTGCCGAAATCACGGGCTTTAGCCGCTCGGCCGAGGAAATCGCCGCCGGCGGCCAGAACCTGGCCGCGCGCACCGAAGCCCAGGCCGGCAGCCTGGAAGAGACGGCCGCCTCGATGGAAGAGCTCGCCGGCACGGTGCGCCAGACCGCCGAGACCGCCGCCCAGGTGGCCCAGCAAACCCAGCACAGCACCCAGACCGCCAACGAAGGGCAGGCCGCCATCCGCTCGGTGCGCCAGTCCATGGACGCGATCGAGCAGTCCTCGCGCCGCATGAACGACATCATCGGCGTCATCGAAAGCATCGCCTTCCAGACCAACATCCTGGCCCTGAATGCCGCCGTGGAAGCGGCCCGCGCCGGTGAAGCCGGCCGTGGCTTCGCGGTGGTGGCCGCCGAGGTGCGCGCCCTGGCCCAGCGCAGCGCCCAGGCAGCACGCGAAATCCGCGACCTCATCGGCCAGTCGGTGGAGCAAGTCAGCCAAGGGGCAGCGGAAATGCACCACGCGGCCGAGACCATCGACCGGGTGGCGCAGGAGGTGCAACGCATGGCCGAGCTGGTGATGCAGATCACCCAGGCCACGCAAGAACAGACGCAAGGCATCGCCCAGGTCAATGAAGCCGTGACGCAGCTCGACACCGTCACGCAGCACAATGCCGCGCTGGTCGAAGAAACCAGCACGGCGGCGCAGCGGCTCAACGCCGGCACGCACAGCCTGCAGCGGGCGGTGGAGGTGTTCCGGCTGCCCTGACGCGGCCGGCCAGGCTCACTGCCGGGCGGTGCGCTGCGACGCCGGCGGCTGCTGCGGGTGGCTGGTGCGCCAGGGGTTGATGTCCAGCCCGCCGCGCCGGGTGTAGCGGGCATACACGCTCAGGCGCGCCGGGCGGCAGCGGGTCCAGATGTCCATGAAAATGCGCTCGACGCACTGCTCATGGAATTCGTGGTGCTGGCGAAAGCTCACCAGATAGCGCAACAGCCCGGCCTGATCGATGGGCGCGCCGACATACGCAATGCGCACGCTGCCCCAGTCTGGCTGCCCCGTCACCAGGCAGTTGCTCTTGAGCAAGTCGCTCACCAGCGCCTCCTGCACCTGGGGCTGGCTGTGGTCGGCCTGCAGGTGGTGCGGCGCGGGCGTGTAGTCGGCGCACTCCACGTCGAGCCGGTCCAGGCTCAGCCCCTCCAGCGCGGCGACGGTTTCGGCCGACCAGGCCGGCGGCTCCAGCAGCCGCACGCCCACGCTGCCGCCCACCGGCTGGCCGCGCCAGACGGCTTCGCTCAAATCCTGCCGCAGGCGCTGCCGCACCGCCTCGGCCGACTCGAACACCGTCTGGTTGAAGCTGTTGAGGTAGAGCTTGAGCGATTTGCTCTCCACCAGGTTCGGGGTCTCGCACGGCACGGTGATGTGCGCCAGCGCCACCTGGGGCTTGCCCCGCGGGTTGAGCCAGCTCAGTTCGTAGGCCGTCCACAAATCGGCCCCCATGAAGGGCGGCGCCCCTTCGATGCCGATCTCGGCCCGCTTGGGCTGGCGCGGCAGCGCAAAGAGCAAGGAAGGGTCGTACCGGTCCACATAGGCCGTGGCCTTGCCCAGCGGGCTGTCTTGCGGCTGGCTCATGCAAACTCCCGCTGCCGCAGCCATTTCGTGGCCACCCATTTCTCGCCCTCGATCACGGGGGCGCCGCCATGCAGGGTGCGCGTGGCCGGATGGGGCCGCTCATAGGCGAAAAACACCGCATGCCCGCGCTGGGGTGCCACTTCGAGCCCCACGTCGGGGAAGGTGGTGCCGCCACCGCGCAAGGGGTTGTTCAGATACATCACGAGCGTGGCCACCCGCTGGCCGCCGCGGCGCACGATGTGGGCCGTGCCCGGCTCCTTGGGGTCGAAATAGTCGTAATGCGGCTTGTATTCCGCCCCGGGCCGGTAGTGCAGGACTTGCAGGCCCTCGCCATGGTCCACCGGCCAGCGCAGCAGCCGGGCGATGCGGGCCTCCACCCGGGCCACCACGTCGGTTTCGCCGCGGCGGAAGAACATGCCGTGGCTGGTGCGGTCGGGGTTGAGCTCCTCGCCGCCGGTGGCCGTCTGCACCGTCAGCGAGCGCGTCATGCGCGGCCGCGCCGCTTCGATCAGCGCCTCGCACTCGTCGTCGGACAGCAGGTTGCCAAACACCACCAGCTCCGGCTGGCGCATGGCCACGAGCACGTCCACCACGCGGTCGCCCACGTCGATGGCCCGCGGCGAGCCGCTCAAATCCGGGCGCGGCATGGGCACGGGGGCCAGGCCGGCCACGTATTGCTCCAGGGTCTGCTCCAGCGCTTCGGTGGCCACCGATTCTTCCCAGCCCACATCCATCATGGCCTTGAGCACGGCTTCGGGGCTGAAGCCGGCGCGGGCCTGCTCGATGATCCACTGGCGCAATTCGGGGGTGACGGTCTGGGTCATGCGGCGCGCTCCCTGCTCATCCGTTGTCTCTCCACGCTGGTGTCAGGGCCGCTCGTCGCGCCGGAACACCAGCCGGTCCGGCTCGGAGGCGGCCGGCACATAGGCGTAGCCTTCCAGGTCGAAGCCCTTGAGGTCGTCCACCGTGGCGGCTTGGCGCTGCACGGCATAGCGCACCATCAGCCCCCGGGCCCGCTTGGCCAGGAAGCTGATGACTTTGTACTGCTTGCCCTTGAGCTCCTCGAACACGCAAGTCACCACCGGCGGCTTGAGCGCCTTGCGGTCCACCGCCTTGAAGTACTCCTCGCTGGCCAGATTGACCACCACGGGCTGCGCCTCGGCGGCGGCGCGCTGGTTCAGGTATTCGGCGATCTGGGTGCCCCAGAACTGGTACAGGTTTTTCCCTTTGGGCGTGGCCAGGCGGGTGCCCATTTCGAGCCGGTAGGGCTGCATCAAATCCAGCGGGCGCAGCACGCCGTACAGGCCGCTCAAAATGCACAGGTGCTCCTGCAGCCAGGCCAGTTGGGCCTCATTCAGGCTGCGGGCGTCGAGCCCTTCGTACACATCGCCGTTGAAGGCCAGCACCGCGGGCTTGGCGTTGGCCGGGGTGAAGGTGGG
Organism: Tepidicella xavieri; assembly: GCF_004363315.1. Taxonomy (GTDB): domain Bacteria; phylum Pseudomonadota; class Gammaproteobacteria; order Burkholderiales; family Burkholderiaceae_C; genus Tepidicella; species Tepidicella xavieri. The sequence continues at coordinate 22,935 of NZ_SNYL01000017.1, forward strand.
CTGCCAGGCCTGGTAGCGGGCCACATTGAGGCCCGCCAGCGGGTCGCTGAGGTCCATCAGCGCGGCGATTTCCTGCGGCGTCTTTTCGCGCAAGATGGCGATGAGCTCGGCCGCCTGCTCGACGAACAGCGGCTGGGTGTGCAGCTCGATATGGGGGGGCGTCTCGTAGTCGAGCGCCTTGGCCGGAGACAATAAGAACAACATGCTCAACATCCTCTATCTGGACGATTATCTTGCAAGCGTGGACAAGCCCGCGGGGCTGCTGACGCACCGCACCGGGCTGGATGCGGGGGAGACGCGCTTTGCCTTGCAGATGCTGCGCGACCAGCTCGGCCGCCCGGTCTGGCCCGTGCACCGGCTGGACAAAGGCACCAGCGGGGTGCTGCTGTTTGCGCTCAGCGCGGAGGTGGCCCGCCGGCTGGGCAGCGCGTTCGAGCACGGCGAGGGCCTGCACAAGAGCTACTGGGCCGTGGTGCGCGGCTGGCCCGCAGATCACGGCGAGATCGACCACCCCCTGCGGCGCATGGACGATGAGGCGCGCGCCGGCCGCCTGGACCGCCTGCCGGCGCAAACCCGCTATCAGCGCCTGGCCTGTTACGAATTGCCGCTGCCGCAAGGCCCACATCCGCGCACCCGCGCGGCGCTGCTGGCCTTGCAGCCGCTGACCGGGCGGCGGCACCAGTTGCGGCGGCACATGAAGCACATCGCGCACCCCATCCTGGGCGATTCCACCCACGGCAAGGGGCCGCTGAACCGCGCGGTGGCCGCGCTGCTGGGACAGCACCGGCTGTGGCTGCACGCCCACCGGCTGCGCCTGACCCATCCCGTCACGGGGGCGGCGCTGCATATCGAGGCCCCACCGGATGCTGCCTGGGGCCTCTGGCAGCGCTGGCAAGTGGACTGAGCGGCGGCCTATCGCAAATCCCCCGCCAGGCTGGCCAGCGTCTCGGCCCCGATCTGCACATGGGCCGGGTAGTGGGTGTGGTCGCACCCGAGCTTGACCGCCGCGCCCGCCTTGATCGCGGCCCGCATGGCCGGCGTGAATTCGAAGCGCAGGAAGTGCACCGCCGAGGTCTTGTCCGCCGTCTCGCGGTCCAGGTCTTCGTCGGCGATGGCGTACACCCGCTCATGGCCCTCCACTTCCACGAACATCCGGTCCTCGACCCCGATGAGCCGGGCCAGCTCGCGCCGGCGCTCGTGGATGTCGGGGTACTCGATGAGCAAGGTGGCCTTCCAGTTGGTGCCGTCGGGCACCAGCGGGGCGTAGGCGTCGATTTCGTCCTGAATGCCCTCTTCCTCGAAGATTTTTTCGATGCGCAGCATCTCCTGGATCTGGTAGCGCATGCTCAGCTCGCTTTCGAACTGCACGCTCAGGTGCTCGCCCAGATGCACCGTGCGCAGCTTGCGGTGGGCCATCACTTCGGGTTTATGGACTTTGCGCCATTTGGCGTAAGCCTCCAGGGTCATGAGGCTGTCTGGGGTGATCTTGCCGGTCAGTTGCATGGCGGGCTCTCCTGCTCAATCGAGGCCGTAAGCGGTGCGCACCAGCGTCAGCGGATGCGCCAACTTGGGCTCGCCGAGCTGGTTGACTTCAAAGCCTTGGGCGATGTGGTGGCCGCCCAGCGGGCAATCGGAACTGATGTAGTCGGGCTTGGCGCCGTCTTTCATCTGCGCCATGGCCTTGAACACGGGCTTGCCGATCTTCATGGCCGTCTGATGGCTGCCCTTCTTCACGCCGTAGGTGCCGGCATGGCCCGAGCAGCGCTCGATGGTCTGCACCGTGGTGTCCGGGATGAGCTTGAGGATTTCCTCGGTCTTCTTGCCCATGTTCTGCACCCGGCTGTGGCACGGCACCTGATAGCTCACGTTGCCCAGCTTGCGCGGGAAGTCGGTCTTCAGCAGGCCGTCGCGCTTGCGGGCCACCAGGTATTCAAACGGGTCCCACATCGCTTCCTTGACGCGCTGGGTGTCGGCGCAGTCGGGGAACATGAGCGGAATTTCCTGCTTGAACATCAGCGTGCAGCTGGGCACGGCGCTGAGAATGGCAAAACCGTCCTTGGCGTATTTGGCCAGCACGGGGATGTTGGCCGCCTTGCTCGCGGCCACTGCATCCAGGTCGCCCAGCTCCAGCTTGGGCATGCCACAGCATTTTTCCTTTTCCACGATCACGTAGGGGATCTCGTTGTGATCGAGGATTTTCAGCAGGTCGTGGCCGATGCCGGGCTCGTTGTAGTTCACATAGCAGGTGGAAAAGATCACCACCTTGCCCGGCGTGCGCTCACCGTCCTTGACCTGCGTGGCGCGGGCTTCGGGGGCCGAGGCGCGGAACTTGCGCGTGGCCAGCGCCGGCAGCCAGGCCTGCTTGTCCACGCCCAAGGCGCTTTCCATCACGCTGCGGGCGGCCTGGGTCTTGTTGACGGCGTTGACCACCTGCACCACCACCGGAATGCCCGCCAGCGAGCCGTGCACGTCGGTGGAGGCCAGCAACTTCTCGCTGAACTTGACTTCGCCCTTCTTGTGCTTGATCGCCTTGGCGCGCAGCATGGTGTGCGGAAAGTCCAGGTTCCACTCGTGCGGCGGCGTGTACGGGCACTTGGTCATGTAGCACAGATCGCACATGTAGCACTGGTCCACCACCTTCCAGTAGTCTTTCTTGTCCACGCCGTCCACCTCCATGGTGGGGCTTTCGTCCACCAGGTCGAACAGCGTCGGAAAGGCGTTGCACAGGCTCACGCAGCGGCGGCACCCGTGGCAGATGTCGAAGATGCGCTCCAGTTCCTGCAGACACTTGTCCTCGTCGTAAAAGTCCGGGTTCTTCCAGTCCAGCGGGTGCCGGATGGGGGCCTCCAGATTGCCTTCTCGCGACATGGTTGCTCCTTGTGGTTGTTATGGTTGCCAGTGGCGGGACGGTGACGGGCGCTTCGCCGGCAGGCGCTGCGCGACGCATTCAGCGAGGGGCGCTGGCCAAGCCGGCCAACGCCCGACGCTCAATGAGCAACGCTCACTTCGGCTGCGGCCTCAGTCCACCAGCTCGGCCAGCGCCTTGCTGTAGCGGTTGGCGTGCGAGCGCTCGGCCTTGGCCAGCGTCTCGAACCAGTCGGCGATTTCGTCGAAGCCTTCCTCCCGGGCCGTCTTGGCCATGCCGGGGTACATGTCGGTGTACTCGTGCGTCTCACCGGCAATGGCCGACTCCAAGTTCTGGCGCGTGGTGCCGATGGGCATGCCGGTGGCCGGGTCGCCGGCTTGCTCCAGAAACTCCAGATGGCCGTGGGCATGACCCGTCTCGCCTTCGGCGGTGGAGCGGAACAGCGCGGCCACATCGTTCTGGCCTTCCACGTCGGCCTTGTTCGCGAAGTACAGGTAGCGGCGGTTGGCTTGGGATTCGCCGGCAAAGGCGTCTTTGAGGCACTGCTCGGTCTTGGAGCCTTTGAGTTGAGGCATGTTGCATCTCCTTGCGGTGTGGGTGGGAATGCCGCAGGGCACCGTCGGGTACGACCATGCCCTACCGACGCCAACAACCTTAGCGCCAATCGACACCCTTGTCTAATTGCATGCAGCTATCCACCGCATAAATAACAGCTATCGATGACAGAAATTTAATAGAATGATTCGCATTTGCGAAACAACCCTCCCGAAGCCGCGCGCCGCGCGCGCTGCCCAGCGTCCATGCCCCCCAGGCCGGTACCCGGCACCCGTAAAATCCCGAATTCCTCTGCCTGTTTCTCCACCGATTTCCCCATGTCTGACGCGATTGCCCAACCGGGCTTGCAAGCCCTGTCCAAATCTTTCGAACCCGCGCCCATCGAAGCCCGCTGGGGCCCGCATTGGGAGCGCCTGGGCTATGGCGCAGCCGGCTGCCGCGGCACGGGCAAGCCGGACGCGCAAGCCGCCGCCGAAGGGCGCAATTTCGCCATCCAGCTGCCGCCGCCCAACGTGACCGGCACGCTCCACATGGGGCACGCCTTCAACCAGACCATCATGGACAGCCTGACGCGCTACCACCGCATGTTGGGCCACAACACGGTCTGGATTCCGGGCACCGACCACGCCGGCATCGCCACGCAAATCGTGGTGGAGCGCCAGCTGCAGGAACAGGGCATCAGCCGGCACGACATGGGCCCCACCCCCGAGGAGGCGCGCAAAAACTTCGTCGCCAAGGTGTGGGAGTGGAAGGAGAAAAGCGGCAACACCATCACCCGGCAAATGCGCCGCATGGGCGACAGCGTGGACTGGAGCCGCGAATACTTCACGATGGACGAGCGGCTCTCCAAGGTCGTCACCGAGACCTTTGTACGGCTGTACGAACAGGGCCTGATCTACCGCGGCAAGCGCCTGGTCAACTGGGACCCGGTGCTGATGAGCGCGGTGTCGGACCTGGAAGTGGAAAGCGAGGAAGAGGACGGCTTCCTGTGGCACATCGCCTATCCGCTGGCCAGCGGCGAGGGGCAGCTCGTGGTGGCCACCACCCGGCCCGAGACCATGCTGGGCGACGTGGCCGTGATGGTGCACCCCGAGGACGAACGCTACCGCCACCTGGTCGGCCAGAAAGTGCGGCTGCCGCTGTGCGAGCGCGAGATCCCTGTCATCGCCGACGCCTACGTCGATCCGGCGTTTGGCACCGGGGTGGTCAAGGTCACGCCGGCGCACGACCACAACGACTACGCGGTGGGGCAACGGCACGGGTTGCCCACCATCGGCGTGCTGACCCTGGATGCCAAAGTCAACGATCAAGCGCCCAGCGCTTACCGCGGACTGGACCGCTTCGAAGCCCGCCGGCGCATCGTGGCCGACCTCGAAGCCGCGGGGCTGCTGGTGGAGGTGAAAAAGCACCGCCTGATGGTGCCGCGCTGCGCGCGCACCGGCCAGATCGTCGAGCCGATGCTGACCGACCAGTGGTTCGTCGCCATGACCCAGGTCAGCCCGCAGGACCCCACCGGCAAGAGCATCGCGCAGAAGGCCATCGACGCCGTAGCCAGCGGCCAGGTGCGCTTCGTGCCGGAAAACTGGGTCAACACGTTCAACCAGTGGATGAACAACATCCAGGACTGGTGCATCAGCCGCCAACTCTGGTGGGGGCACCAGATCCCGGCCTGGTACGACGCCGAGGGTAACGTCTATGTGGCGCGCCACGAGGCCGATGCGCAAGCCCAGTTCCGCGCCCGGCTGGACACGCTGGACGCCCCGGCCCGCGAGCGCCTGCAAGCCGCCGGCCTGACCCGCGACCCGGACGTGCTCGACACCTGGTACTCCAGCGCGCTGGTGCCCTTCAGCACCCTGGGCTGGCCCGAAGCCGCCGCGGGCACCACCGGCGACGCCGTCGCCCCGAGCGACTACGACCTCTACCTGCCCAGCACCGTGCTGGTGACCGGCTACGACATCATCTTCTTCTGGGTGGCTCGCATGATCATGATGACCACCCACTTCACCGGCCGGGTGCCGTTCCGCCACGTCTACATCCACGGCCTGGTGCGCGACGCGCAAGGCCAGAAAATGAGCAAGTCCGAAGGCAACGTGCTCGACCCGGTGGACCTCATCGACGGCATCGACCTGCCCACCCTGCTGGCAAAACGCACCACCGGCCTGCGCAAGCCCGAAACCGCGCCCAAGGTTCGCAAAGCCACGGAAAAAGAATTCCCCCAAGGCATCCCGGCTTACGGGGCGGACGCGCTGCGCTTCACCTTCGCGGCGCTGGCGAGCCTGGGCCGCAGCATCAACTTCGACAGCAAGCGCTGCGAGGGCTACCGCAACTTCTGCAACAAGCTCTGGAACGCCACCCGCTTCGTGCTCATGAACTGCGAGGGCCACGACTGCGGGCTGAGCGAGCACACCGCCGACCAGTGCGTGCCCGGCGGCAGCTACCTGCACTTCAGCCAGCCCGACCGCTGGATCGTCTCGCTGCTGCAGCGCGTCGAGGCCGACGTGGCCCGTGGCTTTGCCGACTACCGGCTCGACCACGTGGCCAACGCCATCTACGACTTCGTCTGGAACGAATTTTGCGACTGGTACCTGGAAATCGCCAAAGTGCAAATCCAGACCGGTGACGCCGCCCAGCAGCGCGCCACGCGCCGCACGCTGATCCGCACGCTGGAAACCATCCTGCGGCTGGCGCACCCCATCATCCCCTTCATCACCGAAGAGCTGTGGCAAAAGGTGGCCCCGGTGGCCGGCCGCGCCGGCGCGTCCGTCAGCATCGCGCCCTACCCCGTCAGCCAGCCCGAGCGCATCGACGAAGCCGCCGAAGCCTACGTGGCCCAACTCAAGGCCATGGTGGACGCCTGCCGCAATCTGCGCGGGCAGATGAACGTCTCGCCCGCGCAGCGCTTGCCGCTGTATGCCGTGGCCGGCAGCGCCAACGGGGCCGACATGCTGCGCAGCGCAGCGCCGGCCCTGCAGGCGCTGGCCAAGCTCAGCGAGGTGCGCCTCTTTGCCGACGAAGCCAGCTGGAGCGCCGCCGCCCAGGCCGCGCCGGTGGCCGTCGTGAGCCTGGGGCAAGACGTGGCCCGCCTGTGCCTGTTCATGGAGATCGACGTCGCCGCCGAAAAAGCCCGCTTGCACAAAGAGGTGGCGCGACTGCAAGGCGAAATCGCCAAGGCCCAGGGCAAGCTGTCCAACGACGCCTTCGTGGCCAAGGCCCCGGCTGCGGTGATCGAGCAAGAACGCCAGCGGGTGGCCGACTTCAGCGCCACCTTGGCCAAGCTGCAGGAACAGCTCCAACGCCTGGGCTGAGCGCCACCGGCCGGCGCAGAAGCCGTCCGCCCGCGCAAGAGAAAGGCCGCATGGCGCGGCCTGGGTGGTGGCGGGAGGGAGCGGAGAAAATGCGCCGCGCTCAGCGCCGGCGCAGGATGGAGATGTAATCCGGCCCGGTCACGTCTTGCTGCAGCAGCTCATTGCCCGTCTGCTTGGCAAACGCCTGAAAATCCCGCACCGAGCCGGCATCGGTGGCAATCACCTTCAACACCTGTCCACTGCTCATTTCGGCCAAGGCTTTTTTGGCTTTGAGAATCGGCAGCGGGCAGTTGAGCCCACGGGCGTCGAGTTCGCGATCTACTTGCATGTCATCATCACCTGTGTGTGGGCGGCATTGTACCGGCGCACCTGAAACCGTGCTGACGCCCGCCCACGGCAGGCGGTCAGACGTCAGCGCCCGCTCCATCACGCGGGAAACACCCCCGTGGACAAATACCGGTCGCCCCGGTCACACACCACGAACACGATGGTGGCGTTTTCCACCTGGGCCGCGATTCTCTGCGCCACCCAGCACGCCCCGGCGGCCGAGATGCCGGCAAAAATGCCTTCCTCGCGGGCCAGGCGGCGGCACATCGCCTCGGCATCGGTCTGGCTGACGTACACCAGTTCATCCACCGCGCTGGGGTCGTAAATCTTGGGCAGGTATTCCGGGGGCCACTTGCGGATGCCCGGAATGCGCGAGCCCTCGCTCGGTTGGGCGCCGATGATGCGAATCGCCGGGTTCTTTTCTTTCAAGAACCGGCTCACCCCCGTGATGGTGCCGGTGGTGCCCATGGCGCTGACGAAATGGGTGATTTGCCCCGCCGTCTGGGCCCAGATTTCGGGGCCGGTGGTCTCGTAGTGGATGCGCGGGTTGTCCGGGTTGGCGAACTGGTCCAGCACCTTGCCCTTGCCCTCGCGCTCCATTTTCTCGGCCAGGTCGCGCGCGTACTCCATGCCGCCGCTCTTGGGCGTGAGGATCAGCTCGGCGCCAAAGGCTTTCATGGTCTGCGCGCGCTCGATGGAGAGGTCCTCGGGCATGATCAGCACCATGCGGTAGCCACGGATGGCCGCCGCCATCGCCAGCGCGATGCCGGTGTTGCCGCTGGTGGCCTCGATCAGCGTGTCGCCGGGGCGGATCTCGCCGCGCTCCTCGGCGCGGCGGATCATCGACAGCGCCGGCCGGTCCTTGACCGAGCCGGCCGGGTTGTTGCCCTCCAACTTGCCCAGCACCACGTTGCCGCGCGCGCGGTTGTCGGGCATCCCGATGCGCTGCAGCGCCACCAGCGGCGTCTGGCCAATGGCCGCCTCGATGGTGGGGTAGTTCGGACGAACGGGGGGTTTCTTGGAAGAAGGCTTGCTCATGAAAAAGGCGAAGAAAGAAGGGCTGGCCGCCCGGAATGCTGGTTGCACTGTGCCATAATTCTGGCTTACTCCGATGCCGGAGTGGCGAAATTGGTAGACGCAGCAGATTCAAAATCTGCCGGTGCAACACACCGTGCCGGTTCGAGTCCGGCCCCCGGCACCAGAACACAGGGCAACATCCTCACCGATGTTGCCCTTTTTCGTGACCCTCTCTTGAGTCGAAGGCAGGCGTTTCATGGACGTTGGTTTGCCCTTGCTGGCGGTGGTGGCAGGTCTGGCGGTGTTGGTCTGGTCGGCCGACAAGTTCGTGGACGCGGCAGCGGCCGTTGCCCGGCACTTCGCGCTGCCGCCGTTGCTCATCGGCGCGGTCATCATCGGCTTTGGCACGTCGGCACCGGAGCTGGCGGTCTCGGTGCTCTCGGCCATGGAAGGCAGCCCGGGCATCGCGCTGGGCAACGCCTACGGCTCCAACATCGCCAACATCGCGCTCATTCTGGGCCTGACGGCGCTCGTCAGCCCGATCGTGGTGCAGTCGCAAATCCTGCGCAAGGAGCTGCCGGTGCTCACCGCCGTCACGCTGCTGTCCGTCGCTCTGGTGTGGGACCTGAGCATCAGCCGCCTGGACGCCATCATCCTGCTGCTGGTGTTTGCGGCCTTGATGGCCTGGTCGATCCGCGAAGGCATCCGTGACGGACAAGACCCGCTGTCGCAGGAAACGGAAGCCGAACTGGAGGCCCACCCCATGCCCATCGGCCAAGCCTGGTGGTGGCTGGTGGCCGGTCTGGTGTTGCTGATCGCCAGTTCGCGCTTGCTGGTGTGGGGCGCGGTGACGATTGCTCAGGGGCTTGGCGTCAGCGAGTTGGTCATTGGGCTGACCATCGTGGCCGTGGGCACCTCGCTGCCCGAACTGGCGTCCTGCATCGCAGCAGCACGCAAGAACGAACACGATCTGGCCATCGGCAATGTGCTGGGCTCCAACCTGTTCAACACGCTGGCCGTCGTCGGTCTGGCCGGCGCGATTCATCCCCTGGGCATGGAACCGGCAGTGCTGTACCGCGACATGGCGGTGATGGGGGCCCTGACGCTCGTCCTGTTCGCCCTGGGTTACAGCCGCCAGGGCAAGCCGGGGCGCATCACGCGGCCTGAAGGCGGCTTGCTGGTACTGAGCTTTGCGGCCTACACGACGTGGTTGCTCTACAGCAGTCTGGGTGCGTCAGCCGGCTGAGCCGGTGCGTCGGGCCAGCGCGGCCCCTTCCCCTGCCAGCCCCTCGCGCACCGTGGGGTAGCGCAGGCGCAAGCCCAGCTCGCGCTTCATGCGGTCGTTGCGCAGGCGGCGCGACTCGTTCATGAAGCTCAGCACCATGAGCGACAGGCGCTGCTCGGCGCCTTCGCGGGGGATGCGCTCGGGACGCGGAAGGCCGTACCAATCGGCCACCAGGTCGAAATAGTCACCCATTTTCAGCGCGGTGTCGTCGCTCACGTTCCACACCCGCTGCGGCGCGTGGCGCCAGAGCGCGCGGGCGCAGGCACGGGCCAAGTCATCGGCATGGATGTGGTTGGTGTAAACGTCGTCGCGCTCACGCAACACGGGGGTGCCACGCAACAGGCGCTCGCGCGGGCCGCCTGCTCGGTCCGGGGCATAGATGCCCGGAATGCGCAACACCGTCACATCCACCCCCAGGGCGCGCCCCCACCAGCGCAGGCGCTCCTCGGCATCGACGCGGCGCAACGCCCGCGGCGTGGTCGCGGCCAGCGGGCGCGTTTCGGCCGCCCAGTCGCCCGCGCAGTCGCCATAGACGCCCGTCGTGGAACCGTACACCAGCTTGGTCGGCCGGCTGCGCCGCGCCAGCGCCTGGGCCAAGTGGCGGCTGCGCGGGTCCTGACGCCAATCCGGCAGAGAGTCCGAGGGCGGGGGGGCCAGATGCAGCACCCGGGTCGCCAGGCCCGCGAGCCGGCGCAGGCTGGCAGGATCGTCCAAATTGCCCACCAGCGGCACGATGCCCTGGGCGCGCAGCTGCGCCCGCCGCTCGGGCGATGATGTCAGGGCCAGCAAGCGGGCCCGGCGCCCGCCGCCCAACACCCGGGCCGTTCGCAGCCCCACGTCACCACAACCCACCACCAGAACGCGCTCGCGCCGAAACCGCGCGGGCAATGCACCCATTGCAACCATGTGCCTCCACAAGTCTGAGAAAATCGGGCGTCCGCCGGGCGACAGCCGCGCCGGCCTTCCTGCCTCATCCTTGCCAAGTATGACATTCCAGATCACCGTTGAGCCCAGCGGGCGCACCTTCACCGCCAACCCCGGCGAAGCCATCCTGGCGGCCGGCATCCGGCAAGGCATCGGCCTGCCCTATGGCTGCAAAGACGGCGCCTGCGGCTCGTGCAAGTGCCGCAAGCTCTCCGGCAGCGTGGTGCACGGCCCGCACCAATCCAAGGCCCTGAGCCCGGAAGAAGAAGCCGCCGGCCTGGTACTGACCTGCTGCGCCACCCCCACCAGCGACGTGGTGCTGGAATCCAAGCAGGTCACCGAAGCGGGGGCCTTCCCGATCAAGAAACTGCCGGTGCGCGTGACCTCGCTGCACAAGGCCTCCGACGACGTGATGATCGTCAAGCTGCAGTTGCCCGCGAGCGACACCTTCCAGTACCACGCGGGGCAATACGTGGAGTTCTTGCTGCGCGACGGCAGCCGCCGCAGCTATTCCATGGCCACCGCGCCGCATCTGCAGGCCGAAGCCCCCGGCATGGAATTGCACATCCGCCACATGCCTGGCGGCAAGTTCACCGACCATGTCTTTGGCGGCATGAAGGAAAAAGAAATCCTGCGCATCGAAGGCCCCTACGGCAGCTTCTACCTGCGCGAAGACAGCGACAAGCCCATGATCCTGCTGGCCTCGGGAACGGGTTTCGCCCCCATCAAGGCGCTGATCCAGCACATGCGGTTCAAGAACATCCAGCGCCCGGCCGTGCTGTACTGGGGGGGCCGACGCCCGGCCGATCTGTACGAAGACGCCTGGGTGCGCGCCCAGTGCGCCGAGATGCCCAACCTGCGCTACGTGCCCGTCGTCTCCGACGCCCTGCCTGAAGACGGCTGGAGTGGCCGCACCGGCTTTGTCCACCTCGCCGTCCTGCAAGACTTCCCCGACCTGTCGGGCCATCAGGTGTATGCCTGCGGCGCCCCGATCGTCGTCGAATCCGCCCAACGCGACTACATCGCCGCCGGCCTGCCGCCAGAGGAGTTCTTTGCCGACTCTTTCACTTCGGAAAAAGACAAGCTGGCGGCCTGAGCGGCCTCAGCGACCCGCACACATCGAAGGAGACACCATGCAACGCAGACACATCATCCTCGCCAGTACCGCAGCCGCCGCTTCTGCCTTGTTTGCTCCATGGGCCTGGGGCCAAAGCAAAGTCACTCGCATCATCGTGCCATTCGCAGCCGGGGGCCCTATCGATGTCACGGCACGCGTGCTGGCCGAGCAGGTGCGTGACGCGCTCGGCGGTCCCGTCATCGTGGAAAACCGACCTGGTGCGGGGGGCAATATCGGCATGGAAGCCGTGGCCAAAGCCGCGCCCGACGGCCTCACCCTGGGCATCGCCACCACGGCGTCGCATGGCATCAATCCATGGCTATTTACCAAGCTGCCTTACGACCCCGCCAAAGACTTCCTGCCCGTCACGCAAATGCTTCGGGTGCCCAACGTGCTGGTGATGAATGAACAGACTGCCGAGCGCCTCAATATCCGCACCGTCGCCGACTTGGTCCGCTACGCCAAAGCCCATCCCGGCAAACTGAACTACGGCTCGGGCGGCAACGGCAGCGCCGGCCATCTTGCAGGCGAAATGTTCAAAAACGCCGCCGGGATCTTCATCGTTCACATCCCCTATAACGGTGGTAACCCCGCTCAGGTGGCCTTACTCGGCGGACAAGTGGACTTCAATTTCGACAATCTGGCCACGGCGGCAGCCAACATCCGGGCAGGCCGTTTGCGGGCCCTGGCCGTGACCACGGCCCAACGCAGCCCGGTCATGCCCGACATTCCGACCGTGGCCGAAAGCTATCCTGGCTTTGAAATCGACACCTGGTGGGGCTTGGTGGTGCCCGCTGGCACGCCAGCCAGCGTCGTGGCCGAGCTCAACCGGGTGTTTACCACCGCATTGCGCAGCCCCGAGGTACGATCACGATTCGCCACCCTCATGGCCGAGCCCACGCCTACCACACCGGAAGCCTTCGGCCAATTTATGGCCGCCGAACGGGCCAAATACGAGCGCGCCGTCAAACTCAGCGGCGCTCAGGTGACCTGAGCCGCCTCAGCGATCCGCCTCGGCCAGCAGGCGCCGCACGTCGCTGGCCAGCGCTTCGGCGCCACTGTTGTAGCGGTGATACAGGCGAATGCGCCCCTGCGTGTCGAACACGTAGCTGCCCGCCGAATGATCGAGCGTGTAGCTCGTCGGCGTCGGCCCTTCGACCTTTTTGTAATACACCTTGAACGAGCGCGCCAGTTCGGGCAGGCGCTCCAGATCGGTGTAAAGCGCCAGGAAAGTGGGGTCGAAGCTGGCCATGTATTCGCGCATGATCTCGGGCGTGTCGCGCTCCGGGTCCACGCTGATGAACAAGCCCTGGAAGCGATCGGCCTGATCGCCCAGCAAGGCCCGGGCCTGGGCCATCTCGGCCATGGAGGTCGGGCACACATCCGGGCACTGGGTGAAGCCAAAGAACACCACCACCACCTTGCCGCGGAAGTCTGCCAGCGTGCGACGCTGGCCATTGTGGTCGATCAGGTCGAAATCGCGGGCGTAGTCCGCCCCCGTGATGTCGATCCCGACGAAAGCCGGCTGGTCACTGCAGGCAGACAAGCCCCCCAGCGCCAGCGCGGCCGCGGCCGCCGCGATCCATCGCCGTCGCGTCTGAACAAATCCTCGCATCACCACAGTCTCATCAGGTAATGATCCACCAGCATGGCCGCAAACAGCAGCGACAGGTGAATCAGGGAAAACCGGAACGTCTTGCGCGCCAGTTGGTCGGAATAACGGCGCCACAAGGCCCAGGCATAGCCGCTGAACCCGATGCTCAGCCCCACCGCCACCACGAGGTAGAACCAGCCGCTCATGCGCAGCATGAAAGGCATCAGGCAGGCGGCGAACAGGATCAACGTGTACAGGAAAATGTGCAGCCGCGTGAATTCCGAGCCGTGCGTGACCGGCAGCATGGGCAGGCCGGACTTGCGGTAGTCCTCCACCCGGTACAGGGCCAGCGCCCAGAAGTGCGGCGGCGTCCACAGAAAGATGATGAGGAACAGCACCAGCGCCTCGGCCGACACGGTGTTGGCCATCGCCGCCCAGCCCAGCACCGGGGGCATGGCGCCCGAGGCTCCGCCAATCACGATGTTCTGGGGTGTCAGCGGCTTGAGCACCACGGTGTAGATGACCGCATAGCCAACAAAGGTGCCAAAAGTCAGCCACATGGTCAGCGGATTGACCCACACATAGAGGATGGCCGAACCGACGGCACACAAAATGGCCGAGAAAGTCAGCGTCTGCGCATTGGTCAATTCGCCTTTGGCGGTGGGGCGCCAGGCGGTGCGCTTCATTTTGGCGTCGATGTGCTGCTCGACCACGCAGTTGAACGCCGCGGCCGCTCCCGCGACGAGCCAGATGCCCAGGCAGGCCACGGCCGCCCGGGCCACCTGCGCCCACGTAGGCACGCCTGGGACGGCTAGCACCATGCCAATGAGGGCGCAAAACACGATGAGTTGGATCACGCGCGGCTTCATCAGCGCGTAGAACTGCCGCCAGGTGGGCGGCAGTGGCGTGGACAGCGACACGGGCGGGCTGCTCATGCGGATTGCTCCCGCCACACAGGCTCAGCCGCCGTGTGCCGGCGGCGCGACGGATAAGCAGCCGTGAGCCAGCCGGTCAACACCACCACCAAGGCGGCGGCGCCGCCCGTGTGCGACACGGCCGCCAGCAGCGGCCACTCCAGCACCACGTTGGACAAACCCGTCAGCAATTGCCACCCCGCCAGCCCCAGCAGCCATCGGGCATGCGAGGCACGCCCCTCCACCTTCCAGAAGCGCCAGGCCAGATAGCCCAGCACGGCAAACACCCCATAGGCCGCCAGGCGGTGGGTGTAATGGATGGCCGTCAAGGCCGGGAAGGGGATGGACTCTCCCGAGCGCTGCACCCCCAGCTCACGCCAGAGCTGGAAGCCGGTGGCAAAGTCCATGGGTGGCCACCAACTGCCCTGGCAGGTGGGGAAATCCCGGCAGGCCAGCACCGCGTAATTGGTGCTCACCCACCCCCCTAAAGCAATCTGCAGCCAGACCACGGCAAACGCGGCCCAAAGCCAGACGCGCGTGGCCGGCTGCAAGGGCAGAAAGGCCGAGCCCGGCGCATCGGCCCCCACCCCGCCCTGGCGGTAACGCACCGCCTGCAGCCGCAAGAGCGCCAGCAGCGCCATGCCACCGAGCAAATGCAGCGTCACGATCGCCGGAAACAACTTCATCGTCACCGTCAGGGCGCCAAAAGCGCCTTGCAGGCAGACCCAGAACAGCGTGACCATCGGCCAGAACACCGACACCTGGATCCGGTGCCGCTCGCGCCAGCTGAAAAACGCCAACACCAGGATGAGCACCCCCACCCCAGTGGCCAGATAGCGGTGGATCATTTCGATCCATGCCTTGGGAAACGTCACCGGCCCCAGCGGCATGGCCTCCTGGGCGGCGGCAATCTCGGCCCGCGCGCCGATCGGGCTGGCTTTGCCATAGCAGCCCGGCCAGTCCGGGCAACCCAGGCCCGAATCGGTCAGCCGGGTAAACGCGCCAAACAGCACCAGATCGAACGTGAGAAACAGCGTGACCCCAGTCAGCAAGGCCAGGCGAGTCGCCATCGGCGCGCGACGCCCACGCAACCACACCCAATACAGGGGACCGGCTGCAATGAGGATGCCCAGCGCCATCAGGTACAGCACCGGGGAGAGGTCGTACAGGGCTTGCGTGTCCATCAGTCAGCGACCCGGTTGATCCCAAAAGCTGGAAGCGCGCAGCAGGCGCGTCCAGTCGCGGCGCATGCGGGCCGGATCGGCATCCGGCGGAAAGCGCATCATCCAGCGGCCCATGGGGTCGATCACGTACAAGTGGTCGGCCAGCCGCTGCCCGGGCGCTGGCGCCAGCCAGGTGGCGATGTCGGCCTCCTCCATGTGCAGCACCACGGCCGCGCGGGTGGCCTCGCGCAGCGGCTCGGCGAGTTCGGCGCTGCCGGTGCGCAGCCACACCCAGTCCACGCGGTCTTTGTCTTTGCCCAGGCTTTCCCGAATCTGGCGCTGCAGGTACAGGTGCGTCTCGCAACGGGCATCGCAGGCGCTGTCGGCCACGCTCAGGAACAGCCATTGGTCCTTGAGCGCGGCCAATTCGACCACCCGCCCTTCGGCATCGACACCGCGGATGGCAGGCATGTCCCGGGGCGGGTCGATCAGTTCCCCGTAGTTGGAACGCCCTTCGGGCCGAATCACGTAAAAGGTGAAATAGGACGCGATCACCGGCGAAGCGCAGATGAGCAACAGCAGCAGCATCTTCCAGCGGCCGCGCCGCGTGGCTGCCGCGTCATGGGCCAGTTGCGCAGCGGGCGACGGCAGAGAGTGCACGGTCATGGTCAGCGGCTCATCACCCGGCGCGGGCGATTCAGCGGCGGCGCCGGGGGACGATGATTTGGAACCAGACATAGAGAATCACTGTGAGGGTGGACAGGCCAAACCATTGGAAGGCGTAGCCATAATGCTTGTGCACATCGCTGCCCACCACGGGCCAGTCCCGCCACAAACCGTCATCGGCTTGGCCAGCGGTGGCCACCTGCTGCACCGAGGCCGGCAACAATGCCAGGGACCACTCGGCCCCATAAGCATCCAAATCGATATTTTGCCGGATCACGCCCTCGTTCGCCGCGGCAAACTCGTAATACCTGGACGGCGGGGGCGCCAATCGCCCTTCCACCGTCACCACCCCCTCGATCTGAGGCAATTCGGGCAATGCGGTGCGATCGTCCATGCGGCGAGGCACCCAACCCCGCTGCACCACGATGGCCTGGCCCGACGCATGGCGCAGTGGCGTCACCACCACGAAGCCGACACGGCCATTCATGGTGCGGTTGTCCAGAAACACGGTGGCCTCATGCACCCACTGGCCAGCCAGCCGCACCGTGCGGTCGTGCAATTCGTCCAGCCGTCCGTCCGCCTGTGCGGCGAAAACCGCTTCCCACCCCACGGGGGGCATGGCCTGCCGCTGCTCACGCTGGGCCTGTAGCGCCAGTTTCTGCTCGGCCCGACCGAGTTGCCAGAAACCCAAAGACGCGGTGACGGCGATTGCCACCACCGCCGCCAGGGTGATCCACCAGAACCCCCGTCGCATGGGGACCGCACTCATTGGATAATCCTCTCCATGAAATGGCTGCTCATCATCGCATTGCTGCTCATCATCGCGTCACTCGCTGGCGCGCTCGTCGCCATGATGCGGGGCGACTCTGCCAGCGGTGACGAACGCCGCAGCCGCCGCATGGCCCGTGCGCTGACGGTACGCATCAGCCTGTCGGTGCTGCTGTTCATCGCCGTCATCATCAGCTATCACCTGGGCTGGATACAGCCCACCGGCATACCCATGCGCTAACGCGGGCATCCTTCACCCGACACGAAAAAGGCGCCCTGGGGCGCCTTTCGTCTGAGGCCGAACGCCAACGGTCACATCCAGTAGACCACCACGTACAAGCCCAGCCACACCACGTCCACGAAGTGCCAATACCAGGCAGCGCCCTCGAAACCGAAGTGGCGCTCCTTGGTGAAATGGCCTTTCTGCAGACGCAGCGTGATGACCAGCAACATAATCATGCCGACGAACACGTGGAAACCGTGGAAGCCGGTCAGCATGAAGAAGGTCGAGCCGTAGACGCCGGAATCCAGACGCAGGTTCAGGTCGGTGTAGGCATGGTAGTACTCATAGCCCTGCACACACAGGAACACGAAGCCCAGCAGCACCGTCAGCCACATGAAGGCAATCGTCTTGCTGCGGTTGCCGTCCTGAATGGCATGGTGGGCGATGGTCAGCGTCACGCCGGAAGTCAGCAGCAATGCCGTGTTGATGGTCGGCAGCCAGAACGGCCCCATGGTCTGGAACGGCTCGACGATGCCGGCCGGCGAAGCGGTCATGCCGGCCATCACCGACGGCCAGACGGCCTGGAAGTCGGGCCACAGCAGGGCGTGCTCGCTATTGCCCAGCGTTGGCACCGAATGCGCCCGGGCCCACCACAGCGCGGTGAAGAAGGCGCCGAAGAACATCACTTCCGAGAAGATGAACCAGGTCATGCTCCAGCGGTAGGAGATGTCGATCTTGCGGCCATACAGCCCGCCTTCGCTCTCGACAATGGCATCGCGGAACCACTGGTACAGCACGACCAGCCACCAGATCAGGCCAAAGGCCACCGAGTACGGCGCCCAGGCCGAGCCGTTGACCCACTGCCCCGCGCCCAGGATGACGAAAAACAGGCCAAACGCCGACATGAACGGATGCCGCGACAGACCCGGCACGAAGTAGTACGGCGTTGTGCCTTGCGTTGCTGCAGACATGCTCACTCCTATTGCTTTGCTTTCGCTTATGAATTCGATGTTAATGGATCGCCGATCGCGCCACCGCGCCCCTCAGCCGGCGATCCAGTTGACGATGACCATCAGCAAGATGACGAACAGAAAGGTCAAAATGAAGCCGACGGCCATCACCTGCAGGGGATTGAGCCGCTTGACGTCCTCGTGGAAGTCTTTGCGACGGCGCAAACCCAAAAAACTCCACAACACGGCCCGGACCGTGACCCACCAGGACGATGGGCGCCTTTGAGGTGGTTGGGTCATACGTTGCCTGCGTCATGGGTATCCCCGCGGGCCACGGAAGGCTGCCCGGCCCCGCTGGCATCGGCCTGGGGCGGGCTGGGTGTGCGCCCGCCGACCTCAAAGAAGGTGTATGACAGGGTGATCGTGGTCACGTCCTTCGGGATGCGGGGGTCGATGACGAAGGCCACCGGCCATTCCTTCTTCTCACCCGGCGCCAGGGTGTACTGGGTGAAGCAGAAACACTCCAGCTTGTTGAAATGGCGGGCGGCCTGCCGGGGCGCGTAACTCGGAATGGCCTGCGCCGCCATGGTACGGTCCTGAATGTTCTGGAACTCGTACATCACCGTGGTCAGCTGGCCCGGATGCACCTCCATGGAGCGCACGAGTGGACGGAAATCCCACGGGCCACGCACGTTGGTGTCGAACTCCACGATGATGGTGCGCGTGGTATCGACCTGCGTGTTGGCCGGCAGCGAGGGCGTCAGACCCGGGACGCTGCGTTCCGACAGCGCCAGGATGTTGATGCCCGTGGCTTCGCAGATGGCCCGATAAATCGGCACCAGGGCGTAGCCGAAGGCAAACATGCCCACCGCCACCACCGCGAGTTTGCCAACGATCTTCAGGTTTTCCTTGCGCAACGACATGATGGATCCATCAAGCTCCGAACAGAAGGAATTTGGCCACGAAGCCCAGCATGAAGGCCAAGGCCACGGAGGCGAGGATCAAGCCCAGCCTCACGTTGCTCTTGCGCTTTTCGGGCGAAATCGGCACGTCAGGCTCCCGATCAGCCGATCACACGGGTGGCCGAGGCGTCGAGCTTCGGCGGGGTCTCGTAGGTGTGGTGGGGGGCCGGCGAAGGCACTTCCCACTCCAGCCCTTCGGCAGCCTCCCAGGGCTTCTGGGGCGCTTTCTCGCCGCGGCCGCGCATCACAGGCAGCACCACGAACAGCAGGAAGTACACCTGCATCAGACCGAAGCCAAAGGCGCCGATCGACGAAATCATGTTGAAGTCGGCGAACTGCATCGGGTAGTCCGCATAGCGGCGCGGCATGCCGGCCAAGCCCAGGAAGTGCTGCGGGAAGAAGGTGATGTTGAAGAAGATCAACGACAGCCAGAAATGGATCTTGCCGCGCACTTCGCTGTACATCACGCCGCTCCACTTGGGCGCCCAGTAGTAGAAGCCGCCGAACAGGGCAAAGAGCGAACCGGCCACCATGGTGTAGTGGAAGTGCGCCACCACGTAGTAGGTGTCATGCAGCTGCTGGTCGAGCGGCGCCATCGACAGAATCAGCCCGGTGAAACCACCCATGGTGAACACGAAGATGAAGCCCACGGCCCACAGCATCGGTGTCTCGAAGGTCATCGAGCCTTTCCACATGGTGGCGATCCAGTTGAACACCTTCACGCCCGTGGGCACGGCGATCAGCATGGTGGCGTACATGAAGAACAGCTGACCTGTCACCGGCATGCCAGTGGTGTACATGTGGTGCGCCCACACGATGAAGGACAGAATGGCGATCGACGCGGTGGCGTACACCATGGAGGTGTAGCCAAACAGCTTCTTGCGCGAGAAAGCCGGGATGATCTGGCTGACGATGCCGAAGGCCGGCAGGATCAGGATGTACACCTCGGGGTGGCCGAAGAACCAGAAGATGTGCTGATACATCACCGGGTCGCCGCCGCCGGCGGGGTTGAAGAAGGCGGTGCCGAAGTGGCGGTCGGTCAGCGTCATGGTGATGGCGCCAGCCAACACGGGAATCACGGCAATCAGCAGGTAGGCGGTGATGAGCCACGTCCAGCAGAACATGGGCATCTTCATCAGCGTCATGCCGGGGGCGCGCATGTTCAGGATGGTGACGATGATGTTGATCGCCCCCATGATGGACGATGCGCCCAGGATGTGCAGCGCAAAGATGGCGGCGTCCATGGACGGGCCCATTTGCAGCGTCAGCGGGGCATACAGCGTCCAGCCAGCCGCCGGCGCGCCGCCGGGCATGAAGAACGATGCAGCCAGAATGATGGCGGCGGGCACCATCAGCCAGAAGCTGAAGTTGTTCATGCGGGCGAATGCCATGTCGGAAGCGCCGATCTGCAGCGGGATCATCCAGTTGGCGAAGCCCACGAAGGCCGGCATGATGGCGCCGAACACCATGATGAGGCCGTGCATGGTGGTGAACTGGTTGAACAGTTCCGGATTGACCACCTGCAGGCCAGGCTGGAACAGTTCGGCACGGATGCCCAGGGCGAGCACGCCACCGAACAAGAACATGACGAAGCTGAAGATCAGGTACAGGGTCCCGATGTCTTTGTGGTTGGTGGCGTAGACCCAGCGGCGCCAGCCGGTGGGCGCGTGATGGTGGTCGTGATCGTGCGCGTGAGCGTCGTGGTGATCAAGAACTGCACTCATGGCGTTTTCCTCGTTTCAAACATTCTGACAGGCGCTCACCGGGCCGCCATCACTTCGGCAGGCTGGATCAGCCGCTCGGTGTTGTTGGACCAGCTGTTCTTGGCGTAGGTCATCACCGCAGCCAGCTCGGTGTCAGAGAGCTGACGCCAGGCAGGCATCGCGCCTTTGCCGTTGAGCATGATCTGCAGGAATTCGGTGTGGTCCTGGGCGGTCACGATGGCCGAGCCGTCCAGCGGCTTGAACGGACCGGAACCCTGCCCGTTGGCTTGGTGGCAGACGGCACAGTTGGCAGCATACACCGAGGCGCCACGGGCCACCAGATCGGTCAGCGTCCAGACCTTGTTGGGGTCGTCGGCCTTGGCTGCCATGATTTCGAGCTGCTCCTTCACCCAGGCGCTGTACTCTTCCTGAGTGACCACGCGCACGTGAATCGGCATGAAGGCATGCTCCTTGCCGCAGAGCTCGGCGCACTGACCATAATAGTCGCCGGTTTTCTCGGCACGGAACCAGTTGTCGCGCACGAAGCCGGGGATGGCGTCTTGCTTGATGCCAAACGCCGGCACCATCCAGGCGTGGATCACGTCGGTGGCGGTGGTGATCACGCGAACCTTCTTGCCCACGGGCACGACCAGCGGGTTGTCCACCTTGAGCAGGTAGTCGTCGAGCTTGACGCCACGGGCGCCTTCATCGGCAATGCGGCGGTGCTCGGGGTCCAGCGTCTGCAGCACGGAAATGCCTTCGCCTTCGCCCTTGATGTAGTCGTAACCCCACTTCCACTGCATGCCGGTGACCTTGATGGTCAGATCGGCGTTGGTGGTGTCTTTTTGCGCCACGACGAGGCGCGTGGCCGGCAGGGCCATGCCGATCACGATGAGCAGCGGCACGATGGTCCAGCCCAGTTCCACCCACAGCGGCTCGGGCAGTTCTTGCGCTTTGTGACCGGCGGCTTTGCGGTGCTTGAGGATGGAGTAGAACATCACCCCGAAGACCAGCACGAAGATGACGGCGCACAAGGCCAGCATGAACCAGTGCAGGCTGTGCAGTTCCTCGGCCATGCGGCTGGCCGGAGGCTGAAAGTTCAAGCCGTTGCGTTGCGGGCCGCCTGGCAGACTGTCGACGGCATGGGCCGCCGTGGCCCACCACGCCGCCGCACCCAGGGTCGTCGCGGTCACTGCGCCTTGCGCACTGGCCCATCGCCGGCGCAACGAATGAACTGCTTTCTTCATCGTGCTCACTTTTCTTGCCTCAAATATAAGCATTGATTTATATCAATACCGATTACACCAAACTTTCCTAACATCCCATGTCGGGGCATTCCCTGACCTGCGCCACGCCGCGGCCGCGCAGGGCCTGCCGCAATTCGTTGGCCAGCCGTCTGCGCTGCTCGGGCCGCATGTAGCGCCCCACCTCCACCGTCTGGCCAGCCGCCGTCAGACCGACGAGGGCTGACCGCTCCGAGGAAGGAATGACCCGCACCCACTCCCGAGGAAGCTCGTGTTTTTGCAATCTGCCACCGTACTCCCACTCGACCACGAGCCGGCGATCGTCCAGGCGGATGTGCTCACGGTCGGTCGCGTGGCGGGCATACACCACGAAGGCGATGCCCAAGGCCAACAGTTCCAGCGCCGCAAACGGCAACACCAGGATCGCCCCCATGCCCCAGAAGAACGCCGCCACGCTCAGCGACGTGCCGCACAGCAGCACATACACCAGCCCCATCTGACGGGGCGTCATCGAACAGTTGCGCCGCGACAACCACGAGACGCCATCAGCGGATGCGTGGGCCAGCGGTTCTCGCACCGGGAACTCGGGCACGGTCTTCATCCAGTGACAGACACTTACAACAACAGGCCGCCCCGAAGGCCGGCCTGCTTTTGATCTATGTCAATTGTAGCCGCGCTTTCGGGGCTTGCTGGCCTTCCCCCGCGCGGTGGTCGGGAAAAGCGGCCGCTCAACCGTTCGCTGGTGGACGACGCAGCATGGCACGCAAGTCGTCCAGCGGCACCTGGGTGCTGGCGCTGACCCGGGCACGCGGCACGGGCTTGACGGCGTGGCCGTAAATGACTTCCACGGTCAGGCTCAGGTGCCCGTCGCTGGTGCGCGGCAATTCCCGCTCGACCAGGGCCTGCCAGGCGCGCAGATGCGCGCGCCCGGGGGTGACCGCGCGGCGCCCTTGGTGCAGATTGCGCCCCCCTGCCCGCAGATCGGCCAGCAGGCGCTGGGCATCCGGATAGGTGAGCGTGAGGCGCTCCATGTCCATCACAGGCTCGGCAAAGCCTGTGGCCACCAGCATGTCGCCCCAATCGTGCATGTCGGTCATGGCTGGCGCGGGCGGTGGCCAGCCGGCCAGGGCGTAAGCGCGGCGCAGTTCGATCAGCGTATCCGGCCCCAGACAGGAGAACATGACGATGCCATCGGTCCGCAGCCATTGCTTCCATGTCTGGAGCACCTCGTGCGGACGGTCGTAGAGATGCAGGGACAGGTTGGCCCAGAGCAGATCGGCCTGACCCGGGGCCACCGCGGCAGCCGAGGACGCCGCGGCATTCGCCGTGGCAGCCCCGCCAATCCAACGCCGCCACCACGGCGCAGCCGCGGGAGCGGGCCGCAAACCGGCGGCCTGCCAGGTGACGGGGGATTCGTCGCCAGCCAGCTCGACGACGGCTTCGGGGCATTGGGCCGCCACCGCGCGATGGGCCTGCACGCCGCCCAGCACCGGATTCCAGTTCACCCAGGCAGCCGGCCGCTGCCGGAACCATGACAGCCGCTGCGCCATGCGCCGGCCGACTTCCTCACTCAGCCACGGGCTGGTGGCCCGAAGGCGCTCACGCCAGCGGCGGGCGGCAACGGGATCGAGATCGGGCACAGGCCCCGGCGTGGCGGCGTCGGACATGGGCGGACAGGCAATCACGGGGCAGCCAGTATAGTGGCGGACGGGAGGCCACATGAAAACCTGGAACCGCTCATCGGGCCAGTCAGCCGGCACGCCCGATCATGGGATACGCTGGCTGCCCACTACCTGCGCGCTTTGCCGCATCTGGAGCGACAGCGTGCTCTGCCCCGCCTGCCGGCAGGACCATGCCCGGATCATCCCGCGCTGCCCCGGTTGCGCCCATCCGCTGGCGCCCGGCCTGACACGGTGCAACCGCTGCGCACAGGATGGGCCGGGGGCGCTTGCGGCCTGCATGGCGCGGGTGGCCTACGCCTGGCCGTGGGACGACATCGTGGCCCGCTTCAAGTTTCGTGCCCAGCCAGCCTGGGCGCGTGAGCTGGCGCGGCTCATGCTCGACGACCCCCAAATCGTCACCGCGCTGGCCGCCGCCGACGGGCTGATCCCCATCCCGCTGGCCCCCTCTCGTCTGCGGGAACGCGGTTTCAACCAGGCGGCCGAGCTGGCGCGCCAGTTGGGCCGCCGCCTGCACCGCCCGGTACGCCCTCATGCCCTGCTGCGTCGTGAAACCCAGCGCACCCAGCATGAGCTGGACCGCGCCGAGCGCCAGGCCCACGCGCGGCTGGCCTTCGCCGTGGCCGCCCAGGAGCGCCCCCATATTGCCGGTCGGCACTGGATGTTGGTGGACGACGTGATGACCACCGGCGCCACCCTGCAAGCCGCCGCCCAGCGCCTGCGCGAAGCGGGGGCGGCGTCGGTCGGGGCGGTGGTCTTTGCCCGCACGCCGGCCCCTTCGGCGCAGCACTGGCTGGCCGAGCCCATGGAATAATGCCTGCCCCATGTTCCACATCGTGCTCGTTCACCCCGAAATCCCACCCAATACCGGCAATGCCATCCGGCTGTGCGCCAACACCGGGTGCACCCTGCATCTGGTGGAGCCCTTGGGGTTTTCGATGGAGGACCGGCTGATGCGACGGGCCGGGCTGGACTACCACGAGTACGCCGACGTGCGCCGGTACGCCGATTGGAACCACTTTCTGCAACAGACGCAGCCCGCAGCCGAACGGCTGTTTGCCCTCACCACCCGAGGCACCCGGGCGGTGCATGACGTGGCTTTCCAGCCGGGCGACTGGCTGGTCTTTGGATCGGAAACCCGGGGCTTGCCCCCGGAACTGCTGGCCACCTTCGCCGCGCCCCAGCGGCTGCGCCTGCCCATGCGACCCGGCCAACGCAGCCTGAACCTGTCGAATGCGGTGGCCGTGGTGGCTTACGAGGCCTGGCGACAGCAGGGGTTTGCGGGCGCGGCCCTCGCCCCTGCCGGGGCCGCTTCAGGCGTATAGCCGGGCCAGGAATTCGGCCACGCACACGGGTTTGTCGCTGCCTTCGCGCTCCACCGTCACGTCCCAGGTGAGTTGCCGCCCTCGGGGCTCGACCGGCTCGCAGGCCAGCAAGCGCAACACCGCCCGCAACCGGCTGCCCACAGGCACCGGCGCCGTGAAGCGCACCCGGTTCATCCCGTAATTCACGCCCATGCGCACCTCCTCCACCCGCAACGACGATTCCAGGAAACGGGGCATCAGCGACAAGGTCAGGAAGCCGTGCGCGATCGGCCCCCCAAAGGGGCCTAGGCGGGCCCGCTGCGGGTCCACATGAATCCATTGATGGTCGCCCGTGGCATCGGCAAAACGGTTGACCTGCTCCTGTGTGATCTCCAGCCAAGGGCTGACGGCGACGGTCTCGCCCACCAGAGCATCGAGGGCGTCCAGGGTCGGAAATGTGCGCATGGCCCGCACTCTAGCGGCCTGCCGGCAGGCCGTTTGTCCTCAGGGAGACAGTCGCCCGCGCCGCCTTAGCAGGCCGTTGAAAAAGTGCCCATCGAAGCAGCCGAGGCTCTGCCTGCGTCGGCTTTCAACCGGCTGGATCCGCATTTCCAGCCCCTGGCAGCCCT
>NZ_SNYL01000018.1 GCF_004363315.1 Tepidicella xavieri
ACGGTGCGCGTGCTGATGTCGCACGTGATGGAGCCGGGGACGCGGCGCGACGGCTCGGGCAATCTGGTGCCGGCGCACTACATCACGAACGTGGAAGCGACGCACAACGGCAAGAGCGTGCTCAAGTGCGAGTGGAGCGGGGCGGTGTCGCAGAACCCGTTTTTGGCGTTCAAGTTCAAGGGCGCGGCCAAGGGCGACAAGGTGGTGGTCAAGTGGGTGGACAACAAGGGTGAATCCCGCACCGACGAGGCCACTATCTCCTGATCCTGCGTGGGTGAGGAGAGGGTTTGCAGGTGGGGCACGGTTGGCTCCGTGCCCTTTTTTTGTAAAGAGGAGATCACACACATGAACAACAAGCTCCGAGCCTTGGCAGCTCTGGCGGCACTGGGTGCTGCGGGCAGCGCGCTTGCGCAAAGCTCCGCTGCCGAAGGCATCGCCCAGTACCGCGAGATGCTGCAAGATGGCAATCCGGCCGAACTGTATGAAATGAGGGGCGAAGAACTCTGGCGCGAAAAGCGCGGCCCCAAGAATGCGTCTTTGGAGCAGTGTGACCTGGGCAAAGGCCCGGGCGTCGTCAAAGGTGCATTCGTCGAACTGCCCCGTTACTTCAAAGATACGGGCCGTGTTCAGGATCTCGAAAGCCGGCTCATGACCTGCATGGAAACGCTGCAAGGCATCGATGCCAAGAAAGAAGTGACGGCTCGGGGTTTCGGCCGCGGCGAGACCGCCAATGTCGTGGCGCTGGCGACCTGGATCGCCTCTCAATCCAAGGGCATGAAATTCAATCTGCCTCAGGCGCACCAAGCCGAGCGCGACATGTACGAAATCGGCAAACGGGTGTTTTTCCAACGCGGTGGCACGCACGACTTCTCCTGCGCATCCTGCCACGCCATCGACGGCGGACGCATCCGCTTGCAAGACCTTCCCAATCTGACCAAGAACCCAGGTGATGGGGTCGGCTTTGCCGCATGGCCTGCCTATCGCGTCTCCAACGGCCAGATGTGGAGCATGCAGCACCGTCTCAACGACTGCTACCGCCAGATGCGCTTCCCCGAGCCCACCTTCGCCAGCGATGTGACCATCGCACTTGGGGTGTACATGGGGGTCAATGCCAAAGGCTCCGTCTCTGCGGTGCCTACCATCAAGCGCTGAACGGGAGACGAGGACATCATGATGAAGAAAACCCTTATCGCCGCGGTGGCCGCGCCCATGGTGGCGCTCGGTCTGCAAGGCTGTTCGACCGGCCCATCGAGCGCGGACTACGACCAGATGGCAGCTGCCGTGATCAAGGCCTCGTTCGTGGAGCGGGGCATCGCCACGCTGGACCGCATCGGCCCGGACATGGCCAACGATCTTTGCGCCCAGGCCGATGTGGCCGGCAAGCCACTGGATCCGGCCCTCGCCAAGAAAATCGAAGAAGCCGAAATGAAGACCATCAAGTGGCCTTCGGACGGCAAGTTCCTGGGTGACTGGAAGCAAGGCGAGCAGATTGCTCAAAGTGGCCGCGGGCTGACCTGGAGCGACCAGGCCAACATGGTCAACGGCGGCAACTGCTACAACTGCCATCAGATCAGCAAAGAGGAGATCTCTTTTGGCAATCTGGGGCCGAGCTTGTACAACTACGGGAAGCTGCGCGGCGTCACGGACCCGAACAGCCCGGCAGCCAAACCCATCGTGGAATACACCTGGGGCAAGCTGTGGAATGCGCGTGCTTACAACGCCTGCTCACAAATGCCGCGAGCGGGCTCCAAAGGCATCCTGACGGAGCAACAGATCAAGCACATCATGGCGCTGCTGCTCGATCCGGAATCGCCGGTGAACAAATGATGCGTTTCTGAAGTCGAGGGTGAAGTGTGTTCGGGGGGCTCAGGCCCCCCTTTTTCTTGCCCTGACAATGACAAGGGGCTCGACAGGGCAGGGCTCAGACCCCGAGGTGTTGCTCCAGCACGCGCGGTTGCGCGGTCAGTGCTTCTGAAGTCCCTTCGAACACCACTTGGCCTTTGACCAGAATCACATTGCGGTCCGTGATTTGGGTCACGTGCTTCCAGTTCTTGTCCACGATCACGCTGCTGATGCCAGAATCCCGGATCACGGCACAAATGCGCCAGATTTCGCGGGCAATCAGCGGGGCCAGCCCCTCAGTGGCTTCATCGAGAATGAGCAGGTCGGGATTCGTCATCAGGGCACGGCCGATGGTCAGCATCTGCTGCTCTCCGCCGCTGAGTTGCTGGCCACCGTGGTTGATACGCTCGGCCAAGCGCGGGAATGTCTCCAGCACCCGCTCATAGGTCCAATCGGTTTGGCCCCTCACGCCCGGCCGGGCCGCCATGATGAGGTTCTCGCGGACGCTGAGGTTGCCAAAAATCCCGCGGCCTTCCGGCACATAGGCCACCCCCAGGCGCGCCACTTGATAGGCGGGGGCGCCTGTCATGTCCCGGCCTTTGACGTGGACTTTTCCGCCACTGGGTTTGACCAACCCCATGAGCGACTTGAGCAAGGTGCTTTTCCCCATGCCGTTGCGTCCCATCAGACCGATGGTCTCGCCTGCGCCGACTCGGAAGTCGATGCCTTTCAGAATATGACTCGCGCCGTAGTGGGTATGCAGACCCACCGCCTCGATGAGCCACTCGGGTTGCGGCGCCACACTCATGCCTCTTCTCCCAGGTAGGCGGCTTGCACGCCGGCATCGGCCCGAATCTCTGCGGGGGACCCCGAAGCGATCACCTGTCCGTTGACCATCACGGTCAATTGGTCAGCCAGGGTGAACACAGCGTCCATGTCGTGCTCCACGAGCATCATGGCGTGGTCTTTCTTGATGGTC
Organism: Tepidicella xavieri; assembly: GCF_004363315.1. Taxonomy (GTDB): domain Bacteria; phylum Pseudomonadota; class Gammaproteobacteria; order Burkholderiales; family Burkholderiaceae_C; genus Tepidicella; species Tepidicella xavieri. Next base: position 2,822 of record NZ_SNYL01000018.1, read on the forward strand.
TGCAACAGTGCGATCATCCGTTCGGCCTCGGCCTGCCCCATGCCCGCCAACGGCTCATCGAGCAGAAGGACTTGGGGATCGGTGGCCAGTGTCATGGCGATTTCCAACTGGCGCTGCTCCCCATGGCTGATGGCGCTCGCCGGCAGGGAGGCCCGATGTGCCAGGCCAGCCAGGGTCATGGCGCGTTCGGCGCGCTCGTTGATGTCCGCCAGGCTGGCCGCCGGCGTGAGCCACCGGCCGGCATGGGGCGTGCGGGACTGCGCGGCCAGCCGCACGTTCTCCCACACCGTGAAAGGCAAAAAGATATTGGTTTTCTGGTAGCTGCGGCCCAGGCCCCAGCGGGAAATGGCCTCGGCCTTGCGCCCGGTGATGTCGCGCCCGGCCAGGTGAATGGAGCCCGAAGTGGGCGGCAGATCACCGGAGAGCAAATTGGTCAGGGTGGACTTGCCTGCTCCATTGGGGCCGATCACCGCATGCAAATGGTTGCGCTTGAGTTGGAGCGACACTTCATGCACGGCCGCCAGCCCCCCAAAGCGCTTGGTCACCTGACGGGCTTCGAGCAGAACTTCAGACACGGCCGCCTCCTTGTGTCGTTTCGTTGGCCGCCTCGCTGCTGCCGTTGCCTTCGACAGGGGGCGTCGAGGCCCCCAGGAAGCGGTCGTGCAATGCCTGTCCAAGCCCCAGCAGGCCCTTGGGCGCGAAGATGACGATCAGCACGATGAAGCCCCCCATCAGCAATTGCCAGTGCTTGGTCATGTCTTTGAATACATGCAACAAGTACTCAAAGGCAAAGGCACCGATGATCGCGCCGGCAAAGTTGCCCATTCCCCCGAGAATCACCATCATGATGGCGTGTGCGCTGAGGTGAAAGCCCATCAGCTCGGGGTTGACGAAGCCGGTCTGGGCGGCCCACAGGTAGCCGGCCACGCCGGCCAGGGTACCGGCCAGGGTGAAAGCGGTGAGCTTGTACCACATGGTGCCATAGCCCATGGCCCGCATGCGGTGCTCATTGACCCGGATGCCGGCCAGCGTGCGCCCAAACGGTGAGAACAGCAGCCGGCGCAAAAAGGCGTACACGATCAGCAAAACGGCCAGGGTGAAATAGAAGAAGGTGATGCGGTTGTCGAGGTTGAAGAGTTCTTCCCCGCCCGTCAGCGGCCCCAGCGCGGTGCTAGGCTTGAAATACACATAAATGCCGTCCGATCCGCCCAGGGAGCGATTGTCGAAAAACAGGTAGAAGATCATCTGGGCAAACGCCATCGTGACCATGATGAAATAAATGCCGTGGGTACGCACGACGAAGAAGCCGATGATCAAGGCGGCCAACCCCGCGCCCGCCGCCGCCAGCGGAAGACTCCACCACAGGCTCACCGGGCCACTGTCAGGGGTGAGGAAGGCAAGGGCGTAGCCCGCCAACCCGAAAAAAGCGGCATGGCCCAGCGACACCATGCCGGTGACCCCTTGCAGCAAATCGAGGCTCATGGCAAAGATGGCCAGAATCATCATTTGGGTCAGCATCTGGGTGTAGTAGCCCGTGCTGTCCAGCCCCATCACGGGGTATAGTGCCAGCGCCACGGTCCCCAGAGCCAGGGTGAATTGCAGGCTCCGGGGCAAGCGCTCGATATGGGAACTCGCGGCAGACATCGATCAAGGTTCCTGAAAATGCGGATTCATTGCTTGAACAATCCTTCGGGCTTGTACAGCAGCACGGCCGCCATGAGCATGTAGACGAGCATGCCGGCCAGTTGGGGGATGAGCACTTTGCCGAAGGTGTCCACGAAACCGACGAGCAAGGCCGCAATCAGCGCGCCGCGCACCGAGCCGATGCCCCCGATGACCACCACCACGAAGCACATGATGAGCACCGAGCCACCCATGCCTGGGTAAACGCTGGAGATGGGGGCGGCAATCATGCCTGCGATGGCGGCCAACCCGACGCCAAGCGCAAACACCACCGCGTAGATGAGCCGAATGTTGACACCCATGGCCTCGGTCATGTCGCGGTTGAAGGCGCCTGCACGGATCTTCATGCCCAGGCGGGTTTTGGAAATCAGCAGATACAGCCCGATGGCCAGCAAAATGCACAGGCCGGACATGAACAGTCGGTACGCGGGATAGGAGAGGTTGTCCGTCAGCGGGATGGACCAGTTCAGCACCTCGGGCATCTGCACCGCATGCACGTCGTCGCCCCAGAGCAAGGAGCGAACCTCCTCGAAGATGTAGATGAGGCCAAATGTCAGAAGAACCTGATCGAGATGGTCGCGCTTGTAGAAATGGCGAAACAGCGACCACTCCAGCAACAGACCCAGCAGGATGGACAACGCCGTGCCCACCACGATGGCCACGAACAGGCTGCCAAAGGTGGCCGCAAACGACCACGCCATGTAAGCTCCCAGCATATAGAAGCTGCCGTGAGCCAGATTCACCACGCCCATGATCCCGAAGATCAGGGTCAGCCCCGCTGCCAGCATGAACAACAGCAGCCCGTACTGGAGGCTGTTGAGGAGCTGAATCAAGAAGTTCGCGAAATCCATGGAGGCAACTCATCCGTCAGGAACAGGCGCAGCACCGTGCGCGCGGGGCACGGCGCCGCGATCGGCAACAGCAGGGTAGAGGGCAGTGGGTGGTCTCAGGCCATGCGGCAGCCGGTGCCGGGGTCTTCCACGGCTTTCTGGGCAATGCCGATGACCTTGTTTTCCCGGCCCGCGACTTCGCGCAGGTAGATGTCCTGAATCGGGTTGTGGGCCTTGCTCATGGTCCACTTGCCACGTGGGCTGTCGATGGTGGCGCCACGCATGGCTGCGTACAGAGCCTGCTTGTTCGACAGGTCGCCCCCAACGGCGTTGGCCCCCTGGATCAACAGCAGGCCGGTGTCATAGCCCTGGACGGCGTACACGTCGGGCTGCATGCGGAAAGCCTTGGCGTACTCCAGGCGGAATTTCTTGTTGCGCGGCGTGTCCAGCGAGTCGCTGTAGTGCATGGTGGTCAGCACACCGTTGGCCGCGTCGCCCGCGGCATCGAGCACCCCTTCGGTCAGGAAGCCAGACCCCCAAAGCTGGATAGAGCGGTTGAGACCAGCGGCTGCGTAATCGCGCAAAAACTTGGCCGCGCCGGCACCGGCAAAGAAACAGGCCACGGCATCGGGCCGCAGCGAAGCGATCTCGGTCAGCAGGGCCTGGAACTCCACATTCGGGAAGGGCAGGCCCAGCTTGCGCACGATCGTGCCGCCGGCGGCGGTATAGCTCTGCTCGAAGCCTTCAAACGCCTCGTCACCTGCGGCGTAGTTCCAGGTGATCCAGACGGCCCGCTTGTGGCCCCGGTCCACCATGGGCTTGCCCAAGGCGAGGGTCGGTTGTGAATTGGTGAAACTGGTGCGGAACACGTTGGGTGCGCACTGCCCACGAGTGGCCGCATGGACGCCCGCATTCGGGATGAGGTTGAGCACGCCCGTCTCGCGGGCCACCCGGTGAATGCCCATCTGGACGCCGGAATGCACGGTGCCGATGAGCACGTCCACCCGGTCGCGCTGGACCAGCCGCTGGGCATTTTCCACCCCTTTGGCCGGGTTGGACTCATCGTCCACCTTGAAAAAATCCACCTCGCGGCCACCGAGCTTGCCGCCTTGCTCGTCCAGCGCCATGCGCACGCCGTTTTCGATGGCCACGCCGAGTTGAGCGAATGTGCCCGTGTAGGGAAGCATGAAGCCCACACGCACCCGATTGGACTGCGCCCGCACGATTTGCGGCAGCAACAGCCCGGTGGAGGCGGCGCCGATGACGGCGGCAGTGCGGGTGAGAACGACGCGGCGAGAGGTCATGGCTTGTCTCCTGTTGGAATAACGATCGGATGTTAGAGGGCTTGCCCTTGCGTGGTGATCCTGACTTACCCGGTAGTCGGCCAAATAATTGATGGTTAAACTATTTGGCCGTATCGGCGAGCACTTCGGCCAGCCAGGCTCGACACCATTGCACGCCCGATTCCTCGGGCTGTACATCGCTGCTGGCGTCGTGCGTCCAGACTTCACCCAGACGCTGAGCGCCCAGGTCGGCGAGCTTTTCATCGAAGCGGCGCCCGCCCATGGCAAACGTCATCGGATAGCTGCCCTGATCGCCCAACGACATCACGCCATAGCGCACATGCCCCAGATAACGGGGCGCCTCGTGCAGGCTGGCATAGAGGGCCTGCGCGTTGTCTGGCACATCGCCGCTGCCATACGTGGCACAGCAAATCAGAAACAGGGCCGGTTCGTCGAACACGTCGATGCCCAACCCATCCATCAGCACCACTTCGATGTCATCGACCAGATCGGCGCAATCCATCTGGATGGCCTGCGCCACGCATTCGGCGGTCTGGGTGGTGGTGCCGACCAGAATCTTCAACTTCATGGACTTATGCATTAAATTGCCTTTTGAGTCATGCACTATACTGCACAAAACACGAGGGAAACTCAGGACAAACCCTGATCGCCAACGCATCGCGGCCGCTCGGTGATCGAGGCCTGCCGCCATCATCCTACGGGGCGGCCAGCCGGTAAAATCCAGGGTCTTTCTCCCTACAGGCCACACCGTGACCCAGCACATCACCCCGATCGAGGGCGGCAACGCCCTCGGCAACTTCCGCGCCCAACAACTCCTGGCCCGCCTGCAAGGCATCAGTGAAAAGATCGTAGGCGTGTCGGCCCGCTTCGTCCATCTCGTGGCCACCGAGCACGCCCTGGATGCGCAGCAGCGCAGCCGCTGGCAGGCGCTGCTGACTTATGGCGAGCCCTATGCAGGCGGCGATGACGGGGTCCTGGTGGTAGTCACGCCGCGCTTGGGCACCGTCTCGCCCTGGGCTTCCAAGGCCACCGACATCGCCCGCAACTGTGGGCTGGCCGTGCGCCGGGTGGAGCGCATCACCGAATACCGGCTCACCCTCAAAACCGGCTTGCTGGGCAGCAGGGGCGCTCTGGATGGCGCCCAGTGGCAACAGGCCGCCGCGTTGCTGCACGACCGGATGACCGAAAGCGTGATGGCGCGGCGCGAAGACGCATGGCAGCTGTTCACCGAGCTGGCGCCCACGCCCATGGCGCACGTGGACGTGCTGGGCGGAGGCCGCACGGCTTTGGCGCAGGCCAACACGGCATGGGGGCTGGCGCTGGCGGATGACGAAATCGACTACCTCGTGCAGGCGTTCACCGACCTCGGTCGCAACCCCACCGATGTGGAGTTGATGATGTTCGCCCAGGCCAACAGCGAACACTGCCGGCACAAGATTTTCAACGCCCAGTTCACCATCGACGGGGTGGCGCAAGACAAAAGCCTCTTCGCCATGATCCGCCACACCCACCACAGCAGCCCGCAGCACACGGTGGTGGCCTATGCCGACAACGCCTCCATCATGGAGGGGCATGCGCTCGAACGCTTCGTGGCCCGCCCCACTGCTGGCGGCGCTGCGCCTTATGTGGCTGAAGCGGCTCAGCACCATGTGCTGATGAAAGTGGAAACCCACAATCACCCGACGGCCATTTCGCCGTTCCCGGGCGCAGCCACGGGGGCGGGCGGTGAAATCCGCGACGAAGGCGCCACAGGCCGAGGCTCGCGCCCGAAGGCGGGGCTGACGGGCTTTAGCGTCTCCCGACTGTGGGGGGGCTGGTCCGATCAACCCGGTGGCAAGCCCGAACACATCGCCAGCCCATTGCAAATCATGATCGAAGGGCCGCTCGGCGGAGCAGCGTTCAACAACGAATTCGGCCGGCCCAACCTGCTGGGCTATTTCCGCGAGTACGAACAAACCGTGGCCAGCAGCGCCGATACCGTGCAGCGCGGCTACCACAAACCCATCATGATTGCCGGGGGGCTGGGGCAAATCGACGCCAACCTGACCCGCAAGATCGAATTCCCGGCCGGTACCTTGCTCGTGCAGTTGGGCGGGCCGGGCATGCGCATCGGCATGGGCGGCGGCGCCGCCAGCTCCATGGCCACCGGGGTCAACGCCGCCGACCTGGATTTCGACTCTGTGCAGCGTGGCAACCCGGAAATCCAGCGTCGGGCGCAAGAGGTCATCAACCACTGCTGGGCCATGGGGGCCGACAACCCCATTTTGGCCATCCACGACGTGGGCGCCGGCGGGCTGTCGAACGCCTTTCCGGAGCTGACCAACGACGCCGGGCGCGGCGCCCGTTTCGACTTGCGTGCCATCCCGTTGGAGGAAAGCGGTCTGGCACCGAAAGAAATCTGGTGCAACGAAAGCCAGGAACGCTACGTGCTGGCCATCGCCCCCGAGTCGCTGGACACGTTCCGGGCATTTTGCGAACGCGAACGCTGCCCCTTCGCCGTGGTGGGGGTGGCCACCGAGCAGCGCCAGCTGGTGCTGGAAGACGGCGACAACGAAAAGCCAGTGGACATGCCGATGGACGTGCTGCTGGGCAAGCCCCCACGCATGCACCGCGATGTGCGCAGCCTGGAGCGGCAGACACCCGAGATGGACCTGACCGGGGTAGATTTGCAGCGGGCCGTCATCGACGTGCTGAGCCACCCGACGGTCGCGTCCAAGCGGTTTCTGGTGACCATCGGCGACCGCAGCGTCGGTGGGCTGACGCACCGCGACCAGATGGTGGGCCCCTGGCAGGTGCCGGTGGCCGATTGCGCCGTCACCCTGGCCGATTTTTCGGGCTTTGCGGGTGAGGCCATGAGCATGGGCGAGCGCACACCGCTGGCGGCCACGGATGCGCCCGCCTCGGGCCGCATGGCGGTGGCCGAGGCCATCACCAACTTGCTGGCTGCGCCCATCGAGTTGCGCCGGGTCAAGCTCAGCGCCAATTGGATGGCCGCTTGTGGCGAGCCGGGCGAAGACGCCGCCCTGTACGCCACCGTCAAAGCCGTGGCGATGGAACTGTGCCCAGCCTTGGGCATCGGCATCCCCGTGGGCAAAGACAGCCTGTCCATGCGCACCCAGTGGCCACACGACGGGCAGACGCGCAAGGTCACCTCGCCCGTGAGCCTGATCGTCAGCGCCTTTGCCACGCTGCCCGACGTGCGCGGCACGCTGACGCCACAGCTCGACGCCCGGGAGGCCGACACCACCCTGGTGCTCATCGACCTGGGCAAAGGCCAGCACCGGATGGGCGGCTCCATTCTGGCGCAAACCTTAGGCCAGCCCGGCGGTGCCGTGCCCGACCTCGACAGCCCTCGGGACCTGATCGCCCTGGTCGATGCCATCAACGCCTTGCGGCGAGAGGGACGCATCCTCGCTTATCACGACCGCAGCGACGGCGGCCTGCTGGCGGCCGTGGCCGAGATGGCGTTTGCCGGCCATGTCGGGGTGGCCCTCAACGTGGACATGCTCATCACCGAAGGCGACGGCATCAGCGACAGCCGCGCCGATCATGGCGACGCCAAGAACTGGACCGCGCAAGTCAGCGCCCGGCGCGAAGAGCTCACGCTCAAAGCCCTGTTCAGCGAAGAACTCGGGGTGGTGCTGCAAGTGCGCACCAGCGAGCGCAACGAGGTGATGCAGGTGCTGCGCCAGCACGGTTTGTCCAAGCACAGCCATTTCATCGGCAAGACCCGGCCCGCCACGTCGTCCATCGACGCGGGCAAGGGCCGGCTGCAAATCTGGCGCGACACCCAGGTGGTGTTCGACGCCGCCCTCGATGACCTGCACCAGGTCTGGGACAGCGTGAGCTGGAAAATCTGCCAGCAACGCGACAACCCTGCCTGCGCCGATGCCGAGCACGCCGCCGCCGGCCGGCCCGACGATCCGGGCCTGCACGTGGCCCTCACGTTCGATCCGGCAGAGGACGTGGCCGCTCCGTTCCTCAACCTGGCCCGCCCCAAAGTGGCCATCCTGCGCGAGCAGGGCGTCAACTCCCACGTGGAAATGGCCTATGCCTTCCACCTGGCGGGCTTCGAGGCGCACGACGTCCACATGACCGATCTGCAAAGCGGCCGCGTCCGCCTGGCCGACTTCCGAGGCATCGTGGCCTGCGGGGGCTTCAGCTACGGCGACACGCTTGGAGCGGGCATCGGCTGGGCGCGCTCCATCACGTTCAATCCGGCCTTGGCCGAACAATTCCAGGCCTTCTTCGCACGGCCTGATACGTTTGGCCTGGGGGTGTGCAACGGCTGCCAGATGTTTGCCGAACTGGCCGACATCATTCCCGGGGCCGATGCCTGGCCGCGCTTCACGACCAACCAGAGCGAGCGCTTCGAGGCCCGCCTGTCCCTGGTGGAGGTGCTGGAGTCACCCAGCCTGTTCTTCCAGGGCATGGCCGGCAGCCGATTGCCGATCGCGGTGGCCCACGGCGAGGGTTACGCCAATTTCACGCAGCGCGGCGACGCCGACCGGGTTCTGGGGGCCATGCGATTTGTCGATCACCACGGGCAAGCCACCGAGGCATACCCCTTCAACCCCAACGGCAGCCCCGGCGGCCTGACGGCGGTCACCACGGCCGACGGCCGCTTCACGGCCATGATGCCTCACCCCGAACGGGTGTTCCGCAACGTGCAAATGAGCTGGACGGACCTGGGCGCCACCGGCGGCCTGGACGCCTTGAGCCCCTGGATGCGCCTATGGCGCAACGCCCGCCGCTGGGTGGGTTGATCGGGGGAATGTGCGCCTGGCTTGACTGAGGTCAACACAGCCGGGCGGGGTGTTCCGTACACTGGGCTGGCTCACATCAAGCCAGCCCTGGAGATTCGATGAACACCCCCGCCACCGCCGACGCCCCCATCGACGACTTTTCTCAATGCCACGCCGGCATTTTCCGCAAGCTCGACATGCTGGGCGAATTGCCGGCGTTGCTGCAGCCCGCGGCGCGCGCCCGCGAAGTGGCGGAAAAGGCGCTCGACTTTTTCCGTGAAGCCATTTTCGAGCATCATCTGGACGAAGAGCGCGAATTGTTCCCAGCCGTGATCGAAAGCGCCGAAGCGGGGGAGGAACGCGAGCAGGTCAAGGCCATGGCCCGCCGCCTCACCGACGAGCACCGCGAACTGGAACGGTTGTGGAAAAGCCTGGAGTCCGGATTGAAGAAAGTGGCCAAGGGGCAATTCAGCGACGTGATTGACGTGGCCACCATCGAAGCGCTGGTGTCACGCTATCGCGCCCATGCCGAATTCGAGGAGCAGGCGTTCCTGCCCCTGTCGCAGCAGATTCTGGGCCGCAACGCCAACCACATGGCCGCGCTGGGCATGTCGCTGCACATGCGCCATGCGCGCGGCCCGCTGAACGCCTACGTCTGAGACGACGCGCGGTCAGTGCGCCGCCTGGGCGTCGGGGCGGCGGCGGTAAAAGGTCAGCGGCTGCTCGGCCGCCTGCCGGAGCACGCTGCGCTTGATTTTGCCCACCACGTGCATCTCGCATGGCTTGCAGTCGAAGCGCAGCGTCAGCTTTTCCTTGCCGTTGATGAGCTGCAGCGGCTCGGCTTTGACCGTGCCTTGCACGCCGGTCACGCCCTTGGCCTGCTTGGGGCACAGGCTCAGCGAATAGCGCACGCAGTGCTTGGTGATCATCAGGCTGACTTCGCCTTCTTCCTCGTGCGCTTCATACGCCGCGGCGATCACGCGCACCCCGTGTCGGGCGTAAAAGTCTCGCGCCTTGTGGTTGAAGACGTTGGCCAGATAGCTCAAGGTGTCTTCGGGATAGGGCACGGGCGGATGCACGGGCTGGGCGCGGGCAGGGCGTTGATACGCCTGGGCACGGGCGGCTTCCAGGCTGGCCACCGCGTGACGGCGCAAGGCGTTGATCTGGGAGGCTGGCACAAACCACGGTTGCGACAGCTGCACTTGAATGTCGTGCGCCTGAAAAATCGTCTCGCCCAGGCGGCCCAACTGTTCACGGCATTTGTCCATGGCCTGGATCGGGTCCTTGGCCAATGGCCAGGCTCCGGCCAGCTGAGCGCTGCCTACATGGCCATCTTCGTCGGTCAGGGTCAATTCCAGGCCGTCGGAGCCGTCGGTCAGCGTTGCCCACACGCCGATGCGCCGATCGGCGGAGGGCTTGTCGAGCGTGCGCACCCATTCCATGCTGCGGTTGCGGTTGACCGTCGTGCCCGGACGCAGGTCTTTGAAGCCCGACATCGGGTCTTTCGGAAACACCCGCCACCGCGTTCCGCCTTCCGCCCCTGGGCCCACGCGCTCGACGCGGTTGGTTTGCAGGCCCACCAGGTTGTGCTGCAAATCGTAATAGCACAGACCATCGCCGTTGCTCAGCGTGGTGTGCGCTTCATGGGTTTCCAGTTCCAGCCATTCGCCACCCAGGCGGGTGACCCAGCCGATGGGCTGGCCCGGATTTTTCGGCGTGTCGAATGCACCGATGTCGATGCGTCGTCCGTTGACGAAGTAATCGGTGAACTCGCGGTTGAAGTTCTGGTTGGGATCGGGCGTGAAGGTGTAGGTGCAGCGCCCGCTGGAGCCGCGCGCCAGTTCCGGGCGCTCTTGCAGGATGTCGTCCAACAACTGGCGGTAATGGGCCGTGATGTTTTTCACATAGCCCATGTCTTTGTAGCGTCCCTCGATCTTGAAGCTGCGAATGCCCGCATCGACCAAGGCCCGCAAGTTGGCGCTCTGGTTGTTGTCCTTCATCGACAGCACGTGTTTGTCGTGCGCAATGATGCGGCCCTGGCTGTCTTTGACTTCATAGGGCAGGCGGCAAGCTTGCGAGCAGTCGCCTCGGTTGGCGCTGCGCCCGGTGCGGGCATGGCTGATGTAGCACTGGCCGCTGTAGGCCACGCACAGGGCGCCGTGGATGAAGAACTCCAGCACCGCCCGGCCGGGGGCATCGCGCGGGCCCAGCGCGGCATCGATGGCGGCAATCTGCGGCAGGGTCAGTTCCCGGGCCAGCACGATTTGCGACAGCCCCACGTCTTGGAGAAAGCGGGCTTTTTCGGGGGTGCGGATGTCGGTCTGGGTGCTGGCGTGCAATTGAATGGGGGGCAGATCCAGTTCCAGCAACCCCATGTCCTGAATGATCAGCGCATCGACGCCGGCCTCATACAGCGCCCAGGCCAGACGCCGGGCCGGCTCCAGCTCGTCGTCGCGCAGAATGGTGTTGAGCGTGACGAACACCCGGCTGTGAAATCGATGGGCATGACGCGCCAGCCGCTCGATGTCGGCCACCGTGTTGTCGGCATGGGCCCGCGCCCCGAATGACGGGCCGCCAATGTAAACGGCATCCGCGCCATGGTTGATGGCTTCGATGCCGATGTCGGCATCGCGCGCAGGTGACAAGAGTTCAAGCTGGTGGGGCAACATAATCAGGGCTTTCGAGCCAACCCGCTATTGTCTATGAAACGCCAGGATTTCCGCTTCTTTCACCGCCTCCGCGTCCGATGGGCGGAGGTGGACATGCAAAAAATCGTCTTCAATGCCCATTACCTGATGTACTTCGATGTGGCGATGACCGAGTATTGGCGGGCGCTGGCCATGCCTTACGAAGAATCCATGCACGGCATGGGCGGGGATCTCTACGTGAAAAAAGCCTCGGTCGAATTCCACGCTTCGGCCCGCATGGACGATCTGCTCGACGTGGGCATGCGCTGCAGCCGCTTGGGCAATTCCTCGATCACCATGACGGGAGCGATATTTCGGGGCGAATCGCTGCTCATCAGCGCAGAACTGATTTACGTGTTTGCCGATCCGGCCACCCAGACTTCGCGGCCGATCCCCGCGGCTTTGCGTGCGTTGATGGAGGGTTACGAAGCGGGCGAGCCGGTGCTGCAGGTGCACACTGGCGATTGGGGCGCCCTGGGCCGGGATGCCCAACGCGTGCGCACGGCCGTGTTCATCGAAGAGCAAGGCATTCCCAAAGAGGAGGAGTGGGATGCGGCCGACCAGACCTGCCTGCACGCCGTGGCCTACAACCGGTTGGGCCAACCCGTGGCCACGGGTCGCTTGCTGTCGGCGGGCGAGGGGGTGGGCAAGATCGGTCGCATGGCGGTGCATCGGGCCCTGCGCGGCACCGGGGTGGGGCGCACCATCGTCGAAGCACTGACGCAGTTGGCACGCCAGCGCGGCGACCACACCCTGCGCTTGAGCGCGCAGCGCACGGCAGAGGGCTTTTACCGGCGGCTGGGCTACGTCTGCGTGGGCGGCACTTATGAAGACGTGGGCATCCCCCATGTGGACATGGAGATCCGCCTGTGACGGCTGTGCGCCAGCGGCCAACGGTCCAGCCCCACGGCGCTGGGCACCGCCTCCGGGCGGTGGGTCCATTCATCCAGTTCCACCGCCCCCAGGGCTGAGGTGGGCCAGCGAACCAGCAAGGTGCTGCGCGTGCCATAGCGCCCTTCGGGAAGATGGACAAAGGCGCTGGACAGCCCCGGTGTGTCGGACGCAGGGGCGTCTGGGTGCCGGGGGTCGAGCAGCGCATCGAGCAAGACCGCTTGCCACGCCGGCAGCGCAGCGGTTGCGGCCTCTGCCGAATGATCCAGATGCTGCAAGGCCGTCTGCATGGCCTGCTTGAGCCGGACCGTCTTGGGCCAAGGGGTATCGAGCGCCGCATTCGACAAGCCATAGATCCCGGGCGTCAAGGTCGCTCCCCACCAGCCTTCCGGCAAATCCAGGGGCTCACACCCCTGCGGCACGTCGGCCGGCCGGTTGGTCAGCCATGTCCAGCGCCCTTGCGCACAGTCGCCCAGGACGATGTTGAACCCGCCATAGGCCGCCGGGTCCAGGTGCTGGACAAAGGCATGCACATCGGGCACCGGGGCCTGAGCCTGTAGCCAGCGAGTCACCAAATCGCCCCGACTGCGAGCGCCAGAGGGGGGCTGCGCAGCGCGGACATTGGTCAGCATGGCCACCCGGCCCGTCGGGTTCATGCCCAGCCAAGTGCCTCCGGCGAGCCGATCCCGCCCGGCGCAAACCGGCGTGCCGTCGGGCAAGGCCCAGCAGGCCAACGGATCGGTCGGTCGGTCCCAGTATTCGTCGCGGTTGGCCGCCAGCAACAGGGCGCAACCGGGATGCATGCCCCACGCAAAAGCCATCAGGCACATGTCGGGCTGGCTCCGTCACACATCGGCCAGCAACGCATAGGGCAGGGGCAGCAGGGTCAGCGCGGGGCCATTGGGGCTGCCCAGCGTCAAGGGCTGACCATCGGCCGCCGCCGTCTGCATCGACACGATGGCGTCCCAACCGCCGTCAGGGTGGGGGGCGGCCTGCACCACCGTGCCGCACGGCTGCTCGGCATCGCTGGCATGGAACACGTCTTGGCCGGCCTGGACCTCGGCATCCAGGTGCAGCAGATAGGCGCGGCGCTTGAGCGTGCCTCGAAACTGGCTGCGGGCCACCACCTCCTGGCCCGGATAGCAACCCTTTTTGAAGTTCACGCCGCCAACCGACTCGTAATTCAGCATCTGCGGCACGAAATGCTCGACCACCGGCTGGCTGACCATGACCACCGCGCTGCGAACCTCCAGCCAGTCCCACACCGCCCTCGGCAAGTCTGTCGCGCCAGGGCAGGGGGCTTGGGCATCCGCGCAGCACAAGGCCCGCTCCAGGCCCATGGCGGGGGGCAGGCGCACCCAGATGGCTCCTGCCTCCGAGCGCCACACGCTCCAGGTTGCCTGCGCCAACTCACGGGGCACGTCCGATCCCACCACGCCCCACAGGGCCCAGGCATCGCTCGCATCCGACAAGCGCACCTTGGCGCGAAGTACAAACAGGCTCAGGCGCTTGAGCGTGGCGGGCAGCACATCTTGGGGGCCGGTCAGCAGCACCTCGTCGGCTGCACGCTTGAAGCCGATGAACGAGGCCAGCAACCGCCCCTTGGGATTGCAGTAGCCCGCCAGCCGGGCTTCGTTCATGCCCAGCAAGGCGAAATCTTGGGTCAGCTGCCCATGCAAGAAGGCTGCGGCGTCCTCGCCCTGGGCGCGGATCACGCCCCAATGGGCCAGGCGCACCACGCCCGCAAAGCGGGCCGACATATCGATAGAGGAGGGCGATGGGTTCGAGGTAAGCATGCGCATGGACGGGAACGGTTTGGGGTCACGTATGATCGGACCGCTGTATTGTCCCAGAGGTCCAAGCCCGTGTTCCGATTGTTGAAATCGCTGCTGTGGTTCGTCACCGCCAGCGCCGCCGCTGTGGTGGCGCTGGGGCTGTGGTGGCTCCATCGGCCGCTGCCCATGCCGCTGGACAGCAGCGGCGTGATGGACGTGAAGATTGCGCCTGGCACCTCGGCCCGCGGCGTTGCCCGGGTATTGGTCAACAGTGGGGTACAAGGGCCCGAATGGCTGCTTTTTGCCTGGTTCCGCGCCTCCGGGGAGGCGCGCAACATCAAGGCCGGCGCCTACGAATTCGATGCCTCGACCACGCCGCGTACGCTGCTGGACAAACTGGTGCGGGGCGAGCAGGCGGTACGCCGAGTCACCATTGTCGAGGGCTGGAACTACCGGCAGGTGCTGCAAGCGCTTCGGGCCGCCGAGCATCTGCAATACGATCTGCCGGACGCCAGCCCGGCCGAGCTGATGCAGGCGCTGGGGCTGGCGGCCGCGCACCCGGAAGGCCGTTTTTTCCCCGACACCTACGTGTACCCGAAATACGCCACCGCCTCCTCCGTGCTGCGCCAGGCGGCTCAGGTGATGGAGCGTCGCCTGGCCCAAGCCTGGGAACAACGCCACCCCAATCTGCCGTTGCGCTCGCCCGAAGAGGCCCTGATTCTCGCCAGCATCATCGAAAAAGAGACCGGTTTGCCCAGCGACCGCGAACTCGTGGCCGGGGTCTTCATCAACCGGTTGCGCATCGGCATGCGTTTGCAGACGGACCCCACCGTCATCTACGGGCTGGGTGAGGATTTCGACGGCCGCCTGCGACGCCGCCATCTGGATACCGACACCCCTTACAACACCTACACCCGCAGCGGGCTGCCGCCCACGCCCATCGCCATGCCTGGGATGGCCTCGCTGCTGGCGGCGGTGCAGCCCGCCGACACCCCGGCCATGTATTTCGTGGCCCGTGGCGACGGCTCCAGCGAATTCAGCCGGACCCTGGAAGAACACAACCGGGCCGTGCGCCGCTACATCCTGAACCGTTGAAGGCCTTCATGTCATCCCAGCGTTGCTTTTTCATCACCTTCGAAGGCATCGACGGCGCGGGCAAGTCGTCCCATATCGATGCGCTGGCCCAGATGCTGCGGCAGCAGGGCCGCGAAGTCACGGTCACGCGCGAGCCGGGCGGCACCCCGCTGGCCGAGCAGTTGCGCGCCTTGCTCCTCAACGAACCGATGGATGCCCTCACCGAGGCCCTGCTGATGTTCGCAGCCCGGCGGGATCATCTGCGGCGCGTCATCGAGCCTGCGCTGGCCCAAGGGCACACCGTGCTGTGCGACCGTTTCACCGACGCCACTTATGCCTATCAGGGCTATGGGCGGGGCTTTGACCTTCAAATCCTCGACACGCTGGAAAACTGGGTCCAGGCCAGTGATGCCCTGCAAGGTGGTGTCCGGCAGCCGGATCTCACGCTTTGGTTCGACGTGCCGCCGGCCGTGGCGGCGCAGCGGCTCAGCCAGGCCCGAACACCCGACAAATTCGAAGCCATGCCCCAAGCGTTCTTCGCCCGGGTGGCCGAAGGGTATGCCGAACGGCAGCGTCAATCGCCGCAGCGCTTTGCCCGGATCGACGGCGACCTGCCGCGCGACGCCGTGTGGCAGCAGGTGGTGGACGCCTGTATGGCCCATGGCGTGCTGCAAAGGTCGAGCGCATGAAGCTGCCCCCCTGGCTGCAACGCCAACACGACCGCCTTCGCCACCAGCGCGGGCACGCCCTGCTGCTGGCCGGCCCTGCCGGGCTGGGCCAATATCCACTGGCTTTGGCGCTGGCCCGAACCTGGCTGTGCGACCAGCCGGGCGAGGCAGGCGCCTGCGGGCTTTGCCCGAGTTGCCACGCCATCGACGTGCGAACCCACCCGGATCTGTTCGTCCTCATGCCCGAGACCCTGGCGCTGGCGCTGGACTGGCCCCTGGACCCCAAAACCCAAGACAAGATCGACCGCAAAGAGCTCAAGCCCGGCAAATTCATCCGGGTAGAGCCCACGCGTGAGGCCATTGCCTTCACCCAGACCACCCGTTCGCGCGGCGAGACCAAGGTGGTGCTCATTCACCCAGCCGATCGGCTCAACGTCGAATCGGCCAACACCTTGCTCAAGACGCTGGAGGAGCCACCAGGCGCGGTGCGTTTCCTGCTCACCACCGAGGCCGCGCATGCCGTGCTGCCGACCATCCGCAGCCGCTGCCTGACCCACACCTTGGGCTGGCCGCAGCCCGACGAGGCACTGGCCTGGCTCGGCCAGCACACCACTGTCGCCGAGCCCGAGGTGCTGTTGAAAGCCGCTGGTGGCAGCCCTGAAGCCGCGCATGCGTGGATCGAGGCCGGCCTGACGGCGCAGACCTGGCGTCAACTGCCGCGCTGCGTGGCCGAGGGCGACTTCGGCCCCATGGCCGACTGGCCTGCGACCCGACAGATGGACGTGCTGCTCAAGCTCTGCCACGACCTCATGGCCGTCGGCGCGGGGGCCGGGCCTCGCTACTTTGCCATCGAAGACCTGCCTGTGCCCCCGTCCATGCTGGCACTCAACCGCTGGTACAAAGACCTCATCGCTGCCGCCCGGACGATGGAGCACCCCTTCAACCCCGCCCTGCAACAGGAAGCCTGGGCCTTGCGCGCGCGCAGCGCCCTCGCGCTACACTCCGAAGCATGAGCATGGCCGAACAACCGGGCGCCCCGCGCCCTACCGTCATCCAGCTGTCGATCAAGGAAAAAGCCGCCTTGTATGCGGCCTATATCCCCCTGTTCACGGAAGGGGGCATCTTCGTGCCTTCTTCGCGCGAATACAAACTGGGCATGGATGTGTACGTGCTGCTCACCTTGCCCGACGATCCGCAACGCTACCCGATCGCGGGCAAAGTCGCCTGGATCACGCCGCCTGGCGCCACCGGCGCCCGTACCCAAGGCATCGGCATTCGCTTTCCGGCAGACGAGAAATCCCGCCAACTCAAAGCCCGCATCGAAGAAATCCTGGGCGCTCACTTGGCCTCCGACCGGCCAACGCAGACCGTCTGAACTCCGTTCATGTTCGTCGATTCTCACTGCCACCTCACGTTTCCCGAACTCTCCGCCGAACTGCCTGCCATCTTGCAAGCCATGCGGGACGCCGCGGTCGATCGGGCGCTGTGCATCTGCACCACGCTGGAGGAGTTCCCCGCCGTGCGTGAGCTCGCCCACCGACATCCTCACCTGTGGGCCACGATTGGGGTCCACCCCGACAACGAGGGGGTTCGAGAGCCTACCGTCGAAGACCTGTGCGAGGGCGCCCAAGACCCTCGGGTCGTGGCCATCGGCGAAACCGGGTTGGACTACTACCGCCTGGGCGAGCGCACGGTCGCTGACATGGCCTGGCAACGCGAGCGCTTTCGCGTGCACATCCGGGCCGCTCGGCTGACCAACCTGCCCCTGGTGATCCACACCCGCAGCGCCTCTGCCGATACGCTGAGCCTCCTCAAAGAGGAGGGCGGCTTCCTGAGTGCGCCAACCTCTGGGTTGCCCCAAGCCCGCGGCGTCTTCCACTGCTTCACGGAAAGCGCCGAAGTGGCCCGGGCCGCGCTCGATCTGGGGTTCTACATTTCGTTTTCCGGGATCATCACCTTTCGCAACGCCGCCGAACTGCGCGATGTCGCGCGCATGGTGCCGCTGGACCGCTGTCTCATCGAAACCGACAGCCCCTACCTCGCACCCGTGCCGCACCGTGGCAAAACCAACACCCCGGCCTACGTTCCCTGGGTGGCGCGACAGTTGGCCGAACTGCACGGCACGAGCGTGGAAGCCGTCGCCCACGCCACGACGCGCAACTTTGAACATTTGTTCGGGAAAACGACTCCATAGCCACAAGGTTGCATCACTCTCTCAGGCTTCGAGTCGCTGGCATGCCCGAAAAAATCCTCATCAATTCTTTTCAAAAAATCATATACCTGATTGCTTTTTCAGGATTTCTTCTCTTTCATCTCCCGAGCGCTGCGCAACAGGGCTCTTACGAACGCTTTTTCACCGCCATCCTGCGTGACGACGTTCGGACGCTCGAGCGCCTCGCCGAAGCCGGTTTTGACCTCAACGCCCCCAGCCCGGATCTGGAGCCCCCCCTGTTTCTGGCCGTCAAGAGCGAATCGCTACGGGCGGCGCGCTTCCTCATCGAGCGCCCCGAGGTGAATGTGGATGCCCGCGGCAGCGCAGATGAAAACGCCCTCATGATCGCCGCGCTCAAGGGCCAGTTGGATCTGGTCGAAGCACTCATCGCCCGACGCGCGCAGGTCAACAAGCCCGGCTGGACGCCGCTGCACTATGCCGCCACCCACAAAGGCCCGAATGCGCCAGCCATCACCCGACTGCTGCTGGAACACCACGCCTTCATCGACGCCGAATCCCCCAACAAAACCACGCCATTGATGATGGCTGCGCACTACGGCCACCCGATGGTGGTGCGCATCTTGCTGGAAGAGGGGGCCGATCCGATGGCACGCAATGAGCAAGGTCTGACCGCGATCGACTTTGCCCACCGCGCAGGCCGCACCGACATGGCCGAACTCATCGCCTCCTTCGTGCGCCAGCGCCAGCCGAGGGGCACCTGGTAAGCCTCGTCCCGAGCGGCCTTACGTGCAATTACTTAAACACGACCACGCCATTTGCGGTTCCAATCCTAGCCTGTAGTCCAATCACAGCAGGAGACCGCATGTGGAATAGAGATTACCGAGACGTCATCGGCGGCTTGGCGATGATGGCCATCGGCATCTTCGTGGCCTGGCACGCCTACCAGGAATATGACATGGGCCAACTCAACCGCATGGGGCCAGGCTTCTTCCCGGTGAGCCTGGGTGTGCTGCTGGCCGTGCTGGGGCTCTTCATCACCATTCCCGCCTTGCTGCGTGAAGGCTCGCCCGTCAAGGTCGAGCTCAAAACGCTCGTTCTCGTGACGGTGAGCATCGGTGTGTTCGCTCTGCTGCTCAAACCGCTGGGAATCGTATTGGCCACCGTGGTGGCGGTGCTGGTTTCCTCGTTGGCCGATCGCCAAATCACCTGGAAAGGCCGCATCGCCGTGGCCGTGGGCGTGGCCGCCGTCACCTGGGTCGTGTTCATCAAAGGGCTGAGCATGGTCCTGCCCGTCTGGCCCTGGAGCCCCTGAGGCAGGCGCGGCTTTGGCAACGCCCCGACCTCCATCCCCATACCCCATTCCACCCGAACACACATGGACATCGCCAACGAACTGCTGCTGGGCCTGCAATCGGCCTTGCAGCCCATCACCTTGCTGTATTGCTTCATCGGCGTTTTCCTGGGAACGCTCATCGGCGTGCTGCCGGGCATCGGGGCACTGGCCACGATCTCGCTGCTGCTGCCCGTGACCTACCACATCCCGCCCACGGCGGCCATCGTGATGCTGGCCGGCGTGTACTATGGCGCGCAGTACGGCGGCTCGACCGCTTCCATCTTGCTGAACCTGCCCGGCACCCCGTCGTCGGCCGTGGCCTGCCTGGACGGCTATCCCATGGCCAAACAGGGCAGGGCAGGCGTGGCCCTGTTCATGACCACGATCGCCTCTTTCGTCGGCTCCATGCTCGGCATCCTGGTGCTGGTGATGTTTTCACCCTCTATCGCTGAGTTGGGCTTGAAGTTCGGTCCGGCCGAATACTTCGCCATGATGCTTCTGGGCTTGATTGCCGCTTCCACGTTGGCGTCTGGCTCCGCCCTCAAGGGCCTGGCCATGGTCGTGCTGGGTCTGGTATTGGGCACCGTCGGGACCGACGTGAATTCCGGCGTGGCCCGCTTCGATTTCCAGATTCCCGAATTGATGGACGGAATCAACCTGGTGGCGCTCGCCATGGGCCTGTTCGGCATCGCGGAAGTGATTGCTTCCGTCAACAACACCCGAGACTCCAAAGTCCAGGAAAAAATCACCTTCCGCTCCATGACCCCGACGCGCAAAGACTGGAAGGAGTCCATCTTCCCCATGCTGCGTGGCACTGGCATTGGCAGCTTTTTTGGTGCCTTGCCGGGGACGGGCGCCAGCATTGCCTCGTTCATGTCTTACGCGGTGGAAAAGAAAGTTTCCAAAGACCCGGGCAAGTTCGGCAACGGGGCCATCGAGGGCATCACCGCCCCGGAGTCGGCCAACAACGCCGCGGCGCAAACGGCCTTCGTGCCCACACTGTCGCTCGGCATCCCGGGCGATGCCGTCATGGCGCTGATGCTGGGCGCACTCATCATCCACGGCATCCAGCCAGGGCCGCTGCTCATGACCCAGCAGCCCGACCTGTTCTGGGGCCTGATCGTGAGCTTTGGGATCGGCAACATCATGCTGATGATCCTGAACCTGCCGCTGATCGGCATTTGGGTGGCCATCCTCCGCATTCCCTACAACGTGCTGTATCCGGCCATCTTGGTGTTCATTTCGCTGGGCGTGTACAGCGTCAACAACAACACCTTCGATGTCTATATGGTGGCCTTGCTCGGGGTATTCGGTTACGCGCTGGCCGTGCTGAAGTTTGAAGTGGCTCCGCTGCTGCTGGGCTTCGTGCTCGGGCCCATGATGGAAGAAAACCTGCGCCGCGCCTTGCTGCTGTCGCGCGGCGACATGATGACCTTCATCGAGCGCCCCATCAGCGCAGGCTTCCTGGCCGTCGGTGCCGCCTTGATCTTATGGACGGCATTTTCCGCCTTCAAACGGGCGCTGCAACGCCGGGAGCGCCTGCAAGACCAATAATCCTCGTCTTCTCGTCCGTCAGACCCGCATGGGCACGCACACCCTGCGGGTGTACACTGAAGCCGCGCATTGGATCGACAAGGAGTTCGCTGTGCGGTGTTTGCTTTCTGGAATCATAGGTACTGGTTTATTGTGCGTAAGCGCCTGGGTGCAGGCTTCCGGGGCTTGGAGTTGGCTCGATGAGCGGGGGCAGCGCGTGTTCAGCGACACGCCACCTCCACAATCCGTCCCAGACCATCGTATCCTCCAGCGGCCTGCCGCAATACCTTCTGCACGAGGCGCTGCGTCAGCCAACGCGCCGACAGTTCCATCTAACGCAACGCCTCCGGTGCCTGCATCGCCCACCACCGGCGCCACTCCTGAGGACGAGGCCAAGCAGCAGGCACTGATCCGGCAAATTGAAGCCGAGGCCCGCGCGGTGGACAAGCGCAACGCGGAAATTCGGGCAGAAAACTGCCAACGAGCCAAAGCGGCACTCAGCGCCCTGGCCAGCAGCCATCGGTTAGTGACGGTCAATGAAAAAGGCCAGCGCGTGACGATGGACCAAAACATGCGAAATGCCGAACGGGCCCGTGTGGAACAAGCGATTGCCGAAAACTGTTTGTGAAAAAGGCGAACACGACGGCGGCATTTTCGCCAGCCGAACGTTCCACAATGTGTATTATGTTAAATGATATTGCCAATCGGATTGGCTGCATTATTAATCCGGACATGATCTTTAAGCGACTTTGAGTGCTCTTTCGGCTTGTAGGCGTTCGATCATGAAGTACTTGGCCAGCACCCTGCCGTACAAGATGTCGCCGTCATTGGGGTACCTCACGAGAAATGGGGGGAAACGGTCAAGGCAGTGGTGGTGTTGCACCCTGGTCAATCCGTTGACGAAGTCGAGCTGCGGGAGTGGTGCCGCCAGCGTCTGGCGGGCTACAAATGCCCAACCAGCGTGGATTTCATCGCCGAGGTCGAAATGCCTAGAACCGCCACTGGAAAGATCGTGCATCGGCATCTGCGCCAGCGGTATATCAGCACACACTGAATACCCCCTACCCAGTGGAAACCCCAAGACACCTTTTACAACGCGCTTGCCACTGGGCAGATAGAATCGGCACCATTCGGCCATGACGCAAGACTGCGCTCGTGGCCGAACTTCATTCACCGTTCAAGGAATTTTCATGAAAAACATCCTCCTGACCCTCGGTCTGGCTGCCACCGTGGCCTTGGTGGGTTGCGGCAAGAAAGAAGAAGCTCCCGCAGCAGCGGCCGCCAGCAGCACACCGGTTTTGCGGGTGGCCATCGACCCCACCTATGAACCGTTTACCTTCAAGACCGCCGATGGCAAGCCGGCCGGTTTCGATGTGGACATCGCTGAAGCCATCTGCGCCGAAATCCAGCGCCGTTGCGTGTACGTCGAGCAGGTGTGGGACAGCATGATCCCTGGCCTGCAGGCCCAGCAATACGATGTGATCATCAGCTCCATGTCCATCACCGAAGAACGCCAACAGGTGATTGATTTCTCTGACAAGTACTACAGCACGCCCAGCCGCATCGTCGTCAAGGAAGGCACGCCTTTCGAAACGCTCGAATCCCTCAAAGGCCTGCGCATCGGTGTGCTCAAAGGCAGTACCCAAGAGCGCTATGCTGTAGGTGAACTGCGACCTCTGGGGGTCAATGTTATTCCCTATGAAGCGCAAGATCAGGTCTATCTGGACATCCGCTCCGGCCGCCTGGACGGTACGGTGGCCGACATGGTGGAAGTCACCGGCGGCTTCTTGAGCAAACCGGAGGGCCAGGGCTACACGTTCGTCGGCCCGCTGCTCAATGACGAGAAGTACTTCGGCATTGGCATGGGCGTGGCCATGCGCAAGGGGCAGGACGAGCTCAAGCAGCAGATCAATCAGGCCATTCAGACCATCCGCGCCAACGGCACTTATCAGACCATCAGCGCGAAGTACTTTGACTTCGACGTTTACGGCGACTGATCGGGGCTGAGGCTTGTCGGGATACTACTTTCGTATCCTTGAGGGTGCCCTCCTGACGGTGGGCGTCTCGCTGGCCGCGCTGGGCGTGGCCATCGTACTGGGCTTGCTGGGTTCGGCCGCCAAGCTCTCGGGGCGCCGCCCGTTGGTATGGACGGCAACCGTCTATACGACGGTGATTCGCGGTGTGCCGGAACTGGTGTTGATGCTGCTCGTCTTCTATGGCGGCGCCATCGGCTTGAACCATCTCACGGCGGCCCTGGGCTTTTCCGGTCGTATCCGCATCGACCCGTTCACGGCGGGGGTGCTGACCATCGGATTCATCTACGGCGCCTACATGACCGAAACCTTCCGGGGCGCCATCATGGCCATTCCGAAAGGGCAAATGGAAGCGGCTTGGGCGTTCGGAATGGGGCCGGTGCGGACGTTTTTCCGCATCACCCTGCCGCAGATGGTGCGCTACGCCCTGCCCGGCTTCACCAACAACTGGCTGGTGCTGATCAAATCCACGGCGCTGGTCAGCCTGATCGGTCTGCATGAGATGACATACCGCGCCAAGCAGGCCAGCGCAGCCACGCGCGAGCCTTTCGTGTTCTTTCTGTTTGCAGCGGCTTTGTTTCTCATTTACACCAGCATTTCGCTGTGGGCCCTGCGCTGGCTGAACAACCGCTACAGCCTGGGCAATAAGAAGGTGAGCCTGTGAACTGGTCTGTCCTGGCGCGCCCGGAAAGCTTGGCTTTATACGCTGAGGGCCTAGCCACCACCCTGTGGCTGCTACTCGGATCGCTGGCAGCGGGGGGGATCATGGCCTTGTTGCTGGCATTGATGCTGACCAGCCGCATCGCCGTGCTGCGCTGGGTGGCCGGCGCCTACACATACTGCATCCGGGGTACGCCTTTATTGATCCAGGTGTACCTGATTTACTATGGTCTGGCGCAGTTGGAATGGATTCAGGCCCGTTGGGACACGGTCTGGCCCTGGACCTACTTCAAGGATGCCTTCTTCTGCGCACTGCTGGCCTTTGCACTGAACAACGCTGGCTACACCGCTGAAATGTTGGCCGGCGCCATTCGCGAGACCAGCCCGGGCGAGATCGAAGCCGCGCAGGCGATGGGCATGTCGCGCTGGCAGATCCAGCGCCGCATCGTGCTGCCCAGCGCGCTGCGCCGCACCCTGCCGCCCTACAGCAACGAGGTGGTGATGATGCTGCACAGCACCAGTTTGGCGAGCACCGTGCCGGCGATGCTGGACCTGACGGCAGCAGCCAGCCGCATCTACTCAACCTACTACCTGCCGTTCGAGGCTTATCTGTTCGCGGCAGGCATCTATCTGTGCATCACTTTCATGCTGGTGGGCGGTTTCAAATGGCTGGAAAACCGTTACCTGGCTCACCTCAAGCCCCGTACCCATTGATTCGTCCATGCCCTCCTCTCCTTTGAAATTGGAGGTTCACGACCTCCACAAGCGCTACGGTGAGCATGAAGTGCTCAAGGGCGTTTCGCTGTCGGCCCGCGCGGGCGATGTGATCAGCATCATTGGCAGCTCCGGTTCTGGCAAGAGCACCTTTCTGCGCTGCATCAACCTGTTGGAAAAACCTTACCAAGGCCGCATCGTGGTGGCCGGGGAGGAATTGCAACTCAAGCCGGGCCGCCAGGGGGAATTGGAGGCCATCCAGCCCCAGCAGCTTCAACGCCTGCGCACCAAACTGGCGATGGTGTTCCAGAACTTCAACCTCTGGGCCCACATGACGGTGCTGCAAAACATCATCGAAGCGCCCGTGCATTTGCTCAAGGTGCCCAAGGACCAAGCGGTGGAGAAGGCTCGCAAATATCTGGAGCGCGTCGGACTCCGGGGCGTTGAGGATCGCTATCCTGCCCACTTGAGCGGTGGGCAGCAGCAGCGGGTGGCCATCGCTCGGGCCTTGGCGGTGGAGCCAGAGGTGATGCTGTTCGATGAACCCACCAGCGCACTCGACCCCGAACTGGTGACCGAGGTGCTGCGCGTGATGCAAAAGCTCGCGGAGGAGCACCGCACCATGGTGGTGGTCACCCATGAAATGGGGTTCGCGCGTGAAGTCTCCAACCACTTGATCTTCCTGCACCAAGGACGCATCGAAGAGCAAGGCCCCCCCCGAGAGGTGTTGGCCAACCCCAAAAGCGAGCGGCTGGCGCAGTTCCTGGCGGGCAGCCTGAAGTAGGGTCGCGTGCCCTGCCCCGTTCAGTCGCCCCAGAACATCAAGGCTTCACGGCCCTGCACATACAGATCGACCGGCCGCCCCACAGGCAACATGACTTTGGTGGGCACGTGCCCGAAGGGCAGCCCCGTCAATACCGGGACGGACACTTGGCCACGCAGCCAATCGATCACCCGCTGAAGATTGAACCCGCGATCGTGGGGCGTGAGTTGGTATCGATTGAAACTGCCCAGCAGGATCGCCCGCTGCCGCCCCAGCACACCGGCATGCAAGAGTTGGGTCAGCATCCGTTCGATGCGGTAGGGATGCTCGGCCACGTCTTCCAAGAACAGGATGCCCTGCTCCACGGCAGGGAAATAAGGGGTGCCCAGCAGGGCGCAAAGGACCGAAAGGTTGCCGCCCCATAGCACGGCCCCTTCGGCTGCCCAGCCGGCTTCCCCGGCTAGCCAGGGATGCGCCTTGAAGTCTGCCGCAGGCAGCCTCCAGCCCGTTCCTTCGCCCACGCCGGTGATCAGATCATCGAAGCACGCCTGCATGATGTCGTCGGGCTCCTGCTCGCCCGCCCAGTCTTCCATCAAGGCTGGGCCGGCCCAGGTGGGCATGCCCTGTCGGGCCAGAGCGGCCAGTTGCAATGCCGTGAAGTCGCTCAGGCCAATCCATGCCGCGCCCTGCTCGACCGAGCGCGCCATGGCCTCATAAGGCAATCGGTGCAGCAAGCGGGTCAAGCCGTACCCGCCTCGGGTGGTCAATAGCACCTGCGCACCGCTGGCCGCGGCGCGCTCGATGGCGGCCAGCCGGGTGTCGTCATCCCCGGCAAAACGCTGATGGCTGGCCAAGGCTGCCGGATCCACTTCCACGTCATGGCCCTGGGCCTGCAAGCGTTTGAGGGCGCGGCGGAAGCCCGCCTTGTCGCGGACGGCGCCGCTGGGAGAGTACAGATAGATATGGGCCATGGCCCGATTATGGCGTCGGTGCCGATCACGCCGTCGGCCAAGGCCAGGCTTTGAGCGCAGCCCGGTGGCCATCGTCGGGGTACGGCAGCTGGCGCCAATCGGGCGGCAGCCCCTCGGGCAAGGCGGGCTGCTGGATGACGCATGACGCGGCATCCAGCCCCAGGCGCTGGCAAAGGGCTTGGGCCAGCGTGGCCTGTTCGGGCATTGTCCAGATCTGATAGCCCGCCACCTCCTCGCCTTCTAGGTTCAGCAGCCATTCGCTCACGATCGCCGCATGCCGCTCCAGGGTGTGCCAACGGGGCTTTTTGGGCTTGTCGCTCATGCCAAAGCCGATCAAATCCGGCAACAGAACGCGATGCCCTTTCTCCAGCATGTGCTCGGCCACGGCAGCCCATTGCGGCCACCAGCCATCGGGCCCATGCAGGAAAAGGATCGTGGGTGATGTTGTCCGCGCTGGGCGCTGGGCCATCCAGTGCAGGCGCAGCCCGGCCAGCGCGTGCCCCGCCCATGTCGAATGTGCGTGTGCGCGCCAACCTGGCAAGGCCAGCCACACAGGCTCGAAGGCGGCCTCGGGCGTGCGCAAGGCGTCGTCGCGCAACGGCGCGGCCTGCGCCTTGGCCTTGCGGCGTTGCTCGGCAAAAAAAGCCTGCATCAAGGCCCGGCAACGCGCCTCCTCCACACCACCCAGCACCTGGGTGTGGTGGTTGAGGGCCGGATGGCCGAGCACGTCGATCACCGATCCGGCGGCACCGGTTTTGGGTTCTGCGGCCCCATACACCACCCGGGCCAGCCGTGCATGCAAAGCCGCCTGGGCACACATGGCGCAAGGCTCCAGGGTCACGTACAGCACGCAGCCGTCCAAGCGGTAATTGCCCAGAGCGGCAGCCCCGACCCGCAATGCCAGCATTTCGGCATGGGCGCTGGGGTCGTTCAGGCCGATGGGCCGGTTGTGGGCCCGGGCCAGAATCTCGTCCGCCTGCCCCGGGCCGCCGGGACGCACCAGCACGGCGCCCACAGGCACCTCGCCTGCGGCCGCCGCGCGGCGGGCCTCATCGATCGCCAGCCCCATGTAGTAGGCATCATCGGCTTGCATTGCGCAGCCGATTATCCATGCCTGCCACCAGGCATGGCGGTGTCGCTCATCCACGGCCACCCGGCTCGCGCAGCCAGAGCACCACCAGCGTGACCAAGGTCAAAGGCAGCACAAAGCCCAGCATCACCGCGGAAAACGCGTACAACTGCGCGTGTTGCTGGGCCGCCAGAATCAGGTAAGTCGCGTAGGCCACGTAATAAGCCAGAAACACGCCGCCTTCCCAACGCGCAATGGAGCGGCCTGTCAGAAAAATCGGCAGGCAAGCCATGGCCACGGCCAACATGACCCACATATCGAAATGCCGCAGCGAATCGGCCAACGTCAGGCCGGCCTGCCCAGAGACCAATCCACTCACCCCCACCACGCCGAGGATGTTGAACGTGTTGCTCCCCACCACGTTGCCCACGGCGATGTCGCGCTCGCCTTTGAGGGCGGCAGCGATGGAGGTGGCGACCTCTGGCATGGAAGTGCCAGCGGCCACGATGGTCAACCCGATGACCAGATCGCTCACGCCCCAGGCCCGGGCAAAAGCCACCGCAGCGTCCACCAGCCGGTCTGCCCCCCAGACCAGCAGGGCCAGGCCCACCGCGATCAAAGCCCATTGCACCCAGGGGCGCGCATCCCATGCGCCAGTGCTCGGGGGCTGCACTGCTTCGTCGAACACTGTGGGGCTGGCGACAGCCTGGGCGCTCCGAGACTGAATGACCAGGTAGGCGGTATAAGCGCACAACAAGGCAAACAGCAAGCCCCCCTCCCAGAAAACGATACGCCCATCCAAGCCCAACAACGCCAACAACAGCGATGCCCCGAGCATGATCGGCACCTCCTGCCGGATCAATTGCTGATGCACCACCAGGGGCACGATCAAGGCGCTGAGGCCCAGGATGAACAGCACGTTGAAAATGTTGCTGCCGACCACATTGCCCACGGCAATATCGGTTTGTCCGCCCAAGACCGCGCTGGTCGAGACTGCCAATTCCGGCGCGCTCGTGCCAAACGCCACGATGGTCAGCCCCACCACCAACGGCGAAATCCCCAAGGTCAGCGCCAGCTTGGAGGCCCCGCGCACCAAGGCATCCGCCCCCAGCACCAACGCCCCTAGCCCCACCACAAACCAGAGCCCATCCAGCCACATGTCATGCCTTCCAGCGACCGGGCACATGCCCGCTGCCGCTACTGTGCCGCAAAAGGGGATGCGGTTTGCGCAGGCCGCGCGGCAGTCGGGCTTCGTCAAAACCGAAGCGAGGCTTCGGCAGCCGCTGCCAGAATTTGCTTCACGAGAGGATGATGCAAGCCACGCCGCGAACGAATGGCGTGAATTTCCTCGTACAACCCGGCGCTGCGCCCCAAGCAGCGCAAGCGCCACGAAGGCGCCAGACGATCGGCACCGAACACGGCCAAGGGAAACACGCCCATGCCTTCGGCGGCGAACAGCGCCATGAGGCCACTGTCCTCGAATTCACCCACCACATGCGGCACGATGTGATGCGCCTCGAACCACCGCTCGATACGGGTGCGCAAGCCACTGTGGGCGGTGGGCAACAGCACGGGCAACTGCGCCA
This sequence comes from Tepidicella xavieri, assembly GCF_004363315.1. Lineage (GTDB taxonomy): Bacteria > Pseudomonadota > Gammaproteobacteria > Burkholderiales > Burkholderiaceae_C > Tepidicella > Tepidicella xavieri. Next base: position 31,314 of record NZ_SNYL01000018.1, read on the forward strand.
ACTGCTCCACCAAGGGAGCGCGAGGACGCGCCTTGAGCAAACGCGCTGGCCCGTACCAATCCACGGGGCATGCCATCAAGCGGTCACTGACCAGGCGCTGGCTGTCCGAACGGGCCGGCGGCTGGGAGGCCAGCACCAGATCCAGCCGATGCAAGGCCAACTCCGCCATGAGGGGCTCGACCTCGCCATCGTGACAGGTCAGCCTCAAGGTCGGCGCGCCCAGCACGGGCTGCAACAGCGCGTGCACGGCCAGCTTGGACAAGCCATCCGACACCCCCACCGCCAAGCGCGCCGCCGGCGCGGCCGCCGCCTGGGCCACGGCTTCGGGAATGGCCTCGCCCAACTGAAAGATGGTCTCGGCCCTGGCAAAAGCGGCTTGGCCAGCCTCGGTCAACGCCACCCCTCGACCCGCGGGCTTGAGCAACTGGTAGCCCAAGGTTTGTTCCAGCGCTTTGACCTGGGCAGTGATGGTCTGGATGGCCATGTCCAGCCGCTGCGCCGCGCGGGCAAAGCCTCCTTCCTTGGCCACTACCCAAAAGTAATACAGATGCCGGTAGTTCAACCCTGACATGATGCGGCCCTACAGCGATGATCAAAGACCCGTTCGGAAAAACCGAAGCACCCGTGCGAGGCAGCCTGCTGGCTGCGGGCGCACCCGAGCGGGCAACATCATGCCCTTGACCAGACACTCAGGACCTTGCATGAAGCCCGACACCATCGCCCTCGCCGGCCTGTCCTTGACCATGATCATCGCCAGTTGGGGATCGCGTCGCAACGGCGACACCCCACGCGATTTTCTCGCCATGGTCACGGTCACTGCGCTACTGCTCATCGGCACCTTGGCGAGCGTTTTCTTTTGACGCCCAGCGCTGGGGCCGTGCGTACCGGTGGGCAGCCTGGATCACTCCCACTCGATCGTCGCGGGCGGCTTGGAGCTGACGTCGTAGGTGACGCGGTTGATGCCGCGCACCTCGTTGATGATGCGGCTGGAGACGCGCTTGAGCAGGCCATACGGCAGCTCGGCCCAGTCGGCGGTCATGAAGTCGCTGGTCTGCACTGCGCGCAGCGCGACCACGTAGTCGTAGGTGCGGCCGTCGCCCATCACGCCCACGCTCTTGACCGGCAGGAACACCGCGAACGCCTGGCTGGTCAGGTCGTACCAGCTTTTGCCGGAGTTCGGCTCGATGGTGGAGCGCAGCTCCTCGATGAAGATGGCATCGGCCCGGCGCAGCAGGTCGGCGTATTCTTTCTTGACTTCGCCAAGGATGCGCACGCCCAGCCCCGGCCCCGGGAATGGGTGGCGGTAGACCATGTCGTGCGGCAGGCCCAGCGCCACGCCCAGCTCGCGCACCTCGTCCTTGAACAGGTCGCGCAGCGGCTCCAAGAGCTTCAAGCCCAGCTGCTCGGGCAGGCCGCCAACGTTGTGGTGGCTCTTGATCGTGACCGCCTTCTTGCTCTTGGCGCCGCCGGATTCGATCACGTCCGGGTAGATGGTGCCCTGGGCCAGCCACTGGATGCCCTTGGAGCCGGGGCGCGCGGCCTTGAGTTTTTCCGCTTCGGCCTTGAAAACATCGACGAACAGCCGCCCGATGATCTTGCGTTTCTGCTCCGGGTCGGTCACGCCGGCCAGTTCGCGCAGGAACAGGTCGCTCGCGTCCACCCGGATCACCCGGGCGTGCAGCTTGCCGGCGAACATGTCCATCACCATGTCGCCTTCGTGCAGGCGCAGCAGGCCATGATCGACGAACACGCAGGTGAGCTGATCGCCGATGGCCCGGTGGATGAGCGCTGCGGCCACCGAGGAATCGACCCCGCCCGAGAGGCCCAGCAACACCTCCTCGTCGCCGACCTGGGCGCGGATGGCCGCCACCGCCTCCTTGATGTGGTCGCGCATGATCCAGTCGGGCTTGGCGCCGCAGACCTCCAACACAAAGCGCTCCAACATCGCCCGGCCCTGCACGGTGTGCGTCACCTCCGGGTGGAACTGCACGCCGTAGAAGCGCCGCGCCTCGTCGGCCATGCCGGCGATTGGGCACGAATCGGTGCTGGCCATCAGCTTGAAGCCGGGCGGCATTTCGGTGACTTTATCGCCATGGCTCATCCACACTTTCAGCATGCCGTGCCCTTCGGGCGTGTGGAAGTCGGCGATGTCCTTCAGCAGCGCGGTGTGGCCGCGGGCACGCACCTCGGCGTAACCAAACTCCCGATGGGGCGAGCCTTCGACCTTGCCCCCGAGTTGCTGCGCCATCGTCTGCATGCCGTAGCAGATGCCCAGCACCGGCACGCCGAGCTCGAACACCGCGTCGGGGGCGCGGTCGTCCACCTCGTAGACGCTGGCGTGGCTGCCCGAAAGGATGATGCCCTTGAGCCGCCCGTCGGCGGCGTACTGCCGCACCCACTCGCTGCTGACGTCGCAGGGGTGAACCTCGCAGTAGACGTGTGCTTCGCGCACACGGCGGGCAATCAACTGCGTGACCTGGGAGCCGAAATCGAGGATGAGAATCTTATCGTGCGACATAGGGGTCATAAATGGGGGCAGGTCAAATGCAGGGGCGAATAACCGGTCAACACACTCACAAGTCCAGACAGGTCACGCCGAGCTGATGGGCGGCGGCTTTCATCGGTTGGTCAAACGTGGCCAGATGCGCGTTCAATCGACGGGCCAGCTCTACATAGGAGGCGTCGTAGTAGCTCAAGCCGGTTGTCATGGCGATGTCCAAAGTGCTTTGCTGAATGTGCATGTCGGGCACCTGGTCGAGCACGATCCTCGGGTAGCGGAAAGTGCGCAAAAGATCAGGGATATCGGCCGCCATGATGTGCCCTTTGCGCGCGTAGGTTTGAAGCACATTCGCCGACTCCCACAGCCAAAGCACCGGAGCGTGCAAGATGCGTCGGCTTTTGTAGCCGTCCAGAAAAAGCTGCTCAGCGGCCTTACAGCCCGGCCGATCTTGAAACAACCAGGTCATACTGACTGAGGCGTCGATCACCACCTCGGGCAGTCTGGGAGGGGGAGAGGCCATCAAAACCGCCGCCCTTCGTCCCGAAAGCGCTTCCAATCTTCTGGCCGAGCCATTGGAGCGATTTTGGACCGAGCAGCGGCCAGCACGGCCAACGCCTCGGCTTCCAGTTGGGCATCGGATTGGCGAAGCGGCGGCGCTTCGGCCGCCACCAATTTGACCACGGCCTTGCCATGACGGGTGAGCACGATTTCTTCACCCCGCTCAGCCGCATGCACCAAGCTGGAGAGCTGATTCTTGGCTTGAGCAATGGTGACAGTTTGCATGATTCACCCTCAATATGGCCACAATTAAGAAAATTATGGCCATATTTTAAAGCGAGCGCTCAATCAGCGCGGTAGTTGGGCGCTTCCTTGGTGATCTGCACGTCGTGCACGTGGCTTTCGCGGATGCCGGCTGCGGTGATCTCGACGAATTCGGCCCGGTTGCGCATCTCTTCGATGGTGGCGCAACCGCAATACCCCATGGCCGCCCGCAGGCCGCCGGCCATCTGGAAAATGATGGCCACCACCGACCCCTTGTAGGGCACGCGGCCTTCGATGCCCTCGGGCACCAGTTTGTCGGCATTCGGGTTGCCGGTGCTGGACTCCTGGAAGTAGCGGTCGGCGCTGCCCTGCTGCATGGCGCCGATGGAGCCCATGCCGCGGTAGCTCTTGTAGCTGCGGCCTTGGTAGAGGATCACCTCGCCGGGCGCTTCCTCGGTGCCGGCAAACATGCCGCCCATCATGACGCTGCTGGCGCCAGCCGCGATGGCTTTGGCAATGTCACCGCTGTAGCGGATGCCGCCATCGGCAATCAGCGGCACGCCCGTGCCTTGCAGCGCCGTGGCCACGTTGTCGATGGCGGTGATCTGCGGCACGCCCACCCCCGCCACGATGCGGGTGGTGCAAATGGAGCCCGGCCCGATACCGACCTTCACGCCGTCGGCGCCGGCCTCCACCAAGGCCAGCGCGGCCGCGCCGGTGGCGATGTTGCCACCAATGACCTGCACCTGCGGGTAGTTTTGCTTGACCCAGCGCACGCGGTCGATCACGCCCTTGCTGTGGCCATGCGCCGTATCCACCACGATGGCGTCCACGCCGGCTTTGACCAAGGCTTCGACGCGCTCTTCGGTGCCAGCGCCCACGCCCACGGCAGCGCCTACGCGCAAGCGGCCGTTTTCGTCGCGCGCGGCGTTGGGGAAGTTGAGCTGCTTGGTGATGTCCTTGACGGTGATCAGACCCTTGAGCTCGAACGCGTCATTGACCACCAGCAGGCGTTCCAGCTTGTGCTTGTTCAGCAGCGCTTTGGCGGCCTCGGGCGTGGTGCCTTCTGGCACCGTCACCAGGCGCTCGCGCGGCGTCATGATCTCGCGCACGGGAGCGTCCATGCGGGTTTCGAAGCGCAAATCGCGCCCCGTCACGATGCCGACCACCTTGCCGCCTTCGATCACCGGGAAGCCCGAAACCCCGAGTTCGTCGGACAGCGCCATGACCTGCCGCACCGTGGTGGACGGATCGATGACGACCGGATCGCGCAGCACACCCGATTCATAGCGCTTGACCTTGGCCACATGGGCGGCCTGCTCTTGCGCCGACAGGTTTTTGTGGATGATGCCAATGCCCCCTTCCTGGGCGATGGCGATGGCCAGCCGGGCTTCGGTGACCGTGTCCATGGCCGCGGAAACCAGGGGCAGGTTGAGGGAAATGCCGCGTGTGAACTGGGTCGCGAGGGAAGTGTCCTTGGGCAGGACTTGGGAGTACGCCGGCACCAACAACACGTCGTCGAAGGTCAGCGCTTTTCCGAGTAGGCGCATGTCTGAGGGCTCCAAAAACATTATTGTAAAGGCGCCTTGGGTCCGTTCTTCGTTTACAGTGCGGCCTCAAACGAGCCTTCGGATGACAACGACAGGGAGAAGCGCATGAAAACGGGACAGGCACCCCACCCCGGCAAGGGCTGGTGGCGAATCGCCACCGTCTTGATCTGGGCCTGGGCCGCTGGCTGCGCCAGGGCAGACATGTGGATCTGGCTCGACGACAACGGCCGTCGCGTCCTCAGCGACCGGCCTCCCCCCGCGTCGGTGCCGCCGCAGCACATCTTGCAAAGACCCGCGCCGGCCGTCACGCCCCCGGCAGACACGCCCACACGCCCCGCCCCGACGACACCGGCCGAGATCCGTGCCGATAACTGTCAGCGGGCCCAAGCTTCGCTGGCCGTGCTCAAGGGCCCGCACACCTTGCTCATGCCCGATGAGCAAGGCCGCCCCGTCCCGATGGATGAGGCCATGAAACGCGCCGAGCGTGCACGGCTGCGCCAGATCATCCGAGACAACTGCCGTTGAGCGTCGCCGTCAGCGCCTCAGTAGCCGGGCTTGCCACCCGGACGGCGGCGGGCAAACAGGCCCGCGGCACGCGCTCCCTGTCGGCCAAAACGCTCCCGGCGCGCCACCTTGGGATCGACCCGCAAGGGGCGATAGACCTCCACCCGGTCCAGGGGCTGCAGCCGGGTGTCTAGATGGGCCTTGCGGCCCCAGATGCCCACGTCCAGGCCTTGCCACGTCTGAACCGGCCAGCCAGTGGCCTGCAAAGCCTCGGCCACCGTGGCGCCTTCGGGAAGGTCGAGCATCACTTCCTTCACCTGCCTGGGCGCGGGGCTGTGCGCAACGGTCACCTGCATGGTCATTCCCCGTACACCTGATCGGCGCGCTTGACGAACGCATCCACCAGGCTGCCGGCAATCTTGTCGAACACCGGTCCCACCAACGCTGCCAGCGCGGCGCTGGAAAAGCCATAGTTGAGCGTGAAGTCGATGCGGCAGGCGCGTGACTGCCCATCGCCCACGGGCTTGAACTCCCAAGTGCCGTCCATGTGCGAAAACGGGCCATCCACCAGTTCCAGGTGAATGCGCCGGTCATCGACATGGGTGTTGCGGGTGGTGAAGCTCTTTTTCAGGCCACCAATCGACATGCCGATGGAGGCAACCATGCCATCGGGCGTGCGCTCCAACACCTTCCCGTGGCTGCACCAAGGGAGAAACTCAGGATAACGCTCCACATCGGTGACCAGCGCGAACATCTCGTGCGGGCTGTGCCAGATGAGAACGGTCTTGTGAATGCTCTTCATCGAAGCCTTTGGGCTTACATACAATGCTTGCTGCTCTGTGGGGATTGTAGAGGTCCCGCATCCCCCCTTCATTTGACATGTCACAAACCAAGAAAGCCCCTGCGGCCCAGCAGCGCGACAGCCGCATCGCCGAGAACAAGAAAGCCTCGTTCAATTACCACATCGAGGAGCGCCACGAATGCGGCCTGGTGCTGCAAGGCTGGGAAGTGAAGGCCGTGCGCGCCGGCAAGGTGCAACTCACCGAAGGGTATGTGGTGGTCCGCGACGGCGAGTTGTTCCTCATTGGCTGCCTCATCCACCCACTGCGCAGCGCCTCCACCCATGTGAGCGCCGACAGCGCGCGCACCCGCAAACTGCTGATGCACAAACAGGAAATTCAGCGCCTCATCGGCAAGGTGGAGCAGCGCGGCTACACCCTGGTGCCGCTGAACCTGCACTGGAAAAATGGGCGGGTGAAGTGTGAGATTGCGCTGGCGCGCGGCAAGGCCGAGCACGACAAGCGCGACACCATCAAGGAGCGCGAAGGCAAGCGAGAAGTGGAGCGGGCGATGAAGCAGCGGCAGCTCTGAGCCCGCGGCAAGGGCAGGCCAGGCCCTGCCCCGATCGCGGCACCTGCCGGCTCAACCCAGATCGCGCAACGGGTGCGCGGCCGCCGGCCACGGACTGACGAAGAACGGCTCGACCATCTCGGGGGTGACGGATTCTATCGTTTGTGGATTCCAGCGCGGGCTGTGGTCTTTGTCCACGGCCAGTGCCCGAATGCCCTCCACCGTTTCCGAGGCCGCAGGCCCACGCCCCAGATGCCGCGGATGGAAGCAATGGCGGACCATGTCGCGTTCCATGCGCAGTTCATCGGCCAGGGCCATGCCCCGAGCCCGGCGGATCTGCGCCAGCACGACATGCAGCATCAGCGGGCTGCGCTGCTGCAGCGTGTGCAAGGTTTGGCACGCGATATCGGTGCCTGCCGCCTGCAATCGCTGGGCGATTTCGGGCACCGTGTCGGCTGCGAAGGCGTGTTCCAATTCCTCCGCCAGCGGCTGCGCGCCCAGCGTCAGGGCGGCCGCCTCGCCGGTTTTCCATCCCAACGCTGGCATCTGCGCCTGCCAGTCGGCCCAGAAATCGACCGGGTTGCCGGCCTGCACCCGTTGTAGCGCCTCCCAGCCTTTGGACAAGGTATCAGCTGGCGCCCACACATCGGCCAGCCCCCACAGCATGGCTTGAGCGCCCGAAATCACCTGCCCCGTCAGCCCCAGATATTCGCCCACCCGGCCTGGCGTGCGCCCGAGGAAGTAGCCGCCACCCACATCGGGAAACAGGCCGATATGGGTCTCGGGCATCGCGACTTTGGATCGCTCGGTCACGATGCGGCAGCGCCCCCCTTGGCTGATGCCCATGCCCCCGCCCATGACCACCCCGTCCATGAACGCGATGTAAGGCTTGGGATAGGTGAAGATCAGGTGATTCAGCGCATATTCCTCGGTGAAGAAATCCTCCAACGCCGGATCGCCTGCCAGGGCCGCTCGATGGAAAAACCGGATGTCTCCCCCCGCGCAAAAGGCGCCGAAATCGCCCAGCTTGCTCTTGCCACGAATGGCCACGGCATGGATGCGTTCATCCTCTTTCCAGGCTGTCAGGGCTGCGGTGAGCGCCCGGATCATGGGCAGGCTCAGCGCATTGAGCGCGCCTGGGCGGTTGAGCGTGATCAGCCCCACCCCGTTGGGGCTGGCTTCGACGATCACGTCGGCATGGTCAAAGCGATCGTTCATCGGGTAGTCTCCTGTTGTGCGTTTGAAGTCCGGCCAAGGGTGGGGCCAGCGCCGTGCGTTGTCATCACGCAGCACCCTGCCTTGGGCCCCAAGCTCATGCCGCCTCACGTTGCGCCCGCTTGCGCTCGTGTTCCTTGAGGAAGCGCTTGCGCAGCCGGATGCTCTTCGGGGTGATTTCCACCAACTCGTCGTCGTCGATGAAATCCACCGCGTACTCCAGCGTCAACTCGATGGGGGGGGTGATTTTGATGGCATCCTCTTTGCCGCTGACGCGGAAGTTGGTCAGCTGCTTGGTGCGCGTGGCATTGACGACCAAGTCGTTTTCCCGGCTGTGAATGCCCACGATCATGCCTTCATAGACCGGGTCACCGGCCTTGACGAACATGCGGCCACGGTCGTCCAGCTTGCCCAGGGCATAGGTGAAGATCTCGCCATCGTCCATGGAGATGAGCACCCCGTTCTTGCGCCCGCCGATGTCGCCCTTGTGCGGCTCGTAGCCATCGAAGATGGACGAAATCAAGCCAGAACCCCGGGTGAGGTTGAGAAATTCGTTGGAAAATCCGATCAACCCGCGGGCGGGGATGCGGTATTCCAGCCGCACACGGCCGCGGCCGTCGGGCTCCATGTTGACCAGCTCGCCTTTGCGCAGGCCCAGGGCCTGCATCACACCACCCTGGTGTTCCTCCTCCACGTCGGCCGTCACCAGTTCCATCGGCTCGCACTTGACGCCGTCGATCTCCTGGAACACCACGCGCGGCTTGGAGACGGCCAGCTCATAGCCTTCGCGGCGCATGTTCTCCAGCAGGATGGTCAGGTGCAGTTCGCCCCGGCCCGAGACCTCGAACACCCCGTCTTCGTCGGTCTCCTTCACGCGCAGGGCCACGTTGCTTTGCAGCTCTTTCTGCAGGCGGTCCCAGATCTGCCGGCTGGTGACGAACTTGCCTTCGCGGCCGGCCAGCGGGCTGGTGTTGACACAGAAATTCATGGTCAGCGTCGGCTCATCGACCTTGAGCATGGGCAGCGGAGCCGGGTTGACCGGATCGGTCACCGTCACGCCAATCCCGATCTCGTCGATGCCATTGATCAGCACGATGTTGCCCGGGCCGGCTTCGGGCGTTTGGGTGCGATCCAACCCCTGGAAGGTCAGGACTTGGTTGATGCGGCCTTTGGTGCGTCTGCCATCTGGCCCTTCACACACCAGCACTTCCATGCCGGGCTTGATGGTGCCGGCATTGACACGTCCCACGCCGATGCGGCCGACGAAGCTGGAGTAGTCCAGCGCGGAAATCTGCAGCTGCAGCGGGGCGGCGGGGTCGCCGTCGTGCGCCGGCACATGCTTGAGGATGGTGTCAAACAAGGCCGACATATCCGGCCCCCACTGCTGGCCAGGCTCGCCCTCTTCCAGACTGGACCATCCATTGATGCCCGAGGCATACACCACGGGGAAGTCCAGCTGCTCGTCGGTGGCGCCCAGTTTGTCGAACAGATCGAAGGCGGCGTTGATCACCTTGTCGCAATTGGCCCCGGGTTTGTCCACCTTGTTGACCACGACGATGGGCTTGAGCCCCAGGGCCAGCGCCTTTTTGGTGACGAAGCGGGTCTGCGGCATCGGGCCCTCCTGCGCGTCGATGAGCAGGAGCACACCATCGACCATGGACAGCGCCCGTTCCACTTCGCCACCGAAATCGGCGTGACCCGGGGTGTCAACGATGTTGATGTGCGTGTCCTTCCAGCGCACGGCGCAGTTCTTGGCCAGGATGGTGATGCCGCGTTCACGCTCCAAGGCGTTGGAATCCATCACCGTGTCCACGACTTTTTCGTGCTCGGCAAAGGTGCCGCTTTGGCGCAGCAGTTGATCGACCATGGTGGTTTTGCCGTGGTCCACGTGGGCGATGATGGCGATGTTGCGAATGGGTGTGGTCATGATGAGTGGGCTTGCAGGATTTGACGGATTTCTTCGGGGCTGAGCAACCGTTGGGCAATGAGCTCGCCGCCACGGACCTGCCCTGTGCCCAGCAAGGCCCGGGGACGGTCGCCCCAGACGGCCACCAGTGGGGCATCGGACCAATGGCCACGGCGGCGCATGCCACTGAGAAAGCGGGCGGCATTGTCGCTGTCGAGCGTGACGCGGGGATGTCCGGCCAGCAAGGCTTCGACAGGTTGCAGCAGGCCACAGCGCTCGCCCTCAGGCAAGGCTTCGATGTGCGCCAGCGTCACGCATTGGTCGAGCGCAAAGCCGCCTGTGGCCACGCGGCGCAGCTCAACCAGATGCGCGCCACAACCCAGGGCTTGGCCAATGTCTTCGCCCAGGGTTCGGATGTAGGTGCCCTTGCTGCAGTGCACGCGCAGCCGCAGGCTGGGTGCCTCGCCGTGCAGGTGCATGTCCAGCAGTTCCAGGGCATGGATGGTGACCGTGCGCGGCGTGCGCTCCACTTCTTGGCCTTGACGGGCATATTCGTACAGCGCCTTGCCCTCTTTCTTCAGGGCGCTGTGCATGGGCGGCACCTGAACGATGGCGCCGGTGAATCGGTCCAGCACTTCGACGACCTGGCCGGGCGTACAGGCCACGGCCTGGCGCTGGATCACTTCGCCCTCGGCGTCGCCGGTGCGGGTCATCACCCCCAGGCGCAACGTGGTTTCGTAGGTCTTGTCGGCGTCCAGATGCAACTGGCTGAATTTGGTCGCCGCGCCGAAACACAGCGGCAGCACGCCGGTGGCCAGCGGGTCCAGCGTGCCGGTATGGCCGGCCTTTTCCGCTCGCAGCAGCCATTTGACTTTCTGTAAAGCCTCATTGCTGGACAAGCCCAGCGGCTTGTCCAAGAGCAGCACCCCATGCACAGGGCGCCGCTGCACCCTGGTGCGTGGCGCGTTCATGTCGGTCAGTCGTCTTTGGAGCGGGAGGCCACGGCCTTGGCGATCAAGGCGTTCAAATCGGCCGCGCGTTCGGTGGTGCGATCGAAATGGAAGTGCAGCGTGGGCACAGTGTGGATGTGCAGGCGCTTGAACAAGCCATTGCGCAGAAAACCGGCGGCCTGATTCAGCGCTTCCTCGGTTTCCTGCGGATCGCCCACCAGCACGCTGAAATACACCTTGGCGTGGGCATAGTCGGGCGTGACTTCCACGCCTTGCAGCGTCACCATGCCCACGCGCGGGTCCTTCAACTCGCGGGCAATGAGCTCGGTGAGGTCGCGCTGGATCTGGTCGGCGACCTTGAAGCTGCGATTGGACGGAGACTTGCGGGCGGCCATGGCTTACAGCGTGCGGGCGATTTCCTTGATTTCGAACAACTCAAGAATATCGCCTTCCTGAATGTCGTTGTAGTTCTTGAGCTTGATGCCGCACTCGAAGCCTTCCTTGACCTCGCGCACATCGTCCTTTTCGCGCTTGAGCGATTCGAGCTCGCCGGTGTAAATGACCACGTTGTCGCGCAGCAGCCGGAAGTGCGCCGAGCGGGTGACCCGGCCCTGCGTGACCATGCAGCCGGCCACCGTGCCGATCTTGGAGGCCACGAACACGCGCCGGATTTCGGCCATGCCGATGACCTCCTCGCGCTTTTCCGGGGCCAGCATGCCCGACATGGCGGCCTTGAGCTCATCGACGGCGTCGTAAATGATGTTGTAGTAGTGCAGATCGACGTCGTTGGCTTCGGCGAGCTTGCGCGCGTTGGCATCGGCCCGCACGTTGAAGCCGATGACGATGGCTTTGGAGGCGATCGCGAGGTTGATGTCGGACTCGCTGATGCCACCCACGCCGGCATAGACCAGTTGCACGCGCACCTCGTCGGTAGAGAGCTTGAGCAGGGCCGCCGACAGCGCCTCCTGCGAGCCCTGCACGTCGGCCTTGATGATGATGGGCAACGTCTTGACTTCGCCGGCCTGCATCTCGGCAAACATGTTTTCGAGCTTGGCGGCTTGCTGCTTGGCCAGCTTGGTAGAGCGGAATTTGCCGGCGCGGTAGGTGGCGATTTCACGGGCGCGGCGTTCATCGGCCAGCACCATGAAGTCATCGCCCGCCTGCGGCACTTCGGCCAAACCTTGAATTTCCACCGGGATGGAGGGGCCCGCCTCTTTGACCTGACGGCCGTTTTCGTCCAGCATGGCACGCACGCGGCCCGATGTCTGGCCGGCCAGCACCACGTCGCCCACTTTCAGCGTGCCCGACTGCACCAGTACGGTGGCCACGGCGCCGCGCCCTTTGTCCAGACGCGCTTCGATCACCAGGCCCTTGGCATTGGCGTCCACCGGGGCTTTGAGCTCCAGCACTTCGGCTTGCAGGAGCACGTTTTCCAGCAGGTCGTCGATGCCCATCCCCGTCTTGGACGAGACGGCAATGAAGGGCGAATCGCCACCGAACTCCTCGGGCACCACTTCCTCGGCCACCAACTCGGCCTTGACCTTCTCGATGTTGGCCTCGGGCTTGTCGGCCTTGGTCATGGCCACCACGATGGGGACGCCGGCGGCCTTGGCATGCTTGATGGCCTCGCGGGTCTGGGGCATGACGCCGTCGTCGGCCGCGCAGACCAGGATGACGATGTCCGTGGCCTGGGCGCCACGGGCACGCATGGCGGTGAAGGCCTCGTGACCGGGCGTATCCAGGAAGGTGATCATGCCGCGCGGGGTATTCACATGGTAGGCCCCGATGTGCTGGGTGATGCCACCGGCTTCGCCTGCCGCCACCTTGGAGCGGCGGATGTAATCCAGCAGCGAGGTCTTGCCGTGGTCCACGTGGCCCATGACGGTGACCACTGGCGCACGGGGCTTGGGCTCGCCCTGCTGCGACAGCACCTCTTCCTCGGTGAAAGCCTCCGGGTCGTCCAGCGCGGCGGCGACTGCCTTGTGCCCCAGTTCCTCCACCACGATCATCGCGGTGTCCTGGTCCAGCGACTGGTTGATGGTGACCATCTGCCCAAGTTTCATGAGGACCTTGATGACCTCCGACGCCTTGACCGCCATTTTGTGCGCCAGCTCGGCCACGGTGATGGTTTCGGGCACGTGGATTTCGAGCACCTTGGCCTCTGTCGGGGCTGCGAAATGGGTTTCCCGCTCATCGCGCCCACCGCGCTTGCCGCCTTTGGGGCCGGCGCGCCAGTTGCTGCCTGCGCGCCCGGAAGCCCCGGTGTCGCCGCGGGTCTTGAGTTCTTTCTTCTTGCCGGACTCGTCTTTCCAGGTGGAGGACAGGGCCTCGGACTTGACCTCTTTCTTGCCGCCGCTGCTGCTGCCAGCAGGCGCAGGCTTGGGCGGCGTGGTAGCGGGTTTGTGCAAGGTGCCTTTGATGCCGGGCTTGGCTTCGGCAGGCTTGGGCTCTTCCGGCTTCTTGGCCACCAACACCTTTTTGGGCGCAGCCATCATGGCGCGAATCGCTTCGGCCTCTTCCAGCGCTTTGCGGCGGCGCTCTTCGAGTTCGCGGGCGCGGCGCTCTTCTTCGGCCTTCTCGGCCGCCAAACGGCGCTGGGCCTCCTCTTCGGCGCGGGCCTGGGCGGCTTTCTCGGCCGCCTGAGCTTGCTCGGCGGCCGCATCCTGCGTCGGCGCCGAAGCCGCCGGCTGGCCGGCCGAGCGGGCCGCCTCGGCTTGCTGCTCGCGGGCCAGTCGCTCGGCGGCGGCACGGGCCTCGGCTTCCTCACGCAGCCGCTGGGCCTCTGCCGCGGCGCGGGCTTCGGCTTCTTCGCGCTCACGGCGGCGCTGCGCCAGCTCTTCCTCCTGGCGGCGAAGCAGCTCGGCCTGGCGGCGGGCTTCTTCCTCGCGGCGTGCCAGTTCCCCGTCGTCAATTACCGGCGCCGGGGGGGTAGCAGGCTCGGACACGGCGGCGGGCTCGTCGTCACGCTTGATGAAGGTGCGCTTCTTGCGCACCTCGACCTGGATGGTACGGGCGCGGCCCGAGGCATCGGCCTGCTTGATCTCGGTGGTCGATTTCTTGGTCAGCGTGATTTTCTTGCGCTCGCCGCTGGCCGTGCCGTGGCTGGCCTTCAGATAGCTGAGCAACTGCTGCTTGTCAGACTCGGAGATCGGGTCGGTGCCGGCGCGTTTGTGCACACCCGCACTGGCCAGTTGCTCCAGCAGCAGGGACGTGGGTTTGTTGAGTTCGGCGGCGAATTCTGCGACGGTATTGCTGGACATAGATGATTGACTCCGTGGGGCCTCCGTGATCAGGACTGCGACTTCGCATCGTCACCGGTGAACCAGTGCTCGCGCGCCTTCATGATCAGGGCCGTCGCTTCTTCGGCCGTCTGCCCCGTGATTTCGGTGAGTTCGTCAACGGCCAGATCGGCCAGGTCGTCGAGGGTGTGGACGCCGGCATCGGCCAGCTTGGCGATCAGATCCACGTTCAGCCCTTCGAGGTCGCGCAGGTCCTGCGACACCTCCTCGACGCTCTCCTCCTTGGCGATTTCCATCGTCAGCAGCGCGTCCTTGGCGCGGGCGCGCAGCTCGTTGACGGTGTCTTCGTCAAAAGCCTCGATCTCCAGCATCTCTTGCAAGGGCACGTAAGCCACTTCTTCGAGGCTGGTGAAGCCTTCTTCGATGAGGATGTTGGCGATTTCCTCGTCCACATCCAGCTTGGCCATGAACAGGCTGCGGATGGCATTGGCCTCTTCGGCCTGCTTCTGAGCCGACTCGTCGGCCGTCATGATGTTGATCTTCCAGCCCGTCAGGTCCGAGGCCAAGCGCACGTTCTGGCCGCCGCGGCCGATGGCGATGGCCAGGTTTTCCTCGTCCACCACCACGTCCATGGCGTGGCGTTCCTCGTCCACCACGATGGACTGCACGTTGGCCGGCGCCAGCGCGCCGATGACGAATTGCGCCGGATCGTCGCTCCACAGCACGATATCCACCCGCTCGCCGGCCAGTTCGTTGGTCACGGCATTGACGCGCGACCCACGCACCCCCACGCAGGTGCCGATGGGGTCGATGCGTTTGTCGTGGCTGAGCACGGCAATCTTGGCGCGGCTGCCCGGATCGCGCGCGCACGATTTGATTTCGAGCAAGCCTTGCTCGATCTCGGGCACCTCTTGGCGGAACAACTCGATCATGAACTCCGGCGCGGCGCGCGACAGCAGGATCGGCGCCCCACGCAGGCTCAAATCCACCGTCATGATCATGGCGCGTACCCGGTCACCGGTGCGGAAGTTTTCTTTGGGGATCATCTCGCTGCGCTTGAGCCGGCCTTCGACGCGGCCGCTCTCGACGATGACATCGCCCTTGTCCACCCGCTTGACGGTGCCCACGAAAATCTTGTCGCCACGGCTCATGAAGTCGTTGAGCAGCATTTCGCGCTCGGCGTCGCGGATGCGCTGCAAGATCACCTGCTTGGCGGCCATGGCGCCGATGCGGCCGATGGGCACGGATTCAATCGGCTTTTCGATGTATTGCCCCACCTCGATGCCGGGATGGTCTTCCACGGCGTCGGTGTACAACTCTTCGGCGTCGGGGTTTTGCAGACCGGCTTCATCGGGCACCACGAGCCAGCGCCGGAAAGTCTGATAAGCGCCGGTGTCAGGGTCGATCGAGACGCGAACATCCACCTCGCCACCGAGCAGTTTCTTGGTGGCAGAAGCCAGCGCCGATTCCACGGCGCCGAGCACCACGTCGCGCTCCACGTTTTTCTCGCGGGAAATCGCATCGATCAACATCAACATTTCGCGATTCATTTCACTCGCCTGCCTTTCCAGTCTGCTGCGTTTTTGTCGAGGTCTTGTCGTCTTGGACGGCCGGCGCCACGTCAGCGCTGCGGCCTTTGAAGTTCACAATGGGTGCCAGCCGGGCTTCGCGGATTTCGTCAAACCTGAAACCCAGCACATTGACGGGCACGGGCTTGGCCTTCTTGCCCGGGCGCTGCCCAGGCTTGGACTCGGGCGCATCGCTCCAGACGATTTGCCAGCCGCCACTCTCGGCGCGCTCCAGCACGCCACGGAATTTCCTGCGGTTGGCAGCCATCCCTTCCGTGGCTGCATCGCCGATGGGCTGCTTGAGCGTGATATCGACCACCTCGCCCACAAACCGCTCGAAATCGGACTCCCGGCGCAGCGGCCGGTCGATGCCGGGCGAGCCCACTTCCAGCCGCTTGTAATCCACCTGCTCGACTTCGAGCAGGAATTGCAACTGCCGCGTCACGCGCTCACAGTCGTCCACTGTGATGAACCGCTGCTCGGGCGCGGCCGGGTTCCAGGGAAAATCAATGGTGACGCGCAGCATCCCGCCGGCAGACCGCTCCAGGTCCACCAGTTCGTAACCGAGGCCGGTCACCGTCTGCTCAAGTGTTTGCTGCCAGGACATGTCCACCCAGGAAAATCGCCCCACAGGCGGCCGCCTGAGAGCGTGGTTTTTTTGCCCGACCAAAAAAAATGGGCCGGTGAAAACCCGCCCATTTGGTCGTGAAGCTTGCATTGTAACAGCTTTGCAGAAAAAGTACAGCATTTTTCGTGCCTGCCGCCCGCTGCGGCTTTACGCTAGGAAAGGTCTGCACAACCCCCGCTGGGGCGGCTGTTGTCGGCTGATGTTTCAGATGGCGATATCTTGGAGCGTTCGAGGGGCAAGTTCGAGGCCTT
>NZ_SNYL01000019.1:0-26949 GCF_004363315.1 Tepidicella xavieri
AGCACGGTGGTGATGGCAGCCGTCAGCGTCGTCTTGCCGTGGTCCACGTGACCAATGGTGCCCACGTTCACGTGCGGCTTGGTCCGCTCGAATTTTTCCTTTGCCATTTTTCAGCTCCGATTTGAAAATTGCCGAAATTACAAACACACCATTGGATGGTGCCCATGGGCAGGATCGAACTGCCGACCTCTCCCTTACCAAGGGAGTGCTCTACCACTGAGCCACATGGGCTTGAACAGTCTGGCGACTGCCAATCAAAACGTTGCCGCAACCTTCGAAACCGTAGCTGGAGCGGGAGACGGGAATCGAACCCGCGTCATCAGCTTGGAAGGCTGGGGTTCTACCATTGAACTACTCCCGCATCTTGCCAACCGGCCTGACACGGACCGAAAGTCCGCTCAACTTCAGTTTCGCTGGTGGAGGAGGCTGGATTCGAACCAGCGTAGGCGTCAGCCAACAGATTTACAGTCTGCCCCCTTTAACCACTCGGGCACCCCTCCGGCGAGCCACAGATTATGCCACGATTTTTTGTCATTCGGCAAACCAGTCGATGGTTTTTTCACCACGCCCACTCAACCAGCGGTCCACCGTCTCGAAATGCCCGCAACCGATGAAGGGCAGGGGCGGCCGCCGGGCCGACAGCGGCGAGGGGTGGTTGGCTTGCAACACGAGGTGCCGCTGTGCGTCGATGAGCGCGCGCTTGCTTTGGGCGTGCGCCCCCCATAGCAGAAAGGCCTTGGGTGAACCGTGCTCGGCGCAGTGCGCGATGATCGCATCGGTGAACGCTTCCCAACCCCAGTGCGCATGGCTGGCGGGCCGCCCGTCTTCCACGGTGAGGGTGGTGTTGAGCAGCAACACCCCTTGCCGCGCCCAGCCCTGCAGGCTGCCCGTGCGCGGCATGCGCCCGTGCGTGCGCTGTAGTTCGGCATGGATGTTGCGCAGCGAGGGCGGCGCCTTCTGCCCCGCCGGCACCGAAAATGCAAGCCCCTCGGCCTGACCGGCGCCGTGGTAGGGGTCTTGCCCGAGAATCACCACACGGGTATGGGCCAGCGGCGTCAGCGCCAGCGCACGCAAAGGCTGCGACGGATAGATGCAGGCGCCGGCCGACAGGCGCTCGCGCACCCGCTGCGCGACCCGCTGACCCGCAGCGCTGGCCAGAAAACGCTGCCAGATCGGCTGCCAGTCGGGCGCCAGCGGCCACGCCTCGGGCGCCCAATCGGCCAGACCGCCCACCGGCTCATCTGGCGCGGCCATGTCGCCCCACAGGCCGGACGTGCGCGCGCTCACGCCTCGCCAAACAGGCGCGCCAGCGCCACGCCGGGGTCGGGGGCGCGCATGAAGGCTTCGCCCACCAGAAAGGCATGCACGCCAGCCTGGCGCATCCGCGCCACGTCGGCGGGCGCCAGGATGCCGCTTTCGGTGACCAGCAGGCGATCGGCCGGCACGTCGGGCAACAGGCTCAGCGTGGTGTCGAGCGAGACTTCGAACGTGCGCAGATTGCGGTTGTTGATGCCCACCAGCGGGGTTTTCAGCTTCAGCGCGCGCAGCAACTCGTCGCGGTCATGCACCTCGACCAACACCGCCATGTCCAAGCCCAGCGCCAAGGCCTCCAGATCGGCCATCTGGGCGTCGTCCAGGCATGCAGCAATGAGCAGGATGCAGTCTGCCCCCATCGCACGGGCCTCATAGACCTGGTAGGGGTCCACCATGAAATCTTTGCGCAGCACAGGCAGCTCGCACGAGGCGCGCGCCTGCTTGAGGTAGTCGGGGCTGCCCTGGAAGTATTGCCGATCGGTCAGCACCGACAGACAGGCCGCTCCGTGCTCGGCATAGCGCTGCGCGATGTCGGCAGGCACGAAGTCCTCCCGGATCACGCCCTTGGAGGGGCTGGCTTTCTTGATTTCGGCGATCACCGCGGGCTGGCCTTGCGCCACGCGCTGACGCAAGGCGCCCACGAAGTCGCGCGTCAGCAGCCGGGATTCGGCGTCCTGGCGCATGGCGGCCAGGGACACGCGCCGCTGGGCGGCGGCGACCTCTTCGCGCTTGGTGGCCACGATGTTTTGCAGGATGTCGCTCATCGCCTTCGCCCCATCAGGCAGCCGACAGCGCATGCGCCGTGGTGATGAACTGCTCCAGCTTGGCCTTGGCCGCGCCGCTGGACAGGGCCCGGTCGGCCAACTGGATGCCGGCCTCCATGGAGGCCGCCACATTGGCGGCATACAGCGCCACGCCCGCGTTGAGCACCACGATGTCGCGCGCCGGACCGGGCTGATTGTCGAGCACGCCGAGCAGCATGGCGCGCGACTCCTCGGGCGTTTCGACCTTCAGCGCCCGGTTGCTGGCCATGGTCAGGCCGAAGTCTTCGGGGTGGATTTCGTACTCGGTGATCTCGCCGTGCAACAACTCGCCCACCATGGTGCCCGCCCCGAGGCTGACCTCGTCCATGCCGTCCTTGCCATAGACCACCACGGCGTGTTCGGTGCCGAGTCGCTGCAAGGCCCGCACCTGGATGCCCACCAAGTCGGGATGGAACACGCCCATCAGGATGTTGGGGGCGCCGGCTGGGTTGGTCAGCGGCCCCAGGATGTTGAAGATGGTCTTGATGCCCAGCTCTTTGCGCACCGGCGCCACGTTCTTCATGGCCGGGTGGTGGTTGGGCGCAAACATGAAGCCGATGCCGGTTTGCTCGATGCAAGCCGCGATCTGCTCGGGCTTGAGGTGGATGTTGACGCCGAGGTTTTCCAACACGTCGGCGCTGCCGGATTTGCTGGAGACGCTGCGCCCGCCGTGCTTGCTGACTTTGGCGCCGGCGGCAGCGGCCACGAACATGGCACAGGTGGAGATGTTGAAGGTGTGCGAGCCATCGCCACCCGTGCCGACGATGTCCACCAAATGGGTGCGATCCGTCACTGGCACCTTGGTGGAAAACTCACGCATCACTTGCGCGGCGGCAGTGATTTCACCGATCGTCTCTTTCTTGACGCGCAGCCCGGTGATGAGGGCCGCCGTCATGACGGGCGACAGCTCGCCGCTCATGATGAGGCGCATGAGGTGCAGCATCTCGTCATGGAAGATCTCGCGGTGCTCGATGGTGCGCTGCAGGGCTTCCTGTGGCGTGATCACGTGGCGTTGGGGCATGGTCGTCTCCTGGGGCGGCCTGCGCATCAGGCCTGTTCGAGAAAATTCTTCAACATGGCATGGCCATGCTCGGTGAGGATGGACTCGGGGTGGAACTGCACCCCTTGAACCGCCAGCTCACGGTGGCGCACGCCCATGATCTCGCCATCGTCCGTCCAGGCGGTGATTTGCAGCACCTCGGGGCAAGTGGCGCGCTCGATGGCCAGCGAGTGGTAGCGATTGACGGTGAACTGCCGCGGCAGGCCGGCAAATACGCCTTCCTGCGTGGTGGTGATCACGCTGGTCTTGCCGTGCATGAGCGCCTGCGCCCGCACAATGTGGCCACCGAAGGCCGCGCCGATGCTCTGATGCCCCAGGCACACCCCCAAAATCGGGAGCTTGCCCGCGAAGTGTTGAATGGCCGCGATCGAGATGCCGGCCTCGGCCGGCGAACACGGCCCGGGCGAAATCACCAGCCGATCGGGCGCACGAGCGGCAATGCCTTCGACGGTGATCTCGTCGTTGCGGAAGACCTCCACCTCGGCCCCCAGCTCGCCCAAATACTGCACGATGTTGTAGGTGAACGAGTCGTAGTTGTCCACCATCAGCACTTTGATCCGGCTCATTCCAGCCCCTCCTCCACCAGTTCGCTGGCGCGCAGCAGTGCGCGGGCCTTGTGTTCGGTTTCGCGCCACTCCATCTCGGGCACCGAATCGGCCACCACGCCGGCAGCGGCTTGCACGTACAGCGTGCCGTCCTTGACGATGCCGGTGCGAATGGCAATGGCCAGGTCCATGTCGCCGGCATAGCTCAAATACCCGACCGCGCCGCCATACAAGCCGCGCTTGGTGGGCTCCAGCTGGTCGATCAGCTCCATCGCGTGCACCTTGGGCGCCCCCGTGAGCGTTCCGGCCGGAAAAGTCGCCTTGAGCACGTCCATGTTCGTCATCCCTGGGCGCAGCAAGCCCTCGACATTGCTGACGATGTGCATCACGTGGCTGTAGCGCTCCACCACGAACGCCTCGGTCACTTGCACCGAGCCGATCTGCGCGATGCGCCCGATGTCGTTGCGCGCCAAATCGATCAGCATGACATGCTCGGCGCGCTCCTTCGGGTCGTTGACCAGCTCCTGCTCGGCGGCCTTGTCCTTTTCGGGGGTGGCGCCACGCGGGCGGGTGCCGGCCAAGGGCCGGATGGTGACCTTTTCCCCCTCGTCGGTGTGCTCGTGCCGCACCAGAATTTCGGGCGATGCCCCGACCACCTGGAAGTCCCCAAAGTGGTAGTAGTACATGTAGGGGCTGGGGTTGAGCGAACGCAGCGCCCGGTACAGGCTCAACGGCGAGGCCTGGTAGCGCTTGCTGATGCGCTGCCCCACCTGCACCTGCATGAAATCACCCGCAGCAATCAGCGCCTTGGCCCGTTCCACAGCCTTCAGAAAATCCGCCTTGGCGAATTCCCGCTGCTCCGGATGGCTTTCACCGGGCTTGACAATGGGCGCGCTGACCGAGTACTTGAGCTGCTCCTTGAGCTCGCGCAAACGCTTCTTGGCGGCGGTATAGGCTTCGGGCTGCGCCGGGTCGGCATAGACGATGAGGTAGAGCTTGCCCGAGAGGTTGTCGATGACGGCCAGCTCCTCGGTTTGCAGCAGCAGGATATCGGGGCAGCCCAGGGTGTCGGGCGGGCAGGTGTCTTGCAGCTTTTTCTCGATGTGGCGCACCGTGTCGTAGCCGAAGTACCCCGCCAGCCCGCCACAGAAACGCGGCAGTCCAGGACGCAAGGCCACCTTGAAGCGCCGCTGATACGCGGCGATGAAATCCAGTGGATTGCCTTCGTGGGCTTCCACGACCACGCCATCGCGCACCACCTCGGTGCGGGCTTGCGGCCCAAACCCACTGGCACGCAGCCAGGTGCGTGCGGGCAATCCGATGAAACTGTAGCGGCCGAAGCGCTCGCCCCCCACGACCGATTCCAGCAAAAAGCTGTGGCGCCCGCCATCCTTGCTGTGGGCCAGCTTCAGGTACAAGGACAGTGGGGTTTCGAGGTCCGCAAACGCCTCGACCATGAGCGGGATGCGGTTGTAGCCTTGGCCGGCCAGGCTTTTGAATTCGAGTTCGGTGATCACATGAGCCTCCTGCAGCTCGGCTCCGACTCGGCGGAGCGTTCATTCCAACACAGGCCCTTCGCCGCACGGCGGGGCACCTTGCACCCGAGGCGGGTGCGCAACGGGGGATGGTCAATAGGCGCTGGCTGGCTTACGCCAGGGCCATGCCCCCCGGCCGCAGAAGACGGCCAGGCGCGCAGAGAGCGTACCAACAGGAATGAACATGCCCACAGTGTAGCAAAGCCGGATGGGGCTTCGACGCGATGTGCGTGGCAGGCGAACCGCCGTGGTGTACCGAAGTGATGATGCCGAAATGGCGATAGCGGTGACTGGCGCGACTGGCGGGGATCGAACCCACGACCCTCGGCTTCGGAGGCCGATACTCTATCCACTGAGCTACAGTCGCTGACCAACCGCCATTCTAACAGGCCGCAGCGCCTCTGCAGGGCCAGTGAGGTAGGCAGTCTATAATTGGCGACTTCCTGAGCGCATCAGGCGGGCCACAGCACCCTATCTCATCGGCATACTGCACCCAGAGGATTTTCATGAGCGACGCGCACGACTCCCACACCGGTCCCATCAAGACCCCGAAGCAACTGTTCTGGACGGCGTTTTTTTCCTTCGTGGCGCCGGTGTTCTTGATCATCGGCCTGGTGTTCTTCGTGACCAAGGGCGACAAGCCCTCGCCCGGCACGGACAACTCTGAGCTGGCCACCGCCATTCGCATCCAGCGCGTGGGGTCGGTGGAGCTGCGCGATGCCAATCGGGTGCTGCAAAACGGCGAGTCGGTCTATCGCGCTCAGTGCGCGGCCTGCCACGATGCCGGCCTCGTCGGCGCGCCGAAGTTTGGCGCCGCCGCCGACTGGTCGGCTCGCCTGGGCACAGGGCTGGACAACCTGGTCAAATCGGCGCTGGAAGGCAAAGGGGCCATGGGCGCGCAAGGCGGTGGCGCCTTCGAAGACCTGGAAATCGCCCGCGCCGTGGTGTTCCTGGTGAACTCGGCGGGCGGCAACTTCGAAGAGCCGGCTCAGCCCGCGCCGGCCGAGTAACACCGCTCTACACCACCCCCCAAGCCCGCCGCGTCGCGGGCTTTTTCATGCCCGCTGCCGTGCCTGCCAAGGGCTGGGCACGCAGCCGCTGCGCCGCAGCACCTCCTGCCAAGGCAATTCCGCCAGCGGCCAACGCCCAGCCTCCAGACAACGGGCCGCCCGTTCCATGTCCTGGCTGTGGACGTTGCCCCAACCCAGGTCGGTCTGCAAATACAGCCAGCCGTCTTCGTCCACCCAGGCATGCTGCGCCTGGGCCTTCTGCCCGGTGTGGGCGCGCACTTGCCCTTCGTCATCGAGCCGCCAGACCCACGGCAGACGCTCCAACTCGACATACACCCGCTGGGGACCATTCTGGAAATACCATTGACCGGCGCCGTCGCAACCGTAATTGCGGTGGATGAAGGCGATCAGTTTGTCGTGACGCAACTCGCTGCCCCGGCTCTGCGCATGGGCGCCCGGTCCGGCAAAAGGGCCCGCCCGCTGGACCTGCTCGTCGCGCATCCACCAGCGCCCCCGGGCATCCAAGCCCAGCCAGCCGTAGCAATCCGGCACGTTCGGCCATTTGGCCATGGCCGCCTTGACGATGTCATCCATGCTCCACTCCTGCGGCACTGGCCAGCCAGTCGCACACGGCCTGAGGCATGGCGTCGCCACGCCAGGGAGCCGCTCCCCGCAAGCCCGATGCCCCCCGCCGCACGGCAAAGCCGACATGGCCGCCCTGCGCTGGCTGCCACAGCACCACATGGTCGGGCACCTCCACGACACGCGGCAGGCTGTGCGCCGGCACGAAAGGGTCGTTGCGCGCATTGAGCACCAACGTGGGCAGCCGCACGTCTCTCAGCCCCGGCTTGGCCGACGCCCGCCGCCAATAGTCGTCCACCCCGGCGAAACCGTGCAGCGGCGCGGTGAACACATGGTCGAATTCGCGCAGCGTCTTGGCACCCAAGGCCCGGGGCAGATCGAACAAGCCAGGGAATTGGGCCCATTTCAGTCGGGCCTTGCGTTTCATCGTGCGCAAAAACATGCGCGCGTATATTTGGCGGTTCAGCCCTCGATCGATGGCATGCCCTGCGGCCATCAAGTCCAGCGGCGCGGAAATGGCGGCCAAGGCGCTCACCAGCGTTGAAGCATGCCCACCGGCTTCCTGCCCCCAGCGCAACAGTGCGTTGCCCCCCAACGAGACCCCCGCGGCCATCAAGACGGCGTCAGGCCCGACGGCGGCGCGCACGCGCCGCAAAATCCAGTCGATTTCCTCGAAATCCCCCGAGTGGTAGGCGCGGGGCGCCCGATTGATTTCCCCAGAGCAGCCTCGGAAATGGGGTAGCCACAAGCGCCAGCCCCTGGCCGAGGCCTGCCGGGCGAACGCCCGGGCATAATGGCTCCCCGATCCTCCTTCGAGGCCATGAAACAGCACCAGCGCCGGGGGGGCGCGCCGGTCTGTCGGGCGGTGCGGCACATACCGATCGACATCGATGAAGTCCGCATCAGGGGTGTCCCAACGCTCACGCTGCAAAACGGGCAGCCCGCCCACATGCCGCCCCCAGAGGGCCGGCGCGATGGTCTGCAAATCCCCGCCGGGCAGCCACCAGGGCGCAGGGCTCAGTTCATCCATCGCCATCCTCAGTGCAACGTTCGCTTACCGGCGGGTGCCTGGGCCACTTCGGCCGTGGGTGCAGGGCTGGCATGATGAACCGCCATTTTCCAGCCCGCCGCCGTCAGCACATACACATTGGTGGCCAGGATGCGCGCCGCCAACACGCCGTCATCCGTGGCCAGCGTGACGGTTTCCAGCACGCTGTGCACCGCCACGCCCTGGAACAAGGCCTGGTGCACGCGCTCGGCTTGCACAGCGATGGCGCCATGCTCGAACATGGCGCCGAACGACTCGGCTATGGCGCCCAGCCCGACCAGCCTCGGCCCACCCGGGTGGACGCACACCGGGTCTTCCTCGTCGATCCAACAAGCCATCAGCGCGTCCAGGCGGCCTTGCTGCATCGCTTCATAGAACGCCTGCTCCACCGCATCGGGAGAGGCCGGAGTCGGCATGGAGGGATTCATGCGCACATTGTGCCTGCGGCTGGCCGGCGCTGTCACGGCCCCCAAACGAAAACCGCCTGCAAGCAGGCGGTTTCGCGAGCCATGTCACGGCCGATCACTGCCGCGGCCGTGCGCCATCACCGCTTTTGGCGGTACTTGCGCAAGGCAGCGATCTGCGCAGCCATCACGGCCAGTTCCGACGTGGCCTTGGCGAGATCCACATCGCTCTTGGCGTTCTTCATGGCTTCTTCGGCGGCCTTGCGGGCCTCGTTGGCCTTGGCTTCATCCAGATCCTTGCCTCGGATGGCGGTGTCGCTCAGCACCGTCACCACCCGCGGCTGCACCTCCAGAATGCCGCCGGCGACGAACACGAATTCTTCGCCCCCGTCGGCCTTCTCGATGCGCACCGCACCGGGCTTGATGCGAGTGATCAGCGGAATATGCCCCGGCAGAATGCCGAGTTCCCCGGCTTCACCCGGCAGCGCGACAAACTTGGCCGGGCCGCTGAAGATGGACTCTTCCGCGCTCACCACCTCGACTTGTATCGTGCTCATCTCTACTCCTTGTCAAAAGTTGGTCATCGGCCTGGAGCCGCCCTGTGGGCAGAGCGGCCCGGCACATCAGGCCAACTTCTTGGCTTTCTCGAAGGCTTCGTCGATGGTGCCGACCATGTAGAACGCCTGCTCGGGCAGGTGGTCGCATTCGCCATTGACGATCATCTTGAAGCCACGGATGGTCTCGGACAGCGGCACGTACTTGCCGGGCGCGCCGGTGAACACCTCGGCCACGTGGAACGGCTGCGACAGGAAGCGCTGGATCTTGCGGGCGCGGGCCACGGCCAGCTTGTCCTCGGGGGCCAGTTCGTCCATGCCCAGAATGGCGATGATGTCGCGCAGTTCCTTGTAGCGCTGCAGCGTGCCCTGAACGGCGCGGGCCACCTGATAGTGCTCCTCGCCCACCACCAGCGGGTCCAACTGACGGGACGTGGAATCCAACGGGTCCACGGCGGGGTAGATACCCAGCGCGGCAATGTCACGCGACAGCACCACGGTGGAGTCCAGGTGGGCGAAGGTGGTGGCCGGCGACGGGTCGGTCAGGTCATCGGCCGGCACGTACACGGCCTGGATGGAGGTGATGGAGCCGACCTTGGTGGAGGTGATGCGCTCCTGCAGACGACCCATTTCCTCGGCCAGCGTGGGCTGGTAGCCCACGGCGGAGGGCATACGGCCCAGCAGCGCAGACACTTCGGTACCGGCCAGGGTGTAACGGTAGATGTTGTCCACGAAAAACAGCACGTCACGGCCTTCGTCGCGGAACGATTCGGCGATAGTCAGGCCGGTCAGCGCCACGCGCAGGCGGTTACCCGGCGGCTCGTTCATCTGGCCGTACACCATGGCCACTTTGGATTCGCCCAGGTTGTCGGAGACGACCACCTTGGATTCCATCATCTCGTGGTAGAAGTCGTTGCCCTCGCGGGTGCGCTCGCCCACGCCGGCGAACACCGACAGACCCGAGTGCGCCTTGGCGATGTTGTTGATCAGCTCCATCATGTTGACGGTCTTGCCCACGCCGGCGCCACCGAACAGGCCCACCTTGCCGCCCTTGGCGAACGGGCAGATCAGGTCGATCACCTTGATGCCGGTTTCGAGCAATTCGGTGGACGGGGAGAGCTCGTCGTACTTGGGGGCCTTCTGGTGGATGGAAGCCGTCAGCGTCTGGTCGATGGGGCCGCGCTCGTCGATCGGCTGGCCCAGCACGTCCATGATGCGGCCCAGCGTGGCCTTGCCCACGGGCACGGTGATGGGGGCGTTGGTGTTGGTCACGGTCATGCCGCGACGCAGGCCGTCGGACGAGCCGAGGGCGATGGTGCGGACCACGCCGTCACCGAGTTGCTGCTGCACTTCCAGGGTCAGTGCAGAACCTTCCATTTTCAGCGCGTCGTACACGCGGGGCATCTGGTCGCGCGGAAACTCCACGTCCACCACGGCGCCGATACACTGAACAATCTTGCCTTGAGCTTGAGCCATGATTGATACCTTCAAAATACTTTAAGACTTCGAGTCCCCGACCTCACACGGCCGCGGCGCCTGCAACGATTTCCGACAGTTCCTTGGTGATGCCGGCTTGGCGGGTCTTGTTGTAGACCAGCTTGAGCTCGTTGATCACGTTGCCGGCATTGTCGGTCGCCGCTTTCATGGCCACCATGCGCGCGGACTGCTCCGACGCCATGTTCTCGGCCACCGCCTGATACACCTGCGATTCGATGTAGCGCACCAACAACTCGTCGATGACGGTCTGGGCGTCGGGCTCGTAGATGTAATCCCAGTCGTGACCCGCCTCGCCCTCTTCCAGATCCTGGGCGGACAGCGGCAGCAACTGCTGGATCACCGCTTCCTGCTTCATCGTGTTGATGAACTTGGTGTAGCACAGGTACACCGCGTTGATGCGACCTTCGCTGTAAGCATCCAGCAGCACCTTGACGGGTCCGATCAGCTTCTCCAGGTGCGGCGTGTCGCCCAGGCCAGTGACATGCGAGACCACCTTGGCACCCACGCGGTTCATGAAGCCCAGGCCCTTGTTGCCAATGGCGACCACTTCGGCGGTCTGCCCCTTGGCCTGCAGTTCCTTGAGCTGATTGGTCACCACGCGCAGCACGTTGGTGTTCATGCCACCGCACAGCCCCTTGTCGGTCGTGACCACGATCATCCCCGCCACCTTGGCGTCGTCGTTGGTCACCATGAAGGGGTGCCGATACTCCGGATTGGCGCGGCTGAGGTTGGCAGCGATCTGGCGCACCTTCTCGCTGTACGGCCGGGCCATGCGCATGCGGTCCTGCGCCTTGCGCATCTTGGAGGCGGCCACCATTTCCATGGCTTTGGTGATCTTCTTGGTGTTTTCCACCGATTTGATCTTGCCGCGTATTTCCTTGCCTGCTGCCATTGATGCTCCTTATCTGGTCGCCAGCGACCGCATCAGTAGGTGCCGGTCTTCTTGAACTCGGCAATCGCCGCGTTCAATTGGGCTTCGGCATCCTTGTCCATGGCCTTGTCGGCCTCCAGCTTGGCCAGCAGGGCGGCGTGCTTGTCCTTCAGGTAGCCATGCAGCCCGGCTTCGAAGGCCAGCACCTTCTTGACGTCGATGTCGTCCAGATAGCCTTTGTTGGCGGCGTACAGCGAAGCGGCCATCAGGCTGATGGGCAGCGGGCTGTATTGCGGCTGCTTGAGCAGCTCGGTCACGCGGGCGCCGCGGTCGAGCTGCTTGCGGGTGGCCTCATCCAGATCGGAAGCGAACTGCGCGAAGGCCGCCAGCTCGCGGTACTGGGCCAGGTCGGTCCGGATGCCACCAGACAGGCTCTTGATGAGCTTGGTCTGGGCCGCGCCACCGACGCGCGACACCGAGATGCCCGCGTTGATGGCGGGACGGATGCCGGCGTTGAACAGGTTGGTCTCCAGGAAGATCTGGCCGTCGGTGATCGAAATCACGTTGGTCGGCACGAAAGCCGACACGTCACCGGCTTGCGTCTCGATGATGGGCAGCGCGGTCAGCGAACCGGTCTTGCCCTTGACTTCGCCCTTGGTGAAGGCCTCGACGTAGTCGGCATTCACGCGCGCGGCGCGCTCCAGCAGGCGGCTGTGGAGATAGAAAATGTCGCCCGGGAAGGCTTCGCGGCCCGGCGGACGGCGCAGCAGCAGCGACACCTGGCGGTAAGCCACGGCCTGCTTGGAGAGGTCGTCATAAATGATCAGGGCGTCCTGGCCGCGGTCGCGGAAGTACTCGCCCATGGTGCAGCCCGAATAGGCCGACAGGTACTGCATGGCAGCCGATTCGGAAGCCGAGGCCGCCACCACGATGGTGTAGTCCATGGCGCCATGCTGTTCGAGGGCGCGAACCACGTTCTTGATCGACGACGCCTTCTGGCCGATGGCGACGTAGATACAGATCATGTCCTGACCCTTCTGGTTGATGATGGTGTCGATGGCCACCGCGGTCTTGCCGGTCTGGCGGTCTCCGATGATCAGCTCGCGCTGGCCGCGGCCAATCGGCACCATGGAGTCGATGGCCTTCAGACCCGTCTGCACCGGCTGGTCCACCGATTTGCGGGCGATCACGCCCGGGGCCACTTTCTCGACCACGTCGGTCATCTTGGCGTTGATCGGGCCCTTGCCGTCGATCGGGCGGCCCAGCGCATCGACCACGCGGCCGATCAGCTCGGGGCCCACTGGCACTTCCAGAATGCGGCCAGTGCACTTGACCGTGTCGCCTTCGGAAATGTGTTCGTACTCGCCCAGAATCACGGCACCGACGGAGTCGCGCTCCAGGTTCAGCGCCAGACCGAAAGTGGGCTGACCCTCTTTGGTGGCCGGGAATTCGAGCATTTCGCCCTGCATCACGTCGGACAAACCGTGAATGCGGCAGATGCCATCGGTCACGGACACGACGGTGCCCTGGTTGCGCACATCGGCAGAGGGGGCCAAGCCTTCGATGCGGGACTTGATCAGTTCAGAAATTTCTGCGGGATTGAGTTGCATGACTCTTACCTTCTTTCGTCATTGGTGACGGGGACACACCGCGGCTCAAGCCGTCAGGGCCACTCTCATTTGTTCCAGGCGGGCTTTGATGGAGGTGTCCAGCACCTCGTCGCCCACCACCACACGCACGCCGCCGATGAGTTCGGGCTGCAGCACAACTTGGAGGTTGAGCTTGCGACCGAAACGCTTTTCAAGAACGCCGGCCAAATCGGCCAGGCCAGCGGCGTCGATGTCATAGGCGCTGTACACCACGGCATCGGAGCTGCCCTGCTGGGCGTTCATCAGACTGCGGAACTGCCGAGCGATCTCGGGCAGCACTGCCACGCGACCGTTGTCGATCACGGTGCGCAGAAAGTTGCGGCCCATGTCGGGCAGCGTCTGCTTGGTCACCCCCACGATCACCTCAAACACTTGGTCCGGCGTGACTTTGGGGTTGTCGGCAAACTGGAGCAACTGCTCGTTGCCGGCGATGGCAGCCAGCTCATCGAGCCATTGGGCTGCGGCAGGGGCATCGGCCCGGGCGGCCTTGAACAGCGCTTCGGCGTAGGGTCGTGCGATGGTGGCGATTTCGGCCATGGGTCAACCTTTTGTGCGCGGAATCAGAGTTCGGTCTTCAGGCGGCTCAACAGCTCGGCATGCACGCCGGCGTTGACTTCGCGCTGAAGGATTTGCTCGGCGCCCTTGACCGCCAGGTTGGCCACCTGCTCACGCAGGGCTTCACGGGCCTGGAACATCTGCTGCTCGGCATCGGCCTTGGCTGCAGCAATGATCTTGGCCGCCTCTTCGTTGGCGCGTGCCTTGGCGTCTTCGATGATTTGCTGGGCGCGGCGCTCGGCATCGGCCAGACGGGCAGCAGACTCGTTGCGCGACTTGCTCAACTCTTCTTCGACGCGCTTGTTGGCCACAGCCAGTTCGACCTTGGCTTTTTCGGCAGCGGCCAGGCCTTCGGAAATCTTTTGCGCACGCTCATCCAGGGCCTTGGCGATAGGCGGCCACACGAACTTCATCGTGAACCACACCAGAATCGCAAAGACGATGGCTTGCGCAAAGAGGGTTGCATTGAGATTCATCGCAACACCTTTCTGTGTGTTTTCGGGAGTTGGGGGAGGACGCGGCAACTTGGGCGTGCGCCCCGCGCCGCACGGGCGGGGCGCCACCTTCCTCAAGTCAGGGCTATCAGGCGATCACGAAGGGGTTGGCGAACGCGAACAGCAGAGCCACGGCCACGCCGATCAGGAACGCAGCATCGATCAGACCCGCCAGGATGAACATCTTGGTCTGCAGGTCGTTCATCAGCTCGGGTTGACGGGCAGAGGACTCCAGGTATTTGCCACCCATGATGGCAATGCCGATGGATGCGCCAACGGCACCCAGCGCGACGATCAGACCGCAAGCCAGAGCAACGAGACCCAGAACGTTTTCCATGGTGATTCCTTTAGTGAAGTTGGAGGAAGGTTACAAAAGAGAAAGATTCACACGGTCGCCAGACGGCCTCAAGGCCGCCCAACTCAGTGCGCATCATGCGCCTGCCCAAGATAGATCAGGGCCAGCATCATGAAGATGAATGCCTGCAAGGTAATGACCAGGATGTGGAAGATGGCCCACACCGTGCCGGCGATCAGGTGCCCGAGGAACAGCAGGCCACCGCTGAGCGTGAAGGCGGCATAGCCACCCAGCAACGCAATCAGCATGAAAACCAGTTCACCCGCAAACAAGTTGCCAAACAACCGCATGCCGTGCGAAACCGTCTTCGCCACGAACTCGATCATTTGCATCGAAAAGTTCACCACACCCAGCGGGATGGCCAGCAGGGGGTTGCGGGAGGTACCAAACGGCGCAGTCACCAATTCATGCGCCCAGCCACCCAACCCTTTGATCTTGATGTTGTAGTAGATGCACATGGCCAGCACCGATACCGACAGGCCCAGCGTGGTGGACAGGTCGGCCGTGGGCACGACGCGCATGTAGTCCTTCATGCCAAAGAAGGCATGGAGGCCGGAGTCGTTGTGATCGTGGACAAAGGGAATGCCGTGCGCCCAGATGAAGGGGATGAGATCGACCGGAATCAGGTCCATGAAGTTCATCATGAACACCCAGCAGAACACGACCAGCGCCATGGGGGCGATGACCTTGCGGCTGTTGGCATTGTGAATCACAGACTTGGCCTGGTTGTCCACCATCTCGACCAGCATCTCGACGAATGCCTGGAATCGCCCCGGCACGCCGGCCGTGGCCCGACGGGCGGCCGAGTA
The DNA here is from genome assembly GCF_004363315.1 of Tepidicella xavieri. Lineage (GTDB taxonomy): Bacteria > Pseudomonadota > Gammaproteobacteria > Burkholderiales > Burkholderiaceae_C > Tepidicella > Tepidicella xavieri. Next base: position 15,086 of record NZ_SNYL01000019.1, read on the forward strand.
CAGAAACCAGCACACGAGGATGCCGAGCACGATGCTGACGACCACCGAGTCGATGTTGACGATGGAAAAGTCGACGATCTGCGTTTGCTTGTCGGTCGCCAGGTGACCGAGGTGGTGCCGGATGTATTCGCCTGGGGTAGGCCCTGCGCCTTCAGTTGCCATAGTTGATTCTGCCCGTCAAAAAGTCAAAACACCGTTCACTGCGACCGACTGCGCCCCAGCCAGAAAGCCAGCCAGTACGCCTTCAGCACCACCACCAGCCCGACCAACAGGCCTAGCCAGCTCAGGTCCGGGACGAAGCGCGGGGCCAGCCACATCATGGCCAGCGCCAGCAGGATCTTGATCCCTTCCCAAACAAACATTCCCACCAGCGACGCCCCAGCCGACTTCGACCGCGACGACCCTCGCCAGCGGGTCCAGGCGCTCGACGTCAGGCCGTAGGCCATCAACGCCGTGGGCAACAAGATGCACAGCCCGCCATAGAGCACCGACCACGCCACCGACGACGCCTCGAAGCCCAGCGCCGCCACCAGCGTGACCAGCGCCAGCAGCACCGACTGCCACACCACCACCCGCCAGACCGACACTTCGGGCTGACGCGCCCGCCACTCTTTCGCCTCTTCAGGCGTCAGGGGCTTGAAATCCTCGATATTTGCCTCATCTTCCCAAGGATCGCGGCGTTCGCGCGTGCCGTCCTGGGTCTGAGGCGACGATGGCTGCTGCGTCATTGTCACGGCCTCGAATGTCATTCCGGTTACACGCCCGCCCGCACCCTTGCGGGTCCAGCAAATCCACTGATTATACGTAGAAACCCCGATGGCCCGTCAAGAACTCCCAGCGCCGCGCGCCAGCAGGATAATTCAACCATGAATGCCATCCCCCCCGAGCCATCATTGATCGAGTACCCATGCCACTTCCCCATCAAGGTCATGGGCGCCCATGTGGAGGGCTTTGCCCAGGCCATCGTGCATGTGGCGCGGCAGTTCGACCCGGATTTCGACGCGGCCACCGTGGAACACCGCCCGAGCCGGGGCGGCAACTATCTGGGCCTGACCATCACGGTGCGGGTGACCAGCCGCGAGCAGCTCGATGAGCTGTACCGCACGCTCACGACCCACCCCATGGTGAAGTACGTGCTGTGACCGTGGCGCCATCGCTTGCCCCCGCTTTGCAGCGGCGCGACTTGGGGCGCGTGGATTACGCGGCCACCTACGCCGCCATGCAGCGCTTCACCGCCGAGCGCGAGGCCCACACGCCCGACGAGTTGTGGCTGTGCGAGCACCCGCCGGTCTTCACCCAAGGGCTCGCGGGCAAGCCGGAGCATCTTCTCGCGCCCGGCGACATCCCCGTGGTGTCCACCAACCGCGGTGGTCAGGTCACGTACCACGGGCCCGGTCAGGTGGTGGCCTATCCGCTGATCGATCTGCAGCGCGCCGGGTATTACGTCAAAGCGTATGTGTACCGACTCGAAGAGGCGGTGATTCGGACCCTGACGCATTTTGGCGTAACCGGGCATCGCGTCGCGGGCGCCCCCGGCATCTATGTGCGGTTGAGCGACCCGTTCGACCACGCCGCCCTGACCGGCCCGCGTCCGGGGGGCGATCCGTTTGCGGGCCTGGGCAAAATCAGCGCCCTGGGCATCAAGGTCCACCGCCATTGCACCTATCACGGCCTGGCGCTCAACGTGGCCATGGACCTGGAACCCTACTCGCGCATCAACCCCTGCGGCCACCCCGGGCTGCGGACGGTGGACCTTTCTACAATCGGGGTGACGACCGACACCGCCACCGTGGCCGAGGTGCTGAGCCAGGAACTGGCGCGCCGCCTGACGCCCTGAGCCCACGCCACCCTGCCCCACAGGCACTCCAGACCCCTTTGCGCCATGAACCAGCCCACGCCCCCTGCCGCCACGGCCTACGACCCGACGGTGAAACAAAAAAGCCAGGCCAAGACGGCCCGCATCCCGATCAAAATCGTGCCGGCCGAACCCTTGAAAAAGCCGGACTGGATTCGCGTCAAGGCCGGCTCGCCGACGACCCGTTTTTACGAGATCAAAGAGATTCTGCGGGCCAACAAGCTCGTGACGGTGTGCGAAGAAGCGTCCTGCCCCAACATCGGCGAATGCTTCGGCAAAGGCACGGCCACCTTCATGATCATGGGTGACAAATGCACGCGGCGCTGCCCGTTTTGCGACGTGGGCCACGGCCGACCCGACCCGCTCGACCCCGACGAGCCCGAGAACCTGGCCAAGACCATTGCCGCCTTGAAACTGCGCTACGTCGTCATCACCAGCGTGGACCGCGACGACTTGCGCGACGGCGGCGCTGGCCATTTCGTGGCCTGCATCCAAAAAACCCGCGAGCTTTCGCCGCAAACGCGCATCGAGGTGCTGGTGCCCGATTTCCGCGGGCGCGACGACCGGGCGCTGGAAATCCTCAAAGCCGCCCCGCCTGACGTGATGAATCACAACCTGGAAACCGTGCCACGCCTGTACAAGGAGGCACGCCCAGGCTCCGACTACCGCTTCAGCCTCAATCTGCTGAAAAAATTCAAGGCGCTGTTCCCCCACATTCCCACCAAGAGCGGCTTGATGGTGGGCCTGGGCGAGACGGACGAGGAAATTCTCGAAGTGATGCGCGACATGCGCGCGCACGACATCGACATGCTGACCATCGGCCAGTATCTCGCCCCCAGCGGACACCACCTGCCGGTGCGGCGCTACGTCCACCCCGACACGTTCAAAATGTTCGAAGCCCGGGCCTACGAAATGGGCTTCACCCATGCGGCCGTGGGGGCGATGGTGCGCAGCTCTTACCACGCCGACCAACAAGCCCACGCGGCCGGCGTGGCCGGCTGACCCGCTCCGCACCGCCAGTCAGGCGCGAGGAGCGGCGGGAGCGGTCGGCCGCTCCCTGGATGTCAGCGCGGCACCACCGTCACTTCGACGCGGCGGTTGCGAGCCCGGCCTTCAGCGGTGGCGTTACTGGCCACAGGCTCGGCCTTGCCGCGGCCCTCGGTGCGAACGCGATCGGCCGGCACCCCCTGATTGACCATGTAGGCCTTCACGGCTTCGGCGCGCCGCAGCGACAGGCGCTGGTTGTAGGCATCGGAACCGATGCCGTCGGTGTGCCCCACGGCGATGACCACCTCCAGATCGATGGCCTTGATGCGCGTGATGAGTTCGTCGAGGCTTCGGCGCCCCTCGGGCTTGAGCACGGCGCTGTCAAAGTCGAACAACGCATCGGAGGAGAAGGTGACCTTCTCGGGTGCAGGTGCCGGCGTGGCAGCCGGGGCCTCGGGCGCGGGAGCCGGTGCAGGGCGTGCTCGCACCGGGGCCTCGGCCACCGCTTTGGCCTTGTCGATTTCCAACGCGATCGGCGCTTCGAACGGACACAGCTCTTCGGGCGGCAGCAGCCCGCGGTCCTGCCCCACGTCTTCCAGCGTGGGCTGCCCTTCGCGGCTGACTCCGAGCGAGGTAGTCAGCCGGCCCATGGCCGCCAGGGTGCGTGCCTGCGCCAGGAACTCGTTGTACTGGGCATTGATATAGGCGCGGCTGGCCTCGAAGTACTCATTCTGGGTGTCGAGCAAGTCCAACAGGGTACGCTGGCCAATGTCAAACTGCTGTCGGTAGGCCTCACGCGCCACCTCGGTCGAGAGACGGTGCTGATCCAAATACCCGAGTTGCTCGTTCAAACGCACCACATCGTTGTAGGCAATGGTGAGGGTCTGACGCACGTCGCGGCAGGCTTTTTCCTGCAGTTCGCGAGCCTGGAAATTCTGTTCCACCGCCTGCCGTTCACGAGCCTGGTCGGCGCCGCCACGGTAGAGGTTGTAATTCATGATCACTTCGGCCACCGTGTCACGGGTGCGGCCGCTGACGTTGTCGATGTTGTGCCCCCAGGACTGACGAATGCGGAAATCCACGCGTGGCCAGTACCCCGCTTTGCGGGTTTCGATCTGCGAACGGGTGGAGCGGACGTTCTCGTAGGCCGCATTGATCGTGGGGCTGTTGGGCAGGCCCTGCTCCATCGCCTCTTTCATGGAGGCGGGGATGCCCTGGAGCTTGATGCCTTCGCGCAACGGCGGCAGGGTGCTGGGCGGCAAGGCGCCCATGATGCGCTGATAGCGGGCGCTGACATCGTGGAGATTGGAGATTTCGGTCAGCAGATTCGACTCGGCCAGTGCCAGACGGCCCACGGCCTGATCGTTGTCCACCCGACGACTCACCCCGGCCTGGGTACGCTCCTCGATCTGCTGGGCCAGCACTTTGTGTTCGACGAAGTTCAGCTTGGCCTCTTCCACGAGCGCGGAATAACGCGCCACGTCCACATAGGCACGCACGGCTTCCAGGGCAATGCCTTCGGCCGCCTCCAGCAACTCGTAATACCGCACGAGCTTGGCGTAATCCAACCGCTGGACTTCGTTGCGGGTGAACATGCCGTCGAAGAGCACCTGGTTGAGCGTCAGCGTCCCGCCATGACGGGAGTACCAGCCGGTACTCACTCCGCCCGGTGAGCGGTTGATTTCGCGGCCAACGCCGTAAGTCAGGTCGACTTGAGGCCGCCAACCGGCCTTGGCGGCATCACGCTCGGCCTCGGCCGCCGTGAAGTTGTACCAGCGCGCCTGCACCTCCGGGTTGGTGGTGATGGCGGTGCGAATGGCGTCGATCAGGGGTTGGGGCAAGGTTTGCGCTTGTAACCCTCCGCTGCACACCAAGGCCGCAAGAGCGACCGTCCTCAAAGCGTTGTTTTTCATGATGGCCCTTACATGGCGCACCAGGCTTCCCGGCACGCAAGACTTACTTGAACAGAAAAGGCAGCACGACGCATTTATGCGTTATGCTGGAAAGCATCCTAGCGGAAGTTGGGGTTTTTGTGGGACTTTCCGACAAATTATCGTTACGATCATTTTGACCGTTGCGTTCCATACCACACTTCCGCCCACTTTTCGCCGCCATCGTCGTGAAATTCGGGGCCTGTTCAAATCTTCGGCTTGCATCCCGGCGCTGGATGGGATGGTGGCTGGCGGCCCTGTTGGCCATCGGGCTGTCGGGTGCGGCCCCCAATCTGGATTTGATGCAGCGCCTGGCCCAGGAACGCTACGGCCCCACCGCTGCCGAGACGGTGACTGCATGGCGCCGGATGATGGAGGAAGCCCGGGACCAGCCCGTGGAACAGCAGCTCAATTTGGTCAATACCTTTTTCAACCGGCGCATCCTGTATGCACTGGATTCCCAGGTCTGGGGACAAAACGATTATTGGGCCACGCCGCTCGAATTCATGGGACGGGGCATGGGCGACTGCGAGGACTATTCCATCGCCAAATACGTCACGCTCAAATTGCTGGGCGTGCCCAACGAGCGGCTGCGGATGATTTATGTGCGCGCCCGAACCGCTGGCGCCCTGACCGAAGCCCACATGGTGCTGGGCTACTACGAGGACCCGACTGGCGAGCCGCTCATCCTCGACAACCTGATCTCCAGCGTGCGCCCGGCCTCACGGCGCACCGATCTCACCCCGGTGTTCAGCTTCAACAGCCAGGGGCTGTGGGTGGCCGGGCAGCAACAGTCTTCGGGCGACCCGACGGCACGCCTGTCGCGCTGGCGCGAGATGCTGGAACGCATGTCCAAGGAAGGGCTGTGAAGCACGGCCCGGCCATTTCACCCAAGGGGTTCTGAAGATGTCACTCGTCAAGCAGTTGTGGATCGCCATCGTGGTCGTGATGACCGTGGCCTTCGGCGGCAGCCTGGTGGTCAGCGTGCTGTCGGCACGCAGCTACCTGGAACAGCAGTTGCAGGTCAAGAACATCGACAATGCGACATCTCTGGCGTTGTCGCTGACCCAACTCGACAAAGACCCGGTGACCGTGGAGTTGCAAGTGGCCGCGCAATTCGACGCGGGCCACTATCGGTTCATCCGGGTCGTTTCACCCACAGGGGAGACACTGGTGGAGCGGGTGTATGAGGGGGAGCTTTACGGGGCCCCGCGCTGGTTCGCCAACCTGATCCCCATCCAAGCCGACCCAGGGCAAGCCCAGATCATGGACGGCTGGAAGCAGTTCGGGACCATCACACTGGCCAGCCATGAGCAGTACGTGTACAAAAGCCTCTGGGAAGGCACGCTGGAACTGCTGGCGTGGTTCGTGCTGGGCAGCGTGCTCACCGGCGTACTCGGCACGCTGGCCATTCGCGTGATCACCCGGCCTCTGCGCGACGTGGTGGATCAGGCCCAGGCTATTGCCGAGCGGCGCTTTCTCACCGTGCCTGAGCCCCGCACCCCCGAACTGCGCGCCGTGGCACAGGCCATGAACGCGATGGTCGAACGCCTCAAGGCCATGTTTGCCGAGGAGTCCAGCCGCCTGGAAAGCTTGCGCAAGAAGGTCAACCGCGACCCGGTGACCGGCATCGCCAACCGGGAATACTTCATGTCGCAGTTGCGGGAAGTGCTCACTGGCGAAATGCATGGGTCGGTGGGCAGCCTGGTGCTGGTGCGGCTGGCCTACCTCAATGAACTCAATGCCAAGCTCGGCCATCAGCGCGCCGACCAGTTGTTGCGCGAACTCGCCGACGTGCTGTTCCACAGTGGCGACGAGCACCCCGGGCAACGGGCCGGGCGCGTCAAGGGTGGCGAATTCGCAGTGGTCTGCCCGACGTATGCGTCCCCCACTGAAGCGGCCCGGGACATTTACGAGCGGTTGTGCCGTGATTGGCTCCCACACTGGGAACCGGAATTCCCGGACCTGTTCCACCTGGCGGCCGTGGGTTACGAACGCAACCAGAGCATTGGTGACCTGATGACCCGCGCCGACGAGGCCCTGGCCAAAGCCCGTGCCAAGGGCCCGAACACCTGGCATGCGGAAGAAACCCCTTCCACCAAGCTGAGCATGCCGGCCGAACAGTGGCGCACGCTGCTGACCGAGGCGGTGGCGGGTGGGCAGCTCAGTTTGGCGTTCTACCCGGTGGTTCGCCGAGAAGGCGGCGACCAACCCCTGCACCAAGAAGGCGTCATCCGCCTGCAGGTCGATACGTCTGGGCAACTGCTGTCGGCGGGGGATTTCATGCCCATGGCCGCCAGCCTGAATTTGACCGCCCCGATCGACCTGGGCGTGGTGCGCCTGGCCATCGAGCACCTGCAGCAAGGCACGGGCGACGTGGCGGTGAACCTGTCGGCCGAAACCATCGGTGACTTCACTTTCCGCAACCAGCTGCTGCAACTGCTGCAAGGTTATCCGGCCCTGTGCAAGCGGTTGCTGTTCGAAGTGCCGGAATATGGTGTGTTCCGGCAATTCGACGCCTTCCGCGACCTGACTCGCGCATTGAAGGCGCTGGGCTGCCGGGTCGGGATCGAGTACTTCGGCCAACGCTTTGCCGAAAGCGCCCAACTCGCCAGCCTGGGGCTGGACTACATCAAAGTGCACCCGGCCTATGTGCGCGGCATCAGCGAAAACCCGGGCAACCAGGAATTCCTCAAAGGGCTGTGCAACATGGCCCACGCCCTGGGCATTGCCGTGATCGCGCTGGGCGTGGAAAGCAAGGACGACCTGCCGCTGTTGGCCCAGCTCGGATTCGACGGTGCCACGGGGCCGGGGGTGCGCTGAGCACACGGAGCACAAAAAAGGAGGCCCCGCAGGGCCTCCTCCAAGGGTGGGCAACACCCGACTCAATCAGACGTCGAGGTTGCCGTTCTGCTTCATCTTGGCAATCAGGTCGGCGCCGGTGTCGGCAGCCCCGAAAGCCGTCTGAAGCTGCGCGAGGGTCATGTTCTCGAACACGATCTTCTGCTCTGGCGTGCCATTGGCATTGACATCCACGGAAAGCATTGCCTTGCCCGCATCGTTGACACCGAAGCTCAGGTGTTGCGCGAGATCGCTCTCATCGACCCCGCTGAGCAGATCACGCAGGTCGATCTTGTCGCCTTCGTTTTTGTTGAAGTCGGCAATCGTGTCAATAGCCGGCTGCGCCTCGGTTCCGATGTCGGCCAGGCGCCAGACGAACACATCAGCACCGGTGCCACCCACCAGATAGTCATTGCCTGCACCACCGATGAGAGTGTCATTGCCTGCCTGCCCGAACAGCAGATCGTCGCCGCCGCCGCCGATGAGGGTGTCATTGCCACCGGCACGCCCGTCTTCGGCTGACAGATCTACTGCATGCGCACGAATGTAGTCGAGCGTGTTCTGGCGGGTCCAACCATGCTCGGCTTCAAGCTTCTGGAACACCTGCCAGCCCGAGCCAGCGGGCAAGCCCAAGCCGTATTGAGCGTTCAAGGCATCCGTATTCAGGACGTCGCCAAACAGAATATCGTTGCCATCACCACCCTCGATCAGGTCGTCACCCACCGGCAGCAAGACAGACTCTTCTGAACTGCCGACCAGCGCAGCGGTCAACTCGCTGCCAGTCATCACGATTTGTGGCTGACCGACGGCACCGGAGACAGGCATACCCAACACAGCGATGTTATCGACACGAATTTCGAAATTGCCGTTTTGAGAGTTGTCTTGCAACACGAACTGCAGGCGATATTCACCAGCAGACAACCCGGTCGCCGAAACCGTCGTGAAACTGGTTTGCGTTCGAGACAAATTCCCTTGCTGCACGACATTTCCATTGGCATCGAGCAAGCGCCATGAAGCGGTATCGCCGTTGTTGTTATTGGCGGCCCTGTACTGGAAGCGAACCCCTCCATCGGCGCCCACCTCGATCGGTACCGATGTGAAGGTGGATGGCTGCTGGGCACCAGAATCCCTGGCATCGTGTAGAACCAGGTAATCGTTTCTCGTTCCAGTTGGGTTGTTCAGACTGATGGAGCCACCTCCAACACCTGTCCTCGTCCAGCCGTCGAGGCTATTGATACCCACGGTTCCGCCATCGGAGAAATTGGCAATGTTCACCCACTCGTTGAAATACACGGTTCCACTGCCTGTCGCGCTGGTGTTGTCAAAGAAACGCAGGTAATCGCTGTTGACGTCAGCCCCCACGCCAATGCCAAAGACTTTGCTGATGGCGCCCAGTGGCTGGAAGGCCTGCACCGAGTTCACGAACGTGGCATAGTCCGTCGAATTGCCGGGGCCGGCATTTTGGCCTGCGGGGTTGATGTACCGCGTGGGATCGCCATCGGTCACGAAGAAGGTGAGATTCTCGTAACCGCTGAAAGCGGAATGGCTTCCCATGGCATTGAACCAGTTCACCGTGGCGTTGAAGGCCGCCTCGTAATTTGTTGCCCCATCGGCGACCAAACCGTTGACAATGTTCGTCAACTGGGCGAGGTGAGTCGGGCCAAAGTTCTCGATGCTGATCTGTTGTTGGGCATTCTCGGAAAACGTGATCAGCGACAGGTTGATGTGCCCACTGTGCGCAGCAAGCTGCCCGGCCAGGTGGTTGATAGCGTCCTTCAGGATGGTCAGGCGGTTGCCCTGCATGCTGCCCGAAACATCCAGCACCAAGGCGATGTTGTAGTCCTGGCCGGGGATGAAGTTGGTCGTGCGGCCACCCACGTCACCCACCAGCACATCGGCACCGCCAGTTCCCATGATGGCACCATCCGGCTGCCCGTCGCGGGGCACGGCATGGTTGTCGGTCGCCACCGGCGTACCGGTGGAGTCCAGGTTGTCAGAGGCATTGCTGCCCACCACCAGCAGCCCATCGGGAGCCGAGGGCGTGAGTGGGGCACCGATATTGACTTTGAAAGCACCCTCATGCCAGTCGCCATCGGAATCTGTGGCCCGGACGGCAAAGTCGAGTGCAAGATCGGGCGGCGTGACGCGGTCGATCACGCCGAAGTCCTGGATGCGAACCGAGTCGTTGCCGTTCAGAACAAAGCGGACCACGACGCTAGAGAACTCCTGGTCAGACTCGATGCTGGCGATTTGGGATGATGCCTTGAGCCCCGTCAAGGTCAAGGTGCCCGAATCGACCACTGTGGTGCCATTGGCAGCGTATGCCACCCACTCGATGGTGGCGACGTTGGCATTCCCCACCCCATAGACGCTGAAGGTCAGGCCATCGGCCGGTTGGGACATGACCGCCTTGAAACCTTCGTTGTGGTCCAGGTTGCCATTCTTGATGCCAAAGCCGTTATTGTTCGGGTTGAGATCGTCGTCGCCACCGCTGGGCAGATTCTGCGGACTCCCGACACCCCCCGTATTGCTGAAGAGCAGACCATCAAAAGTGACACTGATGGGGCCGGCATTGACAGAAATCGTCTCGGTAGGGCCTCCTGCGCCAAATTGGTTGCCAATCTGGTATACCGTGGTCGGCTGCGGGGTCACCAAATTGAAGGTGTAAGTACCGTCGTTATGCAGCACCAGGGTGTAGAACACCTGGGGCGGTGTACCACTGCCGTCAATAGTAGCCGTCAATGTCTTGCCATCGGCAGACAAGGTTTCGGTGACACCGGCCAGATCGGGCCAACTGGTGATCCGGAGGGCTCCAGAGGCCGCAGGCCCATCGCCACCAAAGCCAAAGGTCAGGCTGCCCGTGGCAGATGAAACCTCGTTTTGCAGCACCAGATTCTGAGCGCTGGTGATGAACGGCATGTCGTCCTCGATGGTGATGGCGATCGTGCCGGTGGCCGCCGGATTGGCGCCGTCACTGATGGACACACCGACATTGAAACTGAGTGCATCCTCCAAGTTGTTGAGCGGGTGTGCAACAGGAGCCAACAGCGCAACCTGATAGCTGACAGAAGTGGCACCCGTGGTCACACTGGTTGAGCCCCCATTGAGGGTGATTCGGATCACATCGGTCGCGCCAGACTTGCCAATCAAAACCGCCTGATTGGAGCCGTCATGCCCCCAGGTGATGGGCGTGCTACCCAAGTGCGTAGGCAACCCAGTGAGCAACAGCGCCACGGTCAAAGGTGCTGCCCCGTTGCCTGTGACAGCCAGAGTCCCTGAGGCAGATGCGGAGTTGGTGTTATCTACCGTCCCCGTGTTGTCGGGAATCCCTGTCTGCCCATGAGTTGACTGGGTGAACCCCTCTTCGGAAACGTTGGAGGAAGCGTTGCCGATGGTGGGGGCAACGTCGGCATCCACAATCGTCGTGACCACCGGCGTGGGGTCATACACCACCGCCTCGAATTCGCCCGCACGACTCCAGTCATCACCCAGCGTCAGCGTGAACACCTCTCCACTGTCAGCCAGCGCATCGTCGAGCACCGCAATGTTGAAGCTCTGGCCCACCGTCGCGACGATCGTCGCGCCCGCCGCATAGTCCGATCCGCGCGTGGCCGTGTCGCCTTCGGCGCCCACATTCACCGTCACCGTGCCGCCAGGTTGGGTCGACAGCGGGTTGCCATCCGCATCCACCGCCAGCACCACGTATTGGCCCGTCGACGGGAAGCCCGTGTTGTCACCAGGCTCGCCCAGCGTCTTGGCCGACACGTACTGCGGCCCACCTTCGCCTTGCACCACCGCAAACAGCTGCAGCGTGAAGGCCACGTCCGGATCACCCTCCGGCACATCCCCCGTCGCATCCACAATCGTCGTGACCACCGGCGTGGGGTCATACACCACCGCCTCGAATTCGCCCGCACGACTCCAGTCATCACCCAGCGTCAGCGTGAACACCTCTCCACTGTCAGCCAGCGCATCGTCGAGCACCGCAATGTTGAAGCTCTGGCCCACCGTCGCGACGATCGTCGCGCCCGCCGCATAGTCCGATCCGCGCGTGGCCGTGTCGCCTTCGGCGCCCACATTCACCGTCACCGTGCCGCCAGGTTGGGTCGACAGCGGGTTGCCATCCGCATCCACCGCCAGCACCACGTATTGGCCCGTCGACGGGAAGCCCGTGTTGTCACCAGGCTCGCCCAGCGTCTTGGCCGACACGTACTGCGGCCCACCTTCGCCTTGCACCACCGCAAACAGCT
>NZ_SNYL01000019.1:27041-45710 GCF_004363315.1 Tepidicella xavieri
TATTGGCCCGTCGACGGGAAGCCCGTGTTGTCACCAGGCTCGCCCAGCGTCTTGGCCGACACGTACTGCGGCCCACCTTCGCCTTGCACCACCGCAAACAGCTTGAATGTATAGACGATCTGTGGCTCGGGTTCGGGCGGGGTATTGATGGGCTGTGCCGCACTCAACAGCGGCTCCTCAATCGAACCCAGGGCGTTTGGGCCGTATTCATAGGCCAAGGGGTCCACGCCTTCGACAACGCGCAACAGCCGCACGAAGTCGCTGCCGTCCCCGCCAGCACCGCCACCGGCGCCGGCCGCTGCGGCTTCGAGTTCTTCGGTGAGGTCGCCACCCTGTTCGAGGACCTGCAGAATCTGGTCGATCGAACCTGGCTGCACGCCTGCATCGGCGGCGGTGGGGGTGGCATCGGTCTGGGCCATGGCCTCATCCACGCGCAGGGCCTGCTGTGGCCCCATGGCGACGACCTGCCCGTCCTCCATCATGAGCTCGACGCGGGCGCCGGCAGCGGTGCGAATGGTCTCGCCGGGGCGGATGATGTCGCCGACTTTCAAGGGACGGGTGGTGCCATCGGCCGCGACGACGACGGCGTTGCCAGTGATGGACAGGACGGTGGCTTGGGCCATGATCGACTCCTCCAGTGTGGAATGGGATGGCTACACGATACGCCCACGCGGGCGCAGCGCCTATTGGACGGAAGTACAGTTTTGCGAATCCAGCCCCGCCTCAGGACTCAGATCAGGCCCGTGTCGTCTTCGTCGAGCAACTGGAGGCGCCGGCTGAGGGTGTCGCGGGTGTGGCGGCGCTGTAGCAGTTTGGCCTGCGCAGCCGGCGGAAAATCGGTGAACTGGATGACGCCGCGGCTGATGAGGATCTCGATGAGATCCTCGGTGATGCGCGCCAAGCCGGCATCGGAATCGGCCAGGGCTTGGTATTCCTCGGTGGGAGGCGAGGGTTTGGGGGGGCGTGGGATGGGGGCACTCATGACCAGGCTCCTTCACCCCTGCCCAGACAGGCGCAGCACGAGCTGCAAGCGGTCACGCACGCCGAGTTTGTCGAACACCGCCCCCAGGTGGGCTTTGACGGTGCGTTCGGAGATGAAGAGCCGGTTGGCGACTTCTTTGTTGCTTTTGCCCTCGGCCACCAGCCGAGCGACCTGGGCCTCGCGATCCGACAGGCGGGACAGATCGGGTTCGCGGGACGTGGCGGCCGACCGCTCCAGGGCGCTGCGTGAAGCGCTCATGAGCCGTTGTACCAGCTCGGCCCCCACCCACAATCCGCCCAAACGCACCGTCTGCTCGACATCGCGCAGCACTTGAGGCAAAGCCACTTGGTGGCAATAGCCCCGGGCGCCCGCCTGCAACGCGCGCAAACCTTCTGCTTCTTGCGGCACGGCACTGACGACGATCACCCGGGCACCGGGCTGGCGTTGCAACACATCGCCCACCCGCTGCTCCCAGTCGGGCCGCTCAACAGACACCCAGACCCCGTCGTCTGGGGCGAGCGCGGCGAGCAAGCCGCTCCACGCGCTCCAGCGCCCTTCAGGAAAGGCTTGTATCCAACGCTCGGGCGGCAAACCGGGGGCGGCCCCAGTCAGGGGAGCGCCCCGTTCGATGAGAAAGTGCTGAGTGCTCATGATCGACGAAATCAACGCTCTGAAAGCGCATTGGCCTTGGCACGCAACACCGGCTTGAGCAGGTAGTCGAGCACCGTTTTTTTGCCGGTGAGAATGTCCACCTGCGCCACCATCCCGGGAATGATGGGCAGGCCATCGCCGAGGCTGGCCTCACGGGTCCGCAGGCGCACGATGTAGAAGGCGTTGCCACGGTCGTCCACCACCGAATCGGCGCTGATGCTTTCGACATCGGCCTTGAGCCCGCCGTAAATGGCAAAGTCGTAGGCGGTGAACTTGACCATGGCCTCCAACCCCGGGCGCAGGAAGGCTATGTCTTTGGGGGTGATTTGCGCTTCCAGGATGAGGGCATCATCCAGCGGGACGATCTCGACCACCTCGCGCCCAGGCTGCACCACGCCACCGAGGGTGTTGATGTGCAGACGTTTGACCGTGCCTCGCACTGGCGAACGGATCTCGGCCTTGACGACCTTGTCTTCGAGTGCCCGGCCGCCTTCGGCCAGAGCCTGAAGCCGGCCCAGGGTTTCGGTGAGTTCAGCCCCCATCTGGTTGCGGGAGGCGAGTTGCACCTCCTCGATGCGGCGCTGGGCTTCGGCAATCGCGGCACGCACCCGGGAAATCTGGGCCGTGGCCTGTTCCAGATCCCCCCGCAGCCGGGCGACTTCACGCTCCAGACGCAGCACTTCGACCTCGGAAACCGCTCCCGTGGCCACCATGGGGCGTGTGGCCTGGAGTTCGCGCTGGGTCAGTTGCAGGCCGCGCTCGGCCTGCTCGCGCCGGGCCATGACTTCGTTGAGCTCCTGCTGCCGCTGGCTGAGCTGGCTTTGCGCAATCGACAGTTGGGCGCTGAGCTCGGCGCGCCGCGAATCGTAGAGACTGCGCTCCTGCGCGACGATGTCTGGCACCTCCCGCTGCCATTCGGAGGCGGGGTTGAAGGGACGATTCTGGATCAGGGCCTGCAGCCGTTCGGCTTTCACGCGCAAGGCCAACTGATTGGCGCGACTCTCCCCCAGATTGGAGGCAAAGCGGGTCGTGTCCACGCGCAACAGCAACTGCCCGGGTTCCACCACCTGGCCTTCACGCGCCATGATTTCTTCCACCACCCCCCCATCGACGCTCTGGATGATCTGCACCTGACTGCTCGGCACGACACGCGCCTCCCCCCGCGTGACCTCGTCGATCTCGGCCACCGCCGCCCAGGCGATCAGCAGCACCACCACCAGCGCCGCGATCCGCAGCAACCAGCGGGCCCGCAACGGCTCCTGCTGCAACTGAGCCCAATCGGCATCGGCCGCCCAATCGATCGATTCATCCGGCCGACCAGAAGTCAGACGGCGTGTCAGGCGTCCGAAAATCGGATCGCTGAGGCGGGCACCGGCCTGCGTGGCCTGCCCGATGCGCTCGAAGAATTTCTCGTTGAGCTCGGCCATCATGCCGCCTTTCCGATGCGGCCTTGCCGCAACGCCTGAACCACCTGCTCCTTGGGCCCGTCAGCCACGATGCGCCCGGCATCCATCACGATAATGCGGTCCACGAGCTCCAGCAAAGACGTGCGATGGCTGATCAGGATCACCGTCTTGCCGGGCATGAAATCGCGCAGACGCTTTTTGACGTCTTCCTCACTGGAATGGTCCATGGAGGCGGTGGGCTCGTCAAGCAGCAGGATAGACGGGTCGTTGATGACGGCGCGCGCGATGGCCACTCCTTGACGCTGACCGCCCGAGAGCGACTCGCCACGCTCGCCCACCAGCATGTCGAAACCCTGCGGATGCTGGTTCACGAGATCCAGAATACCGCCGATGGTGGCGGCCTTGACGACATCCTCGTCATCGGCCAGCGGGGCACCGAGCGTGATGTTCTCGCGCAGGGTGCCATAAAACAGCATCACGTCCTGCTGTACGTAGCCGATGTGGCGCCGCAGCTCTGCCGGGTCGAGCTGGCGCTGGTCGATGCCGTCGATGAGCACCGCCCCGCCGGTGGGGCGGTACAAGCCGAGGATGAGCTTTTCCAGCGTCGTCTTGCCCGAACCGATGCGCCCCAGGATGGCGACCTTCTCCCCGGGCCGGATGCGGAAGCTGACATTGCGCAAGGATGGCGTGGATTGCCCGGGGTAGGCAAAGGTGACATCGCGGAATTCGATCGCGCCCTTGATGCTGCCACGGGCAATGAACTGGGCATCCTGCGGCCGCTCGACCTCGCGCTTCATCATTTCGTTGAGAGATGTCAGCGCCGTGGCGGCGGTGTGGTACTGGACCAGCAGGCCGGCCACCTGACCCACCGGCATCATGGCCCGGGACGCCAACATCGTGCATGCAATCAGCCCCCCCATCGACAATTCGCGCTCGCCGATCAGGTACACACCCAGAATCACGATGACCACGGTGATGGCCTGCTGCACGAAGGCGGTGGAGTTGGTGGCGCTGCTCGACAGCAGACGCAATTGCGCCCCGACCCGGGCCAGCAGCGCAGCGCTTTTCTCCCATTTGCGCTGGATCGGCGCCTCGGCGCCCAGGGCCTTGACGGTTTCGAATCCCACCAGCCCCTCGACCAGGGTGGCGTTGCGTTGGGCGCCGGCGCGGTAGGTGGTTTCCGCCAGCTCGTGCATACGCCCCTGTACCGCCAGTGCATAGAGCAGCAGCAACACCGTGCCCACGGTCAACGGGATCAGCATGGGCCAGGCAATCCAGCCGATCACGGCAAAAAAGATGAGGGCAAACGGCAGATCGATGAAGGCAATCACGGTGGCCGAGCCGATGAAGTCGCGCACCGACTCGAACGCCCTCAGGTTGGCGGCAAACGATCCCGCCGAGGCCGGGCGCTGCTCCATGCGCATGCCCAGCACACGCTCCATGATATACGCCGACAGCTTCACGTCGGCCCGACTGCTGGCCAGGTCCACGAAACGCCCACGCACGGTCTTGAGCACCAGATCGCCCACCAGGATGATCGCCACCCCAGCCGCCAGCACCCACAGCGTCTCCAGGGCCTGATTGGGCACCACCCGGTCATACACGTTCATGATGAACAGCGGCATGGCCACGGCAAACAGGTTGGTGAGGAACGCGGCCAGTAGCACGTCGCGATACAGGCGCCGGTTCTCGCCGATGACGCTCCAGAACCAGTGCCCCTGACGGGTCGCCTTGACCACGGGGCTGCGCGCATCGAAGCGCAGACGCGGGCGGGCATAGATGGCATAACCGGTATAGCGCGCCTCGATCTGGGTCAAGGGCACATCCACAGGGGCATCACCCAGTTCGGGGAAAACCACGCGGGCGCTGCGTCCATCGTCGCTGCGGCTGACCAACACACAAGCGCCCTCGCCGTCAAGCAGCAAAACAGCCGGCAGCAGTTCGGCGCGCAGCTTACCGATCGGCTGGCGCACGATCCTGCTGCTCATCCCCGCGCGGTGTGCGGCGCGCTCGAACAACGAAGGTGTCAGCCGGCCGTCTTCGGTCGGCAGGCCGGCCAGGGCGCCGTCTCGGGTGATCGTCTCTCCATGCAGGCGGGCCAGCACGATGAGGCAGCCGAGCAATTCATCGCGATCGGCCGCCGCCTCCTGAGCGCTCAGCGGCGCTGTGTCCGAAACCATGCATGACTCCAGTGAGTGGCAAAGGGGCACGCGCGGCCCTCCCCCTGGACGCAACCGCCGCCGTACAAATGATGAGTCTAATACATGAATCCGGGTGGCCGAACGCTCTCCCCGCCCTGGACCGCCCCAAAATTTGACAAAAATCAATCATTCATGAGCGCTGCCGGGTCGTCGCTGGCGACCACGGCCTGGGCCCAGGCGCGCAACTTGCGCGTGTCGGCACGCAAAATTTGCTGCTTGACAGCAAGGATCTGCGTCGGGTGCATGGAAAAGCTGCGCAAGCCCAGCCCCAGCAGCAGCCGGGTCATGGTCACATCGCCGGCCATTTCGCCGCACACGCTCACCGGCTTGCCCTGCGCCCGGCATTCGGCAATCGTCTGCGCCACGAGTTGCAGCACCGCTGGATGCAGCGGGTCGTAGAGATGGGCCACGGTCTCGTCCACCCGGTCGATGGCCAGGGTGTACTGGATCAGGTCGTTGGTGCCGATGGACAGGAAGTCGAAATGCTTGAGGAACATCCGCACCGCCAGGGCGGCCGCAGGCACTTCGATCATCGCGCCCAGCCGCACGGGGCCATAGACGGCGCCGCGCGCATCGAGTTGCTCGCGGGCTTTGGCCAGCAGGGCCTTGACCTGCTGGATCTCGCTGGCGTGGGCCAGCATGGGAATGAGCAGATTGACCTTGCCGTGCGCGGCCGCCCGCAAAATGGCACGCAACTGGGTCTGGAACATGGCCGGCTCGGCCAGGCTCCAGCGGATCGCGCGCAGGCCCAGGGCGGGGTTGAGATGGTCGTCACGGGTGCTGCGGTCCAGCGGCTTGTCGGCGCCCACGTCCACCGTGCGGATGGTCACGGGCAAGCCGTGCATGCCCTCCACCGCCGCCCGGTAGGCTTCATACTGTTCTTCCTCGTCAGGCAGGCGAGCGCCCCGCCCCATGAACAGGAATTCGGTGCGAAACAGCCCCACCCCCACGGCGCTGACGGACAGCGCCGGGACGGTATCGGCCGGTTGCTCGATGTTGGCCAGCAGCTCGACGCGCTCACCGTCCAGCGTCACGGCCGGGGTGTTTTTGATGCGCGACAGGCGCTCGCGCTCCACCTCGCCCTGGCGCTGCTTGAAGCCGTACTCGGCCAACACCATGGGTGGGGGGTTGACGATGACGACGCCGGCATCCCCGTCGATGATGACCCAATCGTCCTGCTGCACCAGGTGGCTGGCGTTGCGCGCCCCCACCACGGCCGGGATGTCCATGCTGCGTGCCACGATGGCGGTGTGGCTGGTTTTGCCGCCCACGTCGGTAACGAACCCGGCAAAGACGCTTTGCTTGAACTGCAGCATGTCGGCCGGCGACAGGTCGTGCGCCACCAGCACCAGCGGGGCCTCGTCGGCGCTGCCCGGGCCGTGGGCGCTGGCCGATGGGGCTGGAGCCGCCACCGGCGATGCCGCCCCCCGCAAATAGCGCAACATGCGCTCGACCACCTGTTCCAGATCGGCCTTGCGCTCGCGGAGATAGGGGTCCTCCATCTCATCGAACTGCTTGGCAATGTGCTCCAACTGGGATGTGAGCGCCCACTCCGCGTTGTAGTGCCGGTCCTGCACCCAGTGCTTGACGCCACCCTGGAGTTGCTCGTCCTGCAGCAGCATCAGGTGCACGTCGAGCAAGGCGGTGAGTTCGGGGTGCGCCTCCATTGAGGCCGTCTCTTGCAGGCCGCGCTGCACGTGCTCGATTTCGGCCACCACGGCGTCGCGCGCCTGGCGCAGGCGCTGCAACTCGGCCGGCACCTGGTCTTCGGTGATGAAATAGTGGGCCACGTCCAGCCGGCTCGATGCCACCAGCACGGCGCGGCCAATCGCGATCCCGCGCGAGACCGCCTGCCCATGCACGCTGAAGGTCATTCCCCTTCTCCGAACTTGTCATTGATCAGCGCCAGCAGCGCGTCCATGGCCTGCCGTTCGTCGGGGCCATCGGTCTCCAGTTCCACCTCGGCCCCCAGGCCGGCGGCCAGCATCATCACCCCCATGATGCTTTTCGCGTTGATGCGCCGGCCGTTGCGGCTCATCCAGACGTCGCAGGCGAAGCTGCTGGCCAGCTTGGTGAGCTTGGCGGAGGCGCGGGCATGCAGGCCCAGCTTATTGCTGATGGTCGCGGTGGTTTTGATCATGGGTGGAACGACGGATCTGGTTCTGCTGCGCCGTCACCGAGACGGGCATGACGCCCTGGGTGCCGCCGAGCATGGCGCGGGAGACCAGCGCATCCAGCGATTCGTGCCGATAGGATACGGCGCGCAGCAACATGGGCAGGTTGACGCCCGTCAACAAACGGGTGCGCACGCCATCGACCAGCCGGGTGGCCACGTTGCACGGCGTGGCGCCAAAGACGTCGGTCAGGATGAGGGTGTGCGCCGCGCCTTGCAGGTCCAGCAGCATGCGGGCCTGGGCCAGGGTTTCGTCGGGCGGCTGATTAGGAGGCACATCGAGCGCCTGCAGCGCGGCATCGGCATCGGGAAAGACATGCAGCACGCACTGGCGCAGCGCAGAGGCCAGGGGCGCATGGGCAATGACGAGGATGCCATTCATGAGCCGCGATTATGGGCCTTCACCGCCAGGAAAACCGCATAAGACAACACGCAGACACCCAAAAACACCGCCATCGCCCCGCGAAACGCCTGGAGCTCGCTCCAGCCCAAGGCCTCGAAGCCATCCACCAGCAGGCCAATGCCCCACTGCACCACGAAAATCCCGGCGAATATCACTAAGTTGTAAGCCGATAACGCCCGCCCGGCCATGGATGAGGGGAACGCCATGGCCACCGCCGGCTGCGACAGCGAGGCGCACGTCGACAGCATGCAAAACAGGGCCCAGTGCACCCAGGCGGTGGCCTCCCCCTGGAGAATGTTGAACGCCAACATCGCCATGCTCAGCGGCAGGCCCCACGCGATCAGGCGGTCCACCGGCACGCCGCGCTGCGCCAGGGTGGGCGTCACCATGCCCCAGGTCCAGAAGGTGCAGAGCATCGACAGATTGATCCAGAACAGCCCGGTGGCCGCCTCCACCGGCGTCTGCCCCGTCACCCGCACCAGCCAAGGGCCGGCCCACAGGGTCTGGATGGCCACCATCCCACCGTAGTTGAAGAAACCGATCAGCGTCATCTTGCGGAAATACGGGTGGCGCCAAACGGCGGCATAGCCGGACGGTGCCTCGCCGGCGTCGGATGCCTGCGAAGCCGACGATGCACTGCGGCGCGACGGCCAAGCCGGCACCATCCAAGCCAGCCACAGCATGCACAGCACGATGCCCAGCGCCAGCAGCCAGAACAACCCGCGCCAGCCGACGTGCGGCATGAGCCACTGCACCGGCAAGGTCGCCGCCACCATGCCGAGCGAGCCGGTCATCAGCATCCAGGAATTGGCACGCAATTGCATGGCCGGCGACAACCAGCGCCGATAGCCAGTCAGCGGCGCCATGAGGCAAGCGCTCACCCCGGCGCCAATGAGCACGCGCGCCGCCAACAGGCCATTGAACGAGGCGGCCCAGGCAAAGGCCGCACAGCCCAACACCGCCACCGAGAGGAAGACCAGAATCACCTTTTTCGGGCCATGCCGATCGAGCCAACGTCCCAAAGGGAGCTGCGTCGCGGCAAAGCCCAGAAAATACCCGCCAGCCAGCAACCCCAGATCACGCGCCTGCAATGCCAGCTCCTCGCTCAGGGTCGGGGCCAGCGTCGCCGTGATCGCCCGCAGCAAGGCCGACAGGAAGTACGCGGCGGCAAAGGCCAGAAACACCCAGATGGCCCTGCGCCGATCGAGCAGGCCCTCGGCGGCATGGGCGTCAGTGGCGGTGCAAGTGGCAGAGGTCAATACGGCTCCTGTATCGGCGTTCAGCGCAGTGTGAGGCTTTCGAAGAAGGTGTCAATCACCAAGGGGTCACTGGGCGCGGGCGGCTCGGCATACACCGCGGCCTGGTGCAGCCAGCCGTTGGCCACGACCACCAACACGTGCGCCTGCAAAGGCTGCTGCCGATGGTCCAGCCCCGGGCCGTGCCAGCGCTGCGCCCAGGGGGCGGCGGGCCGCTGCGGCACCTGGACGACCCACCCCACGGGCGCTGACGACTCGGCCGGCAATGGCTGGCGCAGACTCGCCCAGCTCGCCCGCATCCAGGCCTCGGCGGCAGAGGCCGGCGCCATCTCGGCCGGCAAGGGCAGCGCCGCCCAGGCCCAGGTCAGCCCACCGGTGCGGCAACTCATCAGCTTCAAGCCGGAAGCCGGCCCCTGCTCACCCTGCAGACGCACCTCACGCTCGGCCCGCTCGGGCTTGCACGGCATCAGCAGGGTGGCGGCCACCCCGTCGTGGGTCACCTGGCGCCAGTTGAATGCGGGCGTGCAAGCCGACATGGCCCCGGCGGCCAGCCAGATCAGCGCCAACGCGCGCCGGCTCCATGCGCGGCCGGCCGATCGGCCTGTTCGGCCTTGGACAACCCTTGCCCGCACGCCCCCCGGCGACCGCGCTTCACGGCACAATCGGAGCGTCGAGCGGGTGAACTTTGCCGCCGCGAACGCCTCCATCCTTGTATCAACCTGTCCTGCCATGACGACCAACCCCAACAATCCCGACGGTCTGCCCGAGATCCTTCCGGTGCCCGGCTCGCTGCGCGCCGCCGCAGCGGCCGCCCGATCCCGGGGCGAGCCGCTGGTGGTGATGGTCACCCTCAAGGGCTGCGCGTTCTGCGACGTGGTGCGCAACAATTACCTGGGCCCGATGTTCCAAAGAGGCGAAGTGTACGCGGTGCAGCTCAACATGCTGGACCGCCGAACCGCCTTGCAAGACATCCAGGGCCAGCTCACCACGCCCTACGCCCAGGCCCGGGAGTGGCGGGCCCGCATCGCGCCCACCGTGCTGTTCCTGGACCACGAAGGCCGCGAAATCGCCGAGCGCCTCGAAGGCATGAGCGTGGCTGACTTTTATGGCGCCTACCTGCAGCAACGCCTCGATGCCGCCCGCGCCCGCCTGCGCGGCGGCTGATCCTGTGACGATTCCGATGACACCCTCCCTGTCCCCCCTGTCCCGACGCCGCTGGCTCGCCGCCGCGGCAGCCAGCGGCCTGGTCTGGAGCCTGGCTGGCTGCTCCAGCCGGCAGATGGCGCCCGAATCCCGCTTCGTGCTGCTCGACGGCAGCACGTTGACCACGTCCGAACTGCGCGGCAAAGTCACTTTGGTCAATTTCTGGGCCACGACCTGCGTGTCCTGCGTCAAGGAAATGCCGGCTTTGGTCGATACCTACAACCGCTTCCACGAGCGGGGCTTCGAGACCATCGCCGTGGCCATGAGCTACGACCCCCCCGATTGGGTGGCCAACTTTGCCGCCACCCGCCAGTTGCCGTTCAAGGTGGCGCTGGACAACACGGGGGAAATCGCTCGCGACTGGGGGGACGTGCGGCTGACCCCCACCACCTATCTGGTGGACAAACGGGGCCGCATCGTCAAACGCTATTTGGGCGAACCCAATTTCGCGGCGTTGCACCAGTTGCTCGACAAACTCCTGGCCGAGGGCTGAGCCCCGGCCAGCCGGCAAGCCGCCCTCAGTCGCGGAAGTTGTCGTGACAGGCCTTGCACGAGGCCGCCGTTTCCTGGAAGGCGCGGCGGATGGCGTCCAGATCGCCGGCCTTGACGGTGTTGTTCAGCGCGGTCAAGGACCGCAGCGTGTTCTGCCCCGCCTCGTCAAACTTGGCTTTCTCGGTCCAGACATTGGGCTTGGCGCGGCTGCGCACGTTTTGGGTGTCTGGCGTGAAACCCACCCAGGGCAACTGGGCCAACGCCATCACCACCGCCATGTTTTCCTGGGCGACGGCGGCATCGAACGGCGCCCGGCCGGTGGCCATGGCCCCCACCCGGCTGAAATGCTGCCCCATCACGAACAACGCCCCTTGGCGGTATTTGACGGCATCGTCCGGCTTTTGGAACTGGGCCTGGGCGGCTCCAGCGACAGCCAACAACGCGGCGGCACAGGCAATCGACAAACGCAATTTCATGGGCTACTCCTTGAGTCGGTGATGGAACAAGGCCCCGATGGGCCGGCCTCAAACAGTTTATGCTTTTATCATTGTTGACCATCATGGTCGGGGATCGGCCCACCCGGCCACACATTCACGGAGGACTTCACCATGTATCGCATTCGTGTCTGGGACTGGCCCACGCGGCTCTTTCACTGGCTGCTGGTGGCCGCCGTCGTTGGCTTGGTGGTGTCGGGCAACGTGGGGGGTGCCTGGATGGAGTGGCACATGCGGCTGGGCTTCTTCGTGCTTTCGCTGCTGTGGTTTCGGCTGCTGTGGGGCCTGTGGGGCGGGCGCTGGTCCCGGTTCGCCGCCTTCCTGTATGCCCCACAGTCGCTGTGGGCCTACCTGCGCGGGCGCAGCCCAGTGACGCACCGCGTCGGCCACACGCCGTTGGGCGCGTTGTCGGTGTTTGCCATGCTGGCGGTGCTGGGCCTGCAGGTGGGGACCGGCCTGTTCACCGACGATGAAATCTTCTACGCCGGCCCGCTGACGGCCCTGGCCAGTTACGACACCATCGAAGCCGCCTCACGCTACCACAAAGGCTGGGGCAAATGGATACTGATCGGGCTGGTCGCCCTGCACCTGCTGGCCCTGCTGGCCTACAAGCTGCTGGCCCGCCAGGCCCTGGTCTCGGCCATGATCACCGGCGACAAGATCATGAACGAGCCGGCCGAGTCGGCCAACGACGGGCCGAGGCAATGGCTGCTGGCCGCAGTGCTCTACGCCATCGCCTGCGGGCTGACCTACCTCGTCGTCACCTGGGGCGGCTGATTCGGGCTTTGTCGTATAGTCCGGGCATGGAGACTTCGCCCGCCGCCGGCCCCGAACCGGACGACCCCCGGCCCGCCATCCATATCGAGCTGATCGCCACGGGCCCCGACATCGACACGCTGCGACAGCTTTTCCTCGAATACCAGGCCGACATCGGCATCGACCTGGGCTTTCAGGGTTTTGCCGAAGAACTGGCCACCCTGCCCGGCGAGTATCAAGCGCCGCACGGCGGCTTGCTGTTGGCCCGCATCGGCCAGGAGGCTGCCGGCTGCTGCGCATTCAGGCCGCTGCACGGCAGCGATTACGCCAATGCCTGTGAGATGAAGCGGCTCTTCGTGCGGCGGATGTTCCGCGGCTTCGGCATCGGGCGGCTGTTGGTGGACCACACCCTGATGCACGCCAAGCAAGCCGGCTACGACGTGATGCTGCTCGACACGCTCAGCGACATGGAAACCGCCCGGGCGCTTTATGCCCAGGCCGGTTTCGAGGAGGTCGCCCCTTACTATCACAACCCCTTGCCCGGGGCGCATTATCTGAAAGCGCAGCTCTGAAACGGCCGCGTGGGCGATTCCGCAGCCGCAGAAGCGCTTTCAGAGCGCCTTGGCCTGAGCCAGCAAGGTCGCCGCGTCGGACACTTCGAACTGGCCAGGGCCTTCGACGTTGAGCGTCTTGACCACGCCGTCCTTGACCAGCATGGAATAACGGTTGCTGCGCACGCCCATGCCGCGGCTGGTCAGATCCAGCACCAGGCCCACCGCGCGGGTGAAGTCGGCGCTGCCATCGGCCAGCATGCGCACCTTGCCGTGGGTTTTTTGCTCGCGCGCCCAAGCCCCCATCACGAAGGCGTCATTGACGCTGACGCACCAAATTTCATCCACCCCTGCCGCCTTGAGCGCGTCGTGCAGTTCGACATAACCCGGCACATGCTTGGCCGAGCACGTGGGCGTGAAGGCGCCTGGCAAGGCAAACAAGGCAATCGTCTTGCCGGCCGCAGCCTTGCCCACGTCCACCGGGTTGGGGCCGATGCTGCAGCCTTCGGTCTCGGTGTCGATGTATTCCATCAGCGTGGCGGCCGGCAGGCGGTCTCCGACTTGGATCATGTCTTTTCTCCTGTGTGGCGCGGCTGGGGTAAGCCGCCGGTTGAACAAGCCCGATGGGCGAAAAAAAACGACCGAATTGTCGGTCGTTTTTTCAGATCGTGCCGGCAGGCAGCAAACGGGCTTTACACCAGTGCGGCCTTTTGGACCAAACGGGTGGCGACCCAGTTCTTCGTCTTCGACAGCGGGCGGCTCTCGGTGATTTCGATGATGTCACCCAGCTTGTATTCACCGTTTTCGTCGTGCGCGTGGTACTTGCTCGACTTGATCACGATCTTGTCGTAGAGCGCGTGCTTGACGCGGCGCTCCACCAGCACGGTCACGGTCTTGGCGCGCTTGTCGCTCACCACTTTACCAATGAGGGTGCGCTTGCGGGAGGTTTGTGCTTCCGTCATGGTTCACTCCTTACTGGCTGGCGGCGAGCTTCTCGGCCAAGATGGTCTTGGCACGAGCGATGGCGCGGCGGGTCTGACGCAGCGACGCGGTGTTGTTGAGCTGTTGCGTGGCTTTCTGCATGCGCAGGTTGAAGTGAGCCTTTTGCAGGGACTTCACCTCGGCTTGCAGGCCGGCAACGTCTTTTTGGCGCAGTTCAGCAGCTTTCATGGTCTTCTCCTGATCACTGGCCCAACATGCGGGTCACAAAGGTCGTGCGCAGCGGCAGCTTAGCAGCGGCCAGAGCGAAGGCTTCGCGAGCGAGTTGCTCGGGCACACCCACGATCTCGTACAGCACTTTGCCAGGCTGGATTTCGGCGACGTAGTATTCCACGCCGCCCTTGCCGTTACCCATGCGAACTTCGGCAGGCTTTTTGGTGATGGGTTTGTCGGGGAACACGCGGATCCAGATGCGGCCGCCACGCTTGACGTGACGGGAAATCGCACGACGCGCGGATTCGATCTGTCGAGCCGTCAGACGGCCACGATCCGTGGACTTCAGGCCGAAATCGCCAAAGACCACGGTGGTGCCGCTGGTGGCGACACCCGTGTTGCGGCCTTTGTGCTCTTTACGGTATTTACGGCGAGCAGGTTGCAACATGTTGAATTCTCCTTAGGCCTGGGGCTTGTCGCTGCCGTCGGCCGGGGCGGCGTTGGTGGTGGCGCCACGGCGGGCACCGCCACGGCGTTCACCGCGGTTGTCACCACGACCATCGCGGCGCGGGCCACGCGGGCGACGCTCCTCTTCAGGACGCGGCGTGCTGTCCAGAGAGGGCGCATCATTGCGGCCCAGGTTGTCACCCTTGTAGACCCACACCTTGACGCCGATGACGCCATAGGTGGTGTTGGCCACGGAGGTGCCGTAGTCGATGTCGGCGCGCAGGGTGTGCAGCGGCACGCGGCCCTCGCGGTACCACTCGGTGCGGGCGATTTCGATGCCGTTCAAGCGCCCCGACGACATGATCTTGATGCCCTGAGCGCCCAGGCGCATGGCGTTCTGCATCGCGCGCTTCATGGCGCGGCGGAACATGATGCGCTTTTCCAACTGCTGGGTGATCGAGTCGGCGATCAGCTTGGCATCGACCTCGGGCTTGCGCACCTCTTCGATGTTGACGGCCACCGGCACGCCGAGCTTGGCGGCCAGGTCCTTCTTCAGCTTCTCGATGTCCTCGCCCTTCTTGCCGATCACCACGCCAGGGCGGGCCGAATAGATGGTGATGCGGGCATTCTTGGCGGGGCGCTCGATCACGACGCGGGAGACCGCGGCGTTCTTCAGCTTCTCTTTCAGGTACTCACGCACCTTGATGTCTTCGGCCAGCATGCCGGCGAAGTCGCGGTTGCTGGCGTACCAGCGGCTGGCCCAGTTGCGGCTCACCGCCAGGCGGAAGCCGGTAGGATGGATTTTCTGTCCCATAGTCTTCCTTCTGGCTCAGTTGCCGACCGTCACATAAATGTGGCAGGTGGGCTTGCTGATGCGGTTGCCGCGGCCCTTGGCGCGGGCCGTGAAACGCTTGAGCGTGGTGCCCTGCTCGACGTAGATGGTCTTGACCTTCAGTTCGTCGATGTCGGCACCGTCGTTGTGTTCGGCGTTGGCGATGGCAGACTCCAGGGCCTTCTTGACGATGCCCGCAGCTTTCTTCTGCGTGAACGTCAGGATGTTCAGGGCCTGGTCCACCTTCTTGCCGCGAATCAGGTCCGCCACCAGACGGCCTTTGTCGACCGACAGGCGAACGCCGCGAACAATTGCGCGTGTTTCCATGGTGTGTCCTTACTTCTTGGCTTTCTTGTCGCCGGGGTGACCCTTGAACGTGCGGGTCAGCGAGAACTCGCCCAGCTTGTGGCCGACCATCTGGTCGGTCACGTACACGGGCACGTGCTGCTTGCCGTTGTGCACGGCGATGGTCAGACCGATGAACTCGGGCAGGATCATCGAACGGCGCGACCAGGTCTTGATGGGCTTCTTGTCCTTGCCGGCCTGAGCCTTCTCGACCTTCGCGAGCAGGTGATGGTCAACGAAGGGACCTTTTTTGAGAGAACGAGTCATTTCGTCAACCCCTTACTTCTTGCGGCGCGACACGATCATGTTCTGCGTGCGGCGGTTGTTGCGGGTGCGGTAGCCCTTGGTCAGGTTGCCCCACGGATCCACCGGCGGCTTACCGGTACCGGTGCGGCCCTCACCACCACCATGCGGGTGATCGATCGGGTTCATGGCCACGCCACGCACGGTCGGACGGATGCCCATGTGACGCTTCACACCGGCCTTGCCCAACTGGCGCAGGCTGTGCTCAGTGTTGGAGACCTCACCGATGGTGGCACGGCAGTCCACATGGACCTTGCGCACTTCGCCAGAGCGCATGCGCACCTGGGCGTACACGCCTTCGCGGGCCAGCAGCACGGCCGATGCCCCGGCGGAACGGGCGATTTGCGCGCCCTTGCCCGGCTTGAGCTCGATGCAGTGGATGGTCGAACCCACGGGGATGTTGCGGATCGGCAGGGTGTTGCCCACGCGGATCGGCGACTCGGAGCCCGACAGCAACGTGGCACCCACTTCCACGCCGCGGGGGGCGATGATGTAGCGGCGCTCGCCGTCGGCGTAGCACAGCAGCGCGATGTGCGCGGTGCGGTTCGGGTCGTATTCCAGGCGTTCCACCTTCGCGGGGATGTTGTCCTTGTTGCGGACGAAATCGATCACGCGGTAGTGGTGACGGTTGCCGCCGCCTTTGTGGCGCACGGTGATGTGACCGTTGTTGTTGCGGCCCGACTTCTGGTGCTGAGGCTCCAGCAGCGGGGCGTAACCGGAACCCTTGTGCAGGGTTTCGCGGGTGACCTTCACCATGCCGCGGCGGCCCGGCGAGGTCGGTTTCATCTTGATGACTGCCATGATCAGACGGCCTCCCCACCAAAGTTGAGTTCCTGCCCGGCTTGCAGCGTCACGTAGGCTTTGCGCACATGGTCACGGCGACCCACGGTCTTGCCGAAGCGCTTGGTCTTGCCCTTCTGGTTCAGCACGTTGACGTCCTGGACCTTGACGTTGAACAGCAGTTCCACGGCGGCCTTGATTTCGGGCTTGGTGGCGTTTTGCAGAACTTTGAACAGCACGGTGTTGGTCTTGTCGGCAACCAGGGTGGCCTTTTCGGACACGATGGGAGCGACCAGCACCTGCATCAGACGGCCTTCGTCAAACTTGGTGTTGCTCATGCGAACATCTCCTTGAGTTTGTCGATGGCACCCTTGGTGACGATCACTTTCTTGTAGTGAACCAGCGACAGCGGATCGGCATAACGCGGCTCCACCACCAGCACGTGGGGCAGATTGCGCGAAGCCAGGTACAGGTTTTCGTCGATTTCGTCGGCGATGACCAGCACGGACTTCAGGTTCATGGCCTTGAACTTGTCGGCCAGCAGCTTGGTCTTGGGCGCATCGACCTTGATCGAATCGACCACGGCCAGGCGACCTTCACGCACCAGCTGGGAGAAGATGGAGGCCATGCCGGCGCGGTACATCTTCTTGTTGAGCTTCTGGCTGAAGTTCTCGTCCGGGCTGTTGGGGAACACCTTACCGCCTCCACGCCACAGCGGCGAGGAGGTCATACCGGCACGCGCGTTGCCCGTGCCCTTTTGACGGAACGGCTTCTTGGTGCTGTGCTTGACGGCAGAACGGTCTTTCTGGGCGCGGGTGCCTTGGCGGGCGTTGGCCTGGTAGGCCACCACCAGCTGGTGGATCAGCGCTTCGTTGTAGTCACGACCGAACACAGTCTCGGGCACTTCCACGGTGGAAGCGGCCTGACCCTGGTCGTTCAGGAGTTCGACTTGCATCAGTTCGCTCCTTTCGCAGCGGCTTTGACGGCGGGACGCACGGTGACGAAGCCACCCTTGGAGCCCGGAATGGCGCCCTTGATGAGCAGCAGCTGGCGCTCGGCATCCACGCGCACCACGTCCAGATTCTGGGTGGTGACGGTCTCGGCGCCCATGTGGCCGGTCATTTTCTTGCCCGGGAACACACGACCCGGATCCTGCGCCATGGAGATGGAGCCCGGCACGTTGTGCGAACGGCTGTTGCCGTGGGAGGCACGCTGAGAGGCGAAATTGTGGCGCTTGATGGTGCCGGCGAAGCCCTTACCGATGGAGGTGCCTTGCACGTCCACCTTCTGACCGGCCTGGAACAGCTCGGCCACGGGCAACACGGCGCCGGGGGCATACTTGCCCGCCACATCGGCGCTCACGCGGAATTCTTTGAGGATTTCGCCGGCCTCGATGCCGGCTTTGGCCAGGTGACCGGCCTCGGGCTTGGTCACGCGGGAGGCGCGACGCTTGCCATACGCCACTTGCAGGGCGTCGTAGCCATCATTGGCCTGGGTTTTGACTTGTGCCACCCGGTTGTTGGACACGTCCACCACCGTGACAGGAACTGCATCCCCGTCTTCGGTGAACAGGCGCATCATGCCCACCTTGCGGCCCAACAACCCGAGAGAGTTGCTCAGACTCATTGTTTTCTCCGTTCCCGACTGCAATTGGCCGGGTCTGATGATGAAAAAACTCCGCAGCTAAAAGCCGCGAAGCCCGAGAGTGTAACCCGCGGGCCGAAATTTTGCAAGCCCCCTGTGGCGCTCACGCTCCACATGAGGCCCGCCTGCATCACTGCAGCTTGATTTCCACGTCCACGCCAGCCGGCAGATCGAGTTTCATCAGGGCATCGACGGTCTTGTCGGTCGGGTCGACGATGTCCATCAGACGCTGGTGGGTGCGGATTTCGAACTGGTCGCGGCTGGTCTTGTTGACGTGCGGCGAACGCAGGATGTCGAAACGCTTCATGCGCGTCGGCAGCGGCACGGGGCCCTTGACGATGGCGCCGGTGCGCTTGGCGGTGTCCACGATCTCGGCGGCCGAGGCGTCGATCAGCTTGTAGTCGAACGCCTTGAGGCGGATGCGGATTTTTTGCTTGTTCATGTCCGGTGCTCCTGGCGTTTACTCAATGATCTTGGCCACGACGCCGGCGCCGACGGTGCGGCCGCCTTCGCGGATGGCAAAGCGCAGCCCCTCTTCCATGGCGATCGGGGCGATCAACTTGACCGTGATCGTCACGTTGTCACCGGGCATCACCAT
>NZ_SNYL01000020.1 GCF_004363315.1 Tepidicella xavieri
CTCTCATCTTCGGTGTCTGGTGTCTGGTCGTCGTCGCCGTGGCTCACATGGTACCCGTACCAAGACCGGCCACAGGGGAGTTTTTCAACGGCCTGTTAAAATCGCCGCACTTCCTCTGAATCGACATGCGCCGCTGGGTCCTGTGTCTGCTTCTGGTGCTCCTGCCTTGGCGGCTGTGGGCAGCGGATGCCATGGCCCTGCAAATGGCATCCCTGCCACCGGGATCCACCGAACAGGTGGCCTGCCATGGCGAACCCTCCGCAGAACCGGCCCACGCCCACGGGCAGATGGCGGATGCGCATGCACACAGCGATTCGTCTGCGTCTGGCCCGGACCACCATGGGCTGTGCCTGCTGTGCGACGTCTGCCACAACGCCTACTGGCTCGCCCCGCCCCATCCGGCCCAGGGCAGTGGGCCCATTCATCACGCCCCCCCCAGCCTGGACGTGTCGCTGGCCAGCGTCGAGCCTGAACCCGGCTTCAAACCGCCCATTTTCTGACCTCCACACCCTCAGTGCGTCCATGCGTGCCCTGCAGTGCCGCATGAACGCCATGTGTCCGTGTCTTCTGGAGGTTTGCCCATGTCCCTCAACCCTGCCCGGCGACTGCCCGGGCCCCCCATCACCACCCGGCCGGGCTTGCCCTGGCTGGTGGCCATTGCCTGCTTGCTGAGTCTGCCCGTGCGGGCCGAGACGGTCGCGCCGATCGAAGACTGGCGCCAGGCCAATGAGACCGTCGGCCGCTTCGAACGCGGCCACATCGACCTGCTGCGCTGGGAGGCCGAACACCTGCCCACCCCCTCCCCCGAAGCCCCAGCGCCGTCAGCGTCCTGGACGTTGCACGAAGCCATCGTCGCCGCGCAGCGGACCCGCCCCGATCTGCTGGCCCAGCCCGGACTGAACGCCCGCGAGCGCGCGCAACTGCAGTTGCGCCAGCGCGAACTGGCGCTGCAGGTGGAGCGCGCCTGGCTGCAGGCCATCGCGGCCCGCCACGCCGCGGCCACGCACCGGCAAGTGCTCGAAGCAGCGCTTGCCGGCCATGAACTGGCGCTGCGCATGGCCCGGGTCGGCAACTGGCCGCAGGCCCGGCAACAGCGCGAAAGCCTGCTCCTGCTCGATGCCCAGGCCCAGTGGCAACTGGCCGAACACGCGCAGCGGGCCGCGGTCATCGAACTGTGGCGGCTCACCGGGGCCGAGTGGGCGCCGGAGGTGCTCGCGCAACGCCTGCCAGCGGACCTGCCGGCCGAGGCGCTGCCCCCTCACGATCCCCCAACGCTGGACGCGCTGGAACAAACCGCGCTCGACAACCACCCCCTGTGGCGATGGCAGGCGCTGGAGGCCCATCGCGCCCGTCAGGCGGTGGGCGACTTGCAGCCGCTGCTGACGGCCATACGGCAGGCCACGGCGGCCGACCCGACCAGCGGCAGGCCGCAGCCCCTGCCAGGCTTCGACCGCCCACAGCGCTGGCCCCATGCCTGGGACAAGGCGTTGCAAACCCACCTGGAGACCGAGGCGCTGGAGCGCCGCATCCGCGCCGATGTGCGCATTGCCCACAGCGCCTGGCAGACCGCCCAGCGGCTGGCGCAAGACCACGCGGCCGAAGCCGCCCGCCTGCACACCGCCCTGGAGGAGGACATGCTGCAACGCTACAACGGCATGTTCAAAAGCACCTGGGACCTGCTGGCCGCCGCCCGCGCCCGTTTGCAGGCCGTCAACGAGGCGCAGCAGGCCCGATTGGGGGCCGCCCTGGCCTGGGCCGAATTGCGCGCCGTGCTCGATGGCCTGCCCTACACCGGGGCTGCCCCTCGTTCCACTTCCGCCGCGGCCGCTGCCGCCGACCAAGGACATTGATCATGCAACGTCGCCAATTCTTCCATCGCGCATTGCTGGCCGGCGCCTTCACCGCCGCCGCTTCGGCCAGCGTGGGCCGTGCCGCCCTCGCAGGCCTGCCTGAACCCGTCATGGCCACGGGGCCCGAAACCGCCCCGCCCTGGACACCTCCGGGCGTCACCGGTGCCGGGCGCCCTTACCGCCCGGTCGTCACGCTCAACGGCTGGACGCTGCCCTTTCGCATGAACAACGGCGTCAAGGAGTTCCACCTGGTGGCCGAACCGGTGGTGCGCGAAGTCGCGCCCGGTTTCGAGGTCAACATGTGGGGCTACAACGGCCAGAGCCCCGGCCCCACCATCGAAGTGGTGGAAGGCGACCGCGTGCGCCTGTTCGTCACCAACCGCCTGCCCGAACCCACCACCATCCACTGGCACGGCCAGCGCCTGCCCAACGGCATGGACGGGGTCGGCGGCGTCAACCAGCCCGCCATCCCCGTGGGCAAGACCTATGTGTACGAGTTCGAGGCCCGACGCCCCGGCACCTTCATGTACCACCCGCACGCCGACGAAGCCGTGCAGATGGCCATGGGGATGATGGGCTTCTGGGTGACCCACCCCAAAGGCCGGCACCCCCTCATCAACGAGGTGGACCGGGACTACTGCTTCCTGCTCAACGCCTTTGACGTGGAGCCCGGTGCGAAGACACCCAACATCAACACCATGCTGGACTTCAACATCTGGGCCTTCAACAGCCGGGTATTCCCGGGGCTGGACCCGCTGGTGGCCCGGCTGAACGACCGCGTGCGCATCCGCGTGGGCAACCTCACCATGACCAACCACCCCATCCACGTGCACGGCATCGAATTCGAGGTCACCGGCACCGATGGCGGCCCGGTGCCGAAATCGGCGCGCTGGCCCGAGGTGACGACCGACATCGCCGTGGGCCAGATGCGGCAAATCGAGTTCATCGCCGACGAACCCGGCGACTGGGCCCTGCACTGCCACAAGAGCCACCACACCATGGGCGCCATGGGCCATGACGCCCCCACGATGATCGGGGTGGACCACCGCGGTCTGGTGAGCAAGATCCAGCGTATCGTGCCCGACTACATGGTCATGGGCGAGCGCGGCATGTACGACATGAAGGAAATGGAGATGGAGCTCCCCCCCAACACCTTCCCCATGATGGCCGGGCATGGCCAGTTCGGCCCCATCGGCATGGGCGGCATGTTCACCCTGCTGAAGGTGCGTGCCGATCAGGCCCCCGACGACTACTCGGATCCTGGCCACTATGCATACCCCAGCGGCACCGTGGCCTACGAATACCCAGGCCCCGTGCCGGATGCCCACCGCCCCCCTGCAGCCAGCGGCCCATCCTCGGCCTCGCAGGCCCTGCCCCAAGTGCGCCGGCCCCAAGGCCATGCCCATCACTGAACCTTCCCAGGAGACCCCTCATGAAACACCCCCTCGTCGCGACCCTCGCCGCCGCCATCGCCGGTCTGGCCCTGCATCTGCCTGCCTCCGCCCACAGCCCAGGCGGACATGCCGGTCACGGCGCGCATGCCGGCCATGGCGGCCACCACGGCCATGGACAGAGTGCCCCGGTGAAAGAACAAAAACCCTGGGGCATCGCGGGCGAAGCCCAAGCCGTCAGCCGCACCATCGAAATCCGCATGACCGACGACATGCGCTTCTCCCCCGACCGCATCGATGTCAAACTCGGGGAAACCGTGCGACTGGTGGCCGTCAACGCCGGTCAAGTGCTGCACGAGATCGTGATCGGCACCCCCGAGGAACTGAAAGCGCACGCCGAGCTCATGAAGAAACACCCCAACATGGAACACGACGAACCCTACATGGCCCATGTGGACCCGGGCCAACGGGGCGAAATCGTCTGGACCTTCAACCGCCCCGGAACGTTTGAATTCGCCTGCCTCATCCCCGGCCATTTCGAAGCCGGCATGAAGGGCACCATCCACGTGCGACGCTGACCCAAGGGAACTGACCATGCAAAGACGCACCCTACTCACCACGGCCCTGACGGTGCTGGCCAGCCCCTGGCCCGTGGCCGCGCTGGCGCAGTCCGGGCAGCCCCAGGTGCTGGTCTGGAAAGACCCGAATTGCGGCTGCTGCAACGACTGGATCGCCCATCTGCAGGAACACGGCTTCACGGTGCGCGCCTACGACACCGGCAACCTCGCTGCGCGGCGCCGCCTGGGCATGCCCGAAGCCTTAGGTTCTTGCCACACGGCCCAGGTGGGCGGCTATGTGATCGAAGGCCACGTGCCGGCGGCCGACATCCACCGGCTGCTCCAGGAGCGGCCCCAGGCCCTGGGGCTGAGCGTGCCACGCATGCCCATCGGCAGCCCTGGCATGGACGGCCCGGAATACGGCGGCCGCAAGGACCCTTACGACGTGCTGCTGGTGCAGCGCGACGGCAGCAGCCGGGTGTTTGCTTCCTACCATCAGCCGACCGGTGGCGACCGCCCCGCCCAAGCTGGAGGCACCCCCGCGGCCCCCACCCCCACCGATTCCCAGGGCCGCCCCTGGGCAGAAGCCGAGGTGCGCCGCATCGACACGCGTGGCAACCGGCTGAGCCTGCGCCACGGCCCGATCCCCAACCTCGACATGCCGCCCATGACCATGTTCTTCCAGGTCAGCGATCCGGCCATGCTGGAGCGGGTACGGGTGGGCGAGCGCATCCGCTTCAGCGCCGACCGCGTCAACGGCCAATACACCGTGATGGAGTGGCAACCCATGCAGTAAGCTTCGGGGACCATGCCCCGATTCCGCCTGCGCCTGTCCCTGCTGTCGTTGCGCGACTTGCTGGCCTCCGTCGGCCCGTTCGTGCTGCTCACCGCCGCGCTGCTGTGGCTGGCTTACTGGTGGCTCAACCCCAACCCGCCCAAACGGGTGGTGCTGGCCACCGGGCCAGAACAAAGCGCTTACGACAGCTTCGGCCAGCGCTATGCCGAGGCGCTGGCCGCCTATGGCATCGAGGTGGAGCTGCTGCCCAGCGACGGGTCGGCCGACAACGTGGCGCTGCTGCGCAGTGGCCGTGCCGACCTGGCTTTCGTGCAGGGTGGCAGCGGCCACATCCAGCGCGAGGACGAAGAACGCCTGCAAACCCTGGGCAGCCTGTTCGTGGAGCCGCTGTGGCTGTTCTACCATGAAGCGGCCGCCCAGCGCCTCAACGGCACCGCACGGCTCAACGCGCTGACCGAACTGCGCGGCTGGCGCATCAGTGTCGGCACCGAAGGCAGCGGCGTGCCCCAACTGTTTCGCCGCCTGCTCGAAGCCAACCGGCTCGAACCCGCCGAGGTGCATCTGAGCGAGCTGGCGCAAACCCCCGGCACCGTCGCCTTTCTGGAGCGCGAGGTCGATGCGCTGGTGTTTGCCTCGGCGCCCGAGTCCCCGCTGGTGCAGATGCTGCTGCTGACGCCCGGCGTGCGACTGATGAACTTCCAGCAGGCCCAGGCCTATGCGCGTCGCTTTGGCTTTCTCACCCCGGTGGTGTTGCCGCAAGGGGTGGTGGACCTGGCCGACAACCGTCCCCCGGAAGACCTGCAACTGGTGGCCTCCACCACCAGCCTGATTGCCCGTCACGACACGCACCCTGCCATCCTGCAGCTCTTTGCCCAGACCGCGCTGGACCTGCATGGCCCGCCCGGCTGGTTCAACCGCACACGCGAGTACCCCAACCTGCAACTGGCCGAGTTGCCCGTATCGCCCGAGGCCGAACGCGCCATCCGCAACGGCAAGCCCCTGCTGCAGCGCTACCTGCCCTTCTGGCTGGCCAATCTGGTGGAGCGCATGTGGCTGGCCATGGGCTTGATCATCGCGCTCGTGCTGCCGCTGTCGCGCATCCTGCCGCCGCTGTACAGCTTCCGCATCCGCTCGCGCGTCTTTCGCTGGTACGCCGAGCTGCGCGACATCGAAACCCGGGCCGAAGCCGAAATGGCCGCCATCGCGGAACTGCTGCGCGAACTCGACGAACTCGAACACCGGGCCGAGAAAATCAGCTTGCCCCTGGCCTACACGGACGAGCTCTACGCCCTGCGCCACCACATCGAGTTGGTGCGTCAGCGCTTGCACCGGCTGGGCGAGCAGGGATAATGCCACCTACGCATGAGCCCCGCCGGGAATCTGTCATGAACGCCTTCATCGATGCCCACCTGATCGCCGCCGACAGCGCGCTGCGCACCCTGTTTGCGCCGCACCGTGCCACGCGTGCCTGCCCCACGCCGCCCGAGGCCCTGCAGGCCGACGCCCGCCCCCTGAGCGACGCCGAAAAGCGCCACGCCGGCGCGCTGATGCGCGTCAATCATGTGGGCGAGATCTGCGCCCAGGCCCTCTACACCTCGCAGGCGCTGGCCGCCCGCTTGGGCCCCGGGCACCCGGCCGCCAAAGAAAAACTCGCCCGTCACCTGGAAGCCGCTGGCCAGGAAGAAACAGACCACCTGGCCTGGTGCAAGCAACGGCTCGACGAACTGGGCGACCGGCCCTCGCTGCTCAACCCCTTGTGGTTTGCCGGCGCCTTCGGCATCGGCCTGCTGGCCGGCCGCTTCGGCGAGCGGGTCAGCCTGGGCTTCGTGGTCGAGACCGAGCGCCAGGTGGAAGCCCACCTCGACGGCCACATGGACCGCCTGCCGGCCCACGACCACGCCTCGCGTGCCATCGTCGCCCAGATGAAAGACGACGAAATCCGCCATGCGCGCGACGCCCAGCATGCCGGCGCCGCCGAACTGCCCACCCCGGTCAAGGGCCTCATGCGCCTGGCGGCCAAGGTCATGACGACCGTGGCGCACCGGGTGTGATCAGGCCTCGATCAACTCGAAGCTGGTCGTGATCTCGGCCGTCTTGCCCAGCATGATGCTGGCCGAGCAGTATTTGTCGTGACTCAACTGGATGGCGCGCTCCACCGCAGCGGCCGGAATGCCCTTGCCCGTGACGGTGAAATGCATGTGGATGCGGGTGAAAACCTTGGGATCCGTCTCGGCGCGCTCGCTGCTGAGCTTGACGCTGCAGCCGCGCACATCATGGCGCCCGCGCCGCAGAATGAGCACCACGTCGTAAGCGGTGCAGCCACCAGTGCCTGCCAGCACCGCCTCCATGGGGCGAGGGGCCAGATTGGCGCCGCCGTGCTCGGGCCGCGCCGCATCGGGCGCGCCGTCCATCGCCAGGACGTGGCCGCTGCCCGTCTCGGCCACAAACCCCATACCAGAGCGGGTACCGGCTGCGCCGGTCCAGGTGACTGTGCATTCCACGAATGATTCCCCCAAAAAACAACATCCGGATTCCGGAATGTTGCATTGCAGCAAAAACAGTGTATACTGATGCCATTGTATGCAATTGCCCCAACCGGCTTTTGCATCGCCCGAGGTTCAGACCCCGGGTTGTGGTTGTCTCCTCTGCCCTCAACGGGTGGTTCAGGCCCGGTCACCGCGACCGGGCTTTTTTTTTGGCTGCTTCGCGCACAATCACGGGCATGACCCCGTTTGGGAGGAGACAAGCATGAACGTGTGTATCGTCGGCGCTGGCGCCATCGGCGGGCTGATCGGGACGCGGCTGGCGCAACTACCCGGTTGCCGCGTGAGCGCGTTGGCACGCGGCGCCACCTTGGCCGCCTTGCAAGCCCACGGCTGGCGGCTGGAGACGCAGGGAACGACGCTGCACGCGCCCGTCGAGGCCCGCGCCTGCGCGGACGAACTCGGGCCGCAGGATCTGGTGATCATCGCGGTCAAAAGCCCGGCGCTGCCGGCCCTGGCGCCCGCGCTGGCCCCATTGATTGGCCATGAAACGGTGATCCTGCCGGCCATGAACGGCGTGCCCTGGTGGTTTTGCCAGCGGCTGCCGGGTTGGGAACGCGCGCCGCTGCAGAGCGTGGACCCCACAGGCGCCACGGCAGCCGCGCTGCCGGCGCAACAGCTGTTGGCCTGTGTGGTGCACGCCAGTGCTGCCACGATCGGCCCCGGCCATGTGCGGCACCAGATGGGGCATGGGCTGATCGTCGGCGAGCCGTGGGGCGGCACGAGCGAGCGCGCCCAGCGCATCGGGGCGCTGCTGCAACAGACCGGCTTCGAAGTGACGGTATCGCCCGACGTGCGCCGAGACATCTGGTACAAGCTCTGGGGCAACATGACGATGAATCCGGTCTCGGCCCTCACCGGCGCCACGGTG
Source organism: Tepidicella xavieri (assembly GCF_004363315.1). Lineage (GTDB taxonomy): Bacteria > Pseudomonadota > Gammaproteobacteria > Burkholderiales > Burkholderiaceae_C > Tepidicella > Tepidicella xavieri. The sequence goes on from NZ_SNYL01000020.1 coordinate 8,009, forward strand.
GACCGCATCCTGGCCGACCCGTTGGTGCGTGACTTGTGCTCATCGGTGATGCGCGAAGCCGCCGCCATCGGGGAGCGCATCGGCTGCCCCATCGATCAGGCGCCCGAGGACCGCCACGCCGTCACCGCGCGGCTGGGGGCCTTCCGCACCTCGATGCTGCAGGACGTCGAGGCCGGCCGCCCGGTGGAGCTCGACGCACTGCTGGGTGCGGTGTGCGAAATCGGCCAGCGGCTGGGCGTGCCCACCCCCTGCGCCAACGCCCTGCTGGGCCTGAGCCGGCTGTTTGCCCGTCAGCGCGGCCTGTATCCGGCCTGATGCTCGCCACCACGCCCGCACGCGGCCTTCAGCAGCGCTGCAGGTAATGGTAGTGCGCCAGCACAGGGCGCTGCTGATCGTGACGGATGGGCGCCACAAGTCGGCGCCGGCCGGTAAACCCGTGCGCTGCGGCCAGAGCGTCGATGTAGTCTGGCGCATGGGTGTACCGCAGGCTGGGCTGCAATTCGGCGGCGCTACCGGCTGCCCCTGGCTCCACGCTGAAGGCCAGCCATCCGCCCGGCACCATGCAGGCCGCCAGACGCGCGAAAGCGACATCGAGTTCGCCCACATAGATGAACACATCGGCCGCCAACACCAGGTCGAAGCGCTGCAAGGGTTGTTCCAACACCTGGTGCAGATCCCCAACGATGAGCGCATCGTAGAGCCCGCGCTCGCGGGCGCGGGCCACCATCTCAGCCGACAGGTCGATGCCGGTGAGATGCGCGGCACGATCGCGCACCAGCGGTGCGCACAGTCCCGTGCCACACCCCAGATCGAGCACCCGCTCGAAACGCTGCGGCGCCTCGGCAGGCAAGCCATCGACCAACACGCGGTGGCCCTGATAGCCCAAGGTATCGACCAGGTGCGCGTCGAAGTCGGCCGCATACTGGTCAAACAGGTTTTGCACATACATCTGCGGTGGCCGAGGCACCGACCCCACGCGAGTGACCGCGGCCAAGAGATAACCGGTCAGTGCCGGATCGGCCCCCTGAGCCAGCGCCTCGCGGTAGCAGATGGCGGCCTGATCGTGCGCCCCCGTCTCCCGGTACAACTCCCCCAGTTCGACCCAGGCCGGGGCCTGAGCCACGTCGCGCTCCAGCAGTTCGCGGTAGGCGTCGATGGCATCGACCCAACGGCCCAGCCGGCTCAGGCAACGGGCCCGGCGCAGCGCCAGATCGGCATGCCCCCTTCCCCAGGCAATGGCCTGCTCCAGCGCAGTCAGGGCTTCGGCCCACTGCCCCAGTTCTGAGCAAGCCACCCCGAGCGCCGCCCAGCCGTCGGCGGCCTGGGTTTCGGTGCGCAATGCCTGGCGCAAGGGTTCGAGGGCCTGCGCGTAGCGCTGCAAATGCACCCGGGTCACTCCCAGATTCAGCAGCACAGACGGACGCCCGGGCGCCCAGTGCAGGGCTTCACTGAAGGCGGACTCGGCTGCCTGAAGGTTGCCCTGCTCGAAGAGGGCTACCCCGGCGGCAAACGCCTGTCGCGCGCGTTCGATGGTCTCGGCTTGCATAAGGCGCCAGTGTAGCCGTGCCCACCCAGCGCGCGGCAAGGGCGACGGCTCAGCGCTCGTCGAAGCTCACGACCAGCCGGTCGGTCAGCGCCTTGGCCTGACAGGTGAGCACGAAGCCTTGGGCGATCTCATCGTCTTGCAGGGTGAAGTTCTTCTCCATCTCTACCCGGCCATCGAGCACCTTGCCACGGCAGGTGCAGCACACACCGGCTTTGCAGGAATAAGGCAGGTCCAGGCCGGCGTTGAGCGCGGCATCGAGCACGCGCTCGTCGCGGCCCAGGGGCACCTCGTGCTGCTTGCCATCGAGCACCACGGTCAGCCGGATGCCCTTGGCCGCATCGACCTGGCGGGACTTGGCGTCCACGTCGGCCTGTACTTTGGCCGCCATGGCCGCCCCGGTGGTGAAGCGCTCGGTGTAGATGCGGCTGGCCGGCACGCCCGCCTCCAGCAAGCCTTGCTCGGTGGCTTCGATCATGGCTTCAGGGCCGCAGATGAACACTTCATCCATGCTCTTGGCCGGCAACAGGGCGGCCACGATGTCGAGCACCTTCTGCTTGTCGATGCGGCCTTGCAGCAAGTCCACCTCCTGCGCCTGGCGCGAGAGGATGTGGATCATGGTGAAGCGGTCCGGGTAGCGGTCCTTGAGGTCCTGCAGGGCCTCGTTGAACATGACGCTGCTCATGCGGCGGTTGCCATAGACCAGGGTGAACTTGGATTCGGGCTGCTCTTCCAGCGTGGTGGCCGCAATCGAGAGGATGGGCGTGATGCCGGAGCCGGCCGCGAAGCCGACGCGATGGATGGCGCGCGCCTTCTTGACGGTGAAACGGCCATCGGGCGGCATGACGTGCAGCCGGTCTCCCACCCGGATGGCCGAGACGGCCCAGTTGGAAAACAGACCGCCATCGACCGGCCGGATGCCGATTTCCAGCTCGCCGTGGCGCTCGAAACGGCTGCGTGGGCTGCTGATGGAGTAGTTGCGGCGCACATCCTGCCCTTGCAGTTGGGCGCGCAGCGTCAGGAACTGGCCCGGCTCGAACGCAAACACCGGCCGCTGCTCGGGCGGCACGTCGAAAGTGATGGCCACCGAGCCCGCGGCTTCGGGGCTGACCCGCTTGACGGTGAGTTCGTGAAAACGCGGTGCGGTCATGTCAGTACGGTTTGAAATGGTCGAAAGGTTCCTGGCAATCCAGGCATTTGTAAAGGGCCTTGCAGGCGGTGGAGCCGAAGTGAGACGTCTCGACCGTGTGCAGCGACCCGCAACGGGGACAGGCCACGCCGGGGGCGCCTTGCCCGGCGCCACGCACGAACCGCAGCACCCGCTCGGCCGCCGGCGCGGCCACAGCGGCTTCGGCGCAGCGCCCTTGGGGGGGCGCGATGCCGTAAGCACGCAGCTTTTCGTGCGCCGTCTCGCTCATCCAGTCGGTGGTCCAGGCAGGGGCGAGCCGGGTAACGACCCGCGCCGGCACGCCCAGGCTTTGCAGCGTCTGGCGCACGTCGTCCTCGATCTGCGCCATCGCCGGGCAGCCGCTGTAGGTCGGCGTGATGACCACTTCCACACCGTCGGCGGTTTCGCGCACGTCGCGCAGAATACCCATCTCCCGCAGACTCAGCACGGGGATTTCCGGATCGCTGAGGCGCTCCAGCTCGGCCCATACGCGTTCGACGGTCTGGCTCATGGCAACCCGCTCACCACTGGGCGCCGGGATGGGCGCGTGCCAGGCATTGCATTTCGGCCAGCAGATAGCCCAGGTGCTCGGAATGCAGGCCGTTTTTGCCCTGCGTCACGTAGCCGGTGGCCGCAGACCGCTTGAGCGTGGCTTCGGCCAGGGCATCATCGACGATGGCGTCCCAGGCCGGACGCAAGGTTTTGACGTCCACCCCCAGGCCAAAGGCCGCCGCGGCCGCCTCCACCGGGCTGTCGGCCCAGAATTCCTGGGTATAGGGCATGAGGTGGTCGAGCGCGGCTTGGGCACGGGCGTGTGACTCGTCGGTGCCATCGCCCATGCGCACCAGCCAGTCGCGGGCATGGCGCAGGTGGTAGCGCGTTTCCTTGAGCGACTTGGCGGCGATGGCGGCCAGTTCGTCGTCGCAGGAGCGTTGCAGGGCCTCCCACACCAGCACCATCAACGCGCTGTAGAGGAAGTTGCGCACGATGGTGGTGGCATAGTCGCGATCGGTGCGGGCATAGCCCACCAGCGGGCCATGGTGCGGCAACTCCAGCAGGGTGTAGTTGCGGAACTGGGTGTCGTCGCGGAAGTAAGCCAGGGTGTCTTCGGTCACGTCGCCACCCATGCGGGCAGCCGTCTGCTGATACAGCAGCCGGGCCTGGCCGATGAGGTCCAGGCTGATGTTGGCCATGGCCAGATCTTCCTCGATCACGGGCCCGTGCCCACACCATTCGGCGTTGCGCTGGCCCAGCACCACGGCATTGTCGGCCAGGTGGAGCAGGTAGTCGATGGTGACGTCGGTGGTGGTGGTGGTGGCGCTCATCACATGTGCCCCACTTCTTCAGGAATCTCGTAGAAGGTCGGGTGGCGGTAGATCTTGTCGGCCGCCGGCTCGAAAAATTCGGCCTTGTCGTCCGGGGCGCTGGCGGTGATGGCCTTGGAGGGCACCACCCAGATGCTGACGCCCTCCTGGCGGCGGGTATAGACGTCGCGCGCCATCTGCAGGGCGTGCTGGGCATCGGCGGCGTGCAGGCTGCCGCAATGTTTGTGTTCCAGGCCCTGTTTGCTGCGGACGAACACTTCCCACAGGGGCCAGTCTTTGAGGGCGGGGGTGTTGGCAGGGGTGATCATGCGGCCTCCTTCAGGGCACGTTGCTGTTGTTTGCGGGCATGGGCCAGGGCGGCGTCGCGCACCCACTGGCCGTCGTTGTGCGCCTTGACCCGCGTGGCCAGGCGCTGCTTGTTCATCGGCCCGTGGCCATTGACGGTCTGCCAGAACTCGTCCCAGTCGATTTGGCCGTAGTCGTAATGGCCGCGCTCGGGGTTCCATTTGAGGTCGGGGTCGGGCAAGGTCACGCCCAGCACCTCGGCCTGGGGCACGGTGGCGTCGATGAATTTCTGGCGCAGCTCGTCGTTGCTGATGCGCTTGATGCCCCAGCGCATGCCTTGGGCCGTGTGGGGGCTGTCGGCATCGGGCGGGCCGAACATGGCCAGGCACTTCCACCACCAGCGGTTGACGGCGTCTTGCACCATGTCACGCTGGGCCTGGGTGCCTTTCATCATGACCAGCAGCGCTTCGTAGCCCTGGCGCTGGTGGAAGCTTTCTTCCTTGCAGATGCGGATCATGGCGCGGGCATAGGGGCCGTAGCTGCAGCGGCACAGCGGGATCTGGTTCATGATGGCCGCACCATCCACCAGCCAGCCGATGACGCCCACATCGGCCCAGTTGAGCGTGGGGTAGTTGAAAATGGAGCTGTACTTGGCCCGGCCGCTGTGCAGGGCGTCGAGCATCTCGGCGCGGCTGATGCCCAGCGTCTCGGCGGCGCTGTAGAGGTACTGGCCGTGGCCACCTTCGTCCTGCACCTTGGCAATCAGGATGGCCTTGCGCTTGAGGCTGGGGGCGCGGGAAATCCAGTTGCCTTCGGGGAGCATGCCCACGATCTCGCTGTGCGCATGCTGGCTGATCTGCCGGATCAGCGTCTTGCGGTAGGCCTCGGGCATCCAGTCCTGCGGTTCGATGCGTCCATCGGCGGCGATGCGGGCCTCGAAGCGGGCCAGCAGTTCCTCGGGTTCGGTGGGCGTCAGGGGCTGAACGGTCTTGCCGGTGTCGTCCGGCACGCTGAAGGATTGGGTGTACATGGCGGCTCTCCTGGGAAGCGGAAATCAGAGCGTCTTGGGGCGGTTGTCCACGACGCGACGGGCCTTGCCGGTCTGGGTGCGGGGAATGGCATCGGCATCCAGCACCGTGACCCGGGTGGATATGCCGATCAGGGTCTTGATGCGGTGTTGCAGGGCCTGCCCGATGGCGCGGCGCTCGGCGTCGTCGATGCGGCCCATGAGCTCGCGCTGCAGTTCGCACTGCACTTCCACCTCGTCGAGGTGGCCCTGACGGCTGAGCTGGATCTGGTAGATGCCGGCCAGCCGCTGATCGCGCAGGATCTGCTCCTCGATCTGCGTCGGGAACACATTGACGCCGCGGATGATGAGCATGTCGTCGCTGCGGCCAGTGATTTTGCCGAAGCGACGGAATGCGCGGGAGGTGGGCGGCAGCAAGCGGGTGAGGTCGCGCGTGCGGTAGCGGATGACGGGCATGGCTTCCTTGGTCAGCGATGTGAACACCAATTCGCCGTCGGCGCCGTCGGGCAGCACCTCGCCGGTGTCGGGGTCGATGATCTCGGGGTAGAAATGGTCTTCCCAGATCACCGGACCGTCTTTGGATTCGATGCATTCGTTGGCCACACCCGGGCCCATGACCTCCGACAAGCCGTAGATGTCCACCGCATCGATGCCGAGCTTGCGCTCGATCTCGGCGCGCATGCCCTCGCCCCACGGCTCGGCGCCGAAAATGCCCACTTTCAGCGAGATCTGATCAGGGGTGATGCCCTGCCGCTCGAACTCCTCGGCGATCACCAGCGAGTAAGACGGCGTGACCATGATGATGTCGGGCTTGAAGTCCATGATGAGCTGCACTTGGCGCTCGGTCTGCCCGCCCGACATCGGGATGACGGTGCAGCCCAGCCGCTCGGCGCCGTAGTGCGCGCCCAGCCCGCCGGTGAACAGGCCGTAGCCGTAGGCGACGTGCACGATGTCGCCGGGGCGGCCGCCGGCGGCACGGATCGAGCGCGCCACCAGGTTGGCCCAGGTGTCGATGTCGCGCTGCGTGTAGCCGACCACGGTGGGCTTGCCGGTGGTGCCGGAGGAGGCATGGATGCGCACCACCTGCTCCCGCGGCACGGCAAACAGCCCGAAGGGGTAGTTGTCGCGCAGGTCGGCTTTGGTGGTGAAGGGGAACTTGGCCAGATCGGCCAGGGTTTTGAGGTCGTCCGGGTGGACACCGGCCGCATCGAACTTCTGCTTGTAGTGCGGCACGTTGTCGTAGGCGTGCTTGAGCGTCCATTTCAGACGCTGCAGTTGCAGGGCCGAAATCTCGTCGCGGCTGGCGGTCTCGATCGGCTCCAGGTCGCCGGGGCCGGGGCGTTTGACGGGCATGAAAGTCTCCTCGCTGCGATGGGGTGGGCACGATATCGGGCTCAGGCCGGCTGCGCCTGCAGACCAGCGATCACCTCGCCCTGGATACGGTAGCTTTTGCCGCGGAACAGGGCCACGGTCTTGCCCCCGCGCACCCGCACCGTGATGTCGTACACCCCGGTGCGGCCACTGGCCGAGCGCTCCACGGCTTCGGCCTCCAGCACGTCGCCCTCGCGGGCGGGCGCCAGGAAGTCGATGTGGCAGGCCGACGCCACGGTGTTGAGGTTGTAGCTGTTGCAGGCGTAGGCAAAGGCGCTGTCGGCCAGCGTGAACATGAAGCCACCGTGGCAGATGGCGTGACCATTGACCATGTCGCGGCGAACCGCCATGCTCAGGGTGGCGCGCCCAGGGCCGATGGACTCCAACCGCATGCCCAGGGCCTGGGAGGCGTGATCGCGCGACCACATGGCCTGCGCCACGGCTTCGGCCAGCGCCTGCGGATCGGTGGGAACGGGGGTGCTCATCGGAGCCGCCTTCAGACGTGGAAGCGCCGCTGCACGACGCGGAAGCGGTTGGCCACGAAGGCCGAGTCGCAATAGGACGCATTGGCCGCCGGATTGCCGCCCGTGCCGTGGTAGTCCGAAAAGGCGGCAGACTGGTTGACGAACACGCCCCCGGTGAGGTTGATGGACAGCGCCACCTTGCCGCGCCAGCTGGCTTCGGTCATGGCGTCGATCACCTCCGGCTTGGTGGAATACAGGCCCACGGTGAGCGCGCCGTGGGTGTTGACGATGCGCTCCGACAGGGCGATGGCCGCCTGCGCATCCGCCACTTTGACGACGAAGCTGATGGGGCCGAAGCGCTCTTCCATGTAGGCGGCTTCGTCGGTGGCGTCCACCGCCAGCAGCACCGGGGTGCGCACGTCGGCGCCGGGGAACTCGGGATTGGCCAGCTTCTGCGAGGCCAGCACCACGCGCCCCAGGGCACCGCTGTTGGCCAGCTCCACCCGCTCGGCGGTGGCGCTGCTCTGGATGGCGCCCAACACGGCGCAGGCCACTTCGGGCTTGCCGAGGAACTTTTGCACGGCGGCGGCCAGGTCGGCGCAGACCTCGTCGAACGACTTGTGGCCCTCGTCGGTCTCGATGCCGCCGGCCGGCACGATGATGGCCTGCGTGGTGGTGCACATCTGCCCCGAGTAGAGCGACAGCGTGAACGCCAGGTTGCCCAGCATGGCCTTGTAAGCGTTCGTGGATTCGATGACGATGTTGTTCACGCCCGCCAGTTCGGCGTACACCTGCGCCTGCTTGCAGTTCGCCAGCAGCCACTGACCGAACACGTTGCTGCCGGTGAAGTCCACCGATTTGACGCCCGGGTGCGTGGCCAGCGCCTGGGTGGCGCTGCGCTGCTCGGCCACGCACAGCGTGACCAGGTTGGGGTCGATGCCGTTTTCGGCCAGCACCGCGCGGATGGTGCGCACCGTCAGGGCCGCCGGCAGGATGGCGTTGCTGTGCGGCTTGGCGATGACCGCGTTGCCCGTGGCCAGCGCGGCAAAGAGGCCGGGGTAGGTGTTCCAGGTGGGGAAGGTGCCGCAGCCGATCACCAGGCCAACGCCGCGGCCCACGATCTCGTAGTGCTTCTTCATGACCAGCGCGGGGTTCTTGCCCTGAGGCTTTTCCCACACCGTTACGGCCGGCACGAAACTCTGCTCGCGCCAGGCGTAGGCGACGGCCTCCAAGCCGCGGTCGAGCGCGTGAGCGGCGCCGGCCTGGAAGGCCATCATCCAACCCTGGCCGGTGGTCATCATGACCGCGTGGCCCATCTCGAAGCTCTGCCGGTACAGCCGGTCCAGGATCTCCAGGCAGATGCCGGTACGGCCCGCCGCGCCGACCGCCTGCCAACCCTTCATGGCGGCCTGGCCCGCGGCCACCAGCGCATCGGGGTCGCAAACGGGATAGCGCACGTCCAGCGCCACACCATAGGGCGAGCGCTCGCGGCCGCCCCAGCCCGTCTGGCCGGGCTGATTCAGCTCGAACGGCTTGCCCAGGTGGGCCTCGAAGGCCGCCTTGCCGTCGGCCGCAGCCGTCTCGCCATACACCTTGGGGCTGGGCATTTCGTTGTAGGGCGACCAATAGCCACGGGTGGCGATGGCCTGGAGGGCGCCGTCGAGCGTGGCGCGGTGCTTCTCAAACAAAGGATGGGTCATGGTGCGGATGAAGGCCGCCACGGGCTGTGAGCCAGCGCCGGCAGCGCGTCGTTGATACGATACAAATTCTTAGAAATTTACATGTGAATAGTATCAAACGAAAACGCGACCGGGTAAACCTGGGGTTTACCCGGATCTCCAATCCTCACACGGGAGCGCGGCCGCAGGCAGCGCGAATCAGACCGGCACGGCCAGGGGATCCACTGGCTGGAACCGCTCTTGCAGCAAGGGGGTGGCCGTGGGCACCTCTCCGCTGGCCAGACGCAGAGCACCATCCAAAAACCGCTCAGACGGCTCCAGCAGGCAACGATACAGGTCTCGGCACAAGGCGCGGGCCTGCTGGCCGGGCCAATCGGCAGGCAGCAGCACCTCGGGCAATTCCGGGTCGCGCAGCAGCAGGCGCCGGTAATCGTGGATCAACAACAGCCGCGCCTGCCAGGCCAGGGCCGGATCGCGTGGCCGACGCGCCGGCACCCGCCACTCGTCCCACAACGGCCGATAGCGTTGCACGAAGGCCTGGTAGCCGGCGGCCAAGGCATCGAGGTTCCATGCCCGGCGCACCAAATCGCTGTCATTGGCCGAGGCCCCCAGATGGGGGTTGGCCGCCAGCAAGGGCATGAGGGCGGGCAAAGTGTCGCCCATGCCATCGGTGGTCAAGGCATCGAACACCTGCCGCAAGTCGGCGCTGGGGTGGATGAAGCAGCCGGCGCGCAAATCGCCAAAACCTTGCCAAAACAAGGCCCGGCGCAGGCGCTCGCGGGCGCGCACATCCAACTCACCCACCACCAGCACCAGGCGCCAGCGGCGATCCCAAGCGGGGGCTTGCGCAGCGTAGATTTGCCGAGCGGCCTCCTCGAAACGGCGCCGCCCGGCCGCCGTGAGCAGGTAATCGCTGCGACGGCCCACCGCCTGGGTGGTCAACCACTCGTCTTTGACCAGACGAAACACCGAGGTGCGCACCAGCCGCTCATTGAGCCCCAGCGGCTCCAGCAGCGCAATCAGGCTGCCCAGCCACAAGCGCCCGCCGCGGGGCAGCACCGCATCCCCAAACACCGAGATGATGAGCGAGCCCGCCTGCATCCGCCCCAGGCGGCGAAAGTCGTCGATACGCTGTGCGGTGGCCAAGGACACGTTCGATGCTGTCATGGCCGCCATTAAACCGTAGAAATGCCCGCGGCGATCGCCCGCGCCCGTCCCACCTCAACAGTCGATCTGCGCCGGATCGAGAAACCGCTCGGCATAGCGGCGGTACACCCCCGAGGCCACGAAAACCTGATACAGATCGGGGTCGATGTGGCCGTTGTCGCGAAAGCGGTCCATGATGGCCAGGGCCTGCGAGAGCTTCATGGGGGCTTTGTAAGGCCGGTCTGAGGCGGTCAGTGCTTCGAAAATGTCGGCAATGCCCATCATGCGTGCCTGCCAGCTCATTTGCTCGCGCCGCAGTCCACGGGGATAGCCCTTGCCGTCCATGCGTTCGTGGTGCCCGCCGGCATACTCGGGCACATTCTGCAAATCCTTGGGCCACGGGAGCTTTTCCAGCATCTGGATGGTGGCCACGATGTGGTGGTTGATGATGGCGCGTTCGGCCGCCGTGAGGGTGCCGGCACGGATGGCGAGGTTTTCCCGTTCTTCCTCATCGAGCAAAGGCCGTATCTGCCCTTGGGCATCGCGCCAGCGATAACGCTCGGCAATGGCGTGTACCCGCGCCACATCGGCATCGCTCATGCGCTCGACGCCCCGGTTGGCGGCGTGCAGGAAATCCCGGTCGGCCTGCATGGCCGCCCAGCCCTGTTGCAGGCGCTCGCGCGCCTCATCGGCCGTCAGACGGCCTTGCGCCTGCTCACGCAGCAACTCGATTTCCAGGTCACGCCGCAGGATCTCGAACCGGGCATCGATAAGGGCGATGCGGTCGAAGATCGTCTGCAGCTTCGTGGCCTTGTCCACCACATGAACGGGCGTCGTGATCTTGCCGCAATCGTGCAGCAAGGCGGCAATCCGCAGTTCGCGAAAGTCCTTGTCGGTGAGCTGAAAATCGGCCAGCGGGCCTTCGGTGGTTGCATTGACGGCATGCGCCAGCATCATGGTGAGTTCGGGCACCCGCTCGCAATGCCGCCCGGTGTAGGGGGATTTTTCGTCGATCGCGGTGTTGACCAGCCGGATGAAGGACTCAAAGAGGTTTTCCAACTGCTGGATCAGGTAGCGGTTGGTCAACGCCACGGCCGCCTGCGAGGCCAGCGATTCGGCCAATTGCTGGTCGGCCGGCGTGAAGGGCACGACGCGGCCGCTGTCGGGGTCTTGGGCGTTGAGCAGCTGCAGCACGCCGATGAGGTCGCCCTCATGGTTTTTCATCGGCACGGTGAGGAACGAGGTCGAGCGATACCCTGTGCGTTCATCGAAGCGGCGCGTGCCGGAGAAGTCAAAACCCTCGGCGGCATAGGCATCCGGGATGTTGACGGTTTCGCCGGTGTTGGCCGCATAGGCGGCCACCATGTGGTTGTTGGGCCGGCCGTCTGGCAAAAAGAGCGGGATGTCGTGGAACCGATCGCTCAGGGGTTGGCCACTGACGCCGCCGATCTCGATCCCGAGCGAATCGGTGCGCAAAATCGCGAAGCGCAGCGCCGTTCGGTCCGGCGTGGGCAGATAGAGGGTGCCGCCGTCGGCACGGGTGATGTCTTTGGCCGCCAGCAGGATGTCTTCGAGCAAGCGGTCGATGTGGGTCTCGCTGGACAGGGCCACGCCAATGCGGTTGAGCTTTTCCAGCCGGAGGGCATGGCGGTCCGGATGTTCCATGGTCGGCTCCCGATGAGGCCGCGCGCGGCAATCAGATCCTGGGGCGCACAGTGTAACGCGCCCGCCGTCTGACGGTCAGTCGAAAAGGCGCGCGCGCCACAGCGTCTCGCGCGTGCGTTCGGCCTCCTGCCGGGCGGCCTGGGCGAAATCGGCGCCCGCGCCCGCGTAGAGGATGGCGCGCGAGGAGTTGACCGCCACCGCCGCGGTGGTGCCGCCGGCACCCCCACGCCAGCCGGCCTGCACGGTGGCCTGCGCATCGCCGCCCTGGGCGCCGACGCCAGGGATCAGCAAAGGCACCGTGGGGGCGAGTTCGCGCACCCGAGCGATTTCCGCCGGATAGGTCGCCCCCACCACCAGGCCCACTTGGCCGCTCACGTTCCACGGCCCTTGCGCCAGCCGGGCGATGTGCTCGTAGAGTTTGGGTTGCCCTGGCACATCGGCCAGGCGCTGATTCTGGAAATCGTCGCCGCCTGGATTGCTGGTGCGACACAGCAGGAACACGCCCTTGCCCGGATACCGCAGATAAGGCTGCACCGAGTCGAACCCCATGAAGGGCGACAGCGTGACCGCGTCGGCCCCATAGCGCTCGAACGCCTCTTTGGCGTACTGCTCGGCCGTGCTGCCGATATCGCCTCGCTTGGCGTCCAAAATCACCGGCACATGCGGTGCCGCCACCCGGATGTGGGCCATCAGCCGCTCCAACTGGTCCTCGGCGCGGTGGGCAGCGAAGTAGGCGATCTGGGGCTTGAAAGCGATCGCCAGATCGGCCGTGGCATCCACGATGGCGGCGCAGAATTCATAGATCCGGTCAGGGTCGTTGCGCATGTGGTGCGGGAAGCGGGCCGGATCGGGGTCCAGCCCCACGCACAGCAGCGACCGGTTCTGGCGCTCGGCATCGAGCAGCATGTCGGTGAAGTTCATGCCCCGGATTGTAGGCAGGGCGCCAGCGCGGTGGGTTTTCTGGTAGGGTGACGTTTTCGCCTGCCTGCCTGATGCCGACCTTCAATCGACGCCAACTCGTCCTGCTGGTGCTGCTCACCCTGGCCTGGGGCCTGAACTGGCCTGTGATGAAACTGGGGGTGACCGACTATCCGCCACTGACCTTCCGCGCCCTGTCGATGTGGTTGGGCCTGCCCGTGCTGGCCGCAGCCATGTGGACGTTGAAGGTGCCGCTACGCCTGCCGGCCGGCCCGGGTGGCAGCCACTGGCTCGAACTGCTCAAGCTGTCGGCCACCAACATGTTCGTGTGGCATGTGTGCATCATCCTGGCCATCAGCGCGCTGTCGAGCGGGCGAGCGGCCATCCTGGGTTACACCATGCCCATTTTTTCCGCGCTGATCGGCGCGGTGCTGTTTGCCACCGCGCTGAACCGGCGCGGCTGGGTAGGCGTGGGTGCAGCCGCCCTGGGCGTACTGTTGCTGCTCTGGCACGAGTTCACCGCCCTGAGCGGTCAGCCCCAGGCGGTGGGGCTGGCGCTGGTGGCGGCCGCCGTCTGGGCGCTGGGCACGCAACTGCTGCGCCGCACCACCCTGCCGGCGGCTACCCTCACCCTCTCGTTCTGGATGACGGCACTGACGGCGGTGGTGATGTCGGCGCTGGCCTGGGCATTCGAGCGGCCCAGCAACGGCGCGTGGCCGCCCATGCCCGCCACCACGCTGTGGGCCATCGTGTACAACGGCGTGCTCATTTTCGGCTTTGCGCACGCCACATGGTTCTTCCTCGCCCGCAGCCTGCCTCCGGTGGCCTCCACGCTGAGCGTGATGATGATCCCGGTGCTGGGCGTGTTCAGCGGCGCCGTGTGGTTGGGCGAACGCCTGTTCTGGCAGGACTGGGTGGCCGTGGCCCTGATGGTGGTCTCCATCGCCTCGGTGCTTTGGCCCGCCGCGAACACGCCCTCGTCCCCGACATCCCGCTGAAGATGCGATTGTCTTTCAGGGTACAGCGTGGGCACAGCGCGGCTGGCCACACGGCCCCGCCAATGGCCCCAGGGCAGTGATACCCTACAGGCCATGTGCCAGCTGCTCGGACTCAATTGCGCCACCCCCACCGACGCGAACTTCAGTTTCACGGGCTTTCGCCGCCGCGGCGGTGCCACCGACCACCATGCCGACGGCTGGGGCATCGCCTTTTTCGAGGGCAAGGGCCTGCGCCTGTTCGTGGACCACGACAGCGCGGCCCACTCGCCAATGGCCGATTTCCTGCGCCGTTACCCGCTCAAGAGCACCAACATCATCGCCCACGTACGCAAAGCCACGGTAGGGGCGGTGAAGCTGGAAAACACCCATCCCTTCACGCGAGAGCTGTGGGGCCGGCACTGGGTGTTCGCGCACAATGGCGACCTCAAGGACTACCGCCCCCATCTGCACAGCCATTTCCGCCCGGTGGGTGAGACCGACAGCGAACGCGCCTTTTGCTGGCTGATGCAGGAACTGGCCAAGTCCCACGCGGGTCTGCCCGATGTGCGCGAGCTGACCCTGACCCTGCAGGAGCTCCTGCCCCAGATCCGCGCCCACGGCAGCTTCAACTTCCTCCTGTCCAACGGCGAGGCACTGTGGGCCCATTGCAGCACCCAACTGCACTACCTGATTCGCCAACACCCTTTTGCCGCCGCCACCCTGATGGACGAGGACTGGACCGTGAACTTTGCCGACATCAACCAGCCCGGCGACCGCGCCGCCGTGATCGTGACGACGCCCTTGACCCGCAACGAGACCTGGACCGCCTTCGCCCCTGGCGAGTTGAAGGTGTTCGTGGACGGCCTGCCGCTGAACGGGGAGACCTCATGAGCGCGCCCCGTTCGGCATGGACCCTGCTGGGCTGCGTGGCCTTTGCCGCCGCCGTGGTGGCCCTGACTCCGGAGACGGGCCAGCTTCGTGCCGGCCTGGGTCTGTTTGCCCTGATCGGCAGCCTGTGGATGACGCAGGCGCTGCACCTGAGCTTCACGGCCCTGCTGGTGCCTTTGCTCGCCGTGCTGGCCGGGGTATTGACGGTACGCGACGCCTTGGCCGCCTTTGCCCAGCCCGTCATCTTCCTGTTTCTGGGCGGGTTCGCGCTGGCGGCCGCCCTCTCGCGGCACGGGCTGGATCAGGCCCTGGCCTTGGCCATGATGCGCCTGGCGCGCGGGCGGGCGGTGCTGGCGGTGCTGATGCTGTTTGGCCTGACGGCGCTGCTGTCGATGTGGCTGAGCAATACCGCCACCGCCGCCATGATGCTGCCGCTGGCCCTGGGCCTGCTGCCGCACCGCCAGCCCGAACAAGCCGAGCCGCCGGTGGACCAGCGCACCCGCGCCTTCGTGCTGCTGGGGCTGGCCTACAGCGCCAGCATCGGCGGCATGGGAACGCTGGTGGGCAGCCCGCCCAACGCCATCGCCGCCGCCCAGGCGGGCATCGGCTTTGCCCAGTGGCTGACCATCGGACTGCCGCTGGTGGCGCTGCTGCTGCCGCTGATGATCGCGCTGCTGTTTCTCGGGCTGCGGCCGCAATGGCGCGCCGTCTCGGCACCGAGCCCCCAGCCCACGCCGGCCGAGCCCTGGCGCTGGACGCGGGAGCGCGTGCTCACGCTCGGCATCTTTGCCCTGACCGTGACCGGCTGGGTGTTGGGCGCGCCGCTGGCGCGGGCACTGGGTGTGCAGGCCGACATGGACACGCTGGTCGCGCTGGCGGCCATCGCCCTGCTGGGCGCCACTGGCGTGCTGCGCTGGCCCGACCTCGAACGCCAGACACAGTGGGGCGTGTTGCTGCTGTTTGGCGGCGGGCTCACGCTCAGCCAAGTCATGTCCACCACGGGCGGCAGCGACTACCTGGCCCAAACCCTCATCCAGTGGGTGGCCGATGCGCCCATGCTGCTGGTGGTGCTGGCCTTGGTGGCCTTTGTGGTGTTGTTGACCGAACTGGTGAGCAACACCGCCAGCGCCGCCCTCATCATCCCCATCGCCATGAGCATGGCGGCGGCCTGGGGGCTGAGCCCCGTGACCGTGGCGGCGGCGGTTGCCCTGTCGGCCTCGTGCGCCTTCATGCTGCCCGTGGCCACACCGCCCAATGCCATCGTCTTTGGCTCCGGCGGGGTGACGCAGCAGACCATGATGCGCATGGGCATGGGGCTGAACATCCTGGCCATCGCGCTCATCACCCTGTGGGTGGCATGGCTGGGCTGAACCAGGGAATACAACGATGAACGCTTATCTTGCCTTGGGTCTGGCCATCGTGGCCGAAGTGATCGGCACCTCGGCCCTGAAGGCCAGCGAGGGATTCACACGCCTGTGGCCCAGCGTGATCGTGGCGCTGGGTTACGCGACGGCCTTTTATTTCCTGTCGCTGGTGCTGCGCACCATTCCCGTGGGCATTGCCTACGCGATCTGGTCGGGCTTGGGCATCGTGCTCATCACACTGGTGGCCTTCGTGGTCTATCGCCAGACGATCGACCTGCCAGGGCTCATTGGCATGGGGCTGATCGTGGCGGGCGTGGTGGTGATCAACCTGTTTTCCAAGAGCGCCGGACACTGAAGACCAGCCAGGCGCCGGCCCAGACACCCACCGCATTGGCCAGCAGGTCCCAGGCGTCGGCATGGCGCCAGCCGGTCGCGCCCTGGGCGATTTCGATCCCTGCGCCCAAAAGCAACAGACCCGCCAGCACGGTGCGCACGCGGCGCGGATGGGCCCACAGCCCCAGCACCGTGAGCAGGGCAAAGCCCACGGCGTGTTGCGCCTTGTCCCACAGGCGAAAGGCCGCTTCGGGCAGGTGCTGGGGCGGCAGCAGCGACAGCACCACCACCGCCGTCAGCGCAGCCCAGAACACCAGCCCGCGCATCCAGCGCGGCACTGCGGCCGCCCAACCTCGGATTGCTGCGCCCATGGGAGGTCAGCCCGCCAACAGGGCGCGCTCCAGCGCATCCACGAACATGGCGGCCACGTCAAAGCCCGTCTGCTGCTGGATCTCCTGAAAGCAGGTGGGGCTGGTGACGTTGATCTCGGTGACCTTGTCGCCGATCACGTCGAGGCCCACCAGCAGCAGCCCGCGCGCGGCCAACTGGGGCGCCAGCGCCCGGGCAATGGCCCAATCGCTGTCGCTCAGGGGCTGGGCCACCCCTTTGCCGCCAGCGGCCAGGTTGCCCCGCACCTCCGACCCCTGGGGAATGCGGGCCAGGCAGAAGGGGGCGGCTTGGCCACCGATCAGCAGCAGGCGTTTGTCGCCAGCGGCAATGGCGGGCAGGAAGCGCTGCACCATCACGCTGGTGCGCCCACCGTGGTTCAACGTCTCGACGATCGCGCCCAGGTTCATGCCGTCGGGCCCGACGCGGAAAATGCCCATCCCGCCCATGCCATCGAGCGGCTTGAGGATGATGTCGCGGTGCTCGGCGTGGAACTGGCGGATGGCCTCGGGCGAGCGCGTCACCAGCGTGGGCGGTGCGAATGCGCCAAACTCCATCAGGGCCAGTTTTTCCGGGTGGTCGCGCAGGGCGCGTGGGCGGTTGAACACGCGGGCGCCCTCGCGCTCGGCCTGTTCCAGCAGGTGGGTGGCGTAGAAGTACTCGCTGTCGAACGGCGGGTCTTTGCGCATGAGCACCGCGTCGAAGTCCTTCAGCGCCTCGCGGCCCTGTCGGGTCACGCGGAACCAGTCGGCGGCGTCGCCCGTGAGCGCCAGATGCCGCACCAGCGCCGTGACGGGCTCCCCGCTTTGCCACTGCAAATGCGAGGGCTCGCAGGCGGCCACGGCGTGCCCGCGGCGCTGCAGTTCGCGCATCATGGCATAGGTGCTGTCTTTATGAGTCTTGAAGGTGGCCAACGGATCGGCCACGAACAGGATGCGCCTCGCCGTCATTCGTACTCCTCGGCGTTCGGATCGGTGGCTTCCAGCTCGTAGCTGGCCGCCAGCATCGCCAGCCGGCCGATCACCCCATACATGTAGAAGCGATTGGGCACGCTGGCGCCGGGTTTCTGCCCGGGCTGGGGCTGCTGGGCACTCTTCTCGAACGCCAGCGGCACGAAGCTCGCTCCAGGGGCGTTGAGGTTTTCGTCCACGCCGCGGTCTGCATGCACGCGGTAGAAACCGCCCACCACGTAGCGGTCCATCATGTAGACGACCGGCTCGGCCACGGCGTCGTTGATGCGCTCGTGGGTCAGCACGCCTTCCTGGATGATGACGTCGGAGACCTGCTGGCCGTCCTTGATGACGTTCATCTTGTTCTTGGTCTTGCGGTTGAGCGCCTCAAGCTCCTTGGCATCGCGCACCGTCATGATGCCCATGCCGTAGGTGCCGTTGTCGGCCTTGACCACCACGAACGGCTTTTCGTTGATGCCGTACTCCTTGTACTTCTTCTTGATGCGGGCGAGCAAGGCATCGACGTTGGTCTGCAGGCACTCCATGCCGGTGCCTTCGGCAAAGTTCACTTCCCCGCAGTGGTTGAACATCGGGTTGATCAGCCACGGGTCCATGCCCAGCAGCTTGCCAAAGCGCTTGGCCACCTCTTCGTAGGCCTTGAAGTGGTTGCTCTTCTTGCGCATGTGCCAGCCGGCGTGCAGCGGCGGCAAAAGGTATTGCTCGTGCAAGTCCTCCAGAATGCCGGGCACGCCGGCGCTGAGGTCGTTGTTGAGCAAAATGGTGCAGGGATCGAAGTGCTTGAGGCCCAGACGGCGCTTGTCGCGAATCAGCGGCTCCAGCGTCACCTGCTCGCCGTTGGGCAGGTCGAAGGTGGTGGGTGCCTTGATCTCGGGGTTGAGCGAGCCCAGGCGCACGTTGAGCCCGGCCTGGTAGAAGATCTTCTGCAATTGCGCCACGTTCATCAGGTAGAACATGTTGCGCGTGTGGTTCTCGGGCACCAGCAGCAGGTTCTTGGCCTCGGGGCAGATTTTCTCGATCGCGGCCATGGCCGCCTGCACCGCCAGCGGCAGCATCTCGGGCGTGAGGTTGTTCCAGCCGCCGGGGTAGAGGTTGGTGTCCACCGGCGCGAGCTTGAAGCCGGCATTGCGGATGTCCACCGAGCTGTAAAACGGCGGGGTGTGCTCCATCCACTCCAGCCGGAACCAGCGTTCGATGACGGGCGTGGATTCGAGGATGCGCTGTTCGAGTTCGTTGATCGGGCCGGTGAGGGCCGTGACGAGATGGGGAACCATGCAGGGCCCTCCGCGGATTGGCTGTTGACAGATGACGGATTGTAGAGAGTGGGGATCAAGGCCGCGTTTCCAAGGGCTGGGCGCATGGGCTGGCGACAGACAGGCTTGGCGTATTCGTATATAAACACGCCGTTATGAACAAAAACCTCTGGCTGCTGGCTGGCGCGCAAGGCCTGTTTCTCACCAACAACGTGGTGTTCATCGCCATCAATGGCCTGGTGGGCCTGAGCCTGGCCCCTTTTGGCTGGATGGCCACGCTACCGGTGATGGGCTATGTGGTGGGCGGGGCGCTGTCCACCGGGCTGGTGGCCCGCAGCCAGCGGCGCTGGGGGCGGCAGGTGGCGTTCCAGATCGGTCTGGTGGTGGCTTTCGTGTCGGCCTTGCTGTGCGCGGCCGCGCTGTACCTGGGCAGCTTCTGGCTGCTGGTGCTGGCCACGGTGGTGGCGGGCTACTACAGCGCCAATGGGCAGATCTACCGCTTCGCCGCAGGCGAACTGGCGGCCCCGGCGTTTCGGGAAAAGGCCGTTTCTCTGGTGCTGGCGGGCGGGCTGATCGGGGCCATCATCGGCCCGAATCTGGCCAACCACACCCGTGACTGGCTGGGCAAGCCCTTCCTGGGCGCTTACCTGGCGCTGGCCGTGGTGGCGGTGCTCTCGATGGTGCTGATGGCCGGCATCCGCTTCCCCCAGGAGGCCCCCCAAGAAACCCGGCGCGGCCAGTGGCCGCCCGCTGGCCGAGATCATGCGCCAGCCGGTGTTCATCGTGGCCACCCTGGGGGCGGCGCTGGGCTACGGGGTGATGAACCTGCTGATGGCCGCCACGCCGCTGGCGATGCAGGTGTGTGGCCTGCCCTTTTCCGACGCTGCCCTGGTGCTGGAATGGCACGTCATCGGCATGTTCGCGCCGGGGTTTTTCACCGGGCACTTGATCAAGCGCTTCGGGGTGCTGCCCATCATGGGCGTGGGTGTGCTGCTCAACGCCGCCTGCATCGGCATCGCCCTGTCGGGGCAGGACCTGCACCAGTTCCTGATCGCCCTGTTTCTGCTGGGGGTGGGGTGGAATTTTCTGTTCACCGGCAGCACGACGCTGGCGATGGAAGCCTATCGCCCCGAGGAAAAGGACAAGGCCCAGGCCGCCATCAATTTCTGGGTGTTCGCCACCATGGCCCTGACCTCCTTTGCCTCGGGCGCCTTGGTCACCACCCAGGGCTGGGCCTGGCTGAACATGGGTTCTCTGGTGCCGGTGGGCCTGCTGGGGGTGTCGCTGCTGTGGCTGGCGGCCAAGCGGCGGGCGCAAGCCGGGGCAGCGGCATGAGGGCGGCCATCCGCCCGCCACTGGGCTACAGCGGCTGGGGCCGGCCGAAGTGGTAGCCCTGGAACAGCCGGCAGCCCATCGCCCGCAATACCTCGAACTGCTGCGGCGTCTCCACCCCTTCGGCCACCACGTCCAGATCCAGGCTTTGGGCAAGCTGCAGAATGGTCCTGGCGATGGCCGCGTCGTTGGGGTCGTCCAGCACGTCGCGCACGAATGAACGGTCGATCTTGAGCTGCGCCAGTGGCAAGCGCTTGAGATAGGCCAGTGACGAATAGCCCGTGCCGAAGTCGTCGAGCGCAAACTGCACGCCCAGGGCAGCGAGCGCCTCCATCTTGCCGATGGTGTCTTCCACGTCATGCAGCAACTGGCTTTCGGTGAGTTCCAGCTTCAGGCGCCGGGGGTCGGCACCGCTGTGCGTGAGCACGGCCCGCACCTGAGCGACGAAATCGGGCTGGCGCAGTTGCCGGGCACTGAGGTTGACCGACAGGGTCCAGTGGCAGCGCTGCGGGTCTTGGCGCCAGGCCACGAGCCGGGCGCAAGCTTGCTCCAGCACCCACTGGCCCAGCGCCAGGATGTGGCCAGACTCCTCGGCCAAAGGAATGAACTGCACGGGCGAGACGGGCCCGCGGGTCGGGTGCTGCCAGCGCAGCAGCGCCTCCATCCCCTGCACCTGGCCTTGCGCATCGACGATCGGCTGGCCATGCAGCAGGAAGTCGCCGTCGCGCAGGCTCTGCCGCATCTCGCGCTGCAGCGCCGCGCGTTGCAGCGCCCGCTCCTGCAAGGCCGGATCGAAAAAGCGCACGGCGTTGCGCCCGGCGGCTTTGGACTCGTACATCGCCAAATCGGCCCGCCGCAAGATGTCCTCCATCCGCTCCTCGCCCCCGTCAAACAGCGCAATGCCGATGCTGGGGGTGGCTTGCACTTCGTTGCTCTCCACCACCAGCGGCTGCTCCAGGGCCGCGCGGATTTTCTCGGCCACGTCCTGCGCCACGGCTGCGGCCTGCTCGCGCTCGTGCGCCAAATCTTGCAGAAGAACGATGAACTCGTCGCCCCCGAGCCGGCCGATGATGTCGGATGCGCGCAGCGCCACTTGCAAGCGGCGCGCCGTCGCGCGCAACACGGCGTCTCCAGCAGAGTGACCGTAGGCGTCGTTGATGTCTTTGAAATTGTCGAGGTCGATGAAGCACAAGGCGGCCCAGGTCCCGGCGCGGCGGGCAGCCGACTGCACCTGCTGCAGCCGGTCCTGGAAAGCGCTGCGGTTGTACAGGCCGGTCAGACTGTCGTAGAAAGCGAGCCGGTGCACCTCGGCCTCGGCCTGCTTGCGCAGGGTGATGTCGCGCCCCACGCCCCGGTAGCCCAGCAGGCGGCCCTGCGCGTCGAGCATGGGCATGCCGCTGAGCGAAAACCAGGCCGTACGGCCATCGGGCAGGGCACGTTGCACCTCCCAGCGCCGAAACACCTTGCGCTGCGCCACGGCCTGCCGCAGCGGCGCCCAATCATCGAGACGAGGCAGATTCAGACTGGGCAAGTCCCAAGGACGATGCCCCAGAGACTGCTCTGCCAACAGGTTGTTTTCACGCACCTGCCGCCCCTCGAACCGGGTGTAGCGGCACTCGGCATCCCACTCCCAGTACCAGTCGGCCGACAATTCGGTCAGGCTGCGGAAACGCTCCTCGCTCTCGCGCAAAGCCGCCAACGCCTGGGCGTGCTTGGTGATGTCGGTGTAGGTGCGCACCCAGCCACCGCCCGGCAGGGCCATGGTCGCGCCTTGCAAGGTGCGCCCGCTGGCGCTCGTGTAAGAGTAGACGTGGGGCTCGGCCGTCTGCTGTACGCGGCGCAGGTG
This sequence comes from Tepidicella xavieri, assembly GCF_004363315.1. Classification (GTDB taxonomy): domain Bacteria; phylum Pseudomonadota; class Gammaproteobacteria; order Burkholderiales; family Burkholderiaceae_C; genus Tepidicella; species Tepidicella xavieri. The sequence continues at coordinate 29,948 of NZ_SNYL01000020.1, forward strand.
GTGCCAAACCCGTTCGAGCAGATGGTCGAGATCGCCACGCAAATCGCCGCAGGCGTGTTGGTGGCGGACCACATCGTCGATCCGCGGGCGCTCGGCCAAAAAGGCTTCCGGCAGTTCCAGCAGAGCCAGGGCCGTGAGGTTGTAACCAATGACATGGCCATCGGCATCGAGCACGATGAAACCATGCCGGAGCTGATCCAGCAATTCGGCGACCGACAGCCGGCCGCTGCGCGCCACCTCATCGGCCGCTTCAAGGGCGGCCGATGATCCCGGCAAAGTCGCAGAAAACGGTGAGTCGCTCACGGCGGGGCCCCAAGGAAGAAACTGCCGCCGCCAGCGGCAGGTCACGAGTCCGTGGATTCTGACACGGACTCGCTCACCTCTCCCCCTTGGAGTACCGGGGTTAACCCGCAAGCCCCACGCGGAAAGACCTGCCCGTCACGGCATGCGGGCGATCACCTCGGCCACGCTGGCGGTCAGCCGCTGGGCAAACGGCACGTGCAAAAACTCATTGGGGCCATGGGCGTTGCTCTTGGGGCCCAGCACGCCACAGACCATCATTTGCGCCTTGGGAAAGCCTTGGCTGAGCAGATTCATCAGGGGAATGGTGCCGCCTTGCCCGATGAAACCACAAGGCGCGCCGAACTGGGCCTGGCTGGCCGCATGCAGTGCCTGCTCGAACCAAGGCGCCGTCGCCGGGGCGTTCCAGCCGGTGGCCGCGCCTTCGGGCTCAAAAGTCACCTTGGCCTGGTAGGGGGCATTGTCTTCCAGCAGGGTTTTGAGGTCTTGCACCGCCTGGGCCGCGTCCACCAGCGGCGGCAGCCGCAAGCTGAGCTTGAACGCGGTATAGGGCCGCAGGACGTTGCCGGCGTTTTGCAACGACGGGAACCCTTCGGCGCCCGTCACGCTCAAGGTGGGACGCCAGGTGCGATTGATCAGCGCCTCGACCGGATCGGTGGTGGTGGGCAATGCAAACACGGTGGAGCCACCGCAATCGTGGTGCGCCCACGGAAAGCGCTTGTACACCTCCTCACCCAGAATGGCGGCGGTGGCCTGCGCCTGGGCCAGACGCTCGGCAGGCACTTCACAATGGAAACTGGCCGGCAGCAAGCGCCCGGTGGCGCTGTCTTCCAGCCGGTCCAGCACCTGGCGCATGATGCGAAAGCTGGACGGCACCAGCCCCGAGGCATCGCCCGAATGCACGCCTTCGGTCAGCACCTCGACGCGCAGCACGCCGCTGGCCATGCCGCGCAGGCTGGTGGTCAGCCACAGTTGATCGTAGTTGCCGGCCCCGCTGTCCAGACAAATCACCAGCCCCACGTCACCCAAGCGTGGGCGCAAGGCATCGACATAGGGCAGCAGATCGTGGGAGCCGCTTTCTTCGCAGGTTTCGATCAGCCCGACGATGCGCGGATGGGCCACGCCCTGCGCCTTGAGGGCCTCGATGGCGGCGATGCTGGCATAGACGGCATAGCCGTCGTCGGCGCCCCCCCGTCCGTAAAGCTTGCCATCGATGAGCTTGGGCGTCCAAGGGCCCAGGTCGCTGCGCCAGCCGTTGAATTCGGGTTGTTTGTCCAGATGGCCGTACATCAGCACGGTCTGCCCCGAGGCCGGCGCGGGGGTGCCATCGCGGCCCGCGCTGGCTGGCAGCTCGAAAAAGAGCACCGGCGTGCGCGGCTGTCCGTCAGGGGTGTTCAAGCGCACCACTTCCAGCCGCAAACCCTCGACCTTTTGCGCCTGGACCCAATCGGCGGCCTGCCGCAAAACCGTCTCCAGATGGCCATGCGCGGCCCAGTCGGCATCGAAAGCGGGGGACTTGGCCGGCACTTCGATATAGCGGTGCAGCGCGGGCAGGATGCGCTCCTGCCAGCGCTGGGTCACCAGGGCGGCGGTGCGGCGGGCGTCGAGCACGGTATCGGGCAGGCGGGCGTTCATGGCATTCTCCGGAAACGGTCAAAAGCTTTCCCACTCGCCTTCGGCAGCGGCGCCCGGCTTGGCGGCAGGCGCCGGCGCAGCGGCTTTGGGCAGCGCCTTCGCCGCAGCAGGGGCGGCTGGCGTGGCCGCAGGCGCGGCAACGGGCTTGGCCGACGCGGCCGGCTTGCCCGCAGCAGCAGGGGCGGGGGCAGCGATGGCGGGGGCCTGGGCGGCCGCGTGGGGCTTGGGCGCTGGCAGCTTGTCACCCGCTGGCTTCGGGGCGACTGGCCGGGGGGGCGGGCTGCGCCGCGGGGTGGCGGTCAGCACGCTGTGCCCATCGCCGGTGCGGAAAGCGGCAATGGCCTGCGCCAGCCGCTCGGCCTGGTCGCGCATGCTCTGGGCGGCGGCGGCACTTTCTTCCACCAGGGCGGCGTTTTGCTGCGTCATCTGGTCCAACTGGGTCACGGCGACGTTGACCTGGGCAATGCCGTCGCTTTGCTCGGCCGCAGCGGCGGAGATTTCCCCCACGATGTCCGTGACGCGCTGCACGCTGGAGACGATCTCGTTCATGGTGGTGCCGGCATCCTGCACCAGCCGGCTGCCGTCCTGCACCTTCTCCACGCTGGCGCTGATGAGGTCTTTGATCTCCTTGGCGGCCTGGGCACTGCGCTGCGCCAGCGTGCGCACCTCGCCAGCCACCACGGCAAAGCCGCGCCCCTGCTCGCCCGCCCGGGCGGCCTCCACCGCGGCATTGAGCGCCAGAATGTTGGTCTGGAACGCAATGCCGTCGATGACCGAGATGATGTCGCTGATGCGCTGGCTGCTCTGGTTGATGTCGTTCATGGTGTGCACCACCTGGCCGACCACCGAGCCGCCGCGCGATGCCACCTCGGCGGCGCTGGAGGCCAGTTGATTGGCCTGCCGGGCCGCGTCGGCGGTCTGGCGCACGGTGGCGGTGAGCTGTTCCATGCTGGAGGCGGTTTCCTCCAAGCTGCTGGCCGACTGTTCGGTGCGAGCACTCAAATCCTGATTGCCCATGGCGATTTCGCTGGCGGCCTGTCCGATTCCGTCGCTGGCCTGCCGGATCTGGCCGATGACGCGCAGCAACGAACGCTGCATCTCATCGAGGGCCTTGAGCAGTTCGCCGATCTCGTCGCGCCGCCCCACGGCGATGGATCGCGTCAAATCGCCCTGCGCCACCTGGTTGGCCATGTCCACCGCCTCGCGCAGCGGCCGGGTGATGGAACGGGTCAGCGCCGTGGCCATGACCATGCCCACCAGCAGCGCCGCTGCCGCCAGCGCCAGCACCAGCGTGGTGGCAAATGCCGCTTCTTTTTCGGCATCCTCAGCCACCCGGGCCGACAAACTGTCCTGGAACTCGACGAACTGGCGCTGTGCAGCCATGTAGGCCTCGGCGGCGGGCAAAAGGCGGGTCTGGGCAAAGCGCTCGGCTTCGGCCGAGGCCGCCGCGGCAGCCTGAGCCGCCGCGGCCTGCGCCGCGGCTTGCGCCGCTTCGGCATCCTCGCCTTCGGTCGGCTCCACCGGCGCAGGTACCGCGGCCTGCGGGCGGGCACTGAGCAAGGCAAAGAAATCGCGCCGGGTGTTGATGTACTCGGTGCGCAACTGGGCGATGCGTGCCAGCATCTCCCGCTCCTGGGGATGGCTGGCGCCCTCCTCCAGGGTTTTCTGCAGGCCATTGATGCGTTCGGTCGTCTGGCTGATCAGTGGAGAGAAATAACGCTCCACGGCCGGGTCATTGCCAGAGGTGGCTATCGCCATGACCCGGGTGATGTTGAGCCGCGTGGCGTCGGTCCATTCGCGGGCGGTGGTGGCACGCTGCTCCTGCTGCCGCACCTCATAGACGTCCTTCAGCAACACCCGAAACTCATACACGGCCAGCCCCACCAGGGCCACCATGAGCACGAACACGCCAGCAAATCCCAGTCCGAGCCGGTAACCAATACGAACATTTCCCAAACCCATATGACCTCCTGTCGTTGTCCGCCGGCAGCGCGCAGCTGCGACGGTGTGGGCGCTTAGCGCGCGCCCAGGCGCCGCTCAGGGCCTTTGTACACCCCAGCTGTGCCGTGGCCCCGGGTAGCCGCCGGGGTCAGCGGGGGATGCCCTCCCGATCCGTTCATGAGTTTGAAGACCGCCACCAGTTCGGCCAGGCGCTGGGCCTGGTCACGCAGGCTGTCGGCCGCGGCGGCGCTTTGCTCGACCAGGGCGGCGTTTTGCTGCGTCATCTGATCCAACTGGGCCACGGCGCCGTTGATTTCGGCCAAGCCCTGCGACTGCTCGGCTGAGGCGGCCGTGATGTCGCCGATGAAGGACGACACCTTCTGGGCATTGTCCACGATGTCGCGGATGGTATGCCCCGCCTGGCTGACGATCTGGGTGCCGACGTTGACCTTCTCCACGCTGGCGCTGATGAGGCTCTTGATTTCGCGGGCGGCTTCGGCGCTGCGCTGGGCCAGGCTGCGCACCTCACCGGCCACCACCGCAAAGCCGCGGCCGGCTTCGCCCGCGCGGGCCGCCTCCACCGCGGCGTTGAGCGCCAGGATGTTGGTCTGGAACGCAATGCCGTCGATGACCGAGATGATGTCGTGAATCTTCTGGCTGCTCTGGTGGATGTCTTCCATGGTGCGGACCACCTGCCCCACGAGTTCACCCCCTTGCTGGGCCACGGTGGCGTTTTCCTGCGCCATGCTGCTGGCCGAGCGCGCGGCATCGGCCGACTGCTGCGCCGTGGCGGCGATCTGGTCCATGCTGGAGGCGGCCTGCTGCAAATTGGAAGCCGCCTGCTCGGTGCGGGCACTCAAGTCCTGATTGCCCGAGGCGATCTCGGTGCTGGCCACGCGGATGTTGTCGGCCGCGGCACGCACTTCGCCCACCGTGCGCGACAGGGAGGACTGCATGTCCGCCAGGCAGCGCATGAGTTCGGTCAGTTCGTCGGCGCCACGCAGATCGGGCTGGGTGGTCAGGTCGCCACGGGCGATCGACACCGCCAGCCCCTGGGCCTGCTCCAGCGGACGGGTGATGCTGTGCATGTTGGCCAGGGTGGTGGGCACCACGATGAATGCCGCCAGCCCCACGGCGACCCCGAACAGCATGAGAATGATGCGCGAGGTGCGTTCGGCCTGCTCATAGGACGCGCGCACCTCCTCGGCCAGCAAACGGTCGAGCTCGGCCATCAGGGCATCGACCTTGTCGAAAGCCTCGTGGGCATTGCGCAGCAGGCGGTTGGCGGTGGTGGCCGAGTCGTAGGCGCTGGCTTCGAGTTGCCGCGCCACCGGTTCCATGGCCTGCCCATAGACGGTGAGCAATTCGCGAATCTGACGCACCAAGGCGTCATCGTCGTCGGGCTCGCCACGCAGCATCTCGTCCAGGCGGGCTTGTACCTGGCGCCAGGCGGCGTCCCACTGGTCCTTGGCGGCACGCACGGCCTCGGGCCGCTCGTAATTGATGATCATGTCGCGCTCGTAGCGCCGCAATTCGCCGAGCTGGACCTGCAACTGCCCCATTGCCACCGATTCGGCAAAAGAATGCTGCACGAATTCGTGATTGAAGGCCTGCATGCGGAACATCCCCCACAGGCCCGCCCCACCCACGATGGAAAGCAGCACCAGCACCACCGCAATGGCACCGATCATGCGCAGACGTATGGTGAACGCCCGCATGAAGGTCAACAGCCAGCTCATCCAGTCATCTCCCTCTCATCAAAAGAACGGCGCGGCCTGCGGGCCGCATCGGCATAGCTTGGTGTCGTGGTAAAAAGGCGCGGGGCTTTATGCCGCGGCGCTGTCGATCAGACCCATGTCGGGGCTGGACATCAGGGCTTCGATGTCCATCAGGATGAGCATGCGCTCGCCCACGCTGGCGATGCCGGTGATGAAGGCCGTGTCCACCGAGGCGCTGCTCATCTCGGGAGCGGGGCGGATGGCGTCGCGCGCCAACTCCAGCACATCGGAGACCGAGTCCACCACCGCGCCCACCACGCGGCCCTTGACGTTGAGCACGATGACGACGGTAAAGTCGTTGTACTCGACCTTCTCGCAGCCCAGCTTGATGCGCAGATCGACCACCGGCACGATGACGCCGCGCAGGTTGACCACGCCTTTGATGAAAGGCGGCGCATTGGCGATACGCGTCGGCTCCTCGAAGGAGCGGATCTCCTGCACGCGCAGGATGTCGATGCCGTACTCCTCGGCCCCCAGGCGGAAGGTCAGGAATTCGGAACTGCCCTGGGCGGCCCTGGCGGCGCCCGCCCCCGCCTTGGCGGACTGCTGTTGCGCGGTCATCGTCATGCGATCTCCTTGGGTCATGTGGAAGGAATGGGGTTCAAGTATCGGACAAAAACGGCCATCTGGAGGCACAATGAGGTCCATTGTGACGGCTGAATGCCGGATTTGAAAGGCACAGGCGGGTTTTCGATGGGTAGCACACAGGCTTATCTGAATACGATTCAGTGCCCTTCGAACGTTACCAGCGTGTTGAGCGCCAAGCCGGAGGCGCGCAGCCGGTCGAGTCCGCCCAATTCGGGCAGGGCCACGATGGCCGCGCCTTCCGTCACGACCGCCCCCAGCTTCTCCAGCAGCTTCTTGCCTGCCATCATGGTGCCACCGGTGGCAATCAGGTCGTCGATCAGCAGCACCCGGTCGCCCGGCCGCACCGCATCGGTGTGCAGCTCCACGGTGGCGCTGCCGTATTCCAGCTCGTAGGTTTCCTCCACCGTGGTAAACGGCAGCTTGCCTTTCTTGCGGATGGGCACGAACCCGACGCCCAGCTCGTAAGCCAGCACCGAGCCGATGATGAAGCCCCGCGCATCCAGGCCGGCCACCACGTCGGGGCGCAGGTCTCGGTCCATGTAGCGGTGCACGAAGGTGTCGATCAGCACCCGGAACACTTTCGGGTCCTGCAACAGCGGCGTGATGTCGCGAAACTGCACGCCAGGGGCCGGCCAGTCCGGCACGGTGCGGATGTGGGACTTGAGATAGGCAGAAGTGTCCATGGCGCCATTATCACGCGCCTATAACCCTCACGCGCCCACAACCCCTGCCCATGCCCCCACACGCATCATTCCCCTGCTCGCGCCCTCATCGCGACCCGCCATCCCCACGGACTGCGCCAGGCGCATGGCCGGTAGCGGATAATTCCGCCCATGCCTCCGAACGCTTCTGAACCCGCCGCCGACCGCCTGCTGGCGCTGGCCCGAGACGCCCTGTCCATCGAAGCGCAGGCCGTGCTGGCGATGAGTGAGCGGCTGGATGCCCGATTCGCCGACGCGGTGCGGCGCATCTTGGCTTGCCCGGGCCGGGTGGTCGTCACCGGCATGGGCAAAAGCGGGCACGTCGGCCGCAAAATCGCCGCCACCCTGGCATCCACCGGCACGCCGGCCATGTTCGTGCACCCGGCCGAAGCCAGCCATGGCGACCTGGGCATGATCACCGCCAGCGACGTGGTGCTGGCCATCAGCAACAGCGGCGAGAGCGACGAACTCACGGCCATCGTGCCGCTCATCAAGCGCATGGGCGTGCCCCTGCTGGCCATGACCGGCCGCCCCCAGTCCACCCTGGGTCGCCATGCCGACGTGGTGCTCGACACCCGGGTGGACAAGGAAGCCTGCCCCCACAACCTGGCCCCCACCGCCAGCACCACCGCGCAAATGGCCATGGGCGATGCCCTGGCCGTGGCCCTGCTCGATGCGCGCGGCTTCAAGGCCGACGATTTCGCCCGCTCCCACCCGGGCGGCGCCCTGGGCCGCAAGCTGCTGACCCTGGTCAGCGACGTGATGCGCCCGGCCGACCAGGCGCCGCAAGTGGGGCTGGACGCCACGCTGCCGCAAATGATGCGCGAAATCAGCGCCAAGGGCCTGGGGGCGACGGCCGTCGTCGATGCCTCGGGCGTGCCGGTGGGCATCTTCACCGACGGCGACCTGCGCCGCCTCATCGAACACGGCGCCGATCTGCAATCGGTCACCGCCGCCCAGGTCATGCACCCGCGGCCACGCACCATCCGGCCCGAAGCGCTGGCCGTCGAGGCGGCCGAGCTCATGGAAACACACCGCATCAACAGCGTGCTGGTGGTCGATGCCGACGGCCGCCTCTGCGGTGCCCTGAACAATCACGACCTCATGCGCGCCAAGGTGATCTGAGCCATGCGACAGCCTGCCGCCGCCCTGCCCCCGCTGCCTCCCTGCCTACAATTCGACCCCGAACTGCTGCTGCGCGCGCAGCCGGTGCGGGTCGTGTTCTTCGATGTCGATGGCGTGCTCACCGACGGCGGGCTGTACTACAGCGAGCACGGCGAAACCCTCAAACGCTTTCACACCCTGGACGGCCACGGCATCAAGCTGCTGCGCCGAACCGGCATCACGGCCGCCGTGGTCACCGGCCGGGATTCGGCCGCCCTGCGCCTGCGGCTGCAGGCCCTGGGCGTGACGCATGCCCGCTTCGGCACCGAAGACAAACGACCGGCCGCCGAATCGCTGCTCGACGAATTGGGACTGGACTGGTCCCAGGCGGCCGCCATGGGCGATGACTGGCCCGACTTGCCGGTGCTGCGCCGCTGCGCCCTGGCCGTGGCCCCGCCGGGCGCGCAGGCCGAAGTGCGCGGCGTGGCCCACCACATCACCCAGGCCGCTGGCGGCCAAGGCGCTGTGCGAGAGCTGTGCGACCTGCTCCTCGTGGCCAGCGGCCATTACGCCGCGCTGCTTGAGGAGGCCGGCGCTTGAACGCCGCTCCATCGCTGCCCCCACCCATCGCCACAGGCGGTGCGCCCAAGGCCTCGCGCCTGGGGCGATGGTGGGATCGGCTCTCCATCTACCTGCCGGTGCTGATGATGGGGCTGCTGGCGCTGGGCAGCTACTGGGTGGTCAGCCAGGCCCCCAAGCCCGAGCCGCCGCGCCCGCCGCGGCCCGCTTCCACCGAGCCGGACTATTTCATGCACGATTTCGCCGTGCGCACGTTCGCGGCCGATGGCTCGCTGCAATCGGAATTGCGCGGCGCCGCGTTGCGGCACTACCCCGGCACGGATCGGTTGGAGGTCGATCAGGTGGAACTGCGCAGCGTCAACCCCGAAGGGCGCCTGACCACGGCGCGGGCCCAGCGGCTGCTGACCAACGACGAACAGTCGTTCTACACCCTCACGGGGGACGTGGTCATCGTGCGCGAAGCCCAGCGTCTGGCCGACGGCCGTACCTTGCCCCGGCTGGAGTTTCGCGGCCAAGCACTGACCTATTTCGTGACCGAGGAGCGCCTGGAGTCCGATCAACCCGTGGTCATGCTGCGCGGCACCGACCGCGTCAGCGCCGACCGGCTGCGCTATGCCGAGGACACGCGGCAAGCCGATCTGCAAGGGCGGGTTCGTGCCACGCTGAATCCGCGCCCCTGAAAACGACACAGCCCCGGCGCCATGCGCACGGGGCTGCACAGGAGGCCGCGCACAGGCTGCGCCTGCGAAGCGGCCCACCGCCGATCACATCGCAATCAATAGCCGCCGCGGCCACCTTCTCGGCGGCCACCGCCGCCATAGGGGCTGCGGAATTGGCCTTCACCCCCGCCGAAGCCGCCTTCGCGGCGGCCACCGCCAAAGCCCCCGCTGCGCGGCGGACGCGGCTCCATCGGACGGGCCTCATTGACCACCAGGCTGCGGCCGCCCAGCGATTGGCCATTCATGCCCTGAATCGCCGACTGCGCCTCCGATTCGCTGCCCATTTCGACGAAGCCGAAACCCTTGGAGCGGCCGGTGTCACGCTCCATCATCACCTTGGCGCTGGCCACGCGGCCGAAAGCGCCGAAAGCCTGTTGCAGATCGTCGTCGCGCACGGAATACGGAAGATTGCCGACGTACAGTTTGTTGCCCATTGACGGGACTCCTGAAAACACAAAAGGAAACGAAATAGCGATGGAGCCCCGTTGGCACGACGAAACCGCTTACCTGGCTGCAGTGGCACGCGAAACTGACCAATCACCGTTTGACGTGCGCGCGAAACGCACACGCCGCCCCATTATGCGCGTCTGACCGAAACCGTGGGGACTTTTTTCGATTTGCACGCTGACAGGGCGATGACCGTTGCGAAGTGACAACACCCCCGCCTCATGCCCTATACTTGGCATGCGCCGATTTGTTCCGGAATTGCGGGCGCTTTTAGAAATGCCGCTAAAGAGGAGATACCCGGTGATACGCACCGCCGTTTCTGCTCTGACACAGCATGAGCGGCCGAGAGCGATCCCGGGTTTTTTGTTTGCGGGGTGCGAGCCACCCCCGGAGTGCTGCACGTGATCGTCACGCCACAACGCATGCGGTTCGACCAGCCGCTGCCGCTGCAAAGCGGCGCGGTGCTGCCCAGCTACGAACTCGTCTATGAGACCTACGGCACCCTCGATGCCGACCGCGCCAACGCGGTGCTGATCTGCCATGCCCTCAACGCCAGCCACCATGTGGCCGGCCACCATGCCGATGCCAGCGGCCAGCCCATCCCCAAAAGCGAGGGCTGGTGGCACAACATGGTCGGCCCAGGCAAGCCGGTGGACACGAACCGGTTTTTCGTCATCGGGGTCAACAACATCGGCTCCTGCTTCGGCTCCACCGGGCCGACCCACGTCAACCCCGCCACCGGCGAGCCGTGGGGCGCCGACTTTCCCGTGGTGACGGTGGAAGACTGGGTGCATACCCAGGCGCGGCTGCTCGATGCCTTGGGCATCGAGCGTCTGGCGGCCGTCATGGGCGGCAGCCTGGGCGGCATGCAAACCCTGGGCTGGACCCTGCAATACCCCGAACGGGTACGCCACGCCGTGGTGGTGGCCAGCGCCCCCAACCTGACGGCGGAAAACATCGCTTTCAACGAGGTGGCCCGCCGCGCCATCGTGACCGACCCCGACTTCCACGGCGGCCACTATCTGCGCCACGGCACCAAGCCGCGCCGCGGCTTGCGCATTGCCCGCATGATCGGCCACATCACGTACTTGAGCGATGACGTCATGAACGAGAAGTTTGGGCGCCAGCTCAAACCCCTGACCGATGCCGTGCAAGCTGGCGCGGTGGACGAGGCCGTGCGCCTGGCCTATCGCTACACCACGCAGGACGTGGAATTCCAGATCGAGAGCTATCTGCGCCACCAGGGCGACAAGTTCAGCGACTATTTCGACGCCAACACCTATTTGCTCATCACCCGGGCGCTGGACTATTTCGACCCGGCGCGGGCGCACGACGGCCACCTCAGCGCCGCTTTGGCCGCCGCCCAGGCCGAGTTTCTGCTCATCAGCTTCAGCACCGACTGGCGTTTTTCGCCCGCGCGCAGCCGCGAGATCGTCAAAGCCTTGGTGGACAACCGGCGCCAGGTCAGCTACGCCGAGATCGACGCGCCCCATGGGCACGACGCCTTTTTGCTCGATGACCCTCGCTACCACGCCGCCGTGCGTGCTTATTTCGAGCGCCGCGTGGCGCACAGCCTGAGTGCCGGAGGCCGCGCATGACCGACCGACTGATGCTCGAATCGATTGCCCGCCTGGTGCCGCGCGGCGCCCGCGTGCTGGACCTGGGCTGTGGCGACGGCGCCTTGCTGGCCCATTTGCGCGACACCCTGGGCTGCACCGGCTATGGAGTCGAAATCGACGATGCCAAGGTGCACGCCTGCCTGCAGCGCGGCATCGATGTGCTGCAACTCAACCTCGAAGAAGGCCTGGCCCTGTTCGAGGACGATAGCTTCGACCTGGTGCTGCAGATCGACACGCTGCAACACCTGCGCAACGCTGAGACCATGCTGCGCGAGACCGCCCGCGTGGGCCGGCAGGCGATCGTGGCCTTTCCCAACTTCGCCCACTGGCCCAACCGCCTGAGCGTGCTGCAAGGCCGCATGCCGGTGACCAAGCGGCTGCCCTACCAGTGGTACGACACGCCCAACATCCGGGTCGGCACTTACGCCGATTTCGAGGTGCTGGCCCAGCGGCTGGGGCTGGTGATCACCGACAGCTTCGGGCTCGAACAGGGGCGCGAGGTGCGCTTCCTGCCCAACCTGCTGGCCAGCACGGCGGTGTTCAAGCTGGTGCAGGGCTGAAGCGAGCGCACCCGTGGCCTGGGCGGGCGCCGTCTCAGAACGGCGTCAAAACGACCCCAGCGCCGTGCCCAGCACCACCACCGCCACCAGGGCCAGCAACGGGATGGCCACCGCCACCACGAAAATGTCCAGATAGGACTGGCGGTGCGTCAGCCCACAGATGGACAGCAGCGTGATGACCGCCCCATTGTGCGGCAGGGCATCGAGCCCGCCCGTGGCGATGGCCGTGACGCGGTGCAGCAGATCGGGCGCGATGCCGGCGGCCTGTCCCATGGCCAGCCAAGTCTCGCCCAGGGTTTGCAGGGCAATGCTCATCCCCCCGGACGCCGAGCCGGTGATCCCCGCCAGGATGTTGACCGCGATCGACATCGACACCAGCGGATTGCCCGGGGCGATGCCGAGCACGGCGTCGCGCAGCAAGGCAAAACCTGCCAGCGAGGCAATGACCGCGCCAAACCCCACTTGAGAGGCCGTGTTCATCAAGGGCAGCACCGAGCCGGCCGCGCCCTGCTCCAGCGTGCGAGTCAGCTGGGTCAGGCGCTGGCGCTGCAGCGCGATCAACAGCACGATGGCCGCCGCCAGGGCCACGATCACCGCCCAGATGCCGCGCACCGCGGTGATGCTCGTGTTGCCATAGCGCGGCTCGGCCAGATAGCCCGTGTCCAGCGCGGGCAACAGCCAGGTGGCCAGCACGTAGTTGAGCGCGATCACCAGCCCCACCGGCGCCAGGGCGCGCCAGAACGCCGCGCGATCGGCCGCCGGGGCATCGGGGGCCGGCGCGGGCAAGTCCTCGTCATGCGCCCCATAGCCTTCGCCCGCCCGGGCCGCAGCCGCCGCCCGGCGCGACAACCACCACATCCCCAGCCCCAGCATGATGGCGCCGCCGATCACCCCCAACCCGGGCGCCGCGAACGGCGTGGTGCCGAAGTACGGCATGGGAATGGCGTTCTGGATGGCCGGCGTGCCGGGCAGGGCCGTCATGGTGAAGGTGAAAGCCCCGAGCGCGATGGCCCCGGGGATGAGGCGCTTGGGCACCTGCGCCTGCCGGAACAAGGCCGCGGCGATCGGATAGACCGCAAACGCGACCACGAACAGCGACACCCCGCCGTAGGTGAGCACGGCGCAAGCCAGCACGATCGCCAAAATGGCGCGCTGCTCTCCCAGGCGCTGCACGATGCCGCGCGCGATCACCAGCGCCGCGCCCGAGGCTTCCATCAGCTTGCCAAACACCGCCCCGAGCAGAAACAGCGGGAAAAACGCGATCACGAAGCCCCCCAGGGCCGGCATGAACACCTGGGTGTAGCTGGCCAGCAGCGGCGTGCCTGGGCTGAACAGCACCGCCAGCAAGGCCATCAGCGGCGCCAGGATGAGCACGCTCACCCCGCGGTAAGCCAGCGCCATGAGCAGGGCCAGCGCCAGCACGATGCCGATGATGCCGATCATGACAGGCACTCCCGCTGCAAATCCAAGGTGGCGTGCCGCCCCAGGGCGGCGCGGTGCTGACGCAACCAGGCATCGGCGGCTGCGCGGCCTTTGTCGAACAGTTGCCACAGAAACACCGGATCGGTGCGCAGCTTGGTGCCCGCGCCCAGGTCACGCAGCCCCTCGTCACCGTCGATGCGGTGCACGCGCAACGCCTCCACCCGGGCAAACAAGGGGTTGCGGTAATGGTGGCCGGGGCGGCCTTCCTCCGCGATCAGGTTTTTGAGCATCTGCACGGCACGCAACTCCTTGAGCAGGCTGGCGTTGAAAGTGATTTCGTTGATGCGGTCCAAAATCTCCGCCGCCTGGGTCGGACGCTCGGGGCGCTGGCGGGGATTGATCTGCACCAGCAGCAAATCATCGGCCGGGCTTTCCTGGATCAGCGGCATGAGGGAGGGGTTGCCGGCATAGCCGCCGTCCCAATAAGGCTCGCCGTCGATGTCCACGGCCTGAAACAGCATGGGCAAGCAGGCCGAGGCGAGCACGACGTCGGCGCTGAGCTCGCTCTGGCGGAAGACGCGCAGCTCGCCGGTGCTCACGCGCGTGGCGGCGATGAACAGCCGCGTCTTGTGGCAGCGCCGAACCCGCTCGAAGTCCACCGTGTCTTCCAGAATGCGGCGCAGCGGGTTGAGGTTGAGCGGATTGAAGCCATAGGGCGACAGGCTCTGGGCCAAGCTGCGCGCCCACCAGGCGGCGGATTCACGCATCCAGCGTTGCCAGCTCTGCAGCCCAGGCATGGCCAGACCACCCCACCAGGGCTGAAAGGCGGCAAAGGGGGAGTGGGCGCCCACTTGGGTCCAGAAATGGCGCAAGGTGCGCCGAGCGCCTTCGCGCCCCCCTTCCATGAGGCCGGCGGCCAGGGCCACGGCATTCATGGCGCCGGCGCTGGTGCCGCTGATGCCGGCGAACTCCAGGCTGTCGTCTTCGAGCAGGCGATCGAGCACGCCCCAGGTGTAAGCGCCGTGCGAGCCTCCGCCTTGCAGCGCCAGGTCCAGCAGTTGCGGGCCGGTGGTGGCTGCGGGGCGTCGGGAGCGGGGGGATGGATTCATGCGGTCCTCCTTGGAAGTTTCAATGCCTGGCGGGCTCATTCGGCGGCCTGCGCATCAGGGCTCCATGTCGTTTCGTGTGGAAAGCAACACCGTCACTGGGGCATCGCCGGCGCGAACGGGCTGGCCGGCAGGTGCTTGAGCTTGGACATGCGC
>NZ_SNYL01000021.1 GCF_004363315.1 Tepidicella xavieri
GACGGCTCAGCATCTGCTTCGATCCCGTCATGTGAAACGATATTGACCCTCAACTCGTCGCCACGAACGAGTGGGCGGGGTAGTGCAGAGGTTCCCTAACGCTGCTTGTGTCTTGAAGCGCTCGCTGCCATCTTGGCAGGCTCACGGTCCTTTCATCAACACCTGCCAGCCCTCGGGTCCCAGGCGGCGCAGCGTCTCGAGGTTGCGCTCGACGATGGCGTCGGCGCTGTCGCCACTGGCCACGGCGCGGTCGATGCTGGCTTCGCGCAACAGGTGCAGCGTGGGGTATGGCGCCCAGTTGGTGGCGTTGGTGATGTCGTCGGGCTCGGTGCCTTCGAACTGGAAGCGCGGGTGGAAGGGGGCCACCTGCAGCACCCCTTCCAAGCCGTGTTCGGCGATGACGCCATCGACCACGTCCAGAAAATCATTGAACACCTCGAAGTCCGGGAACAGGGTGGGATGGACCAGCAGCGTGGTGTCGATCTGCTCGGGCGACGTGTCGCGCAGCAGCAGCAACTCCCGGTCGAGGTCATCGAGCAGGCCGTCGAGGTGCCGCGCCCGGCTGACCACCAGCCGGACTTGGTCTTTGACGTACACCGCCTTGGCAAAAGGGCACAGGTTCAGGCCGATGACGGCACGCTCGATCCAGCGGCGCATGTCGGCCAGCACCTGGGCTTCGTCCGGCGCAGCGGGGGACAGGCAGTCGGCCACCGGCAGTTCCTTCAGGTCAGGGACTTGAAGCGCAGCCGCTTGGGCCGCGAGCCTTCCTCACCCAGGCGGCGCTTCTTGTCGGCTTCGTACTCGGTGAAGTTGCCGTCGTAGAAATACCACTGGCTGTCGCCCTCGTAGGCCAGGATGTGGGTGCAGATGCGGTCGAGGAACCAGCGGTCGTGGCTGATGACCAGGGCCGAGCCGGCAAACTCCAGCAGGGCCTCCTCCAGCGCGCGCAGGGTTTCCACGTCCAGGTCGTTGGAGGGTTCGTCCAGCAACAGCACATTGCCGCCTTGGGCCAGCGTCTTGGCCAGGTGCAGCCGGCCGCGCTCCCCCCCCGAGAGGTTCTTGACCAGTTTCTGCTGATCATTGCCCTTGAAGTTGAAACGGCCGATGTAGGCGCGGCTGGGCATGACGAATTTGCCCACGGTGATGTTGTCCAGCCCGCCCGAGACGTCTTCCCACACCGTCTTGTCGCCGTCGAGCGAGGCGCGACTCTGATCGACGAATGCCAGCTTGGCGGTCTGGCCGATGAGGATTTCGCCGCTGTCGGGCTTTTCCACGCCCTGGATCATGCGAAACAGCGTGGACTTGCCCGCCCCGTTGGGGCCGATGATGCCGACAATGGCGCCAGCCGGGACGTTGAACGAGAGGTTGTCGATGAGCAGCCGGTCGCCAAACGATTTGCTGACGTTTTTGAATTCGATGACCTGCGAGCCCAGGCGCTCGGCCACGGGGATGAAGATCTCGTTGGTCTCGTTGCGGCGCTGGTATTCGACGTCGCTGAGCTCCTCGAAGCGCTGCAGGCGCGCCTTGCTCTTGGCCTGACGCCCCTTGGCGTTGGAGCGCACCCACTTGAGTTCTTCTTTCATGGCCTTGATGCGGGCATCCTCGGCCTTCTGCTCCTGCTCCAGGCGGCGCTCCTTCTGGTCCAGCCACTCCGAATAGTTGCCCTTGTAGGGGATGCCGTGGCCACGGTCCAATTCCAGAATCCATTCGGCGGCGTTGTCGAGGAAGTAGCGGTCGTGGGTGATGGCCACCACGGTGCCGGGGAAGCGCTGCAGGAATTGTTCCAGCCAGTGCACGCTCTCGGCGTCGAGGTGGTTGGTGGGTTCGTCCAGCAGCAGCATGTCGGGCTTGCTCAGCAGCAGCCGGCACAGCGCCACGCGGCGCTTCTCGCCGCCGGAGAGGTTTTTGATCTGAGCATCCCACGGCGGCAGGTTCAGCGCGTCGGCGGCGAGCTCCAGCTGCAGGTCGGTGTTCTCGCTGCCGGCGGCGGCGATGATGGCTTCAAGCTCGGCCTGCTCGGCGGCCAGCGCATCGAAGTCGGCATCGGGCTCGGCGTAGGCGGCATAGACCTCCTCGAGCCGCTGCTTGGCGGCCAAGGCCCCGCCAATGCCCTCCTCCACGGCCTGGCGCACCGTCTGCTCGGGGTTGAGCTCGGGCTCCTGCGGCAAGTAGCCGATCTTGATGCCCGGCATGGGGATGGCTTCCCCTTCGAATTCTTTGTCCACGCCCGCCATGATCTTGAGCAGGGTGGACTTGCCCGAGCCGTTCAAGCCCAGCACCCCAATCTTGGCGCCGGGGAAGAAACTCAGGGAAATGTCTTTCAAGATCTGCCGCTTGGGCGGCACGGTCTTGGAGACGCGGTTCATCGAAAAGACGTATTGGGCCATGGTGTTTTTCGCAACAAAAAAACGGCACCCGAACGGGCGCTGACCCCTCGATTATCCCTTTATGCGACAATAGCGGCGTGCGCACCTTCAGTCAGTGCCACATCAGCGCCCAGCTGGGGCTTGTCCTGCCCAGGCAGGTCCGTCCGAAACAAGCCCGTTTTTCTCGACCCATCAGCCACCTGACTGGCTCGCGCCTACCGGCGCGGGAAGCGGCCGATACCCTTGCGCCCAGGATGGGCGCCATCGACATACATGACATTCGAAGAACTGAAATTGGCCCCGGCCATTCTGGAGGCCGTGCGCGAGCAAGGCTACGAAACACCCACCCCCATCCAGGCTGAAGCCATTCCGGCCGTGCTGGCCGGTCACGACCTGCTGGCCGGCGCCCAGACCGGCACCGGCAAGACCGCCGCCTTCACCCTGCCCATGCTGCACCGCCTGCAAGACGGCTGGGAAGCCCCCAAGCGCGGCCACGGCCGCCCCATCCGCGCGCTGGTCTTGACGCCCACCCGCGAACTGGCCGCCCAGGTCGAGGAATCCGTGAAGGCCTACGGCAAGCACCTCAAGCTCAAGTCGGCCGTGATTTTCGGTGGCGTGGGCATGAACCCGCAAATCGAGAAGCTCAGCAAAGGCGTGGACGTGCTGGTGGCCACCCCGGGCCGCCTGCTCGATCTGGCCGACCAGGGCCACCTGGACTTGAGCCAGGTGCAAATCCTGGTGCTGGATGAGGCCGACCGGATGCTGGACATGGGCTTCATTCACGACGTCAAGAAAGTCCTCAAGCTCCTGCCTGCCGACAAGCAGAGCCTGCTGTTCTCGGCCACCTTCAGCGACGAGATCAAGGAACTGGCCAACGGCTTGCTGCGCCAGCCGAAGCACATCCAGGTCACGCCGCCCAACACCACGGTGCAGCGCATCCAGCAGACCATCCACCCGGTGGGCCGTGGCAAGAAGAAGGCGCTGCTGGTGCACATCATCAACCAGCACAACTGGAGCCAGGTGCTGGTGTTCACCCGCACCAAGTTCGGCGCCAACAACGTGGCCGAATACCTCAACAAACACGGCATCAGCGCGATGGCGCTGCATGGCAACAAGAGCCAGACCGCCCGCACCCAAGCCCTCGAAGGCTTCAAGAGCGGCGCCATCCGCGCGCTGGTGGCCACCGACATTGCCGCCCGTGGCATCGACATCGACGACCTTCCGCACGTGGTCAACTACGACATCCCCAACGTCTGCGAGGACTATGTCCACCGCATCGGCCGCACGGGCCGCGCCGGGGCCGAAGGACAGGCCGTCAGCCTGGTGAGCTTGGATGAAGAAGGCTTCATGATGGCCATCGAGAAGTTCACCCAGCAGCAAATCCCGGTCCAGATCTTCCCCGAGTTCATGCCGGAGCCCGGCGAGAAAGCCGAGCCCATCGCCATGGGACGCCAGACCCTCTGGGGCGGCGCGGGCAAGCCGCCCAGCCGCGAGGTGATGGCCGCCGCGGCCAAGGCGGCGCGGCAAGAGATGATGGAGCGCATCCGGGAGAAGAAAGCCCAGGAACGCCAAGCCAAGCCGGCGAGCCAGCCACGGACCGAGAGCGCCTTCCCCGAGGACGAGGAAGGGCTGGACGACGACCAGCCGCCACGCCTGCTCGACGCGCCCAACGCCCAGCCCGGCGGTGGCCGCCGCCGCAAGCGCAAGAAGCGTGGAGGCGGCGCGGGCGCGCAGGCCAACGGCGGTCAGCCGCGCCAAGGCGGCAGCGGCCAGCCGCGGGGCAACAACCCGCCACGCCAGCCCGATCCGCTGCGCACCGGCATCGACGCCCTGGGCGAACGCGGGGGGCGCAACCGCCATCGCGGCAACCGCGCCGGCAAAGGCGGCGGCGGCATCGACCCGCTGCGCACCAGTTTCGGCCGCATCAAATAACCCATCATCCACGGCCCACCTGGGCGAAACCGGCTCATGGCGCTAACATGGCGCCATGACACGACACATTTCATTCGGACTGGAAGGCCGGGTCGCCATCGTCACCGGTGGTGCCCAAGGCATCGGTGAGGCTTGCGTGCGCCGCCTGCGGCAGGAAGGCGCGCAGGTGGTGATTGCCGATGTGGCCAGCGAAGCCGGCAACCGGCTGGCTGGCGAAACGGGCTCGGCCTTCATCCATGCCGACGTGGGTAACAAGATGCACGTCGATGCGCTGGTGGCGCAGACCCTGCAGCGACACGGCCGCATCGACATCCTGGTCAACAACGCGGGCATCTTCAAGGCCGCCCCTTTCCTGGAGGTGACCGAGGCGGACTTCGACGCCGTGCTGCGCGTCAACCTCAAAGGCGCTTTTCTGGTGGGGCAGGCGGTTGCGCGTGAAATGGCCCGCCTGGGGCAAGGAGGCGCCATCGTGAACATGAGTTCGGTCAATGGCACCCTGGCCATCCCCACGATCGCCAGCTACAACGTCAGCAAAGGCGGCATGAACCAGCTCACCCGGGCAATGGCGCTGGCTCTGGCGGATCACCGCATCCGCGTCAATGCGGTGGCGCCGGGCACCATCGCCACCGAACTGGCCGCCCAGTCGGTGCTCACCAGCGAAGAGGCCCGCCTGAAAATCCTCAGCCGCACCCCCATGAAACGCTTGGGCGAACCCGCCGAAGTGGCGGACGTGGTGTGCTGGCTGGCCAGCGACGCAGCCAGCTATGTGACGGGCGAGATCGTGACGGTGGACGGTGGCCGCATGGCGCTGAACTACACCGTGCCGGTCTGAGGGCCTGACGGAGTCTGAGCCGGCGGGCTCGGCTGTCCGGCCTGAGGCGCCAGCGGTCGATCGAACAGCTTGCCCAGCAGGTCGATGGGCAGCGGCAACACCACGGTGGTGGCCCGATCGCCAGCAACCTGGGTCATGGTTTGCAGGTAGCGCAGTTGCATGGCTTCGGAGCGCTGCGCCAGCATGGTGGCGGCATCGAGCAAAGCCGCGGCCGCCTGTTTTTCGCCTTCGGCGTGGATGACCTTGGCACGCCGCTCGCGCTCGGCCTCTGCCTGCCGGGCAATGGCCCGCACCATCGACTCGTTGAGGTCGATGTGCTTGATTTCGACGTTGGTCACCTTGACCCCCCAGGCATCGGTCTGGGCATCGAGGATCTGCTGCACATCGAGGTTGAGCCGTTCGCGCTCGGCCAGCATCTCGTCGAGCTCGTGCTTGCCCAGCACCACCCGCAGCGTGGTCTGCGCCAGTTGGCTGGTGGCCAGCAGGTAGTTTTCTACCTGGATGATGGCTTTTTCGGGATCGACGACCCGAAAGAACACCACGGCATTGACCTTGACCGAGACATTGTCGCGCGAGATCACGTCCTGGGGCTCCACATCCATGGTGACCACGCGCAAATCCACCCGCACCATCTGCTGTAAGCCCGGAATCACGATCACCAGCCCTGGGCCTTTGACCTTCCAGAACCGGCCCAACTGGAACACCACGCCACGTTCGTATTCGCGCAGCACCCGCAGCGACGAGGCCAGCACGATGATGAGTACGGGGATGAGCACCCCAGCGAGTCCGATGTTGAAGTCCATGAACATGTGATGCCTCCTTGCAGGGATGGAAACGATCAGCCCGAGGGGGTGGCCGGAGCACCGTCGAGGGGTTCGACGTCCAGCACCAGGCCAGCAATCCCCGTCACCCGGACCGACTGACCGACGGCCAGCGGCACGGCGGCGCGGACCTGCCAGCGCTCGCCATGGACCAAGGCCCAGTACTGGCCGTGGGCCTGGGCCGTGACCCGCCCGACGGCGCCCAGCATGTCCTCGCGCCCACTGACCACCCGGGCGCGCCGCGCCCGCAGGGCCATGTGGCCCGTGACCAGCACCGCGGCCGCTGCCGTCAGTGAAATGCCAAACAGCAAAGGCAGTGGCACGCCCATCCCCGGCACGTCGCCGTCGAACAGCAGCAGCCCGCCCGCAATGAACGCGATCACGCCGCCGACGCCCAACACCCCGAAAGCCGGGGTGAGCAATTCCGCCGCCAGCAGCGCAAAGCCCAGCAGAATCAGCGCCAGCCCGGCGTAATTGACCGGCAGCATCTGCAAGGCAAACAGCGCCAGCAACAAGCAAATGGCGCCCACCGTGCCGGGCAAGCCGAAGCCGGGCGAGGTGAACTCGAAAATCAGCCCATAAATGCCCACCATGAGCAACACCAGCGCAAAGCCCGGGTTGGCGATGACGCTGAGCAGGCGGTGCCGCCAGTCCGCAGGCTCATGGATCACGAGCAGCCCCTGGGTGCTCAAAGTGCGCTCGCCCTGCTCCAGCCGTACCACCCGGCCATCGATCTGCGCCAGCAAATCGGCCAGATCGACGGCCACCACATCCACCACGCGCTGCGCCAAGGCTTCGGCCGCCGTGAGGCTGACCGCTTCGCGCACGGCACGCTCGGCCCACTCGGCGTTGCGGCCGTGCTGCTGTGCCAGCCCACGAATAAAGGCCGAAGCGTCGTGCACCTGTTTGGCCGTCATGGCATCGGCGGGGGCTCGCGGGGGCGCAGAAGGGTCCTGGCTCTCCGGGGAATCCTGGGGCTTGCCGTCACCGGCTGGCGCGGCGGGCTTGGGCGCGCCCGGCATGCCGATGGCCACCGGCGTGGCCGCGCCGAGCGTGGTCGCCGGCGCCATGGCCGCCACATGACTGGCATAGAGAATGAAAGTGCCGGCACTGGCCGCGCGCGCGCCCTGCGGGCTGACATAGGTCACCACCGGCACTGGCGAAGCCAGCACCGCCTGAATGATCTGCCGCATGGAAGTGTCGAGCCCGCCGGGCGTGTCCAGTTCAAGGACGACGAGGGCCGCGCCTGCGCTGGCGGCCTTCTGAATGCCGCGAACCACATAATCGGCACTGGCCGGACCGATGGCGTCGCGCACGGTCAGCACCTTGGCAAAGGGGGCCTGGGCAGCGGCCGACAGCCACATGCCCACCATCAGCAACGCGCCAGCGAGCAGCCATCGCCAGAGCCACTGACGACGCGCTGGGGGAGGAAACACCGGTATCATGATCCACCTCCCTGCCATTCGACATCAGACGTGCGGCGGCGTCAACCCGCTGGCGCGGACCGCATGCCATAGACCCGATCCCCCAGGAACAGGTATTCGGCACGCAGCACGGCGTCGCCCCGCTCACCCACGAAGGTGAAGCCGATCACCGCCACTGGGGTGCCATCGGTGATTTCGGGCACCCGCCACTGGTTCATGCGCGTCAGCGGCGCCAGTTCCACCTCCCAGCGCGGATCGCGCCGATCCGGCAGACGCGTGTTGGCCAACAGGGCTTCGGTATCGACCCGGGCCATCTGGGTCGGCAGGCGGCGCGCGGTCAGGTCGGCAGGCAGGGCCAGGTTGGGCGCGAGTTCCAGCGTGAATTCGGCGTGGGGATTGCGCCAGCGCACTTGACGGGCCACCCCCTCCAGGTACAGGGGGCGGTTCTGATCGAAACTGCTCCACCCATGGTGGGCGTGGGCCAGCCAGGGCCAGCCTGCCCAGGCCACGGCGGCTCCGCAGAGGCCGCGCAAAGATTCCCGACGGTTCATGGTGACACGCTCCTTTCTCAGGCGATCAGATGTAGGCGATCCAGCGGCCAGCCAGCAAGATGCCGATCCACAGCAGGGCCGACAGCAGCATCAGGAGCCGGGCCGTGAGGTCGAGCCGATGCAGGGAACGCCGACCGTGGAACCAGGCCGCATTGCAGCCCGCCAACAGCAGCAACGCCATTTTGGTTAGGAAGGCCCGATTGGCCAACAGTTCCTCGGGTTGCGTGGCAAACATGAGCAATCCGCTGCCGGCGGCCAAGGCAAAGCCCAACGCCACCAGCACCAGGCTCAACCGTGCCAAGGCCGACACGGGCAACTGGGCCGCGCCACCCCAGACGCGCACCTCCAGCGCCATCAGATTGCCAATGATGAGCGCAATGCCCCACAGGTGCACCACCTCCAGCAAGGGATAGGCCCAGGGATGGGCCGACAGAGCCGTGAACATGCCACCAAGCCTACCGCAGGACGGCGCGGCGCGCAGCCCCTCAGGCCCATGCCCTGCCAGGAATTGGCAAACCCGGCACAATCGCGGGCATGAGAATCCTGCACACCATGTTGCGCGTGGGCAACCTCCAGCGCTCGATCGACTTTTATACCCAGGTGCTCGGCATGACGCTGCTGCGCACCTCCGAAAACCCGGAGTACAAGTACTCGCTGGCCTTTTTGGGCTTCGACGGCGGCAACCCCGGCCAGGCCGAGATCGAGCTGACTTACAACTGGGGCGTGGAACAGTACGAGATGGGCACGGCTTACGGCCACATCGCCATTGGCGTGCCCGATGTGTACGCCGCCTGTGAAAAAATCCGGGCCGCTGGCGGCCAGATCACGCGCGAGCCCGGGCCGGTGAAGGGCGGCACCACGGTCATCGCTTTCGTGACCGACCCGGACGGCTACAAGATCGAGCTGATCCAGCGCGAGGCGGACGCTGGCGGCGTGGGGTTGCGCTGAGCGGTCTGCGACCCAGACTGCGATTCAGAGCGTTTCCGCCCCACCCAGGTACGGGCGCAAGGCCGGCGGCACGGTGATGCTGCCGTCGGCGTTCTGGTAGTTTTCCAGCACGGCCACCAGCGCCCGGCCCACGGCCAGGCCGGAGCCGTTGAGGGTGTGGAGCAGTTCGTTCTTGCCCTGGGCGCTCTTGAAGCGGGCCTGCATGCGGCGGGCCTGGAAGGCTTCGCAGTTGCTGACCGAGCTGATTTCGCGGTAGGTGTTCTGCGCGGGCAGCCAGACCTCCAGGTCGTGGGTGCGGGTGGCGCCAAAGCCCATGTCGCCCGTGCACAGCAAGACCACCCGATAGGGCAGACCAAGCTTTTGCAGCACGGCTTCGGCGTGCCGGGTCATCTCCTCCAGCGCTTCGTAGCTTTTGTCGGGATGGACGATTTGCACCATCTCGACCTTGTCGAACTGGTGCTGGCGGATCAGGCCGCGCGTGTCGCGCCCGGCGGCCCCGGCCTCCGAGCGGAAGCACGGGGTGTGCGCGGTGAGTTTGATGGGCAGGTCGGCCTCGGCCACGATGGCGTCGCGCACGAAGTTGGTCAGCGTCACCTCGCTGGTGGGGATGAGGTACATGGCGGTGTCGTCATCGCCCTCCTGCCCGCCTTTTTTGGCGGCAAAAAGGTCGGCCTCGAATTTGGGCAGTTGGCCGGTGCCACGCAGCGTGTCGGCGTTGACGATGTAGGGGGTGTAGCACTCGGTGTAGCCGTGCTCCTGGGTCTGCACGTCGAGCATGAACTGGGCCAGCGCCCGGTGCAAGCGCGCCACCTGGCCCTTGAGGACGACGAAGCGCGAGCCGCTGAGCTTGGCGCCGGTTTCGAAGTCCAAGCCCAGGGGCTCGGCCAGCTCCACGTGATCCTTGGGCGTGAAGCCCCGCTCGGGCGGGTTGGCGCCGAAACCGCCCTGGGGAGCCCAGCGGCGCAGTTCGACGTTGCCGTGCTCGTCCGCGCCCACGGGCACGCTGTCGTGCGGCAGGTTGGGCACGGCCATCAGCAGGGCCTGGAGTTCGGCCTGGATTTGGTCGAGCCGCGCGGCGGAGGCTTCCAGCGTGCCCTTGATGTCGGCCACTTCGGCCATGACGGCGTCGGCCTCGGCGTGCTGGCCTTTGCCCTTGAGCATGCCGATCTGCTTGGACAGGCTGTTGCGACGGGCCTGCAATTCTTCGGTTTTGACTTGCAGGGCCTTGCGCTCGTGTTCGAGGGCGCGAAACGCGTCCACATCGAGGAAGGGCTGGGGATTCTTGCGGGTGAGCAGGCGCGCCACGACGGCGTCGAGGTCTTTGCGCAGCAGGTTGACGTCTAGCATGATGCGGCGATTTTAGGGCTTGCCCCGCCGGGCTTGGGCGGGCCCCGAGGGCGTCATTCGATCTTCAGGCCCTTGGGCAGGGGGAATTTGGTGGTTTCGCGAATGCCATCGAGGCTGCGCACCGACACCGCCCCGAGGGCTTTGAGGCGCTGCACCACGCCCTGCACCAGGTCTTCCGGCGCGGATGCCCCGGCGGTCACGCCCACCCGGGCGCGGCCGGCAAACCACTCGTCGCGCAGTTCGCTGGCGTCATCGACCATGAAAGCGGGCACGCCCAGGCGCTCGGCCAACTCGCGCAGGCGGTTGGTGTTGGAGCTGGTGGGGCTGCCGACCACCACCACGGCGTCCACCTGCCGGCTCATGAGCTTGACGGCGTCTTGCCGGTTCTGGGTGGCGTAGCAGATGTCCTGCTGCTTGGGCTCGCGGATGTTCGGGAAGCGCGCCTTGACGGCGGCGGTGATCTCGGCGGCGTCGTCCACGCTCAGCGTGGTCTGCGTGACCACGGCGAGCTTGTCCGTCTGGGCGGGCTGCACCTTGGCCACGTCGGCCACGTCTTCCACCAGGTGGATGCCGCTGTCGAGCTGGCCCATGGTGCCTTCAACCTCGGGGTGGCCCTTGTGACCGATCATGATGAATTCGTAGCCTTCTTTGTGCAGCTTGGCCACTTCGACGTGGACCTTGCTGACCAGCGGGCAGGTGGCGTCGAAGATGCGAAAGCCGCGCCGCTGGGCCTCGCGCTGGATGGCCTGGCTCACGCCGTGGGCGCTGAACACCAGCGTGGCGCCGGGGGGCACCTCGTCCAGTTCTTCGATGAAGATGGCGCCGCGTGCCTTGAGATCATTGACCACATGGGTGTTGTGCACGATCTCGTGCCGCACATAGATGGGGCGGCCGAATTTTTCCAGCGCGCGCTCGACGATCTCGATGGCGCGATCCACCCCGGCGCAAAAGCCACGCGGCTCGGCCAGCAGCACTTCCTGCACAGACGTTGGGGCGCTGGGCATCACAGCACCCCGATGATCTGCACCTCGAACCGCACGGGCTGTCCGGCCAAGGGGTGGTTGAAGTCGAACAGCACGGCGCCGTCTTCGCGCACCTCGCGCACGGCACCGGCATAGCTGCCCAACCCGTCGGGCGTGGGGAACTGCACCACGTCGCCCACGGCATAGCGCTCGTGCGGGTCGCCCAACTCATCCAGCAGCTTGCGCGCCACCCACTGCACCATCTCGGGCTGACGCGGCCCAAACGCCTCGCCAGCGGCCAGTTCGATGACGGTGTGGGCGCCCTCCTCCAGCCCGATGAGGCGCTGCTCGATGGCCGGCGACAGTTCCCCACCGCCCAGGCTGAGCGTGGCCGGTTGCGCGCCGAAGGTGTTGATGAGGTCGCGCCCATCGGGCCCCGTGAGGCGGTAATGCAGCGTGAGGAAAGAACCGGGTTCGACGTGGGGCATGTCAGGCGGCCGCGCAGGCACAATTCGGGGAAAGCCGATATTGTAAAAACCCAGGGAGTGAATGATGACGTCGATGCCCCTGCCGCTCAAAGGGCTGCCGGCCGATGCCCGGCCACGCGAGAAGCTGCTGCAGCGCGGGCCTGCCGCCTTGAGCGATGCGGAATTGCTGGCCCTGCTGCTGCGCACCGGCGTGCAAGGCAAGAATGTGGTGCAACTGGCTCAGGAACTGGTGGACCGTTTCGGCGGCATTGCCGGCTTGCTGCACAGCGGCGCCGAAGCGTTGGAAACCGTCAAGGGCCTGGGGCCGGCCAAGCGGGCCGAAATCCTGGCCGTGGTGGAACTGGCCCGCCGGGCGCTGGCCCAGCCACTGAAAGAACGGCCCCTGTTCGACACGCCGCAAGCCGTGGCCCAGTATCTGCGGCTGCACCTGGGCCACAAACCGCACGAAGTGTTTGCCGTGCTCTTTCTGGACAACCGGCACCGTCTGCTCGCGCTCGAAGAGCTCTTTCGCGGCACCCTGACGCAGGCCAGCGTGTACCCGCGCGAGGTGGTGTTGCGCGCCCTGCACCACCATGCCGCGGCCGTGGTGCTGGCCCACAACCACCCCAGCGGCGTGGCGGAGCCTTCACGCGCCGACGAGGCCCTGACCCAGACCCTCAAGGCGGCCCTGGCGCTGGTGGATGTGCGGGTGCTGGACCACTTCATCGTCACGGCGCATGACTGCCGCTCGATGGCCGCGATGGGGCTGATCTGAGCCCCGCGGTTTGCCCGAGTGGGCCACACGGCTCGGGCCGCTGCGCGACAATCTCGGCCCATGAAAGTGCGCAGCCTGTCCGAGCTCAAAAGCCTGCAAAAAGCCCTGGCCGAACGAGCCGCCCAGGCCGCGGCGCAGCGGGCCGCGGAAGAAGCCGCGCGGCGTGAGGCCCTGGAGCGCCTGCACCGCGACCGGCTGCTGTTCGAACGCGCCGTGGGCCGGGTGCAGCGACTGCCAGACCACGGGCGCCACGTGGCGCCGACCAGGCCGCTGCCGCCCCAACCGCGGCAACGTCGGCTCGACGAGCAAGCCGTCATGCGCGAGGCGCTCAGCGACGAATTCGATGCCGAAACGCTGCTGCTCACCGACGAACACTTGAGCTTTCGCCGGCCCGGCGTGGGGCCGGACGTGGTGCGCCGCTTGCGGCAAGGCCAGTGGAGCATTCAGGCCCAGATCGACCTGCATGGCCAGCGCACCGACGAGGCCCGCGAATCGCTGGGCCGCTTCATTCGCGAGGCCCACCGCCACGGCTTGCGCTGCGTGCGCGTGGTGCATGGCAAAGGGCTGGGCTCCCCCGGCAAGACGCCCGTGCTCAAAGGCAAGGTGCACAGCTGGCTGGCACAAAAGAGCGAGGTGATGGCTTTCGTGCAGGCCCGCCCGGCCGAAGGCGGCGCCGGGGCGCTGGTGGTGCTGCTGCGGCCAGCTGCGCGCAGCCCGGCTTAGCAGACTGCCATCTGGCCTCACCCCGGCGTGTTGCGCATCCAGTCTGCCGTCTGGAAAAAGCTCTGGTTGAGCCGCTGGCGCAAGTCCTGCGGCACGCCCACATCGCCCATGGCCTGGTCCATGCAGGCAAGCCACTGGTCGCGCTCGATGATACCGATCTTGAACGGCATGTGGCGCATGCGCAGGCGCGGGTGGCCGAAGCGCTCCTGGTAGTGCTGCGGGCCGCCCAGCCAGCCGCAGAGAAACCAGTACAGCTTGTCGCGGGCGCTGTCGAGCGTGGGGCCGTGGCTGGCACGCAGCTCGCGGTAGGCGGGCTCCAGATCCATCAGGTCGTAGAAGCGGTCCACCAGGGCGCGCACGGCGGGCTCGCCGCCGATCCATTCAAAGGGCGTCAGTGCCTGGCCTTGGGCGTTGCGGGGCGGGGGTTCCTGGATCTGCATGGTCATGGCTTATTGTGCCGCCTTGCGCAGCGTCTCGACCACGGGCGTGCGCAAGACGCCGCGCAGGCCCCACCAGCCGGCGGCCAACGCCAGCCAAGCCCCGGCCAGGGCGCCAGCCAGCGGCACCCAGGAAGCGGCGTTCCATTCAAACTCGAACGCGTAACGGGCCAGCGCCCAGCCCACGCCCACCGCCACCACCGACGCCAGAAAACCCGCCAGCAGCCCCACGCCCAGCAATTCGGCCCGCTGCACCTGCCGCAGCAGCGAGGCTTGCGCCCCCACGGCACGCAGAATCGCGTATTCGCGCTCGCGCTCGGTCCGCGTGGCGGTGACGGCGGCAAACAGCACCACCAGCCCCGCCGCCAGCGTGAAGGCAAAGAGGAACTCCACGGCGCGGATGACCTGCCCCAGCACGCGCTGTACCTGCGCGATCGTGCTGCTCATGTCCACATTGGTGATGTTGGGAAAGGCACGCACGAGGGCGTTGTCGAAGCCGGGGGCGTCCGGCGCGCGGTAGGCGCTGATGTAGGTCAGCGGCACGTCCTCCATCTGGCTGACGGGGTACATGGCAAAGAAGTTCACGCGCATGGAGCCCCAGTCCACCTTGCGCAGGCTGGTGATGCGAGACTCCACCGGGATGCCGGCGATGTCGAAGGTGAGCCGGTCCCCCAGCTTCAGGCCCAGGGTCTGCGCCAGCCCCTCTTCGATGGAGATGGCCTCAGGCTCCTCGGGCTGCCAGCGCCCGGCCACGATCTGGTTGTGCGGCGGCGGGCTGGCGCTGTGTGACAGGTTGAACTCGCGGTCCACGAGGCGTTGCGCGCGGTCGCCTTCGAAGTCCTCCGGCACCACGGTACGGCCGTTGATGGCCACCAGCCGGCCGCGGATCATGGGATACCAGTCGTAGCGCTCCACCCCCTGCTCGCGCAGCGTTTGCTGGAACGGCTCGGCCTGCTCGGGCTGGATGTTGATGACGAAGCGGTTGGGCGCGTCGGGCGGGGTGGCCTGCTGCCAGCTGGTGATGAGGTCGGTGCGCAGCAGCACCAGCAGCACCAGCGCCAGCAAGCCCACCGACAGGGCGCTGACCTGCACCACCGCATACGCAGGCCGGGCGCTGAGCTGGCGGGTGGCCAGGCGCAGCCAGCGCGGGGCCACGGCCTCATTGACCACCGCGCGCAGCACCCGCACCGCGATGTAACTGGCCAGGGCAAACACGGCTACTGCCGCGGCAAAGCCACCGACGGCAATCAGCCCGAGCGTCAGGTCGCGGCTGGCGGCCAGCAGCAGGGCCGCAAAACCCGCCGCGCCCAGCCCGAGCACGGCCAAGGAGGCGGGCTTGAGGTTGCCCACCTCGCGCCGGATGACGCGCAGCGGGGGCACCCGCGCCAGTTGCAGCACCGGGGGCAGGCCGAAGGCCAGCATCAGCGTCAGCCCCACGCCCAGGCCAAACACGGCGGGCCAGGCGCTTGGGGCGGGCATGTCGGCTTTGACCAGTTCGGCCAGCAGCACCACGAAACCGTGGTGCACGATGTAGCCCAGCACCACGCCCGCCACCCCCGCCAGCAGCCCCACGGCCACGAAAGACAGGGTGTACGCCTTGGCCATGGTGGCCTGGGACAGCCCCAGCACGCGCAGCATGGCGCAGTCGTCCAGATGGCGGCTGGCGTACACGCGGGCCGCGATGGCCACCGCCACGGCGCTCAGCAGCGCCGCCAGCAAGGCCACCAGATTGAGGAATTTTTCGGCGCGGGCCAGCGTCTGCTGCATCTCCGGGCGCCCGCTCTCGAAGGATTCCAGCGCCATGCCGCGAATCTCCGGCCGGTTCATCTCGGCTTCGGCCCACTGGGTGTAGCGCCGCACGGCGGCATCGTCACCCGCCACCACCAGCCGGTAGCTCAGGCGGCTGGCGGGCTGCACCAGGCCGGTGGCGGGCAGATCGTCGGCGTGGATCATGACCCGTGGCGCAAAGCTCATGAAGCCCGCGCCCCGGTCGGGTTCGATGGTGATGACCCGGTCGATGTGAAAGCGCTGCTCGCCGAGCCACAACGGCTGCCCCACCTGCACGTCCAGCGCCACCAGCAACGCGGCATCCACCCAGGCCGTGCCCCGCGCGGGCACTTCGGTGGTGGCCCCGTCTGGCGCGTCGGGGGCGGCGGCGACGCGCAACTGCCCACGCAACGGGTAATTGGCCTCCACCGCCTTGAGCGCCACCAGACGCGCCGCGCCGCCTTGCTCGTCATCGGCTCGGCCCATGGTGGGAAAGCTCACATGGCGCGTCACCTCCAGGCCCAGGGCACGCGCCTGCGCTTCGAAAGCCGGCGGAGCCGGGTGGTCGCTGCGAACCACCGCATCCCCACCGATGAGCTGCCGCGCATCGCGATTGAGGCCGTTTTGCAGGCGATCGGCAAAAAAACCCACCGCGCTGAGCGCCGCCACCGCCAGCGCAATCGCCAGCACCAGCACGTGCAATTCGCCCGCGCGCCAATCGCGCAGCAAGGCGCGCCAGCCAATGGTCCAGAAAGAGGCAGTGGGGGCATGGTTCATGCCCCCGAGGTTAGCGCAAACCCTGATTCCGTGGTGTCCGGCGGCGATTATTTGGTGCCAAAGATGCGGTCGCCCGCATCGCCCAAGCCGGGGACGATGTAGCCGTGCTCATTGAGGCCACGATCCACCGCCGGGGTATAGATGGGCACGTCGGGGTGGTGCCGGTGAAAGGTGGCGATGCCCTCGGGGCAGGTGACCAGACAGACGAAACGCAGCGAACGCGGCTGACAGGCCTTCAGACGGTTGACCGCCGCCACCGCCGAATTGCCCGTGGCCAGCATCGGGTCGAGGACGATCACGTCGCGCTCCTCCATGCCAGAAGGCATTTTGAAGTAGTACTCCACGGCCTGCAGGGTGGCCGGGTCGCGGAACAGGCCGATGTGCCCCACCCGGGCACTGGGCACCACTTCCAGCATCCCGTCCAGAAAACCGTTGCCCGCCCGCAGAATGGATGCCAGCACGATCTTCTTGCCGTCGATCACCCGGCCGGTGGTGCGCTCCAGCGGCGTTTCGATCTCGACTTCCTGCATCGGCATGTCGCGCGTGACTTCGTAGGCCAGCAGGGCGCTGAGCTCGTGGACGAGTTGGCGGAAGCTCTTGGTGCTGGTGTCCTTGCGGCGCATGAGCGTGAGCTTGTGCTGCACCAGCGGGTGATCGATGATGTGGACTTGTCCGGTCATGGTGGTCGGGGCCGCGGGATGGGCCGTGAAAAATCGTCAATGGACCGTATGCTAACGGCTTGTGGGCCCGTCAAGTGGACCCAACGTCCCATCTACGCCAGCCCCACAATGTGTCCATGGAACACGCCGCCTGCCCCTCCCTCGAACAAGCCTTGCGCGCAGCCACCCACGCGCGTTTCTTCACCACCGACATCGACGGCGTGTGCCGCGGCAAGACGCACGCGGGCGAGAAGATGGCCGAGTTGCTCACGGGTGGCGGCACGATTGCCAGCGCGGCCTTTGGCTGGGACATTGCCGACGACCTCTACACCCACACGGTCGCCTTCGCCGGGCTGGGCACGGCACTGGGCGAAATCGGCTTGCGGCTGGACCCGGCCACCGCGCGCCAACTGCCCTGGGACGAGGGGCGTTGGGCCTTGATCGGCGAACACCTGCTGCCCGATGGCTCGCCCCTGCCCATGTGCCCCCGCCAAGTGCTCAAGCGCGTGCTGGCGCAGGCCGCCGACATGGGGCTGGACGTTCAGGTGGGGGTGGAGTTGGAATGGTTCGTGCTGCGGGAGGACGAGCGCAGCATCCGCGCCAAGGGCTTTCGCCAACTCGACACCGCCACCGCATCCATCACCAACTATTCCCCCTTCCGGGTCGATGCCGTGGCCGGCTTCGTCAACGACCTCTTTCGCTGGCTGCCGCCCGCAGGCATACCGATCGAAACCTTGCACACCGAAGCCGGCCCTGGCAACCTGGAGGTGGCGCTGCGGTATGGCCCGGCGCTGGACAGCGCCGACCGGGCGGTGCTGTTCAAGCAGGCGGTCCGGGAAATCGGCCGTCGCCACGGCTTGCTGAGCACCTTCATGGCCAAGTGGTCCCCCGCCTATGCCGGTTGCGGCCAGCACCTGCACCAGAGCCTGTGGCGAGACGGGCGCAACCTGTTCCACGATGCCCGGGCGCCACATGGCCTCAGCGATACGCTGCGGCACTACATCGCCGGCCAGATGCATGCCCTGCCCCATCTGTTTGCGGTCTACGCGCCCTTCATCAACAGCTACAAGCGGCTGGTCGATGGCATGCTGGCCCCCGTGCGAGCCAGTTGGGGCATCGACAGCCGACATGTGGCCTGCCGGGTGGTGCCGGGCAGCGCCCGGTCCCAGCGGCTGGAGACGCGCGTGCCCGGCGCCGATGCCAACCCTTACCTGGCCATCGCGGCGGCCATCGCGTCCGGGCTCCATGGCATCCGCCACCGCCTGGACCCCGAAGCGGTCAGCGCCAACGGTGCCGCGCTGCCGCAAACCCTGGAGCAGGCCACCACCACGATGGCCGAATCGGCGCTCGCCCGCGAACTCCTCGGCGAAGGCTTCGTCGAGCACTTCGTGCAGACACGCCAGTGGGAAATCAGCCGCTTTCGGCTCGCCGTGACCGACTGGGAACTGGCCCGCTACATGGAACTGGTCTGAACCGGCCGCGCGGGCTCGGCATCCAGCAGCAAGCGCTGCGGGTGGGAAAAGCACAAGAAGCGCTGGTTCGTGGCCCGTCCGATGGCGCACACGCCCACCCGCTCGGCCACTTCCAGCCCCATCTGGGTGATGCCACTGCGTGAAACCACCACCGGCACGCCCATCTGCGCCGCCTTGATGACCATCTCGCTCGTCAGGCGCCCGGTGGTGTAGAACACCTTGTCCGCCCCTTCGCGGACCTTCGGGGCTTGCAGCCACATCCAGCCCGCAATCGCGTCCACCGCGTTGTGGCGGCCCACGTCCTCCACGAACAGGAGGAGTTCCGAGCCCTGGAACAACGCACAACCGTGCACCGACCCGGCCTGCTTGTAGGTCGAGTCCTGCTCGCGAATGGTTTTGACGATCTGGTACAGATCGGACTGGCGCAGCCGCGCCGTGGGCGACAGCCGAATACGGTCCAGCTCATCCAGGATGCCGCCAAAAACGCTGCCCTGGCCACACCCGGTGGTGACCACGCGCCGGGCCGTGCGCTCCTCGATGCGGTGCACGCCACCGCGCGTCTTCACGGCAGCGGCGCCCACCTCCCAATCCACCGTGATGGACTCGATGTCGTGCACGGATTCGACGAGACGCTGGTTGCGCAGATAGCCAAGCACCAGCCACTCAGGATGGCCGCCCAGCGTCATGAGCGTGACGAGCTCGCGCTTGTCCACGTAAACGGTGAGATCGCGCTCGGCGGGGATAGAAAGGACGCGCTGCTCACCGAACTCATTGACCACCGTGACTTCGCGCGTCAACGGCACACAGGCCCGCGACAAGCGGGGCAAGCCAGGGACGAAGGCAGACTGCTGCGGTTCAGTCAACAGCATCTGCACCCTCCATGTCCGCGCAGGCCATCAAACGGCCTTGGCCGGGCCCACGGCCGGCTTGGCACCGGAGCGAGTGCTGCGCTCTGCCGGAATCTTGCCTGCCTTGATGTCGTCATACCAGAGCTCGTGATGTTCTTTGGCCCAGGTTTCGTCCACGTAGCCCGTTTTCATGGCCTGGTAGGCGCCCTGCACCCCCAGTGTACCCATGTAGATATGCCCGAGGAACATGGCCATCATCATCATCGCCGCCGAGGCGTGGATCATGTGCGCGATCTGCATGTCGCTGCGGAGATAGGCCAGCCCGGGAATCAGCTTGTCCAGGACGAGGCCGGAAGCCACGACCGTGAACCCCAGCAAGAACACCCCGCCCCAGAACACGATTTTTTCACCGGCGTTGAATCGGTGTGAGGGCACCTCCTGACCGCTGAACAACCCGCCGGCCTTGAGCATCCAGCGGATGTCGTCCTTGCTGGGCAGGTTGTCCCGCAGAAAAGTGAAGAACACGATCACCAGCGACACGGCAAACAACGGTCCGGCGAAATTGTGGAGGTTCTTCATGGCGTAAGCCAGCCAGCCGAACAGCATGCTGCCCATGATCGGCAGCAGAAAGAATTTGCCGAAAGCCATGATCAGACCGGACACCGCCAGCACCACGAAGGCAAAGGCGTTCGTCCAATGCGCCGCGCGCTCGAAGGCGGTGAAGCGCTCGATCTGGCGGCCGGTTTCCTGTCCATGCAGGCGGATAGGCCCCTTGCCCAGGTAAAACAGCGCAATGGCCACGGCAACGATGACCAACAAAGCCCCGCCGTAGGGGATGATGACGCCGTTGCGCACCTGCCGCCAAGCTTCACCCGCATTGGTCAGGCGCGAACCCGGGTACTGCACCGTGGGCTGGATCAGCGTGCCGTACTCGGGATAGGGAAAGTTGGTGACACCGGCAACACCTTGGCCCACCTGTCGCCACATGGGAGCATTGTTGCCGGGCTGAACCTGCTGACGCTGTGCGTTGGACTGGTTCATGTAGCCGGGATCGGTATCGGCGCTGGGGGCGATCTGAAAGATGTTGGCACCCTGGATGCCGCCGCCGCCCGGGGGCGCAGGGGCAGGGTCGGCCCCCTGGGCGGTGGCCGCTCCCATGGCGACGGCCAGCAAGAGGGCTATGCACCCACGGGACCACAGTCGATGGGCCGCGGCGTTGAAGAACGTTCGCATGGTGTCCTCCCGTTTTCAGTGCACGCGGGTGTATTCGTTCTGCCCGTATGCGGCGCGGGCACGCAACTGCTGCTCCCAACTGGTGCGGTCACCAGGCTGCCAGCCGCGCTCCACAAACTGGCTGGCACCGGCCCCTTGATACGCTGGGGTGTCGGGCTTGACGCCCGATGCGGTCAAATGTTGGGGAGACTCGCCACACCCGACCAGCCAGGCCGCGCCCACGGCGATGAAGGCGATTTGGAACAGGCGTGTGCGGTTCATGTGCGTCCTCCTTGGGCGCTGCCATAGGCGGTGCCCCAACCCCAGACTTCGGCCCCTTTGCCGCGCTGTATGACACGGGTGCGGAAAATGTCGGCCACCACATCGCCATCGCCGGCCAGCAGAGCCTTGGTGGAGCACATCTCGGCACAGGCCGGCAGCTTGCCTTCGGCCAGGCGGTTGCGGCCGTATTTCTCAAATTCGGCCTGGCTGCCGCTGGCCTCGGGGCCGCCGGCACAGAAGGTGCACTTGTCCATCTTGCCGCGCACGCCGAACGTGCCCTGTCCCGGGAACTGGGGGGCTCCGAACGGGCAGGCATAGCTGCAGTAACCGCAGCCAATGCACACGTCCTTGTCGTGCAGCACCACGCCTTCGTCGGTGCGGTAGAAGCACTGCACCGGGCAGACCGCCATGCAGGGCGCGTCGGAGCAATGCATGCAGGCCACCGAGATGGACTTCTCGCCCGGCACCCCGTCGTTGAGCGTGACCACGCGGCGGCGGTTGACCCCCCAAGGCACCTCGTGCTCGTTCTTGCAAGCGGTCACACAGCCGTTGCACTCGATGCAGCGCTCTGCATCACAGACAAATTTCATGCGTGCCATTCGTTGCTCCTCATGCCCGTTCGACGTTGCAGATGGTGGTCTTGGTTTCCTGCATCATGGTCACGATGTCGTAACCGTAGGTGGTGGCCGTATTGACCGCCTCGCCGCGCACGATCGGCGCCGCCCCTTCGGGGTAATGCCTGAGCAGATCTGGCCCTTGCCAGCGGCCCGAGAAGTGGAACGGCAGGAACACGGTGGTTTCGTCCACGCGCGGGGTGACGAGTGCCTGCACGTTGATGCGGGCCCCAGTCGGGGTGCTCACCCACACCCGGTCGCCGTTGCGGATGCCGCGCTGAGCCGCGGTGGCGGGATTGATCTCGACGAACATCTCCTGCTGCAACTCGGCCAACCAGGGGTTGGAGCGGGTTTCCTCGCCGCCGCCCTCGTATTCGACGAGACGCCCGGAGGTCATGATCAGCGGGAATTTCTCGTGCAGCTTGTCTTCGACGTTCTTTTCCTGAAGCGTCTTGTAGAGGATGGGCAGGCGCCAACGGTTCTTCTGGTCGTCGTGGCTGGGGTATTTGGCAATCAGGTCCGGACGGGTGCCGTAGACGGGTTCGCGGTGCTGCGGGATCGGGTCCGGGAAGTTCCACACGTAGGCGCGAGCCCGGGCGTTGCCGAAGGGATGGCAGCCGTGCTTCATGAACACACGGATCATGGCCCCGGTCGGGTCGGTGGTCCAGGTCTTGCCTTCCGCGGCGGCCTGCTCCTCCGGCGTCAGCTCGTCCCACCAGCCCAGTTTCTTGAGCAGCTGGTCGGTCAGCATGGGGTAGCCGGTGGTGATCTCGGCCCCCAGCGAATGCGAGCCGTCGGCCGCCAGCAGGCTCACCCCGTCGCGTTCCACGCCAAAGTTGGCCCGGAAATTGCCGCCACCGTCCATCACGTGCTTGGAGGTGTCGTACAGGTTGGGCGAACCCGGGTGCTTGAGCTCGGGCGTGCCGTAGCAGGGCCAAGGCAGGCCGAAATAGTCGCCGGTCATGTCATAGCCGGTTTCCTGGTCGATCACTTTGCCCTTGCATTTCAGCGTCTTGATGTCGAAGGCGTGCATGTTGCGCATGTGCGCCTTCAGGCGTTCGGGGCTGTGCCCGGTGTAGCCAATGGTCCAGACGCACTTGTTGATCTCGCGCAGGATGTCCTCGACCACCGGCTCGTCCATGCCGCCGACCTTCTGCAACGCATAGTTTTTGCAAAGCTCGTTGGCAAAGCCCAGGCGCTGGGCCAGCTGGTACATGATCATGTGGTCGCTGCGGCTTTCCCACAGCGGCTCGATCACCTTCTCGCGCCACTGGATGGAGCGGTTGGACGCCGTGCAGGAACCACTGGTCTCGAACTGGGTGGCGGCCGGCAGCAGGATGACCGTGCGGTTGGGGTTGAGGTCCTGCGGATTGCCCGGCATCGCGGCCATGGCGGCGGTCGCCGACGGATAGGGGTCGATCACCACCAGCAGATCGAGCTTGTCCATGGCCCGCTTCATTTCCAGGCCACGGGTCTGGGAGTTGGGGGCATGCCCCCAGAAGATCACGCCACGCAGGTTGCTACCCTGGTCAATGGCTTCCTTGTCTTCGAGCACGCCGTCGATCCAGCGCGAGACGGTGATGCCCGGCTTGGACATCATGCCATCGGCATAGCGCGACTTGATCCAGTCGAAATCCACCCCCCAAGTGGCCGCAAAGTGCTTCCATGCCCCTTCGGCCAGCCCATAGTAGCCGGGCAACGAATCCGGATTCGGCCCGACGTCGGTGGCGCCTTGCACGTTGTCATGGCCCCGGAAAATGTTGGCCCCGCCACCGCTGACGCCGATGTTGCCCAGCGCCAGCTGCAAGATGCACGAGGCACGCACCATCGCGTTGCCGATGGTGTGCTGCGTCTGGCCCATGCACCAGACGATGGTGCCGGGGCGGTTGTCGGCCATCATCTTGGCCACCCGGAACATTTGCTCTTCCTTGACGCCACAAGCTTCTTCCACGGCCTCGGGTGTCCACTTGGCCATCACTTCTTTGCGGACCTCCTCCATGCCATAGACGCGGTCGCTGATGTACTTCTTGTCTTCCCAGCCGTTCTTGAAGATGTGGTACAGCAGGCCAAACAGGAAGGGGATGTCGGTGCCGGAGCGGATGCGCACGTACTCGTCGGCCTTGGCCGCCGTGCGGGTGAAGCGCGGATCCACCACGATCATCTTGCACCCCAGCTCTTTGGCATGCAGCATGTGCAACATGGAGACGGGGTGGGCTTCGGCGGCGTTGGAGCCGATGTACAGAGCGACCTTGCTGTTCTGCATGTCGTTGTACGAGTTGGTCATCGCGCCATAGCCCCAGGTGTTGGCCACCCCGGCCACGGTGGTGGAGTGGCAGATGCGCGCCTGGTGGTCACAGTTGTTGGTGCCCCAGAAACTCACGAACTTGCGCAGCAGGTAGGCTTGCTCGTTGTTGTGCTTGGAGGAACCGATGAAGTACACCGAGTCGGGGCCACTGGCCTCGCGCAGGGCCTTCATCTTGGCCACGATCTCGTCGTAGGCTTCGTCCCAAGTGATGCGCTGGTATTTGCCATTGACCAGCTTCATCGGATAGCGCAGGCGGTATTCGCCGTGGCCGTGCTCGCGGATGGAGGCCCCCTTGGCGCAGTGCGCGCCCAGGTTGATGGGCGAGTCGAACACGGGCTCCTGGCGAACCCAGACGCCGTTTTCCACCACCGCGTCGATGGCGCAACCCACCGAACAGTGGGTACAGACGGTGCGCTTGACCTCGACCTTGCCCGTTCCATCGATGGAGCCACCGGCCGCGGCGGCATCGGCCTTCTTCACGAGCGTGAGTTGGGTGGCCGCCAGGCCAACGCCCAGCCCCAAGCCCGAGCGCCTCAGGAAAGCGCGGCGATCCATGGTGGGCACGGCATGGGCCAGGCCGCGCCGCAGGCTGTTGACGAAACCGCCCGATCCACCCGCGCCCGTGCGATGCCCCGTTTTTTTGGTCAGCAACATGGCTTGTTCACTCCGGAATTTGAAACGACATGGCAGCCGCACCGGCCCGCTGGCCCGCGGCCAGAGGGTTCAGACACGAGTGGTCTGGTAGTAACGCTTGACGTGCTCCGACAGCCTGTACCCGCCTCCGGGGCGAGCGCCCGGCGCAGGCGCCTGGGCAGCCTCGGTCTGAACCACCGCTTTGGGGGCCACGGCAGCGACAGCGGCCACTGCGCCGACAGCACCCGCCCCGGCGAACCAGCGCCGGCGCGACAGAGAATGGGATTTTTCAGGGGCGTCCATGCATGTCTCCTCAAACTAAGCCTCGCACCGCGTCAAAAAGCGGCTGAAGTCATATGCATGGAGATCGAATCTACCGCTGGCCGGCAGAGTCGGCAAGGACGCCAACGTCGGCCCACCGGCGTTGGCGGGTTCAGCGGCACAATCTGAGCCACGACCAGGCGGACGCCTTGCCAGGCCCCGCTCGATGAAAGCAATATGCAGGCCAACAGTGATTGCTTATATACCGAATCGACCTTCGAGGAAGGCTCCTTCCCTGCCACCTCGGGTTTACCCTGGGCGCAGACGCTTTGTCGCCGGGCGATCCGACAAATTGTCGCGCTCGGCAAGGCGCTGCAAACGCCGACAGCCCACGCCTGCGTGTCTCAAAAACCCCAATTCCCGAGTTTTTCGTTCAGGAATCAACGATGGAGCGTCTGGTGAATTCCCCCGTTTCGTCCCCGTTTTCGGATCGCCATCACGGCCGCCACACCGCTGACGACTGGCCGCACTGGTCCATCCTGGTGGTGGATGACGAAGAGGGCATGCGCAATTTCCTGGTGAAGGTGCTGGCGCCACGGTGCCGTTTCGTCGCCGTGGCCGCCAGCGCTGAAGAAGGCGCCGAATGGATGCGCGCCCAGCGGGTGGATTTGGTCATTCTGGACATTTCCCTGCCCGGCAAAAACGGGGTGGCCTGGCTGCAAGAGCTCAGAGAGCAGGGTTACAGCGGCGAGGTCATCCTGATCACGGCTTTTGCCGACCTGGAAACCGCGATTGAAGCGTTGCGGGCCGGCGCGTCCGACTTCATTCTGAAGCCTTTCCGGATCCCGCAGATCCTCAACGCCATCCAGCAATGCCACGAGCGAACACGGCTGCGGCGCGAGAACTACGTGTTGCGCCGCGACGCCCAGCCGGTGGCCCGCCAGTCCGGTTCACCGATCGTGGGGCGTTCGGCCGCCATGCAAGCCGTGCGCGAGGCCATCGAGCGCGCCGCGCCGATGCCGAGCACCGTTTTGCTCACGGGCGAATCGGGCACCGGCAAAGAATTGGTGGCCAGAGAACTGCACGCGCGCAGCAGCCGATCCAGCGGACCGTTCGTGCCGGTCAATTGCGCATCGCTTTCGCCGGAAGACATGGCCATCGAACTGTTTGGCCATGCCAAGCCGGGCAGCCATGGCAGTGTGCATGCCAAAGACGGGCTGTTCTATTATGCCCAGGGGGGGACCCTGTTCTTCGACGAGGTGGCCGAACTGCCGCTGCCGGTGCAGGCAGCGCTGTTGCGTGCCATCGAAGACCTGCGGATTCGGCCAGTGGGCAGTCAGCAGACCCTGGCGGTGGATGTGCGTATCGTGGCGGCCACCAACCGGGACCTGACCGCCGAAGTGGGAGCCGGGCGCTTCCGCTCCGACCTGTACTATCGCCTCAAGGTGGTCGATATCCACCTCCCCCCTTTGCGCACGCACCACGAGGACATCCCGGACCTGCTGGACCATTACATCCACGAGCTGGCCTCGGTGCTGGGCGTGCCCGCCATCGACGTCGCCCCCGAAGCCCTGCAGTTGCTCATGCAATACCACTGGCCGGGCAACACCCGCGAGCTGCGCAACCTCATCGAACGCTCATTGATCCTGGGCACGCTCAATGTCTCGGCCCTCTATCCGTCGATGGCCGGTTCGCCGGCCCGCGCCAGCCGAGGGCCGACCGACCTGCAGACCCTGGAAAAGCAACACATCCTGTCCATCCTGGAGTCGGTCCAGGGGGACAAGACCAAAGCCGCTCAACTGCTCGGCGTCTCCCGGCGCACGCTGGAACGGCGTTTTGCCGAATGGGGAATGAACCCGTCGCATCCCTGATCCATGGCCTGGCTCAAGACGCCCCGCTGGATGAACCGTTCGGTTCGGCACAAGCTGCTGGCCATCGCGCTGCTGCCCCTGGCCGTCGTCTTTCCTTTGCTGGTGCTGGCGCTGATGCTCTGGAGCCATGTGGCCTACGATCGACTGCTGACTGCCAAGGTGCGTGCCGACCTGGCGGTGGCCAACGGCTATTTCCAGCAGGTGCTCTACGAAGTGGGGGCTGGCACGCGGGGGGTGGCGCTGTCTTTGGCCCTGCACCAAGCCCTGGCCAGTGCCCGTGCGCACGGGGGTGCCCTCATCGCTCCCCCTCCAGGCGGAGTGTCGGCCTACGGCGACCGATACCCCGAGCTGGCCGCGCTGCATGAACTGTTGCTCGACGAGCGAGAACGCCTGGGGCTGGACATCCTGGTGCTGGTGCGACCCGACGAAGCCACACCCGAACTAGCGACAGATGCCACCGATTACAGCGCCACGCTTCGGCTGATGACGCAGGAAGAACTGGCCGAGTGGGCGCCCCACTTGCTCGAACGTACCGGCATCCCGCTGGTGGAAACCCGCAACGCCAGCCCGACCGAACGGGATAATGAGGACAGGGCCATGGTCATGTTGGCCAGCCTGCCCGTGCCCGATGCCGAGGGCCGCCCCTGGGCCGTGCTGCACGGCGGTTTGCTGCTCAACCAGAACCTGGCGTTCATTGATCACATCAACCGCATCGTGTACCCGGAAGGCTCCCTGCCCTTCGGCAGTGTGGGCACCGCCACCCTGTTTCTGGACGATGTCCGCATCACCACCAACGTGCGACTGTTTCAAGACCAGCGCGCCATCGGCACCCGCGTCTCCCAGGCAGTGCGTGACGCGGTGCTGGGCCGCGGTGAGACGTGGCTCGACCGGGCCTTCGTGGTGAACGACTGGTATGTGAGTGCCTACCAACCACTGCAGGACGCCCGCGGTGAACGGGTCGGTATGCTCTACGTGGGCTACCTGGAGCGCCCTTACCGCTGGATGCGCTACGGCATGCTCGGGGTGATGGGGTTCATCTTTCTGGCGGTCATGACCCTGGCC
Organism: Tepidicella xavieri; assembly: GCF_004363315.1. GTDB lineage: Bacteria > Pseudomonadota > Gammaproteobacteria > Burkholderiales > Burkholderiaceae_C > Tepidicella > Tepidicella xavieri. The sequence continues at coordinate 27,349 of NZ_SNYL01000021.1, forward strand.
GCCGTGTTCTCGGTGCGCTGGGCACGCAGCATCTTCCGTCCGGTCGAACAGATGAACGAGACCATCAAGCGGATCGAGGATGGCGAGAGTGGCGCCCGGGTGGGCCCGATCGCGGCACGGGACGAACTCGGCGCCCTGGCCAATCACCTCGATCACCTGCTGGACGTGGTGGAAGACAACACGCGCCGGCTGCGGGAATGGGCCGAAACGCTGGACCTCAAGGTACAGGAGCGCACCCGCGAGCTCGAAGCCAGCAACGCCTCGCTGCGGCAAGCCCAGCAGCAGTTGGTCAAATCGGAAAAACTCGCGGCCATCGGCCAGCTCACGGCCAGCGTGGCCCACGAAATCAACAACCCCATCGCTGTGATGCAAGGCAACCTGGACTTGATCCGCCATGAACTCGGCCCGGCGGCCGATCCGGTGCGAGGGGAGTTCCGGTTGCTCGATGAGCAGATCGAGCGCATGCGCCTCATCGTGACCCAGTTGCTCCAGTACGCCCGGCCGACCGAGTTTGCCGGCTACGTGGACCAGCAAGACGTCAACCAGGTCGCGGCCGATTGCCTGGTGCTGGTGGGGCACTTGCTGCAGCAGCGCGGCATCCGCGTCGAGCAGGATTACCGGGCGAGGGCACGTGCGGGCATCAACCGGCAGGAACTCCAGCAGGTCATCATCAACCTGATGATCAACGCCGTGCAGGCCATGCCCGACAAAGGCTGCCTGACCTTGCGAACGTTGGATTGGGTGGGCGACACCACGGGCACCACACTGGGCGCCATCGTGGAAGTGGCCGACACCGGGCCGGGCCTGAGTCCGGCCGTTTTGGAGCGGCTGTTCTCGCCCTTTTTCACCACCAAGAACGACGGCAATGGCCTCGGGCTGTGGATCAGCCAAGGGCTGGTGGAGCGGTACGGCGGGCGGCTGGAGGCCGACAACCGGACCGACGAGCAGGGCGCGGTGTTTCGGCTGCGATTGCTGACGGAGCCCCTGGTGCCCTCGGAATCCCAAGCGCCCACGGGTGATGGCCGTCCGGGACGGCTGCAGCCCTGAGCCCAGCCGAATTCAGGCCATCAGGTCAAAACCTTGGGCTTCCACGCTCATGAAAGCCCGGGTGAATGCCGCCAAGGCGGCGTAAAAGCGGCTTTCGGGGTGGGCGCCAGCGTGTCGCACAGGTCGCTGACCCAGGGCTGCAAGTGCTTGGCAAAAAACGCCTGCTGCCGCGTGAGGTTGCAGACCGCCATGTCATCGCCCGCGATGAGAAAGCGCATGACCTCGCACAGGTAGGCGATGTGGTCCTCGGTCTCGGGCATGTGCTCGTCGCGCGTCAGGCCCAGTTCGGCCAGGTCGGTGCGCAGCACAGCCAGCGGCTTCTCATTGAGGAAACCGCTCAGGTAATGCGAACCAAAAAGATACACTTCGGGCTTGCCGACACCGCCGAACAGGGTGTGGAACTCGTCGGCGATGGTGGCATCGTCGAGTTCGCGGGCGATAGCGACGAGACTGCGCCACGGCTCCTCCAGAAAGGCGCCAGCCGCAGGGGCCTGAGTGACGGCCACGCGAAGCTGGGCGAGCAACGCAGGCGCCGGCGGCGCATAGTACAGGGCCGCCAACAGGCCATAAATTTCTGCGCGGGCAGTTTCCTCGTCGAGTGCGGAGGACACGGGGATATCGGGCGTCATGACGGGCCTCGCCATCAAAGGTCGGTGATCTTGACTTCGTTGCCGGTGAAGATGTCGATGACACGGCAATCGCTGCACATTTTCAGCCGTTCCAACGCTGCGCCTTGAAACATGGCGTGGCCGGACAGACGCCCCAGCATGGCTTCGACCGCTTTGAGGGTGCCGAATGGCTTGCCGCAGCGGATGCAGGCATACGCCGGTTGCTCATTGATCACCCGCGGTTCGCGCCGCTGAGGTGACAGCCACAAACGTGGCTCCAGCCCGATGGCGTTTTCCGGGCAGGTCTTGACGCACAGCCCGCACTGCACGCAGTTTTTCTCGACAAAGCGCAACTGAGGCGCAGCCGGGTTGTCTTGCAGGGCCCCGGCCGGGCAAGCGCCCACGCAACTGAGGCAGAGCGTGCAAGCCTCGGGGTTGACATGGACGCTGCCCCAGGGGGCCCCCGCCGCCGGCAGCGGGATGGCCGGCGGCAATGGGCTGGCCGGGGCGTGCTTCATCAGATGCTCCAGCGCCAGGTCCAACGTGCTTCGCTTCGATGCCTGCACCGCAAACGTGGCCGGCTGGGAAACGGTGGCGGCCGGGGCCACGCGCACGGCCTGGTCGAGGTGGCCGATGTCGCGCGCATCCCGGACCTGGATGAGCCGGAAGTGCTCGCCACCGTAACCCAGCCCTTGGAGCAAGGCTTCGCCCACCGCCATCTGTTCCTGCAGAGCGCGAACGTAATCGGGCGCCTCCTCGTCGGTCACGAGGACGAACACCTGGCTGGCGCCATAGGCCACGGCGCTGAGCCACACATCGAGGCCCAGGCTGGCCGTGTGCCAGCAGGCCATCGGAATGACACGGGCCGGGACGCCTCGCACCGACGCATCGAGCTGGGCCGCGCGCCCCCAATCGTTGACGATTCGCTGCCCGGCCTGCTGGCTATGCAACAGCAGCGCGGCATGCTGCCCCCCGGCACGCGCATAGGTAGACAGCAGGGTACGCAGCCGCTGCCCTTGATGCGCGGCACTCGGGTAGGCATAGCTCAACGCGCCAGTCGGGCACACCGTCGTGCAGGCACCGCAGCCCACACACAAATGGGGGTTGACATGGATCTGCCTGCGTTCCACCTGGCTGCTGATGGCCGACGCCGAACAGATGTCCACACAGGCGTTGCACCCGACCTTCTCGTTGCGGCCATGGGCGCAGATTTGGGCCTGGTACTGAAAAAAACGCGGTTTTTCGAATTCGCCCACGGCATCGCGCAGCTTGGCGATGGCCGCCATGTGCGCATCGGCGCTTGCAGCCGCCGGCAGATGCAGGTAGCCCTGGGGCAGCGCATGGCATGTCAGCGCCGGCTGATCGCGCAGATCCAGCACCAGGTCGAAGGTGTCTTCGTGGGTCACGGGCTCGCGCTGGAAATCGATGGCGCCCGGGGCCTCGCAGACCCGCACGCAGTCGCGGTGGTGGCGGCAGACACCAAGGTCGATCTGGTAATCCAGCCCGATCGCGCCTTCCGGACAGGCCGCCACACAGGCGTTGCAGCGGGTGCACAGGTCCAGGGCGATGGGATTGCGCGCCGTCCACTCGACCTGGAAGGCCCCCAGCCAGCCTCGGATTTGGCGCAAATCCCCCGCCAGAACGGGGTAGCGCCGTTCCTGCGCACCGGCCCCGCCCGTGGCAAACAGCGTCACGTCCAGCACGTCGTCCACCTGAGCCGCCAGGGCCTGCGCCCGATCGAGCGGCCCGATCACGAGCAGGCGGCCGGCGCTGCGGTAGGTGACCGTGGGCACGGGATCGGGTTCAGGCAGCCGGGCTGCTGCGAGCAGCGCCGCCATTTTCGCGGTGGCCTGCTTGCCCTCTCGACCCCACCCCCCGGTTTCGCGCAAGTTCACGAAACGGATGGGGCGCTCGTCCAGCGCCACGGCGCCTTCGGTCTGCTCGGACAGCTCGGCAAACAGTCGCTGCTCCTGGGTACAGGCCACGACCAGTTCTTCCCGGCTGCGGGTGGCCCGTTGGAAAGCGGGGGCCTCGCGCCGGCACAGCGTGGTGTGAACGGTCAGGGGTTCACCCAGCATACGGCTCAAAGCCTCGCCGTCCAGCGGCATGGTGCGGTTGCAGTTGCAGATGAGCGTCGTCATGGTTGTCGCGGAGCGTGGGGCGGGGTGTCGGATGGCGGCGTTGGCTCAGGCGCGAACGGGGCATCCGCTTCACGGGGATGGCCCCCCGGTGCCGGCCCGGGGTCGGTGGCGCTGGATGGTGCGGAAGCGCGCGCGGCGTCTTGCTCTGCCTGAGGATCGTCGAACAGCTTCATGAACTGGGCACTCACCAGCTTGCGAGCCAAACTGGCAGGCAGCGGGTCCGGCTTGGAATAGTCGTCGATGTAGATGTCCAAGCCGTCCATTTGATTGAAGAACGGATCGGAAAAGAGCTTTTTCATCGCCGCGTTGCGCACTTCTGGCGACACCTCGGGGGCGACGAAACGGCTGAAATCGGCATCGGGCGTCAAAGCGCGGACATCGTCCAGCGTCGGCAAAGGGGGCGCGGCCGCTTCGGCGGGGCGTTCGGGGGGGGCTTGAGGCGGTACCGTTGCAGCCGCGGGCGGCTGCACCACGGCTGCGGGCCGTTGTGCCCCCGAAGCCGGGGATGGCGGGAAGGGGTGATCCTTGGGCGGCACCACGGCCGCCTGCCTGGGGGCATCCTCCAAGCCCTGTGGCGCCTCTTGGCGGGCTTGCGCCTTGCGCCGTGACCAGCGGCTGAAGAACCCTTCTTCGTCAGCCATGGCCGGCTCCGCCCCGCGCTTTGTCGGTGGTGATGCACACGGGATTGCCAAACCGATCCGTCAGCGGCTGGAAGCTGGCCGGGCGCTTGCGCCGCTTGGGTTCCGGCTGGTAATGCTGTTGCGTGAAACGGGCCATCCAGTCGATGACACTGGGCGGGGCAGGCACCTGATCGACCCGCTCTTGGGCGTCGAGCCAGCGACCGGCGTCGTGATAGCTCACGGTGACGATCAATGGCTGAGGAAAGGCGTCGTCGCCCTGCTCGTGGTCGAGCCGCCACAACACCCAGAAGCACGGCTGGGGGGCGGTGAGGTTGAGGTAATAACCCTCCGCATCGTCGCGGTGCAGCGTCACCTCGAAGCCCGGATACAGCCAGTGGGATGTCGCTGGCGAGGCCCCTGCCTCAGGCTCGATGGGAATGGGACCGCCAGCCTCGGCGGCCCCAGCCAAGGACAAAGCAGGCAAGGCCTCATGCAGCACCACATCGGCCAGCACCCAGCGCGTCGACTGCCAACGGCTCATCGGACCGATCACCGGCTCGCGACGCATGATCACACCCACCTCGATGGCGGGATAAATGGCGCCGACGGTCTCCTGGGGTGCGTCCATAGCCATGGAACTTTACGGCATCGGTTGCGACAATTTGTCGCAATTCGCCCACCCATGGCCCGATTAGGGGTTTATCCCAGGGAAATGACGCTCCCTGGTCACCGGCTCTCGCTCAATAGGTCTCCAAATGCAGCCGTCCCTGGCGCTTGAGATCGGCGCCGATGGCCTCCCAGTCCAGCCCCGCGGCCTGCACCACATCGCGCAAGGCCATGACCACGCCCTCTTCCATGCTCTTGAGGCCACAGACGTAGAAATAGGCGTTCGGGTCCTGCAGCAGCGGCAGCAGATCGGCGGCGCGCTCGCGCATCACGTCCTGCACATAGCGCTTGGGCTGCCCAGACACCCGGCTGAACGCGAAGTGGATGTCGATGAAGTCGCGGGGCAGCTTCTGCAGGGGGCCAAAGTACGGCAGCTCCTGGGGCGTTCGGGCGCCAAAGAACAGCAGCAGCTTGCCTCCCTCGAACTTGCCGCTGGCCCGCAGCCGCCGGCGCCACTCGGTCATGGCACGCATGGGGGCGCTGCCCGTGCCGGTGCAGATCATCACGATGCTGGAACGGGGGTGGTTGGGCATGAGAAAGCTGGCCCCAAAGGGGCCGATCACCTCCACCTGGTCACCCACCTGCAAATCGCACATGTAGTTGGACGCCACCCCACGCACCGGGTTGCCCTGATGATCTTCCAGCACGCGCTTGATGGTCAGGGACAGGTTGTTGTAGCCAGGCCGCTCCCCATTGCGCGGGCTGGCCACCGAATATTGGCGCGGATGATGCGGCCGGCCATGCTCGTCGAGACCCGGTGGGATGATGCCGATGGACTGTCCCTCCAGCACGGGGAACGGCATGACCCCAAAGTCGAGCACGATGTGGTGCGTGTCGTACTCGGAGCCGACTTCGGTCACCCGCACGTTGCCCGTGACGGTGGCGATGATGGACTTCTGGGCGGCTTTGGGGCCGTAGAGGTTGGTGTAGGGGTGCGCGGCCGACCACGGGGGGACCGTGGCCCCATAGGCCGCGCTGCGAAACGCCTCGCCCTGCCCGGTGGTGGCCACCGAGGCGGCAGAGGACGCCGCCGAAGCCACCGCGGCTTGCGCCGCCTGGGCGGCCACCTGGGCCTCGTCAGCACTGCCGCCCCACTCGGCCAGTTCCGCATCGCTCAGCGCTGCGGGCAACTCGTCCCAGCCGAGTTGCTCCTCCACCGTGTAAGCCCGCGCCTTGGGCACGGTACGCCAGTTGTCGATCGAGCCGGTGGGGCACGGCGGAATGCAGGCCATGCAGAGGTTGCACTTGTCGGCGTCCACCACATAGTTGCGCGCATCGTGGGTGATGGCGCCCACCGGGCAGGTGGCCTCGCAGGTATTGCAGCGGATGCAGATCTCGGGATCGATCAGGTGCTGCTGGATCAGGGCGGCGGTGCTCATGGCCTCAATTGAAGCGCACGTATTCGAAATTCACGGGCTGGCGGTTGATGCCCATGACCGGCGGCGCGATCCAGTTGGCGAACTTGCCGGGCTCGACCACGCGGCCCATCAGGCTGGCCACGTAGGCGCGATCCTGATCGGTGGGCAGCCATTCGTCTTTCTGCGCATTCCACTCGGCATCGCTGAGCACGCGGCCATCCGGGCTGACCTTGACGCCCGCCAGCGTGCCGATGTTGCGGTGGAAAGCCTTGTGCGGCACCTTCAGGCGGAAGTCGATGCCCGCCTTTTCGATCAGGCGGTTCCAGCGGTCCACCCCGGCCTTGGAATCGGCGATGTAGTCGTCGCGCAGCACTTCGTTGAGGGCGTTGAGCATGGGCACTTCTTTTTCCACCAGGCGGCCGCCCTGCACATCCAAAATCTTGTAGGTGCTGCCCTTGAGCACATGGTCGTCGGTGCGCTTGCCTTCTTCGTAGCGGCCTTTGAGCCCCGAGCTGTAGAAGGTGGCGGCGTTGGAGGACTGATCAGCCCCGAACAGGTCGATGGTCACCGAGAAGTGGAAGTTGAGGTACTTCTGGATGGTGGGCAGGTCGATCACGCCGGCGGCGCGCAGCTTGTTCACGTCGTCGGTCTTGAGCTGGTTCATCACCTCGCAGGTGCGGGTGATGACGCGGCCCACGCCCGACTCGCCGACGAACATGTGGTGCGCCTCCTCGGTCAGCATGAACTTGGTGGTGCGCGCCAGCGGATCGAAGGCCGATTCGGCCAGCGCGCAGAGCTGAAACTTGCCGTCGCGGTCGGTGAAGTAGGTGAACATGAAGAAGCTCAGCCAGTCGGGCGTCTGCTCATTGAAAGCCTGCAGGATGCGGGGGTTGTCGTCCTGCCCGCTGCGGCGCTCCAGCAGGGCCTCGGCTTCTTCGCGCCCGTCGCGGCCAAAGTACTTGTGCAACAGATAAACCATGGCCCACAGGTGGCGGCCCTCCTCCACATTGACCTGGAACAGATTGCGCAGGTCGTATTGGCTGGGGCAGGTCAGGCCCAGGTGGCGCTGCTGCTCCACCGAGGCGGGCTCCGTGTCGCCCTGGGTGACGATGATGCGGCGCAGGTTGGCGCGGTGCTCGCCAGGCACATCCTGCCAGGCGTCCTCGCCCATGTGGTCGCCGAAGTGGATCTTGCGGCCTTCCTCGGCCGGGTTCAGAAAGATGCCCCAGCGGTAGTCGGGCATCTTCACATAACCGAACTGGGCCCAGCCTTGCGGGTCCACGCTGACGGCGGTGCGCAGATACACGTCAAAGTTCTGGGAACCTTCCGGCCCCATGTCCTGCCACCACTGCAGGTAGTTGGGCTGCCAGTGCTCCAAGGCCCGCTGCAGGGTGCGGTCTTCGCTCAGGTTGACGTTGTTGGGGATTTTTTCGCTGTAGTTGATGCCGGACATGGAAGTCTCCGAGGTTCAGAAACACGGTGGAAGTGGCATTCGGTTGCGGCCGGCTCCACCGGGAAACCCGCCGCACAACGAGATCATTCGGCTCAGACGCGATTCCAGTCGAACTGGGCCTTCTCGCCTTTGCCATACACTTTCAAAGCGCCTCGCTCGCCCACGGCATTGGGCCGCTGGAAAATCCAGTTCTGCCAGGCCGTCAGGCGCCCAAAGATGCGGGTCAGCATGGTTTCCTTCTGGGCAAAGCGCAGATTGGCCTCCAGGCCCGTGAGCGCATCGGGCGACATGGCGGAGCGCTCCTCCAGGGCCAGGCGGATCTCGTCGCCCCAATCGATGTCGTCGAGGGCGGCAGTGACCAGCCCCAGCCGGGCGGCCTCGTCGCCATCGAGCGCACGGCCCACCGCGGCGCGGGCAGCCGCCATCGGTTCGTCTTCCTCATAAAACCGACGTGCCAGGCGGGACTGGTCGTTGACCATGGGGTAGGTGCCGAAGTTGAGCTCACTCAGTTGCAGCGTCGGCTGCCGCTCGGGCTCGTCAGGCAGCACCAGCATGTAGCTGCGGTCGGCGGCCAGGGCCAGTTCGGCCAGCGTGCCCGCGAAGCACGAGCCGGGCTCGATCAAGGCGAACAGGCTGCGGCTGGACACATCGAGCCGGGCCAGCGTGCGCCGCAGCATGCCCACCGTTTCGTCCACGAACCAGTGCCCACGATGGGCCTGCAAGGTGGCGTCCATGGCCAGCACGGCGGAGGCCTCCCCCTCGGTCTTGAGCACCCAGGTTCCGATGTCGAGCTCGTTGGTCCGCATATGCAGGATGGCATCGTCGAGCTCACGCGCCATGGCCAGCGGGTACCACTGCGCCCCAGCGGCCAAAATGGCGGCCACATCCACGGGCGGCTCGCCTGCCGGCCCTTTCACCGTGAAGGTGGCCACGCGCTTGCTGCGGTCGATCTCCACCCGGACGTGCTCGTACGTCAGCCGGTCGGCTTCGATGCGGCGTTGCAGCGGGGTCAGCGCCACCCCCTCGGCGCCCGGGCCCGGACGCCGGCTGGTCTGCGCCAGCTGCAGCGCGCGCTCGCGCACCACCTGGGCAAACTGTGCCGGTTTGGCGATGGCATCCACCAGTCGCCAGTCCACCGCCTTCTGGCCGCGCACCCCTTCGACGCTGGTGCAGAAGATGTCGGCCAAGTCGTGCCGCACCTTGCGCTTGTCGGTCACGCGGGTCAGACCGCCGGTACCGGGCAAAACCCCCAGCAAAGGCACCTCTGGCAGGCTCACGCTGGAGGAGCGGTCATCGACCAGCACGATGTCGTCACAGGCCAGCGCCAGCTCGTAGCCCCCACCGGCACAGGCCCCGTTGAGGGCGGCGACGAATTTCAGCCCGCCGTGGCGGCTGCTGTCCTCCATGCCGTTGCGCGTTTCATTGGTGAACTTGCAGAAGTTCACCTTCCAGGCATGGCTGGACAGGCCCAGCATGAAGATGTTGGCGCCGGAACAGAAAATGCGGTCGCGCAGGCTGGTCACGATCACCGCCTTGACTTCGGGGTGCTCGAAACGGATGCGCTGCAGCGCATCGTGCAGTTCGATGTCCACCCCCAGGTCGTAGCTGTTGAGCTTGAGCTTGTAGCCGGGGCGCAAACCCGCGTCCTCATCGATGCGCAGCGCCAGCGTGGCCAGTTCGCCATCGAAAGACAGGGTGATGTGCTTGTAGCGCGACGGATCGGTCTGGTAATCGACCCGGGGTTGGGTGACAGGGTTTTGGCTCATGACGGGGCTCCTCAGGGGCTGGGCAGGAAAAGATGCAACTTAGTGCACCTGATTGATGAATAATACTGCATATTCTCCAAGCCCGTCAAATGAACTTTACTTCAATTACCCTGGGATTTACCCTAGGTCAGGCCGGCAACTCCAGATGGCGCCGCACCGCCTGACGCAAGCGCTCGAACGCCTCGTCCAGCGAATAAGCGCTGGTATTGAGCGACAAATCCGCCTTGGAGTAAAAAGCCGACCGCCCCTCCAGAATCCGCTTGAGGTCTTCGAGCGCCTCCTTGCTGGCGGCCATGGGCCGCATGTCGCCTTGCTCGGCCACCCGGCGCAAATGGTCGGCCGGATCGGCCTTGAGCCAAACCGTGGTGCAGTGCTGCAGCAGCAGATTAAAGTTGGCCGAATCCGACACCAGCCCCCCCGGCGTGGCGATCACCACCTCGGGATAAATCTGGATGGCCTCCTCCAGAGCGCGGCGCTCGTACCGGCGATAGGCATTGGTGCCGTAGAGGTTGTGGATTTCGCTGATGCTGCAACCGGCAAACTGCTCGATCTCCCGGCTCAGCTCGATGAAAGGGAAGCCTAGATCGCGGGCTAGGCGCTCGCCCAGCGTCGATTTGCCCGCCCCACGCAGCCCGATGAGCGCGATGCGGGCTTTCTTGCCCTGCACGTCCACCCCCGACTGGCCAAAAAGCTCCACCAGCTTCATGCGCGCGCGGCGCAGCTCGGCCTCGTCACGGCCCTGCAGCAGCTCACGTATCAGCAACCACTCCGGTGAGGAAGTCGTCACATCGCCCAGCAATTCGGCCAACGGGCATTGCAGGGCGCGCGCCACCTGCAAAAGCACCAGGATGGAAGCATTGCCCGCGCCGTATTCGAGATTGGCCAGATGCCGCTCCGAAACGTTGGCCGCCAGCGCCACGGCCTTGCGCGTCATGCCCCGGCGCGAACGCAAAGTACGCACCCGCTCGCCCAAGGCCACCAGGAACGGGCTGCGCGCCTCCCCGGCACCGCCCTCGCCGCCCTCCAGCATCGTGCCCAGGGCATCGGCCGCCACGCCCCCCGGACTCGTCTCGATGGTGATTTCCGTCATGACTGTTCGGTGATTGAAATAAGTTGCCGCTCCGCCACCCAAATCAGGGAAAACCCTATATTTTGAGCCCCCTCAAAACATGCACTTTAGTGCATACTGGAAAGCAGGAACGATAGTGCATTTATACCGCCTTTGTCCTGCACTGAACAGCCTGTTTTCTTTTTCGACCTCGCATGAGCACTTCACCCTTGCTTCCCAACTTCTGGGCCGGTCGCTGGCAAACCGGCACTGGCGCCGGCATGGCCTTGTTCGATCCGGTTCGCGGTACCGAACTGGCGCGCGTCTCCAGCCAGGGGCTGGATCTGGCCGAAGGCTTTCGCTTTGCCCGCGAACAGGGGGGAACCGCCCTGCGCGCGCTGAGCTATGGCCAGCGCGCCGCCTTGCTGGGTGAGGTGGTGAAAGTGCTGCAAACCCATCGCAGCGCCTACTACGACATCGCCACCGCCAACGCCGGCACCGTGGCCAGCGATTCGGCCGTGGACATCGATGGCGGCCTCTTCACCCTCGGGTATTACGCCCGGCAAGGGGCCACGCTCGGTGACGCGCGATTGCTGCTCGATGGCCAGCGCACGCGGCTGGGCAAAGACCCGCTGTTTCAGGCCCAGCACATCCTCACACCCACCCATGGCGCGGCCCTGTTGATCAACGCCTTCAACTTCCCCAGCTGGGGCCTGTGGGAAAAGGCCGCCCCGGCACTGCTGTCGGGCGTGCCCGTCATCGTCAAGCCGGCCACCAGCACCGCCTGGCTGACCCATCGCATGGTGCAGGACGTGATCGAGGCCGGCGTCCTGCCGGTCGGCGCCCTGTCCATCGTCTGCGGCTCGTCGGCCGGCCTCATGGATCCCTTGCAACCTTTCGACGTGGTGTCATTCACCGGCTCGGCGCAGACGGCCAGCGTCATCCGCAGCCATGCCGCGGTGGCGCAGCACTCGGTGCGCTGCAACATCGAGGCCGACAGCGTCAACGCCGCCCTGCTGGACCCAGCGGCCGGCGCGGGCAGCGCCGCCTTCGACTTGCTGGTGCAAGAAGTGGTGCGCGAGATGACCGTCAAGAGCGGCCAGAAATGCACCGCCATCCGGCGCGTGTTCGTGCCCCGGGCACTCTACGACGCGGCGGCGCAGGCCATCGGCGCACGCTTGGCCGAGATCACCGTGGGCGACCCGCGCCACCCCGCCGTTCGCATGGGATCGCTGGTCAGCCGCGCCCAGTTCGACACGGTGCAAGCGGGCTTGGCGGCGCTCAAGACCGAAGCCGAAGTGCTGTTTGACGGCAGCCAAACCCCGCTGCTGGATGCCGACCCCGCGGTGGCCGCCTGCGTGGCCCCCACGCTGCTGGGCAGCCGTCACCCGGCCGACGCCCGCCTGCTGCACACGACCGAAGTGTTTGGCCCCGTGGCCACGCTCATGGCCTACGACGACATCGAACAGGCCCAAGCACTCATCCGGCGCGGCGAAGGATCGCTGGTGCTGTCCATCTACAGCGCCGATGCCGGCTTCATCGCCCGCCATGCCGCTGCCCTGGCCGACTGCCACGGCCGGATACATGCCGTCTCGCCCGAGGTGGCCACCCTGCACACCGGGCACGGCAACGTGATGCCCATGTCGCTGCATGGCGGCCCAGGCCGAGCGGCTCTTCGTCATTTCGTGTGGAACCCAACAGTCACAATGACTCCTGGTCGTCGAGCCCGGTGGGCATGTGTGCAGGCCGCTTGTCGGCCTGTGCACATGTCCACCGGGCGGGTTTGATCAGGAGGATGAGTCCATGGGCATTGCCGTAGAAGCTCTGTTCACCAGCGCGCTGGGCTTGCAGCCGCCGTGGGTCGTCGATGA
>NZ_SNYL01000022.1 GCF_004363315.1 Tepidicella xavieri
GGCGATGGACCAGGTGCGCCGCGCGGAGATGGCCACCGACGCGCAGGCGGTGCGAGCCGCGCTGGGCGCTGGCGGCCGCAAGACGCTCAGGCAGCGGCTGAAGATGGCGCTGCGCGAGGTGTACGCACGGGCCACAGCGCACAACAGCATCGAACAGGCCGCATCCGACCTCAGGGCCTGGCTGAGCTGGGCGCGGCGCTGTCGGCTCGAGCCGTTCAAGAAGCTGGCCGCCACGCTCAAGGAGCGGTTCGACGCGGTGGTGCGCGGCATGGTCGATCACCGCAGCAACGCCTTCGTCGAGGCGATGAACGGGCTGCTGCAGCAGGCCAAGCGCGCCGCGCGCGGCTTCAGGACGAGCCAGAACTTCATCGCCATCGCCTACCTGCGCATGTCCAAGCTCAAGCACCTGCCGGCCAGCCCGTTCGCGCCGGCGATGCCCCAGTGACGGTGTTGCTTTCCACACGAAACGACATGGAGCCTCTAAAAGGTGTGCTAACATAAACTCAACATTTTGAGTTGGGTCGACGCCCACGCCAACCTGCCTACCCGGGCAAGGTGGATCGCGAAAGCGAATGTGGCTCCATCCGGAGCAACCAAGCGGGAAGCGTCGGCCCTCCAGATCGGAGGGCTTTCTTGTTTTCAGATTCCGTTATTGATTCCGTCACCATCCAGGCCTACCTGGAGACTCACTACCGCGTGCATGGCGAGGTGCCCTTCGTTCTGCAAATCGGACAGGTAAGTCCAGACTTGTTGTCTTTGTACGCGCGCCACAATGTGAACTGTGCCGCATTTCTCACGGGCTGCAACCCATTCAGCCGAGCGGTTAGTGAACCTGAAAACCGAGAGCGGCAGACGTCGCTGGGGGCAGAACTGACCCGCCGTAGTCTGACATTCGTCGAGGGCATCGGCCAGCATCCGTCGAACAACTGGCCAGGCGAAGAGAGCTTCCTTGTCCTGGGCTTGGATCTCGAAGCGGCCAAGACGCTGGGTGAGCGATTCGAACAAAACGCGATCGTATGGTGTGGCGCCGATGGTGTGCCACAACTCATCGTCTTGAGGTAACCCATGGTTTGGTCTGACCGCATAACGCATCTAGACCGGGGGAATTTGATCCAGATTGCCGCCCCCGACGCATCGTCAAAGCGGCTAAAGAGGAGTGATTAATGTCCAACGTTCAAGAAGCACATCGACCAACACAAACGGAAATCGAGTGTGTCCTGTCAGCGTCTGACTCCTATATCGAGACGCTCAACATCAAGACCATCGAAGCGCAACCCTGGCTGGTCGAACTGGTCATCATGACGCAGTTGCTGAGCGCAAAGAACCCTGAGGAAAAGCGGGTGAAGTCACGAACCTGTATTGAGCGCACCCGCCTGGTCGAAATTCAAGGTGCCATCGGTAGATTCCTGCAGTCCTCAAGCTCATCGGATGAGCCACGGCATTCGTAATCTGTAAAACCATGACCGCCATAGTCGCCATGCTTGCCGCTGAACACCCTCAGATGCAACAACTGGCGTGGGTCAATGTATGAGTTTGATCGAGCAAATTCGGGAACTGCTTCAGTCTGCCGCGAGGGATCGCCTTTCGGGGGGACAGTTCGGTGAAGTGGTGGCTGTGGACAATGGGCAGCAGATTACTTACCAGTTTCCGTTGGCCACTGGTATGGCGTGGCAGGCGAAAAAATCTTCATATTTGCGTCGGTTTGGCGAGCTACCGACTTGGGTGCAGTTGCTCCATCCAATGCATCGAATCAGTCTTTGCAACATATCGCTCGGCGTCGGTCTGCCGCCGCCTCAAGCGATAGAGGAAGAAGCAATAGCGCCGTACCTTGCAAAACCTCAGAGCGCCGAGGTAAGCCGGCAAGTGCCGGATACGCGGCACCGAGCTCCCTTTTGAGGCATTGATCTGCGACAGCCATGAGCAATTCAGACGACGACTACCCAGAGATTGGCAAGCGCCGACGCGGCATGGTGCTTGTTTGCCACGGAGACGATCGGCCGGATCAATTCGCAGATTGGCTTCAGCCACTTGTGGTCGAATTTGAAAGACTCTCATCGCTTGCGTCTGAGTTCGGCATCGAATTGACCCCTGAAGACGGGGCGTCGCCGATTGTCAGCGTCATCGATTTTTGTGAGCGACTCGGTATCGAATTCAGCTCCACCTTTTGGGAAGGGTTCCTGATAAGTGGTGTTTACCACTTAGGGTGGATCAAGGTAGGTACTGTGCGCTCCGCCTCGGCGCACGGCAGAAAACTCATCCGAAAGCTTGAAAAGCAAGCTGATCGCGCTATCCGGCAAGCGGTCATTCGTGACATTCAACGCATCAAGGATCTAGACGAATTCATCGAGAGAACTGCTGATGATCGAGTGGGTCTGCGGGAAAAGATCGCCGCCTTAACCGAGACTGTGCACGCCACGAAGCTCGCTTTAGATGCCGCGAATGAAAAGCTCAGCAAAGCTGCCGAGAGTGACACGCAGGAAATCGACCGCGCCTGCATACGAATGGCATCTGCCTTGTTGTCAGGAGAAGCCTGCCGCGTTGTCGCCGGACCGCTGGTGCTGTGGGACGACGGTGTCGTGTATGCGATCTGCTCTTGGGGCGGAAGTCCGATCCCCGAAGGATCGTCCCCCGCAGTCCTACTCGAAGCAGTTCAACAGTCTGGGAGGCGCGTGGTTCGGGTGCGAGATGCAACAGTAATTGGTGGGTTCCTCAATCCGGTCTATCGCAAAGGCCCTGCATCTATAAAGGGGTGGTCGAGGGTCTGGTCGCATCGTGAGAAGCGGCCACGCAACTTTACTGTCGAGCCACCAGAATATGCCGAGCAGGTACGCAAGATTCACGATGCGCTGGCATCTGGCTAGGGAAGGTCTGCAAAACCTTCCTGCCAGACTGCCGGGATGGGACAATAGCGACATGAAGCAGATGAGTCTTCAGGCGCCGATGTATACGGGCTTTGAGCTGCGCACCAAGCGCACCCGCAAGCGTGCGTTTTTGGAACAGATGGACCGTGTGGTGCCGTGGGCAGAGTTGGTCGCACTCATCGAGCCGTATGCGCCGAAGGCGGGTCCCAAGGGTGGGCGTCCTGCCTTTGCGGTAGAGAAGCTGCTGAGGATTCATTTTTTGCAGCAAAATTTATAGTGTAAAACGGATCGGGCGCCCATCCTGACCGGGGGTCAGGCCACCTGGCGCTGCCCGTCGGTGGCGCGCTCGCCGGGCTGGCGCCAACGCGCCAACAGGGCCTGCCAGCGCTCACGCGCGGCACGCAGGTTGCGTTCCTTGACGTGACCAAAGCCTTTGATGAGCTCTGGCACCTGGGCGATCTCCAGCGCCAAGGCATGGCGCTCGGCATCGAGCCGGCCGATCACCTCTTCGATCAGGTCCATGTATTCGCCGATCAGGGCGCGCTCGGTGC
Organism: Tepidicella xavieri; assembly: GCF_004363315.1. Lineage (GTDB taxonomy): Bacteria > Pseudomonadota > Gammaproteobacteria > Burkholderiales > Burkholderiaceae_C > Tepidicella > Tepidicella xavieri. The sequence continues at coordinate 3,413 of NZ_SNYL01000022.1, forward strand.
GCCGCTCCTCGGTGTAGCCAAACACATCGAGCGCGGTCCCCCGCAAGCCTTTGAGCTTGGCCAGCAGGCCGAAGGCTTTGAGCATCCACGGCCCATAGGTTTGCTTGACCAGTTGGCCCTTGTCGTTCTTTTTGGCCAGCAGCGGCGGCGCCAAGTGGAAGCGCAGGGTGTAGTCGCCCTCGAACTGCTCGGCCAGTTTCTGACGGAAGCTGCCATCGGTGTAGAGGCGAGCGACTTCGTACTCGTCCTTGTAAGCCATGAGGCGGAACAGCTGCCGCGCCACGGTCTCGGCCAGCGCGGACTTGCCCGCGCCGAGTGCCGCGGCTTCAGCCTGCTGGACGCGGCGCACGAACGCCTCGTACCGCTGCGCGTAGGCGGCGTTCTGATAGTCGGTCAGGAAGGCGACGCGACGGCGCACCAGGCTGTCGAGGGTGTCGCGCGGCTTGAACTCGATGACCTGGGCCGGCGCCAGCAATGCCTTGACCTTGGCCCAGTCATGGGCGGCCTGCCGCCCCCACTCGAAAGCGGCCTTGTTCTGCTCCACCGCCACCCCGTTGAGCTCGATGGCCCGCATCAGCGATTCGTGCCGCAGCGGAATCCAGCCACGCTGCCAGGCGTAGCCCAGCACCATGGGGTTGATGAAAATGCTGTCGCCCATCAGGCGGGTGGCCATGGCGTCGGCATCGAAGGCGCCCACGCCCTCGATCCCCACGGCCTGGGTGATGGCGGCCACGCATTGCTCCGCCGGGTTTTGCCAGCCGGCATTTTTGACGAAGGCCGCCGTGGGCGTGGCATGGGTGTTGAGCGCCACATGGGTGCGTCCCTGCAACATCCGCAGGGTGGTTTCCTTGCCCGCGGCCACGATCGGGTCACAGCCGATGACCAGGTCGGCCCCGGCCATGCTGACGCGGGTGGTCAGAATGTCTTCCTGGCGATCGGCGATCAGCACATGGCTCCAGGTGGCGCCGCCCTTTTGCGCCAGACCGGCGGCGTCTTGCGTGACGATGCCTTTGCCCTCCAGATGGGCCGCCACCCCCAGCAGTTGACCGATGGTGATGACCCCGGTGCCCCCAACCCCGGCCACCACGATGCCCCAGGCCTGCGCGGCGCTGGGCAGCACCGGATCGGGCAGCGCCCCCAGGCTGGCCGGCGTGGGCGCCGCCGCCCCTTTGGCCTTTTTCTTCAATTGCCCGCCCTCGACGGTGACGAAGCTGGGGCAAAAGCCACGGGTGCAGGAAAAGTCCTTGTTGCAGGTGCTTTGGTTGATGGCGCGCTTGCGGCCGAATTCGGTTTCCAGCGGTTCCACGCTCAGGCAGTTGCTCTGCACGCCGCAGTCGCCGCAACCTTCGCACACCGCTTCGTTGATGACCACACGCTTGGCCGGATCGGCCATGGTGCCGCGCTTGCGGCGGCGGCGTTTTTCGGTGGCGCAGGTCTGATCGTAGATGATGACGGTGGTGCCCGGGATCTCGCGGAATTCGCGCTGGATGCGGTCGAGCGCATCGCGGTGCTCCACGGCAATGCCTTCGGGCAGGGTCAACGTGGCGCCACCGATGGTGGTGTGGTGGGCGCCGCGGTATTTCTCGGGCTCGTCAGTGACGATGGTGATCTTGCGCACCCCTTCGGCCCGCAGGCTGTGTGCCATTTGCAGCACGCTGTGGCCTTCCGGCCGCTCACCCACGGGCTGGCCACCGGTCATGGCCACGGCATCGTTGTACAGCAGCTTGTAGGTGATGTTGACGCCGGCCGCAATGCTTTGCCGGATCGCCAGCAGGCCGCTGTGGAAGTAGGTGCCGTCCCCCAGGTTGGCGAAGATGTGCTGCTCGTGGCTGAAGGGCTGCTGCCCCACCCAGGGCACGCCCTCGCCTCCCATCTGCGTGAACCCGTAGGTGCCGCGGTCCATCCAGATCGTCATGAAGTGGCAACCGATGCCGGCCATGGCACGCGAGCCCTCAGGCACCTGGGTGCTGGTGTTGTGCGGGCAGCCGCTGCAAAACCACGGCAACCGGTCGGCCTGCGGCGTCTGGGCCTGCAGCACCTGCAAGGAGCGCTCTTTGGCTTCCAGAATGGCCAGTTGGGCATCGACGCGGGCAGCGATGTCGCTGCCTTCGGGCAGAAGGCCGCGCTTTTTCAGCCGTTTGGCCAATGCCCGCGCGATGATGGCCGGCGTCAGGTCGGCGTTGGCGCGCAGCAGTTGGTGGGCGCTCGGATTGGGCACCGACCATTCGCCGCCGGAGTGGTCGCCTTCGATTTCGTCGAACTTACCCAGCACGTCCGGCCGCACGTCGGGGCGCCAGTTGTACAACTCCTCTTTGAGTTGGTATTCGATGACCTGGCGCTTTTCCTCCACCACCAGGATTTCGCGCAGCCCCGTGGCAAAGGCGCGGGTGATCTGCGCCTCCAGCGGCCAGACCACCGCCACCTTGTGCACGCGAATGCCCAGCTGCCGGCAGGCGGCCTCATCCAGCCCCAGGTCGTGCAGGGCCTGCCGCAGATCGTTGTAAGCCTTGCCGCTGGCGATGATGCCGTAGCGGTCGTGGGGCCCCTCGATGACGTTGTGGTTGAGCCGGTTGGCCCGCACATAGGCCAGCGCCGCGTACCACTTGTAATCCATGAGCCGGGCTTCCTGCTCCAGCGCCGAGTCGGGCCAGCGGATGTGCACGCCGCCCGGCGGCATGTCGAATTCGGGCAGCACGATCTGCACCCGGTGCGGATCGATGTCCACCGTGGCGCTGGATTCGACAACCTCCTGGATCGTCTTCATGCCAGCCCACACGCCCGCAAAGCGGCTCATCGCCCAAGCGTGCAGGCCCAGGTCCAGGATCTCTTGCACGCTGGCCGGGAAGAACACCGGCAACCCGCAGGCCTTGAAAATGTGGTCGCTCTGGTGCGCGGCGGTGGAGCTCTTGGCCACGTGGTCGTCACCGGCCACCGCGATCACGCCGCCCCACGGCGTGGTGCCCGCCATGTTGGCGTGCTTGAACACATCGGAGCAGCGGTCCACGCCCGGCCCCTTGCCGTACCAGATGCCAAACACGCCATCGAACTTGTTGCTGCCCGCGGGCGCAAAGCCCAGCATCTGCGTGCCCCACAGCGCCGTGGCGGCCAGCTCTTCATTGACGCCGGGCTGGAACACGATGTTTTGGGCCTGCAAATGCTTGCGGGCGCTCCACAGGGCCTGGTCATAGCCCCCCAACGGGGATCCACGGTAGCCGCTGACGAAACCGGCCGTGTTCTTGCCCTGCAACGCATCGCGCTGGCGTTGCAGCATGGGCAGCTTCACCAGGGCCTGCACCCCGCTCATGAAAGCCCGTCCGTGTTCGAGGGCGTATTTGTCATCCAGCGTGACGGTTTCCAGGGCGCGGCGGATGTGCTCGGGCAAGGGCGCATTCATGGTTGTCTCCTGCGATGTGACGGCCGGTGGGCCAGTGCTGTGACGGAACCCGCGGGTGGCGGGGCCAGGATCCGCAAGCCAGGATCGCTGGCGCGCGGACACGTGTATGGAAAGTACCGCAAAGTGTATGCCCTCTGGGCTGGAATGTCTTTGCTTTTCGCGCCCGGGACAACCCCCATACAGAAAGAATCTTTCATAATTGACCCTATCATGGAAACGCTTGACAAGTTCGACCTGGCCATCCTGCAACATCTGCAGGCCGATGGCCGCCTGACCAACGCCGAACTGGCCCAACGCGTGGGTCTGTCGCCCGCGCCATGCTGGCGCCGGGTGCGTGCGCTGGAGCAGGCGGGCTACATCACGGGCTACCGGGCGGTGCTGGACCGGCGCAAGGTCGGCCTGGGGGTGCTGGCTTTCGTGCGCCTGGATGCCGAGCGCAACACCGGCGACGCCACCCGCGCGTTGGAGGAGGCCATCCGCCAATTGCCGGAGGTGATTTCCTGCCACTACATCAGCGGGGCAGGGACTTTCGAGCTGGAAGTGGTGGCGCCAGACCTCGACAGCTTCTCGCGGCTGGCCTTGCAGCGGCTGATCAACCTGCCCAACGTGAAAGACTTGCACACCAGCTTCTCGCTGGGCGAGGTCAAGACGGCAGGCGCGCTGCCCCTGGGCCATCTGTCGGGCTGATGCCACCTTCGGGGGAACCCGCAGGGAGAGGCGGCCGATCGATGCTACAGTCCGCAAGTTTCGATCCGCCCTCGCCCGTCCGCCCACGATGCCCCATCTGCTGCCCAACCTGCTGACCGCGCTGGCTTATGCCATCGGCGGCTGGTTGTCACTGCAAGCGGCCATCCCGCCGGATTACATCTCGGTCCTGTTCATCGCCGCCGGCATCGCGGTGGGAGCGGTGCTGGTGCACGGCAATCGGGTGCTGCCCGGGGTGTGGCTGGGCGCCATGGCGGTGCAAGGGCTGGCCCATCAGCAGGCGGGCCTGTCGTGGGGCTGGGTGGTGTGGATCGCACCCCTGGGCGCGGCGCTGCAGGCGTGGGTGACGGCCGCATGGATACGGCGCCGCATCGGCTATCCCTCGGCGCTGGACCAGCCATTGCAGGTGGTGATGCTGATGTTCGTCTGCCTGCCCCTGGGCTCGATGGTGAACCCCACCCTGTCGGTGCCCACGCTGACCTTCGACGGCGTGATTCCCTGGCGAGAACTGCCCGGCGCCTGGTTCACCTGGTGGCTGGGCGACGCCCTGGGCGCCGTGCTGTTCACGCCGCTGCTGCTGGTGTGCTGCGGCCAGCCGGCCGAAGCGTGGCGCCCGCACCTGCTCACGGTGGCGCTGCCGATGGTGCTGGCCATGGGCCTGATTGGCGTGATGTTTCAGCAGATCAACAGCAGCCATCAGCGCGCCCTCCATGAGCAGTTCGACAAAACGGGATCGGACCTGGCGCAACGCCTGCAACGCCGCTTCGACGCCCAAACCGACAGCGTCGAAGCCATCGCCAAACTGATGGAGCTGGCGCCGCGCATGAGCCAGGCGGACTTCGAATCCGCCACGCAGCCCTGGCTGCGCCGCTACCCCGGCACCCAAAACTTCGGCTGGAGCCCGCTGGTGCCCCATGCCCAGCGACAGGCATTCGAGCAAGGCGTGGCCGACTCCGGCATGCCCGGTTTCGTGATCCTGGGGCGGGATCAGGAAGGCCGCACCACCCCCGCGCCGGTGGCGCCGCACTATCTGCCCATCACCTGGGTGTCTCCGCTGGAGACCAACCGCCCCGTCCTGGGCCTGGATGTGAGCATGCTGCCGGCCACGGCGGCTGCGGTGGCGGCCACGGTGCAAAGCCGGCGGGCGGAAGTGACCGAAGGCATCCGGCTGGTGCAGGAAACGGGCGAGCAGCGTGGCGTGGTGATGTACCTGGCCGTGTTCGGGCAACCGCATGCCGATGACCCCAGCCACCTGGGCCCCCGCCAGCTCAAAGGCGTGGTGTCGTCGGTGTTCAGGCTCGATGACGCGCTGCAGGCGGTGCTGGGCCCCATCGATCCACAGCAGATGCAGCTGTGCCTGTTCGACCCCGCCGCGCCGCCGGACAACCAACGCCTGGCCGGCCCTGCGGGCTGCGAGCAGGCACCGCTGACCAGCGTCCAGGAGCAACGCTGGATCAAAAGCTGGCCGCTGCGCATCGGCCAGCGTGAATGGACGCTGCGCCTGCAGGCCGGCCCGGCATTCTGGGGGCTGGCCGGGCAGAACAGCGCCTGGGCCACTTCCATCACGGGGCTGGTGGCCGTGGCCATTCTGGGCGCCTTTTTGCTCGTCATCACCGGCGTGGGCCGGCGCACCGCCAAGCTGGTGGAGGAGCGCACCCAGGAACTGGCCCACAGCAACGCCACCTTGGCCCAAATGGCCCACTACGACGCCCTCACCGGCCTGCCCAATCGCGCATTCTGGACGGAACGGGCCGAAGCCACGCTGGCGGCCTCGCGCGAGGCCGGCAAGCAAGTGGGCGTGGTTTTCCTCGACGTGGACCGCTTCAAGCACATCAACGACAGCCTGGGCCACACCCAGGGCGACCAGCTGCTCGTGACGATCAGCGCCCGAATCCACGAGTGTCTGCGCTCGCGCGACGTGCTGGCCCGCATCGGTGGCGACGAGTTCGTGGTGCTGCTGCCTGCGCTGCGCGACCAGGAGGGGGCGGCCACCGTGGCCCGCAAGATCTCGCGCGTGCTGTCCATGCCAGTGATGCTGGAAGGGATGCAGGTCAAGGTCACGGCCAGCCTGGGCGTGGCCATGTTCCCGGCGCATGGGGAGACGGTGGAGGAGCTGCTGCGCCATGCCGACACCGCCATGTACGCCGCCAAGGCGGCCGGACGCAACCAGTGGCGATTTTTCACCGCCGACATGCACCAGCGCGTTTCCCAACGGCTTGCCCTGGAAACCGGGCTGCGCATGGCCCTGGAACCCGGCGCGCAAGAGCTTGCGCTCGTCTATCAACCCCAGATCGACACGGCCACGGGCCGCGTCATGGGCCTCGAAGCCCTGCTGCGCTGGAACCACCCCACGCTCGGGCCGGTGCCGCCGTCCACCTTCATCCCCATCGCGGAAGACAGTGGCGTCATCGAGCTGCTGGGCCCATGGGTGCTCAGAGAAGTCTGTCGGCAGATCGACGCCTGGCTCGAAGGCCCGGATGCCGAGCACTTCGCCGGCCTGACCGTGGCCGTCAACGTGTCGGCCGCGGAATTCGCCCGTCCCCAATTCCTCGACCACCTGCAGGCGGCCGTGCAGGCCCTGCGCGCCAGCCCCCGGACGCTGGAGCTGGAAATCACCGAAAGCCTGCTGGTGCAGGCCGCTGGCGACATCATCGAGCGCATGCACACGATCACGGAAATGGGCATGGGCCTGTCGCTCGACGACTTCGGCACCGGCTATTCGAGCCTCGGCTACCTCAAGCGCCTGCCGCTGAGCAAGCTCAAGATCGATCGCTCTTTCCTGCTGGGCATCCCCGGCAACCCGGAAAACGAGGCGATCGTGCGCGCCACCCTGTCGATGGCGCACGACCTGGGCCTGATGGTGGTGGCCGAGGGGGTGGAGACCGCCGGGCAACGCGATTTCCTGCAGGCACACGGCTGCAACGCCTGCCAGGGATGGCTCTATGCCCGGGCGATGCCCGCCCATGAGCTGGCGGCCTGGCTGCGCCAGCAGCATGAGGCCATGCCGGGTCGAAGCCCCCGCGCCGCGCCTCAGCCCACGTGACGGGCCAGGAACGCCAGCGTGCGCTCCCGCGCCAGTTGCGCAGACGGGGCGTGGAAAGAGGCGCGCTGGTCGCAATTGAAGCCGTGGTGGGCCGGATAGGTGTGCACCTCGACGCCCGGCTGGCGTGCGCGGAAAGCCGCGACCGTGTCCATCGGAATCCACTGATCCTGCTCGGCGAAGTGGGCCAGCACCGGACAGCGGGGTGAGCGCTCGGCCTCGGCGGGGGTCGTCATGCCGCCGCCGTAGTAAGGCACGGCCGCGGCCAGCCCGCTGAGCAGGCACGCGCTGCGCCAGGTCAACAAGCCGCCCCAGCAATAGCCCACGATGCCGACCTTGCCCCCCGAGGCGCGGCCCGCATGGTCGATGGCGGCCTGGATGTCGGCCATCACCCCAGGGGGTGGCAGCGTTTCGACCTCGGTCTTGAGGGCAAAACCGGCCTGCATGTCGGCCTCGGTGTAGCCCAGCTCCACGCCCCGGCGCACGCGGGCAAAGGTGGACGGGGCCACGGCCAGATAACCGGCAGCGGCATAGCCATCGGTCACGGCGCGGATGTGGGCGTTGACGCCGAAGATCTCCTGCAGCACCACCACGGCGCCACGCGCCGGCCCTTCCGGACGGGCCACGTAAGCGGGACAGACGACACCGTCGGCGGCAGTCAGTTCGATCCATTCAGCCATGAGAACACCTCCTGTCGTTGATGGGGTTGCTTGATGGGGCCTGCTCACTCGTCCAGCGGCTCGGGCTTGACGAAGGTCACAGGCACGGGGGATTTTTCCAGCATCTTCTGCGACACCGAACCCAGCAGGGCGCGGCCGACCAGTCCCTTGCCATGGCTGCCCATGATCACGCCGTCGCAGCCCTCGGCCTCCAGCACTTCCAGCAGCATGGGCACCGGATCGCCCGTGACCACGCGCTGCATGAAGGGCACTCCACCGGCGCGGGCCAGTTCGGCCGCCGGGGCCAGCATGTCCATGCCGGCTTCCTCGGCCACTTTTTGCAGGGCTTGCTCATCGTGCAGGGTGACCAGTTCATACACGGTGGCCGGCTCTTGCACATTGACCAGCACGAGCTCGGTCTCCAGGCCGGCTCGGGCCATGCCGACCGCGTGCGCCACGGCCTCGAAGGACAGTTCGGAACCGTCCACCGGAATCAGCCATTTCATGGTTGTCGCTCCTCGGGGTGATGCCATGCGCACATCATAGACGCCCTGGCGGCTGCAAAGGCCACAGCGGATATGGACAATGCAGCCATGTCCGAACCGTCTCCTGTGCCACGCCGCCCGCCGCTGGGGCTGGCGGCCCTGGCCCCTTTCGAGCACGCGGTGTTCCGCCTGCTGTGGCTGACCTGGCTGATGGCCAACGTCAGCATGTGGATGAACGACGTGGCCGCCGCCTGGCTCATGACCACGCTGGCCCCCTCGCCCGTGTGGGTGGCGCTGGTGCAGACCGCCGCCACCCTGCCGGTGTTTCTGCTCGGTCTGCCCAGCGGCGCGCTGGCCGATACGCTGGACCGGCGGCGCTATTTCCTGGGCACACAGCTGTGGATCGCGGCCGTGGCGTTGACCATCTGTGGGGTGCTGCTGCTCGATGCGATGACGCCAGCCCTGCTGCTGGCACTGGTGTTTGCCAATGGCATCGGGCTGGCCATGCGCTGGCCAGTGTTTGCCGCCATCGTGCCCGAGTTGGTGCCGCGCCAGCAGCTGCCGCAGGCCCTGGCGCTCAACGGGGTATCGATGAATGCGTCGCGCATCATCGGCCCGCTGCTGGCCGGCGCCATCATCGCGGCCCTGGGCAGCGCCTGGGTGTTTTTGCTCAACGCGGCGCTGGCCTGTGCGTCGGCGGTGATCATCTGGCGCTGGAGGCGCGAGCATACCCCCAGCCCGCTGGGCCGTGAGCCCTTTTTCAGCGCCTTGCGCGTGGGCTGGCAATACGTGGCCCAGTCACCCCGGCTGCGGGTGGTGTATCTGCACATCGCCCTGTTCTTCTTCCATTCCACCGCGCTGATGGCGCTGCTGCCGTTGCTGGCGCTGCGCATGGAAGGCGGCAATGCCGCCACCTTCACCGTGCTGCTGGCCACCATGGGCAGCGGCGCCATCGTCTCGGCCATGCTGCTGCCCCGGCTGCGGCAGCAGTTCTCGCGCGACAGGGTGGTGTGGTGGGGGTCGGCCCTGCAGTCTCTGGCCATGGCCATCGTGGCCTTCGTGCCGAGCCTGGTGGCGGCCGTACCGGCAATGTTTCTGGCCGGCATGGCCTGGATCGCCACCGCCAACTCGCTGAGCGTGTCGGCGCAGATGAGCCTGCCCGACTGGGTGCGGGCACGCGGCATGGCGATGTACCAGATGGCCCTCATGGGAGGGGCCGCCGCGGGCGCGGCATTCTGGGGCCATGTGGCCGGCTGGACCGACGTGCATTGGAGCGTGGGGCTGGCGGCCCTGTCTGGCATTGGCGCCGTCACGCTGGCGCAGCGCTTGGTGCGCGAACGCGGCTTGATCGAGGACCTAACGCCGGCCAAGGCCTGGTCGCCCCCTTCGGCCGACACCGAGCCGCCCCCGGGGCGGGTGGTGGTTTGCATCGATTACCGCATCGACCCCGCACGCGCCGATGATTTCCGGGCGCTGATGCAGGAAAGCCGCCGCAGCCGCCTGCGCATGGGGGCGCTGGACTGGGAGCTGTGGCAAGACATCGCCGAGCCGGGGCATTTCGTCGAGCGCATCACCGACGAGAACTGGACCGAGCACCGGCGCCGCTTCGACCGCGTCACCGCCAGCGACGTGGCCCTGCGCGAACGCAAGCTGGCTTTCCATGTGGGCGAGGAGCCTCCGGTCGTCACCCGCTATGTCATCGCACAATCCCCGCATGCCAAACCCTGAAGCCGAACTCCACATCGTTTTCTTCTGCATGGGTAACATCTGCCGCAGCCCCACGGCCCATGGTGTGTTCCGCCAGCGCCTGCATGCGGCCGGGCTGCAGTCGCGGGTGTGGGTGGATTCGGCCGGCACCCACAACTATCACCCGGGCAAGCCCCCCGACCCACGCACGCAGCACCATGCCTTGGCACGCGGCTACGATCTGTCGGACCTGCGCGCGCGGCAGCTGGTGGCCGCCGACTTCGAGCGCGCCGATCTGCTGCTCGGCATGGATTGGGACAACCTGGCCCTGGCCGAAGCCATGGCCCCCGCGTCGCACCATCGCAAAATCCGCCGGCTCACCGAGTTCTGCCTGCGCCACGACGCCACCGTCGTGCCCGACCCTTACTACGGCGGCAGCGAGGGCTTCGAGCATGTGCTCGACCTGGTCGAAGACGCCTGCGATGGCCTGCTGCGCCATGTGCAACACCGCCTGCAACACCGCGGCCGATCCAGAGGTACACCATGACCCCACAAGCCCTGCAAGGCGTTCGCGTGCTCGAACTCGGCCAACTCATCGCCGGCCCCTTTGCCGCCAAGACCCTGGGCGATTTCGGCGCTGACGTCATCAAGATCGAACCGCCCGACGGCGACCCGCTGCGCACCTGGCGGCTGCTGAGAAACGGTACCTCCGTCTGGTGGGAGGTGCAATCGCGTAACAAGCGCTCGGTCTGTCTGGACCTGCGCACCCCCGAGGGGCAAGACGTGGTGCGCCGGCTGGCCGCCGAAGCCGATGTGTTGATCGAAAACTTCAAACCCGGCACCATGGAAGGCTGGGGCCTGGGCTGGGAAACCCTGCACGCCCTGAACCCGCGGCTCATCATGCTGCGCCTGTCCGGCTACGGCCAGACCGGCCCTTACGCGCACAAGCCCGGCTTCGGCATCCTGGGCGAGGCCATGGGCGGCCTACGGCACCTCACGGGCGAGCCCGGCCGGGTGCCGGTGCGCACTGGCGTGTCCATCGGCGACTCGATCGCCGCCCTGCACGGCGTCATCGGCGTGCTGCTGGCGCTCTACCACCGCGACGCCCGGGGCGGTCAGGGCCAGATGATCGACGTGGCGCTGTACGAGAGCGTGTTCAACCTGATGGAGAGCCTGGTGCCCGAGTACGACGCCTTTGGCGTGGTGCGAGAACGCGCCGGCAGCGCCCTGCCCGGCATCGCCCCTTCCAACGCCTACCGCTGTGCCGACGGCGGCTACGTGCTCATCGGTGGCAACGGCGACAGCATCTTCAAGCGGCTCATGCACGCCATCGGACGACCGGACCTGGCCGACGACCCCACGCTGGCCCGCAACGACGGGCGCGCGCGGCGCAGCACCGAGCTCGACGCCGCCATCGAGGCGTGGACCCTGCAGCGCCCTATCGAAGAGGTGATCCGCGTGCTGGATGCGGCCCAGGTGCCGGTGGGCAAGATCTACACCGCTGCCGACATCGCCCACGATCCACAGTACCAGGCCCGAGACATGGTGCTGACCGTGAACGACAGCCACGGCCTGCCCCTGAAGGTGCCAGGCATCGTGCCCAAGCTCAGCGCCACCCCGGGTCAACTGCGCCATCCGGCGCCGCGCCTGGGCGAGCATACCCGTGAAGCAGAGGATGCCAGCACATGGCCTGAGCGCCGCTGAGCTCTCACCCGTGGCAAAGCGGCTGCCCCAGTTCCATCGGCTCGGGCTATCGCGCTCATTGCGAAAATCGACCCACGAAACGCACGGGCCTGACTACACTGAATGCATCGCCGGTCTGTGCCTGACCGCTGACAGCGGCCCCGGGCGCAGCGCCATCCCCGAGCCCACGGCTCGCCACATCGCTTCAGGAGATGCCCATGAACGCCCGACACCCCGACGCCGCCCAATGCCCCGTGATGCACGGTGCCAACGCCCGCGCCGACCAGTCGCCCACGGCCTGGTGGCCAGAAAACCTCAACCTCGACATCCTGCACCAGCACGACCACAAGACCAACCCGCTGCCCGGCTTCAACTACCGCGAAGAAGTCAAAAAGCTCGACGTGGCCGCGCTCAAGAAAGACCTGACCGACCTGATGACCCAAAGCCAACCCTGGTGGCCGGCCGACTGGGGCCACTACGGCGGGCTGATGATCCGCATGGCCTGGCACGCTGCCGGCACCTACCGCGTGGCCGACGGCCGCGGCGGCGCCAACACCGGCAACCAGCGCTTCGCGCCGCTGAACTCCTGGCCCGACAACGCCAACCTCGACAAAGCACGCCGCCTGCTGTGGCCGATCAAGAAAAAATACGGCAACAAAATCAGCTGGGCCGACCTGATGATCCTGGCCGGCAATGTGGCCTACGAATCCATGGGGCTGAAGACCTTCGGCTTTTCCTTTGGCCGCGAGGACATCTGGCACCCCGAGAAGGACATCTACTGGGGCTCTGAGAAAGAATGGCTGGCCAAGAGCGGGGGTGAAGGCAGCCGCTACAGCGGTGAGCGCGACCTGGAAAACCCCCTGGCCGCCGTGATGATGGGGCTGATCTACGTCAACCCCGAAGGCGTCGATGGCCAGCCCGACCCCCTCAAAACCGCGCGCGACATGCGCGTGACCTTCGCCCGCATGGCCATGAACGATGAAGAAACCGTGGCGCTGACCGCCGGCGGCCACACCGTCGGCAAGGCGCACGGCAACGGCAACGCCGCCCACCTCGGCCCGGCCCCGGAAGGCGCGGACGTACACGAGCAGGGGTTGGGCTGGATGAATCACACCACCCGCAGCATTGGCCGCGACACCGTGACCAGCGGCATCGAAGGCGCCTGGACCACGAACCCCACGAAGTGGGACAACGGCTACTTCAAAATGCTGCTCGAACACGACTGGGAGCTGACCAAGAGCCCAGCCGGCGCCTGGCAATACAAGCCGGTCAACATCCGCCCCGAAGACATGCCGGTGGATGTGGAAGACCCGTCCATCCGCTGCATGCCCATGATGACCGATGCCGACATGGCGCTCAAGGTGGATCCGGAGTACCGCAAGATTGCCGAACGCTTCGCGGCCGATCAGAAATACTTCGAAGAGGTGTTTGCCCGCGCCTGGTTCAAGCTGACCCACCGCGACCTGGGCCCCAAGAGCCGCTACATCGGCCCTGAAGTCCCGGCCGAAGACCTGATCTGGCAAGACCCCATCCCGGCGGGCAACACGCGCTACGACGTGGCCGCCGTCAAGGCCCAGATCGCCGCCGCCGGCCTGTCCATCCCCGAACTGGTCTGCACCGCCTGGGACAGCGCCCGCACCTTCCGCGGCTCGGACTTCCGCGGCGGCGCCAACGGCGCGCGCATTCGCCTGGCCCCGCAGAAAGACTGGGAGGGCAACGAGCCCGCCCGGCTCGCCAAGGTGCTGGCCGTGTACGAAAAAATCGCGGCCGACACCGGCGCCAGCGTGGCCGACGTGATCGTGCTCGGCGGCAACCTCGGCATCGAACAAGCGGCGCGGGCTGCCGGTTTTGACATCGAAGTGCCGTTCGCGCCTGGCCGGGGCGATGCCACCCAGGCACAGACCGATGTCGAATCCTTCGCGGTGCTGGAGCCCTTGGCCGACGGCTTTCGCAACTGGCAAAAGCAGCACTACGCCGTCAAGCCGGAGGAAATGCTGCTCGACCGTGCCCAGCTCATGGGCCTGACGGCGGTGGAGATGACCGTGCTGATTGGCGGCATGCGCGTGCTGGGCACCAACCACGGCGGCACCCGCCATGGCGTGTTCACCGACCGCGTGGGCGTGCTGACGAACGACTTCTTCGTCCACCTCACCGATATGGCCTACAGCTGGAAGCCCACGGGCCGCAACAGCTACGACATCGTCGATCGCGCCACCGGCCAGACGAAGTGGACGGCCACCCGCGTGGATCTGGTGTTTGGGTCCAACTCCATCCTGCGGGCCTACGCCGAGCTCTATGCCCAGGACGACAACCGCGAGAAGTTCGTGCGCGACTTCGTCGCCGCCTGGACCAAGGTGATGAACGCCGACCGCTACGATCTGGCCTGATGCCAGCCCCTGCCGACGCCGCCGCTCATGACGGGGCAGCGTCGGTGGACGGAACGGCCTCCACCCGGTTGCGCCCGGCGGCCTTGGCCCGATACAGCGCCCGGTCTGCCCGCTTGAGAATGGTGTCGGGACTCTCGTCCAAGGCGCCGCTGACCGTCACCCCCATGCTGAGGGTGACGGTTTGCACCATTGGAAACGTGCTGGCGGCCACCGCCTGCCGGATTTTTTCGGCCACCTGCGCCGCCGTGGCCAGGTCGGGGGTTTCGGGCAGCACCACCACGAACTCCTCGCCGCCGTAGCGGGCCACGAAATCGGTGGCTCGCGTCTGGGCCTGCAACACCCGGGCAAAGGCCTGCAGCACCCGGTCGCCCGCGTCGTGCCCGAAGCCGTCGTTGATCGCTTTGAAGTGATCCACGTCGGCAATCAACAGGGCAAACTCCCGGCCCGTGCGCTGGCGAATGCGCATCAGCTCATCGAGTTTGTCTTGCAGCCGGCGCCGGTTGTGCACCCCGGTCAAGGGGTCGGTGGTGGCGCGGCGTTCGAGCTCGGCATTGGCCTGCTCCAGCGCTTCCGTGCGCTGGCGGATTTTTTGCTCCAGTTCGTGCTCGTGCGCCAACAAAGTTTGCGTCATGGAGCGCAGGGACTGGCTCAGCCGGTCGATTTCCAGCACATTGGCCGGCGGTGGGAACACGGGGGCATGGTTGCCAGCCTCGATCTGTCGGGCCACGGCCGTCAGCCGCTCCAAAGGCACGGCCATGCGACTGGCCGTGCGGTAGGCCACCCAGGTGATGAGCAGCGCGCCCAGCAATCCCATGAAGATGAGCTGATTGCGCAGGGCCCAGGTATCGGCCAAGGCGTATTCGACCGGCTGGCGCACCAGCACTCGCCAGCCCAGCTCGGTGCCGTGGGTCGGCGGCACGGCGGCCACGCTGGTCAGGTAGCGGCGCCCATCGTCCCACCGCGCCACCTGATGGCGCACGGTGCGCGGCCAGCCAGGCAGCACCTGGAGGCCGGCGCTGTGGCTGGGGTAGAGCACAGATCCATCGCGATCCACCAGCCACAGCTCCGCCGCCGGGCTCGCGCCATCGACCGCAAACGCCCGCTGCGTCGTCTGCCAAACCCAATCCCAATGCACCAGCGCCACCGCCACCCCCACCAGCGTGCCATTGCGGCGGATCGGGGCGGCCACGTCGATGAAGCGCATCACCTCGCCGTCAGCGACTTCGTAAGGCAGCAGCTGGGCCAGTTCGGGCGCCTCGTGCACATCGCCCACGAACACCCCGTGGCGGCCCGCCTGAAACCAGGTCCGGCTGCTCATGTCTTCGCCCAGCAGCACATCCTGGGTGGCCTGACGCACGGTGCCGCGGGCATCGGTCACGGCCACCCAAGCATATTCGGGGCGCGTGATGCGGCGCCGGTCCAGCGAAGCCTGGATGTCGGGGTCGCCCCAATGCCCGCGCGCCACATGCGGGGCCTGGCTGAGCAAGCCGATTTCCAGTTCCCGCTCTTTGAGGCTGTTGCTCAATTGCAAGGCGGCAGCCTGGGCCCGGCCATAGAGCGCCTCGCCCTGCGCCAAGGTCAGATCGACGGTGGCCATTTTGCCCAGGTAATAGCCCACCGCCAGCATCACCGCCAACGACAGGCCACCCAGCCAGAGGGTGAGATGGGCCCGAAAGCCTCGGAGCCGGGCGGGGCGCTTCTGAGCCATCAACCGCTCCTGCAATTCAGCAACCGATTGTGTCACGAACCACAAAAAACACGATCACTTGCAGCGATTTCCGCACGCACACCCCCGGTTTGCCCACGGCCTCATCGCCAGCGGCTTGGCGCGGCTGCCCGCCACGGCCTATGATGGAGGGTTGCCCCATGCCTTGAAGCCGTGAACGACAACGCCCTCGACCTGCTCTCCGAACCCTCCGATCCCGCGCCCGCCCAAGCGCCAGGCGCCTACCTGCGCGATGCCGCGCGCCGCCCCGTGCTGAGTGTGCGCGGCGCCCGCACCCACAACCTCAAAAACCTTGATCTGGACATCCCCAAGCACGCGCTGGTGGTCATCACCGGCCTGAGCGGCTCGGGCAAGTCCAGCCTGGCGTTCGACACGCTGTATGCCGAAGGCCAGCGCCGTTATGTGGAAAGCCTGTCCACCTACGCGCGGCAGTTTTTGCAGCTCATGGACAAGCCCGAGGTGGATCTGATCGAAGGGCTGTCGCCGGCCATCAGCATCGAGCAGAAGGCCACCAGCCACAACCCGCGCTCCACCGTGGGCACGGTGACCGAAATCCACGACTACCTGCGGCTGCTGTTCGCCCGCGCCGGCAAGCCGCACTGCCCCGCGCACGACTTGCCGCTGCAGGCCCAAAGCGTGGCCCAGATGGTGGACCACGTGCTGAGCCTGCCGCCCGAAACCCGGCTGATGGTGCTGGCGCCGATAGCCCGTGACCGCAAGGGCGAATTCGCCGACACCCTGGCCGACCTGCAAACCCAAGGCTTCGTGCGCTTTCGCCTCGACGGCCGGGTGTGGGATGCCGCCGACATGCCGGCGCTCAACAAACACGACAAGCACGACCTGGACGTGGTGGTGGACCGCCTGAAGGTGCGCGCCGAAGCGGCGGACGGCGACGAGCGCGCGGCCGCCGCCCTGCGGCAACGGCTGGCCGAGAGTTTCGAGACGGCGCTGCGGCTGGGCCAAGGGCGCGCCATCGCGCTGGAGATGGACAGCGGCACGGAACACCTGTTCAGCGCCCGCTTCGCCTGCCCCCTGTGCCAATACGCGCTCAGCGAGCTGGAACCCCGGCTGTTTTCCTTCAACTCGCCACTGGGCGCCTGCCCCACCTGCGATGGCCTGGGGCACGCCGAGGTGTTCGACCCCGCCCGCATCGTGGCCTTCCCCTCGCTGAGCCTGGCCAGCGGCGCCATCAAGGGATGGGACCGCCGCAATGGCTACTACTTTGCCCTGATCGAAAGCCTGGCCGCCCACTACCACTTCGACCCGGAAACCCCTTGGGAGCAGCTGCCGGCGGCGGTGCAGCACGTGTTGCTGTATGGCTCCGGCGACGAAGCCATTGCCTTCGACTACGCCATGGAATCGGGCGCATCGGCGGGCAAGCGCATCGTCAAACGCCACCCCTTCGAAGGCATCGTGCGCAATGTCGAGCGCCGCTGGCGCGACACCGACAGCCCCGCCGTGCGCGAGGAGCTGGGCCGCTACCGCAGCACCCAGCCTTGCCCGGCCTGCGGCGGCGCACGGCTGCGCCCAGAGGCCCGCCACGTCTTTCTGGGCGAAGGCGAGCAACGCCGCAGCCTGCACCAAATCGCGGCCATGACACTGGCCGACGCGCAGCGCCATTTCAGCGCCTTGCGCCTGCGTGGCGCACGCGCCGAGATCGCCGACAAAGTGGTGCGCGAAATCGCCGCGCGGCTGAAGTTCCTCAACGACGTGGGGCTGGGCTATCTGAGCCTGGACCGCAACGCCGAAACCCTGTCTGGCGGCGAAGCGCAACGCATCCGGCTGGCCAGCCAGATCGGCTCGGGCCTCACCGGCGTGATGTACGTGCTCGACGAGCCCAGCATCGGGCTGCACCAGCGCGACAATGACCGCCTCATCGCCACGCTCAAGCACCTGCGCGACCTGGGCAACACCGTGCTGGTGGTGGAGCACGACGAAGACATGATCCGCTCCGCCGATCACGTGATCGACATGGGGCCGGGGGCCGGTATCCACGGCGGGCAAGTCACCGCCCAGGGCAGCCCCGCCGAGGTGATGGCCAACCCCGCCTCATTGACGGGCCAATATTTGAGCGGCGCGCGGCGCATCGCCGTGCCGCCGCGGCGCACGCCCTGGCAAACATCGCCCGCCGCCGCGCCCGGCCGCGACCGCACGCCCGCGGGGCGTCAGCGGGCCGCCGGCACCGCCTCGCCCCCCCCGAAGCCGCTGGCGCTGCGCGTGGTCGGCGCCAGCGGCCACAGCCTCCAACACGTGACCGTGGACTTCCCCGTCGGACTGTTCACCTGCGTGACGGGCGTCAGCGGCTCGGGCAAATCCACGCTGGTCAACGACACCCTGTACCGCGCCGTGGCCCGGCACCTGTACCGCAGCCACGACGAGCCCGCCCCACACGAAGCCATCGAGGGCCTGGAGCACTTCGACAAGGTCATCAACGTGGACCAAAGCCCCATCGGACGCACCCCGCGCAGCAACCCGGCCACCTACACCGGGCTGTTCACCGGCATCCGCGAACTGATGGCCGAAGTGCCGACGGCCCGCGAGCGCGGCTACGGGCCAGGCCGGTTTTCTTTCAACGTGGCGGGGGGGCGCTGCGAAGCGTGCCAAGGCGACGGCGTGGTCAAGGTGGAAATGCACTTCCTGCCCGACGTGTATGTGCCCTGCGACGTGTGCCACGGCCAGCGCTACAACCGGGAAACCCTGGAAGTGCAATACAAAGGCCGCAACATCGCCCAGATTCTGGACTTGACGGTGGAGCAGGCGCACGAATTCTTCAGTGCCGTGCCCACCCTGCAACGCAAGCTCCAAACCCTGCTGGACGTGGGGCTGGGCTACATCCGGCTGGGGCAGAGCGCCACCACCTTGTCGGGCGGCGAGGCCCAGCGCGTCAAGCTGGCGCTCGAACTGTCCAAACGCGACACCGGCCGCACCCTCTACATTCTGGACGAACCCACCACCGGGCTGCACTTTGCCGACATCGAACTGCTGCTCAAAGTGCTGCACCAATTGCGGGATGCGGGCAACACCATCGTGGTCATCGAACACAATCTGGACGTGATCAAGACCGCCGACTGGATCATCGACATGGGCCCCGAGGGCGGCTCAGGCGGCGGCACGGTGGTGACGTGCGGCACGCCAGAGCAGGTGGCCGAGTGCGCCGCCAGCCACACCGGGCGTTATCTGAAGCCCTACCTTTGCCGCAACGGCAAACCGAAGAAAGGACCACAGGCATGAGCGGATTCGACTTTGACCTTTTCGTCATTGGCGGTGGCAGCGGCGGCGTACGTGCGGCCCGCATGGCGGCCCAGCGTGGCGCGCGCGTGGCGCTGGCCGAAGCGCTGGGCACCGAGGGGCTGGGCGGCACCTGCGTCAACCTGGGCTGCATCCCCAAAAAACTCTACAGCTACGCGGCCCACTACCGCGAAGCCTTTGCCGAAGCCCGCGGCTATGGCTGGGCATGCACCGAGCCGCGGCTCGACTGGGCCACCCTCAAAGCCCAGCGGGCTCGGGAAATTGGCCGCCTCAACGGCATTTACGACCAGCTACTGCGCAACGCCGGCGTCACCGTGATGCACGGGTGGGCCCGGCTGGAAGACCCGCACACCATCCACCTGGCCACCCTGCATGCCGACGGCAGCCCGGGCCACCAGCGCTGGCGGGCCGAACGCATCCTGATTGCCACGGGCGGCACGCCCCATGTGCCTCATTTCCAGGGGCGCGAGCACGTCATCACCTCCAACGACGTGTTCGATCTGGAGCCTTTCCCGCAGCGGCTGCTGGTCGTCGGTGGCGGCTACATCGCGTGCGAGTTGGCCTCCATCTTCAACGGGCTGGGTTCGCGCGTCACCCAGCTGTACCGGGGCGAGCAGATTTTGCGCGGCTTTGACGACGAGGTGCGCCACTTCCTGGCCGACGAGATGCGCAAACACGGCGTGGACCTGCGGCTGCAAAGCGGCGTGGTCTGCATCCAGCGCCAAGCCGACGGCTTGCACGTGGAACTGGAAGATGGCAACACCCTGGTGGTGGATGCCGCCCTCTACGCCACCGGGCGCGTGCCCAACGTGGCCGGCCTGGGGCTGGAAGCCGTGGGCGTGGCCCAGGGGGCGCAAGGCGCCATCGTGGTCGATGCCAACTACCGCACCAACGTGCCCAGCATCTATGCCCTGGGCGACGTGACCGCCCGGGTGCAACTCACCCCCGTGGCGTTGGGCGAAGCCATGCACCTGGTGGACCACCTGTTCGGCCCGGCGGCCGGCAAAGCGGCGCGCCGCATGGACTATGAACTCATTCCCACCGCCGTGTTCACGCACCCCAACGTGGCCACCGTGGGGCTGACCGAGGCCCAGGCGCGTGAGCGGGGGTACGACGTCGCCATCTACCGGACCGACTTCCGCCCCCTGAAGCACACGCTCAGCGGCAGCACCGAGCGCACCCTGATGAAACTGGTCGTGGACCGCCGCAGCGACCGCGTGCTGGGCCTGCACATGGTGGGCGCGGAAGCCGGAGAAATCGTGCAAGGCTTTGCCGTGGCCCTCAAAGCCGGGGCCACCAAGGCGGTGTTCGACGCCACCGTCGGCATTCACCCCACGGCGGCCGAAGAATTCGTCACCCTGCGCGAGCCGGTGCGCTGAGCCGGTGCGCTGAGCCGGTTGGCACGGGCAGAATAGGACCATGCTACACACCCCCGATTTCACCCCACCCCAACGTTTCCGCGACCCCGCCGCCGCCCTGGCGCATGTGCAAACGCTGTACCGCCAGGCGGTGGAGCACCTGCAAGCGGCCATGCAGGCTTTCGTGCATGCGGCCGCGCCCCAGCCGGGCCAGCCGGCGCAACGGGTGCGCGCCTGCTACCCCTTCGTGCGCCTGCATGCCCACAGTGCGGCGCGGCTGCCCAGCAGTGGCGGGCACGCCCGTTTGAGCTACGGCTTCGTGGCAGGCCCGGGGCGGTTCGAGACCACCCTGACCCGCCCCGACCTGTTCGCCGACTACTACTTGGAGCAGTTCCGCCTGCTGCTGGACAACCACGGCGGCGAACTCGAAGTGGGCGTCAGCCACCAGCCCATGCCGGTGCATTTCGCCTATGCCGAGGACGACCATGTCGAGGGCGACCTCACGCCGGCCCACCGCGCCGTGCTGCGGGACGTGTTCGACCTGCCCGACCTCACCGTGATGGACGACGGCATCGCCAACGGCACCTTCGAGCCCGGCCCGAACGAGCCCCAGCCGCTGGCCCTGTTCACCGCCCCGCGCGTGGACTACTCCCTGCAGCGGCTGCGTCACTACTGTGGCACCGCGCCGGCCTGGTTCCAGAACTTCGTGCTGTTCACCAACTACCAGTTCTACATCGACGAATTCATCCGCCTGGGCCATGCCGAAATGGCCCGCCCCGAGAGCGACTACATCGCTTTCATCGAGCCGGGCAATGTCGTGACGCCGCGCGCCGGGCTGACCGCCGAAGCCCTGCAAGCCCTACAGCCCTTGTGGAACGGCAGCCCCGGCGCTGCGCCCGCACGGTTGCCGCAAATGCCCGCCTACCATCTGCTGCGGGCCGACCGCAGCGGCATCACCATGGTCAACATCGGCGTGGGGCCGAGCAACGCCAAGACCGCCACCGACCACATCGCCGTGCTGCGCCCGCACGCCTGGCTGATGCTGGGCCACTGCGCCGGCCTGCGCAACAGCCAGCAGTTGGGCGACTACGTGCTCGCCCACGCCTACGTGCGCGAAGACCATGTGCTCGATGAAGATCTGCCGCTGTGGGTGCCCATCCCGGCCCTGGCCGAAATCCAGCAAGCCCTGGAAGCCGCCGTGGCCGACGTCACCGGCCTGAGCCACGGCGAGCTCAAGCGCGTCATGCGCACCGGCACCGTGGCCAGCACCGACAACCGCAACTGGGAGCTGCTGCCCGGCAACACGCCACAACGCCGCTTCAGCCAGAGCCGCGCCGTGGCGCTGGACATGGAAAGCGCCACCATCGCTGCCAACGGCTTCCGCTTCCGGGTGCCGTACGGCACGCTGCTGTGCGTCAGCGACAAGCCGCTGCATGGCGAGATCAAGCTGCCTGGCATGGCCAACGCGTTCTACCGCGAGCGGGTGGACCAACACCTGCGCATCGGCATCCGGACCATCGAGCGGCTGCGTGCCGGGGGCGTGGACCAGCTCCACAGCCGCAAGCTGCGCAGCTTTGCGGAAGTGGCGTTTCAGTGAGCGCCCTCAGACCGAGGGCGGCACCCAATCCGCCATCGGCTCGCCCATGCGGATGGCGCGCGCGGGCGCCCAGGCCGGGTTGAAGCGAATGAGGCCCTGGGGAAACAGCAACACCACGGTGGAGCCCAGCAGGAAGCGCCCCATTTCGGCGCCGCGCGCCAGCTGAATGGCTGGGTCGTCATAGCGCCAGTCGCGCAGCACGCCGGGCCGCGGCGGGTTGACGATGCCGTGCCACACCGTGGCCATGCTGCCCACGATGGTCGCCCCCACCAGCACCATCACAAAGGGGAAGGACCGCCCCAGGTGCTCGCCCTCGAACACACAAACCACCCGCTCATTGCGAGCAAACAGGCCGGGCACGCCCCGGGCCGTGGCCGGGTTGACCGAAAACAGCGCGCCAGGCACATGGATCATGCGGCGCAAGCGACCCGCGCACGGCATGTGGATGCGGTGATAGTCGCGCGGACTCAGGTACAGCGTGGCGAACGCGCCATCATCGAAAGCTTGAGCCAGCTCGGCATCCCCGCCCAGCAAGGCCGTGGCCGAATAGCGATGCCCTTTGGCCTGAACGATCTGGCCGCGCTCCATCGGGCCGAACTGGCTGATGGCCCCATCCACCGGGCAGAGCAGCCCTTGGGGCGCCAAGGGGCGGGCGTCGGGCCGCAAAGCGCGGGTGAAGAAATCATTGAAGGTGGCGTAGCGGGTCACGTCGGGCTCGGCCGCCTCGGCCATGTCCACGCCATAGCGGGCCACGAAACGGCGGATCGCGGCCTGCGTCAGCCCGCCCAATGGCCGACGCGCCAACGCGCCGGCCAGCGCGGTCAAGGCCTGCTTGGGCATGAGGTACTGGGGCCAGACGGCCAGCCGGTCAGACACGGGGCTTTCCCTTCCGATGCAAAATGCCTGATTTTACCGACGCCCCTTCGCGGCCCATGTCACTGCTTTTCGACGCCCGACACCTGACCAAGCGCTACGGCACCCAAACCGTGGTGGACGACCTGAGCTTCGGCATCGCGCCCGGCGAGTGCTTGGGCCTCATCGGCCCCAACGGGGCCGGCAAGACGACGACCATCCGCATGTGCCTGGGGCTAACGGTGCCCGATGCCGGCCAGATCACGGCGCTGGGCCTGCCCATGCCCGCCCAGGCCCAGGCCATCAAGGCGCAACTGGGCGTGGTGAGCCAGTTCGACACACTGGACCCGGATTTCACCTGCGCCGAGAACCTGCTCGTCTTCGGCCGGTATTTCGGCCTGTCCGCGGCGAGCCTGCGCCAGCGCATTCCCGGGTTGCTGGAGTTTGCCGCCCTCAGCCACAAAGCCCACGCCAGGCCGGGGGAGCTCTCGGGCGGCATGCGCCGGCGGCTGTCGCTGGCGCGGGCGCTGGTCAATGACCCGCAACTGCTGCTGCTCGACGAACCGACCACCGGGCTGGACCCGCAAGCCCGGCACCTGATGTGGGAACGCCTGCAACAACTGCTGCAACAGGGCAAAAGCATCCTGCTGACCACCCACTTCATGGACGAGGCCGAGCGGCTGTGCCATCGCCTGGTGGTGATCGACCATGGCCGCAAGATCGCCGAGGGCCCGCCACGCGCCCTGATTGCCGAGCACCTGGAGCCCGAGGTGGTGGAGGTCTATGGCGGCAGCGGCCAGGAGGCGCAAGCCCTGGCCCAATCCCCCCTGGCCGCGCGGGCCAGCCGCGTGGAAGTCAGCGGCGAGACGGCCTTCTTCTACACCCGCCACGCCGCACCGCTGCTGGCCGAACTGGCCCAGCACCATCACCTGCGCACCTTGCACCGCCCAGCCAACCTGGAGGACCTGTTCCTCAAGCTCACCGGCCGCCAGATTCGCGAGGACGGCTGACCCACCTAGCGCCATGAATGAACCGACATTGAACACCGCCCGCGCCACGTCATCGCCACCCAGGCCCCGTAGCCATTGGCGCGCCCCCGCCTTGTCCTGGCGCTTCTGGCCAGTGTTTCTGCGCAACCTGTTGGTATGGCGCAAGCTGGCCGTGCCCAGCCTGGTGGGCAACATCGCCGAACCGCTGATCTGGCTCGTGGCCTTCGGCTACGGCATGGGCGCGCTGGTGGGGCAGGTGCAAGTCACCACCGCCGACGGCGCTCTGCTGGCCGTGCCCTACATCCTGTTTCTGGCCAGCGGCAGCATCTGCATGAGCGCCATGAACGCGGCCACCTTCGAGGCGCTGTACTCGGCGTTTTCGCGCATGCATGTGCAAAAAACGTGGGACGGCATCATGAACGCCCCGGTCACGCTCGACGACGTGCTGTTGGCCGAAATGCTCTGGGCGGCGTTCAAGGCGCTGTTCACGGCCACGGCCATCCTGGGCGTGATGCTGGCGCTGGGCATCAGCCACAGCCCCAAGCTGCTGGTGGCCTGGCCGGTGCTGCTGCTGGTGGGCATCACGTTCAGCTGCATCGCGCTGATTTTCAACGCGCTGGCCAAGGGTTACGACTTTTTTACCTATTACTTCACGCTGTTCCTCACGCCCATGATGTTCCTCAGTGGCGTGTTTTTCCCGCGCGAGCAATTGCCCGAGGCGGTGCTGTGGCTGTCGAACCTGCTGCCGCTGACGCACGCCGTGCAACTGGTGCGCCCGCTGTTCATGGACCAGTGGCCCAGCAGCGCCTGGCTGCACCTGGGCGTGCTGGTGGCCTATGCGGTGGGCGCGTTCTGGATCGCGCTGGCGCTGACGCGCCGGCGCTTTGCCACCTGAGCAGCCACCCGCGCGCTGTGGCCGACTCAGGCCACGGCGCCAGCGGGCTGCGCCACGGGCTGCAGGCCGAGGCGGTCCAGCGCCTGGGCCAGGTGCGCGACGGTGCGCTCCACGTGGTGGAGCTTCTCCAACCCAAACAGACCGATGCGAAAGGTACTGAACCCCGGGGGTTCATCGCACTGCAAGGGCACGCCGGCGGCGGTCTGCAGCCCCAAGGCCAGGAATTTCTTGCCGTTCTGAATCTCCGGGTCGCGCGTGTAGCTCACCACCACCCCAGGAGCCTTGAAGCCGTCGGCGGCCACGCTGCGGATGCCTCGGCTTTCCAGCAACGCGCGCACCCGAGCGCCCAATTCGATCTGCTCCTGCCGCACCTTGTCGAACCCGTAGTCACGGGTTTCCTGCATCACGTCGCGCAGCCGCGCCAAGGCGTCGGTGGGCATGGTGGTGTGGTAGGTGTGTCCGCCTTTTTCATACGCTTCCATCACCTGCAGCCATTTTTTCAGATCGCAAGCGAAGCTGGTGCTGGTGGTGCCTTCGATGGCGGCGCGCGCCCGCTCGCTCAGCACCACCATGGCGCACGCTGGCGAGCCGCTCCAGCCCTTTTGCGGCGCGCTGACCAGCACATCCACGCCGGTGGCACGCATGTCCACCCACATCGCGCCGGAGGCGATGCAGTCCAGCACGAACAGCCCACCCACCTCGTGCACCGCCTCGGCCACCGCCTGCAAGTAGTCGTCGGGCAGGATCATGCCGCTGGCGGTTTCCACATGGGGGGCAAACACCACGGCCGGCTTCTCGCGGCGGATGGTGGCGACCACCTCGTCGATCGGGCAGGGCACCCAGGGCGATTCCGGATCATCGTTGACGCGCCGCGCCTTGAGCACGATTTCTTGAGCGGGGATCGAGCCCATCTCGAAAATCTGCGTCCAGCGGTAGCTGAACCAGCCGTTGCGGATGACCAACACCTTCTGGCCCGTGGCGAACTGCCGGGCCACGGCCTCCATGCCAAAGGTGCCACTGCCTGGCACCAGCACCGTCGCATGGCCGGCATAGACCGCCTTCAAGATGGCGGAAATGTCGCGCATCACGCCCTGGAACCGCTGCGACATGTGGTTGAGCGCGCGATCGGTATAGACGACGGAAAATTCGAGCAAGCCGTCGGGATCGATGTGGGGCAGCAGGCCGGGCATGGGGGCTCCTGGGGAATGGATTTCGTTGGGCAATCAGGTTAGCACGGACGGCGCAGCGCTTCCACCGCCGCCCGCACCACCCCTTGGATGCTGCCGGACTCTGCATAGCAGCGCCGCAAGTAGGAGGCATGGTTGCCGTCGCGGGCGGCGGCGCGCTCCACCTCGTCGAGCGCGGCCACGCCGTTGAGGTCCTCGGCATGGGGGGCGAGTTTGCGCAGGGTGGCCAGAATGTCCTCGCGGATGCTGATCTGCTCGCGCGTCTTGGGGTTGACCATCATGCCGTCGAGCCCGAAGCGGCAGGCCTGAAAGCGGTTGTAGGTATAGACGAGGTAATCGTCTTCCTCGGGGGGCGGCTCGTGGCGCTCCAGCAGGTGGCGGCACAACGCCTGCAGGTAGCAAGCCAGCGCGGCGGCGCGCTCCACCGTCAGCGGGGTGTCACAGACGCGCAGCTCGATGGTGCCGTACTCGGGCTTGGGGCGGATGTCCCAGTAAAAATCCTTCATGGACTTGACCACCCCGGTGCTCTCCATTTTGGTGAAGTAGCCGTTGGCAAACTCGTCCCAGCTCAGCACGAACGGGGCCCGGCCACTCAGCGGGAACGCGAACACCGAATTGAGCCGGGCCGAATCGAACAGCGTGTCCACCGCCTGGGAATAGGGCGATGACGCCGACAGCGCGATGAAATGCGGCACATAGCGGTTGAGCGCGTGCAGCAGGAACAGGGCTTCATCGGGCGAACTGCACCCCACATGCACGTGCTGCCCGAACACGGTGAACTGCTTGGCCAGATAGCCATACAGCCCGGAAAGCTGCTGAAAGCGCGGCTTGCTGAAGATGCGCTGCTCGAACCAGCGCTGAAAAGGGTGGGTGCCGCCGCCGGCCAGCTCGATGTTGAGCCGGTCGCAGGCCTGCACCAGCGTGTCGCGGATGGCGCGCAGCTGCGCCAGCAACGGGCCGTGCTCGGTGTGGATGCCGGTGGCCACCTCGATCATGCTCTGCGTCATTTCAGGCGTGACGCTGCCCGGAAACGGCGAGCGGGCCAACAGCTCCAGCAAATCGTCGGCGCTGCTGGACAGGTCGTAGTCGTAGGTATTGACGAGCTGCAACTCCAGCTCCACCCCCAAGGTCAGGGAATCGGAGGCTTTGAAGGTTTCCAGAGGCATGCCGGGCTCCCGCGGGATCAGGACTTGGACACGGTCTCGGCCGTGACGTGGGTTTCGTGAGCCGCCATGAGGCTGCGTTGCGTGACCCAAGGGCCGAACAGCTCCTGCAGCGCCATCATGGCCGCCAGCGCGGCAAACGCCGCCACCGCGGGCTCAAAGCCGGTCAGGCGGCTTTGCTCCAGCAGCAAAATGGCGAACGCCGACATGGGGGTGAGCGCCAGCCCCGTGAGCCAGCCCTTGCGGGTGGTGATACCGCTGAGCCGGGCCACCGCCAGATTGCACGCCACCTTGGAGGCCACGCGCAACGCCAGCAGCACCACTGCCATGCCGATCGTCGTCCAGACATGGCCCCAGTCGATGAGCGCGGCCACGTACACGAACAGAAACATGCCGAGCAAATCGCCCACCGAGCCAAAGTCCCGCTGGGCGTTGGTGAGCTGCACCCGACGCTCCCGCGCCACGATGCCAAAACTCAGCGCCGCCAGCAGCGGCGAGACCTTGAGCGCGAACGCGGCCGTGGTCAACAACAGCACGGCCAGCGCGAACAGCACCGTCGCCCCATGGCTGCGCATGTCGGGCGAGCGCATCAGCAGGGGCACCAACACCCCCAGCGCCCCCCCCAGGGCCACGGCGATGAACAGCCCATAGATGCTGCCCAGGCTGGCCATGACCCAGTCGCCAGACGTGCTCAGGTGCCAATACCCCACCACGATCTTGACCAGCATCACCGCCACCAGGCAATTGATGGCGCACAGGTGCATCACCCGCTCGGTGACCTGCCCGGCACCCCGCAATTCGTTGGCCACCCGCACGATGCCGGCCGGAGACGCCGAGACCGCCAGCGCCGCGATGATCAGCCGCACCTCCCAGGCCAGATCGAACCAGCCCGAGGCCCAGTACACCAGCCCGAAGGTGACGAACGACTCGACCAACCCCACGGCCAGTACCCAGGGGTTGTGGCGAAACCAGCGCAGATTGATGCGGTAACCCAATTCGAACAGCACCAGGGCCAGCGCCACATTGGCCAGGAAAGAAAAGCCCACGTGCTCCACATTCATGCCAGGCTGCCCCGCCAGCCCGGCAAGCAGCCCGACCGCTACGTAACTCGACACCCGCGGCACCTTCCACAGGCTGTGCAGGCGCTCCCCCACTACCCAGGCCAGCAGCAGCACCACAGGCCAGGCGATGGATGACATCAGGAAAGGCAAATCGTCCATGGGCACTAGACCGCGAAGCGGCTCCGTAGTTCTTGCAGATTGAGCTCGTCGAGCACTTGCAGCAAGCGCTCGCGGGCACTGGCCTTGCCGCGCCCGACCTTGCGCGCCAGAATGAGCTCATTCTTCATCGAATGCTCCCACCCCACCAGCTCCGTGACCGTGACCTGATAGCCGTGGGCTTCCAGTTGCAGGCAGCGCAACACGTTGGTGATCTGGCTGCCGAATTCCCGCGTGTGCAGCGGATGCCGCCAAATCTCGCTCAACGGCGTGCGCGACAGGCTCAACGCCTTGTGCTTGCGCAGCACGCTGGCCACCTCGGCCTGGCAGCACGGCACCAGCACCATATGCTGGGCGCCTTTGGCCAGACCGAAGGCAATCGCATCGTCGGTGGCCGTGTCGCAGGCATGCAGGGCGGTCACGATGTCCACCCGGTCCGGCAGGGCGGCCGAGGTGGTGGCCTCCTGCACCGTGGCGGCCACGAAGCGCATGCGCTCAAACCCCAGCCGCTGCGCCAGCGTGCGCGAGCGCTCCACCAGTTCGGCGCGCGTCTCCACCCCATACACCGTGCCCACGCCGCGCGGGCGCAGCACCCAGTCGTACAGCATGAAGCCCAGGTAAGACTTGCCCGCGCCGTGGTCGGCCAGCGACACGTCGCCACGGGCCTGGATCACGTCATCGATCAGCGGCGCGATGAACTGCACCAGATGCTGCACCTGCTTGAGCTTGCGCCGCGTGTCCTGGTTCAGCCGGCCATCGCGGGTGAGGATGTGCAGTTCCTTGAGCAGTTCGATCGACTGGCCAGGCAGCAACTCGGGCAAGGCATCGATGGCATCGCGCCGGGGGCGGATGGACTTGGTCATGCGCCGATGATAAACAACCCCATCCAGGCACAATCCGTCTCATGTCCTCCCATCCCTACGACCTCCTGACCCCCGACGTCGTCCTCGACACCCTGGCGCGCATCGGCCTGCATGGCGACGGCCGGCTGACAGCGCTGAACTCCTATGAAAACCGCGTCTATCTGGCGCACCTGGAAGACGGCCGGGCCGTGGTGGTCAAGTTTTATCGGCCCGGGCGCTGGACGGACGCCCAGATCGAGGAGGAACATGCCCTGGCCTTGGCGCTGGCCGCCGCCGAAGTGCCCGTCGTGCCGCCACTCGATGCGCACGGCCGCACCTTGCACCACCACGCCGGCTTTGCCTTCAGCGTCAGCCCCTGGCGCGGCGGCCGCCCCCCGGAATGGGAGGACCTAGACGTGCTGGCATGGATCGGGCGCTTTCTGGCCCGGCTACACCGAGTGGGTGAGCAGGCCGTTTTCCGGCACCGCCCGGCGCTGACCCCGCAGCACTTCGGCCATGAGAGCGTGGCCTGGCTGCGGGCCCACGAGGCCATCCCTGCCGAAGCCCGCGCCGCCTGGCTCGCCGCGGCCGAGGCGGCCCTGGAGGTGGTCGATGCCATCTGGTCGCGCACGCCGTTTACGCCACTGCGCCTGCACGGCGACTGCCACCCGGGCAACATCTTGTGGACGCCTGCCGAGCGGCCCGGCGGCGGCCCGCACTTCGTCGATCTCGACGACGCCCGCACCGGCGCCGCCGTGCAAGACCTCTGGATGCTGCTCAGCGGCGACCGCGCCCAGCGGCAACGCCAATTGGGCGCCTTGCTCGACGGCTACGAGACGATGCGCCCTTTCGACCGGCGCGAGCTCGCCCTGATCGAGCCGCTGCGCACACTGCGCCTGATCCACTACAGCGCCTGGCTGGCCCGGCGCTGGAGCGACCCCACCTTTCCGCGGCATTTCCCCTGGTTCGGGCACAGCGACTACTGGTTGGAGCAGGCCCGCACGCTGCATGAACAGGTGGCTGCCATGGAAGACGAACCTCTGGTAGCATGAGCACACGCCCGTGCGCAGCAGGAGGACCGACATGAGCGCCACCATTGCGGGCTACGTGCCCACCGCCTTGCCCGAGGCCAAGTTGCGGCGTTACCCCACCAAAGTCATCAACATCATCGGCGGGCCCGGTTGCGACAAATCGCTGTATTCCTCGGCCATCGTGCTCAAGCTGCATCTGCGCCACAAGACCGTGGAGACAGTGCCCGAAATCGGCAAGATGCTGGTCTGGCAGCGCGACACCGACGCCCTGCGCAACCAGTACGGCATCGCCCTGATGCAGTACCGCATGCTGGAGGTGCTCGACGGCCAGGTCGCCTTCCTGGTGACCGAAGGCGCCCTGCCCCAGCTCCTCTACTACAACGCCCACTACCCGGACAACGTCTGCGACGTGCCCAAGACGCGCCAGCAGATCCTGGCCTGGTACAAGCAGTTCAACAACATCAACATCCTGGTGCAGCGCGACCTGGACAAGCCCTACATCCGCAGCGGCCGCCTGCAGGACGAAGCCCAGGCCCTGCAGGTGGACAAAGACCTGCGCCACCTGCTGGTCGAGGAAGGCATCAAATTCACCGCGCTGCCCCCCGACCACAAAGCCATTCTGGAATTCGCCGCCACGCTGGAATGAGGCCGGGCCGCGCCGGCAGCGGCCCCGTCACTCAAGCCAGCAGCGCGTTGACGCGGCGCACATAGCCGGCCGGGTCTTCCGGCAGGCCGCCTTCGGCCAGCAGCGCTTGGTCGAACAGGATGTGGGCCAGGTCCTCGAACCGCGGGTGCGACTCGAGCTTTTGCACCAGCGCATGGCTGGGGTTGACCTCCAGGATGGGCTTGACCTCCGGCGCTTTCTGGCCTGCCTGCTTGAGCAGGCGCGCCAATTGCATGGAGTATTCGCCGTCCTCCACCACCAGACAGGCGGGCGAATCGACCAGCCGCGCCGTCACCCGCACATCCTTGGCCTTGTCCTTGAGGGCGTCCTTGAGCTTGTCGAGCACGGGCTTGAAGGTCTCGGCCGCCTGTTCGGCCGCTTTCTTTTCTTCCTCGTCCTGCAGCTTGCCCAGGTCCACCGCGCCCTTGGCCACGCTCTGCAGCGGGGTGCCGTCGAATTCGTGCAGGAACGACAGCGCCCATTCATCGACGCGGTCGGTCATCAGCAGCACCTCGATGCCCTTCTTGCGGAAGACTTCGAGCTGCGGACTGTTCTTGGCCGCGGCCAGCGTGTCGGCGGTGATGTAGTAGATGGCCTCCTGACCCTCCTTCATGCGGGCCTTGTAGTCGGCCAGGCTCACGCTGACCGCGTCGCTGTGGGTGGAGGCAAAGCGCAGCAGCTTGGCGATGCGCTCGCGGTTGGCAAAGTCCTCGCCCAGCCCTTCCTTGAGCACGGGGCCGAATTCGGCATAGAAGCGGCTGTACTTGCCGGCCTGCCGCTCGGCCTCGGCCTTCTCGTCGGCGCTGAGCTGCTCCCACGCCTCGCCGGTGGGCAGCACGTCCTTCTTGGCCAAATCCTCCAGCATGGACAGCACACGGCGCGTGTTGCCGTCGCGGATGGCCTTGACGTCGCGGCTTTCCTGCAGCAGCTCGCGGCTGACATTCAGCGGCAGGTCGGCCGAGTCGATCACGCCCTTGACCCAGCGCAGGTACGCCGGCACGAGGGCCTCGGCATCGTCCATGATGAAGACGCGCTTGACGTAGAGCTTGACGCCGGCCTTGCGGTCGCGGTTCCACAGGTCGTGCGGGGCCTTGGCCGGGATGTAGAGCAGCTGCGTGTATTCGCTGCTGCCCTCGACGCGGTGGTGGCTCCACGCCAGCGGCGCGTCGGTGTCGTAGCTCAGGTTTTTGTAGAACTCGATGTACTGCTCGTCGCTGATGTCCTTCTTGGGCCGCGTCCACAGGGCGCTGGCGCTGTTGACCGCCTCCCACTCGTCTGTGAGCACGTACTCGCCCTTGTCTTTGTCCCACTCCTCCTTCTGCATGAGGATGGGCAGGCTGATGTGGTCGGAGTACTTGCCGATGATCTGCTTGAGCTTCCAGCGGTTGAGGTATTCGCTGGCGTCGTCGCGTAGGTGCAGGATGACGCTGGTGCCGCGCTCGGCGCGGGTGATGGTTTCGGTTTGGAAGTCGCCCGTGCCGCTGCTCACCCAGCGCACGCCTTCTTCGGGCTTGAGCCCGGCGCGGCGGCTTTCCACGGTGATCTGGTCGGCCACGATGAAGCCCGAGTAAAACCCCACCCCGAACTGGCCGATGAGCTGGGCGTCCTTTTTCTGGTCACCGCTGAGCCGGCTCATGAACTCGCGCGTGCCGCTCTTGGCGATGGTGCCCAGGTGCTCGATGGCCTCGGCCTCGCTCATGCCGATGCCGTTGTCGGTGATGGTGAGGGTCTTGGCCGCTTTGTCGAAGCGGACGCGCACCTCCAGATTGGGGGCGTCCTCGTACAGGGCCGGGTTGTTCAAAGCCTCGAATCGCAGCTTGTCGCACGCGTCCGACGCGTTGGAGACCAGCTCGCGCAAAAAAATGTCTTTGTTGGAATACAGCGAGTGGGTCACGAGGTGCAGCAGCTGCGCCACCTCGGCCTGAAAGGCATGGGTATGTTTGCTCATGGAATCGTCGGTCAGGGTATCAGGTCAATCAACCACCATGCGCGGACCTGCGGCCCGCAGACTTCCCTGAAATGTGGGCCCAGGCGCCGATTTCAAGAGGGCATCGAGAGAGCCGCCTCCTCAGAAGCGTTCGTGCGGCCCCAGATAACGCCACTGCCCCAAGGGCAGCGCCCCCAGCACGATGCGCCCGATGCGGATGCGCTTGAGCCCGACCACATGCAGGCCGACCTGCTCACACATGCGACGAATTTGCCGCTTGCGCCCTTCGCGCAGCACAAAGCGCAGTTGCTCCGGGTTCTGCCACTCGACCTGCGCCGGCTTGAGGGCATGGCCATCCAGGCTCAGGCCGTGGCGCAGCAAGGCCAGCCGCTCGGGCGGCAAGGCGGCCTGCACATCGCTGGCCACCAGCCCCGGCCCCTTGGGGCCGTGCGGCGCGTAGTGCACCCGCACGAGATACTCTTTCTCGACGTCCGAGTCCTCTCCGATCAGGGCTTTGGCCACACGGCCGTCCTGCGTCAACACCAGCAAGCCGGTGGAATCGATGTCCAGCCGACCCGCAGGAGCCAGCCCCCGGGCATGGGCGGCCTCGAAACGGCGCGGCGTGCGGTCGTCTTTCCAGCGGTGGCGCGGCTGCACCAACACCGCCGCGCTCGGGTGCCCATCCTCCGGCAAACCGCTGACGTAGCCGATGGGCTTGTGCAGCAGAATGGTCACACGCCCCTGCTGCTGGGCGCGGGCCTGGGGCAGCACCTCGATGCGATCGGTGACTCGCACCGGCTGCCCCACCTGGGCCACCGCGCCATTGACCCGGACCCAGCCGCGGGCAATCCACTCGTCGGCCTCACGTCGCGAGCAATGCCCCAGGTCGGCCAGCCGCTTGTTCAGCCGCACCACGCCTTGCACTGCCGCGTCACTGACAGGCTCGGTCACGGGTGCGGGGACCCGCGCGGGAGCGCGGTCGGAATGGCGGGCAGAAGGAGGGGGACGTCTCATGGTCAGCGTGGGCGGCCACAACCGCCCGGTCAGGGTCCCTGATTATCGAGGCAGACCGATGTCGTCGCCGAGCCGATGGCCGGCGAAGGAGCGCAGCTGCGCCAAATCCAGCACCTTCAGGCCGCCGTAGGCCACCTCGATCAAGCCGGCCTCATCCAGCACCGCCAGCGCCTGGTTCACCCGCTGCCGAGACAAGCCCACCAAATACGCCAGCTCCTGCTGCGTGATGCGCAACATCCCCCCCACCCTGGGAAAGAGCCCCGGATGAAACAGGTTGGCCAAGCTGCGCGCCACGCGGACATCGGGGTCTGTGATGCGATCGATCTCGCGCGCGGCGATGAATTGCCCCAGCCGTTCGTTGAGCTGCCACATCACAAAGCGGTTGAAGCCGATGGAGTGGTCCAGCAACCAGTGAAACGTCTCCACCGGCAAGCCCGCCACCCAACTCTTGCGCAGGGCCTGCACGTTGTACCGATAAATCTCGCGCTTCAGCGCCGTGCCCTCGCCGAACCAGCCGCCCGGCGCCAGGCCCGCGAAAGTCATGATCGGCCCCTGGCTGTCGTCGTTGCTCATCTTCAGCAAGCCCTCCATGAGGCCAAACCAGTAGGTCACAGGCCGGCCGATGCGGCAAATGAAATCGCCGGGCTGCGCCAGCGTCACCATCATGCCCGCGCGGGCCTTGTCTTGCTCGGAGGGCGACAGCCGCTGCATCCAGGGTATGCGGGCGAATTCCTCGTCACTGAGCGCGCGGGCCCGCTGCCGCAAGCCATTGCGTTGCACCATGCCACCTCCTGTGAACAGACCTAGGGAAACTCCTAGCAGGCCGTTGAAAAAGTGCCCATCGAAGCAGCCGAGGCTCTGCCTGCGTCGGCTTTCAACCGGCTGGATCCGCATTTCCAGCCCCTGGCAGCCCT
>NZ_SNYL01000023.1 GCF_004363315.1 Tepidicella xavieri
GACGGGGCCTGAGCGGCACCGAGAACCCCGAACTGAACGACGCGAGCGCCCTCATGCCGGTTCAGCCTTCGGAAATGGGGTTATGCGAAGTGCCCTGCAGGAAGGTCGCCATTTCCGGCATAATTGGGCGCTTGACGCCGGCGCCGTCTCCGCGCGCCGCGCGGATTCTCCCCTCCTCGCTGCAGCCACGGAGCCCCACATGGCCGACTCCTTCGCCACCCGCGCGCATCTCGACCTCAACGGCAAGACCTACACCTACTACAGCCTGCCGAAACTGGCCCAGCGATTCGATCTGGCGAAGCTGCCGTACTCGATGAAGATCCTGCTGGAGAACCTGCTCCGGCACGAGGACGGCGTCACCGTGCTGCCCGAGCACATCGAGGCGGTCGCGAAGTGGGATCCGCTGAAGGAGCCGGACACCGAGATCGCGTTCATGCCCGCCCGCGTGGTGCTGCAGGACTTCACCGGCGTGCCCTGCGTGGTCGACCTCGCCGCGATGCGCGACGCGGTGACGCGGCTCGGCGGCAACCCGGCCCAGATCAATCCGCTGATCCCGTCCGAGCTGGTGATCGACCACTCGGTGCAGGTCGACGTGTTCGGCCGTCCGGACGCGCTCGACCTCAACGGCAAGATCGAGTTCGAGCGCAACAAGGAGCGCTACAGCTTCCTGCGCTGGGGCCAGAAGGCGTTCCGCAACTTCAAGGTGGTGCCGCCCAACACCGGCATTGTGCACCAGGTGAACCTCGAGTACCTCGCGCGCGTGGTCGTCGAGCGCGAAGTGGACGGCGTGCTGCAGGCGTTCCCGGACACCGTGTTCGGCACCGA
The DNA here is from genome assembly GCF_004363315.1 of Tepidicella xavieri. Lineage (GTDB taxonomy): Bacteria > Pseudomonadota > Gammaproteobacteria > Burkholderiales > Burkholderiaceae_C > Tepidicella > Tepidicella xavieri. Next base: position 826 of record NZ_SNYL01000023.1, read on the forward strand.
CTCGCACACCACCATGATCAACGGCATCGGCGTGCTCGGCTGGGGCGTCGGCGGCATCGAGGCGGAAGCGGCGATGCTCGGCCAGCCCTCGTCGATGCTGATTCCGCAGGTGGTCGGCTTCAAGCTGACCGGCCGGCTGCCGGAGGGCTCCACCGCCACCGACCTCGTGCTCACCGTCACCCAGATGCTGCGCAAGCTCGGTGTGGTCGGAAAGTTCGTCGAGTTCTTCGGCGACGGCCTGCAGCACCTGCCGCTGGCCGACCGCGCCACCATCGCCAACATGGCGCCCGAGTACGGCGCCACCTGCGGCATCTTCCCGATCGACGCCGAGGCGCTGAACTACCTGCGCCTGTCCGGCCGTCCGGAGGCGCAGATCGCGCTGGTCGAGGCCTACGCCAAGGCGCAGGGCCTGTGGCACGAGCCCGGCCAGGCGGAAGCGCAGTACTCCGCGGTGCTGCATCTCGACCTCGGCGACGTCAAGCCGTCGCTGGCCGGCCCGAAGCGCCCGCAGGACCGCGTGCTGCTGCAGGACATGCAGGCCAACGCGCGCGACGCGATCGCCGGCCTCACCGCCAAGCGCACGCCGAAGGCGGCGGTCGAGACCATGGCCGCCGAGGGCGGTGCGCAGCCGCAGGCCGCGCACCTGGCCGCCCGTCCGATCTCGAAGCTGCGCATCCAGGACCAGGACTGCGAGCTCACCGACGGCTCGGTGGTGATCGCCGCGATCACCTCCTGCACCAACACCTCCAACCCGGCGGTGATGCTCGGTGCCGGCCTGCTCGCGCGCAACGCCGCGCGACTGGGCCTGAAGGCCAAGCCGTGGGTCAAGACCTCGCTCGCACCGGGCTCGCGGGTGGTCACCGACTACCTGAAGAAGGCCGGCGTGCTCGACGATCTGGAGAAGCTCGGCTTCTACGTGGTCGCCTACGGCTGCACCACCTGCATCGGCAACTCCGGCCCGCTGCCGGACGAGGTCTCGCGCGCGATCGCCGAGAACGACCTCGTGGTCGCCTCGGTGCTGTCGGGCAACCGCAACTTCGAGGGCCGCGTGCACCCCGAGGTGAAGATGAACTACCTCGCCTCGCCGCCGCTGGTGGTCGCCTACGCGATCGCGGGCACGGTCGACATCGACCTGAGCAAGGACCCGCTGGCGCACACGCCCGACGGCAAGCCGGTCTATCTGCGCGACATCTGGCCGAGCAACAAGGAGATCGGCGACGTCATCGCCGCGACCATCGGCCCGGAGATGTTCGCCAAGAACTACGCCGACGTGTTCAAGGGCGACACCCGCTGGAACCAGATCGAATCGCCGGAGGGCGAGTCGTACAAGTGGGACGCCTCGTCGACCTACATCAAGAACCCGCCCTATTTCGACGGCATGAGCATGAACGTCGGCACCATCGACGACGTGCACGGCGCGCGCGTGCTGGGTCTGTTCGGCGACTCGATCACCACCGACCACATCTCCCCGGCCGGCAGCATCAAGAAGGACTCGCCGGCGGGCCGCTACCTGATCTCGCGCGGCGTGCAGCCGGCCGACTTCAACAGCTACGGCTCGCGCCGCGGCAACGACGAAGTGATGGTGCGCGGCACCTTCGCCAACATCCGCATCAAGAACCTGATGCTGGGCGGCGAGGAAGGCGGCAACACGATCTACTTCGGCAAGGACGGCTCGCGCGAGAAGCTGGCGATCTACGACGCGGCGATGAAGTACAAGGCCGACGGCGTGCCGCTGGTGGTGATCGCCGGCAAGGAATACGGCACCGGCTCCTCGCGCGACTGGGCGGCCAAGGGCACCAAACTGCTGGGCGTGAAGGCGGTGATCGCCGAGAGTTTCGAGCGCATCCACCGCTCCAACCTGGTCGGCATGGGCGTGTTGCCGCTGCAGTTCCTCGACGGCCAGAACGCGCAGACGCTCGGCCTCGACGGCACCGAGACCTACGACATCGTCGGCCTCGCCGACGGCCAGTCGAAGACCGCCACCGTCATCGCCCGCAAGGCCGACGGCGGCGAGGTCCGCTTCGAGGTGCGCGTGCTGCTGCTGACGCCGAAGGAAGTCGAATACTTCCGCCACGGCGGCATCCTGCATTACGTGCTGCGCCAGCTCGCCGCGAAGAAGGCCGCCTAAGCTGCTGCGGATCGGGCGGTCGCGCCATGTCACGCCATAGGGCACTTCTCGAAACCTCCCTCCCCCTTGCAGCCCGTGAGCCGGCATGATGTCGCCCATGATCACCCCGCGCATCAAGCCCTCGTCTTTGTGGTGTCACCAGCCTGGCGCTGACCTGTTCGTGCAGGACCAGCGCCAAGCCAAGCTCGGCGGCTTCATCGCCAACCTGGCAGCAATGGACGAACTGATCGACTTCGCGGCCATTGCCGCCCGGGTCGACACCGCCTGCCCTCGCGCTGACCGTAGCAAAGGCGGGCGCCCGCCGTACCCCACCGAGGTGATGGTGCGGCTGCTGTTCATCCAGTCGCTGTACAACCTCAGCGACGAGGACTGCGAATGCCAGGTGCTGGACCGCATGAGCTTCCAGCAATGGCCCCGATCGCTGTTGAACCGACCGGGCTGACACCCGAGCAAGCGCCATGGGCAACTGCTCTGCGTGACGCAGGTGTAAGTCACGGTGGCGCAAGGCCGCTTGCGTGCGCTTGCGCCAAGAAGTTGGCGCAGGTTTCGAGAGAAGAGAGGGCAGATCGGAGTCGAACCTGCCCCATTCAGCCGCCCCCGGCAGTGGGGCGCGGCGCAGGCGGAACGGCCCGGAACCCCGCGCGGTGTCGGGGAACCCGGAAACGAAAACGCCCAACCGAGAACGGTTGGGCGCTGAATGGTGGTGGTGCAGTCAACCACCGATTTCGAACTCATTTTCCAAACCCCTGCGCAATCCTTCGGGCCAGTGCGGAAAGTTTCGGGCGTTTGTCCGTTTCACGCCGCCCCCGCAGGAGCACGCTGTAGCCCCGCTGCTCACGGTCTCACTGGATTTCAGCGTCATCGTTCGGCCAATGCCTCGACAGATCCATACTGTCGTGAAGCAGGCGGAGCACCTCGATGACTCGCCCCGGAGCAACCCGGAACATGACGAAGTGACGGCCCTTTCTGCCCTGCCGCGCCACATGCAGGGTGCGAATGCCGGGCGCGATGTCGTCCCTCGCTTTGGCCCCCAGGATGTCGGGTCCCTCGCGCAAGGCCTCGATGGCTTGTGTCACGGTGTCGACGTAGTACCCAGCCTGCCGGGAACCGAAGCGCTCCGCCGTCCACGCCGCGATGTCGAGCAGATCGGCCTCGGCACTGGCGGCCAGGCGAACGCGCCACGGCTCGCTCATGCTTGGGCGAGCGTTTGGGCTGTCACGGCCTTCAGGTGAGCGCGCAAGGATTCCCGGGTATCGAACGTCTTGTAGCGTCCCGCCTCGATATCGGCGATGCCCGCCTTGGCGGCGGCGCGCAGCGCTTCGAGGCGGCTGGCGTCCTCGGCCTCGCGTTGTTCGACAAGACGCAAGCCCTCGCGCAGCACTTCGCTGGCGTTCTGGTAGCGGCCGCTGGCGACCAAATGCTCTACCAGCGCGGCCTGGTGATCGGTGAGGACAACATTGCGCGTCGGCATGGCGATCTTCATACAGGAAAGATTGGCATAGTATGCCAATACCCTGCTTGGAGCGCAATCTGGAGTCTTGTCCAACGAGGTATGAGTAACCGTCTTCCGAGTCAAGCGTCGTGAAGCGCGTTATCCCAAGGTTTGTTGGTTCTGACCATGGCATTGAGCACGGTCAGCAGCTTGCGCATGCAAGCGACCAAGGCGACTTTGGGGCATTTGCCGGCGGCGATCAGGCGCTCGTAGAAGGCCTTGATGACGGGGTTGCGGCGACTGGCGGTCAGTGCGGCCATGTACAGCACACGGCGCACGTCGAAGCGTCCGCCCTGGATGCGTCGTCGGCCCCGGCTTGCGCCGGAATCGTTGGCCATCGGGGCCACGCCCACCAGCGCGGCGATCTCGCGCCGGTTGAGCCGGCCGAGTTCGGGTAACTCGGCGATCAGCGTGGCGCTGGCCACCGGGCCGATGCCGCTGGCCGATTGCAGCAATCGGTCGAGCTCGGCGAAGTGCTCACGCACGTGGCCGACCATCTGGCCCTCGATGTCGTCGAGCTGGGCCTGGATGGCCGCGATGATGGCCTCGATGCTCGGGTGCAGCGCCTTGGGCGTGATCTGCAGCCGCTGCCGCTCGGCCAGCAGCATCGCCAGCAGCTGCCTGCGACGTGTGACCAGCGCGGCCAGCCACTGCTGTTGTGGGTCGGCCAACGGGCACAGGAAGCGGGCCAGATCGTCGCGGCGCAGCAGCACCGCGGCGAACTCGGCCAGCATGCGCGCGTCTGCCGCGTCGGTCTTGGCCAGGCGGCCCATCGACTTGGCGAAGTCGCGCGCCTGGCGCGGGTTGACCACCGCCACGGGCAGGCCGGCCGCTTGCAGCGCGCAGGCCAGCTCTGTCTCGTAGCCGCCGGTGGCTTCCATCACCACCAGCGCCACCTCCAGCGGCTTGAGGGCCGCTATCAACGCCGAGTGGCCCTCGGCCTGGTTGTCGAACCGCTGGGCATCGAACTGGGCGACTTCAGGACACCGGGTGGCCACGGCGTGGCACACGCAGAACGGCCCGCAGCCCCGCGTGGTGTGGCGGAACCCGGAAACGAAAACGCCCAACCGCAGAGGGTTGGGCGAGGAATGGTGGCCTGGGGCGGAATCGAACCACCGACACGCGGATTTTCAATCCGCTGCTCTACCAACTGAGCTACCGGGCCAAGACCTCTACTATAACACAAACAATTCCCGCTCACCCCGCGCTGCGCTTGGACTTGCTCAGGTCCACCCCCAGTTGCTTGAGCTTGCGGTACAAATGCGTGCGCTCCAGGCCGGTCTTTTCGGCCACGCGGGTCATGGAGCCGTTTTCCTTGGCCAGGTGAAACTCGAAATAGGCTTTTTCGAAGGCGTCCCGGGCGTCGCGCAGCGGCACATCGAAGTCAAACGTCTGGGTGGCCATCTCGCCGTCGTGCGCAGCCGGCACCCTCACCTCGCCGAGGGCGGCAGGCATCTCCAGCGCGACGGGGGCGGCGTTGGCCGGCCTGGGCGTCGAGGCCTGCGGCCGGGCCATCGCGCGATTGAGCCCTTTTTCCACGGCCTGCAACAGCTTCTGCATCGTGATGGGCTTTTCCAGAAACGCCATCGCGCCGATGCGGGTGGCCTCCACCGCGGTATCGATGGTGGCGTGCCCGCTCATCATGATGACGGGCATGGTCAGCAAGCCGCTGGCCGACCATTCCTTGAGCAGGGTGACGCCATCGGTATCGGGCATCCAGATGTCGAGGAGCACCAGGTCTGGACGGTACTGGGCGCGGAATTCTCGCGCCTGGGCCGCGTTCTCGGCCAATTCCACCGCGTGACCTTCGTCGTTGAGGATCTCGAACAACAGATCGCGGATCCCGAGCTCGTCGTCAACCACCAATATGTTTGCCATGCTGCGTTGCGTGCTTTCCGGGCAATGCTCAACCCTGTTGCATATTTGCAACCCTGAATGATAGCGAGACTTGCGCGCCGCGGTGGCCATCGACGTCCTGTCGGTGGCCGATGTCCACGCGCCCGCCGTGCTCGTCCATGATCTTCTTCACCACGGCCAGCCCCAGTCCGGTGCCTTTGGGCTTGGTGGTCACGTAGGGCTCGAACGCGCGCTTGAGGATGGCGTCGGCAAAACCGGGGCCATGGTCGAGCACCTGCAGCCGCACCCAGCGCCCGCTGTCGGCGGTGCGGATGCGCAAAGTCACGGGCCCGGCTCCAGGCGGGGTGGCGTCCTGCGCGTTTTGCACCAGGTTGTGAACGACCTGGCGCACCTGCTCGGGGTCGGCCAGGACCAGCGGGGCGTCGGGCTGCAAGTCCAGCCGCAGCGGCACTTCGGCGGCGTCGTACAGGCCCACGATGTCTTGCACCAGCGCATTGAGGTCCAGCGGCCGCAGCGCGGCAGAGGGCAGCCGGGCGTAGTCCCGGAATTCGTTGACCAGGCGCTTCATGGCATCGACCTGATCGACGATGGTCTTGACGGATTTGGTCAGCACGGCCAGGTCGGCGCCTTCGAGCTTGGGCTCCAGCTTCATGGCCAGCCGCTCGGCCGACAGCTGAATCGGCGTCAGTGGATTCTTGATTTCGTGCGCCAGGCGCCGCGCCACTTCACCCCAGGCCTGGGCACGCTGGGCGGAGATGATTTCGGAGACGTCGTCGAACACGAGCAGATGGTCGCCGTTGGGCAGCATCGCTCCGCGGGCGATGAGCGTGACGCCCTGCCCTTCCTGGGCATGCTGGGCGGCGTACAGCTCGATGGACTGCTGCCAGTGGTCGCCCTCCCGGCGGCTGGGATCGGAGAGGAAACGGTCGAACTGTTGCTGAACCCATTGGCCAAACGGGGCCAGCTCCGGCGTGGCGGCCAGCGGCTCACCCAAATGGGCGGCCAGCGGCACCCGCAGAATACGCGTGGCCCCCGGGTTGGCGCTGACCACCCGGTGTTGGGCATCGAGCACCACCACGCCTGCGGTGAGATTGTCCAGAATGGTTTGCAGGCTGGCACGGGCCGCGTCCACCTGCCCCATGCTGTGCTGAACCGCCTGCCGCGCTTCCAGCAGTTCCTGCGTCATGTGGGCGAAGGTGCGGGTCAGGCCGGCCAGCTCGTCGCGCGCGGTCAGCGCAACTTTCGGGGTGAGGTCGCCCCGCGCCACGTCGCGCATGCCTTCGGCCAGCACCAGCAGCGGCCGCACAATCTGGTTGCCCAGCAGCACGGCCAGCAGCACGGCCCCAAACACCGACAAAAACAAGGCCAGGGTGAGCGTGCCGATGTACATGCTGCGCAAGCCGTCCCGCGCCAGCGCCCGCTCCTGGTACTCGCGGTTGGCCACCTGCACGGCCAGCGCGTCGGCCACCAGGGCGGCCGGCAGGGGCATGGTCACTTGCAGGAAGCGCACGTCGCCGCCCAGGCCAAAGCTGGACGGCGACACCAGCGCCCACACCCGCACCCGGGGCAGCTCGCGCTGCGGCAACGCCAGCACCTCGCGCGGATCGTTCAACGCTTCCAGTTCTTCCAGGCCTTCGATGAAGGCCACCACCCGCTGGTTGCGCACCTGGCGCAGCAAAGTGGCCGAAGGCCGCTCGGGCACCAGGTCGAAGCGCGACTCCCCGGCCGTCGCAATGGCCTGCCCCGCGCTGCCCCACAGAATCACGTCACTGGCCTGCAACTGCTCGCGCCAGCCCTCCAGAGCCAGCGCGGCGGCCAAATCGCCCACCCCGCCCAGGCTGGCGGCGGCGGTGCGGGTTTTGCTAGACAGATCGGCCGCCAGGGTGTCCAGGGCCGTTCGCCCCAGATTCAAGCCCGCGGACAGCGCCGTCTCGACGCGCACGTCAAACCACGTCTCGATGGAGCGGGAGACGAATTGGTACGACACCAGGTAAATGAGCAGCCCCGGCAAGCAGCCGACCAGCGCGAAAATGGCGGCCAATTTCACCAGCAGGCGGCTGCCAAAGCGTCGGCGCCGCCAGCGCACTGCCAAGCGCACGCTCAGCCACAGCAGCACCAGCCCGAGCACCGCGGCCACGCCCACGTTGAGCCACACCAGGCTGGTGTAGCCCCCCGCTTCAAACGCCCGGTGGTCGGTGGCCAGCGTCAGCAGGAAGAACAGCACCAGGGCCACGCCCACCATGAACACCAGCCCCAGCCCGATGAGCCAGCGCCGCGCCGATGGGCTCGAAGCCATGGGCCGGGCCGGCGTGCTCATGGCTTGTCTGCCCCGGTAGGTTCCGCCGGCGCGGGTTCGGGCACCTTGATCGTCGCCCGATACACCACCCCCCAATCGGCCCCGGCCCCGACCTGAAACGGCCGTGGCAACAAACCGCTGTCGATGCGCATCTGCACGTCCGCGCGCAGGTCGCCGGCCTCTGGCAGCTCGTCGGCCAAGGCGATGCGCCAGCGCGCCACCGATTTCACCACCGCCAATGCCTCATCGAGACTGTCCAGATTGCGGTGCAACGCGCCCGCGAGCGCGGCCTCGTCTGCCACGCCGGTGACGATGCTCAGCCGCCAGCGCCGCGTCAGCGGCTGGTAGGTCAGGCGCACCACCCGCTGCGCAGTAGCCAGACGCTGGTCGGTCCAGTACCAGCGGCTGCGCCGGACGTCGGCCTGCCAGATGAAGTGCACCGGCACCCCTTTGAGCAGCACGTCTTCCAGCCCGTCAGGCAGTTCCGTATCGAGCCGTGCGCTCAGGTACAGCCCGCTGCCGTCGCGCTGCAGTTGCGCGGCCTGGGCCCAGGCCGACATCGCCACGCCCAGCCACAGTCCCCCCAGCAGCCACAGCCCCACCCAAGCACGGGCCACCCACCGCCGCGGCTCAGGCGGTTTTGTGCAGCAGGGCGTAGAAAAATCCATCCGTTCCACGCTGCGCATTGTCGCCGATCGTCTCGGCCGCCCGCGCCTGCCCGGCCAGCGCCATGCCCGGCAGCAGATGCCCGGGCGCATCTCCTCGGCGGGCATCCGGATGCGCTTGCAAAAACGCCTCCACCTGCTGCTCGCCTTCGGCCCGAAACACCGAGCAGGTGCAATACAGCAGGCGCCCGCCGGGGGCCAGTACCGGCCAGAGCGACTGCAGCAAGTGCCGCTGCTGGGCCGCCAGCTGATCGATGTCTTGCGGCCGCCGCAGCCAGCGCACGTCCGGGTGTCGCCGCACGATGCCCGACGCCGTGCAGGGCGCGTCGAGCAGCACCGCGTCGAACGGCTGGCCGTCCCACCAGCTGGCGGTGTCAGCGGCATCGGCCACCCGCACGACCGCCTGCAAGCCCAAGCGGCTCAGGTTCTGCCGGATGCGCTCGGCGCGTTGGGCATCTTTGTCCAAGGCCCAGACCTCGGCGTCGCAGCGCTCCAGCAGGTGCGCCGTCTTGCCCCCAGGGGCCGCGCATGCATCGAGGATGCGCCGCGGCGCCGGCGCGTCTTTCAGCAGCAGGCCCGCGGCCAACTGTGCCGCCCCGTCTTGCACCGACACCTCGCCTTCGGCCCACCCCGGCAGGCGCTCGACCGGCACGGCCTCGGCCAGCACGACGCCGTCTTCACCCCAGGGCTCGGCCGACCAGCCCAGCGCCCGCAAGCGCGCCAGGTAATGCGCTCGATCGGCGCGGCGCCGGTTGATGCGCAGCGTCATCGGTGCCGGCTCCTGGCTGGCTTGCAGGATGGCTTGCCAGTGGGCGGGGTGGTCCTCACGCAGCCGCTGCACCCACCAGGGGGGATGGTTCCAGCGGGCCAGTTCCACCCGGCGCGCCTGGTCCAGGCGGGCGCAGCGGTCACGCAAAAACCCACGCAGGCACGCATTGACGAACCCGGCCACGGGGCGCGCCAGCTTGAGCAGCGGCACGGCCGCCACCGCCTGATCGACCACGGTGTGCGCGGCATAGTGGGGCCGCCCGGCCGCGGGGGCCTCATCCACCAGTAGCCCCAACGCCACGCACAGCAGGGCATGCACCGGTGGCGCGGGCGTGCGTTGCGTCAATCCGCGCACCAAGGTCAACGTCAGCCCCCGCTGGCGCAAGGCATCGAACACCAGCGCCTGCACCCCCGGACGCAAAGCGGCGGGCACCCGAGGCAACGCCTCGCTCAGCGAACGGCCCTTGGCCACTGCTTCCACCATGCGAGCGCTCCAGGCCAATTGCTGGGCCAAGGTCACAGCACCACTCGAAGCCGACGTTTCCATCACGGTTCAGGCCTCCGGCAAGGCGTCTGCCAAAGACGCGGTCTCTGTCGCCCCATCGCGCCCATGGCGGGGCGCCAGCGGAGGCATCTTGCCGCCATAGATGCGGCGGACGCGCTCCGGCAACGGCGGATGGGCATCCAACCAGCGCCCGAGCCAGCCCGATTCGCCCGAGACCAGCAGCATGTGCTGCACCAGCGGCTGATCGATGCGTCCCGACGGCGACGCGCCGCTGCGCATCTGCTGGCCCATCACTTTGCGCAGTACGCGGCCCAGGCCATCGCGGTTGCGGGTCCATTGCACGGCGCGGGCATCGGCCAGGTGCTCGCGCTGGCGCGAAACGGCCGCCTGCAAGGCGTGTCCGGCCAACCAGCCCAGCCAGCCCACCGCCATCACCCCCAGGCCGATGAAGGTGGCCACGTGGCGCCGCCCGCGCGCATCCGGCCGGGCCAGCGCCTGCCCCATCCGGTAGATCATCTCCAGCCCGAACACCATGCCCGCCAGGCGCATGTTCAGCCGCGTGTCGCCCTCGCGGATGTGGCTGAGCTCGTGGGCCACCAGGCCCTGCATCTCCTCCCGCGTGAGGGCATCGAGCGCCCCTTGCGTGACGGCCACCACCGCATCGCGCGCATCCCACCCCGTGGCCAGGGCGTTGATGGACGCCTCCCGTGGCAGCACCATGGCCTCGGGCGGCCGCATGCCGGCGGCAATCGACAGCTCCTGCACGATGTGGACGAAACGCCGCTCGTCTTCGCTGGCGCTGGGGCGGGCTTCACGCGCCCCCAGCCGCATGGCCAGCGCACGCCCGCCGCCGCTTTGAAGCTGCGTCGTCTCCAGCCACCATCCACCGAGGACGAACAACAGCGTGACGGCCGTGTTCACCGTGAAGAAATGCGCCGGGTAGCCCAGGGCGCCCCCCACCGTGATCTGCCAAGCCAGCGCCAGCACGGCGTTGATGGCCAGCACCAGCAAGGCCACCATCACCCCAAACCAGAACAGCAGCCGCCGCGTCTGCCCGCGAGCGTGGCGCTGATGCTCGAAAAACCGCACGGCCTTCGCCCCTGTGCCACCCAGCAATCAGAACTGCACCTTCGGAGCCTGCCGCTCGGCCTCGCTGGCGGTGGCAGCCAGCATGTCCAGCGGCGCGAAACCCAGCAGCCGCGCCACGATGAGGGTGGGGAAGTGCAATGCCGCGTCGTTGTATTCGAGCACCTGGTCGTTGTAAGCCTGCCGGGCAAAGCCGATCCGATTTTCGGTGTGCGTCAGTTCCTCATGAAGCTCGCGCAGGGTCTGGTCGGCCTTGAGCTCCGGGTAGTTTTCCACCACGGCAAAGAGCCGCCCCAGCGCGCCGCCGAGCACCTGTTCGGCACCGGCCCATGCCCCCAAGGCACCAGCGCTCAGCGGGTTGGCCGCCGCGCCCCGCTCGGCCGTCTGCGCCTGGTTGCGGGCCGCAATCACGGCCTCCAGGGTCTCGGCCTCGTGCTGCAGGTATTTGCGCGCCACCTCCACCAGATTGGGAATCAGGTCATAGCGCCGCTTGAGCTGCACATCGATCTGGCCAAACGCATTGGCCACCTGGTTCTTCAGCCGAATCAGCCGGTTGTACACCCCCACGGCCCAGAAAAACACGACGGCCAGCACCGCCAACACCACCCAACCCAAGATCGACATGCCTGCTCCTTGCGGCCACAGGGGCCTTGCGGCGTACTGTACCGCAGCAGGACCGCGCCCTGCCCGATGGCACGCCCAAAAAAAGACCCGACCGGCGCATCGGCGGGTCGGGTCGGCGGTGCGACGGTCAGGCCGTCGCGCCGGGGATGAGGACGGCGTCAGCCGCTCACTCGGCCATTCAATCAGCCGCGTCGCTGGCCTCGGCCTGGCTGGCCGCCAGGGCTGCCGCATCGGCTTCGGCGATGGCGCGGCGCTCTTCCTCGTCCATGCGCTCTTTGGCGCGGCGTGCCTCGTGGAACGCCATGCCCGTGCCGGCCGGAATCAGACGGCCCACGATCACGTTTTCCTTCAGGCCACGCAGTTCGTCCTTCTTGCCCATGATCGCGGCTTCGGTGAGCACGCGAGTGGTTTCCTGGAACGAGGCGGCGGAGATGAAGGAATCGGTGGACAGCGAGGCCTTGGTGATCCCCAGCAGCACGTTGCTGTAGGTTGCCGGCGTCTTGCCTTCGGCGATCAGCGCATCGTTGGTGTTGAGGATCTCGGAGCGCTCGACCTGCTCGCCAGCGATGTAGCTGGAGTCGCCCGGGTTTTCGACCACGACGCGGCGCAGCATCTGACGCACGATCACCTCGATGTGCTTGTCGTTGATCTTCACGCCCTGCAGGCGGTAGACGTCCTGCACCTCATCGACGATGTAGCGCGACAGCTCCTCGATGCCCAGCAGGCGCAGGATGTCCTGCGGATCGGCCGGGCCATCGACGATGAGTTCGCCCTTGTTGACCACCTGGCCTTCGTGCACGAGGATGTTCTTCTCCTTGGGCACCAGTTCTTCCCAGACCTTGCCATCGGGGTCGGTGATCTGCAGGCGCACCTTGCCTTTGGTTTCCTTGCCGAAGGACACCGTGCCGGTGATTTCGGCCAGGATCCCCTTGTCCTTCGGCGAGCGGGCCTCGAACAGCTCGGCCACGCGCGGCAGACCGCCGGTGATGTCGCGCGTCTTCTGGCCTTCGACCGGAATCCGGGCCAGCACCTCGCCGGGGCCCACCTCCTGGCCATCGCGCACCTGGATCAGCGCGCCGACCTGGAAGCCGATGGTCACCGAGTGGTCGGTGCCCGGGATCTTGACCTCGTTGCCCTGGGCATCGATCAGCTTGACCTGCGGCCGCACCACCTTGGCCGAGCCACGGCGCTTCGGATCGATGACCACCAGCGTGGACAGGCCGGTCACGTCGTCCACCTGCTTGGCCACGGTCAGGCCCTCTTCCACGTTCTCGAATTTCACCGTGCCGGCGAATTCGGTGATGATGGGTCGGGTCAGCGGGTCCCAGTTGGCCAGGATGGTGCCGGCCTTGATGGGCTGGTCGGGCTTGACCGCCAGGATGGCGCCATACGGCACCTTGTGGCGCTCGCGCTCGCGGCCGTGCTCGTCGGCGATGACGATTTCGCCCGAGCGGGCAATCACCACCAGCTCGCCTTTGTTGTTCGACACATAGCGCATCGTGGCATTGAAGCCCACGATACCGTTGGACTTCGCTTCCACGCTGGAGGCCACCGCCGCCCGGGAAGCCGCGCCACCGATGTGGAAGGTGCGCATGGTCAGCTGCGTGCCCGGCTCGCCGATGGACTGCGCCGCGATCACGCCGACGGCCTCGCCCACGTTGACCAGACCGCCACGGCCCAGGTCGCGCCCGTAGCACTTGGCGCACAAGCCATAGCGGGTCTCGCAGGTCAGCGCGGTGCGCACGCGCACCTCGTCCACGCCCACCTGCTCGATCAGGTCGCAGGCGTCTTCGTCGATCATCTGGCCCGCGCGGATGATGACCTGCTGGTTCTCGGGGTTGACCACATCTTCGGCCGTGGTGCGACCCAGGATGCGCTCGCGCAAGCTCTCGATGACCTCGCCACCCTCGACGATGGCGCGCATCAGCGTGCCATTGCTGGTGCCGCAATCCTCCTCGGTCACCACCAGGTCCTGCGTCACGTCCACCAGGCGGCGGGTCAGGTAGCCGGAGTTGGCGGTCTTCAGCGCCGTATCCGCCAAGCCCTTACGCGCCCCGTGCGTGGAGATGAAGTACTGCAGCACGTTCAAGCCCTCGCGGAAGTTCGCGGTAATCGGCGTCTCGATGATCGAGCCGTCGGGCTTGGCCATCAGGCCGCGCATGCCCGCGAGCTGACGGATCTGGGCGGCGGAGCCGCGCGCGCCCGAGTCGGCCATCATGTAGATGGAGTTGAACGACTCCTGCTCCACCTCGTTGCCGTGGCGGTCGATGACCTTCTCCTTCTTCAGGTGCTCCATCATCACCTTGGAGATCTCGTCACCGGCCTTGCCCCAGATATCGACCACTTTGTTGTAGCGCTCGCCGGCCGTCACCAGACCGGAGGCGTACTGGTGCGCGATTTCCTTGACCTCGGCCTCGGCGCGCTCGATGATGGCCTGCTTCTCGGAAGGCACCAGCATGTCGTCGATGGCGATCGAGATGCCGGCCTTGGTGGCCAGGCGGAAGCCGTTTTGCAACAGCTTGTCGGCAAAGACCACCGTCTCCTTCAGGCCGCACTTGCGGAAGCTGGCGTTGATGAGCTTGGAGATTTCCTTCTTCTTCAGCGCCTTGTTGATGAGGTCGAACGGCAAGCCCTTGGGCAGAATTTCCGACAGCAGGGCACGGCCGACGGTGGTGTCCACCATCTTGGTGACCGGGGTGAGCTCACCGGTTTCCTTGTTTTTGGTCCACTCGGTCAAACGCACGCTGATCTTGGCAGTCAGCTCCACCACCCCGGCGTCGAGCGCACGCTGCACCTCGGCCACGTCGGCAAACACCATGCCCTCGCCCTTGCCGTTGATGCGTTCGCGCGTGGTGTAGTACAGGCCCAGCACCACGTCCTGCGACGGCACGATGGAGGGCTCGCCGTTGGCGGGGAACAGCACGTTGTTGGAAGACAGCATCAGCGTGCGGGCTTCCATCTGCGCTTCCACCGACAGCGGCACGTGCACGGCCATCTGGTCGCCATCGAAGTCGGCGTTGAACGCGGCGCACACCAGAGGGTGCAGCTGAATGGCCTTGCCTTCGATCAGGATGGGCTCGAACGCCTGGATGCCGAGACGGTGCAGCGTCGGCGCGCGGTTGAGCAGCACCGGGTGCTCCTTGATGACGTCTTCCAGGATGTCCCACACCACGGGCGTGCCGGCCTCGACCTCCTTCTTCGCGGCCTTGATGGTGGTCGCAATACCCATCTGCTCCAGCCGCGCGAAGATGAAGGGCTTGAACAATTCGAGCGCCATCAGCTTGGGCAGGCCGCACTGGTGCAGCTTAAGCGTCGGGCCCACGGTGATGACGGAACGGCCCGAGTAGTCCACCCGCTTGCCCAGCAGGTTCTGGCGGAAGCGACCGGATTTACCCTTGATCATGTCGGCCAGGGACTTCAGCGCGCGCTTGTTGGCACCGGTCATGGCCTTGCCGCGGCGGCCGTTGTCCAGCAGGCTGTCCACGGCTTCTTGCAGCATGCGCTTTTCGTTGCGCGCGATGATCTCGGGCGCTTTCAGCTCCAGCAGGCGCTTCAAGCGGCTGTTGCGGTTGATGACGCGGCGGTACAGGTCGTTGAGGTCGGACGTGGCGAAACGCCCACCGTCCAGCGGCACCAGCGGCCGCAGGTCCGGCGGCAGCACGGGCAGCACTTCCAGAATCATCCACTCGGGCTTGATGCCGGACTTCTTGAACGCCTCCAGCACCTTCAGGCGCTTGGCGTTTTTCTTGACCTTCAGTTCGGAGCCGGTCAGGTCGTTGCGCAGCTTCTCGATCTCGGTGTCCAGATCGATGCTTTGCAGCAATTCCTTGATGCCCTCGGCGCCCATCTTGGCGACGAACTCGTCACCGTACTCCTTGACCTTGGCGTCGTAGTCGTCCTCCGACATGATGCTGAACTTCTTCAGCGGGGTCATGCCAGGGTCCACCACCACGTAGGCTTCGAAATACAGCACGCGCTCGATGTCGCGCAGCGTCATGTCCAGCACCAGGCCCAGGCGGCTGGGCAGGGACTTCAGGAACCAGATGTGGGCGCAGGGCGCGGCCAGGTCGATGTGGCCCATGCGCTCGCGGCGCACCTTGGTCTGGGTCACTTCCACGCCGCACTTCTCGCAGATCACGCCGCGGTGCTTCAGGCGCTTGTACTTGCCGCACAGGCACTCGTAGTCCTTGATGGGGCCGAAGATCTTGGCGCAGAACAGGCCGTCGCGCTCGGGCTTGAAGGTGCGGTAGTTGATGGTCTCGGGCTTTTTGACTTCACCGAAGGACCAGGAGCGGATTTTTTCCGGCGAAGCCAGGCCGATGCGAATGGCATCGAAATGCTCGTCGGGCGTGAACTGCTTGAACAGGTCGAGCAAGGATTTCATGGATGGCTTTCCTTTTCTTCGGTGAATCAGGAGCGTTCGAGTTCGATGTCGATGCCGAGCGAGCGGATTTCCTTGACCAGCACGTTGAACGATTCGGGCATGCCGGCATCGATGGCGTGCTCGCCTTTGACGATGCTCTCGTACACCTTGGTGCGGCCCTGCACGTCGTCGGACTTGACGGTGAGCATTTCCTGCAGGATGTACGCCGCGCCATAGGCTTCCAGCGCCCACACCTCCATCTCACCGAAGCGCTGGCCACCGAACTGCGCCTTACCACCCAGCGGCTGCTGCGTGACCAGCGAGTACGGGCCGGTGGAGCGGGCGTGCATCTTGTCGTCCACCAGGTGGTGCAGCTTCAGGTAGTGCATGTAGCCCACCGTCGTCTTGCGCTCGAACGGATCGCCGGTGCGGCCGTCGTAGAGCTGCGCCTGGGTCCGGGTCTCGGTCAAGCCCTTGGCCTTGGCCACGTCATCGGGGTAAGCCAGTTTCAGCATGTCGAGGATCTCGGCCTCGGAAGCACCGTCGAACACCGGCGACGCGAAGGGCACGCCTTTGCTGAGCTCCTGCGCCATGGCCACGATTTCCTGGTCGCTCAAGTCGTCCAGGTTTTCCTTGCGGCCGGTCCGGTTGTAAATCTGGTCGAGGAACTGGCGGATCTCGGCGGCCGCCGCTTCACGCCGCAGCATCTCGCCGATGCGCTCGCCCAGCCCCTTGGCGGCCCAGCCCAGGTGCACCTCCAGCACCTGCCCGATGTTCATCCGCGATGGCACGCCCAACGGGTTGAGCACGATGTCCACCGGCGTGCCATCGGCCAGGTAGGGCATGTCTTCGACCGGCGTGATCTTGGAGACCACGCCCTTGTTGCCGTGGCGGCCGGCCATCTTGTCGCCGGGCTGCAGGCGGCGCTTGACGGCCAGGTACACCTTGACCATCTTCAGCACCCCCGCGGGCAGCTCGTCGCCCTGGGTCAGCTTCTTGCGCTTTTCTTCGAAAGCCAGGTCGAAGGCATGGCGCGTCTGCTCCATCGAATTCTTGATGGATTCCAGCTGAGCGGCCACGTTCTCGTCGGCCGGGCGGATGTCGAACCAGTGGTACTTGTCCACTTCGGCCAGATAAGCCTCGGTCAGCACCGTGCCCTTGGCCAGCTTCTTCGGTCCGCCGTTGGCCGTCTTGCCCACCAGCAGCTTCTTGATCCGGTCAAACGCATCGGCTTCGACGATGCGCAGCTGGTCGTTGAGGTCCAACCGGAAGCGCTTGAGCTCGTCGTCGATGATCTGCTGCGCGCGCTTGTCGCGCTGGATGCCCTCGCGGGTGAAGACCTGCACGTCGATCACCGTGCCTTGACTGCCCTGCTCGACGCGCAGCGAGGTGTCCTTCACGTCGGAGGCCTTCTCGCCAAAGATCGCGCGCAGCAGCTTTTCCTCGGGCGTGAGCGTCGTCTCGCCCTTGGGCGTGACCTTGCCCACCAGCACGTCGCCGGGCTGCACCTCGGCGCCCACGTAAATAATGCCGGACTCGTCCAGGCGGTTGAGCTGCTGCTCGGCCAGGTTCGGAATGTCGCGGGTGATTTCCTCGGGGCCGAGCTTGGTGTCACGCGCCATCACCACCAGTTCCTCGATATGGATGCTGGTGTAGCGGTCCTCCGAGACCACTTTCTCGGAAATGAGGATCGAGTCCTCGAAGTTGTAGCCGTTCCAGGGCATGAAGGCGATCAGCATGTTCTGGCCGATCGAGATTTCGCCCAGGTCGGTGGAGGCGCCGTCGGCGATCACCGCCCCTTTGTGGATCAGCTCGCCCTTCTTGACGATGGGACGCTGGTGGATGTTGGTGTTCTGGTTGGAGCGCTGGTACTTGATCAGGTTGTAGATGTCCACGCCCACTTCACCGGCCACCGCCTCGTCGTCGTTGACGCGGATCACGATGCGGGTGGCATCGACATAGTCCACCACGCCACCGCGCTTGGCCACCACCACGGTGCCCGAGTCGATGGCGGCCACGCGCTCGATGCCCGTGCCCACCAACGGCTTTTCGGGCCGCAGCGTCGGCACGGCCTGGCGCGACATGTTGGCACCCATCAGCGCGCGGTTGGCGTCGTCGTGCTCCAGGAACGGCACCAGCGAGGCCGCCACCGAGACGATCTGCGCCGGCGAGACGTCCATGTACTGCACCGTCTCGGGCGACACCAGCACCGATTCGCCCTTCTCGCGTGCCGACACCAGTTCGCCGGTCAGACGGCCTTCTTCGTCCAGCGCGGCGTTGGCTTGGGCAATGATGTACTTGCCTTCCTCAATGGCCGAGAGGTAATCGATCTGGTTGGTCACCTTGCCGTCCACCACGCGGCGGTACGGGGTTTCGATGAAGCCGTACTCGTTGAGGCGCGCGTACAGCGCCAGCGAGTTGATCAGGCCGATGTTCGGGCCTTCCGGCGTCTCGATCGGGCAGACGCGGCCGTAGTGCGTGACGTGCACGTCGCGCACCTCGAAGCCGGCGCGCTCGCGTGTCAAGCCGCCCGGGCCCAGGGCCGAGACGCGGCGCTTGTGCGTGATCTCCGCGAGCGGGTTGGTCTGGTCCATGAACTGGCTGAGCTGGCTGGCGCCGAAGAACTCCTTGAGGGCCGCGGAAATCGGCTTGGAGTTGATCAGGTCGTGCGGCATCAGCGGCTCTTGCTCGGCCTGGCCCAGGCGCTCCTTGACGGCCTTCTCGATGCGGGCCAAACCGGTACGGTACTGGTTTTCGGCCAGTTCGCCGACACAGCGCACGCGGCGGTTGCCCAGGTGGTCGATGTCGTCCACTTCGCCCTTGCCGTTGCGCAGATCCACCAGGATCTTGACCACGTCCAGGATGTCCTCGTTGGACAGCACCATCGGGCCGTTGGGGTCGTCGCGGCCGACACGGGCGTTGAACTTCATGCGCCCGACGCGCGAGAGGTCATAGGTATCGGGGTTGTAGAACAGGCGATGGAACAAGGCCTGCACCGCGTCCTCGGTCGGCGGCTCGCCGGGACGCATCATGCGGTAGATCGCCACGCGCGCGGCGAACTCGTCGGCCGTCTCATCGATGCGCAGCGTCTGGCTGATGTAAGCCCCCTGATCCAGCTCGTTGGTGTAGATACAGGGCAGCTCCTGGATGCCGGCGTTGCGCAGTTTTTTCAGCAGCGTCTCGGTGAGCTCGTCGTTGGCCTTGGCGATGATCTCGCCGGTGTCGGAATCGACGATGTTCTTGGCCACCACGCGGCCCAGCAGGAAGTCTTCCGGCACGGTGATGTGGGTGGTGCCGGACTGCTCCAGCTCGCGCACATGCCGCGCGGTGATGCGCTTATCCTTGGCCACCACCACCTTGCCCGTCTTGTCGGTGATGTCGAAACGCGCCACCTCGCCCTTCAAGCGCTCCGGCACGAAGGCCATCTGGGCGCCGCTGTCCATCAAGCGGAAATGGTCATTGACGAAGAAGTTCGCCAGAATCTGCTCGGGATTGAGGCCAATGGCCTTCAGCAGAATGGTCACCGGCATCTTGCGGCGCCGGTCCACACGGAAGTACAGCAGGTCCTTCGGGTCGAACTCGAAGTCCAGCCAGGAACCGCGGTAGGGAATGATGCGGGCCGAGAACAGCAGCTTGCCCGAGCTGTGCGTCTTGCCCTTGTCGTGCTCGAAGAACACCCCGGGCGAACGGTGCAACTGCGACACGATCACGCGCTCGGTGCCGTTGATGATGAAGGAGCCCTTGTCGGTCATCAGGGGCACCTCGCCCATGTAGACCTCCTGCTCCTTGACCTCCTTGACCACCTTGGATTGCGGGGTGGAAGACTCGCGGTCGTAGATGATGAGCTGCACGCGGGCGCGCACGGCCGAGGCATACGTCAGGCCACGGGTCTGGCATTCGCGCACATCGAACGCCGGCTTGGCCAGCGTGTACTCCACGAACTTCATCTCGACAAAGCCGTTGTGCGAGACGATGGGGAAAGCCGATTCGAAGGCGGCCTGCAGGCCTTCGTGGCGACGCTGACGCGGGGGTACATCGGCTTGCAGGAACGCGGTGTAGGCGTCCTTCTGCATCTGCAAGAGGTAAGGAATTTCCAGCACGTTTTCGCGGCTGCCAAAGCTCTTGCGGATGCGCTTGCGTTCGGTGTACGAGTATTGAGCCATGAGATCTCCGGGCTTGAGGTCTGCGGCGACTGTTCGGCAAAGGCCCGCTGAGCAGGCCCTTGGGATCTTGGCGACTGGCCTCTACCAGTCCGTGGCGGACGGCCCACGCGTTGCACGCAGGCCCGAACCAAGCCGTCTTCTGCAGTCGGGGTCAGAAGACACGGTCAAGCGGGCTGGAGGCGAAAACCCGCTGGACCGTGCGCTCTGAAGCGCCAAAAGGCTGGAAGGCCCCCGAGAGGACTTTCCAGCCTTCCAGCTCGGCCCAATTACTTGAGCTCGGCCTTGGCGCCCGCTTCTTCCAGTTTCTTCTTGGCCGCTTCGGCGTCGGCCTTGGGCATGCCTTCCTTGACGGTCTTGGGCGCGCCGTCCACCAGGTCCTTGGCTTCCTTCAGACCCAGGCCGGTGATTTCGCGCACGGCCTTGATGACGGCCACCTTGTTGCCACCGGCATCGGCCAGCACCAGGTCGAAGTCGGTCTTCTCTTCAGCGGCCGGAGCGGCAGCGCCACCGCCAGCAGCAGCGGGCGCGGCCATGGCGGCAGCGCTCACACCAAACTTCTCTTCGATGGCTTTCACCAGGTCGTTGAGTTCCATGACCGTCATGCTGTCCAGAGCGGCCAAAAATGCGTCTTTGTCGAATGCCATGTTGATTTCCTACAAACGGTTGATACGGACAGGCGCCGGATCAGGCAGCCTGCGCCTCGCCCTTCTTCTCGGCCAAAGCGGCCAGCACGCGGGCGGTGCGGGAGATGGGGGATTGCATCAAGCCCAGCAGCTGAGCCAGCAGCACTTCCTTGGAAGGAATGCTGGCCAGTTGCTTCACGCCATTGACGTCCAGGGCTTTGCCGGCATACACGCCACCGCGAATCACCAACTTGTCGTTGGTTTTCGCGAAGTCGGCCACCACCTTGGCGGCGGCCACGGCGTCTTCCGAAAAGCCATAGATCAGCGGACCGGTCATCTGGTCGGCGCCTGCCTCAAAGCCGGTGCCAGCCACTGCGCGGCGTGCCAGCGTGTTCTTCAACACACTCAGGGACACGCCTTTGCTGCGGGCTTCGACACGCAACTTGGTCAGATCGGCCACCGTGATGCCACGGTATTCCGCCATCACGAGCGTTTGAGCTTTAGCGGCGAGCGCCGACACCTCGTCGATGACGGCTTGCTTCTCACTGCGATTCAGACTCAAGGTCTACTCCTTTAAAAACATGGTCCGGCGAGCCGTTCCATGCACCTCATTGCAGCGACCAACCGTTGCTGGAAGAACTCCATCGTCGGCGGGATCGCCATCTGCGCTGGCGCATCGTCATTAAGCCTTCGGAGGAAGCCCCGTCGGCACCAGCGGTCTTGGATGGCCCTGCCCCAGAGGGCAGACCCACCAACCTGCGTCGCCCCGAAGCGCGGCGCAGGATTTTTCTGCATCAGGCCGTGATGGACTGCACGTCCACGCGCACGCCCACGCCCATGGTGGACGACACCGCCACCTTGCGCAGGTACTGCCCCTTGGACGAAGCAGGCTTGGCCTTGTTCAGCGCGTCGATCAGAGCCACCAGGTTGCCGTGCAGCTTGTCGTTGTCGAACGAGCGGCGACCGATGGTGCCATGCACGATACCAGCCTTGTCCACGCGGAATTGCACCTGACCGGCCTTGGCGTTCTTGACGGCAGCGGCCACATCGGGGGTCACGGTCCCCACCTTGGGGTTGGGCATCAAGCCACGGGGGCCGAGGATTTGACCCAACTGACCGACAATGCGCATCGCGTCCGGCGAGGCGATGACGACGTCGAAATCGATCTTGCCGGCCTTGATCTCGGCGGCCAGGTCCTCGAAGCCCACCACATCGGCGCCAGCGGCCTTGGCCTCTTCGGCCTTGGCACCCTGGGCGAACACGGCCACGCGCTTGGTCTTGCCGGTGCCATTGGGCAACACCACGGCACCACGCACCACCTGGTCAGACTTCTTGGCATCCACACCCAGTTGCACCGCCACGTCGATGGACTCATCGAACTTGGCGCTGGCGCACTCCTTGACCAGTGCCAGCGCGTCCGCGATGGGGTACAACTTGGTCGAATCGACCTTGCCCTGCAGGGCTTTTTGCTTCTTGGTCAGCTTGGCCATGTCACACACCCTCCACAATCACGCCCATGGAACGGGCCGAACCAGCGATGGTCTTGACCGCAGCCTCCAGATCGGCTGCCGTCATGTCCTTCATCTTGGTTTTGGCGATTTCCTCGAGCTGGGCGCGGGTGATCTTGCCCACCTTGTTCTTGTTTGGCACCGAAGAGCCTTTGTCCAGCTTGATCGCCTTCTTGATCAGCGTCGTGGCCGGCGGGGTCTTGATGATGAAGGTGAAGCTCTTGTCCGCATAGGCGGTGATCACCACCGGCAACGGCAGACCGGGCTCGACGCCCTGCGTCTGGGCGTTGAACGCCTTGCAGAACTCCATGATGTTCAGGCCGCGCTGACCCAGCGCCGGACCGATCGGGGGAGAGGGGTTGGCCTTACCAGCTGGCACTTGCAGCTTGATGAAGCCGACGATTTTTTTCGCCATGTCAAAGCTCCTGCGAGTTCCTGCGGCAGCCGGCCGAACCGCCAGCCACCTCCTCGCGCAAAAGTCCTGTTACGGCTCGCGCCGGCTGACGTCGGACCGATAGCGCCAGCAAGAAAGGCCGAAGCGGCGCACCGTTTCGGCAGAACCAAAGATTATAGCAACAATTTCACCCCAAGCAACCGAGCAGTACCGCGCATCGCCCGCCGCACGGGGGAAATACCCTTACGCGCCCGAATCAGGTTTTCTCGACCTGGTTGAACTCCAACTCCACCGGCGTCGCCCGACCGAAAATCGTGACCGAGACGCGCAGTTTGTTTTTCTCGTAGTTGACTTCCTCGACCGTGCCATTGAAGTCGGTGAACGGCCCTTCCTTCACGCGGACGTATTCGCCGATGACGAATTCGACCTTGTGGCGCGGCTTATCCGAGCCCTCTTGCATCTGGCCGATGATCTTTTGCACCTCCTCTTCGGAGATGGGCGTGGGCCGATTGCGCGCACCGCCGACGAAGCCGGTGACCTTGCTGGTGTTTTTCACCAGGTGCCAGGTATCGTCGTCCATCACCATCTCCACCAGCACATAGCCGGGGAAGAATTTGCGCTCCGTGGTGCGTTTGACGCCATTTTTGATTTCCACGACCTCTTCGGTCGGCACCAAGATGCGGCCGAACTTGTGCTGCATGCCGGCACGCTGCACGCGCTCGATGATGTTGCGCTCGGCCGCCTTTTCCATGCCGGAATAGGCGTGCACCACGTACCAGCGCATGCCTTCGGCCGGCGCGGCGCTCATGGGAGGGGTTGCGGCAGAATCCGTCATTGTTTATCTCCAGCCCAGGATGAGGTCGTACAGCACCCAGCCCAGCAGTTTGTCGGTCAGCCAGAGGAACAAGGCCATGACGAACACGAAAGCAAAGACATAGGCAGTCATCTGGATGGCTTCACGCCGGGTCGGCCAGACGACTTTCTGCACCTCGCGCCAGGAGTCGCGACCAAAGCCGATGAATCGCCGCCCCGGCTCAGAGACCAGAAACACCCCCGCGCCCGCTAGCGCACCCACCAGCAGGGCCAACCATTGCACCCAACCCGCTTGCGCCGACAGCAGGTAGAAAGCCACGAACCCCGCCAGCACCAGCAGGACCGCCACGGCCAGCTTGGCCTTGTCGGCACCCGTGCCCACGGTTTCAACATCTGTGGAGGCCATTCGTCCTATCCTCAAAAAGGCCCGCTTGAGAAACGCAAGCCCACCTGAGGTCTTGCGACTTCGGCGGGCTTCACAACCACTCTGACGGCGGGGTCAGGTGGCAGGGGCAGAGGGAATCGAACCCCCAACCTTCGGTTTTGGAGACCGACGCTCTGCCAATTGAGCTATACCCCTACGCGGAATCGAGTTTACTCGATGATCTTGGCCACGACGCCGGCGCCGACGGTGCGACCGCCTTCGCGGATGGCAAAGCGCAGCCCCTCTTCCATGGCGATCGGGGCGATCAACTTGACCGTGATCGTCACGTTGTCACCGGGCATCACCAT
>NZ_SNYL01000024.1 GCF_004363315.1 Tepidicella xavieri
ACCCTTCCTGGGCGCACAAGCGCCTTGCCAGTTAAGGGGTCAGGCCGTAGAATGAGGTTTAGCTAAACAGTCGGTCCTCATTTATCGGCTGTCGAGTCTTTCAGCTCGCCAAAGCTGATAGGCCCGGACCCCTGCCAAAGCCCCGCGCCAACGGGGCTTTTGCTTTTTCTGAGCCTGGCAACAGTGCCACCTGCGCCCTGCTCACTCGTCCTTCTTCCCTCGCAAGAGGGTTCGGGGTGTCCATCCGGTTGCATCTGCATCCCAGCGCAAAACCCCGTTTTGCCGCAATGCCGCCGCCGCTCCGTCGAAGCTGCGGAAATAGCGAACGCCACCGCGAAACAGTCCTAGAACGCGGTCACTCTGGCCTATGTGCAACACCACAACCAAGCCGTGGCGTGCTGCCTTAATGGTCGCGCCCTGTACGCTGCCGGTGGCCATCAGCTCTTTTAGAACGGTCGGCCCGACAACGCCCATTGATTCAACATCTGTAATCATGCCTTAGCTGCTCCGCCCTGACAAGCAAAGTTCAACATTGCTCTAGTCCTGTCGATTTTCAGTAAATACTCAAACGCTCATTTACTCACGCATCTGGCAGGCTATCGACGTACTCCGTCAGCAGTTCCTTGATGCTCTTTCCCTGGCGGGCGGCATACACCTTCAGCTTGGCGTGACGGGCGGCATCCAGCTCGAAATTAACCCGTTTCATGCCGCCGGCATCGTCGGCCAGGCTCGCCAGGGTGGCGGCCTTTGCTTTGTCGGTGCGGGCGCTCGGGCGGCCGGCGCTGAGAATGCTAGGCTTGCTCATTGCTTCATTACCTCAAATGTTCAAATGAGTTTTTCCTTAATCTCGGCCACCAGGGCGCGAACTTCGGCGGCTGCGTCGCCATCCGGCTCGGTTTCAAGAACGGTCGTGCCAGCGGCGGCCGTTCCGGGATAGCTCACGCGTTGCGTAATGCGCGCATCCAGAACGGGCAGGCCATAGCCGGCCAGGGCCTCCGTTACCTCGGCACCAATGCGCGTTCCCTTGATCGCACGCGACACGACAAAGGCGGCCTGTAGGCGGCCATCTGTGACCTCGATGCGCTGCTTAACAAGCTCCACCAGGTCAGACGTGGCCCAAATGTCGTAGGGCGATGGCTGCACCGGAATCAGCACAAAGTCGGCCGCTTTGATTGCCGATACGGCCAGGTCTGCCGCCTGGGGTGCGCCGTCGATCACCACAAAGTCTTTGCGGGCGACGTTCTTTAGGTCGCGGTCGATGGTCGGCCGGTCGATGCCAACAACGGTTAGCGGTTGATCTTCTCGCACGGCGGCCCAGTCGCGGGCGCTGCCCTGTGGGTCGGAATCGACCAGCAGCACGTCCGCGCCGTCGAGCTGCAAGGCACGGGCAATGTGGGTTGCGATGGTGGTTTTCCCGCTGCCACCTTTCTGATTCAGCACAGCAATGACTTTCATGCGCTCTCCTGGTGATTTCCTTAAATGAGGATTTACTCATTGCATCATAGCATAATGAGCAAATGAGTAAAGAATCATTTGAGGATTCACTTCGTCGGCAGCGACTCGTTCTCTCGCGCCTTGCGGGCGGCTGCATCGGCCACGGTTTCACTAGGTCGCAGGTCGTACAGCTTGCGGGCGTTGGTGGTGGTGATGAAAGGCGGCGGATCGGCCGGCCCTTCATCGTCCAGGAAAGCCACCTGCTGCCCTTCCTCCTGGCGTTCATCCGGACCGGCGGCCAGGGCGTCGGCCTCGGTCAATGCGTCCTCGATGAACGCGCCGCGCCGGCGGGCCTCGGCCCGGCTCACTTCCTCGCTGCGCTCTAGTGCCCGGTAGAGGGTCGAGCGATGCACACCCAGCAGGACGGCGGCTTCCTTCACGGTGCGGCCGTCCCGGTCGATCAGCTCGCGGGCGTGCTCGATCTGCGCCGGAGTGAGGGTGGGGCGCGGGCCGAACTTCACGCCCCGCGCCTTGGCCGCTTCCCGGCCGTGTTTGGTGCGCTCGCGGATCAGCTCGCGCTCGAACTCGGCAATGCCAGCAAACACGGTCAGCACCATGCGGCCGGCCGGGCTGGTGGTGTCGGCCCACGGCTCGGCCAGGCTGCGCAGGCCAGCGCCGGCCGCCTGGATGCGCTCGGCAATGTCCAGCAGGTCGCGGGTGGATCGCGCCAGGCGGTCTAGCCTGGTCACGGTCACCACGTCGCCAGGCCGCAGGTGATCGAGCAGCCGGGCCAGCTCCGGCCGGTCGCGTCGGGTGCCAGTGACCTTCTCGGCAAAGATGCGCGAACAGCCGACGGCGGCCAGTTGCTCGCGCTGGTTGGTCAAGTCCTGGGCGTCGGTACTGACGCGGGCATAGCCCAGCAGCAGGCCGCCGGTTGCTAGGTCGAGCGTGCCGGGGGCGCTTCTGTCTCTCATGGCGTTTTGTCTCCGGTTCTAGTCGCAGGTATTCGGAATTATGCGACTAGAACGCGCAACAAGAAAACGCCAGGCGAAGCGGGCGATGGCGGGCGTGTCGCAGGATGCAGGACTAATGCGACAAAGCCGGCTAGATTTTTGGATACACAAAGGTGTATCCATGCAATAATCCACGCCATGCCATGCAAGAACGTAGGCCTCCGCATCCGCATCGAAAAGGAACTCCGGGAGGCGTTCCAAAAAGCCTGCCGGGCTGAAAACCGGCACGCATCGGAGGTGCTGCGTGAATTCATGCAGGCGTATGCCGACCGCCATCAAGGGGGCTTGCAGGCGGATATGTTTTCCCCGCCGGCAGCCAGGAAGCCGCGCCGTTCAACAACGAGACAAACGACATGAGCCAATTCACTTCACTGGAAATCTGCGCGGGTGCCGGGGGGCAGGCTCTAGGCCTCGAAATGGCTGGCTTCGATCATGCCGCCCTGGTCGAGCTGGAGCCGGCCGCGTGTGCCACGCTGCGGCTGAACCGTCCTGCCTGGAACGTCATCGAGGACGATCTGCGCCGTTTCAGCGGGCAGCCTTACAAGGGCGTTGATCTGGTCGCGGGCGGCGTTCCTTGCCCTCCGTTCTCCAAAGCCGGCAAGCAGCTTGGCGCGAAAGACGAGCGCGACTTGTTCCCCGAGGCAATCCGCCTGGTTGATGAGTGCCGCCCTCAAGCGGTGATGCTGGAAAACGTGCGCGGCCTGCTTGATGCGGTTTTTGATGACTACCGGAACAAGGTCGAAAAACAGCTCAAGAAGCTGGGCTATGTGCCGGGATGGCGGCTGCTCAATGCTTCCGACTTCGGCGTGTCGCAGCTACGGCCGCGCGTGGTTTTCGTGGGCATCCGCAAAGACCTTGCGGCCGGGTTCTCCTGGCCGGAACCGCTCAAGGGCGAACCCGCAACAGTCGGCGAGCTGCTGCACGATCTCATGAAGGCCAACGGTTGGCGCGGCGCTGACCGCTGGCGCGAACAAGCCAATAGCATCGCCCCGACCCTGGTCGGCGGTTCCAAGAAGCACGGAGGCCCCGACCTCGGGCCGACCCGCGCCAAACGCGCCTGGGCCGCTCTCGGCGTCGATGGAATGGGGCTGTGGGACGAAGCCCCGCCGCGTGACTTCGTGGGGATGCCCCGCCTGACTCCGCGCATGACGGCACGGATTCAAGGTTTCCCGGATGACTGGCAGTTCTCCGGCCGCAAGACGGCCGCCTATCGCCAGATTGGCAATGCCTTCCCGCCGCCGGTCGCTGCTGCTGTAGCCCGGCAAATCTTCGCGGCGCTGTCCGTGAAGCGCATTTTCAAGGTAGCGTGATGACTGTTCCCGCCGACTTTCTCGAAGCCCGCAAACGCTTTCATGCTGCACTGCTTGAGGCAACACTGACGATCAACGCGGCGGGCGTTCCCAGCAACGCAGACAAAGACAGCAAGGCCAGCGTAGCAATTGCCAAGGGCATTGCCGAGTTGCTCAAGGCCGAAACCATCGGAGAGCGGATTGCAGGTCAAACCTCGGGCAGCCAGTTCGAGGAAATTTGCTCGAAATTCGTCCGGGAAACCTTCCTCAAGCTGGGGCACCTGCGGCCCGGCTCCTGGGATGTTCACCAAGTCGGCGGCCGCAACCGTCTGGAAATCGCCCGGTATGAGCAATATGCGCACCTCATCGCGCTTGACCGGGCTGCGAAGGCTGATGCTGAGCTGGCCGCAGCCTTGGGCAGCGACTACACCATCACCCCGGATATTGTGGTGGTGCGTGGCACAGAGGACGACAGCGTTATCAATGCACCCGCGTACCTGGTCGATGACAGCGTGACCACGCTTGCGAGCTTGCGGAAAAAGAACGGCGGCCGGCCGCTGCTTCATGCGAGCATCTCATGCAAATGGACGATCCGCAGTGACCGGGCGCAGAACGCCCGTTCAGAGGCGCTCAACCTGGTACGCAACCGCAAAGGCCGCCTGCCGCATGTCGTGGTTGTCACGGCCGAACCGACACCCAGCCGGCTGGCGTCCATCGCCTTGGGCACCGGGGATATTGATTGCGTGTATCACTTCGCCCTCTATGAGCTGCAAGAAACGGTGAAGGCCCTTGGGATGGATGACGCGGCCGACCTGCTGGCGGTCATGGTCAACGGCCACCGCCTGAAAGATATTTCAGACTTGCCGCTTGATCTCGCTGTGTGAGGTATGAGGCAAGGCCAGCGCGAGCAGGATGAAGCCGCTGGCGGACGCCAATACCGCGAGCTGCGCTTAGAAGATGGAACGGTCGTCGTGGTCTCGGTAGCCGCAAGGCGTTACGCCAGGACGCCGGATCAAAGTTACGGCTATCTGCAATTCAAGACCAACGGAAAGACCGTTACCAAGTACATCGGCCGCGTGACGGCCGAAAGCCGGGCCGAGTCCCTGCGCATGGGCTGGGAGCTGCTGCGCTCACGGAAGTTGGCCGAGTCTTTCGGCTGGTCGTGGATCAGCAAACGGGGCAAGTAGGGGGCTGCGCATGGGGATGAACCGCAGCGAGAACATGCGGCGCATCCGCAGCAAGAACACCGCCCCGGAAATGGCCGTGCGCAGCCTGGCGCATCGCCTTGGCTACCGCTACCGGCTGCACCGCAAGGACATTCCAGGCAAACCCGACCTTGTGTTTCCCGGCCGGCGGAAAGTGATCTTCATTCACGGCTGTTTCTGGCATCAGCATCCGGGGTGCAGGGAAGGGCGGCCGCCCAAGTCAAATACCGCCTACTGGCTGCCTAAGCTCGAACGCAACATGGAACGCGACAAGGCCGCGCTAGCGCGGCTTGCCGCCGCCGGGTGGGATGTGCTGGTGATATGGGAATGCGAGACGAAGGACGCCGAAGCCCTTGCGAGAACGCTAACGGGCTTCCTTGGCACCCCTCGCACGCCATGAATGGCGTGGCCCGCTTCCTGGCGCTGCGCTCTTATCCGCAGGCCTCGCCGTTCGCTTTCGCCTGGCAAGGGCTGATGATCGCAGCACGGCGCTCGATTTTGCCCGCCACCTCCAGCACCTGGCCGATGGGCACGGCCTGATTGAATGCGCCCTTGCCGAAGCTAACCATGCCCACAGCCTCGCCTCTGGTGTTGAACACCGGGCCGCCGGAGTTACCGCCAGTCACAGGGGCGTCGATCTGCATCATGGGCTGCGTCTGGAACATCCCGGAGGCCTCGCCGTAGCGGCTCACGATCCCGGCCGACAGGGAAAAGCCCCAGCCGTTGGGTGCGCCCACGGCCGCGATGGCCTGCCCCTGCCGGGGCATGGCAGGTGCAGGCGTCACCGGCCGGCCTGGCTCGCCCTCGATGCGCAGCAAGGCCACGTCCAGGGATGGATTAACCCCGGCCACGCGGGCCGGCCGCCATTCGCCCGATGCCAGCTTGACGCGCACCGCCTCGGTGCCGCTGAGAACATGCCCGGCGGTCGCCACCTGGCGGCCGTCACCGATCAGGAAACCCGCGCCCATCGTCACCCATTCGCGTTCGCTGTCGGCTTGCGCCCATCCGGCCTGCCAGGCGCGATACCGGGTCAGGATGGCGGTCGCAAGGTTCGTCTGCACGCCAGGGACAAGCCATGCGCGGTTACTGCTGCCGTCGCCCTTCGCCTGCTCGATGACGGCCACCATGACCACGGAAGGCATGACGCGCCCGGCAACCGCCGGCCAGTCGGGGGCAGGGCAGGGGCGCTTGTCCAGCGCCAGGCCTTCGCCGGCGGCACGCCGTGCGCTGGCTTCATGGTCGCCGGCCAGGTGGTCGCGCCAGCCGGCATCGCTAAGGCGCTGCTGCGCGGACGCGATGGCGTTCACATTGGCCTGCGTGGATGCCAGGGTGTAGCCGGCTGCGGACAGCGCCGCGCCGGCGGCAATGTAGGCGGCAAGGGCGGCCTGCCGCCAGGCCTTAACGCTGCCCATGCCGTGCGCCCTCCCCCTGTCCCGTCCGCCGGCGGCGGCGTGTCCAGCTCGCGCCTGGTGCCGTCCGGTGCCGTCTCGATGATCTTGCCGCCCTCCATGTGATGGGTCGGGATGCCGCGTGCGTGCAGGTCAGCCACAGCGCGGCGAGCGGCCTCCTTCGCCTGGGCGTCCAGCTCGGCGAAGGTCTTCCCGAAAACGCGCTTGTGGTCGCTCATGGCCGCCCCTTACGCGCTCTGCGCGGTCTGGTAGGCAAGCCGTTGTGTTTGGGCTTCGGTGGGGTTCGTCCAGACGTAGGAAAGCGCCCGGCTGGCGGTCAAGCTCGGCCCGGTGCGCGTGTCGTAAGTGACCATGCGGCCATCTTCAGCGGCCAAAACAAAGCGCTTGCTTTGGATGCTCATTGCACACCTCCACGGCGTATCAGCTACGCGGGGCAGCGCCACGGCATGGCACCATCGTACGCTAATACGCGGCTGCGTGAATACGTATCGGCGTAAATTCATGGTGACAGTAACGAAGGCCTGTCACCATTTCACCGGGTGAGGCCTTGGCCTCGCCGGGGCGGCTGGATCGGCGTTGCCTTGGCCTTGCCTTCGGCGTAGCCGATGGCAAGGTGTTGACCGATCTTCGGTCGCTGACCTGGTGGCAGGTGAGCGAACCGGGCTTTTTCGTGGATCGCGGCCACGGTCGGGGAAACGCGCTGCACGTAGTGATGGGCTGTTTCGCCCACGATCTGCCCCCGCGCGGTCGCACCTTCGCCGATGGCATACAGGCGCACCCCTTGGCCGATGGCCTGGCGGGCGAGCTGCTCGGCCTCCTGCCGGGACTGCTCGGCGGTCTTGGGCGCTGCCGCCCGCTCGGCGGGCTTGGTCGGCGCGGCGAGCTGCTGCCGGTGCTGCTCGATGGCCGGGTCGGTGAACGTCACCCGTAGGCCGTGCCGCGCGGCCACGGCTGCGACTTGGCGCTTGAATGCGTCGCTGCCCGTCACGTCCAGCCGCTGGCCGTACTTCTGTTGTGCGAGCTTCAGCCCGGCGAGGATCACGGCATCGTCGTTCGCGGCCTGGAAGGTGATGCGCCGCCCGTGGTCGGTGAAGGCTGCGCGCCCGGCCACTTGATAGCTTACGTCGCCGGTCTGCCGGTTGACCTGGTAGGTTATGGCCTTGAACGTCTTGAACTCGAAGGCCTGCGGCTCCTGGTCGGCTTCGCCCGGTGCCTTCAGGCCCGGCAAGCCCTCCCGCTTCTGCTCGGCCTGCTGCCATTGGCGCAGCTTGCGCTTGTCGGCGTAGACGTAGCCACGCAAGGCGCTGATTGCTGCCGGGTGCCCGGCCTCGGCCTGGTCGGCAACCCACTCGCGGTAGTTCTGCACCTTGCCGATGGCCGCGCGGTCGCGCTTCATGGCCTCGCGCAGCTCGGCCCGTTGCTTGACCGTTTCGGCGGCAAGAACTGAAAGCATGGCCTTCTTCATGGGGGCGGGGAGGTCGCCCGACTGGATGGCCTTGCGTTGGGCCTGCGCCTGCTCGGTGATGGTCTTGGCCTTCAGAGCATAGGTTGCCTTGAGAGCCTGCACCTGTTTGGCGATGTCATCAGCAAGCAGCTTCTTCGCCTGGTCATACAGCTCCCGCAGCTCGCGGCGCTGTTGCGCGCGCAGCTCGGCGCGCTCCGCGCGGCTCAAGGGATCGCGGCTCGGCTTGCGCTCCGGGTTGTACGTCTGCGCTGGCTGCTCGATCTCCGGCGCGGCCTGGTATGGGCCTAGCTGCTTCTCGAGCCGGGCTTTGCTCAGGCGCTCGTGCATGTCGCTGGCCTTGATGGGCGTCTGCTCCGGGTTGGTGCGGTCGTAGACCGCGAAGCCTTGCCCCTTCTGGCGCAGCTCAAGCCCATAGCGGCCCATGACCCGGTGCAGCTCGCCCCAGCTCAACGAAGGCGACTTCAGGGCCTCAACGATGGCCGCGCGCGGCTCTCCCCTGGCGTAGCTGAATAGACTTTCTCGCCCGCGGACTTCCATGTCGCGGGCTTTGGTGGGGGCCTTCTCCTTGGTGTTGCGCGTGTCCTTACTGGCCCAATCGATGACGGTTTCCCCGTCTCGCTCGAACACGGCAAAAGCCCCCTTGTCGTGCCCAAGCCCATAGCGAAGCTCGATCTCGCGCATGGCCCGCGCGCCCTTGTAGTGGTCGCGGTAGGGATAGACGGCCTTGTAAGTCTCTGGATGCACACGATTCACCGCAACGTGTACATGCAGGTTGTCGGTATCGGCGTGGATGGCAGCCACGTACTGGTGGCCCTCGAAGCCGAGGCTCTTCATGGTGTGCCTTGCGATGTCGAACATCGCTTCATTGGGCAGGCGCTCGCCTTTCTTCAAGCTCACCAGGAAGTGGTAAACCGGGTCTTTGATGCGCGGGTTCAGGGCCGCGACAGCCTGCATTTCAGCGGCGGCGGTGTCGATGTCTAGGCAGTTGGTTTCCATCGGCACAGTGGGCGCGCGCAAGGTCTGGACATTGCTCAAGGTGCGCGCCTGGCGCAGCGGTGCCCGCTGCTCGATGTCATCCAGTCCGGGCAAGTCCTCCAACGTCAGCAGCTCGCCGCGCAGGTGCTCGGGCATGCCCTCGAATAGCTCGCTCTCGATCAGCGGGGCGGTGGGTTCTCGGCCTTCGTGCGTGTCTCGGCCTTCGTGCGTGTCCCTGCGCCCGATGTAGGACACCAAGTCAGCGAAGCTAGAACGTCCGTCGTTACGCTTGGCCGTCGCCTTGAAGATCGCCACGGCCTAGCCTCTCGATTGCATCCTTGATCGCGCGAAGGATGTCGGCGGTTTCCTTGCTGTAGCTGCCGCCTGTGTCGTTGTGAATCTTCTTCTGAAGGCCTCCAAGGCGGCGCAGCTCGTTGATGACCTGGGCATCGATGGTGCTGCGAACCTTGCGCCCGAGGGCAGCGGCGCGAAGGAAGCCAGAGACGGTCATTCCCCCGTCACGCGCCTTCGCCTGGATGACCTCGTCCTCCTCCTTGGTCAGTCGAACCGGGCGGACGATGGTTCTCTTTCTCTGCTCGCTGCTCATGGTGCTTCGACTGCTTCCTTTCTGCTCATCTTTTGCTCATCTTTTGCTCATCTTTTGCTCATCTTTTGCTAACGCCACCCCCGACAGTGCTTCACTTCTGCTCATCTTTTGCTAACGCCCCGGCAGTGCTGAGGTATTGCTGATGTTTTGCAGATGCAGGGCCTCGCGCTGCTGATCTTTTGCTTATGTTTTGCTGATCTGCGCCCGCCTCGCGGGCCTGCATAAGCAGAAGGTCAGCAAAACATAAGCAGCGCCCCACGGGCGCGGCGGGTGAGGGGTCTCGGGGCGTAGCCCTGAGCAGGTAGGCTAGGCCCGCAAAGGGAGTGAAACGACTGGTGCGGGCCGGTGGTGTACCGCTCAGCGGTATACCAAGGCCTATCCTGTCCCCCTTCTCTCCGCCGTGAATTGATGATAACATGCGACCAACGCTGGGGATAGTCCAAGCGTTGAACTCACAGCACAGAAAGGAGCGATCTTGGGTATCTCAATAGACACCATCGAGCGCCTGAAAACGAAGCTGCAAACAGTGCCGCCGAAGCCGCGCACCGTGGTCAAGTCGAACAAGGAAGCGGTGTTGATGCTCCGCGCCGAGATCGAGCAACTGAGGGCCAACGGTCACGACTGGAACGATGTCGCCGAACTGCTTAAAGACGATGGGCAAGGAAGCGGGATCACGCTCAAAGGATCGACGCTGAAGTCGTTCCTTGCAGCTCCGAAGACAGCCACCTCGAAGCGCAGCAAGAAGGCCGGGGCCAACATGCCCGAGCTTTGAAGCGCGCAAAGGAATAGACTTAGCTGAAGAAAACGCGCTCGCCGCCCTCTGCGGTGTAGCCCCTGCGATGCAGGTCGTGCGGTCGGCCCGAAAGGTTCTGGCACGCGAGAGTTTCAAACGCACCTACGGTTCAGGGTCTGTCCTGAGCACCAGCGCCACTACGGATAGGGCGCTGACTGAGTGAGCTGAACACGCTCACGCCACGGTGCCGGTTCCGTTGCACGCATCCGGCCAACAACTGGATGCCCTTTGAACGTTCGTGAAACCACGGGCTTTCATCTGTGCGACGGTGAACCGCGTTCGGCATGGAAGCCCATACCTGAAAGGGCTAGGCCATGTCGCAACTCAAGCACTACGGGGAGCATTCCCCTGATGTCGTTGACGCGGATTTCCGCGTTGTCCCCACTCCCCCAGCTCGCGCCCTGCGGTCGCTGCCGATCTTCCGGCTGCTGACGGTCGCGCCGATCTTGGTCGCCATGTTCGGCGGGGCGCTCAATCTCTGGTCGGGCAGTGCCGCGATGCTCGGCGCATTCGCTGGCACCTTCGCCTTGGTCGGGCTGAATGCCTGGTTCGATCCATCCCGCCTGCGCCCGCTGGCCGTGCCCCTCGCGGCCATGGCTGGCTTGGCTGTGCTGTTCCTGGTCGGGGGTGGCGTATGAAGTGGCTCAAGAACTCCATCCAGCTCGTCGGCGCGGTTCATCAAGAGATTGCGGCAATGCCCGCCGACGCTCGCCGCAAGGGCTGGGCACGGGTGGCGGTTGTCCTGGCCATCGCTGCCTGCATCGCAGCCCTGACGGGTTGCAGCGATAACCAAGCAGAGAAGGCAGCGCAGGAACAAGCGCAGAAGGAAGCCGCGCGCAAAGCCGCCATGAAGGAAGCCTTCGATGTCGGTGATCCAACACAGAACAAACACAAGGGCTTCAAAGGTGGCTGGCCCCCTGCTGGTGACAAGAAGGAGGCACAGAAATGAAGGCCTCCCGCTCTCATGCCTTGTGGCTTTCTGCTCTCGCGGTTGGCCTCTACCTGGTCGCTGGCTCCGCATCTGCTCAGGCGGTGCCCAACACGGCCATCCTGGACGGGATTGCGGACTCATACGAGGCCGCTGCAACGGGCTGGATGGGGCCGATGTTGGCCTACGCGAATCGACTGTTCGCGTTGCTGCTGACGATCGAGCTGGCCGTCACCGGCACGAAGTACGTGCTTGAAAAGGACGACACCCGAAGCCTGATCGCCGCACTGGCGAACAAGATTCTGGGCGTTGGGTTCTTCTATGCCCTCTTGCAGTTCGCGCCTACTTGGATTCCGGCTCTCATAAACTCGTTCCGGGATGCCGGGGCGACGGTGGGCGGCGCAACGGCGCTCAGTCCCTCGGCGGTGTTCGCCCGTGGCCTGAACTTCGTCATCATCATCTTCAAGTCCATTTCAGACATGGACATGTGGGATGCGATAGGCGTCGTCCTCGCTGCGCTTCCGGCAGCGGTGTTCATCATCATCGCCTTCGTGGTGGTGGCTGGGCAGCTCCTGGTGACGCTCATCGAGAGTTACTTCGTCATCTCGGCGGCGGTCATCTTCCTGGGCTTTGGCGGCTCACGATGGACGCAGGACTTCGTTCAGAAATACCTCGGCTATGCAATCTCGGTCGGGGTCAAGCTCATGACCCTCTACTTGCTCATCGGCGCGAGCAATACGCTGTTCACGGGCTGGGCTGGTCTGCTGAGTTCGTCCACGGCGGGATTGCAATTCATCATCAATGCCTGGGTGGTGATGGGTGGCGCTGCGTTCTTCGCCTTCCTGGCCTGGATGATTCCTTCGCTGGCATCGTCGATGTTGTCGGGTGCGCCCTCGCTGACTGGCGGCGCGGCTGCGGGCGTCATAGGTGGCATGGTCGCGGGTGGCATCGGCGCTGCGGCCACGGCTGGCAAAGGCTTGGGAAAGCTCGGGGAGGCCGCAGGCGCGGCCTTCAAAGGCATGGGCGGGGGAGGCTCGCCCGGCCTGGCTGGCAGCTTGGCCGCTGGCGGCTTGTCCACTCTGGCCGGGGCGGCTGGTGCCGCGTCGGGTTCGCCGGGTGGCTCCGGACAGGTTGCGCCGCCGTCCAGCTCGGGAGGTTCACCCGCAGCGCCGCAAGCGGCTGGAAATGGCGGGGCAGGCCCCGCCGCTGGATCGGCCTCGGCCCGCTCGTCGGCGGCAGGTGGTCAGGCCTCAATGCCTTCGGGTGGCTCGGCCACGCCTGCCGCGCCGCCCCCTGCCGCCCCTGGCTCTGGTTCCGCCCAAGCATCGCAAGGCGGATCGGCCAGCAGTTCAGGCGCAAAGGCATCCAGCTCGAACCCCGAGGCATCGGCTGCCGTCTCTGCCGCAGCTTCTCGGCCTGTGGTGGATGACTTCGGTTCTGTGGTGCCACCCTCGGAGTCGGCGGGCTCCAGCTCGGCCAGTGCCGCAGCGTCCCCCCCGGCCACTGAAGCCAACGGGATCGGCGCTGAGGGGTCAAACGTCAGCCCACCCGGTGAGGCCGAAAAAGGCCCCGGCCTTCTGGATCGCTTGCGCAACGTGAAGCCGCCACAGCTTCAGTCTGACGCCGCACCAGGCGCAACCGTTCAGATTCGCTTCGATAGCGGTCGTGATTGACGCATCAACGCAAGTACGTATTTACTTGAAAGGATCATCATGAAGAAAACCATCATCGCCGCCATCGTGTCGGCCTCTCTGGTGGCCGCAGTGCCGCCCTCGTTTGCTGGCTCCGTCGCAGGCTTCGGCGGTGCGACCGAGATCACGCAGCTCGCCAACAACGTCGAACTGGTGAACTTGTACCTTCAGCAAGTGCAGTCCTACGCGACGCAGTTGCAGCAGTACCAGAACATGATTCAGAACACCCTCAACATTCCGGCCCAGGTGTGGGGCGCTGTTGAGGCCGATCTGATGAGCGTGGCCAACATCGTGAAGCAAGGGCAGGCCCTGGCCTACTCGGCGACGAACATCGCCAGCCAGTTCGAGAACACCTTCAAGGGTTTCACCTTCACCGGCACCGACTTCAAGAAGGAGTATCGAGACCTGTCCCGTAAGACCCTGGACACGCTCAAGGGCGCGCTCATGGCGGCAAACATGCAGTCGGACCAGTTCGCCAATGAGGAAATGACGCTGAAGCAGCTCCGCACCATGTCACAAAGCGCCACGGGCCAGATGCAAGCGATTCAGGTCGGCGTGCAGATCGCAGAGCAACAAGTCCAGCAGCTCCAAAAGCTGCGGCAGCTCATGATGGCCCAGCTCAGCCAGCAAAACACCTACCTGGCGGCGCAGGAACAGAAGGAAGCCACGCGCAAGGTGGCAGCGGATCGCGCCTTCGACGTGGGCGACCCCACGACCAACACCCACAAAGGCTACCGAGGCGGTTGGCGGTAAGTTCAACAGGCGGGGCGCGGTCAAGCATGGCCGCCCGCCGCGCGAACGCTCTGAGTCCCCGGCAGAGTCCCGCCGAATAGCCGGGGACACCTACACCAAGGCCCGCCACAGTGCGGGCCTTTCTTCGTCCTGGTCACCAGTCGCCCCGGTCTGGCGGGGCGTGGCAGGTAGTAGGTCGCCCCGGCCTGGCCGTCCTGGCCAACCCGCACCTGGCGATGCCCGGAAAACTGCGACCGCATAGAACGGCTCAGGAGCCACGAAAACGCCGCCGCCCTGCCCCACCCCTCACCAAGCCCAAGAAAACGCCACCACGGCCCGGATTTCGCGGCCTCTGGCCGCTTTCTCT
Source organism: Tepidicella xavieri (assembly GCF_004363315.1). Lineage (GTDB taxonomy): Bacteria > Pseudomonadota > Gammaproteobacteria > Burkholderiales > Burkholderiaceae_C > Tepidicella > Tepidicella xavieri. Next base: position 13,909 of record NZ_SNYL01000024.1, read on the forward strand.
GCGCCGAAGGGCGCGGGCGGTTAATGATTCGCGTTCTGTGGGTAACTTATCCACAGCGGCAGGGGTTAAATAAAAGGTTAAAAGAATGGTTAGCACGTCCGGGCAAGTTACCCCCCCACCCTGTCGAAACAAATCGTGTCGCGGCCCGGAAAACCTTGTTCTTCAATGGTTTGCGGGGCATGGCCTCGATGCCATCGCCCGGTGATAACCGGGCCATCGCCCCCCGAGGCGGGAACTCATACAACAAGTCGCGGGAACTCATACAACAAGGTCGCGGGAACTCATACAACAAGGTCGCCGCTCGGCGAACGGAACTAATACAACAAGCCCGATGGTGACAGGAACCGGGCAGGAACCGGGCGGCCGCAGCTCGCGGTTTGAACCCCTCAAAGTGGAATGCTATCCCGACGTTGGCCCGTCCAGTGGTGGCAGAACTGGAATGCTATCCCGACGCTCGGACACCAATCAGAGCTTCGTCCAGACGGCTTGAGCCTCGCGGCGGGAACTCGGCTCGATCCTGGCCCCGGCGATGATCTCCAGGCGCTCCAGCTCGCCCATAGCCTCGCCCAAGGCCTCCTTGAACTTGTTCATGGGGCTGCCGTAGTCCATCCACTCTTTGAGCAGCTTCAGGCCGATGCGGTGAACGCCTGGCTCGTGGGAAGCGATGTAGTTCTGAAGCCACTTTGCCATGTCCACGCGCTTGTGCAGTTGCTTGCGCTTGTCCCAGTCGATCAGCGCATATTCCTTGTTGTGGAACAGCGCAAGGATGCGCGGGTCGAACCTGATGAAGTAGGCATCGGCCTCGGGGTCGTAGTCGAACGAGTCCACCAGGTGCAGGCTGGAAGACTTCGGCGTCCCGCCGATCTTGTACCGCTTGGCCTCGATCTCGATAGCGCCCAAGAACAGCCGCCGAAAGGCCTCATGGAGCCATTCATAGTCGCTCTTGCCGTTGCTGCGCCCGATGGCCTTGAGGAAGGTTCCCCGCTTGATGATGACCCGCTCGCCCAAGGGTGCGCGGTGGGCCTCATAGAGCGCCTGCATGAAGACATCGCAGTCGGCCATGTCGAGCTGCTTGCCGGTGAACAAGATTTTCACGTCGTCCCGGCTGGCGATCTCCGCGCGGTCGTGCTGCTTGCGACGGCCTGGCGCGATGGGCGCGAACAGCGAAGACCTGGCAAGGTGGTTCGGGATGGCGCGCTCAAGGTCGGGCCACAGCGGGAGCTGTCGGCGCTCTGGCGGGATGGCCCGGGCGGCGGGGGCGTTGGCGTCGATGCCCGCGCAGCTCACGCGGCCGATGGCGCGGCCGTAGCGGTCGTATCCCCTGTCCTCGATGACGGCCTCGCGGCCGAAGCAAAGGCCGGAAAGGGACTGCTTCGAGCGTTGGCCGAAGGGCTGCCCTTTTTCCGGGGCGTCGATCTCGGCCAGTCGTATGCGGTGCTCCTGACGCCCGGCGTCAAGAACGGCCAGGGTATCGCCATCCATGACCGCCACCACCCGGCCGCGCAGCTCTCCGCCCTGGGCAGCGGCCGCCAGCGCGAACAGGCACCCGGCCAGCATGGCGCGGATCACTTGCGCCCCCTGCCCTGCCCCTCGGACGGAGCCAGGCGGGCGATGAGGGCGGCCATCTGCTCGCTGGAAGCTTCCAGACGGCCGCGCAGCGTGGCGGCTTCTTCCCGTGCCTCAGCGAGCGCCTGCCGGGCCTGGGCGGATTCATGGTGCGCCCTGTCCAGCTCTGTGCGCAGCTCGTTGGCTCTGGCCTCGGCAGTGTGCGCCAGCTCCTGCGCCTCGGCAAGCTGCCCGCGCAGGCCTGCGGCGGTCTGCTCTGCCTCGCGCCTCTCCCGCTCCAGGGCCTCGATACGGGCGCGGGCCTCGTCCAGCTCTCCGGTTAGTTGGTCGGCCAGCTCGGCCGCCTCGCGCCGTGCCTGCTCCGCCTCCTGGCGTGCTTGTTCCAGGGCCTCGCGCTCGGACGCAAGCCGCGCATTCGCCAGCTCCAGCGCAAGACTCCAAATTTCGGCTCCCGCCTCCGCCAGACGGTCGGCCACGGCCTGCGGGGCCGGCTCGCGGATCGGCGCGGCCTGGCTTGCTTTCCGCGCCCGCCATTCGTTCATGGCCTCGCTGATGGTCGTAAAGGAACCCCCGCCCAAGGCCTTGCGCACAGCGGCCAAGGTCGGCTTCTGGCCGGCGGTGTCCAGCTCGTCGGCGGCGGAAAAAATCTGCTCTTTCGTGACTGCCATAGCGGTTGCTCCTGTATGAAATGTAGCGTTGTAGTATGTTGTATGCTACTACTACATACTACAATTTACAAGCCCTACGGCGAAATACTACGCGCCGGGCCAGGGCCAGCCCGGCCGGGAGCGCGTCGGGGTCGAAATTTGGCCCTGTGCGGGCCGTGGCGGCGTTTTCCGGGGTCGGCGGCCCTATCCCCTACCCTCGCCCGGTTTCGGGCTTCCTGGGCGCTTCTGCGCGGCTTGGGTGTGGTTTCGGGCCTTCCTCGTTGGAAATGGCGATGCTGGCCAGCTCGGCCGCTTGGCTGCTGGCCTTTTTTCTTGGCGTTCAACCTGCGGCCTTTCAGCGGGCACGGTGCTGGATGAGGGCGCAGGCGGTGGAGTTGGCACCGGCGCGGCGTGCCGCGCCTTGGTAAGCCAGTCCCTGGCCGCAGGCTAGGCACTTTGATGGGGTGAGGCCGAAGCCCCTGGGGTATGCCGGGAGGGAGCGCCAAAGGCGCGGGCGTAGGCCCGAAGGGCCGAAGGAACCGGCGGGGCGAAGCCCCTAGAGGCGGCGCGTCCGTAGGACGCTTGGGGCGATTGTGTGGCTGTGGCGGTGTTTTTCCACAGCGATAGTGCCCCTAACTACCGGTTAAAAATTAAAGGAAAGACTTAAAGGCAAAACCGTACCGGTTTAGGGGGGGGGTGATTTCACGATCTAGGGGGGGGGGCGATTTCACGTGGATAAGTGCGGCCATCCACAAGGTTTTCTCCCCAATTGGGGTGTCCGTGGCCTCCTTCCCCCTGGCGTTCGCCCTGCGCCTGCCAGAAACAATACGGCCGCCAGTGTCGGTTTCTGGCCTGCCGCGTCCAGCTCGTCGGCCACTCGGAAATCCAGGCGCACAGCCTAGGCATTTTTAGCCGCTAAAGATGACGGCCTGGGCTGCTTCCAAGCGTTTGACAGCCGCCACAAAGTCCAGGCGCAGCAGGTACATGGTCAAGTCAATGGCCCCACCACCACCCTGCCCCCTCCTGGCGTCAAACCATTTCGGGCCAGTCGCCAACAGCTCGACCATGCCTCCATCCAGGGAGACATACAAACGCACAGTGCGCGGGTCTTTCGTCGGCCGAAAATCTGGATCACGCTTCCAGTACAAACCCAACAGCTCCAGCGCGGACGTAACCGACATTTCACGTAACCGAGCCAGCAGCTCAGGAGAAAAAGATCGCCGACGCATCATTACCACACCTCCAAGACATAATGCCGGGGGCAGGGCTACACTCGGCCCCTTGGGCCTCTCCGGCCGCATAGCGGCCTGCGCGCCCTGTGGACAACGCTCCGCGTTGACACACAGGGCTTGCGGGCTACTCGCGTTAAATAAACGCTGATGGCTACTCCTTCTCTTCGGAAGAGGCCGCTACGCGGCGAGGCTTCGCCATTAGTAATACGGACGGACTTGTCTCACGCATCACTACCCCCTTGTCGGCTCTGTAATACGGACGGACTTGTCTCATCGGAGGGGGGCATCGGCTTACCGGCGCGATACCAGCTTGCCCGGCTCATCCCAAGGGCTTCCCACGGCTTCTTACGGCTCAAGCTGTTGGCTTCATAGATCGCCCGGTCAATGGCACCGGCGGCCCGCCTGCGGGCCGTGTGGCGCTCTCTGTCGCGTTCCTTGGCAATGTCCTTGCTGACCAGGGTTTTAAGGCGGCGCTGTTCGTCCTCGGTGATCTGGAACAGGCTGATAAGGGTGTCGTTCTTGGGCGTGTAGAGCGGCGGAAACTGACGACCTCCCACCTCCACGCGCTCGCCGGCTTCGTATGCCTTGGCCTTGGCATAGAGGGTCATCAGCTCCTTACTGCGGTAGCTCCAGGCCGGGTCAAGCTCTCCGGCCAGTGCGGCCGCCTCGTGGTACATCTGTCCGCTGTGCGTCGCACCAGAAAGCAGCAGGAAGTTGAGACGCCAGAAAAGGTGCTGCATGCGCTCGCCCTCACGCACGCCGCCGCGCAGCTCGGCCAGCTTGCGCAAGTCCTCCAGGCGATCCCACGCCAGTTGCCGACCAGAAAAGCCGCGCAGGTGATCGGTTTTCCCTCCTGGGATCAGGTGCAGTTGTCGCCGCTCGATGCGCTCCTGGCGTTGCTGCTCAATAGTCCAGCGTGCCACTGGAAGCAGCACCTCGGCCAGGTACTCGAATGAATAACGCACCGGCTGGCCGTCCGGGCCGGCCTCCACATGCACCACGCGGCAGATCTCGCCACTCTTGGAATTGACGGTATTCACCACGCGCAGGACGCGGCTTGCGTCCCGCGCCTGGGAATCTGCACCAAGGGGAGTCAAACGATCGATCAGGAACCGCTGGCAGGCATTCCAGCGCGGCAGTGCTTGGCGCGGCAGGGTGCCGTCCAGCAGCCATTTAGCTTGTATGCCTCGCCCGCTATAGACCAGGATCGACGGCGCGGGGATGCCTTCATGGGCGCAGTGGTACAGAACGGCGGCGGCCAGTTGGTCGGGGGAGCGGCCTTCGGCCCACGGCTGCCGGTACGTGTCCAGGTCTGCGAACAGCAGGCCGATGCGGGCCAGATTGACCACGCGCCGGTTTGGCCGGATGAACTCGGCCTGTGAAAGCCAGGTGTCGCGGCTCGGGTCGAGCATCCCCAACACCTCGGGCATGAAGGTCAGCCGGTAGGAGTCCTGCCGCTTCTCACGGCCGGAAGCCACCAAGAGCGAGAAAAACCCGGTTCTGCCGCTGTCGTGGTACGTGCCGGCCTCGTCTGCCGGCTCGAACAGTCTTAGTTGTGCCTGTCCCAAAGCCATAACCCTTCCTGGGCGCACAAGCGCCTTGCCAGTTAAGGGGTCAGGCCGTAGAATGAGGTTTAGCTAAACAGTCGGTCCTCATTTATCGGCTGTCGA
>NZ_SNYL01000025.1 GCF_004363315.1 Tepidicella xavieri
GACGGCTCAGCATCTGCTTCGATCCCGTCATGTGAAACGATATTGACCCTCAACTCGTCGCCACGAACGAGTGGGCGGGGTAGTGCAGAGGTTCCTCAGCACGCCCATGAGGATGGTGGACATGGGGCCGACCATACCCGTCTGGGCGGTCAGCCCCGAGCCGATGCGCTCGATGGCCATCATCACCATCACCACTGGCGCCGCCGTGCACAGCACCGCATTGAGCACCGACAGCCCGATCACCTCCGGCGCCACCACGGCCGCCGACAGCGGCCGAAGCAGCGCGAATTGCAGCAGGCACAGCACGCAGGCCACCGTGGTGGCCCAACCCACCAGCCGCAAGGCCCCCAGCCGCCGCACCATTTCGCCGCTGTAAACGAGGTACACCGCGTAGCTGACGGCGCTGCCAAAGACCAGTGCGGCCCCGATGGCAGTGCCCCAGCCGTCGAACGACACCTCGTGCCCGAACACGAGCAGCACGCCCGCATAGCTCAGCGCCATGGCGCCTGCCTGGCGCCCGGTGATGCGCCGCCGGTACAGCACCCAGCCCAGCAGCAGCACCAGCGTGGGGTTGAGGTACAGGATCAGCCGCTCCAGGCTGGCGCTGATGTACTGCAAGCCCCAGAAATCCAGGAAGCTGGCGAGGTAGTAGCCACTGAACCCCAGCCCCAGGATGCCGAGCCAGTCGCGCCGGGTCAGGGGCGCCACCGGGCGCGGGCTGCGGTAGGTGGCCCACCATGTCATGGCCAGAAACAGGGGTAGCGCAAACAGCATGCGGTACATGATGAGGGTGACCGCATCCACGCCGTAGCGGTACGCCAGCTTCACGATGATGGCCTTGCCACTGAACGCGATGGAGCCTGCCGCGGCCAGCAGCAGGCCGGTGGTCAGCGTGCGGGGGTGGAGGGCGGCCTGCTGCATCTCACCCCTGCAACGGTTTGAACACCTTGAGCCATTTGCGGGCCGGCAGCCCCCAGCGGGCCTGCACCGCCTCGGCCTGCTTGAGCAGATGGCGCCGGTCTGGCGCTTGGGGCGTGCGCAAGGCCAGCACCACGGTGTTGCCCTCGCACGTGGGGCGGAACGCCCAGACGGCCGCGTCGCCAAACGCCTGGCGGATGTGCCCGAGCGAGCGTTCGTAGCTGGCCTGGCGGCCGAACAGGTTGACGGTCATGGCGCCATCGTCGGTGAGCAGGCGGCGGCAATCGGCGTAGAAGTCCGCGCTGTCGAGCACGGGGGCGGCGGCCTCGTGGTCGTACAGGTCCACCTGAACGGCATCGAAAGCGCCGTGAAAGGGCGCGTGGGCCGCCACCTCGGCGGCGTCGCCCAGCATCACCTTGAGCCGGGCACTGTCGGGGGGCAGCTTGAACCAGGTGCGGCAGGCCGCGATCACCTGCGGGTTGATGTCCACGGCCGTGGTGTCCATGCGCAGCTTCTTGAAGCAGAACTTGGTCAGCGCCCCCGCCCCCAGCCCCAGCTGCAAGGCGCGCCGCCTGGGCACGGTGTCGAGATCGACGAACAGCAGCCAGGCCATCATGCGCTGCACGTATTCGAGCTCGATGTCGAAGGGCTGGTCGATGCGCATGGTGCCCTGTATCCATTCGGTCCCCAGGTGCAGATAGCGCACCGCCCCGTCTTCGGACAGGGTCACACCCGGCAACTCGCTGGCTGGGGCGCGGTTCATGCCACCCCTTCCAGCAAACCGTGCCGCGCGAACACGTCGCGCCAAGCGGCCAGCTTGCGCTCGAAGCTCCAACTGGCGTTGGCCGGGCTGGTGGATGGCAGGCGATACACCGGCAGCCCCAGCGCCCGGGTGTGCCGGGCGTGGCGAAAGCTCTCGCCGCCGTTGTGGGCGATCGCCTCCAGCCGGGGGCAACGGGCGCGCAAGCCCGGCAGGTCGTTGATCTGCGCGTGCCGGATGGCGCTGTCGAGGCTGCCCTCGCGCTGGCAAGCGGCATAGACGTCCCACACGCCCAGGCCACGGGCCTGCAGTTGGTCGATGCGTTCGGCGTAAGGCATGTCGGTCAGTGGCTGGCCCCACAGGGTGGCCAGAATCTTCCAGAAATGGTTTTGCGGGTGGGCATAGTAACGTTGTTCGCGCAACGACGCGACGCCCGGAAAGCTGCCCAGAACCAACAGCCGGGTCTGGGCGTCGATGACCGGCGGCAGCCCGCGCAACCACGCGCTCATGCGGGCCTCCACAACGCTTGCAACCGGGGCAAGGCGGCACAGGCGTTGCGCGCCGTGGCCTCGGCCAGCGCCGTCGCGGTCATGCCGCGCAGCCTGGCCACTTCGGCACCGATGCGTGGCAGTTCGCCCGGGGTGTTCACCCCCTGGGCTTGCCCGGCCGCGCGCGCCTGGGCCGTCACGTAGAGCCACTGGGGAGGAATGTCGGGGGCATCCGTCTCCAGCACCAGCGCCGACAGGGGCAGTTCGGCCGCCAGTTGGCGAATGCGGCGCGCCGTCTCGAACGTGGCAGCCCCGCCAAAGCCCAAGCGCCACCCCAGCGCCACGAACGCCTCGGCCTGCTGCCGGCTGCCGCTGAAGGCGTGGACGATGCCTGCGGACAACGGCTGGCAACGCCGGGCCCGTTCGCGCAGCGGGCGCAGCAGCGCGTCGGCCGATCGCCGCACATGCAAGATGACCGGCAACCCATGGCGGCAGGCCAGTTCCAGCTGCGCCTCGTAAAAATGCTGTTGCTTGGCCCGCATGGCCGGCTCGCACAGGGCCGGCACGAAAAAATCGAGCCCGATTTCACCCACCGCCACCAGACGCTCATCGGCCTGGGCCTGACCGAGGCGCCCATCGAGGGCGGCCAAATCGGCCTCGTCGGCCTGCGGCACATACAGCGGGTGAATGCCCAGGGCATAGGCGTCGCCGGTGCGGTGGGCCCAGTCGCGCACGGCGTCCCAGTTGGCCCGCTCCACCGCCGGCAGTACACACAGGCTCACACCCGCCGCCCGCGCCTGTTCGCGCAGCCGCGCGCGCTCGGCGTCGGACCACTCGGGCGCATCGAGATGGCAATGGCTGTCGATCCACATGGGGCTTTCGATTATCGGACAGTCGGCCTGCGCATGCCTGCGGCACAATCCGCGCACAGGCACCCCACGGAGAACGGCCTTGAACGCACCGCGACATTTGACCATCCTGACCGGCGCTTCCCGCGGCCTGGGGCTGGCCATGGCACGCCAACTGCTGACGGCCGACAGCGTGTTGCTGTGCATCGCCCGCCGCACCAGCGACACCTTGTCCCAGGAAGCCACGGCCTGCGGCACGCATCTGGAACAATGGGAACAGGATCTGGCCGACACCCAGGAAGCGGCCGAGCGCCTCGAACGCTGGTTGCACAGCCTGCATCCACCCAGCCTGGCCAGCGCCACGCTCATCAACAACGCGGGCGTGATCCCACGCATTGGCCCCATCGACGACTGCCCGGCCGAAGAACTCACGCGCGCCCTGCGGGTGGGCCTGGAAGCGCCGATGCTGCTGACAGCGGCCTTCCTGCGCGCCACGGACGCGTGGGTGCGCCAGGGTTGGGAAGGGCCGCGCAAGGTGCTCAATATTTCGTCCGGGCTGGGACGGCGGGCCATGGCCGCCCAGGCGCCTTATTGCGCCGCCAAAGCCGGGCTGGACCATTTCAGCCGCTGCACTTCCCTCGACGAGGCCCGCCGACCGCAAGGGGCTCGCGTCGTCTCGCTGGCGCCTGGCGTCATCGACACCGACATGCAGACCCATCTGCGCGCCGGCGATCCCGTCGCCTTCCCCGACCGAGACCGTTTCATCGGCCTCAAAATCCAGGGGCAGCTGACCTCGCCCGACGACGCGGCCCGGCAGGTGCTGGCCTATCTGGCGCGGCCGGACTTTGGCGAGCACCCCGTGGCCGACGTGCGGGACTGAACCCCATGCCCCGCCCGCTCATGCATCGCCGGCACGTCCTGCAAGGAGGCATCGGCATCGCAGCATGGCTGATGCAGCCCGGCGCGCGGGCGCAGGTGGCTGCCGAACCCGCGGGCGCATCGGCTGCGGACTTCTGGCGCCTGGCCCGGGCGGGGGGATGCGTATTCCTCATGCGCCACGGCGCCACCGAGGCCGGCCTGGGCGACCCACCGGGTTTTCGGCTCGACGACTGCCGCACCCAGCGCAACCTCAGCGAAGCCGGGCGGGCAGCGTCGCGACAACTCGGGCTGCGCTTTCGGGATGAAGGCGTGCGACTGAGCGCGGTGTACAGCAGCGCCTGGTGCCGCTGCCTCGACACCGCTCGCCTGGCCTTCGACCCGCACTACCCGGCGCACCAGATCTGGCCGGCGCTCAACTCCTTCTTCCAGGGCCAGGGCGATGCGGCCGCGCAAACCCGCGAAGTGCTGCAACGCGCCGCCACCCTGCACCCACCCGACAACTGGATGCTGGTCACCCACCAGGTCAACATCACCGCCCTGACCGGCGCTTTCCCGGCCATGGGCGAAGTCTTCCTGACGCGCGCCGACCCACAGCGGCCCGACCGGCTCTCGCTGCTGGCCCGACTGCCCGCATGAACCTGGCCGGCTGCGCGGCGCCGGCCTCGAAATCTGGCGGCGTTGCCGCTAAGATGACGCCGCAACCTCAACCCCCGACTCAACCCCCACCACAAGGACCCAGCATGAGCAGAGAAGTTGTCGTCGTCAGCGGTGTGCGCACCGCCATCGGAACCTTTGGAGGCAGCCTCAAAGACGTGCCCACCACCGAACTCGGCGCCCTGGTGGTGCGCGAAGCCCTGGCCCGCGCCCAGGTCGAAGGCAAGGACGTGGGCCACGTGGTGTTCGGCCATGTCGTCAACACCGAACCCAAGGACATGTACCTCTCGCGCGTGGCGGCCATGAACGGCGGCTGCCCCGAAACCACCCCGGCCTTCAACGTCAACCGCCTGTGCGGCTCGGGCCTGCAAGCGGTGGTGTCGGCGGCCCAGGCCATCATGCTGGGTGACTGCGACATCGCCATCGGCGCTGGCGCCGAAAACATGAGCCGCGCACCCTACGCCAGCCTGACCAGCCGTTTCGGCGCCCGCATGGGCGACGCCAAGCTGGTGGACATGATGGTGGGTGCCCTGCACGACCCCTTCCACAACATCCACATGGGCGTGACCGCCGAAAACGTGGCGGCGCAGTTCGGCATCACCCGCCAGATGCAGGACGAACTGGCCGTGGAAAGCCACCGCCGCGCCGAGCGCGCCACCCAGGAAGGCCGCTTCAAAAGCCAGATCGTGCCGGTGATGCTCAAGACCCGCAAAGGCGAGGTGGCTTTCGACACCGATGAACACTTCCGCCCCAACTGCACACTGGAAGATCTGGCCAAGCTCAAACCCGTGTTCGTGAAAGACAACGGCACCGTGACGGCTGGCAACGCCAGCGGCATCAACGACGCCGCCGCCGCCCTGGTGTTGATGGAAGCCGGCACCGCACGCGCCCGTGGCCTAGCCCCCATGGCGCGGCTGGTGGGCTATGCGCACACCGGCCTCGACCCCAAGATCATGGGGGTAGGCCCGATTTCCGCGACCCAGGCCGTGCTCCGGAAAACCGGCCTGCGCATCGACGACCTGGATGTGGTCGAAGCCAACGAGGCCTTTGCGGCCCAGGCTTGCGCCGTGACCAAAGGGCTGGGGCTGGACCCGGCCAAGGTCAACCCCAACGGCTCTGGCATCTCCCTGGGCCACCCCATCGGCGCCACGGGCGCGCTGATCACCGTCAAAGCCCTGCACGAACTGCAACGCATCCAGGGCCGCTATGCGCTGGTGACCATGTGCATCGGTGGTGGCCAAGGCATTGCCGCGATCTTCGAGCGACTCTGAACCCCGAGGAGCCCCACCATGACACGTTCTGCGCTTTCCCGCCGGCACCTGCTGACTGCCGCCGTTGCGGCCACAGGCACTTGGATGCTGGGCCCGGCGCTGGCCGACACCCAGCGCCCCGTCAAGCTGCTCGTTGGCTTCCCCCCGGGGGGTGGCACCGACGCCATCGCCCGCATCCTCGCCGAACCGATGAAGGACGCACTCGGCGCCCCGGTGGTGGTGGAAAACCGCGCCGGCGCGGGCGGTCAGTTGGCGGCCCAAGCCCTCAAGGCGGCCACGCCCGACGGCACCACCTTGTTTCTTTCGCACGACCACAGCATCTCCATCATCCCGCAGGTGATGAAGGCCCCGGGCTACGACCCGGCCACCGATTTCGTCCCGGTCGCCGGCTTTGCCACTTTCGTCAACGCCCTGGCCGTCTCGGGCGGCACCCCGGCGCAGGACTACGCCGGTTTCGTCAACTGGGTGAGGCAACAAGGCGGCAAGAGCGCGGTGGGCATTCCGGCGCCGGCCTCGGTGCCGCAATTCCTGGTGCAGGTGCTGGCCCAGCGCAATGGGCTGGACCTGGTGGCCGCGCCCTACCGGGGCAGCGCGCCGATGATGGCCGACATGCTGGGCAACCAGATTCCTGCCGGCGTCGGCTCGATCCCGGACTTCATCGAAAACCACAAGGCGGGCAAGTTGCGCGTGGTGGCGGTGATGGGCAAAGAGCGGCAGGCCATCATGCCGGAAGTGCCGACCTTCGCCGAACTCGGCGTCGCCGGGTTCGAGGACGTGCCTTATTACGGCATCTTCGCGCCGGCTGGCACGCCACGGCCGGTGCTGGAGCGGCTCAGCGCCGCCGTGGCCAAGGCGCTGGAGCAGCCCCAGGTGCGCGAACGCCTCAGCGGCATGGGGTTGGGCGTGGGCTTCATGAGCGGTGAGGAGCTGCACCGGCGCGAACGGGCCTACACCCAGACGTGGGCCCGCATCATCAAGGACAGCGGCTTCCAGCCGCAGTGAAGCTCAGTCGCCCTGGAAACCACCGGCGCGGCAGGTCAGCACCAGCGTGTCGCGCCACCCCAGCTCATCCGGCTCCAGCGGCTGGATGGGCGTGGTTTCGTGAATGACCCGGGCATCGTCGAGCAGCAGCAGCGACCACGGCTCGGTCAGGGTGAAGCGCTGGCCGTTGGGCCCGTAGGCTTCGAAAACACGGCTCTCGCCCCCCTTGATGCGGTGCCGCCCCACCAGATACACGGCCACCAGATCGACCCCATCGCGGTGCGCGCCCTCAGGCGTGGGCCGGCCAATGCCGTCGGTGGTGTCGATGCGGAACTGGTGCGCCTCGATGTACCAGGGCTGCCGCCCTTTGAGCGCCGACGTGGCCGCCGCCGTCTGCACCAAAAGCCGCTGCCAGGCAGGCATGGCCACCACGGCCGGATCCATCGGCTCGAACCAGCGCTGCATCCCGCCGTGCAGGGCGTTGTACTCCACCGGCTGCCAGTGAGCACGGTGAGGCACCTGCCGCACCGCATCGCCATCGACCACGAAGCAGCTGTGGCGCCGCTTGCGGTAGCGCCCACCGTCTTTCAGGTAGCGGTCACTGGGCAGATCGTCCCAGCTCGGCTGCAAGGCCGCCAGCGCCTGGGGCTCCACGCCGAGCCACTGCTGCACGGAACGGGCATCCAGCACGGCATAGCCCTGCTGGGCCAGGGTGTCGTCAACGCGGGCCAGCGGCACGCAAGGGGGCAGAAAATGCGGATTCATGGCAGCACCGAGTGTAGCCCCGCGCGCGCCCGAAACCGGCGCCACCGGGTTAACACGCTACACGCTCGCGCCGCTTTTCAGTACGCTGTTTGATCGAGAGCAAACCGCCGACGACGAGGAGCGCCATGACCCCCACCCAGCCCGCCGACGACACGAGGCCGAGCGCCGAGCCGTCCACATCCGACCGCCCGCCAACGCCCCAGACGCAGACGGCTCAGGAAGGGGCGGCACCGGAAAGCGCTTCGGTGTTCTCCCTCACCCTGGCCGACCTGTCGCCCGGCGACCCGCTGCGCTGGGTGGCTCTGGGCTGGCGGGACTTTCTGCGCTGCCCACGCATCGGCCTGTTCTATGGCGGCTGTTTTTTCCTGATGGGCCACGCGCTGTGGATCGTGCTGCAGGAAGCGCCGGCCTATGTGCTGGCGCTGAGCGCCGGCTTCCTGCTGATGGGGCCGTTCCTGTGCCTGGGCCTGTACGATGCCAGTCGCGCCTTGGAGCAAGGCCTGCGCCCGTCGCTACGCGCTTCGCTGACCGCCTGGCTGCCCACCAAAGGCACCATGGCCATCTTTGCCGGCGTGCTGCTGATTCTGGAAATGCTCTGGGGCCGCGCATCGCTGGTGGTGTTTGCCGTCACCTTCAACACCATGCCCGACACGGCCAACCTGCTCCAAGCGCTGCTGAGCGTGGAAAACCTCGAATTCCTCATCACCTACACCGTCGTGGGCGCCATCTTTGCCGGGCTGATCTTCGTGACCAGCGTCATCTCCATCCCCATGATCCTGGACCGGCAGGTGGACGCCATTTCGGCCGGGCTCACCAGCATCCGCGCCTGCCTCCAGAACCCCGGCGTGATGCTGTGGTGGGGCGCCATCATCACGGCGCTGGTGTTGCTGGCCATGCTGCCCTGGTTCCTGGGCCTGTTGGTCGTCGGTCCGGTGCTGGGTCACGCCACCTGGCACGCCTACCGCCACATCGTGCCGGCCGCCTGATGCCCTGGCCGGCCAGACATGGCAAGATGCCGGCATGCTCGATGCCCTCGACTTCAGTGAATTCCAGGTCTTCATCCTGGTGCTCAGCGCCCTGCTGCTATTTCTGTACGGGCTGGAACACTTCAGCCAAGAATTGCAGACCGTGGGCCGGGACAAGCTGCCACGCTGGCTCGCCATGGCCACGCGCGACCGTTTTCGGGGGTTGCTGTTGGGTGCCTCGGTCACGGCGGTGGTGCAGTCCAGCAGCGCCGTCTCGGCACTGGTGGTGGCGCTGGTCAACTCCGGTACATTGAGCTTCGCCAGCAGCCTAGCCGTGTTGTTGGGTGCCAAAATCGGTACCACTTCCACGGCCTGGCTGGTGTCGTTTAAGCTGACCCATATCGGCCCCTACCTGATCGTGCTGGGCGGCATCCTCACGATGCTGCCCTTCTCCATCCGTGTGCTGGGCCGGGCCATTTTCTACTTCGGCTTCATCTTCTTCACGCTGGATCTGATTGGCGACTCGCTGGAGCCTCTGCGCCAGTCGCCCTGGGTGCTCGAATGGCTGGCCCGGGCCCAAGAGCCCTGGCTGGGCGTGCTCATGGGGGTGGTCGTGACGGTGCTGCTGCAGTCCAGCAGCGTGGTCAGCGGTCTGGCCATCGTGCTGGTGCAGCAAGGGGTGCTCGACCCCATAGGCGCAGTGGCCATCGTCGTGGGCGCCACCCTGGGCACCACCGCCACCGGGCTGATCGCCAGCATTCCCATGGACGCATTCGCCAAACGCGCCGCCCTGATGAATCTCCTGTTCAATGCCGTGGGCGTGGTGCTGATGTTGCCCTTTGTCTCGGCGTTTGGCGAGTGGGCGGTACGCGTGGGCGAAACGCCTGGACAAGCCGTGGCCATCGCCAACCTCGCTTTCAACGCTGGCGTGGCGCTGCTCTTTCTGCCATTCACCGGCTGGATGGGTCGGCGTTTCGCGCCCAAGGTCGAACCCCGCTCCACACCGGAAAACGCCCCGATCTGAGCCATGCGGCAAAGCGCGGCTCAGGTTCAGGCGCTGACGTTCACCACCACCCGCCCGCGAACCTGTCCGGCCAGGATCTGGCTGCCCAGCGCGGCCGCCTCGGCCAGAGGCACCTCGCGCGTCATTTGGTCCAGCCGGCGGCGGTCCAGCAGCGCGTCGAGCTGGGCCCAGGCTGCTTCGCGTCGATGCAGTGGCGCCATGACGCTGTCAATGCCGTAGAGCGTCACCCCACGCAAGATGAAGGGCGCCACGGTGGTGGGCAGATCCATCCCCTGGGCCAACCCGCACGCGGTCACCGCCCCGCCATAGCGGGTACTGGCACAGGCATTGGCCAGGGTATGACTCCCGACGGCATCGACCACGCCGATCCACCGCTCTTTCTGCAAGGGCTTGCCGGGGGCGGCCAACGTCTGCCGCTCGATGACCTCGGCCGCCCCGAGCGCCTTGAGGTAATCGGCCTCCTGCGGCCGCCCGGTCGATGCCACCACGGCGTGCCCCAGTGCCGCGAGCAAGGCCACCGCCACACTGCCCACCCCGCCCCCGGCGCCGGTGACGAGCACCTCGCCGCTGCCCGCAGCCACACCCGCCTCCGCCCAGTGCCGCTGCAGGGCTTGCACACACAGCATCGCGGTGTAGCCGGCGGTGCCGATGGCCATGGCCTGGCGGGTCGTCAGGCCCGGGGGCAATGCCACCAGCCAGTCGCCCCGCACGCAGGCCTTCTGCGCCATACCGCCCCACCAGGTCTCTCCCGCGCCCCAGCCATTGAGGATGACGCGGTCCCCCACGCGCCAGCGCGGGTGCCGGCTGGCGGCAACCGTGCCGGCCAAGTCGATGCCCGGCACCATGGGAAACTGGCGCACCACGGGCGAGCGCCCGGTGAAGGCCAGGCCATCCTTGTAATTCACGGTGGACCACTCCACCTGCACCGTCACGTCACCCTCGGGCAATTCCCCCTCGTCCACATCGACCAGGGCGCAGCGGTAGCCCTCTGCATCGGTTTTGGTGATCTTCCAGGCTTTGAACATGTCCATCTCCTCAGGGGGTGCGGCCATCGGGCCGGTTGGCATTGGCGTCCTCGGGGTCGGCGGCCGTCTCCTGCCACAGCCGCCACAACAGCACCATCCCGGCCAGGGCGTTGCCCAACGCCAGCAGGGTCAAGATCCACAACAATGCCCCTTCGGGGCGGGCCAGGTGCAACGTCCAGGCCATGCCGGATGACAAGACATTGAACACCAGCATCAGCCGGAACAGGGGATGGCGGGGCCGCCACAGGCGTCTGAGCCGGGCCAGCCCATCGGAGGCGGGAAGCATGCGGTGAATGTTACCGTGCGCGGGCCTCGGCCTCCTGCAACAGGCGCCACATCACCTTGCCGCTTCCGCTCTTGGGCAGCGCTTCGGCAAACACCACGATGCGCGGCACCTTGTAGGCAGCCATGTGTGCATGGCACCAGCCGATGATGTCCTGCTCGCTCACCTGCCCGCGTGCCTCGGCCCTGAGCACCACCACGGCCTTGACGGTTTCGCCACGGTAGGCGTCCTGCACGCCGATGACACAAGCCTCGGCAATTGCCGGGTGCTTGAACATCAGGGCTTCGACCTCGGCCGGCCACACCTTGTAGCCGCTGGCATTGATCATGCGCTTGAGGCGGTCGGTGATGAAAAAATAGCCCTCCTCGTCCACACGACCCAGGTCGCCAGTGCGGAAGAAACGCTTGCCATCCCGTTCGAAGAACACGGCGGCCGTGGCATCAGGGCGCTGCCAGTAACCGTCGAACACCTCGGGGCCATGAATCACGATTTCACCGGGCTCCCCCACCGGTAGTTCCTGCAAGGTGTCCGGGTCCACGATGCGCGCATCGGTCCCGATAAAGGGAATGCCCAGGCATTGCTGTTTGGGGCGATCCGGCGGGTTGCTGTGCGAGGGAGCGGCGGTTTCGGTGAGTCCATAGCCCTCGACGTACCGCAGACCGTAGAGGTCCAGCAGCTTCTGGGCCACGGCCTGGGGCATGGCCGCACCGCCCCCGCCGATATAGACCAGGCTGGTGAGGTCATGGCTGGCAAAGTTAGGGCTGGCCAGCAAGTCAATGATCATGGTAGGAATGTTGACCCAGTGTGTCACCTTCCAGCGCGAGATCAGCCGCCCCGCCAGTTCACGGTCCCAGCGCGGCATGATGACCATCGTGGCTCCGGCGTAAATATTGCCGTGCATGCCCAGGACCATGCCAGTGATGTGAAACATGGGCACCACGACCAGGGCCACATTCTCGGCGGCCCCATTGCACCACAAGGTGCTGGCCACGGCGTTGTGCATGAGGGTGCGGTGCGGGTGCATGCAGCCCTTGGGCAGGCCGGTCGTGCCACTGGTGTAGGGCAACACCACCAAGTCATCGGGGCCAGCGGTGTGCGGGGGCGGCTCGGCCGTGCAGGCCATGGCTTGCGCCCAGTCGTGGGCTTGCCCACCCGGCACCTCGGGCAACGGATGACGCCGCGCCAACCACTCCCGCCAGGCAGGTGGAACGTCTGCTGCCTCACCGGCGAGCATATCGGCGGGCATCGAGTCGGCGTAATGGGTGCACAGCACGCGCTGCAGCCGCTGCCCCTCGGGCAAGCGCCGGTTGGCCTGAAGGAGTTCGTCGGCCAGATCGGCCGCCACGATGGCCACACGTGCCCCGGGATCGGTGATGTAGTGCGCCAACTCATCGGCTTTGTTCATGGGGTTGACCGGCACGACCACCGCATTGGCACGCAAGATGCCGTAGTAGGCAATCACATGCTGCGGACAGTTCTGCATCAGCAGGATCACCCGGTCGCCCGCGCGTACCCCCTGCGCATGCAGCCATGCGGCCATCCTCAGCGCGGCGTCGCGAAGCTGGGCGTAACTGAGCGTCTGATCAAAGAACACGGTGGCGGGCTTGTCGGGGTAGCGGGCGGCACTGGCTTCCAGATTGAACCAGAGGGAGGTCTGGGGCACCGTGATGGCGTGCGGCAAGCGGCGCGGCCACACCGCATGGTGCAAGGCCTGTGTCGAGGACATGCGCAATCTCCTTGTTGGTGCATGAGGCACGCGGTCATCACCGCAGCGGCCATGTGAGCAGTGACAGGGTAATCCAGCGCGATGGCGCTGAATACTGGGCGAACCCGGCCATTTGTCTCGAATGAGACCGTATGGCGCCACCCCAAACACCGATTCAACCCATGGACACCCATCGCGGCCGGCGCCATCCGTTGGCATGAGAATTGCATTCGTGTTTATGCGGGTCGGCCTGGGCGACCATGAAAATTTTTCATGAAGTTCCCAGGTAAACCCCGATGCTTCTTCGAAGCCAACTTCACTAAAGTTCAGGCAGGCCGCGCAACCCCAAGAGGGTGTCGGCCGAATCAACGAAACAGAAGGAACCACAAGTCATGATTCGCAAGACGCTCAAGATCACCTCTGCTGCTGTCGCTACCGCTGCCGCCTTGCTGGCTGCGCCTGCGCACGCCGGCAAAGACCTCGACGCCATCAAGAGCCGCGGCACGCTCGTGTGCGGTGTCCACCAGGGCTTGCCCGGCTTCTCGGCCGCCGACAGCCAAGGCCGCTGGAGTGGCATCGATGTGGACGTTTGCCGCGCCGTGGCCGCCGCCGTGCTGCGCGATGCCACCAAGGTTCGCTACGTGCCACTGACCGCCCAGCAGCGCTTCACCGCCCTGCAGTCTGGCGAAATCGACATGCTCTCGCGCAACACCACCTGGACGCTGACCCGCGACGCCTCGCTGGGCCTGCATTTCACCGGCGTCACGTTCTATGACGGCCAGGGCTTCATGGTGCCCAAGAGCCTCAACGTCAAGAGCGCCAAGGATCTGCGTGGCGCCACCGTGTGCGTCGAGTCCGGCACCACCACCGAACTCAACCTGACCGACTTCTCGCGCGCCAACAACCTGAACCTGCGCCCGGTGGTGTTCAACGACAGCGCCTCGGCCACCAACGCCTACTTCAGCGGCCGCTGCCAGGTGTACACGACCGACGCCTCCGGCTTGGCCGCCTACCGCGCCAACAACGCCCAGCGTCCCGATGACCACGTCATCCTGCCCGACCTGATCTCCAAGGAACCGCTGGGCCCGGCCGTGCGCCGCGGTGACGATGAGTTCTTCGCCATCGTCAAGTGGGCGCTGTACGCCATGCTCGAAGCCGAGGAACTGGGCATCACCAGCGCCAACGTGGACCAGATGCGCGCCTCCTCCACCAACCCCAACGTGCGCCGTCTGCTGGGCGCTGGCAACGAGGACACCGGTCGCCTGCTGGGCCTGGACAAGGACTGGGCTTACCGCATCATCAAGTCCGTGGGCAACTATGGTGAATCGTTCGAGCGCAACATTGCCCCGCTGGGCCTGCCGCGCGGCCTGAACAACCTGTGGAACAACGGCGGCATCATGTACGCCCCGCCGGTCCGGTAATTCCATCGACCATCGAACCGGGACATGGCGCCTCATGTCCCGGTTTTTTGTTTCCGATCATGACTTTCAGACAGTGAGGTGGTGGTGACACATCCGACACACCCAACCACGAACCGCTGGTCCCTCAACAGCCGCGCCACGCGCGGCCTGCTGTTCCAGGCGATTGCACTCGTCCTGGTGGCCCTGGGGATCTGGTTCCTGGCACACAACACACAAACCAACATGGCGGCCCGGGGCATCCCGAGCGGCTTCGATTTCCTGGGCACACCGGCCGGCTTCGACATCGGCCAGACCATGATCCCTTACGACCCCAGCGAAAGCTATGGCAAGGCGATCTGGGTCGGCGTGCTCAACACCCTGAAGGTGGCCATCCTCGGCATCATCCTGACGACCATCCTCGGGGTGCTCATTGGCGTGGGGCGGTTTTCGCGCAACGGCCTGATCCGCGGACTCTGCTACGGCTACGTGGAGTTGTTCCGCAACGTGCCGGTGCTGCTGCAACTGTTGATGTGGTACATCTTCATGGTGGAGATCCTGCCACCGTTTGCCAACGCCTGGAGCCTTTGGGATCTGTTCTACCTGAGCAAGGATGGCTTCACCATGCCGATCCCGGCGCGTGGGGTGGGCTGGAGTTGGGTCTACTGGGGCCTGCTGGGTGGCCTGGCAGCGGCCGTGATCTGGCGCCAGCGCATGTTCAAGCGCTTCGAGCAGACGGGCCAGGAAGGCGACATGGTCTGGGTGCCGCTGGCCTTGGTGGTGGTGCTCGGGTTGGTGGGCTGGCTGGTCGGCGGCATGCCCACCGAGTGGAGCGTACCGGAAAAGCAGACTTTCATGATCGACGGCGGCTACAGCGCCACGCCCGAATTCCTGACCGTCCTCATCGGCCTGGTCACCTACACCGCCGCCTTCGTGGCCGAGGTGGTGCGCAGCGGCATCCAGTCGGTCAGTCACGGGCAGACCGAGGCCGCATCGGCCCTGGGCCTGACGCCGCGTCAGACCATGAAACTGGTGATCCTGCCGCAGGCGCTGCGCGTCATCATCCCCCCGATGACCAACCAGTACCTCAACCTCACCAAGAACTCCTCCCTCGCCGTGGCCGTGGGCTACCCGGACGTGGTCTCGGTGGCCAACACCGCCATCAACCAAAGCGGTCGTGCCGTCGAGTGCATCGCCATCATCATGCTGGTGTACCTGTCCACGTCATTGACCACATCGGTCTTCATGAACTGGTACAACGCCCGCAAGGCCATCAAGGAGCGCTAAAGCATGGCTCAGACCTTCACCCCGATCGCGCCCCGCCCCTCTCCGGTCAAGCAGACCGGCTTCGTGGCCTGGGCGCGCAAAAATCTGTTTGGCAGCCCATCGAATACGCTGACCACCCTTTTCCTGCTCGGCTTGGCCGTGTACCTGATCCCCGGCGTGGCCCAGTGGGGGCTGTTCAATGCCGTGTTCGCCCCGGACGTGGCGGCCTGTCAGGACGCCCGTGGCTCCGGCGCGTGTTGGGGCGTGGTGGCCGAAAAATACCGCCTCATTCTGTGGGGGCGCTTCCCCTATGAGGAGCATTGGCGCCCCATTCTGGCCACCCTCATCCTGGTCAGCGGGTTGGTGCTGAGCTGCATCCGCTTTTTCTGGAAGCCCTGGCTGGTCCTGATGTGGGTGGGCGTGCTCGGCGCCTTCTTCGTGCTGATGGGCGGCGGCTGGTTCGGCCTGAGCCCGGTGCGTTCCGACTCCTGGGGCGGCCTGCCGCTGACGGTGATGCTGGCCACGCTGTCACTGTTTCTGGCCTTCCCGCTTTCGGTGCTGGTGGCCCTGGGCCGGCGCAGCAACCTGCCCGTGATCCGCAGCATTTGCGTGACCTACATCGAGCTGATCCGTGGCGTGCCGCTGATCTCGATCCTGTTCATGGCCTCGTTCATGTTCCCGCTGTTCATGCCACAAGGCGTGACCATCGACGTGTTGGTGCGCGTGGTCATCGGCATCACGTTGTTCGCGGCGGCCTACATGGCCGAGATCGTTCGCGGCGGCCTGCAGGCCATCCCCAAAGGGCAACTGGAAGCCGCGGCCACCCTGGGCCTGAGCTACTGGCAGACGCAGCGCAAGATCGTGCTGCCGCAGGCCCTGGCCATGACGGTGCCCAGCATGATGAACAACTTCATCTCGGTGTTCAAGGACACCTCGCTGGTGACCATCGTCTCGCTGTACGAACTGACCGGCGCGTTGGGCATCGCCCTGAACTCCGATGCCGTCTGGCGGCCGTTCAAGATCGAGGCCTACCTGTTCATCACGGTCGTGTATTTCGCTTTCTGCTTCTCCATGTCGCGCTACAGCCTGTGGGTGGAAAAGCAACTCGTCAAGAGCAAAGCCCGCTGAGTCGGGCGCGAGGACTCCCAACATGTCTGAACAACCTATCATCCAATTCAAGAACGTCAACAAGTGGTACGGCAACGACTTCCACGTGCTGCGCGACATCAACCTGGACGTGGCCAAGGGTGAGCGCATTGTGATCTGCGGCCCCTCGGGGTCGGGCAAATCGACGCTGATCCGCTGCGTCAACCGGCTCGAAGAGCACCAGGAAGGCCAGATCATCGTGGACGGCACGGAACTGACCGACGACATCAAGGCCATCGACCGCGTGCGGCGCGAAGTGGGCATGGTGTTCCAGCAGTTCAACCTGTTCCCGCACCTGACGGTGCTGGAAAACCTGACGCTGTCGCCCATGTGGGTGGGCAAGGTGCCGAAGAAGGAGGCCGAGGAAAAGGCCATGCAGCAGTTGGAACGGGTGCGCATCGCCGAACAGGCCAAGAAGTACCCGCTGCAGCTTTCCGGCGGCCAGCAGCAGCGCGTGGCCATTGCTCGGGCACTGTGCCTCAAGCCCAAGATCATGCTCTTTGACGAACCCACCTCCGCGCTCGACCCCGAGATGATCAAGGAGGTGCTGGACGTGATGATCGAGTTGGCCGGCCAAGGCATCACCATGTTGTGCGTGACGCACGAAATGGGCTTTGCCAAGGCCGTGGCCGACCGGGTGATCTTCATGGACCAGGGCCAAATCGTGGAGCAGAACACGCCGGAGGAGTTCTTCAACAACCCGCAAAACGAGCGCAGCCGGGACTTCCTCTCCAAGATCCTGGGTCACTGAGGCGGACTGCGCTGCGGCAGTCGCGCCGGTGGCAGCGGGCCGCGCGGCCCTGGCCTATGATGGGCCACCATGTCTGCCGGCGCCACCGCTGCCTCCCCCACTGCCGCCACGGCACCGCCCCCGGTGCTGTGGCTGTTTGCCGTCTGCAATTTCGTCATCGGCACCGGGGCATTCGGGCTGTCTGGCTATCTGGGGCCCCTGTCGGAAGGGCTGGGCGTGAGCGTCAGCGCTGCCGGCCAGACCATGACGGCCTATGCCCTGGCCAACGCCTTGCTGGCCCCGCTCATCATGTGGCGCACTGGCGCCTGGGCACGGCAACGGCTGATGGTGTGGGCGCTCGGGCTGTTCACGCTCGGGGCCTGGACATGCGCCCTGGCCCCCGGGCTGTCCACGCTCATGGCCGGGCGGGTGCTGATGGGCATGGGGGCGGTGTTCACCCCCGTAGCGGCCGGCGTGGCCGTGACCCTGGTGCGCCCCCAGCAACGGGGCAAGGCCCTCTCGCGCACCTTTCTCGGCATGAGCTTGAGCTATGTGCTCGGCATGCCGATGGGGGCCTGGCTCGGCCTGGCCTTTGGCTGGCGCTGGCCACTGGCCGCCGTGGGCGCCCTGGGGCTGCTGATGTGTGTGTTGGTGGCCCGCTGCGTGCCCCGGCACGTGGGAGGCGCCAGCGAGGGGTTCAAGGGCCTGGGCCGCCTGCTCGGCCAACGCGAGGTGCTCCTCACCTTGAGCCTGACCTTGCTGTACTTCTGCGGCATCTTCATGGTGTCGGCCTACATGGGCCCTATCCTCATGGCGCTGCACCCCCTGACTCCGACACAACTCAGCGCCACGCTCATGGTGCTGGGAATGGGCGGCGTGGCCGGCACCCTGCTGGGCGGCTGGGCCAGCGATCTGTTCAGCCCCCGTCGGGCACTGCGCTGGCTGATTCTGGTCCTGCTGGCCTGCATGGCCACCGTCCCCCTGACCGCGGGCCATCCGCTGTGGACGGCCGCCCTCTTTGGTCTGTGGGCGGTTTGCGGCTTCGGCATGATGACCCCTCAGCAGTCCCGCCTGGCGGAGCAGGGACAGGGACAAACCCCCATGCTGATGAGCGTGAATGCGTCCATGGTGTACATTGGCACCGCCGTGGGAGCGGCGCTGGGCGGGGCGGCCATTCCATGGGTCGGCTTCGTACACCTGCCTTGGCTCGGGGCCTTGTTCGTGTTGGCCAGCGCCCTGACCTTGCTGCCTCGCTGGAGCCCCCGGCGTCCAGGCCCTGTCCGTCATTGATCTTGCCACGCCCGTGACCCATTCCGATCCCGTACTTTGCGAACTGCAGCGGCAACTGGCCGAGTTCCAGGCCGGCCGCTTGAGCTTGCATGCTTTCGTGCAAGCCGCCCGCCAGGCGCCCGCCACACTGCTGAGCCGGCTGCCAGCGGCCTTTGGCGAGGTGTGGCACAACCTGCTCGACCGGCTGGAATCCAGCGCCCTGTTCGCCGAAGAGAGTTGCTCCTTCAGCCAGAAGGATTTGATCGACAGTCTGCAACTCTGGATCGACAAGGCGGCGCAGCGGCTGTCCTCGGGTCGGGGAACTTAACAGGCCGTTGAAAAAGTGCCCATCGAAGCAGCCGAGGCTCTGCCTGCGTCGGCTTTCAACCGGCTGGATCCGCATTTCCAGCCCCTGGCAGCCCT
>NZ_SNYL01000026.1 GCF_004363315.1 Tepidicella xavieri
TGCTGCAGGGTTTGGTATCTCGCGTCTTCTTTTTCCATGAAAGATGGGACTACCAAATCACCAGATAGTTCAATCTTTATGGGGCCTGATCAATAGCGACGAATAGCCGGTGCCGAAATCGTCGATGGCAATCGACACGCCCATGCCGCGCAGCCGCTCCAGCAGCGACTCGATCACCCCGTGCCCCAGCAGCGACTCGATCACCCCGTGCCCCAGCAGCGACACCGACTCCGTGATCTCCAGCTCCAGTTGGTCGGCCCGCAGCCCGGCCGCATCCAGCGCGCCCTGTACCCGCTCGACGAAGCCCGGGGCCTGAAACTGCACCACCGACACGTTCACTGCCATGCGCCGTGGGGCCAGCCCCTGCTTGAGCAATTCCCGCATGGTCAGGCAGGCCGTCTTCAGGCCCCAGTCGCCCAGGCTCACGATCAGCCCCGACTGCTCCGCCAGCGGGATGAACCGGTCTGGCGGCACCATACGCCCATCCTGCCCGCGCCAGCGCATCAGCGCTTCCAGGCCAATGAGCTCGCCGCTGCGCAAGTCCAACTGCGGCTGAAACGCCAGATAGAGGTGGTTGTGATCGAACGCCGCGTGCAGCTCCGTCAGCATCTGGGTGCGGTTGCGCGCGTGCTGCGCCATTTCCGGCGTGAAGCGCACATAGCGGCCGCGCCGGTCGCGCTTGGCCTGTTTCAAGGCGATGTTGGCGTTCTTCAGCCAGTCCACCCCGTCGATGCCCGGGTCGTCCAGCAGACAGGCCCCCAGCGTCACCGACACCCGCTGCGGCTTGCCCTCCACCTCCAGCGGCTGCTCGAAAAACCCCAGCACCCGCTCCGGATCGACGATGCTGCTTGGCCCCAGCAGGCCAAACGCATTGCCCGAGACGCGCGCCAGCGTCACCGCCGGGCCCGCGCATTGGGCCAGCCGCTGGGCCATGGCCTTGAGCAGCGCATCGCCATAGTCGTGGCCCATCAGGTCATTGACGCCCGCAAAGTCATCGATGTCCACCACCACCAGCGCCTGCTCGGCGCAGCCTTGCGCCATGCACGCCGACAGCAGCTCCACGAAGCGCGTGCGGTTGGGCAGCTTGAGCATGGCGTCTTCATACGCCACATGGTGCAGGCGCTGCAGCGTGATCAGCTGGTGGAGGCAAGCCGTGAGATTGGTGCAAAACACCCGCAGCAGTTGCACATCCACCGGCTCGATGCGCGTGTCCGACTGCACGAAAGCCGCCATGCTGTCGCCCTCGCGCTCGCCCAGAAACAGCACCGATTCGTGCGCGGTAAAGAGGCTCTGGCCGCTGCGCAGCGCCTGCTTGAGCAGGCCCACCACCCGCTCATCCAGCAACCGCTCCACCGGCTGGTCCACCAAATGGGCGTATTGGCCTGCCGCGGCCAGCACCCGGTAGCCCGCCGTGGCCTGCCCTTGCGCGCAGACCACCCCCTCCGGCCGCGTACCCAGAATGGCCGCAATCTGCGTGATCACCCCGGCCGCAAAGCGCTGCAGGCCCTCGGCGCGCAGCAGCGCCCCCGAAGCCTCCACGATCTGCTCCAGCCCGCGGCGGCTCGTCTCGATCAGGCACAACTGCTGGTACGCCCGCAGCGTGGTCGTGATGCTCGTCAGCAGCTTGTGGTGCGTCAGCTCGGACTTGGTCTTGTAGTCATTGATGTCGTAGCGCAGCAGCGTATCGTGCTCTGGCGCGTAGCCCGGCTGCCCGGTGCGCAGCACGATGCGCGTCTCCAGCATCCGCAGCGTGTTGCGGATGTGGTCCACCAGCGCCAAGCCGGCATCCGGCGTTTCCATCACCACGTCCAGCAGCACCACGGCCACATCGCGGGTGGCTTCCAGCACTGCCCGCGCCTCGCGGGCCGACGTGGCATGCAGCAGCTTCAGCGGCCGGCCAAAGAGCTGCACCCCCTCCAGCGAAAACCGGGTGGCTTGGTGCACGTCATCGTCATCGTCGATGACCAGAATCTTCCACACCCGCCCGCCGTGGTCAGCGGCCAAGGGGGCGGCACCTTCGCCGTCATCGTCGGCGAAGCGGATCAGCTCGTCTTCATGGCCTGCAGGCGTCGTCATGGGCGGGCAAGGTCGATCGGTTTGCGCAATATAGCACCCCAGTGCGGCCCGACCATGCCATGGCCACACTGCCGCTGGTGGCCATTGGGGCCAGTTCGGTTCCAGGTGCGGTGGCAGGGTAGGGTTCTTACGGCTGGCGAGGCTTTCGCGCCTTGGCCAGCGCATCGGCGGCTTCGGCCAGCCGTTCCACGGCCGATTGATACACCCCGCTGTTTTCGCGCTTGTCCACGGCAATCACCGTCACCAGCAGGCAATCGTCTTCTACGGCATAAACCAGCCGAACGCCCTGCTGGCGCAGCTTGATCTTGTAGCACCCCGCCAAAGGCCCGTGCAGCGCGCCCCCTGGAACGTGCGGATGGTCCAGGCGCTTGGCCAGCAGCTTCTTGAGGTGGACCTTGACCGAGCCGTCGAGCGCATGCCACTCGTCCAGCGCCTCGGGCATGAATCGAAGCCGGTAGGCGTGTTTTTGGCCTGCGCGACGGTCAGAGGTCGTCAATGTCCACCTCGACCGCGCGAGCTTTCTCCGCCAGGCGGCTCGCCGCTGTGCGGTACAGCTCGCGGTCGGCCAATTCTTCCATCATTGCTTCGAACAAACGGGGCTCGACCATGTAAAAAGCGGTGCGGTTGTGGCTGAGCACCGCCACCGGGCGGTGGTTGGCCGCCCGGAGCACGGCAGCTGGGTTCTTTTTCAACTCCGACATGCTCACGGCCACATCAGCAAGAATGGCTTCCATCATCAGCTCCTAATTTAGAGCCAAATTTAGTCAAAAAATCGGCGCCGGTCAACGCCGGTCAGCGCGTCGCTCACATCCCCAGCGACTTCAGCAACTCGTCCGTGTCGGAGCCGCCGAGGGAGAGGGCGGCAACCAGCCAATGGGGCAGCCAGTCTGATTTCACTTCCAGCACCTGGCCGCCAGTCACTTCAGCCAGCCAAATGCGCTCGTCACCAGAGTTGTCGAACAAATACGCCCTGTCGGTGTATGCGATGGCATGCCTCAGCAAAGCCAGCGACCGGTGATAGCGACTGATGATCTTGTCGCGGGGGACAGGATGGCCGCCAGAAGCCACGCGGTGTGCCACGCGCGACACGTTGATTGCTGGGTCTTCCGTGGCAATGTAGTAGAGGTAGGTTCGAAACCCTGCCTGCTGCGCTTGAGACAGAAACTCCACCTTGTCCGCCGAAGACATCACCGTCTCAAAGGTGAACGACACCCGTCGCAGCCGCAACTGGTGGCGAATGAAGTCTGCCAGCACCGATGCATGGTAGGAATTCACCCTCATGTCAGAGAGACAAATCGCCTGGCCCACCAGGGCGATTTTTTCGGTATCTTGCAGCAAATGCTGCGAGGCCAGCAGCGACGACCGTTGCAGAAAGCCCTTCAACGCTTCCGCCGAAGCGTCGATGCCATAAGCCGCCAAATCCAGGCGCCCATGCTCGCGCAGGGTTTTCTCGATGTCGTCGGCGTTCACATAGACGCCCAGCAGCGGTTCAGGCAAAACGTTCTTGAGCGTGCTCTTGCCCGACCCATTCGGTCCGGCAAAGACGCGCAGCCTGGGCTGTGCGGTACTCATTCGCGCACGGCGGGAAGCACCCAGCGGCTGCCTGCGGGGACGCGCACCGCGGGCGCGATCGCTTTGATGACCCGCTCGTGGCCTTCGGCGTCGATCTCCACCACCTTGCCCGCGCGGGCCTTGAGCACCTTGCCACCCGTGGCCAGCGCGTGGAGCTCGGCTTGGGCGAACGCCCTTTCGGCCATCGCCGGAATCTGCGCCTCCAGCGCCGTCAGCGCCTCCTCGCTGAGCAGGAAGGGTTTGTTCATGGCCTTTCTCCTTGGGTGCTCACATCCCCAGCGACTTCAGCAGCTCATCCGTGTCAGAACCACCGGGCGCGGGGGACGGGGCGGGGACGGTGGGTTGGCCGTTGCGCACCTGCTCCATCAGCTCGTCCGGGTTGGGGGCGGCCTGGGCCTCCAGCTCGTACAGCGGAATGAACTCCGTGCGGTCCATCGCCAGCTCCAGGTAGAAGATGTGGTTGCGGCCGGTGTAGAACGTCACGCGGCGGGCCTCGGGCTGGTCGAGGTTGGCGTCCACGCTGAGGGTGACCTGCTTGTTCAGCACCAGCATCTTGGGCTGGCTTTGCGTGATGTTGGTGCGGAGCTCCCGGTGCACCTTGCTGGTGAAATCACCCAGCACCTGGTTCATCAGCTCGCCCATGACGTTGCTCACCTCGTCGGAGGTGTAGCTGCGGGCCAGTTCCTCGCGCGACATGCCCATGTGCACCATGTAGCTCTCGTAAATCTCCATGGCCGCCTGGCCTGAGAAGTTCAGGATCACCAGGCCCGAAAACCCGCCGTCAAACAGCACAAAGCAGCCGATGTCGGGCTTCAAACAGGTGCGCGAGATGCGCTGCACCATCCCGGAATAGTGCATCTGCCCCTGCGTGGCGGTGTTGAGCACCTTCGTCACCGAATCGCACAGGCTCATGAGGATGTCTTCGGTCTGGTACACGGGGCGGGGAGAGTGGCTGGCGTGCATGGTGGATGTGACAGGTGTGAAAGAAGAAAAGGCCTGCCTGGGAGTATCGCGTGCTTTGTGGCATGGATGCAACAGAAACCGGAAAAAATCGGCCCCAAACATGGCTGCTGTTGCTCGCTTCTGGTGCAATACGTACAACTTCCTCAACGGAGGTTGGTTCGGAGGCTTGGCTTCCGGCCTCATTCATCAACCTTGGAGAACTTCTCAATGAAAAAGACTCTGATCGCTCTGGCTGCCGTGGCCGTTTCCGGCGCAGCTTTTGCTCAGTCCACCGTGACCATCTCCGGTACGTTTGATCCCTCTTACTCGCACGTCAAGACCACGACCGCTGGTGGCGTTAAAACCACTGCCACCACTCTGGCCAATAGCCAGCAAGGTACTTCAGCAATCATTTTCCGTGGTACGGAAGATCTGGGTGGTGGCTTGAAGGTGAACTTCCTATACGAAGCGAACTTCGATGCGACCGAAGGTGGTGGTACAGCCGGCACTCAAGCAAACAACCTGACCGCTGGTCAAGTGTTCCTGGGCCTGCAGGGCAACTTCGGTAACGTCCAACTCGGTCGTGCCAACAGCCACACGCTGTCTGCTCAAGCTGGTCGTACCCCGTTCGGCACCAAAGTGGGTGGTGGCTATGGTAGCACTTCTGGTACAGCCAACACCCGTTTGAATGACTCCATCAAGTACACCAGCCCCAGCTTCAGCGGTTTCACCGTGGGCTTCACGCATGGTCTGAAAGATACCCAAACAGCAGGCGAAGGCTGGAACGAAGTGGGTGCGTTTTATTCTGCCGGTCCGCTGGCCGCTGGCCTGACCTTTGTGCGTCAAAGCAATACTATCGCTCAGACCAACCTGTACGGTCAGTATGACTTCGGCGCTGCCAAGCTGTTTGCAGGTTACCACACTGAGGATAACAAGCTAGGCCTGGCCAACTCCAAGAAGAAAGGTTACAACTTGGCTGTCAGCGCTCCCATGGGTGCTGTGACCCTGATGGCTAATTACGGCAAGCTTGATGTAGACGGTGGCACTGCTGGTGACCGTAAGGTTACGGCAGTTGGGGCCAAATATGACCTGAGCAAGCGCACCAGCGCATACGCTCGCTTGGTCAATGACAAAATCAACGGTGGTAACAAAGTCAATACTACTCTGATTGGCCTGCAACACAACTTCTAATCTTTACGCTGGCATCCCGCCAGCTTGAGGTTTAGTTGCCTAAAACCCACCGTGGTGACACGGTGGGTTTTTTGCTGGTGCGCCCAGCATGGGCGCACTCTTGGAGGTGGAAGTCCTCCCGTGAGTGGATCACAGCGAACGAAGCGAAGCGCAACTGCATGAGGGCGACCGAGTGTGGAGAAGAAGCGTGGAGCGAAGCTGCGAGCCGAGGAACACGAACCGGATAGAAGGCGGTGCCGACTAGGGCGAGCGGGCCAGAAACCGCGAAGCTCTCGTGATCAAGGGTCAGGCGGCGTAGATTCGGCGGCTGTGCAGTGAAGGAGTGCGTTCTTACCTGGGGATATCTCGCCGTGTGCCTGAAAGGGCGACGGCTGTGTGCCGGAGCGAGAAGTCAGCAGAGGTCGTAGTAGCTGGAGCCGGGGCCGATGAGGCCACAAGACAAGAGCGAAGGACCGAACGAGAGTGAGTGACCGAGGACACGTGTGATGTCAAAGGCCATGCGTCAGATGCCGCAGCAATGCGGGCGGGTGAGCGTAGCGCACGGAGAAGCCGTGCGTGATCTCATCAGCGACGAAGCCTGCGGCCCGCCGCGTGAACACCCAGGCACAGGGTCGGCAAAGCCGACGGCAGGCACTGGTGGCCTGCTCGAAGCAGCGCTGACGAGACAGAACCTGCAACTGGCGTGGAAGCGGGTCAAGGCCAACAAGGGCGCAGCCGGAGTGGACGGACTCGACATCGAGCAAACTGCCCAGGTGATACGCCAGAGATGGCCCCACATCTGCCACCAGCTACTGGCAGGCACGTACCGACCCAGTCCGGTACGCAAGGTCATGATCCCCAAACCAGACGGCAGCCAACGCGAGCTGGGCATCCCGACGGTGCTGGATCGACTGATCCAGCAGGCACTTCTTCAGGTGCTGCAACCCCGAATCGACCCCAGCTTCAGCGAGCACAGCCACGGGTTCAGGCCTGGGCGGCGTGCGCACGATGCGGTCAAGGCCGCGCGGGCGTATGTTCAATCGGGCAAGCGCGTGGTGGTGGACGTCGACCTGGCCAAGTTCTTTGATCGGGTCAACCACGACATCCTGATCGACAGGCTCAAGCGACGCATCGACGATGCCGGAGTCATCCGGCTGGTGCGTGCGTATCTGAACGCCGGGATCATGGATGGCGGGGTGGTGGTCGATCGCCACCTGGGCACACCGCAAGGCGGGCCGCTGAGCCCGCTGCTGGCCAACGTGCTGCTCGACGAAGTGGACAAGGCGTTGGAGGCGCGGGGCTATAGCTTCGCGCGCTACGCTGACGACTGCAACGTCTACGTGGGCAGCGTCAAGGCCGGCGAGCGGGTGATGGCGTACCTACGGACGCTGTACACAGGCTTGAAGCTTCAGATCAACGAAGCCAAGAGCGCGGTGGCCAGCGCCTTCGGGCGCAAGTTCCTGGGCTATGCGCTGTGGGTGGCCAAGGGCAAAGAGGTTAAATGTACAGTGGCCAAGAAGGCGCTGGACAACTTCAAGGCTCGCATCCGGCAACTCACGCGTCGCTCGGGTGGGCGCAGCATGGTGCAAGTGGTGGAGAAGCTCAGGCCCTACTTACTGGGCTGGAAGGCGTACTTCGGGCTGGCGCAAACGCCCGGAGTCTGGCGAGAGCTGGACGAATGGCTGCGCCACCGATTGCGTGCCATCCAGCTCAAGCACTGGAAGAGGCCAAAGGCGATCTACCGGGAACTCAAGGTGCTGGGGGCATCGGAGGATGTGGCCAAACAGGTGGCAGGCAACTGCCACCGCTGGTGGCGCAACAGTGACGGTGCCATCAAGCGAGTGCTGACCATTGCGTACTTCGACCGCCTGGGCGTGCCCAGACTGTCCTGACCTCAAGCTCTCGAACCGCCCGGTGCGGACCCGCATGCCGGGTGGTGTGGCAGGGGCGCCTCCTACGAGAGGCCCCCTATGCCGATCGCTTGCCCGCCTGGGCGTACGCATGACCCAAGCCCGCCAGGACGGCCAAAACTCAGGCCAGAAACTGCATCTGCGTCCCGGCGAGGGTGATCACGTCGTTGCCATGCAGCGCGGCCGGCTCCTTGCCCACGGGCTGGCCGTTGACCAGTGGCGGGGTGTTGCCATCGATCAAGCGCAGGGTGTAGTGGCCGTCGGCCCCGTGGTGGATGGCCGCCACGGCCACGCCGGGCTTGCCCAGGGTGGTCACGGCTTTGGTCAGCGGCATCTCGCGCCCCGCGGCCGGGCCGCTGAGCACGCGAATGCGCGCGGCGGGCGCAGCCGGGGCGGCTGGCTCGGTGGCAGGGGCGGGTGCATCCGGTGCGGTGGGCGCAGCGGCAGGCGGCGCGGAGGGAGCGGCGTCGTCCCAGGTCACGCGCATTTTGTAGCGGCCGATCTCGATCAGGTCGCCCGGTTGCAGCACGGTGGCCACGATGGCCTTGCCGTTGACGTAGGTGCCGTTGGTGCTGTTGAGGTCGATCAGTTCCAGCCCCTGGGGCTTTTGGACGAACACCGCGTGCTCGCCGCTGACGGCGAGGTGGTCCATCACGATGTCGTTGTAGGGGCGGCGGCCCAGCGTGGTGCGGGGCTGGGTGAGTTCGATGCTTTTGAGGTCCACTCCGTCGAGGGAGATGGTCAATGTCGGCATGGGCGTCTCCAGGGCCGTGTTCGCGCCAATAGTCTAGCGGTTCTGGCTCGCTCGGGCGCCAGCGAATCCGTGGCAGGCTGGCGGGCCGTTGGCTAGGGTGCGCATCGCGCCAGAATCAAGGAGATGTTGTCATGCCCGCCGGCGGCGTTGGCGGCGTCCAGCAGGGCCTGGGCGGCTTGGCGCAGCGGCGCGTGGCGGCGCAGGATGGCGGCCATCTCGGCATCGCTGAGCATGTCGTGCAGCCCGTCGGAGCAGAACAGGTAGCTGTCGCCAGGCTCGACGGTGTGTTCGGCCAGTTCGATCTCGACGCTGCCGGCCGCGCCAATGGCGCGGGTGACGAAGTTTTTGTGCGGGGCCAGCCGGGCCAGTTCGGGGGGGATCATGCCGGCGTCGATGTGCGCTTGCAGCAGGGAGTGGTCGCGCGTCAGCCGGGCCAGATGCCCCTGGCGCAAGCGGTAGGCCCGCGAATCGCCCACATGTCCTAGCACGAGGCGCCCTGGGCTGAAGACGCCCACGATCAGCGTGGTGGCCATGCCCCGGTGGGCCGCATGGGCCTGCGACGAGGCATGCACCGCCCGGTTGGCGGCCTGCATGGCGGCCTGCACGGCCTGGGGCAAGCCGCTGCGCCGGGTGGCCCAGTCGCCGCGCCTGCGGCCCAGGCAGTCCAACACGGTTTCGATGGCCAGGGCGCTGGCCACTTCGCCGGCGTTGTAGCCGCCCATGCCGTCGGCCAATGCCACGATCCCGCTTTCGGCCACCACGGCCACGGCGTCTTCATTGTTGGGGCGCACCTTGCCGGTGTCGGTCAGGCTGCAGAAGGCGCACTTCATGGGTGTGGCGGTGATAGAGGGCCTTCAGTGTAGCGCGGCTGCCGCCGGTTTCTTCTTGCTTGGCATAGATGCTCCTTTCCAACATGCTATGCCTCAATCACAAAATTTCTGATGGGCTCTTCGCCCCTCTATGAGCCCCACAAGCTCGACAGTGGCGCTGCCCAGATGCCGCCTCCCAAGGGCATCGTCTCGGTGCCGTCGTACAGCAACACGCCCATCTGGAATGGGCTGCCCGCGAGGCTGGCCAGCTTCTTCAGCCCACGGAGATCGCCTTCCTTGACGGTGGCTGCCGCTTTCACCTCGACAGCGACCAGCTGTCCGGCCGCATTCTCGATCACGACGTCCACCTCGAACTTGTCCGCGTCCCGGTAGTACATCAGGCGATAGTCGCCGTCGGCCGTGGTCGCGTGCTTGAGCAGTTCCCCAAAGACAAAGGTCTCCAGCACGTTGCCAAATCGCGTCCGGTCTCGATGCACCGCATCAAAGGTCAGATCCAGCAATGCCGCCAACAGGCCAGAGTCGATGAACTGCAGCTTGGGCGTCTTCACCACGCGGTTGAGGCGGTTGCGAGCCCAGACATCGATGCGCCTGAGCAGGTACATCTGCTCGAACACCCCGACGTAACGCGAGGCCGTCTTGCCATCCAAGCCGACCTGGCCGGCGAGCTGGGTGTAATTGCACATCTGGCCTGCCGTCTGCGCCAAGGCACGGAGGAATCGTGGCAACTGATCCAGCTTCTCGATGCTTGCCACATCACGCACATCACGCTGAATGATCGCGTCGATGTACTGACGTGCCCACGCGATGCGGCGCTTGGCCGATGCGCGTGAAATGGCTTCCGGATAGCCGCCACGCAGCACGCGCTCGACCAGGTCATTGCCCAGTGCAGGCCGATCCGCCTGAAGTATCCGACCGGCGAAAGCGCTATCAATCCAGTTCCCCGAGCGCGACTCGATTTCGCTCTGCGACAAAGGCAGCAGCGACAGGGTTTCCATTCGGCCAGCCAGTGAGTCGGCCACGGTGGGCAGAGCCATCACGTTGGCCGACCCGGTCAGCAGGAAACGGCCAGGACGCCGGTCTTCGTCCACGCTCTTCTTGATGGCCAGCAGCAGCTGAGGCGAGCGCTGGATTTCATCGATCACGGCGCGATCCAGGCTGCGGATCATCCCGACTGGGTCTTCCCGTGCCGACAGCAAGGTCAGCGCATCGTCCATGGTCAGGTAGCGCAAGCCCCGTTGATCCGCGATGTGCCGCACCAACGTAGTCTTGCCCGCCTGACGAGGACCTGCCAGCAACACGACCGGCGTGTCCAGCAGCGCTTCAGCGATGCGTGGCTCGATCCGACGCGGGAAAAGGGATGCCATGTTCATGCAGGCATGGTATCGTAAATTTCGGAATGAAACATCGTAAAATTCGGAATAAAAGCACGTAAATATCGGAATGAATGGCGGCGCTGCATGCCCGCTTCAGGCTCATGCTCCATTGGGCAAGACTGGGTCTTGCACTCGACCAATATCCAACGCGATGGCAATACGATGCTAAGAACATCAGCTTCCTGGCCCAGACGCGGAATGCCATGTCGCAGGCAAAGGCCGGGAATCCATGCGCTGCAACGTCGAAGGCCCATGTCATGACACTCTTGGTTACCCACCTCCTGAGCCAAAGCGCCTCGGACTTTGTCAACATCGTCTGGCCGGCGGTCAAGGGGCTGCCCCTGATCGGTGGCGGGCAGTTGCAGCCCGTTGAAGCCAGCAGCGATGCCGAGTTTGCCAAGACGCTGGATATGCTGGCCGGCATCGATGCCTGGCAGGTGCTCTCCAGCCCCGCAGCGATGCGGGGCCTGGCCAGCCGCGTCCAATGGGGCCAGGCGCGCAACTCGTTCACGGTGCGCATCGCGCTGCCCAGCGGCGCCGAGACGGAATACCACAAGCGCATCCGCGCGCTCGACCAACCGGAGCTGGGCTTTCTCTACCCGCACCTGACCGTGCAGGCTTATCTCGACCAGGCGGGCGGTGCGCTGCGATCGGCCGCCGTCGTGCGCACGGCCGACCTGTTCGAGAAGGCCCGGCTGCTGGTGCAAAACCGCCCCAAGCTGCGCCTTGACGAGCGCAGCAAACTTTTCGGCTTCCGGCAAAACCCGGACGGCACCGAGTTTTTGTATATGAGCTGGAGCTACTTGCTGCACCAAGGCGTGCTCGCGGCGGAGAATGTGTGGGGCGGTGCTCAGGTGTCCGCCGCGCGTGCAGCCACAGGGCGCCAGCGTACTTGAAATGGACATTTCAACTGGTACATGCGAGTGGTGGCTATTGCTCCGGCCCCTAGAAGTTTCAACCGGCGGCGTATTTGACCCTGGGGTCCTGGAAGTAGCTCATCACCCGCTCGGGTGAGTTCTCCAGCAT
>NZ_SNYL01000027.1 GCF_004363315.1 Tepidicella xavieri
CCCCGGCGAGAAGGAGACACGATGCCATTTGAAACGCAGGGGCCGGAACCGCTGGACGCCGTTATCAATGTACGGCTGACCGCAGCGGAGAAGGCCCGCTTGAAAGAGGACGCCGACCTTGCCGGTTTGAGCATGTCGGAGCTTGTCCGCCGCCGCTACTTTGGCAGGCCGATCATTGCCAACGCCGATGCCGTGATGCTCAAAGAACTACGCCGGATCGGTGGATTGCTCAAGCACATCCACAACGAGAGCGGAGGCGTGTACAGCAAGGACACAGCCGGGGCGCTGGTGGCACTGAAAGCCTACATCGAGAGGTTGAGCCGTGATCGTTAAGAAGGTGCCGAACTCAAAGAGCAAGCACAAGACGGCGAGCATCCGCGACCTGGCCGACTACATCCGCGAGCCTCACAACCAGAACCCGGATGAGAAAGTGCTGTACGCCAACGGGCGCGGCTTCCTCTGCGACGACCACGCCGCGCAGCGCGAAGAAATGGTTGCCCTTGCTGCTGAATCCGTGCGCAGCAAGAACCCGGTCAATCACTACATCATGAGTTGGCGCGAAGGCGAGCAGCCAAGCCCGGAGCAGGTGGAGGAAGCCGTAAGCATCTTCATGGAAGAACTCGGATGGAAAGACCACCAAGCCATCTACGGCCTACACAAGGACACGGACAATATCCACTTGCACATCGCTATCAATCGTGTGCATCCCGAAACGCTCAAGATTGTCGAGATCAACCGTGGCTTTGATATTGAACTGGCGCACCGGGCGATAGCACGAATCGAGCACGCGCAAGGCTGGCAGCGTGAGCAAAACGGGCGCTATCAGGTGTTGGAGAACGGGGAGCTTGGCCGAGCGCCATACGACCCGGAAAAGCCGCGTCAGCCCGACCAAAAGAAGCGGGACATGGAGAACCGCACCGGGGAGAAATCAGCCCTTCGCATCGCCATCGAGGACGGCGCGGCGATCATCAAGCAGGCGCAAAGCTGGGAGCAGTTGCACCGCGAGTTAGCAGCCAAGGGGATGCGCTACGAGAAAACCGGCAGCGGGGCGACCGTGTTTGTCGGGGATGTTGGCGTGAAGGCCAGCGACGTAGACCGCAACGCTAGCCTTGCCAAGATGCAGAAGCGCCTAGGCGAGTATCAGCCCGCGCCGCAGCGGCAGCAGGTTGCACAGCGCGAGCCGGAGCCGATCAAGCCAGACGTGCCGGGCTGGAAGGACTACATCACCGGGCGCAAGGCGCATTACGCCGCAAAGAACGCGGCCAAGCTGGCACTGGACAAGCAGCAGGAGCAGGAGCGCAAGCAACTGGCCGAGCAGCAGAAGGCCCGCCGCGATGAACTCATGCGCGGCAACTGGAAGGGCAAGGGCGAAGTGCTCAACGCCATGCGCAGCGTGATTGCCGCCGAGCAGGCGGCAGAGAAAGCC
Source organism: Tepidicella xavieri (assembly GCF_004363315.1). GTDB lineage: Bacteria > Pseudomonadota > Gammaproteobacteria > Burkholderiales > Burkholderiaceae_C > Tepidicella > Tepidicella xavieri. Next base: position 1,427 of record NZ_SNYL01000027.1, read on the forward strand.
GCTTTGAAAGAGAAGCACCAGAAGCAGCGCGAGCAGTGGCGGCAGCAGTTCCGACCCTATCCCGACCTGGAGCAGTGGCAGCGGATGCAGAAAAGCCCGGAGCTTGCCGAGCAGTGGCGACACCGGGCCAGCGAGCCGCAGCGCATCGAGGGCGCGAGCGGCGAGCCGCCGACGCCGCGAGACATTCGCGCCTATGTCCCGGAGATCGTCGGCCAGCAGGTGCATTACAGCCGCAAGGACGACGCGGGGCGGGGCGGGGGTGTGTCTTTCGTGGACAAGGGCAAGAGCATCGACATTCACGACTGGCGCAACCGGGACAGCACGCTTGCCGCCTTGCAGCTATCGGCGCAGAAGTGGGGCAGCTTCACCGTGACAGGGAACGATGAATACAAGGCCATGTGCGCAAAGTTAGCAGCAGAGCACGGCTTCAAGATCACGAATCCAGAGCTTCAGGAGAGCATCCAGCAGGAGCGGCAGCGGATACAGCAGGAGAGGGCGCAGGCGATGAAATCGGAGCAGCTAAAGCAGTTCGAGCGGTACGCGGAAGCGGTAGGCGCAGAGCGTTACCGGGTCACGTCCATCAAGATGCAGGCAGACGGCAGGAAGCAAACCTTCATCCTCGACAAGAAGGACGGCATCACGCGGGGTTTCACGCCGCAGGAGATCGCGCAGCGCACGCCGGAGATGCAGCGCCTACAGCGCCGGGGCGAAAACCTCTACTACACGCCGCTATCGGACAGGAAGCATCACATCCTTATCGACGACATGAACCGGGAGAAGCTGGAGCGGCTTATCCGCGATGGCTACCAGCCCGCCGTCGTGCTGGAATCCAGTCCCGGCAACTATCAGGCCATCATCACCGTGCCGAAGCTGGGGACGGTCCACGACAAGGACGTGGGCAACCGGCTGAGCGATGCCCTGAACCGCGAATACGGCGACCCGAAGCTATCGGGCGCTATCCATCCGCACCGCGCACCCGGCTACGAGAACCGCAAGCCCAAGCACCAGCGGGAGGACGGCAGCTATCCCGAGGTGCGCTTGCTCAAGGCCGAGCGCCGCGAGTGCGTCAAGGCGCTGGCCCTGTCCAGCCAGATCGACGCCGAGTATCAGCGGCAAGCCGCCTTGAAGGCGCAGCAGCCCACGCTAGCCAAAGCCAAGCCCGCCTTGGAGCTTGCAGCGGCCAGCGGCAGCGCGATCGACGCCTATCAGCGGCATTACCGCGACGTGCTCAAGCGGCAGCGGGGCGGCGAGGTGGACTTGTCCCGCGTGGATTCCATGATTGCCGTGCGGATGCGCGTTACCGGCCACGATCAAGCCGCCATCGAGGGCGCTATCCGCCAGTGCGCCCCGGCCACCCGGCAGAAGGACGAGGGCCGCGACTGGAACGACTACGCGCAGCGCACCGCCCGCTATGCCTACAGCGCCGCAGGCGACCGCCAAGCCGCCGAGCTTGGGAAGTACCGCCAGCAGTGGGAGAAGCTGGAAGGGCGCGAGCCTGTACGCCAGCAGGAGCAGGCAAAGGCGCAGAAGATCGAGCGCGATAACTCACCGGGCATGAGTCTCTAGCGTTTCGCGGTAGTTGTGCTATACTTGTATAGCGTTTTCAGAACAGGAGCCGAAACATGCTTGCAATCCGACTGCCCGCCGAAGTGGAAACCCGCCTTGAAGCACTGGCACAGGCCACCGGGCGCACCAAGACTTTCTATGCCCGCGAAGCCATCCTTGAGCACTTGGACGACCTCGAAGATTTGTACCTCGCAGAGCAACGCCTGATCGACATTCGCGCAGGCCGTAGCCGCACCTACACGCTGGAAGAAGTGGAGCGCGATCTTGGCTTGGCGGATTGAGTTTGACGACAAGGCCAAGAAGGAGTTGGCCGCTTTGGACAAGGCTGTCGCCAAGCGCATCACCGCTTTTCTGCGTGAGCGCGTCGCTGGACTCGACGACCCGCGCAGCATTGGCGAAGCCCTCAAAGGCTCCAAGCTGGGAGCCTTCTGGAAATACCGCGTTGGCGACTATCGCATTGTTGCCAGCATCGAGGACGGCGCTTTGCGCATCCTCGTTGTGCGCATCGGCAACCGCAAGGAGGTGTACCGGAAATGATTAAGACCCTCTACAAGATTCCCGCGCCGGATTCCTTGGGCGCACAGATCGAGGTGTACGGCGAGCCAGAAAACGCTTGGTACGAGTGGCGCATCATCGACGGCGGGCGCACCGTGCGGGACACCGGCACGGAAGGCCACAGCGCCTTTCAGGGGCGGCAGTACGGGCAGGCCGAGATTGCCCTACGCGATGCGCTCATGTTCGCCTCTGGCCTGAAAGACGGCTACACGATGGATGCCGAGCAGCGGCAGCTTGCCAACGAGGCGGCAAGCCTTGAAGAAGGCTATGCGGACAAGGCGAAGGCAGAGCATTTTTAGGCGGCGCAGGCCGTGGCGGCCACCACGGCAGCGCCTAACCACCAACCACGTTGCAAAGGAGCGTGATTCATGGCTTTAGACATTATGGCGGCCTTCACCAATGAGCCGCCACAACTGGATTTCATCTGGCCGGGGTTTCTGGCTGGCACCGTTGGCGCACTGGTGGCTCCCGGCGCGACCGGCAAGAGCTTCTGGGCGCTGGAAGCGGCTATGTCCATCGCTTGCAGCGTGGCAGGCGGCGACGTGGTGAACCTCAAGCCGCAGCACACCGGGCGCGTTGTCTATCTGGCCGGGGAAGATCCCGCACCGGCACTGATCCGGCGCGTTCACGCCATCGGCCAGCACCTCAACCAGTCGGCCCGCCAAGCCATCGCCGAGAATCTGACCCTTGAGCCGATCATGGGCAAGCGCCTGAACGTCATGGACGAGGCGCACTTGCGCCGCGTCATCGACTACAGCGCCGGGGCGCGGCTGATCGTGCTGGACACCCTGAGCCGAATTCACAACCTCGACGAAAACAGCAACGGCGACATGGCGCGGCTTGTGGCCACACTGGAACACGTCGCGGCCAGCACTGGCGCGTCTGTCTTGTACCTGCACCACGTCAGCAAGGGCAGCGCCCGCGAGGGCCAGACCGACCAGCAGCAGGCAGCGCGTGGCGCTTCCGCTCTGATCGACAACGCCCGTTGGTGCGGCTTCGTTGCCAAGATGACCGAGGACGAGGCCAAGCGCCTGAGCGACCGCGCCTATGACCGCCAGCCGATCGGCAACGACCGGCGCGGCTTCTTCGTGCGCTTCGGCGTGAGCAAGCAGAACTACGACGCGACCCCGCTTGACCAGTGGTATGAGCGCAAAGAGGGCGGCGTTTTGGTGCCGGTGGAACTGGTGGAAGCCAAGCAAGACAACGGGAAGAAGGGGGGTAACCGTGAGCAAGTTTGATCTAACACACGCCCGGCACGATCCGGCGCATTGTCTGGCCCCCGGCCTGTTCCGCAGCCTCAAGCGAGGCGAGCGCAAGCGCAGCAAGCTGGACGTGACCTACACGTATGGCAAGGATTCCATCCGCTTTTGGGGGCCGGAACCACTCGGCGCGGATGATTTGCGAGTCTTGCAGGGGCTTGTCGCGATGGCCGCAACATCGGGCAAGGATGGACGCGGAATCATCTTGTCGCAAGAGCCAAAAACAGACGAAGGGCGGCAGCTGCGCCTATGGCTTGAGCTGAAGTGGGACGCACTTGAGAAGGACGCCTTGGTTGCCAAGGGAAGCTTTGGGCAACTGGCGCGAGAGCTTGGCTATGCAGACGAGGGGGGCAGCCAGTTCAAGACGATACGAGAGTCGATTGAACGGCTATGGGCGGTGTCGGTGATCGTCGAGCGAGACGGGCGGCGACAGGGATTCCGCATCTTGTCGGACTACGCCAGCGATGAACAGGAATGCAAGCTATTCGTCGCGCTCAATCCCCGACTCGCAGAGGCCGTGATGGGTGAGCGGCCCCACACACGCATCGACATGGCCGAGGTGAGGGCGCTACAGACCGACCCGGCACGACTGATGCACCAGCGGTTATGCGGCTGGATCGACCCCGGCAAGTCCGGGCGCGTAGAGATCGACACACTTTGCAGTTACATATGGCCGGATCAGGCCAGCACAGAAGCCATGAAGAAGCGCCGCCAGACCGCCCGCAAAGCGCTAGCCGAGCTTGCCGCCCTTGGCTGGAAGGTAAGCGAGTACGCGGCGGGGAAATGGGAGATCGGCAGACCCCCGGCGTAACGTTCCCCGCCCCAATCTGAAAAACCTAGACGGGGCGCGGGTTTGCGGGCGATCCGCAAAATCCTTCCATGATCCTCCAAGATCATCCAGCATGCGCGGCTTGCTGCCGCCGCTTTGAGGCGGCGTCTGAAGCCTTGCCTTCGGCCCTTCGGGCCTGCGCGGCCTTCGGCCTTGCAGACACACCCCCCGCCGCCCGCCGCGCCCCTCTTCCGCGCACCATGCCCCCTCGCAAAAGCCATCAGAAGCGCCTACAAGCGATTTTGTGATGCTCCGGCTACCTTGGGTTAGGTTGGGCGCAGAAAACGCGCTTAAGGCCGTTTGCGGGCCTTCTAGGGGCGCTCTGCGCTCAGAACTTCTCCAATCAGGCCGATGGCCGCATCCCATGCTTCGTGTGCCCAGAAGGGGGTTAGCTCGCCGTGCTGGAGCGTACAGATCGGATTGAGCACCCGGCGCGGGTTCTTCCATGTTTCGACCGACAGCAGAAGGCCGCCGGCGTGCGTGGAGAAGGTCGGCAATGGCAGTGGTTGCCCTTTCTTGGCACCCTGCTTCGTGAGTGGCTGGCACTTCTGCCAGGCTGTTTGTACTGCGTTGTTTAGCGCGGCAATGAATCGTTCGGGATCGTTCTTCAGAAGCTGTGCGGTTGTCTCGTTGAGCCAACGGAACTGCTCTCTCGCTTGTGCTTCTTTCGCCTTCCGTTCCTGCCATTTTCGTTCGTGCTCGTCGAGCGTTTCTCTTTCTCGCTTCTTCGCGTTGGCTTGTGCTTCTTCTTCCTTTCGTTTCGCCTCGTCTAGAGCTTCTTTGCGCCTGCGTTCTCCTTCGGCCGTGAGCGCAGGCTTCACCAGTTCGCCAGACTTGGCCTCGATGGTGATCGAGAGCGACTCGCCGCGATGGTCCACCAGATCGAACGGCAGGCCGTCGGCGTCGTATGCCGTGAGATACAGGTTCGCTCCGTAGATTTTGGTTCCCGGACGTACTGCCTCGTATTTTTCCAGCGCCGCTTGCAGAGCTTCCGCCAAGCGCTCGCCCGTAATCTCCCCTTTTATCTTGATTCTCATGGCAGCGCCCATCCGTACACATTGCCATCAGTGTTTTGCATTGGGTAGCAAACTCCTTTCTCGACCTTCCAGCCCTTGCCACTGCACCGGGCCAGCCGTTGCAGTTCGCCAGACTGGGCAAAGCGGTACGCCAAGCGCCCCTCTGGCGTGTTTGCCCATGCCGCCGCCGCTTTTTCATCCTTGGCTTCCGTATAGCCCGCGCCGTATCCGGCTTGGTAGCCGGAATCCTTGCCGCTGCTGTGCATGTACCAGCCGAACAGGCCGACGCACAGGAAGGCCACGGCAATGCAGCCCGCCGCCCACTGCCACATCTGCTTTGCCGATGTGTTGTGCGCGACCTCTTGCGCTGCTGCCGCTACCGCTTGCGCCAAATCCGCCTTGGCTGCTTCCGCCGATGCTTTCACCGTTGCGTCCGCAGTGGCCTTGAAGTTCACCAAGGTATCTTTGGCCGCTTGTGCTATCGCTTGCGGGAATTTCTCGTACTGGCCTTGGTAGTGCTGCAAAGCCATGAGCACCAGCCAAAGCGCATCATTGTTTTTCAGTCCGAGTGCATCCCGCACCCGGTAAAGGCTTTGCCGCTCCGCGTCCGTTGGTTGCCTGCCGAGCAGCTTTGCAAAGCTGTCGTCTAGGTCACTCATGGACTACGGCCTCCAATACCTTTTTGGCCTCGTTGCGCCACCGGGTAAGCTCCGCACGGTTGCCAATGGGCAGTTCCTTGAGTGCTATCGCAATGCTCATGCGCTTGCTGTAAATGTCATCGCTCACACGGTCGGCCAAGTCCGGGAATGTCACCGACTTCCCGCCGCGTTCCTCTACCGCCGTGCGCAGCTTGGAGCCGTTGTAAAGCTCGAATTTTTTTTCTTCTCCGAAGTGTCCATTGCGCACCACGTGAACGGCCGAGTTCGGGATTGCATCCATGTATTCCTTGAGCAGTTCGAGGCTATCCCGTTGACGGTTAATCACCCAAAGCGTGACCAGCTTGCGCTTGAGTTCCGCAAGCGTGCTATTCAGTGTTTCACCGTAGGCGCTCACACCCTTGTTATTCCGCGCTGCCGTGTTGATGACCACGACGCTATCCGGTTTGCTATCGCACAAGTTCACTAGCTGAATCCATCCGTCCGCCTCATCCAGATTGATAAGCTCCGTTTCCGTGCTTTCCTTGTAGGCTTTCCATACGTCCGGGTTAGAGGTGTCAGACTCAATCAGCAATACGCTTTCGCCGCGCTCTTGCAGGTAATCAACCGTTGCCATCGTGACAAGCGACTTGCCAACGCCGCCCTTGCTGCCACCGATCAGGTAAATGCTTTTCGCCATGTTGCTTACTCCTTAAATGTCGTCGCTGTCAGGTTTCGGGGTGAATGTCGCCTTGGATGTATCCGCAGGCTTCTTGTCGGCGGGGCGGGACGGGGGTGTGTCTCCCGGCGCTTGCGCCGGGGCTTTCTTCGCTGGCTTTGCTCTCTGCAAGTAGCTCTTGAGTGTCGGGGTTGCGATGCTCAGACCTTCTCCGCGCAGCGTCTCGGAAATCTGGTCAAGCGTGTATCCACGCTTTTGCAAAGCCGCGATCTCTTTGGAAAGGATGCGCACGGCCTCTTGCTTGCTGTGCTCCTGCTTCTTTTTCTCTACTGGAGGCATCTCCCGCAGCTTTGCAGCGATAGCCTCTAGCTGTTCTGTTGTGTACTTCATCGTGCTAACTCCTTTGCTCACTGGTTACGGAGTTGACAGCATAGCGCCATTTGTGCTTGTTGCAAAGTGCGTCCCGTGCAGCTAAGCTGCTGATACGATAGTAGAGCGGATGAGCTTAACAGGATGCGGATTGTCATACACATGGCTTCGCCATGTTCCTGCCAATCCCCGCCTGCCCATTCGGCGCTTCGCTTCTCACGGTCTGGCTCATCCTGCAAGGGGCAAGCCCCTTGACCCCGGACAGTGCGGCGCTTCGCTTCTTACTGTCCAAGACACACCCCCGCCCCCGCCCCGGCGAGAAGGAGACACGATGCCATTTGAAACGCAGGGGCCGGAACCGCTGGACGCCGTTATCAATGTACGGCTGACCGCAGCGGAGAAGGC
>NZ_SNYL01000028.1 GCF_004363315.1 Tepidicella xavieri
AGTGCATTTCGTCGTCGGTTGATTTGCAGCCCAGTACTTGGTATTGCGGCAGGTGAAGGATGTTGTCGGGAAGTTCGGTCATGGTGTTGTATAGGCGTAGGTGTCAGTCAGATCCATCCGACTCGGCATTGGTGTTTGCTTTTTTACCCAACAAGCTGCTGGAAACTAAAAGTAAGGCACCGAGGACAATTGCAATATCAGCCAGGTTGAAGGCCGGCCAATGCCAGTCTCGCCAATAGAAATCAAAGGAATCCACAACATAGCCGCGAAAGACCCGGTCAATCAGGTTGCCCATGGCGCCACCGAGGATAAGACTGTAAGCGATGGCTTCTCCTTTATGACGATTTTCAAGGATCAGCTTGATCAGAAAAATCGAGACCACTACCGCGATTCCGATAAAAAAGTAGCGCTGCCAGCCTCCACCATTCGCAAAAAGACTGAATGCGGCACCGGTATTCCATACGTGTACCCAGTTAAAGAATGAGGTCACTGAAATAGACTCGCCATATGCCATTGATTGTTGCACCAGCCATTTTACGGCCTGATCAGACGCTGCCAGCAGGCCGGAGATGGACAACAGAGCGTACGGTGACAGATGTTTGCCAAAAATGGACATTGCTTAATCCTTGAGCGCCAGAATGCGTCTAGCACCGTTAAGTACAATTACCCCCGCGATGGTGCCGATAATCAGATCCGGATAATTGGACCCGGTCCACGCGACCAGAGCGCCGGCGGTGATGACCCCCAGGTTGATCACCACGTCGTTGGCCGAGAATATCCAGCTTGCCTTCATGTGCGCCCCGCCCTCCCGATGTTTGGATATGAGCAGCAGACAACTGGTATTGGCAATCAATGCGACGAATGCGATAACCATCATCACCATCGATTCTGGCTCACTACCGAATACAAAGCGTCGCACCACCTCGACGAGTACGCCGATAGCCAAAATCAGTTGCAGTACCCCTGCCAGATGCGCGGCACGTACCTGCATTTTCGCACTGCGCCCTACGGCATAGAGAGCCAGGCCATAGACGGCTGCATCGGCAAACATATCCAGGGAATCAGCGATCAGGCCGGTAGACTGGGCGATCAGGCCAGCAGTCATTTCCACCACGAACATGATTGCATTGATACCGAGCAACCAGCGTAGGGTCCCGGATTCTTGCTTAGCAGAAGCTGCCGAAAACTCGGCGGCCTTGATGGTCTCCGGATTTGCAGCGACGGTTTCCTGAAGCGAGGCGCCTAGCCCCAAGGTCGCCAGTTTCGCGGTAATGGGCTCAGCCTCGCCGTCATGCACGACCTTCAACCGGCGGTTCGACAAGTCGAAGGACAGTGCCCGAATCCCCTCAACGCCGTTCAGGGCCAGGCGAATCATGCGCTCTTCTGATGGACAGTCCATCTTCGGCACGGCATAAACACTGACCCATCTCCCTGGCGCCTCGGAGGAGGCCTGTATATCGGTATCCGCTGCGGACGTTGCATCACCGCCACAGGCGCCACCACAGGATTTGCTCATGATACGACTCCACTTGAACAATGTTGTGGTACCATTTAAAACTATAAAGCTACTATAAGGTCAATAGAGTAAAGAATCCGTTGGGGAGGAGGCTGATGCGCATTGGTCAGTTGGCGCAGTTGGTAGGGGTCGAAACACAGACGATCCGCTTCTATGAACAGCAGGGCTTGTTGCCGCCGCCTGATCGGCAGGACAACGGTTACCGTGTCTATACCGAGAAGCATGGTGAGGGGCTGGCCTTCATCCGTCGCTGCAGAATCCTGGGCCTGTCACTGGCTGAGATTCACGAACTACAGAGCTATCAGGACGACCCTCATCAGCCTTGTACCGCCGTCAACGCCTTGCTCGATGATCACATCTCTCATGTGCGGTCGCAGATAACCGCTCTGCAAGCGCTTGAGAAACAACTCGTTTCACTGAGAGCGAGTTGCAACGATGACCGGGAAGTTGAGGCGTGTGGGGTTCTTGCTGGAATTAGCGAAGGAAACATGCACCAGCAGTAGGTAAAGCATCAACCAGATAATCCGATGAGATGCCGGTCTGTCTCACTCTCATGCAAAGGTAAGATCAACCATTTAATCCGCTTACCCGTCTTTTCGCAGGATCTACCGGGCGCGGCATGACCGCCTCCACCAAATCCAGGGCCTTTGTTGGGGAGATTCCTCTGGCCGATGATTACTGTACAACATTGTTCAATAATAGCGCTCGACTTCCACTTCGCACAGCGTCACACCATGTCAGCTTTTGCCTCCTGGGCCCCAATGGCCCTGATTCTGTCACTGGCCTTGGGTTTGTCGGCATGTTCGCGCCCACAGGCCACCCCGGCCGTCCAGACGCCCGCCCCCTGGGTGCGCATGGCCCCTGTCGAGAGCGCATCGGGCCATGCGATCACGCTGTCAGGAACGATCAAGGCCCGCCAGGAGTCCGCCGTGGCCTTCCAGATCGGGGGCCGAATACTGGCGCGGCACGTGGAGGCGGGGCAGACGGTGCGCGCCGGCCAGCTGCTCTTTGCGCTGGATCCGCGCGACGTGGCCGCGGCCGAGCAAGCGGCGGTGGCGCAGCTGGCCGCCGCCGAGGCGGCCATGACCACGGCGCAGCGCGAACTGGAGCGCCAGCGGCAACTCGTCGCCCAGGGTTTTGTGAGCCCACAGACGTTGGACCGGATGGAGCTGAGCCTGCGCGACGCGATGAGCCGGCTGGACGCGGCCCGCGCCCAGGCCACCCAGGCACGCAATGCCCGTGGGTATGCCGAAGTCCGTGCCGTTCGGGATGGGGTGATCACCGAGGTCATGGCCGAAGCCGGCCAAGTGGTGGCCGCAGGCCAGAGCCTGGCCGTGCTGGCCCAGGCCGGTGAGCGCGAAGTGGAGGTGCACCTGCCCAGCGCCGCTGCGCCCAGCAATGGCCGCATCCTGCAACCCAACGCCCCCGACACCCGTGTGACGCTGCGCGAGGTGGCCGGCGCGGCCGACCCCCAGAGCCGCACCTGGCGTGCCCGCTACCGCATCGCTGGCGCCGCCGAAAATTGGCCTTTGGGTACCGTGGTCCGCCTGCAGCTCGACGGCGCCTCCCCGTCTGGCGACGACGCGGTCCAGCGCGTGCCGCTGGGCGCTTTGGACGAGCGCGCCGAAGGGCCGCGCGTCTGGCGCGTCGTCGAAGGGCGGGCAGAGCCTGTGCCGGTGGACGTTTTGGCGCTGGAGGCCGACCACGCCCGCATCCGCAGCCCCCTGAGCAACGGTGATCGGGTCATCGCCCTGGGCACCCATCGCCTGACGCCGGGCATGGCCGTGCGGGAGCTGACCCCATGAGCTTTCCCAACCTCTCCGCGCTCGCCGTCCGCGAGCGTGCGGTGACGCTGTTTTTCATCATCCTGTCGGTGCTGGCAGGGGTGTATGCCTTTGTGTCACTGGGCCGCGCCGAAGACCCGGCCTTCACCGTGCGCGTGATGATGGTCTCAGCCGTCTGGCCCGGCGCCACGGCAGAGGAAATGCAGTCGCAAGTGGTGGACCGGCTGGAAAAGCGCATCCAGGAGGTCGAATACCTCTACAAAATCGAAACCACCGTTCGTCCCGGCCGCGCCGACCTGCAGGTGGAGTTCCAGGATTACACCCCCAGCGAAAAAGTCCCGGACCTGTTCTACGAGGTGCGCAAGCGCATGTCCGACGAAACCGGGCGGCTGCCGCGCGGGGTGATCGGCCCCATCGTCAACGACGACTTTGCCGATGTGTACTTTTCGCTGATGGCCGTCACGGCGCCGGGCCTGCCCATGCGCGAACTCACCCGGGAGGCCGAAGCCATCCGCGACCGGCTCCAGCGCGTGCCGGGCTTGCACAAGGCAATACTGCTGGCCGAACGGCCCGAGCGGGTATTCATCGACTTTGACATGGCGCGGCTCAACCAGCTCGGGATCTCGCCCCAGGCGGTGTTCGACGCGATCGACGCCAGCAACCAACTCATCCCGGCCGGCGCGCTCGACCTCGACGGGCCACGGGCGCATCTGCGCGTGGACGCCAACCTCTCGGACCCGGAACGACTCGCTGCGCTGCCGCTGCGCATCGGTCAGCGCCTGATCCGGCTGGGCGACATCGCCACCGTGCGCCAAGGCTATGAAGACCCGCCGAGCTACCTCGTCCGCGCCCGCGGCGAAGATGCCGTGCTGCTCGGCGTGGTGATGGCCAAAGGCGAAAACGGCCTGGCTTTCGGCCAGCGGCTGGCGGAATTCGTCGCCGCCGAACAGGCGCGCCTGCCGCTGGGCATGGAACTCAGTGTGTTGACCAACCAGACCGACGCCATCGCGCAGGCCGTGGACCTGTTCCAGATCAAGTTCTTGGTGGCGGTGGCCGTGGTGATGGGTGTGAGCATGCTGGCCATTGGCTGGCGCGCCGGGCTGGTGGTGGGCATTGCGGTGCCACTCACGCTGGGGCTCACCTTCCTGCTGATGAAGCTCACGCACGTCAACCTCGACCGCATCACCCTCGGCGCGCTCATCATCGCGCTGGGTCTGCTGGTGGATGACGCCATCATCGCCATCGAGATGATGATCGTGAAGATGGAGGAAGGCTGGGACCGGGTGCGTGCCGCCACCCACGCCTGGAACGTGACGGCCGCGCCCATGCTGTTCGGCACCCTGGTCACTGTGGCCGGCTTCGTGCCCATCGGCTTTGCGCAATCGGGCGTGGGGGAATACGCGGGCAACATCTTTTGGGTGCTGGCCTACGCGCTCATCGTGTCTTGGCTGGTGGCCGTGACCTTCACCCCCTACCTGGGCGTGAAAATGCTGCCCAATTACGCCAAGCACGACAGCGGCAGCCTGTACCAGACGCCGATGTACCGCCGGCTGCGCGCCCTCATCACGGCCTGCGTGCGCTACCGCAAGACGGTGGTGCTGGGCACCGTGGGGCTGCTGGCGCTGAGCGTGCTGCTCATGGCCCAGGTGGTGCAAAAGCAGTTCTTCCCCGGCTCCGACCGCCCCGAGGTGCTGATCAGCGTCAATCTGCCACAGGGCAGCAGCATCCATGCGACCGATGCCACGGTGCGTCGCCTCGAAGCCATCCTGGCCGACATGCCGGAAGTGCGCACCCTGTCGTCCTACGTCGGTGCCGGCGCGCCGCGCTTCTTTATTTCGGCCAACCCGGAGCAACCAGACACGGCGTTTGCCAAGCTCATTGCCATCGGTTACGACGAAGCCACGCGCGATCGCATCATCGACGCGTTGCACGCCCACATCGACGCCGGCGAGTTTCCAGAAGCCCGCGTGCGCGTGACCCGGCTACTCTTCGGCCCGCCGGTGCCCTGGCCGGTGAGCTTTCGCATCGTTGGCCCAGATCCGGCCGAACTGCGCCGCATCGGCAACGAGCTGCGCGTGCTCATGGAGGCGCACCCCAACACCTTCAACACCCATCTGGACTGGGACGAGCGTGCGCCGGTCTTGCATCTGAACACCGACCTGGACCGCCTGCGCCTGATGGGGCTGACGCCGCGCGATGTGGCGCAACAGCTGCAATTCCAGCTCGATGGCGTGCCCGTGACCGAGGTGCGGCAAGACATCCGGACCGTGCAAGTGCGCGCCCGCGCCGAACGCGCTGGCGGCGTGCTGCTGCCTGAGCGCATCGAGCTGCGCACGCCCGAAGGGCGCACCGTCGCGCTGAGCCAGCTCGGCGAGATCGAGGTGCGCTACGAAGACCCGGTGATCAAGCGCTACAACCGCGAGCGCTTCCTGGCGGTGCACACCGATGTGGCCGGCGCGCAGCCGCCGGACGTCTCCAACGCCTTGTGGCGGCAAATGGCGGACCTGCGCGCCTCGCTGCCGCCTGGCTACCGCATCGACGTCGGGGGAACGGTCGAAGCCTCGGGCAAAGCCGACCGCTCCATCCAGAAGCTGCAGCCGGTGATGGTGGCGCTGATGCTGATCTTCGTGATGCTGCAAATGCGCTCGTTCGCCGGCACCTTCATGGTGGTGGCCACGGCCCCATTGGGGCTGATTGGCGCGGTGCTGGCGTTGCTGCTGTTCAACCAGCCTTTTGGCTTCGTCGCGCTGCTGGGCCTCATTGGCTTGGCCGGCATCCTCATGCGCAACACAATGATTCTGACCCAGCAGGTGCAGGACAACTTCGATGCCGGCATGGCCGCCTGGCCGGCGGTGGTGGAGGCCGCGGTGCAACGCGCCCGACCGGTGATCCTCACTGCCCTGGCCGCGGTGCTGGCCTTCGTGCCGCTGACCTTCGACCTGTTCTGGGGGCCGCTGGCCTATGTGCTGATCGGCGGCGTGGCCGTGGGCACCGTGATCACGCTGCTGTTCGTGCCGGCGCTGTATGCGCTGTGGTTCCGGCTGGACGAATCCGCCAGCCTGCCAGCCGGAGCGGCCTGATCGCCCGTCAAGCCCGCTGCGGGGCGTGCTCCCGCGTCTGCCGCACCTGGCCCTTGTCGTCCACCGACTCCAGGCGCACCGGGAACCCCCACAGCGCCGCCACGTGGCGCAGCACGGCCTCGGCGCTGTCGGCCAGGGGATGGCGGTCGCGCATCTGGTGCCGCAGGGTCAGGGTGCGGTTGCCCCGCGTGTCCACGTTCCAGACCTGGATGTCCGGCTCGCGCACCCCCAGGTCGTACTGCTGCGCCAGCCAATGCCGCAAGCGCCGATAGCCTTGCTCGTTGTGGATGGCTTCGATGCGAACACGCGGCTGGCTGTCGTCGTCCACAGCCGCAAACAGTCGAAAATCGCGCATCACCTTGGGCGAGAGGTATTGCGCGATGAAGCTTTCGTCTTTGAAATTGCGCATGGCAAAGTCGAAGGCCTCCTGCCAGTCGCTGCCCGCCCAGTCGGGGAACCACTCCCGGTCCTCCTCGGTGGGGGCGGTGCAAATGCGGTAGATGTCGCTCCACAGGGCGTAGCCCAGCGCATAAGGGTTGAGTCCGTCGTAATGGGGATGGTGGTAGGGCCGCTGCGTCACCACGTTGGTGTGGATGTGCAGGGCCTCCAGCATGAAACCGTCCCCCACCAGCCCTTCTTCGTACAAACCGTGCAACAGATGGTGGTGCCACCACGTGGCCCAGCCCTCGTTCATCACCTGGGTCTGGCGCTGCGGGTAGAAATACTGCGCCACCTTGCGCACGATGCGCACCACTTCGCGCTGCCACGGCTCCAGCAACGGAGCGTGCTTTTCGATGAAATACAGCAAATTCTCCTCGGGCTCTTCGGGAAAACGGGGCGGCTGGGGGCTGGCCTGCCGCCCGCGGACCTGCGGCAAGGTGCGCCACAGCTCATTGACCTGTTGCTGCAGATAGGCTTCGCGCTCGCGCTGCCGCTGGCGCTCTTTTTCCAGCGACAGCTTGGCCGGATGGCGGTAGCGGTCCACGCCCACGTTCATCAGGGCATGACAGGCATCCAGCAGCGCCTCGACCGCCGCCACGCCATGCCGCTCTTCGCATTCGGCAATGAAATTGCGGGCAAACACCAGGTAGTCGATGATGGCATCGGCCTGTGTCCAGGTGCGAAACAGGTGGTTGCCCTTGAAAAAGGCGTTGTGGCCGTACGCGGCATGCGCGATCACCAGCGCCTGCATGGTCAGGGTGTTTTCCTCCATCAAGTAGGCGATGCAGGGGTTGGCGTTGATGACGATCTCGTACGCCAGCCCCATCTGACCGCGCTGGTACTGCTTGGCATGGGCCAGGTAGTGCTTGCCGAAAGACCAATGGTGGTAGAGCACCGGCATGCCGATGGAGGCATAGGCATCGAGCATCTGCTCGGCGGTGATGATCTCGATCTGGTGCGGATACAAGTCCAGCCGGTGCCGCTCGGCCAGACGGGCCAGTGCCGCGTCGTACTGGCGCAAGGCGTCGAACGTCCACTCCGAGCCCTGGGGCAGCATCCGGGCGCGACCGCCGGCCTGCGATCCGGTGTGGGCGGTGGAGCGACGGCGGGCGGGCATGGCGCGATCCTTTAGCAGGCCGTTGAAAAAGTGCCCATCGAAGCAGCCGAGGCTCTGCCTGCGTCGGCTTTCAACCGGCTGGATCCGCATTTCCAGCCCCTGGCAGCCCT
>NZ_SNYL01000029.1 GCF_004363315.1 Tepidicella xavieri
AGGGCTGCCAGGGGCTGGAAATGCGGATCCAGCCGGTTGAAAGCCGACGCAGGCAGAGCCTCGGCTGCTTCGATGGGCACTTTTTCAACGGCCTGGTAAGCCGACAGCAGCACATGGGCGGCATCGAAGCCGGCCACCTCGGCAAACCCCGGCCCCCGCTGGAAGCGGGCCTCAAACGTGCGGCGAAACGCCTGATAGGCCGGTGCCTGGCTGTGGCGGTCGAAGTACTGCGCCACCATCACCCCCTCGGCGGCACGCCCGGCCAGCTCCAGGAATTGCTCCGTGGCCGCCCATTCGGCGGTGATCACGGGCAGCTCGCCATATTCCCGGCGCAGCAATTGCAGCAGGTTGGCCGCGTCCAGGGCATTGATGATGAGCACCAGCGCATCCGGGCGGCTGGCCATGGCCCGGGCCAGATAGGGCGCCAGGCTCTCGCCGGGCGAACTCAGCCGGTAGGCTTCCACGTGCACCACCTGCGCCCCCAGGCGCTGGGCGGTGGCGCTGAAGTGTTCGGTCCAGCTGCGGGTATAGGCCGCGTTGCCGTCGTCGCGCACAATGGCGTAGCGGCCGCCGCGGCCCGCGCTGATGTGGTATTCGGCCGAGAGGCGGGCGTATTCCTGCGTGGTGGAGCAGACCCGGAAGAAATGGTCGTCCTGCCCGGCGAAATCCGTGCTCGTCACCGTGGGGGAGACGGTGGTGATCCGCGCCTCATTGGCCAGCGGAATCCACCGCGCCGCCACGCTGCTGGTCATCGGCCCCACCAGCCCAATGAGCCCGGCGCTGCGAATGGCTTGCAGCAGTTCGCCCACCTCGTCTGGCCGTTGCCGGTCGTCGAAAGGCACCAGCTCCACCCGCTGGCCGTCCACGCCGCCCCGGGCATTGAATTGCTCCACCGCCAGCAGGGCCCCGTCGCGCCCGGCCAGCCCCAGATCGGCAGCCGGGCCGGTGAGCCCGCCCAGAAAACCCACGCGCAGCGGCCGCTTGGCGCAGCCGGGCAGGGCCAGCAGCGCACCAGCCCCCACCCCCGCAGCCAGCCATTGCCGGCGCGTCCAGACGGTGTGTGGCCGCTTCATGACTCACTCCTGGGTGTAATGCGCCGGGCCCTGCGGGCGCTGGCGCAGCCAGTCCAGCAGGTCGTGCGCCTCCATCGGGCGGGCGATGTGGAATCCCTGCCCCTCATGCACGCCCATGGCCGCCAACGTGCGCCAGACGCGCGCGTCCTCGATGCCTTCGGCCAGCACCTTCAGGCCCAGCTTGAGCCCGAGCTGCGCGATCAATTCGGCGATCCGTGGGCCGCCCTCGGCCGACATCTGCGTCACAAACGCTTTGTCAATCTTGATGCGGTCCAGCGGCAGGCGTTCCAGATAGCTTATTGCTCCGGCCCCTAGAAGTTTCAACCGGCGGCGTATTTGACCCTGGGGTCCTGGAAGTAGCTCATCACCCGCTCGGGTGAGTTCTCCAGCAT
>NZ_SNYL01000030.1 GCF_004363315.1 Tepidicella xavieri
GGGTATACGGATTTAATGGTTGATGGGGCACCTTCACCCCATCAATCTGATACCACCCTCAGATGGTTGATAGATCGACTCCGTAGTTGAGTTCCTCTGCGAGGTCCGGCAGTCCGTAACCGATGGTTTTCTTGTAGAAAGGAGAGACCTTCGCAGTCGGTGCCTTCTTCTTGTGCTTCGTGGTGTAGAGCATTCGTGCCAGCATCACCTCGAAGGAGTAACCGCGCCCTTCACGGTTCTTGTCCTTGGCCAGTCGGTTGATGGACTCCGTGTAAGCGTTGGTGACGGGCATGTCCGTCTCGAAGTAGGTCATGGTCTCTTCGCGCCAGTTTCCCACTGCCCTGACCAGATCGCTCCAGACTTCCTTTTGGCCCTTCGGGATGGTGGCTATCCACTCGTCCAGGGCGGCTTCTGCCTGGAGCCGTGTGGTGGCGTCCCAGATGCCGTAGAAGCGCTCCTTGTGCTCGTAGGCGGCCAGCAGTTGCGGGAACGCGCCTGTCCAGGTCTCCATGATGAGGCGCTCCCGGTCTGAGACTTCGTGAGCGCGTTTCAGCAGGATTTTCCGGTCTCCCTTGAGAGTCCGGCTCTGGGACGGTTTCAGCTCCTTTCTGAGGCCCTTGCGCACTCTCTCTAGGGCATCGTTGGCCATGCGCACCACATGGAACTTATCGACCACGATACGGGCCTGGGGCAGCACAGCCTTGACCGCTGCCCGGTAGGGGTTCCACATGTCCATGCTGACGATCTCGACCTTCTGCCGGTCTTTCAGCTTCATCAGGTAGTTGGTCACCACGTCCTGGCGGCGGGTGGCCAGCAGGTCGAGCAGGGTTCGCTCCTCAATGTTGGTCAGAATGCAGCGGTAGCGCTTGTTCAGGTATAGCTCGTCAATGCCCAGGATGCGGGGCGTCTCGAAGCGGTGCCAGCGCCCCAGCAACTCGGCGCGGGCGTTGAAGATGTCGCGCACCGTCTTCTCGTCCAGGCCGGTCTGTGCCGCCACAAAGGTGTAGGGGTGGTTGAAGGATTCCTTCTCCACGTACTCATGCAGCCGCAGTGTCATACGGAATCCGTCCACCATCTCCGGTAGCTGGGGCCTGAATGTTGTCTTGCAGGCCCGGCAGGTGTATCGGCGGCGGACCACCCAGAGAGTGACCCGCTTGCCGTGGATGGGCAGATCACGATAGGGAACGTCACGCTTGCCGAACCGTACGAACTCACCCTGCACGCCGCATTCCTCGCAGGCGATGGGATCGGGCACGTCCACCTGGAAGTGCATTTCGTCGTCGGTTGATTTGCAGCCCAGTACTTGGTATTGCGGCAGGTGAAGGATGTTGTCGGGAAGTTCGGTCATGGTGTTGTATAGG
>NZ_SNYL01000031.1 GCF_004363315.1 Tepidicella xavieri
CAGGCCGTTGAAAAAGTGCCCATCGAAGCAGCCGAGGCTCTGCCTGCGTCGGCTTTCAACCGGCTGGATCCGCATTTCCAGCCCCTGGCAGCCCTTTTCGGGGCCTGCTGCAGGCCCTTTTGCCCATTTCGGGCGCAATGAGGCCGTGATTTACGCATGATGCGCATCCCACCACCCACCGATGGAGCCCATGCGCACGAGGTTGTACGCGGCAAAGCCCATCAGCGCCTGCCCCGCCAGCTTGGCCTGCCCAATCAGCTTGGTCTTGGCCAGACCGCCCACGGTCTTGATCCAGCCAAAGGCCTCCTCGATGCGTTTGCGCACCTTGAGGCTGACCTGGTAGCCTTCGTGGCGCTGGGTGCGCCCGTCAATGGCCGAGTGCTTGGCCTTGGCCGCCACGTGCGCAGTAATGCCCAGCTGGCGGCAGCCCTGCACGAAGGCCCGGCAGTCATAGCCCTTGTCCGCCCCCACGGTCAGTCGGGCTTTGCGCTTTTGGCGCGCGAGCATCTTGAGAGCGGCCTCGCGCTCAGCGGTGCCGCTGGCATGGGTGATTTCGACGTCCACCACCAGCCCGTGGCGGTTGTCCATGAGGATGTGCCCCATGTGGCACAGGCGGGACTTGTCGCCTTGGGCCTTCTTGAACAGCCGCGCATCGGGATCTGTCGTGCTGGCGTGGGTGTCGTTGCTGCGGGTCTCGCCTTTGAAATCCACCTCGGCGTTGCGCCCCGCCGTCGGTGTGTGGTCGTCGTCCTTGCGCTTGAAGCTCTTGTGCGAGGCCCAAGCTTCGATGAGTGTGCCGTCGACGCTGAAGTGTTCGTCGCCGATCAACTTCGCCCACTGCGCGGTGCATTTGACCCGCTCGAAGAACACGCGGGCCAGCTCTTCGTTGAAGAGGCGCTCGCGGTTGGCGCTGAAGGTGGAGTGGTCCCAGACCTTATTCTCAATGTTCAGGCCCACGAACCAGCGGTACAGCAGGTTGTAGTCGATGGCCTCCACCAGCAGCCGCTCGCTGCGGATGGAAAACAGGATTTGCAGCAGCAGCGCCTTGAGCAGCATCTCGGGCGGCACCGAAGGGCGGCCACGGCGGGCATAGACCGCCTCGAACTCTGCGCTCATGCTGGCCAGCAAGGTATCGACCAAGCTCCGCAGCTTGCGCAGCGGGTGCTTGGCCGGGACCCGCTCTTCAAGGCTGATGTAGCTGAACATCGCCCCCTGGAAGTTCTGTGCGCCTCTCATCTTCGGTGTCTGGTGTCTGGTCGTCGTCGCCGTGGCTCACATGGTACCCGTACCAAGACCGGCCACAGGGGAGTTTTTCAACGGCCTG
>NZ_SNYL01000032.1 GCF_004363315.1 Tepidicella xavieri
GGAAGGTCTGCAAAACCTTCCTGCCAGACTGCCGGGATGGGACAATAGCGACATGAAGCAGATGAGTCTGGAGGCGCCGATGTATACGGGCTTTGAGCTGCGCGCCAAGCGCACCCGCAAGCGTGCGTTTTTGGAGCAGATGGACCGTGTGGTGCCGTGGGCAGAGTTGGTCGCACTCATCGAGCCGTATGCGCCGAAGGCGGGTCCCAAGGGTGGGCGGCCACCCTTTGCGGTAGAGAAGCTGCTGAGGATTCATTTTTTGCAGCAGTGGTTTGGTCTGTCGGACCCGGCGGTGGAGGAAGCCTTGTACGACACGCCGCTGCTGGCGAGCTTTGTTGGTCTGGACCTGGGGGTGGATGTCGTGCCGGATGAGAGCACCATCCTGCGCTTTCGCCACCTGCTGGAGCAACACGGCCTGAGCCAGCGTATCCTCGAGACGGTCAATCGCATCCTGACCGAGCGTGGCCTCATGCTCAAGAGCGGCACCATCGTGGATGCCACGCTCATTGCTGCTCCCAGCTCGACCAAGAACGCCCGCCGTGAGCGCGACCCTGAGATGCACCAGACGAAGAAGGGCAACCAGTGGTACTTCGGCATGAAAGCGCACGTTGGGGTCGACGCCGAGACAGGGCTGGTACACACGGTGGTGGCCACCGCTGCCAACGTCTCGGATGTGACGCAGGCGCATCGGCTCTTGCACGGGCAAGAGACCGACGTCTTTGCCGATGCGGGCTATCAGGGAGTGGACAAGCGAGCGGAAAACCAGGGCAAGCAAGTCGCTTGGCACGTGGCCATGCGGCCGGGCAAGCGCCGGGCATTGGACAAGCGCACTTTTCTTGGCCAGGTGATGGATGCCTTGGAACGCACCAAGGCGCGCATTCGTGCCAAGGGTGAGCATCCGTTTCGGGTACTCAAATGCCAGTTTGGCTACCGCAAGACGCCCTATCGAGGCTTGGCCAAGAACGGCGCGCAGCTCAACGTCCTGTTTGCGCTGGTCAATCTGTGGCTGGTGCGCAAAGCGTTGTTGGGTGCAACAGGATAAGTGCGCCCGCAGTGGGCTCACTGGGGCCGGATGAGGCTGCAGAGGGCCCACGAAGGGGCTTGCTGGAGCCAAAAGACGGCTCAGCATCTGCTTCGATCCCGTCATGTGAAACGATATTGACCCTCAACTCGTCGCCACGAACGAGTGGGCGGGGTAGTGCAGAGGTTCC
>NZ_SNYL01000033.1 GCF_004363315.1 Tepidicella xavieri
TAGGGAAGGTCTGCACAACCCCGGCGGTCACCGCCGGATATGAGACAGTAACGACATGAAGCAGATGAGCCTTGGCACCACTGGATTCGAGCGCAAGACCAAGCGGACTCGCAAGCGCGAGTTCTTGGATGAGATGAACCTGGTGGTGCCGTGGGCCGAACTGGTGGCGCTGATTGCCCCGCATGCACCGGCGCGCAGCCCCAAGGGCGGACGCCCGCCGTTTGCTGTCGAGACCCTGCTACGTATCCACTTCCTACAACAGTGGTTCAACCTGTCCGACCCGGCCATGGAAGAGGCGCTGTACGACACGCCCATGTTTCGCGAGTTTGCCGGGCTGGACATCGGCGAAGACAACCTGCCCGATGAGAGCACCATCCTGCGGTTCCGGCATTTGCTCGAAGAGCACAACCTCGCGTTGCAAATCCTGGCCACCGTCAACGCCACGCTGATGGCCAAGGGCTTGCTGCTCAAGCAGGGCACGGTGGTCGACGCCACGCTGATTGCGGCGCCCAGCTCGACCAAGAACAAGGATGGGTTGCGTGACCCCGAGATGCACCAGACGAAGAAGGGCAACCAGTGGCACTTTGGCATGAAGGCGCATATTGGCGTGGATGCCGATTCCGGTCTGGTGCACACCGTGGTGGGCACGGCTGCCAACGTCAACGATGTGACACAGGCCAGCCGGCTGGTGCACGGTGAAGAGACCGATGTGTTTGCCGATGCGGGCTACCAGGGTGTGGCCAAGCGGCCGGAGACACAAGACATCAACGCCCAGTGGCATGTGGCCATGCGACCGGGCAAACGCCGTACGCTGGACAAGAACTGCCCGATGGGCGCCGTGCTTGAGCAGCTCGAACGCATCAAGGCGCGCATCCGCGCCAAGGTGGAACACCCGTTTCGCGTCATCAAGCGGCAGTTCGGCTATGTCAAGGTCAAGTACCGCGGGCTGGCCAAGAACACGGCCAACCTGATGACGCTGTTCGCGCTGTCCAACCTGTGGATGGTGCGCAAGCGACTTTTGAACATGGGGGCGCAGGGATGAGTGCGCCCAAAAGCCTGAAAAGGCTTCGCCAAATGGGCCACGGGGCCTCAAACGGGGCCCAAAAGGCCTCGAACTTGCCCCTCGAACGCTCCAAGATATCGCCATCTGAAACATCAGCCGACAACAGCCGCCCCAGCGGGGGTTGTGCAGACCTTTC
>NZ_SNYL01000034.1 GCF_004363315.1 Tepidicella xavieri
AAATTCGAGCGGACCAAGCCGCACGTGAACGTGGGCACCATTGGTCACGTGGACCACGGCAAGACGACGCTGACGGCTGCCATCACCACCGTGCTGGCGGCCAAGTTTGGTGGCCAGGCCAAGGCGTACGACCAGATCGACGCGGCTCCGGAAGAAAAAGCGCGCGGCATCACCATCAACACCGCGCACGTGGAATACGAGACGGCCAACCGTCACTATGCGCACGTGGACTGCCCGGGCCACGCCGACTACGTCAAGAACATGATCACCGGTGCTGCCCAGATGGACGGCGCCATCCTGGTGGTCTCGGCCGCTGACGGCCCCATGCCCCAGACGCGCGAGCACATCCTGCTGTCCCGTCAGGTGGGCGTGCCCTACATCATCGTCTTCCTGAACAAGGCCGACATGGTCGACGACGCCGAGCTGCTGGAGCTCGTCGAGATGGAAGTGCGCGAGCTGCTGTCCAAGTACGACTTCCCTGGCGACGACACCCCCATCATCAAAGGCTCGGCCAAGCTGGCGCTCGAAGGCGACAAGGGCGAACTGGGCGAGCAGGCCATCATGAAGCTGGCCGACGCGCTGGACAGCTACATCCCCACGCCCGAACGCGCGGTCGATGGCACCTTCCTGATGCCTGTGGAAGACGTGTTCTCCATCTCTGGCCGCGGCACCGTGGTGACCGGTCGCGTGGAGCGTGGCGTCATCAAGGTCGGTGAGGAAATCGAGATCGTCGGCATCCGCCCGACCCAGAAGACCACCTGCACCGGCGTGGAAATGTTCCGCAAGCTGCTCGACCAAGGTCAGGCCGGCGACAACGTCGGCATCCTGCTGCGCGGCACCAAGCGCGAAGAAGTCGAGCGCGGCCAGGTGCTGTGCAAGCCCGGCACCATCAAGCCGCACACCCACTTCACGGGCGAGGTGTACGTGCTGAGCAAGGAAGAAGGCGGCCGCCACACGCCGTTCTTCAACAACTACCGTCCGCAGTTCTACTTCCGCACCACCGACGTGACCGGCGCCATTGAGCTGCCGGCCGACAAGGAGATGGTGATGCCCGGTGACAACGTGACGATCACGGTCAAGTTGATCGCCCCGATCGCCATGGAAGAGGGGCTGCGCTTTGCCATCCGCGAAGGCGG
>NZ_SNYL01000035.1 GCF_004363315.1 Tepidicella xavieri
TATTGCTCCGGCCCCTAGAAGTTTCAACCGGCGGCGTATTTGACCCTGGGGTCCTGGAAGTAGCTCATCACCCGCTCGGGTGAGTTCTCCAGCATGGCCATGTGTTCGTTGGCTGCCTCGCGCAGTTTGGCCTTGGTCCTCACCGGCACCCGCTTGCCCATGGCCTGCTTGAGGTCGGCGTTCAAACGCTCTTCCGGGTTGAGTTCCGGGCTGTAGCTGGGCAGGTAGAACACCTCGATCTGTTCCTTTCTCTCTGCCAGCCACGCCTTGACCGGCTTGCTGTGATGTACACGCAGGTTGTCAAGGATCAGGAACACCTTCTTGCCCGCATCCTTGATCAAGGCCTCCAGGAACTCAATCAACTTGTCGCTGTTGAAGGCCTCCTCAATGATCATCCAGCGTGCCTTGCCTCGGTTGGTCACCGTGGCGATCATCGACAGCTTCTGGCGTGTGCTGCCCACCGTGTAAGCCACGGGTGTTTCACCTGCTGGGGCGTAGCTCCTGCCACGTACATCGGTGTTGACCAGTGCGGTCTCATCACCCCAGTGGATTTCACCACCCTCTGCCTTGGCTTGTTCCTCAATCGCCGGGTAGTGCTCATCGAGCCAGGCCTTGACCGCCTCCGGGCGCTGTTCGTAGGCGCGCTTGATGGGCTTTTGTGGCGTGAAGCCCCAGCGTGCCAGGTATTTGCCCACGGTGCGCACACCCAATTTCAAGCCACATTCCTGTTCGATAAGCTGCATCACGGCGGCGCGACTCCACAGGAAGAAGTCCATCTTCAATTGCTCGGGACGCTTGTCGCAGATGGTCTTCTGGATGTGGGCTTCTTGCTCTGGAGTGAGCAAGCGGGCATCTCCTTTGGATCGCCCACGACTGGCGGGCTTGATGGCAGCCCAGCCGCCTTGCTCGAACAGATCAAGCACCTTGCGCACCGCCGGGTAGCTCAGCCCCGTCATCTGCACCAGTTCCATGACCTTGATGCCCCGTTTGTGCAGTCGGATGACTTGCTTGCGCCGCTCGTGAAGCTGCTGCAGGGTTTGGTATCTCGCGTCTTCTTTTTCCATGAAAGATGGGACTACCAAATCACCAGATAGTTCAATCTTTATGGGGCCTGATCAATA
>NZ_SNYL01000036.1 GCF_004363315.1 Tepidicella xavieri
CGTAGCAAAGGCGGGCGCCCGCCGTACCCCACCGAGGTGATGGTGCGGCTGCTGTTCATCCAATCGCTGTACAACTTGAGCGACGAGGACTGCGAGTACCAGGTGCTCGACCGCATGAGCTTCCAGCACTTCTGCCGCCTGGACGGAGCACTGCACATCCCCGATGCGCGCACGCTGTGGAGTTTCAAGCAGCGCTTGGCCCAAGGCGGTCTGGGCGGGCGCGCCATCTTCGAGGCGGTGAGCCTGCAGTTGCAGCAGCACGGCTACATCCCGCGCGGCGGGCAGATCGTGGATGCCAGCATCGTGCAGGCACCGCTCACCCAGGCGAACAAGGACGAGCGCGAAGCGCTCAACGAAGGCCGCAGGCCCGAGGGCTGGAATGCCAAGCGGCTGCAGCACACCGACCGCGACGCGCGCTGGACCAAGAAGCACGGCAAGAGCTTCTACGGCTACAAGGTGCACGCCAACGCGGACGCGCGCTACAAGCTGATCCGCCAGGCGAAGGTCACGCCGGCCAACGCCGACGACGGCCAGACGCTCAAGGAGGTGCTGGACCGCGCCAACACCGGCGCGCGGCTGCTGGCCGACCGAGGCTACGACGCGCAGACCAACCGCCAGTTGCTGCAGGCCCACGGGCTGCGCGACGGCATCGCGCGGCGTGCCAAGCCCGGGCAGGAGCGGCGCGTGCGACTGGACGCGCGCAACAAGGCGATCAACCGCGTCCGCGCCAGAGGCGAACATGTGTTCGCCGGCCTCGAGCAGTTGGGCGGCAAGTGCGTGCGGGCGATGACGCTGGCGAGAAACGAACTGGCGATCCTGCTCAAGTGCGCGGCGTACAACGCCAAGCGGCTGGTCTGGCTGGTGCGCCATGACCCGTGCGGGTGTGCGCGATGAAGGCAGAGGTGCGCCCGCTGCAGCCTGCAAACGCCGTTTTGCAGGGCCTCGGGCGCCCGCCAAGGCGGCGATGACGGGGCCTGAGCGGCACCGAGAACCCCGAACTGAACGACGCGAGCGCCCTCATGCCGGTTCAGCCTTCGGAAATGGGGTTATGCGAAGTGCCC